>CAVWTI010000020.1:0-349844 GCA_963757855.1 uncultured Gemmatimonadales bacterium
CCATCAGACGCTGCGCGGCGAAGCCGATCATCTCGCGCAGCAGTGCGTCGTCCGAACCCTTCTCCATCAGCTCGCGAAGGGTGATCATGTCTCGGTCATCGGGGTGGCCTCCAAGGTCAGAGTTGCGTGTCGCAACCCAACCCTACCCAGGAGCACCACGGTGACCACCGCTGTGAGGGCCTGCCCTACTCCAGACTCTTGGCGGTAGCTCCGGCAGGCCACTTACCCACAGCTCGTACACCACGAACTGGACACGACCCGTGGGCTCACTCGGATCCGGCTCAGCGCCCATGCCGTCATCCGCCGAGATCAACTTCGCAATTCCCTCAGACATATCGGAGAAGCTTGTGCTGACAATCGATGTGGACGGTCTTTCCATCGGGGACTGTGTGGACGGGCCAAGTGATGCACCAGTGGTCCTGTTGAGCGACGGTCTGGCGACAACTACCGATATGTGGATGCCGCAAGCTGCTTTTTTCGAAATGGTTCCGGGTGCTGCGATACGACGTCCGAGGTCATGGGCGAACTGCTTCGTCACCGCACCCATATGAGTTGGAACTGCTGGCTGACGATGCACTCCACCTGATGGATCATCTGGGCGTCGAGCGCGCAGCTTTTGTCGGGCTTTCCCTCGGCGGGATGATAGGGCAATGCTTCGCCGCTCGGCATGCGAAACGCCTGGGGCCGCTCGTCCTATGCGACACCACCATGAAAAGCCGAGAGGCGATGTGGCAGGAACGCATTGCCGCGGTTCGAGCGTGAAGGCCTGGAGCCACAGGTCGAGCCCTTCATTGACCGGTGGTTCGCCCGAAGCTTTCGCACCCGAGATCCAGACGCGGTCGCCCGGCTGCGTGGTATGATCCAACGAACCTCAATCGATGGTGATCTTGGTTGTTCGATGGCCATGCGCGATATGCGGAGTGCGGAGACGGCTGCCAGGATTACGGCGCCGACGCTGATCGTAGTGGGTGAGGGATGATCCCTCGACCCTATTCAACGACGCACAGGAAATGCAGGCAGCCATCCCGGGAGCACAGCTGGCGATCATACCCAGATCGGCACACCTGCCCAATGTCGAACAACCCGAGATTTTCAATTCCGTCGTTGGGGATTTTCTCAATACGCATCCCTGGACACGCTAAACAGCCGTAACAAGGCCGCTCACGGCATGAGGAGGCCCCCGTTCACTTCGAGCACCTGACCCGTGATGTAGCTGCTCAGCTTCTCTGAGCACAAAAACAGGAAGGCGCCCACACATTCCTCGGCTGCCCCGATCCGCCGCATGGAATGATGGCGCGCAATGCATCCTGTGAGGCCTTCGGGGTGGTACGATCCTGCATCGGGGTGGCGATTACGCCGGTGCAACGGCATTCACGCGGATGCCGTCCAAGGCGACCTCCTTGGCCAGAGCCCGTGTCATCGTGGCTACGAAAGCCTTGCTCGCGGCATACAGAGACGAGCCTCCGCCGCCGCCTGTGCGAGCCGCGATCGAGCTGAGATTGATGATGATTCCTCCCTTCGGTTCTTGCGCTCGGAACTGGTGCACCGCAGCGCGACACCCGGCGAAAACCGGATGGACGTTGATTGCTATCTGCTGGTCGAACAACGCATCCGAAGTGTCAGCCAGCGGACAACGTTCAATCAGATCGCCTGCGTTGTTGATGAGGATGTCGAGACGTCCAAATCGCGTGATCATCTGCTGGATCAGGCGTGCCATCGTTTCCCGTTCGGCGACATCGCCCTGTAGCAACAGGGCTTCGCCGCCATTCGCCTCAATCTCCATTGCAACTGCGGACGCTTCGGCCTCACCCGACCGATAATGGATGCCAACGCGCATGCCGGCGTGCCCCAGTGCACGGGCGACGGTGGCACCTATGCCACGACTGGCACCCGTCACCAGGCAGACCTTTTCGGCAAGATCATCGATATGCATTCGTCAGGATCTTCCGGCCAACAGGAAAGGCATCGCCAGATCATGGAACGCGTCGGGTTGTTCCAGCTGCGGTGTGTGCCCTGAATGTTCCAGCACAGCCAAACGACAGTCGGGAAGACGCCTGCTCATCTCAACCCCATGCTCGGCTGTGCGAACAGCATCGTGTCGTCCCTGTATAATCATCGTCGGTCTCTCAATCTCGCCGAGACGCTCGAAGGTGCGAGAGCAGGCGTTGGATCGTGCCGCAGCCACGGTCGGCGGGCTGTGCCGCCATGAGGGCGATGTCGCGTATGGTAGATGTCCGCTCCGGCGGGAGGGGACGATAGAAGAAGCCTTTGATCACGCTGTCCGTGGTCACCACATCCCATGCCGCATTGGCGAGCACGTCGGCTTTCGCGAGCGCCCCCTCTGGATCCAGAGTAAAGGCTCCGGTGGCGACCAGCAGCAAGCGTTCAAGCTGGTTTGGATGTCGCAATGCGAAGTGCTGCGCGACAACACCCCCCATGGATCCGCCGACCAGGATCACACGAGCGATCCGCTGGCGTTGCAGCGCGGCTGCCAGCGCATCAGCATAAGCCTCCATCGAATAGGGGCCGGGCAAATCGTTCGAGCGCCCGAATCCTGCCAAGTCGGGTGCCATGGCCGCGCGTCCTGCATCGGCTAGCCGGTCCAACGTGGGTTCCCAATAGAAGGATGACTGACAGAATCCGTGCAGGCAGATCAACCGGATTCCCCAAGCCGTCCCGTCTTGTCCAATACATGTTCGGGTCAGCTCTGCTTCTTGAGAGCGCTCGCCTTGGCTGCGGACGCCTGAAGCGCCTCTATCGGTTTCGTCTGCCCCAGGAGCACGTTCTGGATCTGCTCCTGCGTGAAGCGGTCCCACTCGGAATACCAGGGCGAGGAAATGTTCTCGCGCATCTGTGCCGTCGCGTATTCCTCGCTGCGGATCGCCAGGTCGTACCCGCGGCCTTCTGCGCCGCAATGATGTCTGGATCGTTGTCGAGCGGCTTGTAGGAGTAGCCAACGCCAAAGCGCAGATACCAGTCCTGGCAGTGTAGTAAGCGCCGGATTTGTCCTTGCCACCCATGAACCAGACCAGACGCCGAGCGGCGGGTCTTTGTTTGGTCGTTGCGCTGATGCCGGTACATGCGAGCGCCATCCCATGGGTCCCTTACCGACATCCTGTAGCGCAGGAAACCGCATGATCTGAATGTCGCCGGCCCGCTTGCTGTATTGCTTATTGTTGGCACGCGGCAGCACATTGCCGACATTGGATGTGAAGATACCCTGCCCGCCAAGGAACACGTCTCGCGCCTGGGTCTGATCCATCTGCAGGCCACTCGGGTCCATAATTTTCCAGGTATGCATCGCGTCCATCAGCCACTCGAGCACCGCGAGTGCCGTCTTGTCCTGAGTTGGATAAACCGGATCGAGTGCCTGATCGAACAGGTGACCGCCCGAAGCCAGGACCATGGACCAGAATTCGCTGAGCCCGTCCACGTCGGTCTTGTAGCCTTTCAGAATGGGATATTCGGCGAGACCCGCCTTCTTCACCTCCAGGGCCGCGTTCTTCAACTGCTCCAGTGTGACGATCGGCTGCGTGACATGGCTGTTCGCCACTGCCTTCCGGTCGTACATGTACATGAAGATATCGCCGTAATACGGGGTTCCGTACTGCTTCCCCTTGTAGCTCATCGCCTGCCGAATATAAGGAAACATCTCCGCATTGAGATCGTCCAAACCGGGCATGCCGTCGATGGGCTGCACCCACCCGGCCTCGACCCAGGCACCAAGATCGGTGTCGCGAATGAAGAATGCATCCGGCGGCGTGTTCGCTACAAACAACGCGATCATTTTCTGATTATAGGTCTGCAGATCGAGCGGCGTATAATCGACGGCGATATCGGGGTTTTGTTGCATAAATAGTTTGATATCCGCTTCCGTCACTTGAGGCTCGAAGGCCCATCCGTCGAACGACACCTTTGTCACCGCAGCGGCGCGCGCCGAAGATCCCATTGCCGCCGCAGCCGCGCCTCCGAGGAAGCCACGCCGACGAAGTTGAAGCGAGGACAGATGCGAGGTCATATGCTGTTCCCCAGACAAGAGGTGGTTACGGATCGGGCGCTCATCCTTTGACGGCTCCGCCGGTCAGGCCCTGCACGATCATCCGCTGGGCCATCAGCGCGAGCAGCAATGGCGGAATGACGGCGAGTACGCCGCCCGCAGCCATCAGCGTGCGAGCTGTCGTCACGTCCGTGACGAAACCGGCGACGACCACGGGAGCGGTTTCGGCCGCCATCGTCGTAGTGAGGATGGCCGCGAACAAATAGTCGATTCCCAAGCTGTCATGAAGGCGAAGATCGCAGCGTGGCCAGGCCAGGCATGGCAACCGGAATCAGTATGCGCCATACCATTTGCCACCAGCTGCAGCCATCCACCAAGGCGGCCTCTTCCAGAGATCGAGCAATCCCTTGGAAGTAATTTTTCATTAGCCAGATCGTAAAAGGCAGCGTGAGCGTCAGATACGTGATCGCCAGCGCAGCCAGGTTGTCGAGCAGGTGCAGCGTCTTGATGGTCAAGTATAGCGGTACCATCAGCGCAATACCCGGGACCATGCGCGAGCCGAATACGTCACCAGAAGCGCCAGGTGGCCAGGAAAGCGGACGCGCAAAGCTGTAGCCAGCCAACGTGCCAAGCAGCAAGTTCAATACCGCAGTTGCGCTCGCCGCAATCAGCGAGTTCAATGTTCCAGGAAGAGTGTCTCGGCCGCACGACTGCCGACTATCGCAGCAATGCCCGACGCGTGCAGAAACGTCAGGTAGTTGTCGAGGGTGAAGCTGTGCCAGCCGATGTCGGGCGGGACCGACAGCACGTCGCGTTCATGCATCAGGCTAGTCAGCACGAGCCAAGAAAAACGGGGCCAACACATAGAGCGTGATTTCCAGTCCACCCATGGATAGCATCGCAGTGTGCCAGTGGTGGCGTACGCGTTGCGGCACTCATATCTCGAACTCTCCACGCCGATAGAGTACGTGAAGATACGCCCCCGCTAGAACGAGGGTGATGAGGGATACGATATAGGCATAGGCGCTTCCATGGCCGAAATCGAGCGATCGAAAGTCGTAAGGTAGGTTGCCCAGGTGAGAGTTGTCGTTGACGTACCGGGTCCGCCGGCGGTCAACACATAGATGATGTCGAAAGCGCGGATCGCGAGCATCGTCTCTAGGATTAATACGACGAGCAGCGCCTGGGCGAGCCAGGGCAACGTGATGTGGCAGAACAATTGCCAGGATCTGCAGCCATCCGACGCGGGCCGCGTCGTAGAGTTCACCCGGTACGCGCTGCAGCGCCCCGAGGAAGATGATTGCGGCAAGCGCGAACTCGTTCCAGGTATGAGCCACGATCAGGCCGCCGAGGGCAAAGGAGGGCACAGCCAGCCAACCCTGGTAATGATCGATCAACCCGGCCCATTTCAACAGGGCATTCAGCGCGCCAATCTTGGGATCGTAGATCCATTGCCACATCAGGCCATTCACGACAGGCGGGATAGCCCATGGCACCAATACTGATGGCGCGAACGAACCCGCAGCCTGGGAATGGCCGGTTCAACAGCAAGGCGACGGCAAGGCCAAGGAGCACGATCGCCGTGACTGCGGTCAGAGTAAAAATCACGGTGACACGCAACGCCGATCCGAAGGCCGGATCGGCGATCACATCGAGATAATTTTGTAGGCCAATGAACCGGAAGATGCGGGGGCGGCGCAGATCGTAACGGTGCAGGCTGACCCACAGCGAATAGCCTATCGGATAAGCCACAAGGAGAGCTATGATAAACATGGACGGCGTGTTCAACAGGTAGGCGAACACCGTGCTGTTTCGGCCCAGCGATCGCTTCCATGATCCGATACGGCGCGTTACAGCGATCGGCCGGTATCCGTGGTGGTCGGTACGCATAGGTAGAAATTCCCGCCATCGCCAATTACCCCACGGCGTGCTGCTGGAATGCTCACCAGCCATCTTATCGGCGTTCCGTAGTTTTGCAACATGGGACCCTCAAACCCAGGAAAAGACGAGATGGCATCGGCCAGCCCGCGCCCTGGCCCTGTATTTTTGCTACATGGCGGGCTCGGGCCTCATTAATCCCCAATCGGCTGGTTGTCGGTTTCACCGTGCAAGTCGATCAGCGAGCCACGGAGGCGCCGCAGTTTGGGTGCGGCTGCCTGCTGGCGTTGCGCGGCGACCAGTGTCGCCAGGCAATCGATCAAGTAGAGCTGTCCATAGCGGCTCCGGTTCGGGATTTCGAAACGCTGATCGTTGTCTGGGATGTCCAACGGCAAAAGGACCGGACCGGCTGTCGCAAGCGGACTGCCAGGCCGCGTGATGGAAATCACGGACGCACCGACCGTTGCGGCGGCCGTCGCGCAATCGACGAGGGTTCTGGGCCGGCCCGTCACGGAGAAGACGATAAGGGCATCAGTTCGCTCCATAGTCCGGCGGCTATTCGCTGCTTGTAGTCATCGATGAATGCTGTGACGTGGATGTCGAACCGGAAGAGACGATTTTCGGCTTCGAGTGCCATATTGGCGGAGCTGCCCCCGGTCCCCATGCAGAAGACGCGCCTGGCGTGGTGGACCGCAGACGCCGCGCGAGCCAGGGCGTCGGTATCGCGCTGTGCAAAACTGTAGGCGAGAGCCTGCGCCGTCGCCTCGTAAACTTGGCTAGCGACAACCTTGCTGTCGCCCGATATCACAGCATGGTCGGGGAAAGTGAACATGCGGGCTGTCGCGATGTCCTGTGAGACGCGGCGCTTCAGGTCGACAAACCCGGAGCAACCCACATGCCTGGCGAATCGGATGACCGTGGGTTCGCTGACCCCTGCGCGTCGCGCGAGGTCTCGGATTGTTGCGCGGGTTGCCCAGTCGATGTCCGAAAGAATGGCCTGCGCGACGCGCCGCTCTGCGCCCTCTAGCTGCTCCGCGGTTGTGCGGATGCGATCGACTGTGCTGATCGGTGACAAAGGCTGAGATTTCATGGTCGGATAGTGCATAACACAAGCAGGTGCAGGTTTCAGGCATCGGCGTCGATCCTTCCAATAATTGCTCGCTTGCGGCTATCTGTCCCCTCTGGAAGGCGAGCGGAGCGAGAAGCCTAAAAGCCTTTGCCCGGCGGCCGAAGATCGCCTAATCCTAGCCCGACAGGCCGATCATCTGCGAAGTGTGGGATCAATACTCCCAAACAGGGGGGACGGAAATGTGGGTTCGCCGCCATTTACTGAAGGTTTTGGCCGGAACATCCTTTGCGCTTGGCATGCGTGCTGGTCACGCTGGATCGACGGATAGCGATCTGCTGCGTGTAGTTCCATTCTCTGAGCCGACGATATTTGATCCCGTGGTGACCGGCTTCTACTCCACGACCAACGCCGCGCTGATGATCTACGACACGCTGTTCAGCTGGGACGCCAAGATGGTCGCCAAGCCGCAGATGGTTGAGACATGGGAGCGCTCTGATGACGGACTGACTTACCGCTTTCGCCTGCGTTCCGGGCTGCGCTTTCATGACGGTAGTGACGTCACCACGCGCGATGTCATGGCGTCTCTGCGACGCATGTTGCTGGGGGACACCACAAATCAGCTATTCGCCAGCTATGTTGCCGGTATGGACCGGATCGATGACAGTAGTTTCGTTCTGCGCCTGCACGAACCTTTTGCCTTCGTCGAATTTCTTCTTGGCGGCGGTAATAACATCAGCGGGGCGATTATGCGCGAAAAGGAGGCAGAAACGTCTCCATCTAGTCCGGTTCGTACCCTCATTGGCTCCGGCCCATTTCGTTTTCTTCCCGACGAATATGAACCCGGCGCGCATATCATTTGGGAGCGCTTTGAGGGCTACGTACCGCGATCGGAGCCGCCGAGTGGTTTCGCTGGGGGCAAGGTCGCCAAGGTAAGACGTGTAGAATGGATGATAATGCCCGATCCGGAGGTGGCTTATGCGGCATTGCGCACTGGCGAAGTGGACATGCTGGACTCACCGTCAATAGACCTGATACCGACTGTCTCAAATGATCCCGACATAGTAATTCGCGAACTATGGCCGATCGAAGGCCAGACAGTGCTGCGGTTTAACTGGCTATTGCCCCCCTTCAACAATGTTAAGGCACGCCAAGCGGTTGCGCACGCTTTAAGCCAAAAAGATGAAATGGAGGCCGCGGTCGGTGACCCCCATTTCTGGGGCGTTTGTAGGGCTTACTGGGTCTGCGGCAGCCCCAATGGTACCAGATAGGATCTGACGCTTACAAGTCACCGGACCTGGATCTCGCCCGCCGCCTTCTGGCAAAATCCGGCTATGGCGGAGAGAAGGTCGTGATGATTGGTGCCAGCAACGTCCAGATGTTCCGTCAGATGAGCCTTGTCACGGCGCAAACTCTTGAGAAGATCGGCATGAAAGTCGATCTGCAGCTCAGCGATGCGGCCACCTTCGTCGCGCGCCGGATCAAGAAGGATCCACTCTCGGCAGGGGGTTGGAATATGTTCCACACAATGGCAACCGGAGCAGCCAACGAAAGCCCCCTTATCAGTCCGTCAACGGTAACGACCTGCGATGGCAAGAACTTCCCTGGCTGGCCCTGCGACGCCGAGGAGGAGGCGCTACGTCGCGCCTATGTGCACGAGGCAAATCCAGCTCGTCGGCAGGAGTTACTGGAGCAGATGCACAAGCGGCTGTGGACCAGTATACCCTACGTGCCGCTCGGCCAGGTCCGCCAACCTTATGTCTGGCGCCGTGGCATTCAAGGCATCCTAGAAGCCAACAACCTCGTGTTTTGGAATATCGAAAAAACCTGATGCTGCGGGACGGCCCGATTGAAACACGTGCCGGCAGCCGACGGTCTGCGGTGTCTCTGGAACACTGCGAGGACCCTCGCATGCCATTGGATCTCGTAACGCTCAAAACGGCAGACAATATTGAACTCGACGGCGCCTGGTATCCCGCGCCGGACGGTAGACTGTGCCCTGCAGCCTCAATCCTAGCCGTGCATGGCCTCGGCTGGAATTTCTACCGTGGACCCTCCCGCTGGTTACCCCCCCTGTTCGTCGCTGCAGGCCATTCTTGCCTGGCCCTAAACATGCGCGACCACGATATAAAGGAGGTACGGGATTTCGATATATCCTACTATGACATAGCAGCCGGCATCGCTTTCCTTGAACGGTTACAGTTAGAAGCAACCCGAGATCCCTCTAGCACCCGGCCCGGAGAATGTGGATCGTACTTCGGTCAAAGAGATCGCGCTCTTGAACCATCCATTCCGGGAGACGTCGTGCTCCTCGGTCACGGACATGGCTGCAACAAAGTCACTCTGCTACCCTGGATTGTCCGGTGACCACCGGCCGTTCCGCCGTATTCTGATGACGCTGGGTGCGATCAAATCCTATAAACCAGAGATTTGGGAAAGCTCCCTTGCCTCGGCAGCCCAAATCAGGGGCAATATACTCGTCATTCAGGGAGCCGATGATCCACTCATCGCGGCGAACGACCGCGTCGCCGAACTCAGCGAGGCTGCGAGAGGTGCCAAGGTTGAGGTCATTATGCTTGAAGGTGGGGACCATTACTTCAACGGGCGACATGATGCTTTGGCCCACTGCATTTTCGAATGGCTCCGCGCCACTGAGACGGAGCCGCAGTGAACCTGGGGCGTGCGTGGGGCGGCCGAGTGCGCCGTATCGGCGGACGCGCACGCAGTTTTGGTGGATGGCTATGGCTTACGGCGCTCCGCGTTCGCCCCAACCGGCACCCATAGAGTAAATAGGCAAGCACTCGCACGCCGAAATCCCAGCCCAGTTCGATTCTTACGAAGGAATTCCAGTCTGGCGACGCCGGGGCCGTGCGAGCGCCGCTCTCTTCACCGGCCGGAACTAACGAACTGGCCTCCTGGTACACATAAGCAGACAAAGTGGGAGCGTCAGGCGGCTCTGGCAACGCTTCGGGCGGGCTTCGCAGCGCCCTCAAACCGTCAGTGTTTTCCGTCACGCTGCTCTGGGCGCCCCAGACGTAGTCGCCGGTCAGGTTCACGTGCTCCCAACCGAGCGGCGACAGGTGGGGCGGAGCAGATGGTCGGGCACATCCTCGGTCACGTCGAAGGGTCGCCACGGCGGCGCTCGAGGTATCGCGTGTTCCACAGGATAATGGCGGTGACGAGCAGGTTGAGACCGGACGCACGGTGCTGCTGGTTTTCGTAGGTGCGATCGCGGATTTCCCCGAGCCGATGGATGAGAGACAGCGCGGGCCAGACTGTTGCGCGCTTCGCCCTTGTTCAGCTCTTGGCTGGTTTCGCGGCGCGATGCTCGGGTTCGCTGATCCAGTCGAGCGTGAACAGCGTGCGCTCCAGCCGCCCCAGTTCCCGCAGCGCGGCCGCAACCCCGTTCTGCCGCGGGTAGGCGGCGAGTTGGCGCATGATGAGTGACGCCGGTCACGGTGCCCTAAGTGCGGATAGAGGCGACGACGCGCAGGATCTCCGACCAGTGTGCTCGGGAACAGCTGCCGGAGTGTCGAGCGGTGGAAAAACGATCGACATGAGCGCCAAAAACAGGTGAGCCAGCATCCTAATCCCTCTCTGCGATATCCGGCCGCGCGTGTTTGTAGCGGCCAGCGTTCCTAAGCTTACACCCAGGAAAACGATTTCGCCATACTCGGAGCAAATTTCGGCACCCTATTGCAGGAAGAGCGCGGGGCCGCTTACTTTGCATCTTTTTTCAACAGGCGGACGCGTGCGCCGTCGAAAGCCGTGTCGGATTCCACGTTGTAGCGACGCTCGACGTACCGCTCGAGCTTGGCGCAGCCGAAGCGCACGTTGGCCGACCGGCAGCTCCCGGCAGTGATCAGCCAGAGCCGCTCTTGGGCGGGCATAGCGGCGCGCAGTTCGGCGTCGCCGTGAATGATGAAGCGGGTCACGACGTAGCGGTGAAAATCGACGGCGTGCGGCACCGCGACGACACGATTGGGGCCGTGATAATAGTACTCGAACGGCAATGCGTTCTCGGCTTCGAAGACGACGATCGGTTCGTCGGGCCGCTCGTGGGCACGGAAGTAAGCACTGACGCGGCTCCAATCGCCGGGTTTGGCCAGCTGGTGGTACGTGCCGATCAGAACGAGCAGCGAGAGCGCCACGGCGACGGCACTCCATATGGCCGCGGCACGCCGCTCTCGCGCCTCGGGTAAGAACGAAAAGAGCGCAAAGACGGAGAGCGTCGCGGGCAAAAACAGCGAGGCGGCGTGACGATCGAGAATGTGGACGCCCGATACGTACGTGCCCGCTGCGAAAAGTACGAACGCTCCGGCGGTCGTCAAGAGAATCGCGCCGTTTCCGGTTCGCTGCAGCTTCGGGCGAAAGATCGCCAGCGCCGCGAGCGCGCAGGCCGCCAGAACGAGATACGCGATCGTCGAGTGCGGGACCGGCAGCGGAAGAACGTATCTCGCCAGAATGCCGGCGAGTGAAGCAAACGCGTAGGGCAGCGATGGCCTAGCGAAGCCGTCTTTGAAGTTGGCGACCTGACCGGGAACGATTGCCAGCATTGGAAGGAACGCCAGAGCCGCCGCGAGGCCGGCAAGAACGAGCCGCAGCAGCGCGCGGCGGTAGAAGACCACGACGGTAAGTGCTTGCCCAGCCACGAGAAAGGCCAGGTAGTACTGGGTGTAGAGCGCGAGCGCGACGCACGCCGCGTACGCGACTGCGGCCCCGGTCGTCCGCCGTTGCGCGATGAAGGCGTCGTAGAACGTCAGCAAGAGGAGTGCGCTGACCAAGACGATCATTGCGTAAACGCGGATCTCGACCGCGGCCCAAATCGAAAAGGGATTGCAGGCTACGACGGCCGTTACGAGCTTTTCGTTCTGCCGCGGAAGATACCGCCGGGCGAGCGCGGGGGCGAGCAGTATCGTAGCCGCGATGCACGGCACCGAGAAAAAGCGCAAATCGAAGATACCGTCGCCCAACGAGCGCCAAAGGCTGATCAGAACGAAATAGAGCGGTGCGTTCTGCTCGAACGCAAGCGCTTGGTGAAAGGCGTAGGCGACGCCGTTGCTGGTGGTCTGCAGCGTGTAGGCCTCGTCCTGCCAAATGTTGAGCAGCCACGCAAGCGGCAGCGTAACGAGCAGGTTGGCGCCCAGCGCGATCACCGCGAACGGCGGCCAACGCAATGCCACTGACGAAAGCCGCTCTGCTCGAATCACCAAGCGAGATTATAACCCCCGCAGGGCTGGGCTCCAACGTCGATGTGGACCATGGGCTCCGGCTTAGGTCCCGGCCGGCGGCCTGAGCCTTTCGGCCGCGCGCCGTTCCCCGGCCGGCACTCCCGCCGGGCCGCCGAGCGCGGTATGCTTATTCGCAACATGAATGCGCCTGCCGGCAGAGCAGCCTTCGCCGCCGTCTCAGTGGTGTTGGCGGTCGTCGCCTTCGCGCTGGCCCAGCGCGGACTCGTCGGACATCAGAGCTTCAAGGCGTTCTACTGCGCGGAGCCGCCGTCCGGGAGCGGGTGGATCCCTACCGTGTCGAGCCGCTTCGCTCGTGCGAGCGCAGCTTCGAAGCCTCACCAATGCCAAGCGGCTACGTCGAGCCGGCTCCGCAGCCGGGATACGTGCTCGCCGGGTTCGCGCTGCTCTCGTCGCTGCCGGCGCGGCTGGCAGCCGAGCTCTTCGCGCTGGCACTCGTCGGTGCGTCGATCGTGAGCGCCTTGGCGCTCGGGCGGCTCATTCGAGCGCCGAGCTACGCGGTGCTCTTGGCACTAGCGCCGCTAACGCTGCTCAACGTCGCGTACGGCGAGATTCCGCCGCTTGCGCTGGTTGCGATCTGCGGCGCGGCGTATCTGCTGCACGCGGGGCGCCCAGCGGCCGCCGGGGTAGCAGTCTCACTGGCGCTGGTCCAGCCCAACGTCGGTCTGCCGGCGGTGCTGGCGCTGCTGATCTTCGCACCGGGAACGCGGATCGCCATCGTCGCGACGGGCGCAGGCCTCGGCGTGCTCAGCGCGATCGCGCTGGGAGCCGGGCCGAACGTCGAGTACTTTACGCGCGTTCTGCCGTTGCTGGCCAATGCGGAGATCGTCGCGTCGGATCAATACAGCCTTAGCCGGCTGCTCTACGTTCTCGGAACTCCGGCCAGCGCAGCGTTGCTGGCTGGTAAGATTTGGTTTGCCTTCGCGGCGATCGCGGGCATCTTCGCGGCCGGCCGGCTGGCGCGCGCGCGCGGACAAAACGATCTTCTGCCGCTGCTTCCGCCGGCGGCCGTGACGCTCTTTGGAATCTACCTGCACGACATTCAAATACTGATCGCCGTGCCGGCCGTATTGATCCTCGCCGCACGGCTGGAAAAGGAATCGGCCCGGGCCTTTGCCTCGCTCTTCGTCGTTCTGCTCGTGACGGTTTGGACGCAGGCGCCGAGGCCCGCAGTTTTGCTCATCGATGCAGCGGGGGTCTTCGGCGCCTTGCTCTGTCTTCTGCCCGGGGCTGCCGCCCGCCGGATCGCATACGCGGCGGCGGGCTCTCTGGCAGCAACCGTGGCGGTCGTGCTTCTGCAGCACTTCGCCACCCCTACCCCACACAGCTTAGCGACGCACTCTTCTAGTGCGTTACCCGACGAGTTTTCGCCGATTGCCTGGGGCCGCTATCTCCGAGCGACCCCCGAGTTGACACGAACCGTCGTAGCGCCGCAGATCCTCGCGTGGGTCGGACTGCTCGGCGTCTTCGCGTGCGCTCTCGCCGCGAACCTTCGACGGCCTAGGCTGACCGATCCTGATCGCGTGCACCGCGGCCTGCGACCGCGCGGTGCAGTGTATCTTTGCGAAGATGTGACTGACGTGATTCTTGATCGTCTTCTCCGAAAGAACGAGACGACGGCCGATGTCACGATTCGATAACCCCTGCGCGATGAGCCGGATGATCTCGCGCTCCCGCGGGGACAGTTCGTTGGTTAGGCGTTTGGTCGGGCCGCGGCGGCGCAGAAGCGATGCGGCAACACGGGGATCGACGTAGCTCGCGCCCTCGCCGAGGGTCTTGATCGCTGCGACGAGCTCCTGCAGGGAGGAATCCTTTACGATGTACGCATCGGCGCCGGCGGCCAGACAGTGCTGCATCAGCTCGCCTTGCGTGTGAGCCGAGAGAGCGCAAATGCGCGTATCGGGGGACTTGCTCTTGAAATGTTCGATGACGTCGTCGATCTCTTCCGTATCGATGTCGATGATCACGATGTCAACGTCCTTGGCTACCATCGCCGTTTCCCGGCTGGCCGCGATGCCGGCGACCTTGATGTCAGGATCTGCCGAGAGCACCTGTGCGATGGCCTTGGCAAAGAGCATCTGTTTTTCGATGATGAGGACGCGCAATGCGCCCGAGGTACTAATCATGCTTTTTTAAAGCTCCGTAGTCGGTGGGGTCTTTGGCTGAACTCTAACAGTCTGCCACCGCATGGGACTTCGGGACAACCCGATATACTTGTGAGACGTTCGTTCTATGTCCGGCCGGGATTTAGGGACTTTAGCCGCTATTTCGGGCCTTTCGGGTGCAACGCGTAGTAAGAACTTATCATGTGCCCCCGGCACCCGGCTTAGGCGCCGGGGTGATAACGCCACGAACAGCGCGTGCGCGGCTCGCCGTGCTCGTCGCTCTTTTCGCTTAAACGATCCTTAAAAGATTGGCGGGCGGGAGCGGCTTGCGAATCGGGACGCATCGACGGCCAGCCGAGCAGCGTCGCGGCCATGTGAATGCGGTTGCGGGCGTTCGTCTTTGCGATCATTCGCGAGACGTGATCGTTGACCGTCGATTCGGCAACGCTGAGATCGTGGGCGATTTCGGTAATGGTGCGGCCGTCGAGCAGCCCGTTGAGCACCTCCCGTTCCCGGGAAGATATGCGAAAGGTCGATGCGGCCGCATCGATATCGGGATCCTCGCACTTATCCAAAAAAACGCCGATGTAGACTTCGTTTTGGAGCATCGGCACGACTCGCATCGCCAGTCCAAGCAGCGGATATCCGGTGCGCTCTTCACACGTAGCGGCTCGGGAGAAGTTCCACGAAGACGTCAAACGTCGCACCGCCTGCTCGCGAAAGAGCGGGAGGCGAGCCTCCTCGGGCTCGACGAGTCGCGCAAATGCGGAAGCATCTTCTCCGCTGCACCACGCGAACTGCACGTCGAGCGAGGCATTAAGGAGGAAAAACGCGTGCGGGCCGCCGGGAATCGGCGTCGTCCGCTTGCGCTCGCCCTCGAAGTCGAAGGCTTGAGATTTCTTCCGCAACCTTTGAGGCTGCCGAGCCGATCGCTTGCGCCGCTTCACCCCAGGCGTCGCTGGAACGTTCGCTTGGAACAAAGAGCATCGCAACCGAGTGTCCTTTTCCGGTATCCGTTGCAATCCCGAGCGCGGCTGGAACATTGTCGCATTCGTGTGCGCCGGCATTGAGAACGATCGGGCCCGTGACGCGGGAAACGGCATACGGGTAAGCAATGCAAGCGCGGCGCGATCCTCGATTCCCGCGTCCGACGTGTCGAACGCCACTAAATCTTGTTCTGCATCGAAGACGCCGATTGCCCAACCGATGGCGGATGCAGCGCGGGCGGTATCTCGCAACGAAGCATCGAGGCGTCTCTTACGAGAGGCGTCGAATCCGTCGAAACCAGCGGGCGAGATCGAGGTCGTCCCTCGCTCGAGGTCCCGCATCAACACATCCTTTCCGGGGCCACGACAAAGAGCGCGCCGTCTAGCCCAGCGACCGAGCCCCCATTCTAGCGCACGCCTCCTATCGTTGCAACCTAGCGGTCGCAAAACTCGGAATAAACGAGCGAGCGGTTGCCTAGGAGTGGGATGGAATTCTCCCTTCTTCTAGTAACGGCCGCCGGCGGGCAAAGGTTCACTACATCTTTCATCGGTTTAACGTCAAAGTGCTTCGCGAGCGCAGCGATCGAATCGAGCGCTACCCGTCGCTTCACCTCGGGATTCATGCTCATCGCCGGAAAGAAGCGCAGCTCGGGCGCGTCAGCGGCCGTGAGAAAATCGAGCGGATGCAGCAGAATCGACGGCTCGGTTCGGGTCAGCTTGCAGGCGGTCATCGCCGCTTCGAAATAGGCGCGGGCGAGCGCGGAGAGATCATCGCGATATAGAGGACGTCGAGACGTGGATCGGGATCTTCCCCAGCGGAAAGGTCGTGACCGGGATCTCCGCGATCGATCCGTTCGATAGCTCGATCCGGTGCTGCGAGTTGCGTCGCAAGCCATCGGCGAAGCTTCCGAAAAGATCCTCGCGCTCCGCCCGGTCCTTTGCGCTGAGTTTCGCGCTGCGGAAATCGTACGCCCGCGCCAGGGGGCCGATAAACGTCGCAAGCGACGAGGCGTCGTAGAGATAGCCCAGGGAGACGAGCATCTCGGTGACGCTGGAGCGGGTAAATCCGGGTCCGCGAAAGCCTCGGGGCCGGACGCCGGTTACGCGGTCGATCGCCTCTTCGGCGCGGCGGAGCTCGTCATCGATCTCCAAGCGCCCGCGGCGATGCATCCACGGCTCGTGGTGGTGCGAGTGATTTCCGATCTCGTGCCCGCGGCGTGCGATCTCGGCGAGCACTTCGGCGTTCTCCGGGCGCTCCGCGTCTTGTCCCACGATGAAGAACGTGATGCGCAGCTTCATCTCCATACGGGAGTGCGAGCACCACCGGCACAGCTGCGGCAGATACGTCGGGAAGTCGGTCCACCCGGGATTACCGTGGGTTTTCATGTACGACCACTTGTTGTCGAGGTCGAGGGAGAGCGAAGCCCGCATCATACGGCGACCGCCTGCGGCTGCCGCTCCGTCGAACCCGCCCGCAGCGCAGGTAGAAGACGCTTGGCCAGGCGCACCGTCTCGTTGACGTTCAGCGTGCCGTTGACGATGTTGGCGCTGCTCGCCATGAAGAGCCCGGGAACGCTGGTCTGTACTGGCGGAAGCCGAGCTAGATGGACGGGCGTCGGGATCGGAAAGACGTTGCGGCACGCGCGAGACCCGGAACGCGCGAACTTGGCTTCGGGAGAAGTGCGGGTGCATGCGTGAAAGCGCGGTCAAAAATGAATCCTCTATCTCTTCGTCGGAAAGCTGCAGCGCCGGATCGTCCGAGGCCACGTACTTGGGAAGATCGACGAGCAACTTGCCATTGAATTCCTCGCGGTCAACCAGGGCGGTCATCTCGATGACCGCGGTAAACGGCACCGTCGCGTCGGCGATGTTCGTGATGTAATACGAAGTCAGCGGCGAGTCGAGCAGCGCAGAGGCGCAGACGATGCCTTGATATTCCACGCCGGCGCAGAGTGCGCGCTCGCGCGCGCTCAGCGCCGGACAGATGCGCGCCGCCAGCGGCGCGGCGAGCGTGATGACGACTTTGTCGAAGCGCAAGAGCTGGGAGGCCGTTGCAATGCCGACACCGTCGGGCAACACCTCGACGGCCTGCACCGGACAGGAGGTGCGCAGCGTGACGCCGCGTGCCGCCAGCCGCTGCTCGAACCGGCTCAGCGTCCGATCGTATCCCCCCGCGACATAGCCGAAGCGCTACACGCCCCCGACGCCGCTCGAGCGCGCCGCGTACATTCGCGCGATGATCGCCCAAATGAACGCCGCGGAGGCGCGATGCGCGTGAGGCCCGAGCTTCGCTCGAAGAAGCGGAAGCCAAATCCGTTCGACGGTGCCGCGTCCGCAGAGGCGGGTGAGCCAGTTCGACCGCCGTAATTCCTTCGAGCGGCTCCAGTTCTTGATTCGCGACGCGTGAACGATCGTTCCGCCCAAACGCGCCTTCTGAACCAGCGAGAGCGGCAGATATTTCAAGTAGTCGAGGGTTCCTGAGAACGAATGCATCGAGCCGTCAACGAAAAAGCCCGTGCCCGGCGTATTCCAACGCAGCTCGCTCTCGAGATCGAGCTCGCCCAAGAGCTCGATCAGCGTTTGATCACTCAAAAGCGTAACGTGATAATGACGATCCCAGACGACGTCGCCGAGCTGCCAGGGCGCGGCGAGGCCGCCGCAGCGGGGGCCGCCCTCGAAGATCGTGACGTCGTGGCCCTCCTTGGAGAGTTTCCAGGCCAGCGTCATGCCGAGCATTCCGCCGCCGACGATACCGAATCGACCCGTTCCGAGCTCCGCGCGATCTCCATCGGCTGCAGCGACGAACCGGAGAGCGCGTCTGTCGGCGCACGACTGGCAGCGCATGGCGGTAGGCCGGTCCATCATCGGCGTGAGCGGGTCGGACGATATGCCGCAGGCGCACGCATATCCGACGGGGCGCGCCGGGTTTCCGTGTACGATCGCATAGTCCGGAACGTCACGGGTCACGACGGAGCCCATTCCGACCATTGCGAACCGTCCGATCGTCAAACCGGGGCCGATCGTTGAGCGCGCGCCGATCGTCGCGCCTTCGCGAACCAGCGTGTGGAGGGTGTACTCGTTGGGGTCGGACGGTTGGAGCCGATCGAGCTGCGGCGTCGTCGCGCGCGGAAAGCGTTCGTTAGTAAAAACGACGCCGGCCGCGATCATGACGCCGCGCTCGATCGTCACCCCCGTGCAGACGTAGACAAAGGCGTTGATCTTCACGAAGTCTTTGATCGCGACGCCGTAGGCGATGTAGCTCTTCTTCACCGATTCTGCAGTTGGAGCCGATCGTCGTCGAATGACGTACGTGCACGTTGTTCCAGATTGAAGTGTTGCGGCCGATCGAAGCAATACGTCGCCCTGTTGCCCTTGTCGCTGGCCTCGACTCGTCGTATTGCTGCCGCAGGGCGCCTACACAATTCGCCTCACTGTTGGCGGCAAGACTTTGTCGCAGCCACTGACCCTTCGGCTCGACCCGCGCGTGAAGACATCGGCAGCCGGACTCGCTCAGTTGGCGGCGATCACCCACCGAATGTACGAAGGCGCCGACGAAGCGGACCTGGCGTACGTGACCGCGCGCGCGCTCGTGGAGCGACTGGACAGCCTGCAAGGCAGCGAGGCCGGTGCCTTCAAGGCGCAGGTAGAATCACTGGCGCCCGATCCGGTGCACGGTGCGCCAGCCGGACCGCCAGGCCGCGCGGAACTGGCCGGGCCACCGACGCTGGAGAGCGTGAGAGGCGCCATGCTGGCCGCGGCAATGGCGATGCAGGAGCGAATGTCGCGCCGACGGCGAGAGAGCTGGCGGCGTGCGATGCGCTGAGGCGCAGTCACGGGAAGTGCTTAGTCGCTGGGCCGCGCTGAAGACGACGGGACTAACCGCATTAAACGCAAAGCGCCGGGCGGCTGGTCGGTCACCGTACGGCTTACCGCACGTTCATCGGTCTCGGTCGTCCGGCGAAGGTAGCGATCCAGGAACGACGACGACGGATAAGGGTGACGCCGGGCGACAGTGGCTGCTGCCGGATCGCCCGCCACGGCCGCTCTTTTATTTCACCGCCCTCTCGCAGGTCGATTTCCGCGCGCCTCTGCGTCGAGCGCCGGTCGGGACTCCTTTTCAGCGCCACCTCAATGAGACCGTGCCTCTTTCAGGAGGCTACGGTACTCTGCGTTATCGACGTCGAGTAAGACTGCAGCTGAAAAGGCGGCCTCGGCTTCGGGCCGACGGGATTCGATGAGCCAAGACTTGGCCCAATTCGGCGTGATAGACAGCTTGAGCGCCATCCAGGAGGATTGCCTTGCGGAGCCAGTCTTCGGCGTTCGTCCATTCATGACGCCAGAAGTCGGTATCGCCGGTGTCAAACGCCTTGCGTGCCGCAGCGCGCACATCGGCATGCGAGCAACGCCGCGCCGATCTGCTCAGCGGCGAGTGGCGTTTCCGCGGTGGCGAAGGGTGGCGACACTGACAATGCTGCCGGTTTGGGCCGTGCGATCCGCGCGGTCTGCGCGATCGCCAGGGTACTCTGCAATGTTGGTGCCCACCATCCCCGTATCAACCGAATACATCGTGCGGCAATTCGCGAATCACCCGAATGCGGATCGGTTGGCTGTTTCCACAGGCGCGATCCAGGCCGCCACTGGTGTCGGTCCTGGCGCCGCAGCGGCCTGGCTGGACAAGGAGGCCCGCGGCTTGCGTTTCCGCTACGGCTCCTGGCGTCTGCGTCCCGGTGAGTCCGAGGTCCGTCGACCCCGTCTTCATCTCTGGTCGCAACGGTGCGCCATTGGCGAGTTTTGTCTGGACCTCGGTCGTCCATTGCTGCCAACCTCACGAATCTCTCAGCCGTTGTCGGATTTGCGATAGCGCAAACGTTATTGACAATGGGGTTCGCTGGCTACGCGCCTCCAAAAACTGGGCGCCTTGTCAATGGGTCGATGCCCAAGGGCTAAATGTAGAGCCCTACATAATCTGCTTCCCGCTCGAAATCCTGCGAATTTCATCGCTCCTGCCTCAGCGCCCATCTGCGTATAGGCACCATGCGTATTGTAATGACCAAAGGCAGCACCTATATCAACAACAGCGCCCAGCAGCGCTCCTATAGGCTGTTTTTCTGTTTTGCCTGTATGTGGTGCATGACATTGTGCGCAATCTCATGACTCAGTACCGTGGCAAGTTCGTCATCATCAGCAACGAAGCGTACCATCGCGGAAGTGACATATACCGACCTGCCGTCCGAAGACGCGTTTAGTACCTCTGATCTTCCAGCCACAACAGTGTACCCGCACGATACGTCGAGCGGTATTTCCCACGGTTAGGGCATTCGCCCCCGGCGATAACTCAGGCGGATCGACTGAGAGTTGGACCGACCAACGATCGCTAATGTCTGGATCCAGCTTGCCTCCGCCTCAGCACCGACCCTTAGGTACATCGTGTCGATCGCAATTATCGCATCGCCTTCGCGTATACCGACACGTTCCGCGGCCGACCCGGTCGCCACGTGAATGACCCGCAGCGTGTCGTCCATCCCGACTGCTCTGGCTGCCTGACGAGCATCCTCGCTGAAGTCCCTGACATTCCCCACGGTCAATCCCATGGTTCGCCTGGCGTCTGCGCCACACAACGGAACGGCGGCGATAAGAAGAGGATACCCCACGTCTGTCACACGAGCCTGTAGCGTCAAGAGCGCTTTGAGCGCAAACAGGCCTTGAGTAGCCTGTTCGGCTGCCACGTCGGCACTTGATACAGTTCCCAAGCGCGTCTGCGTGGAGGCACGTCCACGAGGGCGAGGGTTAACAAACCCTTCACCGCGTTGGCCATTGTCATTTAACCCCGAACGTAGACAGCAAACTGCAGCACCCGGCACGGGCGGTGGCTACTTGGGACGCACTCCCGTTCGGCTGCGGCCGACTAACATACGGCAGGCTAAGTTCGGCGACCGTGGCGTTTTCGTCATCCAGCGACCAACGCATCCCAGGTAACCGGACCGTACTCTGTGTAACCGCTCGCTAAGCCCGGATCGCGCCAGTTCCTCAGTCCACCACGTCAAGCGATCCAACGATTGCTCACTTGCTGTTGGCTACGGCGCCAGGGCCATCAGCTGCAGCTTCGAGGCGAGTCAAAGGGATGGATCCGGTCTATACTGGCTATACCGCCAGCCAAGTTCTCGTGCTGAGTCAGTAATCCTGCGTTTGGAACACTTGTGCAGTCTTTGTCTCAATATTCCCTCTGGATCATCGACTGGGAGCAGCGGATCCCGCCACGTTAGCCTCATATAGCCACCCGGTCGCGTCGGCACTCCATCCGGCGCATATTCGTAGAGGTCGTAGACTCGATATCGTAGGGCTGCACGCACCTCTAGATCAGTATCGGTAAGCTTCGCCAGAAATGCGGGCGTTACACAGATATTTGGCAGGGCAGTGTAGACCTCCAGCTGACCGTCACCGCTCAAACGCGTTGTGGCGCGATCGTAGACGTGATTGAACTGAACGTCCCGACAACCCGATTTGGCCAGACCATTTGCCCACAGGAACAAATCTGTGGGCGACGAGTTGTCGTCGTGGAGAACGAAATTGCCGTCCGCGTGCATCAAGTACTTGCCAACGTCCGCCTGGTTTCGCCGCCGAACAACGCGGAATACGTTTCCGAGCCCTACTCTTGCAACCGTAGCGGGACTCGTGAACAGAGTCAGGCCAGCCACAGCCTGAAGAATCGTTCCGTAGTTACTCTGCGCCAATAAATCGCCCAGGAGTCTATGACCATCCATCCACATCGCGGACGCGGCGCCAGCGATGGGGCGTCTGGAGCGTATGGAACTGAGGCGCTGGTTCGTTATTGGCACATCGGTTGCGCGATTTGCTCTTCGTTCTGTCATAGTCTTTAGTGAGACTTACGTTCACGATCGGTGACGTAACCCCCGGGCATTCGTACCTGACGGCTAGCGAACCATTGGAATCATCGGCGGCCCGCCACTTGTTGACACGGGCGGGACATGTCCGGCGCCCAAGAGGGTTCTGTCTTGGTACTTGGATGACCCGGCCCAAGCTACCTCTCTAGAGACACGACTGTCATGTGACAAACTCCGCATTCCCGGCCTCGCGATCCAACTGTCGGGCCGCTTTATCACTGATCTAACAGTCAGACTGCTTTATCACTATTGATCTTTACGCACGTGTCTTAGCCGAATGCAAAGCGTTTCTGGAACGTGATCTCACCATCGGTCGCCTTCGCATCGAGATAGACGACACGCCGAACGTGGCGCGCCAGCTGTGAACGCAGTATTAGACCTTCGCTGATCTTGGCAGTCGCGTCAAGCTGACGTGCTCTATACTTTCCAACACTTGGAGCTTCGAAGGCAACGAGGTAAAGATCAAAGAACGGCCCTTCGCGAGGCCATCTTAGCCCCTCCGCACCCCGGTGTGCGGTTAGACGGTCGCGCTGAGGGTCGCTCTGAAACTCCGCAGCAAGCATAAGTAGCTGAACCAGTGCGTAGTAGGCGGGTTTGTCAGATCGGATTTTCAGTTCTGCGAGCACAGGTAGCTGGTCCCGACTATTGGCGAGAAGTAGGTCAAGGGACCGTCTTGAATGGCGTGCTTGCCTGTCTAGAGTTCGCGTTGGCGAGATCTCTCTATCGACGTATCGAAAGGCGAGAGCATCATCACCGTCAACGGACCATAGTGACTTCTCGCTGAGGCACCCTGCGAATTCAATCGTACTCCTGATCTGCTCTGCTGGAGGACAGCATCCCGACAGGTCCTTTCGCATGGTTTCATAGAATGGTTCGTTGATCCTAACTCGAGACTGTACGGTCTCGACGCTCGACAGGAACCGAGAGACAAGTGGTGACGGATCGGTCGCGTGTGCCTCCGCAAGGGCAGTCACCTCGACCTCGTGCAATGCGTCGAGAGCCAGGAAATACTGATCTAAGGTGGTGTTTGCGAGTTGCGCCATGATGGCTTATCAGATGGAGAGGAGATCTGCGGATCCGCGGTGAACTTTGAGTAATTGGCTGAATGTAGTGGTGCCCAAGCCTATGTCGGACGCTTGGTACGTTGATAACGAACGCTTGCCTTGACTGCCTTGTCGCGTCCGAAATATCTGGTAACCGACACAATTACTAGTCGTGATGGGACGGAAGATTTTCAAGAACTTGGACCCGCTAACCCCGGCTCAACGATCCGTGCGTATGGGACTCGTTCGCAGCCGGGGAATTCATCAACCGAGATGGTACTTGTCCGAGCACTGCGCCGGGAGAAGATACACGGCTGGCGCCGACACATTCCTTTGGCGGGAAGACCTGACTTCTTTTTCCCGGCAGCGCGACTCGCATTGTTTGTTCACGGTTGCTTCTGGCACGGATGCCCGCAATGCTATCGGCCACCCCGCGGAAGGACTCAAGAGTTCTGGCGCGACAAGCTCGCGGAAAACCGGCGACGCGACAGGCGCGTTCAGCGTCAGCTACGCCGGTCAGGAGTGGCCACGCTGGTGGTTTGGGAACATGAGTTGAGCGACTTGAGAGATGGTTGATTCGTCTAACGCGACGCCTTGTAAAACAGGCCCGCTGAACACCGCCACTTCACCCCTGTCACCTCATGACTTCACTCGATCCGTATAATCCCCTTGAACTTGAGGCACTCGGCGACTCGCTACTAAGACAGCTGGAAAGGCAGGCTGCGAGACCGTTGAACAATGTGCCGCGTTTGAAGGGGCTGGCATATATGCCCTGTACTACAACGGAACTGCCGACCCGTATACGGTAGTCGGCAATTTCAACCGCGATCACAAATCAGTGATACCAATGTATGTTGGCCGCGCCAAGGACACCGGTGCGCGGCGAGGTATCGATCCGTTCGAGAAGGTGTCGGGAACCCCGTTATGGGAACGAGTGCAGGAGCACGGGAGAAGCATCAAACACGACCAGTCTCAGCGTCGACGACTTTTCCGCGCGGGTGCTTGTTTGCATGCCGATCTGGATCCCGCTAGCGGAAGCCATGGCAATCCGCCGTTACCGACCGATCTGGAACACGGTGCTTGCTGGATTTGGCATCCACGCGCCTGGTAGCGGTCGTGCGAAACAAATGCAAAGCGCCTGGGATGCTGTTCATCCAGGGAGATCCTTCGCCCGTGGTCTCACACCGAATGCGGCGATGCCAGCTCCAGCTCTCCTTGAGCAAGTGCGCGCGGCGTCTCGAGAGTCAATGCGTAGGGCCGCTTTGTTGTTCGAGTTCGGTCTTCCAGACACTGGCGCACCGACCGAGCCACCGCCTCCGCCAGCCTGACCGGGACGGCATTCCCGATCTGGCGCATTGCCTCGCCCCACGGTCCGCTAAAGACGTAGCTGTCTGGGAACGTCTGTAGCCGGGCTGCCTCGCGCACTGTGAAATAGCGAACCTTGCCGTTGGAGTATCTAAGCATGTTCTCCCCACCGGGGACGCCATGCACTCCCGCCTTCAACGTCTTGGCGGCGCGTCATACGGTGATCCCGTGTGACCCGGATATAACCGGGCCCGGATTGGCCAACGTGATTTGCAACTCCATCACACTCCTTGCCATTGACGGGTTCAGGGAGACCTAGAGCGCATCTCGCACCGTGCTCCACGGTTTTGTCGAGCCGGCCATGCGCGACCATTCGCCCGCCCGGATGTGGTTGGGCGACGCCCGTCTTCCAATGTCGATGCTTGCGCCAATATTCGCCCGTAACCTCCTGGGCGAGCTTAAGCGCTGGTTGACTGTGGCTCGTACTGGCGCGCCCATTCCGCCGCAATATCGTGCCGTACGGCCACAAAAAATACGCGCTCCCGCCGCTGCGGGACACCGTAATCAGCCGAATTAACTAGAGCGCGGCGGACGTTATAGCGGAGTGCCTGACTTTCATCGAAGGACCTGCGCGACGAAGGCGGCGGCAGGTGATTTCACCAAGCATCCGGATCGACCGGGTCAGACGGCAGTATCGTAGGGTGCATCAACTGCAACTCAATGTACTCCACAAAATCCCTCAATGCGCCTCGCAAAAGCCCCTTTACGTTCTCGATAAGCACAGCCCGCGGCTGGTTCACGAAGTCGCTCGAAACACCTGTGGGAAAGATTATGCGTTCGTCTCGAATGCGCGCGGTGCTTACCACCAACCGAGAAGGGCTGCATGGCGCGGCTGGCAGAAGGTCGATATCCGTCAGTCCCGAAAAATCAACATCCCTAACATCGCCTTCATGAAGGTGCGCCGGATCACCGAAAAGTGCGCATTTGCGCGAATCGACCTACACGCGTCACGATTGTATTCCACGAGCATTGATGGGAAAATCCAGCAGCCTGCAGACCGAGCGCGAGTCCGCCGCCACCCGTGAATAGCTCAACCGCAATTGGAGGCGTTTGCTTCATGCGATCAAATCAGCGTAGGAGGTTAAGGCCTTCCAATCAAAATCGCCGTCGGGACAGCGCCAGCACCAGCTCCAAAAGAAACATTAAACGCCACCCTCACCCAAAGGCATCCAATCTGCGCGGCTCATCGTGGCGACGCAATTCACACGATAATCCCCACACCTTGAGACTCGTATTCGTTATTAGCCGTGCTCGCGGATGAGTCTCCCGAGTTCTTGATACCCAGTGCCAGCCCAGCCTCGGTTCGAAGTAACACGATCCTGTCTCGCAGAGACAGGAAACAATTTCCGCGAGGAACAGCAAGCCCCCGCCGGATGGCGGGGGCGAAGTCGGGACGGCGGGATTTGAACCCGCGACCCCCTGAACCCCATTCAGGTGCGCTACCGGGCTGCGCTACGTCCCGCAACTGCGGACCGGTAACGTAATCCCCCGAACCCCCGCCCGGCCAGTGCCGCGCCCGCTCTCGAATCGGACGCCCCCAGCTGTCGAATTCCCGCCCCCTCGTTCGACGTACCATATAGAGGGGAGACACGGCGTCCCGGCCCAGCCAAGCCCCCACCACCAAACCTCCAGGACTTGGGAGTCACACCATGCGGTACCTGAGCGTCTTCATGACCGCCGAACGGTCCACGCCGCCGACCGAACAGCACATGGCGGACATGGGTCAGCTGATCGAATCCGGCATGAAGGCCGGCTGGCTCATTAGCACCGAAGGCTGCCTCCCCAGCGCCCTGGGCGCGCGCGTCCGCTCGACCGACGGCAAGGTGACGGTCAACGACGGCCCATTCACCGAATCCAAGGAGATGATCGGCGGCTTCGCGATCATCGAGGCCAAATCCAAGGCCGAGGCGATCCAACTGACGAAGGATTTCCTGAAGGTCGCCGGCGCCGACGGCGTCTGCGAGCTCCGCCAGCTCTACGAAGGGCCGCCACAGACGACGCGCTGACATCAACGCTCGATACCGTTCGCCCTCCCCACGTGCCCGTTCACCGAATCGGGCTCGGTCCCGCTTCCATCGCGACCATAACATGACGGCGTGCTCCCTCTGCTCGCGGCTCTCACCTGCGCACTCGGCGCCACCCTGACAGCCGTCTGCGACCAAATTCTCGGAATCCGCCCGCGGCCCGAACTCGGCGAAGGAGCGACTCATGCCAGAGTTTGGTATATGTTCAACACCATGCGTCGACTCCTGCCCCTCGCCAGCATCCTTGCCGCAAACTGCGCGCATCCATCCTCCCGCGCTACACCTGTGTCACCAATCACGGCGGCCGAGCTCGAACACCGCGTCGAAATCATCGCTGACGACTCCATGGGAGGCCGGCTCCCGGGATCGCGGGGCAACATCGAGGTCACGGACTACATCGCGTCGGAGTTCAAGCGACTGGGTCTCCAGCCGGGAGGCGACAGTGGCGGGTATCTGCAGTACGTGCCAATGATATCCAGCCGCCTCGACACCACGGAGCATCTCACCGTCAACGGTGCGCCTCTCCCGTTCTGGACTGGCGTCGTACCGCAGAATCCGAGCAACGTCGCCCAGACTTTCGATCCGGCCGGTGCCCCGGTCGTCTACGGCGGCCGGCTCGGACCGGATCGCGCGACAATGATCAACGCCGACTCGGCCGCCGGTAAGATCGTCGTGTTCGCTGTCGCTCTGCTGAGCGACGGGCGTCCCAATGTCCGGAGCGGCAGATACGTGCCAGCATTCACACGCCCGGCCGCCGGCCTCGTGTTCGTCTATCCCGAGCTGCCTCCGGTCACGATCTACACCCACCTCAAACGCTTCTCAGTGCCGTCGTCCGCACGCGGCGCACCGTTGTCGTTCCAGATCGGCGCCGCAACTGCGCAGACACTGTTCGGCGACCCGGTCGAGCGCCTGAGCGTCGGCGCCCTCGCCCACGGCACCCTCGGCGGGCGCGTGCGCTACCTGACGCCCGACTCGATCCAGGCACGCAACGTCGTCGCCATTCTGCCCGGCAACGATCCCGCGCGCAAAGGCGAGTACGTCGCCATGGGCGCGCACAACGATCACCTGGGAATCGGCGAGTTTGGCCTCGATCACGACTCCGTTCGCACCTACAACATCTTGCTCGCGCGACAGCATCTCGACGGCCCCGCGGCCGGGAATCCGGGCGCCCGATCGGCGGCGATCGTCGTCAACGTGGACAGTCTGCGTCGAATGCGTCCGCCGCGGCGAGATTCCATCTTCAATGGCGCCGACGACGATGGCGCCGGCACTGCCTCGCTCCTGGCGATCGCTCGCGCGCTCACACGACAACACCCAGCGCGCTCGATCCTCTTCATCTCACATACAGGCGAAGAACAGGGGCTCCTTGGCTCGCGTTGGTACGCCGAGCATACCACAGTTCCCCGCGACTCCATCATCACCTATCTGAACATGGATTTGTTCGGACACGAGTACAATGGCGATTCGGCGCGATCTGGGCCGCGATACTTGCAGTCCGGCGGCGCAAGGAGGCTGTCGAAAGAGCTCGGCGCGCTCATCGACTCAGTGAACACTCGCTTGCCCGAGCCAATGGCAATCGACTATTCGTGGGACGTGCCCGGGCACCCATCGCAGAAGTATTGCCGAAGCGATCACGCGTCCTACGCGCGCTATGGCATCCCGGTCGCCTACTTCTCCACGGGATATGGTGTCGACTACCATCAGGTAACCGACGAGCCGCAATACCTCGACTACGCGCACATGGCACGCGCGGCAACGCTGGTGTACGCGGTCGCGCTCCGCGTCGCGAACCTCGACCACCGCCTCGTGGTCGATCAGCCCAAGCCCGATCCCACAGCGCCCTGCCGGCAGTGACTGGACTGTGAGCCCGCCAGGACAGCCGTGACTTCGCCAGCGCCGAGTGCCAGTTCCGCCAGATCTACCGAGATCCCCGCCCCGCGAGCCCGGGTTTTCGCCGCTCCGGGCCCAGCCTAATACC
Source organism: uncultured Gemmatimonadales bacterium (assembly GCA_963757855.1). Classification (GTDB taxonomy): domain Bacteria; phylum Gemmatimonadota; class Gemmatimonadetes; order Gemmatimonadales; family Gemmatimonadaceae; genus Palsa-1248. Next base: position 28,594 of record CAVWTI010000020.1, read on the forward strand.
CGCCCTTCCCTACTTCGTCACGCTCTCCGGGACGATCACATCCGCAAACCTCGGCGTCGACCGCCGATCGGTTCGCGGCCGCGCATGAATCACGACGAGATCATACGGCGCCAGCGCCCGTGGCAACGGCTGCGGCCGCGGATGGCACTCGACTTCGACACCACCATGCCGCCGCTCTACATCAGCTAACGCCTGCTGGACCCGCTGCCGCCCACCGCGGAACTCGGCCTCAGGATCCGTCCCCGCGAACGCGCTCCAGAGCGCGTCCGACCACGCATGCACCCGCGGCGTCACCGCAATGATCCGGCCGCCCGGCCGCAGCACCCGCAACGCCTCGCGTAGGCAGCGGACCGGCTCGTCCATGAACTCGAGCGCGCTGATCACCACCACGACGTCGATGCTGTTCGCCGCAAACGGCAGCTCACACCCGTCGCCCTGGATCGTCTTGACCGCCACCCCGTCCGCCGCGCAGCGCTGCTGCACATCCGCGCCCGACGCATGGACGTCGATGCCGAGGACGACATCGGCATGCCGCCCCGCCTCATAGAAGAACACGCCGCTCCCGTAGCCAATCTCGAGGAGCCTCGCACACCCCTCAGGCGGGAGCACCGACGTCACCCACCGCAACCGCTCCCGCAGCGTCAGTCCCATCACCCCATCGTAGTAGTGGTCAATGTAATCGACTTCACCGGTGGAGCGAAGAATGGCCCCGCGGCGGAAGCACCATGCCCCGGGAGCTCACATGCGTTGCGGGATCGCTAGGACCGGGTTGCTCGTGGGGCGCGATAGGGACTCCATGCCAGGCGCTGGGGGCGAGCCCACGTCGCGCGCCCCAGGCGAACGGGACGAGAGGGGGGCAATATCTCCACGACGGCTGAAACGCCGCGGCGCAACGAAATCCCACAAGACGGCCGGGAGCCAATGTCCAAGCAGGGATTGTCGCGGCCGGGGGATAGCGTCCCGGCTCCGCACCCCTGCTCTTACGGCTGCCCCCGCACGCTCATGAAATCATCTGAGAACGCCCCGACACTCTCCACCAACGAAGCCCACGCGCGCCGCTTCGCCAGCAGGATAACGGCACCCCGCCACCGCGTCACATATACTGAGTCGCCCGCGAAGCGGTACGCCGCCGGTAACCGCACGGCCTGACTGCGACCATTCGTGAAGAGCTTCGCCTCACTGATAGTCGCTGCGGCCTCCAAGACTTCGCGGCGCCCACGCCGCGAATCTGATGATTTCCGAAGACGACGAACCATAGGACCTCCATCCCTGCCCAATGTAGAACATAAGGTGCTATCAGCAGGACCAGCGAAACGCGGCTCGATTCGTGCCCCGCACTTGAGCGCGTCCTGGGGAGTCGCAGCCGACTCCCCAATGATCGGAGAACGACCGGCAGCATCCGGACGCGCTCGCTCGGCAGGCCGATCCTGCAGCATCCTCCAGTGCATAGCCTGCAGCGACACTGCACTTGACCCCGTTCGCCGTCGGTGCGCGACAGTCCACAGGGAGCGTTCACTCTCCCGAGGCATGCGCACATCTCATCACTCGGGAGCACGCATGACATCTCAGACTCTGGATACAGACTCAGGCACCGTTTCGACCGGCAAACCGACGGTCGTACTCGTGCACGGCGCATGGGCAGACGGCACCAGTTGGCAGCACGTGATTGCGCTGCTCGAACGCGATGGCTATCCCGTCGTGGCGGTGCAGAATCCGCTCTCGTCGGTCGCGGACGACGTCGCGACCACGCGCCGTGTGATTCAAAACCAGAAGGGGCCAGTGATAGTCGCCGGCCATTCGTACGGCGGCATGGTGATGACAGGGGCAGCCGCGGGCGAAAGCAACGTCAAGGCGCTCGTGTACATCACGGCGTTCGCCCCCGACGCGGGCGAAGCGCTGGGGCCGTCCAGTGCCAAGTTCCCGCAGAATGGCGGGAATTGGCACGCTGGCTCCCGATACCGGGGGATATCTCTATATCGGGCGCGAGGGGTTCCACGAGTATTTCTGCGCGGATGTGCCGGAGGCCGAGGCGCGGACAATGTTCGTGGTCCAGAAGCCACTGGCCGCCGCGATCTTCGGACAGACGCTGGAGGCTGCGGCCTGGAAGAAGGTGCCGTCCTGGTATCTCGTCTCGCAGAACGACCTGATGATCAATCCCGATCAGGAACGGTTCTACGCGAATCGCATGCAGTCGACGACGATCGAGATCAAATCGAGCCATTGCTCGCTCGTCTCGCATCCGGCTGAAGTCACGAAGTTGATCGAGGACGCGGCTTCAAGCACCGTGAAATAGGCGGCAGATAGCGCTGCACATACGATTCGGCCCCGCCGCGAGGCGAGGCCGAATCGGTACATCAGGACGCGGCGGTGATCCGCACTACGTCACGCCCCCGGCTGCGCCTCCGTCCCCTTTTCCCGATCCGCCGTCCGCGCCGGTGCCTCCTTGTGCGCCTCCGCCCTGCTCTCCGCAAACGTCAACAGGTCCGCGTTGAGCTGATCCTTGTGCGTCGTCACCAGCCCGTGCGGCGCCCCCTTGTACACCTCGAGCTCAGCGCCCTTCACGAGCTTCGCCGTCAACAGCCCCGACACCCCGATCGGCACGATCTGGTCCGCATCACCATGAATGACCAGCGTCGGCACGTCGAACTTCTTGAGATCCCCGCGGAAATCGGTCTCCGAAAACGCCTTCACGCAGTCGTAGCAGCTCTTGTACGTCCCCAACTCGGCCATCCCGAAGAACCAGTCGCGCGTGCCCCTCGAGACCTTGGCGCCCGGCAGGTCCGCCCCATAGAACGACGCCGAAAGATCCTCGAAGAACTGCAGCCGGTCGCCAGCGATCCCCGCACGAATGCCGTCGAAGGCGCTCATCTCCACACCCGACGGATTGTCCGCCGTCTTGAGCAGGAACGGCGTCACCGCCCCGATCAACACCGCCTTGGCAACCCGCTTGGTCCCGTGCCGGCCAATGTAACGCGCGACCTCGCCCCCGCCCATCGAGTGCCCGACGAGTATCACGTCCTTGAGATCGAGGTGACCGATCAGCGCCGCGACATCGTCCGCGAATGTGTCGTAGTCATACCCGGTCCACGGCTGGCTCGATCGCCCGAACCCGCGCCGGTCATGCGCGACGACGCGGTACCCACGCGACCCGAGGTAGTTCATCTGATACTCCCACATGTCCGCATTGAGCGGCCACCCATGGACGAACACCACCGGCTGCCCCGACCCCCAATCCTTATAGTAGATCTCCGTCCCGTCCTTCGTCGTGATCGTCGCCATGCCGCACGCTCCGCGAGAGTAGTGATACGGCACGCCGTCCCATTCCGCCGTGCCGCCGCCCCTGCAGTCTATCCAGGCATGGGCGTGCTGGCATGCTCAGCCGGGGTCACACTTTCGTGACGTCGCTATGCGTGACGCCGCTACCCGTCACCAAGGTCGGGGCGCTACCGCGCGTATTCGTCAGCGCCGAGGAAATGGAGCGACACGTACGGCGCATCCCCCACCACCCAGCTGTCGTGGGGCTCCGCGGGGATGTAAAAGATGGTCCCAGCCGTGAGATCGTACACGGTCCCACCCACCATGGCCGCCGTCGCATGCCCTGAAATCACCATGCCGAGATGCTCGATGGTGCAATGCGCCGCTCCCACCGCCGGGCCCACGTCCGCGCTCCAGCACCACCCGGGCTGATACGTCGCGCGCCCGATCGTCATCCCGCCGATCGTCACCAGCTCGAACCGCCCCTTCGGAAACTCCCGCACTTCGTCAGGGGTCTCGAACCGCTTGAGGATGACCGCCAGCTCCCGTGGACTCATATTCGGAATCTATGGGACGGCCAGCTACGGGAGCGCCGGCTGCGTCAACGGCGGCAGCTTGTCCGGATGCGCGTGGGCGACGACCTCTCCGACCCCGATCCCAAGCAGGATCCCAGCCGCGACACCCGCCACCACAAGCGGCCCGGAAACGACCCGCTGGCGCACGGTCGCGATATCCGCCCGCGGGACCGGCACGACGTCCCCGTTCCACTGCACAACTTCCGGATGCACGCCGTACTGCACTCCGCGCGTGGACTCCGTACGGTCCACGGCCACCGTCACGTTGCTCTGATCGATCCCCTGCACCACTCCGCCCACCAGGAACACGCCCTGCCCCAGCTTGGGCGCCATGTCCGGTATCCCCTGGTCCGTGAGCGCCAGCACCACGTGGTTGCCAGGCGCGAGATCATCGACGTACCGCACGGGATACACACACGCGGTACAGAAAAAAGAGAGCGCCCCAACGACTGACGCCGGGCGCCGCAACGACAGAGGGAAATGCATCTAGCACTCCGATTCGAGAGCACACCAACTGAATGAATCCAGCCACTGCGTCCTCGTATCACCTACGACCCCTCGGCCCCATTCGTTGCAACTGTTGGTCCCTGGTCCCTCAGCCGCTCACCCCAGGGCCATTCGCCCCACACCACCGGAGCTGCATCCCACGACATGAAATCCCCCGCGCAGGCCCTCTGACATGCGTTCGTCACCGACGTTGTGCCCAACGCCCGGTGTCCGAAGTTGGGAATCGCCCGCCACCCGGCTCAATGACTCACACGCTGAGGACAATGCGCACTCTCGCTCACGTCGCGCTCGCCGCCACCACACTCGGACTCGCACTTCCCGCCGCCGCGCAATCCGGCGCCATGCAGAAGGCCTACATCCATGATCCGGTGCTCAACATGGATGCCTACGTCGTCTCCTATCCGGCCAAATGGCACTTCGAGGGAACGCTCTCCCAGGGCAACGCGTGCGAGTCGGCGCCCGTCCAGGTCTTCCGCGTGTCGAGCCCCGATGGCCTCATCGTCGTCGAACGCATGCCGAACTTCGACTGGACCTGGGGCACCGCTCCCGATATGACCGGCGGCAATAACTCCGGCTGCCTCCCGCTCCACGACCGCATGGCCGCCAAGGATTTCCTCAAATACCTCTCAGCCATCCTCAAGGCCGAATACGTCGGCGAGGAGCCGATCGACCCCACGGTGCTCGCCAATTTCAACAAGGGCGTCGACCAGTCGAACGCCTACTGGCAACAGAAATACCAGACGGCCGGCATGACACCGCCCACCACGACCGGCGAGCTCGCCTCCGCGAACGTCCGGTTCACCAATGGCACGGTCAAGATGCAGGGCCGCCTGATCGCCAATGTCATGTGCACCAGTAACCACCTTCCGAATATCGGCAACAAGAACTGGGTCAAGAGCTCCTGCGACGCCTCCGTCCGCTACGTGACCGCGCCGGAGACGCAGTTCAAGTCGGTGTTCCCCGAAACGGAGAAGATCGGGGCCGCGGTGATTCAGGCGTGGGGCCAGGCATGGAGCAACGCCCTCAACCGCCAGACCCAGGCCAACATGGCGGCGTCACGCGCCGCCGCCCAGCAGACGTCCGCCATGCTCTCCCGCCAGCACCAGGAGTTCATGGCCACAATGCAGCGCGGCACGGACATGTCAATGCAACAAGCCGCCCGCACCGCGAACTCCAATCACACAATGGCGTCCGACTGGGTCGACTACGCTCTGGACCAGCAGACGGTCAAGGATCCGAACACCGGCCAGGCCACCAAGGTCTCGAGCGCGTACAGCTACACCTGGCGCAATGCCGCGGGCACCACGACGTACCAGACCAGCGATCCCAACGTCGATCCCAACGGCACGCTGCAAGGCTCCTGGACTCGGCAACAAGTCGTCCACGGAGACGGCACTCCGTAAACGGCCGGTCCCACCCGATACGCCAGAGGGGACACCATCGCATCGGTGTCCCCTCTGGCTTTCTCCGAACCAAACTCCCCGAACGCTTACTTGCCGCTCGTCCCCGCCGCCGGCGCAGCCGACACCACCGGAAGCACGATCGACGACGGATACTGCGCCCCGTGATGGATCACGTTGTGCGCGACCAGCGGATCCTTCTCGTCGTAGTTGTTCCCACCGGTGTTCAGGTTCCGCTCGAAGTGCGGGAAGTTGCTGCTCGACACCTCCACCCGTATCCGGTGCCCGGCCGCAAACGCGTTCCCCGTGGTCAGCGGCGCGAACTCCACTTTGTAGACCTGGCCACCCTGCATGAACACCGGATGATCCCACCCCTCACGCCACCGCACCCGCTGGATCGTATCATCGAGGTTGTACGCTTTCCCGTCCGGGCCGACGTCGATCAGCTTGATCGTGAGGTCAGTGTCCTTCCGGTCCAATGACAGATACAGCGTCACTTTCACGGGACCCATGACTTCCACCGGATGCGCCAGCGGCGGCGTCGTATACACCAGCACATCCGCACGCATCTCGGTCCCCGACTGATCCACCGCCCCCGCCGGCTCGGCCGTCGTCAACGTCGACCGCGAGTAGCAACACCACGTCCCGCCCGCGTTCGTCGGCACGGGGGTCATCGGGTCGTAGGTGAAATGATCCGACACCGCCTTGCCCGGCTTCGCCGTCGTCAGCCGCCCATCACCCATCCGCGTGTTCGCCCCGCCGTCGCTGTCGAGATAATACGCGACGTCATGGGCTTCCTTCACCGGCCACGCATCGTACGTCCGCCACTGATTCGCACCCATCATGTACGCGCGCACCCGAGGCTGGCTCAGCACGTTGTTGTCAACGCCCTTCACGAAGTGGTCGAACCAGTCCTGCACCAGACTCACGTAGTCGAACCGCCCATCACCCAGATCCCGCTCGCCCACCACCGTGTGCTCGGTCGCGCCGAGCTGCGAGCAATGCAACGTCGGGGCAATGATCATCTTGGTGTTGTTCCGCGCATTCTCGTTCGCGGCCTCTTTCACCTGGTGCGCGAACATCGTCGCGTTCGGCCCGATCGAGATGTCGTACCACGAGTTGATGTACAGCGCCGGCGCGCCGTTGTGGTCCTCGTCGCTGCCAAACTCGGTGTCTTTCCACTTGGGATCGTTCGGCAACCGATTGACGAAGTCGTCGAAGTCACTGTGCGGCGCACCCAGCTTGTTCATGATCTGGTTGACCGGGAGCGTGCTCATCGCCGAATCGACTTCGGTCTGACTCATGACGATCTCGGGATACATGTTCCACTGTTTGTGGATCCGGATCATCTCGTCGCGCGTGTCGGTCGCCGGAAACACGGGCCGCGCGGGATTCCCCCAGAATATGCCGTCGTACCAGCCGACCCACCCGGCGAGATGCACCGCGCCACCCCGATAAAAATTCCCCATTTCATTGTACGGCCCGACATGTCCGATCCCGGCGCCCGATCCCATCGGCACCACCGCCGCGAGACCCGGGATATTGGCGGCGTTCAGCCGGTGCTGCTCCTCCGCGCTCGACGAACACCCGATCGCGCCCACTTTCCCGTTCGACCACGGCTGCCCCGTGATCCACTTGATCGTGTCGAACCCGTCCTCCGCCGTCCGCACGAGAAAGGTGTACGTCCCCTCGGAGAAGAACCGCCCACGCTCATACTCCCACACCACGGCATATCCGTGCGCCAGAAAGCTGGCCACAAAGGGACTGAACGACAGATGATGCACGTCGATCAGATACGGCGTCCGGATGATCACCGTCGGCATGTTCTGCCTCGGCGCCCCCTTGGGAAACAGGATCAGGTGGTACAGCCGCACGCCGTCTCGCATGGGCACCATCACCATGTCCTCGACGTCCGCATGACTGTCGATGTACGCCTGGGCCTCTTCGGCCACCGGCACCTGCGCCGTCACGCGAGCTGGCAACGCGAGCGATCCGGCGAGCGCACTGCCAACCGCGCCCAACCGAAGCGCCCGAGCCAGCCGCGAATCACGATGGAAAAGGGGCACGCGCATCCTCGTATAAGAAGGGTTCGGATGCGAACATGCGCCGTCCAGCCCGGTGGGTCAAGATTCGACACTAACTCCCACAGATTGGGACCCCTAATCCCTAATCCCTATTTTTCCCCCTTCGCGGTGGCCGATCCAAAAAGCGAGCGGCGCCCTGATCCTCAAGACGCCGCTCGCAACGTTCGGTTGTTCTGTCGTTCGGCGCTTATCCGTGCCCGGGCTCGTGCTCCTTCGGCTTCTCATCCCCGGCCGGCGGATTGTGCTGCTGCGGCGAAGGCTTCGGTTGCCCCTGTGGCTTGGGCTGCCCCTCTGGCTTGGGCTGTCCCTGAGGCTTGGGTTGTGCCGGTGGTTTCGGCTGGCCTTGCGGTCTGGTCTGCCCCTCCGGTCTGGGCTGCGTCTGCCCCTTCGGCTGATTCGGCGAATTGCCCTTCGGGTTTTGCCTTGCGGGTTGCCTTGCGGGTTGCCTTGCGGGGGTCCCGCCTTCGCGGGCCCGGCCTTCGGAGGCGGAGCTTTCGCCGGTGGCGGACCGTTGGTGTTGTTCGGATGCACAGCGCCATGGGTGGCGCCGTTGGTGTTCGTATTCGTGTGCGTCGCCGATGGAGGCGCGTTCGCCGGCCGCTCGCCGGGAGGAGTCGCGACTCTGGCGGCTGGGTGATACGGCGCGCCAGCGCTCCGCGCCGCAACGACACCGCTGCCCGTGAACGCGCCCGGCCGGGCCGTCGCCGCGACCTGCGGCTTCCCCTGGTTCTGTGACGCCCACTGGGCGCGGTTCGACACCGCCGTGCGCCGCTGCTGCATCTGGAATGATGTCGGCGGCGCGTGCTGCTCGTGCGCAAAGGTCTGCTCTTCCGGCGTGGGGCGCGCCGACACGCCGCCCGGGCCACCGTTGTAGCTGACGCGCGTCACCGTCGTGTTGTTGATCACGGTCTTGTTGTACACGTTGGTGATGTTGGTCGTGTGACTGACGTTGTTCACCGAGGTGTTGTAGTACACGTGGCCGTTCTGCCAGTATCCGCCCTGGTAGCCCGAGCCGCCGTACCCGTAACCGTAGTTCAAGCCGCCGTAGTACCCGACGTGCGGGCCCCAGTAGCCGTTGTTCCACACGTAGATGCCGTTGTTCCAGCCCCAGTATCCCGGCGTCCACAGATACCCCGGCGTCGGCGCAGGCACCCACGTACCCGGCACCCAGTAGTACCCGACGTTATTGGCATACGACCAGTAGCCCGGCGTCCAGATGTAATCGGGCTGCGGACACGGCGGCTGCTCATACACCGGCAGCGCGGGCGGTCCGATGGTGATCGACAACGACACTTGCGCGGATGACACCGCAGGCGTGGCGGTCGCCACTGCGGCAACACCAAGGGCCACACCAAGCCAACGTACAACGCGGATGATGCGCATGACGCGCGCCTCCTCGTATCTGGTTTTTCTGATCTGTTTCCGGTCTCGCGCTACGAGCGCACCACACGAGCGCAGCAGAGATCCCTGCGCGATTTCCAAACGATCTCATCCTACGCGATTCGCCATGCGAGTCGCTATGCGAGTCGCTATGCGAGTCGCTATGCGGCTCGCTGACCACCTCAGACACCGCTCCAGCGGCGCAGTTCCTCGCGCGCCAGCGTGTAATGGACGCGCCACTACGCCGTTCAAGCACTATCCATGCCGCCCACCCCTTCCTTGGTGCGCGCTAGAGGCCCTTAACGGCACCCATTGACAGGTGACCATTTGGTCACCTATCATAGCTCCCATGGACGCCATGGACGCCGTGTTCAAAGCCCTCGCCGATCCCAGCCGGCGCAAACTGCTCGACGCGCTGTACAAGCAGGACGGCCAAACGCTGAACGCGTTGGAGCGACGGCTACCCATGACCCGCTTCGGCGTGATGAAACACCTCCGCGTGCTGGAAGCCGCGCACTTGGTCGTGACCAAACGCGCCGGCCGCGAGAAACTCCATTTCCTGAACGCCGTCCCGATCCGCCTCATCCACGACCGCTGGGTGAGCAAATACTCCGCGCCCTGGGCCGCCACCCTGAGCGATCTCAAACACCAGTTGGAGGAGTCCTGAGATGCAGAAGATGTACGAGATCTACATCAAGACCACGCCGGAGAAACTCTGGAACGCCATCATCGACCCGGATATCCGGCGCATTTACAGCTTCGGCGTCCGCACCGAATCCACCTGGACTCCAGGCTCACCGTATGTGGGCAAGACGGCGGATACTCCACACGGCCCGATGATCCTCGTCGAAGGGGAGAACGTCGAAGTCGACAAGCCGCGCAAACTGGTCCAGACCTATCGCGCGCTCTGGAGTCCGGCGGTGAAAAAGGAAGGCACGTCACGGATCACCTGGGAGATCGAGCAGGTCGCCGACTCGTGCAAGCTGACGGTCACCCACGACCAACTCCGCGAAGGCGCGAGCCCGGAGCTCTACGGCGGCCACATGATGGTGCTCTCGGGCCTCAAGACGTATCTCGAAACCGGCCAGAAGCTCACCACACCGGGCTCCCTATTGTACACGTAGTTACAATATCCACTCTCTACTCTCTACTCTCTCGCCTTTGGAATCGATCTCCGGCTGGGACAATTTCTTCATCGCCGCAGCCGGCGCGGCCGGTGCGCTCGCGGGCCTGGTCTTCGTCGCCCTCTCGATCAACCTCGCCCGCATCATCCAGGCGCGCGAAACCACGGGACGGGCTGCCGAGACGATGGTGCTGCTGGGGGCGACGCTCTTTGGGGCGCTGCTCTCCCTCACCCCGAACGCCTCCGCATCCTGGATCGGCACCGTGGCGCTCATCGTCGGCATCCCCGCCTGGGGCATCGGTACCGTCGCGCAGATCAGGCTCCGGCGGAGACACGAGTACTACAAATGGGGCCTGCTGATCTTTCGGATGACGCTCCACCAGGGCGCCACCCTCCCCTTCCTCATCGGCAGTGCGATGCTGCTCTCCAACCACGCCTCCGGCATGATGTGGTTCGCGACCGGCCTGCTCCTCTCCATGGCCGTCGCCCTCATCAACGCCTGGGTGCTGCTCGTCGAAATCATCCGCTGACGGCCCGCCTTACTTCCCTGGCGCCGACACCGCGTTGGCTACCGCCGTCGCCGCCTTCTCGACGAGCGGCGTGAGCATGTCTTCACCATTCGACTGCGCGGTCCGCTTGTCAGTCTCGTCGACCAGCACTTTGCCGTCCGCGTTCTCCAAATGCGTTGACAGCGTCAGCTCATCCTTGTTCTGCGTGCTGCTCCCGTAGCTCGACGCCGCGCCATTCGCGGCACCCGCCGTGGCGTTCGCGGCGACGGCTCCCCCAGGGGAGCCCACGAGTCCGCCCGCCGCCGACGCTCCACCCGACACCGCACCCGCCGCGGCGCGCCCAAAGAGATTCGGCCCGCCTCCGCCCTTATGCACCTGCTTCAATGTCGTGAGCAGGATGTACGGACAGTTGGCCGCTTTGGCCTCCGCCTTGGCCTGCGACGGGAGTCGCGACTGCAGCGCCGCGACTTCCAGCGTCGGCCCGGTGAGAAAGCTGGTGAAGGTCTCCTTCACCGCGGTCATCGCCTGTGCCGCCGTGCCCGACGCGGTCTCGACACTCGACGGGGCAAGGCAGATGTGCGACTTACCCGGTGTCGCGGCAGGAGAAGCGGGTGCAGCCGCCTGCGCGGCCACGACTGCCGGCATCACCACCAACAACACCGGCGCCAGATATCGGGCTCTCATACGGGAATCCTCGGCACAATTTGGGTGGCAATGTCCCTCAGCGAGGCAGCCCCACTCGCGGCTGGCGACAAATATGCCGCCCGCCTCAGCCGCCGCCAAACCCACCCCCCCGCATCTATAAGGAAGGCGCCCTCCGTCCTACCATCCACGTTCTAAGCCCGAGTCCCTAGTCCCTACCCCAGCGGCCCGGGCCCGCCCCCCCCGGCCCATGGTATACTTGTCCGGCCTCAATCCAAGGATTTCCACAATGCTTCGTCGCGACGCGCTGGCCTCTCTCGCCGCCTCCGGTGCCGGCCTCCTCATAGGCGGGTGCAAGCCCTCCTCCCCGCTCGCCGACGCGACCGCGCCGGCGATCGATGTCGGCTCGATGCTCCACCAGCTCACCGACTACACGCTCCGGCCCGGAGAGGCCCCCGCGGTCCTCGCGTCGTTTCAGGGCAATCGCTTTACCACCGCCGTCGACCCCACGATCCAGCCGGCGGATTTCGACGCGGACACTGACGCATGATCGGCCGCATGATCGACGATGCCGCGTTTCAATCGGTCGCGGACTTGGGCGCCGCCATCCACGCCCGCCGCATCTCGTGCGTGAAGGCCGCCGAACAGGCCTTCGACCGGATCCACCGCCTCGACCCCGCGCTCAACTCGTTCATCACGCTCGTCTCCGAGGCCGCACTCGCCGACGCGAAACGCCTGGACGACGAGATCGCGAGCGGGAAGTACCGGGGACCGCTGCACGGCATCCCCATCAGTATCAAGGATCACATTGATACGGCGGGCATCCGCACGACCGCGGGCGCCAAATCCCGCGTCACGAACATCCCCACCACCGATGCGGGCGTCGTGAAACGCCTCAAGGCGGCGGGCGCCGTGATCGTCGGCAAGGCGAACATGAACAAGTTCGCCGACGGCGAGTCTGGTGATAACCCGGACTTCGGCAAGATCCGCAACCCCTGGAACACGGAATACTCACCCGGCGGCTCGAGCAGCGGCTCGGGCGCCATGGTCTCCGCGGGGCTCGTGCCACTCTCCGTCGGCACCGACAACGGCGGCTCCGTGCGCATCCCCGCCGCCTTGTGCGGCGTCGTCGGCCTGAAACCGACACACGGGAGAGCGAGCCTCGAAGGCATCTTCCCGCGGTTGTATTCGCTCGACCACCCGGGTCCGCTCACCCGCTCGGTCGAAGATTGCGCGATCGCCCTGCAGGTCCTCGCGGGACACGACGCCGGTGACATGACCACCGCGCGCCACGCGGTCCCCGACTACCGCGCCACGCTCCGTGCCGGGATCAAGGGAATGAAAATCGGCGTCGATCACGCGTATGTCTCGGTCGGACAACCCGACGTCCTTGCCGCCTTCAATGCCGCACTCGACACGCTCCGCTCCCTCGGCGCCACCATCATCGACGTCACGATCCCGACGGCCGACCAGTTGGGCGCGGTAGGCAATACGATCGCCTCGTGCGAGTACTCGGTCGCGGCCGCGCAGCTCTTCCGTGATCACCCGACTGACTTCGACGCCGCTGTTCCGCCCGCGTCCAGCACGGCCGACATCAAGGCAGGGGCGATCATTCCAGCGGTCGATTACATTCCGGGCGACGCAGCAGCGCCGGGTCTTGCAAGCGGCCTACGCCAAGGCGACGCGCGACGCGGCCGTGATCGTGACGCCGGCCTACCCGCTCGCGCCCCGGCCGTTTGGTCCCTATCCGCGAGTGCAGGACAAGGAGTTCACCGCGAACGATGCCACTCACTACACGTTCGCATTCGACGTCCTGGGCGTCCCCGCAATCTCCATCCCGTGCGGTTTCTCCCGCGACACCTTCCCGATCGGGCTCCAGCTGGTCGCGCGCCCATTCGACGAAGCGACCCTCCTCCGCGCCGCCTACGCTTACGAACAGGCGACCCCCTGGCACACCCGTCACCCAAGTGTGCCGTCGACGTAATGCGACGGTTGATCTGGTAGGGGCCTGTCGCCGCTACCGAAACAACGGCCGTAACACCCCATACCCCGCGGCCGTCACCGACCCAAACATCGCATGCGTCGCCATAGGCACCGCGGCCTCGCGCCCTGGCCGCTTGTCATCGGGCGGTAACACCCCAAGCGCGGGCATGACCCCGCCGCGCGAATAATTCGCGAGATACACCACCACCGAATACAGCGCCGCCCCGGGGCTGCCCGCGTGCTGCCGGCCGGCGGTCACGCCGTACAGCGCGCCCCACGCCGCGCCATACCCCACGTGCAGCACGCCACCCACCGCGCGCACGGCGTTCTTGGGCAGCGTATACCCGAAGTCACGCGCCTTCGTCCGCACGAGATGTTCCCACTCCGGTTCACGGGAGCGCTGCCCGCGCCGCCGTGGCCCCAGCGCGACGCGCTGCGCCATTGGCCGCACCATCATCATGGCGACTGACGCGACACCGCCCGCCAGGGCGCCCGCCACAATGTCCCCTAGCAGAGAATCATGCCGCTCGTGCGGCCGCAACCGGACTGCCACTCGCCCCGTCCCTTTCACCCGGTACGGACGCCCATTTCCATTTCGCATCCTGGCCTCCCACACCATTATTTGCCCACCCGTACCAGAACTGTCCTCATCGGGCAACGCTCGTGCCATGCTTTGCTTGTGTGACGCTATCACGACTTACCGTTCTCAGGCACAGCACATGCCCTGGAGACACGTACCACATCGGCATACTGTTCATACATAGTACTTGTACCCGTTGGGTCCTTCACATGCGCATTCTGATCATCGGCGGAACGGGTTTCATCGGCCGTCATGTCGCCAGGGTCCTGATGGCCGACGGACACGACCTCGCCGTTCTGACCCGCAATCCGGTTTCGACGACGCCGCCCGGAGACGTCCACCACATCGTGGGTGATCGGCGGAATCTCGCTGCTACCGCGCCCGCGCTCCGCGATTTCCGCCCCGAGATCGTCGTCGATTGTATCCTGAGTTCCGGCGCCCAGGCGCGAACGCTGATGGATGTCTTCCGCGGCATCGCCCGCCGCGTCATCGCACTGAGCAGCAGCGACGTCTACCGCGCACTCGGCGTCATCCACGGCACTGAAGACGGACCACCCGATCCGGTACCGCTTCGGGAGACCTCACCGCTCCGCACCCGATTGCAGACGTATCCGCCCGCGCAGATCGAGGTGCTCAAACGCGTCTTCGGGTGGCTCGACGACGACTATGACAAGATCCCGGTCGAACGCGAGATCCTTCTCGACCCCGATCTCCCGGGCACGGTCCTCCGGCTGCCAATGGTCTACGGCCCGGGCGACCCTTGCACCGGATGTTCCCGCTGGTCAAGCGCATGGACGACCGCCGCCGCGCGATTCTCATGCAGGACAATTGGGCCAATTGGCGCTCGCCGCGCGGCTACGTCGAGAATGTCGCGGCCGCCGATCGCCCTCGCGGTCATCAACGACCGCGCGAATGGCCACACCTACAACGTCGCCGATGCCCAGAGCTTTTCGGAAATCGAGTGGGCGACGCTCATCGCAAAGATCGTGGGATGGCACGGCGACCTGCTCGCGGTTCCGGCTGACCAATTGCCACCCGCGCTCCGCATGACCGGCAACTACGCGCAGCACCTCTCGGTCGATTCATCGCGCATCCGCACCGAGTTGGGCTATTCGGAGCCAGTCCCCCGCGCCAAGGCGATGCGCGAGACGGTGCAGTGGGAGCGTGCCAACCCGCCATCCCTGATCGCGCCAAGCCAGTTCGACTACCAGTCCGAGGATCTGGTGCTGCAGTGAACTGGGCAGCCTAGTAGCTAGCCCCTAGTCCTGCCGCCCCTCACGCCCCGTTCCTGAACTCCACCATCACGAACCGCGCCGGCACTTTGCTCTCGTTGATGAGCGTCCGCGCGGCTCCGGGATGTCCATCGGCTCCCGGACGTGGCGAAGCGGACACCCAGCCGAGCGTACCAGGTCCCCCGCGTATCGGCGCGTCACCTGACGCCGGGCCGCCCCGGACGAGCGCGACGCCCGACACCGCGACGATGAGCGCCGGTCCCGTGCCGTCCACGAGCTCGAGGCGCCCCGCTGGCGGCAGCGTGACGCTCACCGCAATCCACTGGTCGGCGCCGAAATCGCGCGTCACCGTCGGACACGCCCCGCCCCGCGCCACCGGGCACGGCGCCGGCTCGGCACACGACACCGTGCACTGCTGCAGGTGCGTCGCAGGCTTGAGCAGCTCGATCGTGGTGTTGTGAAAGTCGGAGTCGCCGGTCACCGCCGCGGAATGCGCGAACCCACCGGCCGCGAAACGAACCTCGCCGTCGTGCAGTGAGAGTTTCACCGCGGTGTCGTTGACTTTCTGCGCCGCGATGTCGGCATTCCCCAGCGTGACGTAGAGATAGTCGCGATCATGCCGGTGAATGAGCGTCGTGGTGTGCGCGGCGACGATCACGTTGAACACGCGAACGTACGCATTGCTGAGCACCAGGTGGTGCCTGGGCTCATGCGAGACGTCGACGATCTTCGGCGACTGGGCAAACGCCCGCATCGCCGGAACCAGAGCCAAACCACCAACCAACAGTATGCGTCGCATATCCTCTCTCGGCCCCGCCGGGGGAACGGCAATTTGGAGCCGCCCCCGCGACGAGCCACGTTGATCAAGGTTGTCGTGCGCCTACTTTCTACTTTCTACTTTCTGCTTTTCTACTGTCTCTCACTTCGTCTCACTCCCAATCAGGACCACCGCCCCACCGGTCGCGAAATTCGGCAAATCCGCTACGATCGCCTTGAACCCCGGCGTCGCCGTCCCGGTCTTGAGCGCCGCCATCGACGCAAAGGTCAGCTCGGCCTTCCGGTAGAACGCGGGCTTTCCGCCATCGGCGCTGGCCGAGAACTTGACCAGCTCCCCTTTCGTGAATCCGATCTCCGCCGCGTGTGACGCGAGCAGCGGCAGATGCTTCGAGGAATAATACGCCTCGAACGCCGCCGGATCCTTGGGGAAGTTGTACAACACCACGAAGTGCGCGGGAGCGGCGGCGGCTGCGGTGGTCATCACGGTGGTCGTCGCGGGCGCCGGCTTGGCGTCAGCGATCCTGCATCCCGCGGCAGCAACGGCGAGCGCCAGAACGGCAAATCGAGATACGGAGTGCATGCATCCCCCAGGGAGTGCGAGTGAGGATGGCCTGCCGGGCGAGGCGCCCTCCCGCTCCAGCGGCCGTACGCGGACGCATGAACCTGCCCTTGACCACGACGGTCGTCAATCGCCATTGGCCCCCAGCCGGCCTACCCCGCACGCGCCGCCGGCCTGATACTCCCCTCTCGCGTTGATGATCGCACGCACCGCCTCGAGCCCGCGTCGCCGCCTGAAGTTCCACTCGAACCACGGCGCCGGTGCATTCACGCCGTCGCCCCTCGGGACCTGATACAACACCCGGTATCGGTTCCGGACCGCGTCCCCGCAACTCGTTGGCAGCTCCGCGAGCCCCGCGACCACGGCCGGTGCCCCGTTGATCGACAGATCCGCGAGGTACGCGATGTCGAGCTGTCCAGTTGCCCGATACCGGTCGATGTTGCGCGCAACGACCCACCGCTCCGGATTCGCGAACGAAAACGCCATGAGAAACACCGCGGCGGCCACCGCGACGCGACGTCCCACGCGACGCCCGTCAAAATCCCCCTCGAACCCGGCAAGCTCGCTCGCCAGCAGCACCAGCGCGATCGCCACGCCGGCAATGCACGCCTGCACGTATACTCGGAGCATCGTATACCCGTAGCTCGCTTCGTAGAGCGAGACGCGGTGCCACGCCGACACCAGGACCACCAGGACTTCGGCGATCAGGAGCAGCGGGCACCAGTAGCCCCAGGTGACCGCCCACGCGTTCTGGCCGGGATTCGCCTCACGCCGCGTGTGGCGGTCCAGCATCAGGATCAGAACCGCGCACGCCGTCGCCGCGACGGTCAGTTCGCCGAATCCGCGCCGCGCGTAGTCCGCGTAGCTGATTCCACTGATGCGGTGCGTGCTCAGGTCGCCGAACAGATACGCCGGCTGCAGGGCGAGGAATAAGCCGAACACAATCGCGACGCTCGCGATCACGATCGTCCGCTCCGCCTGGCCGATCGACCACGCCGGTGCCCCTTCGAAGGCCAGATGCGTCTCGCCCTCCCGGTGCCCCCGAAGCGCCATCCCGAACGTTCCCAGGATCACGACGCCCAGCGAAACGAACACCGCCGGCGTCGCTCCCAGCATGAGGCTCGCGATCCACTGGCCGCCGAGGTCCCGGAGGCGCGCCAGTAGCGGGTCCGCCCCGGCCAGCATCAACGCGAACACCGCCGCCACCGGCGCCGCGATGGCGAGCCCCCGCACGACCGGCCGGCGCCGCTTCCCGGCCACGACGCTCATTCCGTCCATCGCCCGGCGCCCGGTCTCCACTATCGAATCCACCGTCGCAATCGCGGGCGCGCCCAGCATCTGCGCGATGCCCACCCGCTTCCCGGAGACTCGCGCCGCCACTCGCGCCGCCGTCGCCAGGAGCGCGCCGCAGGCGCAGATGATGAACCCCTGAAAGAGCATGTTGTCCGTGACCGCCGCGCCCCAGCTCACGATCACCGCGAGCCCGATCGCCCAGCCTGCCACCGGATCGATCCGCCGCCCGCGCCGCGTCGCACTCCACACCAACCCGGCCGCGAGCATCGCGACCCAGATGCTCCAGTTGATCCCGGCGTACGCGTTGAAGATGATCGCCGTCCCGGCCCACGCCGCCGCGATGGCCCAGATCCACAGCCCCAATGAGACCGCGCCACCATCCACGTCGCCATCCACGTCGCCCCCCACCGTCTGCGTTCTCGCCCGCCATCCCCCCTCCTTGACCGGCACGCGCGCCGCCCGCAACGCCGCTCCATCCATTGCCCCATCCCGATTGTGTGGTACCCCGTACCTATATAAAGCTCCCGTTTTGGTCAAGTACTTTGTGATACAAAGTACGTTGGCACGATAATACTCCTCGCTACTCCGATCTCACCGTGGCGCCCGGAAAACCGGCCGCCGTGTTGTTGTCTACTCTCTACTTTCTGCGTTTCTACTTTCGCGCTCGCCGATCGCCGCGGCGATCGACGAGCGCCCCTACCCACTCCTTCGGCGCGATAATCCGCCCCACATAGAAATCCCCGAACTCCGCATACTGCGCACTGACTTCATCGAACCGCATGTCGGTCACGAGCCGCTTGATCTCCATCGGATCCCGCGCAAATAGCGTCACCCCCCACTCCCACGCATCAAACCCGATCGCGCCCGTAATCACCTGCTGCACCTTCCCGGCATACCGCCGCCCGGTCAGGCCATGCGCCTGCATCAACCGGCTTCGCTCCGCCAGCGTCAGCGCATACCAGTTCTGCCCCACCGCTCTCCGCTTGGACATCGGATAGAACGACACGTACGGCATGTCCGCCGGAAGCGGCGGATACAGCCGCCGCTGCACCATGGGATTCGCCCGCTCCGCCCCCGTTCGCTCCGCCATGATCTTCCGATACTCGGCATCACCCGCCGCACCGCCCGCCGCGATGCGCTCCGCCGACACGGCTGCCGAGAGATGGTAGAGGCCAGCCTCGGTCACACTCAGGAATGACGTGACGGGTTCGAGGTGGTCGAACAACGGCTCGCGCGCCAACCGCCGCTGCGCCGCACCCACACCGTCCAACGTCGGGCGGAAATGCACGACCATGACATCGCCCACCGACCCGGAGAGCTCGACCAGCGTGCTCCAGCCGGACCGGCCCGACGCCGGGCCGCCTGCCCCCGGCGCCAACCCATCGGCCCGCGGCGCGTCACCGATGTGCGTCGCCTCACTGCCGGCCGCCTCCGCCGCGGGACCCGGCTCACGCTTCTCCCTCTTGCCGCCACCACCGCCATCCGATCCTTCCGCCGCCGCCCCCGCCGCCCCCGCCACCCCCGCCGCCTCACGCGGGGCGCGCCCACGCGGATCCGGCCCCCCCCCCGACAGCTCCACCGTCGCCCAGCGCCCATAGGCCGCCGGCGCCTCCTCGGCCGCCGTCGGCGCCAGCACGGATTCGAGTGCGCTGATCGCACTCGCCCCCATCGATTGTCGCTCCGGCCCCGGCAACTCCCGCAGCGCCTTGCGCGCGATCCGGAAGACCTGGTGCACTGCGTACCACCCCTCGAGCGTCTCTGGGGGATAGGCGATCTGCGCATCACCCGGACTCCCCACAACCTTCTGTTCTGCAGTGCCAGCCTTGCCAGCCGCGCTCGCTTCGGACCGATGGTCTGCCATTTCCGCACGCCCCCTTAAGCCATCCCCGGAACGCCGTCCAGGGCCTGTATCCGGTGTCCACCGGGAATCTATCACGTCTTTTCCGGCGCTCCGGCACCGAGCCGGACGCCCTCCATCCGCTACAGCAGCCCGCCAGCCGTCCCCAGAACGCCCTCCAAGGGTGCCGCGCGGACTACCTGGTCCCCATCTTTCGCCCCATCGATGGCCAATCCACTGCTTCGCGCCAAGCGCCTGATCGTCGGGCGCCCCCTGGCCACCGAGCGGCTCGAAACCGAGCGGCTCACCAAGACGACGGCGCTCGCCGTCCTCTCCTCCGACGCGATTTCCTCGGTCGCGTACGCCACGGACGAGGTCCTGTACGTCCTCGCCCCACTCGGCGCCGCCGCCCTGTCGTACGTCTTTCCCATCTCGGCGGTCATCGTTGGGCTGCTCGTTCTCGTCGCCCTCTCCTACCGTCAGACGATCTTCGCGTACCCCGGAGGCGGCGGCTCGTTTACCGTCGCCTATGAGAACCTGGGCGTCCTCCCTGGCCTCACCGCCGCGGCCGCCCTCCTCACGGACTACATCCTCACCGTTTCCGTTTCGATCTCGAGCGGCATCGCGGCGATCACCTCCGCCTACCCCGCGCTCGCGAGCAAGACCGTCCCGCTCTGCGCGGCCGCGATCATCGTCCTGATGTTCGTGAACCTCCGCGGCGTCCGCGAGTCGGGCGCCGCGTTCAGCGTGCCGACCTACGCGTTCATCGTGGCGATGCTCGCCCTCATCGGCACCGGCATCGCGCAGCTCATGACGGGCACCACGCACATCTCCGTCATCCCCGCACACCCGGCGCGCATCCCGGCCACGGTTGGCAGCGTCTCGACCGGCTTCGCCTTCACGTTCCTGATGCTGCGCGCGTTTGCCGGCGGCTGCGTCGCCATGACCGGTACGGAAGCCATCTCCAATGGTGTCGGCGCCTTCAAGGCCCCCGCCTCCCGCAACGCCGCCATGACGCTCACCTGGATGGCCACCATCCTCGGCGTCTTCTTCCTCGGCAACAGCTTCCTGGCGCAGCACCTCCACGTGCAGCCCAGCACCACCCAGACCGTGCTGTCGCAGCTCGGGCACAGCGTCTTCGGCAATGGCTTCATGTACTACGCGCTGCAGTACTCGACCTTCGCGGTCCTGGTGCTGGCGGCGAATACGTCCTTCGCCGATTTCCCGCGCCTGGGCAGCATCCTCGCCAATCAGCGCTACCTGCCCCGCCAGCTCTCCGCCCGCGGCGACCGCCTCGCCTTCTCGAATGGCATCGTCGCACTGGCGCTGGTGGCCATGGTGCTCGTCTGGCTGTTCCACGGCGACACGACGGCGCTCATCCCGCTGTACGCGATCGGCGTCTTCCTCTGCTTCACACTGTCACAGGCCGGCATGGTGCGCCGCTGGATTCGCACCAAGGCCGAGGGCTGGCACTGGAAGGCGACCCTCAATGGCGTCGGCGCGGTCGCGACCGGCGCGGTGACCGTGATCCAGATCTGGACGAAGTTCACGCACGGCGCCTGGATCGTCGTCGTCATCATCCCGTGCTTCATCGTGCTGCTGCGCGCGATCAAAAAGCACTATGTCCGTTTTGCATCCGAGATCCAGCTCGACGGCACGACGGAGATGATCCCACTCCGCCACCACGTCATCGTCCCGGTGTCCGGTGTGCACAAGGCGGTCGCCAACGCGCTGATCTACGCGACCGCGATCTCGGATGATGTGAAGGCGGTGTATGTCGAGGTGGAACCGGAGAAGACCAAGGCCCTCCAGCAGGAATGGGAGGCCTGGGACACGGGGGTCGACCTGATCGTCCTGACGTCCCCCTACCGGTCGCTCATCCGCCCGCTCGTGGAGTACGTCTCAGCAATCGAGAACACCGGCCCGGGCGAGCTCGTCACAGTCGTCGTCCCCGAAATCGTGCCGAAACACTGGTGGGAGCACCTGCTGCACAACAAGACGGCGCTGTACATCCGCACCGCGTTCCTCTTCCGTCCACGCATCGTCGTAACGGCCGTGCCCTTCCATCTTGGCGCCGCGCACCGCCTGCGCGATCTCCTGGACCACGACGAACAGGTCGAAGAGGAGCGTCTGGCGACCGCCGCGGCGGGTGCGACGGCGGCCGCGCCAGGGCCGAAGTCGACCGAGGCCGCCTAGCGCAGGACCGCTCGTTCAGCTGAATCTCGTTCAGCTGAATGTTGTATGATGCAGCTCACCCGATCCACAGGAGTGGAGCAATGCTCTCCCTCGCCGCCGCAATGGGGATCGCGGCATGAGCCGGCTGCGCCGTTCTCCCGTGGGCGACGCTGATCCTCCTCGGCGCCACGGTGCCGTTGCACGCCCAGAACCGCAACTCCCCAGTCGGCTTGACCGTTTGCAATAAGGGGACGATCGCCGTCGAAGTGGTCGCCGCGGAGAAGAACGAACCCTTCATGGGCGTCACAAAGCTGTACTACAACATCCGCGGGAAATCAGTCACACCGGGGAAATGTGCCCAGGTTCACTTCAGCACCATAGGCCAGCCTGCGTACATTGGATTTGGCTTCTACGACGCACTGGGCCGGTGGGGGTCGGGAAGGATCTCCCATGTGCCCGACTTCGGGACGTTTGCCCGGTGGTTTCACGATAACAAAGTCATGGCTGGTGCCGACAAAGCGATGTGCACGCGAAAAAATGAGTATCGCTACAGTGCCGATGGCGATCTTCCGTCCGATTGCCCGGGTATGACGGCGGCCAATGCACCGGACGCCGCGCACGGGCCATTCGTTCCGGTGACGGCCGCGCTGTATTTCGAAACGGATAATCAGACCTGCGTCGACGGCGGAGTCCTGACGTCCTGCGCGTACTATCTCAACATCTCGCCGAGCCCCTCCGACTGGGAACTGCATGCCACGCGGGGGACGTCCAGCGGCCAGGACGTCGCAGACGATGGCAACGATTCGGCAGGCATCCACTTCCTTCGGGCTCTGGCCAAGGCGGTTGCGGACTACCGTCAGCGAGAGGCCCAGACGGCGGCCGACTCGGCGCGGGCAGCGGCCGACACGGTAGGAGCCGGGCAGCGGCGCTTGGTCGCCCAGGCGGCGGCCAGAGAACAGCGACAGAAGCAGATCCTCGCCGCGGACGCGGCCGGCGACCCGAACGTGAAGGTCGAGGCGCAGATGATCAGGCGGGACGAAGCGGACGACCGCCAGCGATGGGCCGGGACGCGCCAATCCCCCGCCGCCTACGATCCCCAGTGGATGGGCCAGAACATGGTGCTCGTCGGGACCGTGTCGCGTGTAGAAGTCGACCCGAACGGGTCCCCGCAGTGGGTGTCGATCTACTTCAAGGAATCGCCCGACGCGACCGTCGTCGTCTGCTCGCCATACCCCGACATGTTCCAGGAGAGAGTCGGCCAGGATCTCTCCGCTCTGGTCGGCAAGACCCTCGAAGCCGCGGGGCAGGTCGAATCGCCGTACTGCGGGAAAAACAAGGTGTCGAAGGCCAGCATCCGGGTGGTCGAATCGAAGCAGTGGCAGGTGCACTGACCCGGGGGCACGTGCTGCGAATCAATTCGTCCCTGGTAGGGGCGGGTCGCGACCCGCCCAGTAAGAGCAAGCGACGCACCTACGGTGGATTCGCAGGCGTGACGGGCCAGAAGTGCTATTGTTTGCAATGGCACCCGCGATGAGCTGATGAGACACCCGTGTCCGACCAACTGAATCGCCTGCAGGCGCCGCTGGCCGATCGGTACCGGATCGAGCGCGAGCTGGGACGCGGAGGCATGGCCACCGTCTTTCTCGCCTACGACATTCGGCACGACCGGCCCGTCGCGCTCAAGGTCCTGCATCCCGATCTGGCGCAGGTGATGGGACCCGAGCGATTCCTTCGGGAGATCCGGATCAGCTCGCGCCTCCAGCACCCGCACATCCTGAGCGTGTACGACAGCGGCGAGGCGGATGGGCAGCTCTGGTTCACCATGCCCTACATCGATGGTGAGACGCTGCGCGGCCGGCTCCTCCGCGAAAAGCAGCTCCCATTGGATGATGCGCTGCGGATCGCGCGCGAAGTCGCCGACGCGCTGCACTATGCCCACCAGCACGGCGTGATCCACCGGGACATCAAGCCGGAGAACATTCTACTCAGTGGGTCCGCAGCCGCTGATCGCGGGCCTTTCGGGCGGTACCACGCACTCGTCGCGGACTTCGGGATCGCGCGCGCGGTCGTCCCAGGATCGAATGAACGGCTGACTGAGAGCGGCATCAGCCTCGGCACGCCTCAGTACATGAGCCCCGAGCAGTCCGTGGCCGAAAAGGATCTCGATGCACGGTCGGACGTCTATTCCCTGGGCTGTGTCCTCTACGAAATGCTCACCGGCGAGCCACCCTATACGGGACCGTCAGCCCAGGCGATCGTGGCCAAGCGAATGGGCGAGCCGATCCCTCACCTGCGAACGAGCCGGGATGTCTCACCCGCCCTCGAGCGCGCGGTGACCACCGCGCTTGCGCGATCGCCGGCGGATCGCTTCTCGACGGCGGCCGAATTCGCGACAGCGCTCGAACCAGACCGCTCTGGGGGCGCGGCGGGCGGTGGAGACGCTGCTGTGCCAGGACACGCGCGACGTCCTGTTCCTCGGCTGGTTGTGCTGTGCGTGATCCTGCTCCTCGCGGGCACCACATACGCCGCGTTCCGATGGTGGAGGGCGCCCGCGACGACGTCCGTGGCGTCGGCAGCGGTACTGCCGTTCGCAGACCTCAGCCCGCAAAAGGACCAGGAGTACTTCAGCGACGGACTCACCGAGGAGCTGACCACGGCCCTGAGCCAGGTGCCCGGACTTCGCGTCGCGGCCCGCACCTCCTCCTTTCAGTTCAAAGGGCAGAATCCCGATGTACGCGAAGTCGGGCGGAGGCTCGATGTCGGCGCTGTGCTCGAAGGGAGCGTGCGAAAGAGCGGCAATCGGTTTCGGGTCAGTGCGCAACTGATCAACGTGAAGGACGGTTATCAGCTCTGGTCCGAGTCGTACGATCGCGATTTGGCGGATGTCTTTGCCGTGCAGGAGGACCTCGCGCGATCGATCGTCGCCGCCCTTCGCGTACGGCTTGCCCCCGCTCGAGAATCGGCGCTCGCGCTTCGCCCGACCGGCGATCTTCGAGCGTACGATTCGTACCTCAAGGGCTTGTTCGCCTGGAACCAGCGCACCGCCCGTTCCCTTCCGGAAGCGGTCCAATACCTGGAACAAGCGGTCGCGCTCGACTCGGACTTCGCACGCGCATGGGCGGCACTTGCCCAGGCATACGTCCTCGTCGTGCCATTCTCTGGCAGCGGTACGTCAACGGACACATGGCGGAAGGCCCAGGCCGCGGCAGCGAGAGCCCTGGCGCTCGACAGTACCTCGGCGGCAGCCTACACGGCCCTCGCGTACGGCAACATGATATACGCGTTCGCGTGGCGAACGGCGGAAAGCGACTTCCAGCGAGCGATCGCCGCGGACCCCACCTACGCGACGGCTCACCATTGGTATGGCGACTTCCTGGCGGGACGCGGCCGTTTGGAGGAGAGCCAGACGGAGATGACCCGCGCCCACCAGTTGGATCCGGTCTCGCGGCAGATCGGCATCGAGTGGGGTTGGGTTCCGTACCTCATGCACAGGAACGACGAGGCGGCCACCCGCATCCGCCAGATCCTTGACCTCGACCCGAACTATGCTGGCGCGTATATGAGACTCGGATTCGTCGAGATTCAGCAACACCGCTACACCGACGCCATCGCGTCGCTCAAACGCTCCATCGATCTCGGAGCCTTTTATCCACAAGCCGCCTCTGCGATCGCGTTCGCGTACGCCGCGTCCGGCAATCGCGCTGCAGCGCGGGACATTGTCAACGACCTCAAACGGCGATCCGCCACGCAATTAATCCCGCCCTATACCCTTGCAGTAGGATACGCTGGGCTGGGAGACGTCACTCAGGGTATCGACTGGCTCAACCGGGGAATCGACCAGAAAGACTTCTACATTCCGGAGAATTTCTTTGAGCCGCTCCTGGACCCGTTGCGGAGCGGGCCGCGATTCGCACAGGTCGTATCCCGGATGGGGCTCTCAATGCATGAGGGCAGGCGACCGCGACGGCAGGCGCGCCAGGGCCCGAAGCCGACGCCGCGTCACGAGGCCCTACCGTCGTCGCCGGCTTCTTCGCCGGTGACAGCCAGCGGTAGATTGGTGTCCATGCCTACACACCGACACCTGAGCAACGAGCACCAGCAAACGCTCGACACGATCTTCCAGCGACACCACGTGCCGCCCCACATCGAATGGGCGGACCTTCTGCATTTGATCGAGGCCGTGGGCTCCGTCCACGACAAGGGCAATGGCGTCTACCAGTTCATAGTCAACAGCGAGCACCACGAGTTCGCCCGGCCCCGGCACGATGCCCTGACGAACCTGGATGAGATCACGGCGCTGAAGTCGTTCCTCGAGCGCGCACGCATGACGCCCTAACAGGAGGATGCACATGCAATCCGAATTGTTCCATCAGATCTACCAGCGCACGCGGTGGAGCCTCTTGCTGCGTGGCCTCGTGTGGCTTGCGCTCGGCGTGTTCATTCTCCTGCGCCCGCTGGAGTCGGTCGCGGCCCTGGCCCTGGTCATCGCCATCTGGGCGCTGGTGAGCGGCATATCGCAGATCGTGCAATCGATCGAGATGCGCTCAGCGGTCGCGCACTGGTGGCTGATGCTCGTGAGCGGAATCATCAGCGTCGTGTTTGGAATCGCGGCACTCCGATACTATCCCGGTCTCTCGCTGGCCTTCGCGGTGATCTGGACCGCCTATTGGTTCCTGCTGAGCGGCGCCGTGGCCGTCTCGATCAGCATGCAGGAACGCCGCATCGGCATGCCGTGGGGATGGACCGCCTTCTTCGGCGTCGTCTCCGTGATCGCCGGGATTTACGCGATCTTCCTCCCGCCTGCGACGCTGGCCGTGATCATGAGCCTGTTGGCGGCCCTGGCGATCGTCGGTGGCTGCGCCCAGCTCTTCGGCGCATACGCATTGGGCAAGGTCCACACTGCGCCCGTCACCGGCGCACAGGCCCCGGCACCCCGCTAGTTTTTTTCCACTTTCTACTCTCTACTTTCTCGTCGTATGATCGACGACGCAGGCAAAGCCCTGGACCGCGCAGAGGAATGCCGGACCAGGGCTGGCGTGGCGGTCCTCGTATTTGGCGCGGCGCTACGCAAGAATTCGTACAACGTCCGCCTCGCCGCGCTGGCCGAGCAAGTCGCGCGTGCGCGCGGCGCGACCGTGCAGCGCGCGAACATGGCGGATTTCGATTGCCCGCCCTACAACCAGGACGTGCAGGACACCGTGGGGATCCCGGCCGGCGCGCATGCGTTCTGTCGCGCGCTCAAGGCGGCCGACGCATTCATGATCGCGTCGCCCGAATACAACGCGTCAATGCCGGGATACCTGAAGAACGCCATCGACTGGGTGTCGCGCTTTCGCCCCCAGCCGCTGAACGGCAAGCAGGGATTTCTGCTGTCCGCCTCACCCGCTATGGGCGGCGGCAATCGTGGCCTCTGGTCCCTTCGCGTTCCGCTGGAACACTTGGGTGCACGGATGTACCCCGACATGTTCTCGCTCGCCCAAGCGCACCAGGCGTTCGACACGACGGGTGGGATCGCTGACCCGAAGCTGCGCGAGCGATTCCAGGACACCATCGGCTGCTTCCTGGACCTGGTCGAAGCCGCGAAACACTACCCAGGACTCAAGAAGCGATGGATCGAGTTCCCCGGCGAACGGCCGGATCCCGAGACCGATCGCGACGAGACGAATGAGACGGAAGGCGAGCCGGCAGCAGTAACCGCCCCGCTGTAGCGGCGCCGTCACCAAGATGACCGGGACTACAGCTGCGTGCCTACTCCCACCGGAATACTCGCGACGATAGCGCAATACAGACAATGAACACAATGGCGAGGGCCGCGAGGTCCCCCGAATGTGCCATCCACGTGTCGCCCGTCCAGATCCCGCGCATGAGCGACGCCGCGTAAGTCATCGGCAACAGAGTCGCGGCTCCGCGTAGCAGCGGTCGAAATGACGCGATCGGAACGAACAAACCCGAGAGCGCGAGCATCGGATAGAGCACGATCGCGCCAATGGGCTGCGCGAATCTGGCTGTCGGAACAATGCTCGCGATGACGAACGCAATTGATATGATGCTCAGCGTGCTGATGAGCACCGCGATCGTGAAGCTCGCCAGCGGAACCTCTGGTCCGATCGCGAAATAGCGCCGTCCCGCAAGTACCATTGCCGTCATCGTCAGCACGGTGAACAACAGCTTCACTAGCACGTGCGCGCTCAGGATGGTCCACGGCCGGAGAGGTGTCGCACGCAGCCGTTTGAGAATGCCGCCTTCCCGGTAGATCGGAATGATCGTCACCAGCGACACGGCGGTGCTGATGATGATGAACAGTGACACCAGTGTGGGAACACCGCCCGCACTCAACAGGCCAAGGGGCGCGCCGGACGCCGGCAGGGATCTCCCGGCGGTCGCGCGCCCGAGCAGAATGAACACCACCACCGGGACCACGATCGTCCCGATCGCGCCCAGTGGCTCGCGCAGGAAGACCTTGATCTCGATCCAGGCCAGCGGCCAGAGTCCCCGGAGCATGACCGTCCTCCTCAGTCGCGGATCGACCGGCCGGTCAGCTTGAGGAACACGTCCTCAAGGTTCGGCAGCTCGGTGCGGAACTCGGTCACCGCGATCCGGTTCTCCGACAGGCACCGAATCACTTCGGTGACGAACCCATCGCCGGCCCCCCGGACCGTGAAGCGTGACTCGTCGCGCGTCACAGAGGTCGCTCCCGCGATTCGCGCCAGGCACTCGCCAGCATTGGGGTCGTCGGCCGACAGGATGACCGCTCGCTCAGGACAGTGCCGGTCGACCAGCCGCTGGGGGCGGTCGATGTCGATGATTCGCCCGTGCTCGATGATCGCGACGCGATCGCACAGCCGCTCGGCCTCCTCCATCAGGTGCGTTGTGAGGAAGACCGTCTTGCCACGTTCGCGAATGCGGCGGACGAGGTCCCAGATCGTACGGCGCGCTTGCGGATCGAGGCCGGTGGTCAGCTCGTCGAGAAAGACGACTTCGGGATCATTGATCAGCGCGAGCGCAATGAAGAGGCGCTGCTTTTGCCCGCCCGAGAGCGTCATGAACCAGGCGTCGCGCTTCTCGGCCAGGCCGAGCTGATCCAGCAGGAGGTCGCCCGCGGCGTGCGGTTTCTGGTAGAGCGACGCCCACAGATGCATCGCCTCCCAGACCTTGATGCGCTTCTGAAGCTGCGCCTGCTGGAGTTGCACGCCGATCCGCTGCTGCAACGCGTACACGTCGCGAAACGGGCTGAGTCCGAGCACCATGATCGAGCCGCGGTCCGGTCTGCGTATTCCCTCGACGCACTCCATCGTCGTGGTTTTGCCCGCGCCATTCGGTCCGATGAGGCCGAAGATCTCCCCATCGCTCACCTCGAACGACACGCTGTCGACCGCCAGGGTGTTCCCGTAGCGCTTCCTGATGCCCGCCACCTGAATGACGGAACGCGCGGTAGCGCTCATGTCGCGCCGATCACCATTTCCTGATATGCATGCGGCGCGCTCCCTGCCGGATTGCCGGGGGTGCAGGTCAGCCCAGTAGCTCTCGCACCAGTGGCATGACCTGCTTCCCGAACAGCTCGATGCTCCGCATCATCTTCTCGTGCGAGAGCGGTCCCGCGCTGTACTTCATGGCGAAGCGGGAGACGCCCAGCAACCTGACAGTCGCCGCGATCTTGCGGGCGACCGTCTGCGGCGAGCCGACATAGAGCGAGCCCTGATCGGCTTCCTGGTCGAAATGCGCCCGCGTCATCGGGCTCCAACCCCGCTCCGCGCCAATGCGGTCGTACATCTGCTTGAGGTTCGGCCACAGCTCGTCGCGGGCCTGCTGGTCCGTGTCGGCGATATAGCCGGGAGAATGCACTGCGACCGGAAGCACCGGCTTGCCGAACTTGGTGAGTGACTGGTGATAGAGACCGACGTACGGCACGAATCGCTCGGGATCGCCGCCAATGATCGCCAGCACCAGCGGCATGCCATAGCGAGCCGCCCGCACGACGGATTGTGGACTCCCGCCCACACCGATCCACGTCTTGAGCGATCCGGATTCGGTGGTGGGATAGACGCGCTGATTGGTGAGGCCCGCCCGTGTCGTACCGTGCCACGTCACGGGCTTCTCCGTGAGAAGCGCGGCAAACAGCTCAACTTTTTCTTCGAAGAGCCGTTCGTAGTCGTTCAGGTCGTAGCCGAACAGCGGAAAGGATTCGGTGAACGACCCGCGCCCCAGGATGACCTCCGCGCGCCCCTTGGATGCGGCATCGAGCGTGGCGAACCGCTCGAAGACGCGAACCGGCTCGTCGGAGCTGAGGACGGTGACGGCGGAGCCCAGGAGGATGCGCGTGGTGCGCGCCGCGATCGCGGCGAGGACGACCTCGGGTGCCGATATCGCGAAGTCGTCGCGATGATGCTCACCGACCCCGAAGAAATTGACGCCCAGGCTGTCGGCCAGCACAGCCTCGTCAATGACATTGCGGATGACCTGCGCGTACGAAAGCCGGCGTCCATCGGCGCCCACCGTCACGTCGCCGAAGGTGTCCAGCCCGAGTTCCAATTGCTGTGCGATGACGAAATCCGGAAAAGGAGTACGCCGGGTGGGACTCGAACCCACGACCTACGGATTAAAAGTCCGTTGCTCTAGCCAGTTGAGCTACCGGCGCAGCACCGGGAAACAGACCCGGCCAACGCCTGCAAATTAAGCGGCCCGGCCCCTCTTTGCGATTCTCCCGGCCAGAACTCTGGCGACAGCGGAGGGCTCGCCGTGGCCCGGTGCCGCAGGGCCGTGCCGCTCATCGCTGTCCTCTATCGCTACTTGTCTACTTGCTCGCTTTTCAGCCTTCTACGTCCTACGTAGTTTCCCGACGCGTTACCGACGCCGTCGATGCTGGCCGTCGTCTTGGCCGCGGGGGCCGAGTTGTCGCCCTTGGTCTCGA
The DNA here is from genome assembly GCA_963757855.1 of uncultured Gemmatimonadales bacterium. Lineage (GTDB taxonomy): Bacteria > Gemmatimonadota > Gemmatimonadetes > Gemmatimonadales > Gemmatimonadaceae > Palsa-1248. The sequence continues at coordinate 59,413 of CAVWTI010000020.1, forward strand.
TCACGAACACGACGCGGCGGTTCTGCTCCGCACCGGGTTCATCACGCGACGGCGTTCGGAACCACCAGACGGGTCTTGCCGTAGCCGACCGTCTTGAGCTCCGTCGTCGCCATACCCTTGGTGACGAGATAGTCGCGCACCGACGTTCGCCCGGCGCTGCGAGAGCGTCAGGTTGTAGGTCTTGGTGCCCGCCGGGTCGGCGAAGCCTTCGATCGTGATCTTCGTCCCCGGGTAGTACTTCTCGACGACGCTCGCGAACCGGTCGAGCGCATCGTGATCCTGGTCGCGGATCGCCGCGTCATCGAACGCGAAGTTGACCGGGAAGTCGAACTGAATCCCCGACTCGAGCGCCGTGATCTTGGCGCCGAACTCCGTGCGCAGGTTCTGCAGATCATTCCGCAGTCCCTGGACATCCGTCTTCACGCCCGCGAGGTCGCTCTTCACGCCGGCCACGTCGGCGTTCTGGGAGCTGTCCGCAGCCATGCGCGCCTGCTGCTCCGACGAGATCTGCGCGCGCGTGTCGGCTAAGTCGTGGTGATACGTGCTCGCCTTCACGCACGCCGCCATCAACGGTGCGATCACGCCGAGCGTGGCGAGCTGTTTGATCGAATAGGCCATGAGATAGTCCCCTCGCGTTACATAGTGACGATGCTGGTGCGCGGTGTGACAGCGCTGGAGAAAAATTAACCGGTCACGGGACAAAAAGTACCAATCACTGCCGTTGTAAGACTGTGATGTATCTCACACTACGCATGCTCTTCTGCATCGCTCTGTGACTCCGATCACTGCAAACTCGTGCGAACGCGATCGGCATGTGATGTAGATCACATCTGCTGTCGCCTCTCGCCTTTCCCTTCTTTCTACTTTCTACTCTCTACTTTCCCGCTGTTCATTCGCCCCGGCCGAGGCCGCGCCAATAGATCAGCATAGATCGCGCCGCGATTCCGCATGACCGCGCGGTGAACGCAAGCTGAACACTGTCCGATTTATTGACGTGTCCTGCGGCGAGCGCACGATGCGGCTGCGTATACAGCGGTTGCCGCTGCAACCACTCGCCGCCATCGACGACGAAAATGGCGCCCGTAATCCAGTCGCCCGCCGGCGACGCCAGGAACGCCACCGCATTCGCGATGTCCCGCGGCGTCCCCCACCGCCCCAGCGGAATCGCGCGCTTCGCATAGTCCGCCATCGCCTGCTTCACGTCGAACAGCGCCGCCGCGGGCGCCGCATCACCGGGCGCCGCGTCACGGTGCGCCCGGAGCAGCCGTCTTGGCTTCGCGGCCTCGCCCCGCGGCGCCGCGAACGCCTTGAGCACCCCCGGCGTCGGGATCGGGCCCGGCGCCACTGCATTCACCCGCACACCCCACGGCGCCCACTCCACCGCCAACGTCCGCGTCAGCGCGTCCACGCCCGCCTTGGCCGCCGTCGCGTGCGCCATTTGCGGCCAGCCGCGGTAATGCAGGGTCATCGAGATGTTCACGATCCGCCCGCCACCCTGGGCCCGCATCACCGGCGCCACCGCCTGCGAGCAGTAGAACGTCCCGAACAGATCGATCTCCACCACCGAGCGCCACGCATTGGGACTGAGCGTCGCCGACGGCGCGTAGAAGTTGCCCGCCGCGTTGTTGACGAGGAGATCGAGCCGCCCCCGCTCCTCCGCCACCCGCGCGATCACCGTCCGCACCGACTCCGCATCCCGCACATCCAGCACGGCCGTACTCGCCGCACCACCCGCCGCCCGGAGGCGCCCGGCCGCCGCCTCGAGCGCGTCCCGTTCCGGCTCGCCAGCACCGTGTGCGCGCCCAATGATCCCAGCAGCTCGGCGATCCCATACCCGATGCCGGTCGCGCCGCCGGTGATGAGCGCGACCTGCCCGTCGAGCAGCCCGGCGCGGAAGACCGGTGGCGGAGCGGCCTTTGGCGCCCCGGCGTTTGGCGCCGGCCTTTGCGTCGCCGCCTTGGCCGGCAGTCATCGGCGGCCGCCTCGGACCACGTCACGGTCGCATCCACCGACCCGAACATCAGCCGCGTCTGCGCCACGCTCGAGAATGACCGCCGATGGTGCGGCGACGCGCCCTGCCGGTCGAGCCCCGCCAGATGCTCCGCGGTCGCATATCCCATGTTGTGGCTCCACGCGTACGCGGGATGCCGGACCGCCAGCGACTGCATCAGCCGGTCGCGCGTGACTTTGGCAATGATCGACGCGCACGCCACGCTGTAGCACCGCCCATCGCCCCCCACCACCGCCCGATGGGCGACGCCCAGGGTCCGCACCGGATTGCCGTCCACGATCACGTGGTTGGGCGCCAGCACCAGCCGGGCTAGCGCCCGGCGCATCGCCAGCACCGACGCATGGTAGATGTTGATCCGGTCGATCTCGCGCGCCGACGCGGCACCCAGCCCGATCGCGAGCGCCCGCAGACGGATCACCGCCGCGAGACGCCGCCGCTCCTGTGGGCTCAGTTGCTTGGAGTCGTCCACGCCCGCAATCGCCCGCTGGTCCGGCGGCATGATCACGGCGCACGCGACAACGGGGCCCGCGAGGGGGCCCCGTCCCACTTCATCCACTCCCGCCAGCAACGGTCCGAACTCGGCCCGAAGGGCCCGCTCGATCCCGCTCCACCGCTGCGGATGCGGCTTACGCCGCGGCTCTGCCCGGTCTGCTGGTCCCCCTGCGTGGCGCTGGAGGGGACGCTCTAGCTCTCCCCCCGGTTCGACTGGCTGGCTCGGTATCCCCGTCACCGGGCCACCGCGAGCTACTCCGCGGTGCCAGTCGACGGAACCGCGACCTTCACCTTCTTCTCGCGGATCCGCGTCGCCTTTCCAGTGAGATGGCGCAGGTAATAGAGCTTGGCTCTCCGCACCCGGCCCCGCCGCACCACGACGATCTCCGCGATCATCGGGCTGTGCATGGGGAAGATGCGCTCCACACCGACGCCGTTCGAGACTTTGCGCACGGTGAAGGTCTCGCTCACACCACCACCCCGCCGCGCAATGCAAACCCCTCGAACGCCTGCAACCGCTCCTTCTCACCTTCGATCACTCGAACATTGATGCGCAACGTGTCACCGGCGCGAAACGGGGGAATCCCCGCGCGCAGCCACGTCTTCTCGGTTTCGCTGAATTCGTGCACGGATCACTCTCAGTTTTTGGCGGACAGACAGGGAAAATAGCCAGGAGGCGACCCGCGCGCTAGCTATTCGCTCCCGCCATCTGACGGCGCCCCATTGGCTTGGCGCTCGCTGGCCACCCGCTCCCGGGTCAGCCGCTCCCCCTCGATCCGCCGCCACTCCGCGATCCGCTTGTGGTCTCCCGACAGCAACACGTCCGGCACCACATGCCCCCGGTACTCTGGCGGCCGCGTATAACTCGGCGCGCTCAACCCACGCTCGTAGAACGAATCGCCCCGGGCACTCTCCAGATCGGACATCGCTCCCGGCAGCAGCCGCACCGTCGCATCGATCACCGCCAGCGCCGCCGCCTCCCCCCCACTCAACACGAACGGGCCAAGCGACCGCTCCTCGGTCGCCAGATGGTCAGCCACCCGCTGGTCCACGTCCTTGTAGTGCCCGCACAGAAGGGTCAGTTCCTCGCCTGCGGCGTAGCGCACGGCATCGGCGTGCGCGAACTGCGGCCCGCGCGCGGATAGCAGCACGATGGGCGCCTTGGCACCCAGCGCCTCCACCGCCTCGAAGAACGGCGCCGGGGTCATCACCATCCCCGCCCCACCGCCATACGGCGAGTCGTCCACCGTCCGGTGCCGGTCGTGCGTGTAGTCCCTGAGGTCGGCGATCCGATAGCTGACCGCACCAATCGTCGCCGCGCGCCCGACGATGCTGATCGAGAGCGGCTCCCTGAAATAGTCAGGGAATATCGAAATGACGGTAAGACGGAGCATCGCTCAAACCCCGCCCTCGGCACCCGATCCTCGGCACCCGATCCCTCGGCACCCGATCCCTCGGCACCCGATCCCTCGGAATCCCGGTCGGGAGTGCCAGCGTCGTCCATCAACCCCTCGGGCACCTCGACGACCACCGCGCGCCGGCCCAGATCCACGGTCGCGACCACTTCGGGACGATAGGGCAGCATCACGGTGCCCCGCGGCGTCGACACTTCCATCACTAGCCCCTGTGGCATCTCATGCAACGCCTCAACGCGGCCCAGCGCATCCCCATCGCGCCGCTCGACGCTCAGTCCCACCAGGTCGTGGTAGTAGATCTCGTCGCTCGCGGGCGGCTCGATCTCCGCGGCCGGCACGAGCAGATAGCGCCCGCGCCACAGGTCGGCCGCGTTGCGGTCGGTGAGCTCCTCGAGACGCAGGATCCAACCGCCCTTGAAGGGCTTGGCGCGCCGGATGGTCAGGCTGCGCGGGCCAGGGGCGTCAGGTTTGCTCAGATCGCCTTTCGCGGTGCCACCCAGGAGCCGGCGCCCGATCGCGAATCGGACATCCGGCTCACTGGTCAACGACTCCACCACGACTTCGCCCCGAATGCCGTGTGCGTTGCGGACGCGCCCGACGATCATGTACTCGGGCGCGCTCATGTCAGTCGCCGCTCGCGGCGCCCCGCTCCGCGTCGTCCTTGATCTGCACGGCGCCAGCCTGCCGCTTGGTCGCGACGCGCGCCTCATGCCGCACCTTCAACACGCCAGCCCGCCGGAGCAGTGAACGCACGGTGTCACTCGGCTGCGCACCGACATCCAGCCAGTAGTGCGCGCGCTCCGTCTCGATCGAGAGACGCCCGGTCTTGGCGCCATCCGCCGGAACCTCGCGCGGCGCGTACTGCCCGATGACTTCGATGAACCGGCCATCCCGCGGACTCTGCGAGTCCGCCACCACAATGCGATAGATCGGCGCATTCTTGCGCCCCACCCGCCGCAGTCGAATCCGAACCATTGCTCGCTCCCGTTCATCGGCGCCACGCGCCCGTGTGTCCCCACTGCCCCGGCTCATCGCAGTATCGGCATTTCCGACCCGCACCGGCGTCCTACAAGGTAATCGATGCGCTCCTTTTTCTACTTTCTACTTTCTGCCTCTACCGCCCCCCACCAAGCATCCCGGCGAAAATCCCGCGCATCCCGCCCTGCCCGCCAGCCTTCTTCATCATCTTCTGCATGTCCCGGAACTGCTCCAGCAGCCGATTGACCTCGCTGATAGGCCGCCCCGACCCCTTCGCGACCCGCGCCCGCCGCGACCCATTGAGAATCCCGGGGTTGTGACGCTCCTCGGTGGTCATCGACAGCACGATCGCCTCGAGATGCTTGATCCGCCGCGGATCGACGTTCGCCTGCTTCAGCATCTTGGTGTTCACGCCGGGCAGCATCTTGAGGATGCCTTCGAGCGGCCCGAGCTTCTGCATCTGCCGCATCGCTGACAGGAAATCCTGGAGGTCGAGCCCCTCCTTCCGGACTTTCTTCTCCAGCTTCTTCGCCTCGTCCTCGTCGAACGTCGCCTGCGCTTTTTCGACCAGCGTCAGCACGTCGCCCATCTGCAGGATCCGGCTCGCCATGCGGTCGGGATGGAAATCCTCGAGCGCATCCGTCTTCTCACCGACACCGATGAACTTGATCGGCTTCTTGAGCACGCCGTAGATCGAGAGCGCCGCACCACCGCGCGCATCGCCATCCATCTTGGTGAGCATGACGCCGGTGACGCCGAGCGCGCTGTCGAATCCCTGCGCGATCTTGACCGCGTCCTGGCCGGTCATGCCGTCGGCCACCAGCAGGATCTCGTCGGGATGCACGGCGTCTTTGAGCTTCGTCAGCTCCTTCATCATGTCTTCGTCGATCTGCAACCGGCCTGCAGTGTCGAGGATGACGACGCGATCGCGTGCTTTCCGCGCCTGCTCGATGCCCGCCTTCGCGATGCGCACGACATCCTTGCGTGTCGCGGTCGGCGTAGACGGGGACGTTGAGTTGCGTGCCGAGCGTCTCGAGCTGGTCGATCGCGGCGGGACGATACACGTCGGCCGCGACCAGCCGCGTCGCTCTCCCCTCGGCGAGCAGCTTCCGCGCGAGCTTCGCCGCGGTCGTCGTCTTACCGGATCCCTGCAACCCGACCATCATGACGATCGTCGGCGGGACTGAGCTCAGCTTGAGCCCTTCGCTCCGCTCGCCGAGCATCGCGACGAGCTCGTCGTGGACGATCTTCACCAGCTGCTGTGCGGGCGAGACCGCCTTGAGCGCCGTGACCCCCGACGCGGCCTTCTCGACACGCTCCAGGAACTCGCGCGTCAGTTGGAAGTTGACATCGGCTTCGAGGAGGACCCGGCGGACCTCGCGCAGCCCTTCCTTGATATCGGCCGGCGTCAGCACGCCTCGCCCGCGCAAACGGGCGAACGTCGCTTCCAGCTTCTCGCTCAGCTCATCGAACATAGCCCCCAAACGTAGACGACATTAAGATTTACGACAAGACGAACCGGCACCGTTCCTCGCCGCCTCCGCCTCCTCCATGCCCAAGCCACAGCGCAAAGACGACATCCTCAAGTCCGAGCTTCCGCCGGCGCTGCCGCTCATGGCGCTCCGGTCGACGATCGTCTACCCGCTCGGCACCATCGCCGTGCAAATGGGCGCTCCCGAGAACCTCGCGCTCCTCCGCGCCAACGAGGAGCCCGGACTCATCGTCGCGCTGGTCGTCGCCAGCGGTGACCACGACGAACCCATCGAATCGGCGCAGTTCATCGGCCGCGTCGGCGTCGCCGCCCGCGTCCACGAGCGCATCAACCTCCCCGGCGACACCGTCCAGATCACGCTCCAGGGACTGCGCCGCATCGTGGTCGAGGAGATCCGGCAGACCGAGCCCTTCGTCGTCGCCGCGGTCAAGCCGGCCAAGGAAACGATCTCCGATCCGAAGGAGATCGAGGACCTCGTCGCCCGCGTCGCCGCGGCCGCGGAGACGCTGGCCGACCTGATCGACCGCATCCCGGACGAGGTGCCGGCGATCCTCAAGATGAACGTGTCCGACCCGGGCCGGTTCGCCGACCTCGCGTCGACGAACATGAACTTCCGGATCTCGGACAAGGACGAGGTCCTGCAACGCCTCGATGTCGGCCAGCGCCTGCGGTTCATCCTCACCCGCCTCGAGCGCGAAGTCGCCCGCGCCCGCGTGATGGAGGACGTCAAGCGCCAGACCGAGATCAAGATCGAGCAGCACCAGCGCGAGTTCTATCTGCGCCAGCAGCTGCGCGCGATCCAGACGGAGCTCGGCGAGGCCGATCCGGGCGAGAAGGAGACGATCGACACGCTCAAGAAGATCGACGAGGCGAATCTCCCCGAGAAAGTCGGCACAGGAAGCGCGGCGCGAGACCGAGCGCATGCGCATGCTCTCGCCCGCGTCGAGCGAGTACCAGGTCATCCGCACGTACCTCGACTGGATCCTCGCCCTGCCCTGGCACAAGCGCTCGGGCGACGAGGAGATCGCGCTCGACCAAGGTCGAGTCCGCGCTCGACGGCCGGCACTACGGACTGCGCGAAGCCAAGGAGCGCATCCTCGAGTTCCTCGCCGTCCGCAAACTCCGCGGCGGCGATCCGCACGGCCCGATTCTCTGCTTCGTCGGACCGCCAGGCACCGGCAAGACCTCGCTCGGCGAAGCCATCGCCAGCGCCATCGGCCGCGAGTTCTACCGCATCTCGGTGGGCGGCGTGCGCGACGAAGCGGAGATCCGCGGCCACCGGCGCACGTACGTCGGTTCGATGCCCGGACTGATTCTGCAGGCGCTCCGACGCGTGCAGGTGAAGGACCCGTGCTCATGATCGACGAGATCGACAAGATGACCGGCGGCGGTCCGTCCGGCGACCCGACGGCCGCGATGCTCGAGGTGCTCGACCCGTCGCAGAACAACTCGTTCGTCGATCACTACCTCAACCTGCCGTTCGACCTGTCGTCGTGCCTCTTCATCTGCACGGCGAACAACCTGTTCGACATCCCGGCCCCGCTCCGCGACCGCATGGAGGTCATCCGCATCGCGGGCTACACGGTCGAGGAGAAGGTCGAGATCGCGTGGCGCTACATGCTCCCGCGCCTGCTCGAGGAGCACGGCATCACCGACAAGGACCTGCAGTTCACCGACGAGGTCCTCGGCTTCGTCTCGGGCCGCTACTCGCGCGAGGCCGGGCTCCGGAACTTCGAGCGCAACCTCGCCGCGATCATGCGCAAGCGCGCGCGCGCGCAAGGCGGAGGGCGAGGAGGGCGCCTGGGTGATCGACATGGCCAAGGTCGAGGAGATGCTCGGCGTCCCGCGCTATCCGTTCGAGGAAGCCGAGACGGAGCCGGAGATCGGCGCGGTCACCAGGTCTCGCGTGGACGGCGACCGGCGGCGAGCTCATGGTGATCGAGGCGCTCCGCATGCCCGGCACCGGACGCTTGACCGTCACCGGCCAGCTGGGCGACGTCATGCGCGAGTCGGTCGACGCCGCGTACTCGTACGTGCGGTCGCGTGCGGCGGTCGCTGGGGATCGACGACAAGGAGTTCAAGGAGGCGGACCTCCACATCCACTTCCCCGCCGGCGCGATTCCCAAGGACGGTCCGAGCGCGGGTATCGCCGTGACGCTGGCCATCGCGAGCGTGCTCGCGCCGCCGCGCGGTGCGCCGCGATGTCGCCATGACCGGCGAGGTCACGCTGCGCGGCAAGGCGCTGGAGATCGGCGGCGTCAAGGAGAAAGTGCTCGCGGCGTATCGCGCCGGACTGCGCGAGGTGATCCTGCCCAAGATCCAACGAGAAGGATCTGCGCGATGTGCCCGACGAAGTGCGCGCCAACATGGTGTTCACGCTTCGTCACGACACATGGACGACGTGGTCCGCATCGCCCTGCTCGACGGCCGCCGGCCGCGAGCGTCCAACGCGACGCCCGCGGTGCTCGCCGATCACCCGCCCAAGGACGAGGCACCGCCTGCGCCTCCAGTCGTCTCGACGCCTCTCGGCGCCGCCAACCGGCAACAAGCGCTCACCGGCGACGCCGCTGATGTCGGCGCGCTCGCGGCAGCCAGCCGAGGTCGTGACAGCCCACAATCCCTGGCTGCAGTTCGCGATTCAGGTCGCCATCGGCACGATCGCCGGCGGCTTCTCCGACACCGTCGCCGTGTGGATGCTGTTCCGTCCGCGGCAGCAAGCGGTTCGGCTTCCAGGGCGCGATCCCCAAGAATCAGCCGCGGCTCGCCAAGAGCATCGGCAAGACGGTCGGCGAGCGGCTGCTCACGCCGCACGACCTGATGGAGGAGATCGCGCGGTCGGGGCTGCGCGACGCGCTGGAGGGCCAGCTCGCCGGGCTGCTCAGCGATGCGCTCGACAAGGAGCATGGCTCAGTCAACGCGATGCTCCCCGCGGAGTTGGTGCCCGCGGTGGAAACCGCCGTACAGGATTTCCTCGACGCGCTTCGTCAACGATCTGCCGTTCCGCGAGCGCATGGTCGCGCGCCTCGTGCTCACCGACCGGACGGTGGAGAAGATCGTGGAAGCCCTGGAGCAGCCCATCGGCCGCCCGGGCCGCTGGCTGCCACCCGACACCGCGCAGCGCCTGGCCCACGCGCTGTCTCCGGCGATCTGGACCTGGATCGAGCAACAGATCCCGGGGCTGGTCGAACGCTTCCGCGTGCAGGAGATGGTGGAACGCAAAGTCCTGGCCTTCAGCCACGACCGGATCGAAGAGCTGATCCGCGGCGTCATCGACCGCGAGCTGCGCCTGATCATCCGTACGGGCTACGTGCTCGGCGGCCTGATCGCGATCGTCCTCTTCGGCCTAACGAAGCTGGTCGGCCTGTAACATCGGAACGCCGGGGACTGTCACCGACGGTCCCACGTGCGGCCGTCGCGACCGGCCTCTACGGATGCCGCGGCAACCGGCTGTATCGCATGCCACCGTCCACCGCTATTTGACGGTGACTTGTCCCAGGTCCACCCACTGGGTATTCGCCGGGGTCCCTGCCGGCGCATCGACGTACAGCACCGACGGCCGCCCGCCAATCTCCACGGGTGTTGCCGACACCACCCGCGTGGGGTGCGCGCCATACCGCGCGGCAATCGTCTGCAGCAGCTGGTCATGGAACTGCCCCGCCGCCACCGGCGTCGACCACACCGTCACCCACACCAGCGCGGGCCCCTTCGGTGTGTCGATGATCTCATACCGATCCCCAGCCCACCCGGCCGCCCCGCGAATCGCTGCCGCCTGGTCGTTCAGGTGCTGGAACAGGAAGAGCCGCGTGTCGAACTCCCCCATGTCATTCGAGTAGCGCACTTTCGACGCACCACCCGGCGGCGGCGGGAGCGTGACCGCGAGCGGCACCTTCCGCGTGCCGAAATACGCCTGATCGGGGTGCAGGACCTGCTGCGTCGACGTCGGCATGTCGGTGTACGGCTGCTTCCCCGGCTCATGCACGTCGAAATCCCGCATGAACTCCGCGCCAGTCAGATACGGGAAGATCAGCGTCTCCTGCAGCACCATTGGCGCGTTCGCGAACGCCGGCATGGCGCCCTGATTGTCGCGGATCTGCTGCCGGATGCCGTCCCACCCGCCCGGGATCATGGTCATGAAGTTCCGCGTGCCGGACATCGCCACGAGCTGGTCGAAGACTGCCTGTCCCTCGATCACCGCCTGCGCGGCCGCAGCCCGGTCGTCGTCGCCCTCGATCGACTGTAGCGAGTCGAGGTTCATGTACTGGTCCTGCAGCGCGTGGACCAGCTCGTGCGAGATGACAGTGGTCACTTCATTGGCGGGCGCGCCATCGACGACGTAGAGGACCTTGGTCTTCGGGTCGTAGAACCCGACGATCTGCTCGGTCAGCAGGTTCTCGAGTTCCGCCCGCAGATGCATCGTGTCCGGGATGAGCCCGAACATCTTCTGCGCCAGCTCACTCCCCTCGAGGTCATGCTCCGCGTGGCTCGTCGCGAACTCCTTCTCCAGGAATGCGCGCACTTCCGCCTTCGACCGCGGCTCGACTTTCGGCGGCGTCTTGAACTTGAGGCCCACCGCCCGTTCGATCTTGGGGACGGCGTCATCGACGTCATGAGCGTATCGCCCGGCCCCGGGCGCGGCGTGTGTGTCCTGCGCGCATGCGAGGCGTCCACGCCGCGGCGCACGCCACGAGCGCCGACGCCGCGGCGCGGCACACGAGACGTGTCGTCATGGGTGCGCGCCAGACCACAGTGCGGCCAGTCGCCACCGCCACCGCGCGCGCGACATCGTGTCCGCGCACGACGATGCCTTCGTCGGCGAGCTGATGCCGGACGATCACATCCAGCTCCGCGACCGAGCGCGGCACGGGCGGAGCGGACGGCCTGGCCGCGCCGGCATACGTACCACCCAGTTTCTGCGCCGCGTCGCCGGGCGAGACCGCGTTCGGTCTCCCGTGGCTGCGTCCCGCCGCTCGGGCGGCGCCCGACGATCGCTGCTTCGATCTCCGCCCCGAATCGCCCGAGAGCGTCGAATCCCGTGCGGGCGAACCGCTCGAGTTGGTCCGGCATCTCCTCCTCGTCCCCCACGTCGTCGGTCATTCCGCTCGCCACCAGCTCCGGCGGATGTGCGCGGAGCACCGCCCGCCGCTCGGCCAGCAACACTGCGGTCGCGTCCGTGTAGACCGCCAGTGCCTGTGCATGGGCGCACGCCTCGTCGAGCGCGTCGATCGCCCGATCGGGCCGCGCCCGGTCGGTCACATATTCATCGGTCAGCCGCACCGACGCGTCGAGCGCATCGTCGGAGATGACCACGCCATGGTGGCGCTCCAGGCGCACTACCCGGGCGCGGAGGATCTCCAGCGTGTCGAGCGACGACAGCTCACGGACATCGACCCGCTGGAACCGGCGCTCCAGGGCCGGGTCGCCGCACACCCAGCGCACGTACTCGTCCTCGGTCGTCGCCCCGATCACGCGAAAATCGCCGCGCACCAGCGCCGGCTTGAGCATGTTGCCGGCGTCCATGGCCGCGCCCATCGCCGTCCCCTGGCCGATCAGGTTGTGCAGCTCGTCGATGAACAGGACGACGTCGCCAGCGGCCGTCACACCATCGACCAGACCCGTGATCCGCGCTTCGTATTGCCCGCGGTACGTGGTCCCGCCCAGGAGCGCGACGTGATCGAGGGAGAGAACGCGCACATCACGGAGCGCCAGCGGGACGGCACCCGCCACGACCCGCTGCGCGAGGCCTTCGACGATCGCGGTCTTGCCCACGCCGGCGCCGCCAACGAGCGCGGGATTGTTCTTACCGTAGCGCAGCAGAATGTCGATGACCCGCGCGATCTCCGGATCCCGGCAGCGGACGGGATCGAGCCGCCCATTCCGCGCCTCATCCGTCAGGTCACGGGTATACCGGTCCAGATCGGAGTTATGAGACCGCAAGCGCAGAGCACTCCTCTAAGTCGCTGTGCGACTTCTGCGACTCTCAACTTTCTTGTTCGCACCCGGAATCTGTCGGCCTACAGCAGCCCAATTCGTCCCAGATACCACGAGATCAGCCTGTATCCCCAAAGCAAGGCCACGAGTGCCGCAGGCGCAAGGAACACACCGAAGGGTACGAGGGGTGGCTCGAACGGCACCTGTTTTCGCCGGCTTTGGACCCACGTGTAGGGCAGCACGAACACGAGGAACACGACCGCGCCAAGCGACGCGCCGAAGAACACGGTCAACAGCGTCCGGCCCGGTCCCACCGCGGCACCCACGACGGCCATGAGCGTGACGTCGCCGAATCCCATCGCCTCTTTCTTGAGCACCACTTCGCCCAGCCATCCGATGATCGAGATCGCGCCCGCGCCGACGCACGCGCCGATCAGGGCATCGTACGGGTTCGCGAAGCCCCCGCCATCGCGGAGCAGAACGCCGGCGACCGAGGTGACACCGACCCAGATCAGACCCGAACACCGTGAATCCGTCCGGGATCAGATAGTACTGCAGGTCGGTGATCGCGACGCCGGCCATGATCGTACCGAACACCGCGACGCGCAGCGCCGTGAGCGGCGACCCGATCATCGATGAATGCGGCCAGCCAGCCGAGCGCGATCAGCAGTTCGACCGCCGGGTACTGGATGGAGATCCGGAGTTTGCACCCGCGACAGCGCCCGCCGAGCGCGACCCAGCTCACCAGCGGGATGTTCTCATACCATGTGATGGGGCGCTGGCACCTGGGACACCGCGAGCGCGGCGCGACGACCGAGAGCTCCATCGGCCAACGGGAGATGCACACGTTCAGGAACGAGCCGATCACGGCGCCCAGGACGAAAATCAGCCCCCACCAGATCCCCGGTGGAAAGCCCTGCGGTACTGGAACCTGGCGCCGATGGGCGACTGGAGTAGCCCGGCGACGCCTGCCGTCACGCGCGCCGCCCAGAAGCGGGCCAGTGGCAGGCCGCAACGTGTACAGGAGGATGCCCGCCGCCACGGCGACGTTGAGCGACTCCACGTCCGCGATCGGCAGTGCCACCGGCCGCTCGATCCGCCCCCGCGCCTCGTCCGTCAGCCCCCCTCCTTCATTGCCCACCACGAGGGCGAGGCGCGACGGCACTTTGGCGGGGCTGGCTTCCAGAGCCTGCCCCCGGGCGTCCGCCCCCCACAGCGACGCGCGATGGGCCTGCCGCCACGCATCGAGGTCCTGCCACGAGGTGGCGAATGCCGGGTGCGTGAAATGGGCTCCCATCGCGCTACGGACGACTTTCGCGTTCCACAGGTCAACCGTGCCTGGCATCGCGACCGTGGCAGCCGCTCCCAGCGCGGCGGCCGTCCGAAGCATCGTGCCGACGTTGCCGGGATCCTGCACCGCGTCGAGCACCAGCACGCGGAGGGGCTCCGCCGACGGTACGTCGTCCCATGTCCGCAGCGGAATCGTCGCGATCGCAAGCACGCCCTGCGGTGATTCGGTGTCCGCGGCGGTCGCGAAATCCGCATCGTCGGCTTCCGCCACCTCGACACGCCCGGCCAACGACTCCCGGAGCGCCACGCCCCGCGGGGTGGCCGCCAGTTGAGGGCTCACGAGCACCCCCTCGATATCGAGCGGCGATCGCAGCAGCTCCTCGACCGCCCGCACACCTTCGGCGACAAAACACCCCGTCCGCTGACGGGCTTTGCGCCGCTTGAGATCGCGAGCCTGGGTGATGAGCGCCACACACCAATCTTACACCCGCTCCGCGATGACGGAGACCTGTGTATTCGTGACCCGTATATCATTGAGGCATGCCGCGCTCGCGCATCGCGCTCACCATCGCTGGCTCGGACTCGGGCGGCGGCGCTGGGATCCAGGCCGACCTGCGGGTCTTCACGCGCCTGGGCGTCTTCGGCACCACCGCGATCACCGCCATCACCGCGCAGAACACGCGCGGCGTGCAATCCTGGACCCCAGTGGCTCCGCGCGTGGTACGCGCCCAGATCGACGCGGTGGCCACCGACCTTCGTCCCAATGCGGTGAAGAGCGGGATGCTCGCGAACGCATCGATCGTACGCGTCGTCGCCGCCACTTTGCGCGCGCACGACGTGAGGCGGTACGTACTCGATCCCGTGATCGTCTCCAGCTCCGGTACCGCGCTGCTCGATCGGGACGGCGTCCGCGCGCTGCGCCGGGATCTGCTGCCACTCGCGACAGTGGTGACGCCCAACCTCGCGGAAGCCGCAGCCCTCACCGGCGAACCGGTGACCTCGATCGCCTCAATGCGCCGCGCGGCGCTGCTGCTCGTGGATCGCGACGGCGCCAAATCCGCCCTGATCACCGGCGGCCATCTCGAGGGCGACTCGGCCACGGATGTCTTCTACGACGGCAAATCCGCCCCACGCCTGATCCGTCACGCCCGCATCGCGACCCGCCACACGCACGGGACGGGCTGCACCCTCTCCGCCGCGATCACGGCCCACCTGGCACTGGGTAGCTCACTGCTCTCAGCCGTCACCGCCGCCGGCCGCTACGTCCACCGCGCCTTGCAACGCCCGCCGTCAGTGGGCTCGGGAACGGGCCCCGTCGGCTAGCGGTGCTCTTCTTTCTACGCTCGCGCGGCGACGCGGAGCCACTCTCGGGCCGCCCGCTCAAACACCGGCGCCACCGCCGCCGCATTCGCCAGGACGTCCGCATGATCGAGCCGCCCGCCAGCGCCGGCCGCCGCATTGGTAATACAGCTGACTGCCGTCACCCGCATGCCGAGCGCCCGCGCGACGAGCACTTCCGGCACGGTCGACATCCCAACTGCGTCTGCACCCATCCCGGCCAACATCCGGATCTCCGCCCGCGTCTCATACGACGGCCCGAGCACGGCCGCGTAGGTCCCTTCAGCCACCGCCCCGCCAGCCGCACGCGCGAGGTCGATGAACGCATCGCCCAGGCTGCGACTGTACGGTGAGGACATGTCGGGGAACCGCTGCTCGCCCGGCCGCACCGGCCCAATGAGCGGATTGCCCCGCGTCAGGTTGATGTGGTCGCGGATCAGCATCAGCGTGCCGGGCGCGAGATCGGGCCGGATGGCGCCCGCCGCGTTCGACAGGAAGAGCGTCCGCACGCCGAGCGCGTGGAGGATGCGCACGGGGAGCCCCAGAAGATCCGCGGAATACCCCTCGTACGCGTGAAGCCGGCCGGAGAGCGCCACGACTTCCTGCCCGTCGATCATGCCGTGAACCAGCTCGCCCGCGTGACCCACCACCGTCACCGGTGGCAGGCCCGGGAGATCGGTGAACGGGATCCGCGTGGGCCGTTCGATATGACGCGTGAATCCGCCCAGCCCCGAACCGAGTATGATCGCAATGCGGGGGCACGCGCCGCGGCATATGGCGCCGACGGCCGCCGCCACGTCGGCGGTGATATCAGGGGTCGTGCGAGTGCTTGTTGCGGCGGTCACGATTGTGCGCCCCGGGCCGTGATTCCCGCGACCGCCGCATCGAACCGCGCCAGCAGCGCGCCCCGCTCGGCCTCGGGCAGAAACGCGTACGCATATCCGGCGCGTGCGATGGTGGCTAGCTCGGGCACCGTGAGGCGTGCGCCGACTGCGCGTGCGCATATTCCGCGGTGACGGTCGTGTCGCTCATGAGCCGGTTGTCGGTACACAGCACCACGGGCACACCAGCGTGCACGTACGCACCCAGCGGGTGGGCGGTATATGAAGGCGTCGCGCCCGTCTGCACATTACTGGTGAGACAGATCTCGAGCGGGATCCCCCGCTCGGCGACGGACGCCATCAGGGCCGGATCATCGATCAGCCGCGTGCCATGCCCAATGCGGGTCGCACCACAGAGATCGATCGCCTGGCGGATCGACTCGGGGCCATCCGCCTCGCCGGCGTGGCAGGTGCATGAGAGCCCGCTGTCTCGCGCGTACTGGAACGCCGGTGCGTGCGCTCCTGCGGCATGTCCCGCCTCCGCGCCCGCGAGATCGAACCCCACCACCATCTCCCCGCGATGCTCCGCCGCGAACCGCGCCGCCTCCATTGACGCGGACGGCCCGAGCTGGCGCAGCGCGCACACGATGATGCGCGCGACAATTCCCGTCTCACGCTCGGCGCGCCGAAGTCCGCTAGCCACCGCGCGCACCACGTCGGCCTGGGACAGCCCAAGCCGCGTATTGAGGATTGGGGCGAAACGCACCTCCAGGTACCAGACGCCCTCGCGAGCATTGTCTTCCGCGAGTTCGTATGCGACTCGCTCCAGCGCGTCGGCGGTCTGCAGGACGCCGAGGGTCACCGAGAAGGACGAGAGGTAGGCCTCGAGCGTGCAGCCATCCGCCACCCGCATTGCCTTCCGAAGCCCCGCCCCGTCGTCCGAGGGGAGCCAGCTCCCCATAGCTTTCCCCATCTCGAGCAGGGTGGCCGCACGGAGGGACCCGTCCAGGTGGCAATGCAACTCAGCCTTCGGCAACTGCCGGATCAGATCAGAATCGTCCATTAACGAGCCTACCGGCCACCCACCCCGGCGTCAAACATCTCACCCTCGTGGCGCGTAACCAGTGCATTATCCCTGGATCAGAGCCCCGCGCACCTCGTTCCTGCGCGGCCAATCGTGCTTTACACAACCGTGACCGCTGAACGCCCCCCGCTTTGCCCTACCGGCCGTCCAGCCGCATATTTTCCGTTGTGCCCGCTGGCATCATGACTACGTCGCGACACACCCCCGCTAAGCCGGTTGTTACACCGGTGAACACGGAGCGCGTCCTTGTCGTCGACGATGAGCCGGACATTGTCGCCCTGGTCGCCTACCACCTCGCGAAATCCGGCTACCGCGTCTCCACCGCCTCGAACGGCCAGGACGCACTCGGTCTCGCCCGGCAGGAGCGCCCCGCGATCGTCGTCCTCGACCTGATGCTCCCCGGGCTGTCGGGGTTCGACGTGCTGGAGCAGCTGCGCGGTGACGACACGACGCGCAATGTCGCGGTACTCATGCTCACCGCGCGCCGCGAAGAGCCGGATCGCATCCGCGGCCTCTCGCTCGGCGCTGATGACTACCTCACGAAGCCCTTCAGCCCACAGGAGTTGGTGCTGCGGGTCGGCGCGATCCTGCGCCGCGTTGGGGCCTCCGCGCACACCGCGTCCAATGTGCTCGCGATCGGGCCCATCCAGATCGACCGTGCGGCACACCGCGTGAGTGTCGAAGGCGCCGCCATCGAGCTGACGCCGACGGAGTTCAAGCTCCTCCTGACGCTCGCCGAACGCCGCGGACGCGTGCAGGCCCGCGGACATCTGCTGGAGACCGTATGGGAAGCCGCCCCGGACATCCAGACGCGGACGGTCGACATGCACATTCAGCGGCTGCGCACGAAGCTCGGACCGGCTGGTGACCTGATCGAAACCGTGCGCGGTTTCGGATACCGGCTGCGCGCTGGACATTCGCGAGGCGCGTAGCCCCGGCCCGATCGCGGGCCTCCTCGGGGTAAGCCCGGCGCCCGCACCGTGAGACTCACACTCCGGCTCCTCCTCGGCTCGCTCATCGTCGTGAGCGTGCTCGTGGTCTGCGTGGTTCTCATTATCGACCACCGGCTCGACGTCACCATCGGCGGCGCCGGCGCCAGCATGCCCGAGTTGGTGCGCCAGGCCAAGCAGGATGTCTATCTGGTCGGGTGCCTCGCGCTCGCGGTAGCAGCAGCCGTCGCGATCCTGTTCGCACGCGCCGTGTCACAGCCGATTGTCGAGTTGCGCGACGTCGCCCGTGGCCTCGCGGCTGGCGATCTCACCCGCCGCCCATCGCTCACCGCGCCCGGTGAGGTCGGCGACCTGGCGATCGCGCTGCACCGGCTGGGTGAGCAGCTCGGCGCCCGTCTCACGGCGCTCGAAGCGGAAGACTCACTGCTCACGGCGCTCTTCGACTCGCTCAATGAAGGCGTGATCGCGATCGACTCGCGGCAACGCGTGGTCCGTATCAACGCCACCGGCCGCCGGCTCGTCCGCGCGCAGGTGGCCGTCCCGTTCCCGCTCGACCACCTGCCGCGCGAGCGCGTGCTCCGCGACGCCATCGCGGGCGCGCTGGGTGGCGAGGGCACCGAGGCCGCGGAGGCGGTAGTCGATGGCCGCACGCTGGCCTTCACGACACGGCCGCTGGCCGGTGGCGGCGCGGTGGTCGCGTTACTCGATCTCACGGCCACGCGGCGTCTCGAGGCTGTCCGCCGCGACTTCGTGGCCAATGTCTCGCACGAGCTCAAGACACCACTCACTGTCGTCGGCGGATTCGCCGAGACGCTGACTGACGAGGACCTGCCCCCGGAGCAGCGCCGGCAGTTCGCCGAGACGATTCTCGCCAACACCCGCCGCATGCAGCGGATCGTGGACGATCTGCTCGATCTCTCACGCATCGAGTCCGGCGGATGGGTCCCCAAACCCACGCCGATCGATGTCCGCGCGGCAGCGGCTGATGCCGTCGTGCCTTCGAAGGTGATCGCGGCGGAGAAAGGCGTGGCGCTCGAGGTGTGCGTCCCGGACGACGCCCGCACGGTGACGGCCAATGCGACCGCGCTCCGTCAGATCCTCACCAATCTCGTCGAGAACGCCGTGCGCCACACGTCGGCCGGCTCGGTCACCGTCGCGACGCACCGCGAGCCCGGTCTCGATACCGCCGGGACGTCAACGCCGTCGGGAGTCTGGTTGATCGTGCGCGACACGGGTGCCGGAATCCCCGCGCCCCATCTCCCGCGGATCTTCGAGCGCTTCTACCGGGTCGATCGCGCCCGGTCCCGCGACGCCGGCGGCACAGGCCTGGGCCTGGCAATCGTCCGCCACCTGGTGGAAGCCCACGGCGGACAGGTCCGCGCCGACAGCCAGGTCGGCCGCGGCACGACCGTGTCGGCATTCTTCCCCGACGAACCGGCAACGCGGGCGTAGAGGGGAAAGGCTTGGGGACTAGAGACGAGGAGCGAGGGACTAGACACACGCGACAGCTCGTGCCTAGTCCCCAGTCCCGATTTCTTATCTCTCCGCGACCTGCATCGTGGACAGCCGCTTGTCCAGCATCGACACAATCGTCGCCGGAAGTGGCGCATAATCCAGCGCCGGCGCCGCGCGCTCGCCGTCATGGATCGCCCACTTCACGAACTCCACGAGCGCCTTGCCCTTTGCCGCGTCCGCATAGTGCGTCGGCACGAGCAAGAAAGTGAACGACGAGATCGGATAGGCCTGGGCGCCCGGCGCATTCACGATCGATACCCGGAAGTCCGTCGCCGGCGGAAGTGATCCGGCGATGCCGGACGCCGCTGCCGTCACCGACTCGATCGTCGGCTCGATGAACGTCCCTGCCGCGTTCTGCACCGACGCGTACGGCAGTTTGTTCTGCCGCGCATAGGCGAGTTCGACGTAGCCGATGGAGTACGGTGTCTGCTTCACCTGGCCCGCGACGCCTTCATTCCCCTTCCCGCCCATGCCCACCGGCCACTGCAGCTCCTTGCCGGCGCCCGGCGCGGTCTTCCATGCCGCGTTCACGGCCGCGAGATAACTCGAGAAGATGTAGGTCGTGCCGCTCCCGTCCGAGCGATACACGACGACAATGTCCTGGCTGGGCAGCTTCACACCGGGGTTGAGCGCCGCGATCGGGGCAGCGTTCCACTTGGTCACCGTGCCCTGATATATGCCGGCGATCACGTCGCCCGTCAGGCGAAGCGGCCGAGACAGTTCTGGCACGTTGTACGTGAGGACGACGGCGCCAAGGACGGTCGGCACGTGGATGACCGGAACCTTGAGCTTGGCCATCTCGGCATCGGACATCGGCGCATCCGACGCGCCGAAATCGACCGTGCCTTCGGTCAATTGGCGGATACCGCCGCCCGACCCGATCGACTGGTAGTTGATCTTTACGCCGGTCTTGGCGGCGTAGTCGGCGAACCACTTCGAATAGATCGGATAGGGGAACGTCGCCCCCGCTCCGGTCAGTTCAGTCCCCTGCGCCAGAGCGCGGACCGAAACTCCGGCAATCACAGCGAGCGAAACAAGTGCAGAGGTCAGTGCAGTGCGAAAGAACGTGCGAGTCATGAAGTCTCCCTAAAGAGTGGCGACTGGTTGATCTAGCGTGTCCCTTTCGCAGGACGCCGACCGCTGTGTATCAGCGCTGTCACGATTTCCTTTTGTCTCCTCCCTGCGTTTTCCTCCCTGACTCTGAGTCTTCGTGACAGATCTGATACGATAGGCCGGTCGGGACTTTACACGGCGGCGGATAGTTCAGTGCGTTGTAACTGAACCTCCTCCACCGGAGCACGAATGTCTTTGTGGGTCGACACCCAAACGACGACGGGAAGCACGGTCCGCCCGTCCACTTGGAACCGCAGTTTCGCTTTCGCCACCCGGCTCGCCGCCGGTGCGATGGCAGTTACGTTCGCGGCGCAGGCCGCGAGCGCGCAGCAAATGGGCGATAGCGTGAAGGCCGCGCAGATTCACTTCAAGGGCATCACGATCACGCCGGTCGGATTCGCCGCAGCGGAGGCCGTGTGGCGTGAAAAGAACGAGAACGCCGACATCGGGTCCAGCTTCAGCGCGATTCCATTCGAGGGCACGACCAACGCCAACCTCAACGAGCTCCGCGGGACGGCCCGCCAGTCCCGAATCGGCATCCTCGCTGAAGGCATGGGCGGCGACGCGAAGTTTGCTGGCTTCTGGGAGTCGGACTTTCTGACCAACGGCACGACGTCGAACTCGAATGAGAGCAACAGCTACGCGCTGCGTATCCGCCAGTTCTGGGGACGTGCCACGCTCGGTGATGGCTGGCAGTTCACCGCCGGACAGATGTGGAGCTTGCTGACGACCGACAAGTCCGGGATCGCCGCCCGCAACGAGTGGGTGCCCCTCACGATCGATGCACAGTACGCCGCGGGCTTCAACTGGGCCCGTCAGTTCGGTGTCCGCATCGCCAAGGATCTGGTCAAGGACAAGGTCTGGTTCGCCGCGTCGGCTGAAGAGTCGCAGACGACGTTCACCGCGCACGGCGCCAACGACAACTTCGTTGTCGGCCAGCCCGGCGGAAGTCTGCTCAATGCCACGACGAACTACTCGTCGGATCCCTATCCGGACGTGATCGGCAAGCTCGTATTCGAGCCCGGTTTCGGTCACTACGAAATCAAGGTGGTCGGAAGCGCGCTCCGTGATCGCGTCATCGACGTGAGCAACATTTACGGCGGCACGCACAACTCGACGACGTATGTCGGCGGTGTGGGCGCGGCCGCGCTCTGGCAGGCCAAGGTCGTTGAGGACGGCAAGTCCCGCAGCGTCGTCGACTTCGGCGTGTCCGGCCTCTGGGGCAACGGCATCGGCCGTTACGGCACGGTTGGCTTGTCTGACGCCACCGTTCGTCCGAATGGCGAGCTCGCGCCGATTCGTTCGGCAATGGGTTTGGTCTCGATCGAGACGCACCCGACGCGCCGGCTCGATATCTACGGCTACGCCGGCGCCGAGTACGCGTACCGCCAGAACTTCCTGAATGGCACCAAGGGTGAAGGCTACGGGTCACCCCTCCTTTCCGCCGCCGGCTGCACCACCGAGTTCGCGCCGACTGGCCCCGACACCCCGGGCGCCGCGGGTGGCACGAACCCCGGCTGTAACGCCGACAACCGTGCCGTCGCCCAGGGCACCCTCGGCTTCTGGTACAGCTTCTACCAGGGCCCAGCCGGCCGCTTCGCGTGGGGCATGCAGGGCTCCTACACCGAGCGCCAGACGTGGTCCGGTGCGCCCGCCGTCGCCGGTGGCCCAGGCGTCGCGCCGACCGCGCGCGACATGATGGTCTTCAACTCGTTCCGCTACTACCTGCCGTAAGTTCGCGGCGGGGTCGTTTCCGATCCTGAGACACGGAGGGCCAGACGCAGATAACCGCGCCTGGCCCTCCGTGTTTTCGGAGCGCCCTCATCCCGTGTGACACCTTCGTTACCTGAGTGGAATCAAAACCCATCCAAGCCGTCCTACGTTACGCTGTAACACCGCTCTTCGTTACCGGTCTCGTCGGTTCTACGCTGTGAAACGAGACCCCAACTTCTGATCTCTGGAGCAGGGCATGCAACGTCGGAACCGGTCGGGACTTGCGTCGATCATCGGCAGTGCGCTCGCGGTCGTCTTCGTGCTGCCCTTCGTGGTGGCCGCATGCGGCGGATCTGGCGAACAAAAGACTGGCGCCGGCACGCCCGCCGCGAGCACATCGAGCGGCGCGGACCTGACTGGCGCCGGCGCGACGTTCCCGTACCCGATTTATTCGAAGTGGTTCGCCGACTACGCCGCCAAGACCGGCGTGAAGATCAACTATCAATCGATCGGCTCGGGCGGCGGGATTCGCCAGCTCACCGAAGGCACCGTCGACTTCGGCGCCTCCGATGCGCCGATGACCGACGCGGAGCTCGCCAAGACCAAAGGGCCCGTCCTCCACGTCCCGACTGTCCTCGGCGCCGTCGTGATCACCTACAACGTCCCGGGCGTCACCCAGCCGCTCAAGCTCTCGGGCGATGTGATCGCCGATCTCTTTCTGGGCAAGATCACGAAGTGGAACGACCCGCGCATCAAGTCCCTCAACCCGGGCGTCTCCCTCCCCGCAACCGACGTCCTCATCGTGCACCGTTCCGATGGCAGCGGCACGACGTACATTTTCTCGGACTACCTGGCCGCCGTCAGCCCCACCTGGGCCAAGGCGCCCGGCCGTGGGAAAGAGTTGCAGTGGCCCGTCGGGATGGGCGGGAAAGGCAATGAAGGTGTCGCCGGTCAGGTCAAGCAGACTCCCGGAGCGATCGGCTATGTCGAGTTGGCGTACGCGAAGCAGAACAGCCTGCCCTACGCAAGCGTGAAGAACGCCTCCGGTGCGTTCGTGGTGCCGTCGATCGAGTCGGTCACCGCCGCCGCCGCGGGAGCCGCCGCCTCGCTGCCGCCCAACACGGATTTCCGCGTGTCGATCGTCAATGCGCCTGGCGCGGATGCCTACCCGATCTCGTCCTTCACCTATCTGCTGATCAACAAGACGCCCACCGACGCCGCCAAGGGCAAGAAGATCCTCGACTTCGTGAAATGGGCGCTCAGTGACGGCGAGCAGTCGGCAGCCTCGCTCGATTACGCACCGTTGCCCGCCGCCATCGTCACCCGCCTCTCCGCCCGACTCGACTCGCTTTCGGCTGGCCCAACGTCGTGACCGGAGCCGCCGTACCGAGCGAGCGGGGGCTCGGTGCCCGGATCCAGGGGGCGGTGGTCGGTGACCGGATCTACAGCGCCGCGATCACGTTTTTCGCGCTGTGTGTTCCGCTCCTCCTCATCCTGATCGCCCTCGAGATTTTCCTCGCGGGCTGGCCCGCGCTGCACAAGTTCGGGTTCTCGTTCCTGACGTCGAGCGCCTGGGATCCGGTCAACGGGAATTTCGGCGCCGCCCCGGCGATCTACGGCACACTCGTCTCATCCACGATCGCGCTCGCCATCGCGACGCCACTCGCCATCGGCGTCGCGATCTTCTTGTCGGAGTTCGCGCCCCAGTGGCTGCGCCAACCGGTCGCGTTCCTCGTCGATTTGCTCGCCGCCGTGCCGAGTGTCGTCTACGGTCTGTGGGGCATCTTCGTTCTGCTCCCCATCCTGCGCGTGTCGGTGATGCCGTTCCTGCGGGATACGCTGCACCTGGGCGTCCTGCCTTTCTTCTCCGGACCCGCCTACGGTCCGAGCATGCTCGCCGCGGGACTGATCCTTTCGATTATGGTCCTCCCGTACATCTCCTCAGTATCACGCGAGGTACTCCTCGCCGTCCCCCGGTCGCAGCGCGAAGCCGCGCTCGCCCTCGGCGCCACGAAGTGGGAGACGATCTGGGGCGCGGTCCTCCCCTACGCCAAGTCTGGCATCATCGGCGGCATCATCCTCGGGCTCGGCCGCGCCCTCGGCGAGACGATGGCCGTCACGATGCTCATCGGCAACCGCCCCCAGATCTCGGCCTCGCTCTTCGCGCCGGGCTACACCATGGCGTCGGTCATCGCCAATGAGTTCTCCGAAGCCTCCGGCGATCTTCACCTGTCGGCGCTCATGGCCGTGGGGTTCGTGCTATTCGTAATCACGCTGATCGTCAACGCGGTCGCCCGCTGGCTCGTGTGGCAGGTGTCGCGCAGCAGCGGAGAGCGAGCGGCATGACGACAGCCTCCCCTCCCCCCGTGACGCCGCCGATGCGGTGGAGCGGCACCTTCCCCGCGGCGGCCCGCGCGGGCAAGCTGCGCCGCCGGCAAGGTGTCAACGCCCTGATGGCCGGCCTGGTGGGACTCGGCCGCCGTCCTGGCCACGCTGCCGCTCGTGATCGTGCTGTTCTATCTGCTCAAGCAAGGCGCGTCCTCGCTGCAGTGGCACTTCTTCACCAACATGCCCAAGCCGGTCGGCGAGACGGGCGGTGGGATGGCCAACGCGATCGTCGGGACGCTCATGCTCGTTGGCCTCGCCTGCCTGATCGGCTTGCCCGTCGGCATCGGCGCGGGACTCTACCTGGCCGAGCATCGCGGCACCCGCCTCGCCAATGTCACGCGCTTCCTGGCCGACGTCCTCAACGGGCTGCCGTCGATCGTCATGGGCATCTTCGCGTGGCAGATCCTCGTGCGCCCGATCGGACACTTCTCGGCTTGGGCCGGTGGCGTCGCCCTCGCGGCCATGATGATTCCCCAGGTGGCCCGCACTACCGAAGAAATCGTGCGCACCGTACCCGTGTCGCTTCGGGAAGCGGCGCTCGCACTGGGCTATGCGCGCTGGCGCACATCGCTCACCGTCGTCCTCCGCACGGCGACCGCCGGGGTCGTCACCGGCGCGCTGGTCGCTATCGCCCGCATCGCAGGCGAGACGGCGCCGCTGCTCTTCACCGCGTTCGGCAACCAGTTCTGGTCCACGTCGCTCAACCAGCCCGTCGCGGCATTGCCCCTGCAGATTTACACCTACGCCTTGAGCCCATACGACGATTGGCACGCACAGGCCTGGGCCGGCGCGCTCGTGCTCATCG
The DNA here is from genome assembly GCA_963757855.1 of uncultured Gemmatimonadales bacterium. Classification (GTDB taxonomy): domain Bacteria; phylum Gemmatimonadota; class Gemmatimonadetes; order Gemmatimonadales; family Gemmatimonadaceae; genus Palsa-1248. The sequence goes on from CAVWTI010000020.1 coordinate 84,746, forward strand.
CGCTAATCCTTATCATCAGCCTCGTCGCCCGCGTGGCGACCCGAGGCCGATTCGCGACCGCGAGTGACTGATATGCGCGTCAGCCCGCCCATGACGATATCGGCTGTCGACCAGCCGCCGGTGCCGCCATCGCGCCAGACGGCGCCGCCGTCGGGCGCCCCCGCGGCCGCGTCGCCCGCTGCACCGAAGCCAGCCGTCGTGACGCCACCGCTCGCCGGCGTTGTTCCGGACGCCCCTGCGCGCCCGGCGGCTACCCCGAGCGTGACCGTCAACGCCGGCGCGAAGCCCAGCGCCGAGCCCACGGAGGCGCCGCGGCTGTCCGTGAAGGACCTGAACGCGTATTTCGGCAGTTCACGGGCGGTGCGAGACATCTCGCTGTCGCTGCCGGATCGCTTCGTGACCGCCATCATCGGCCCGTCAGGCTGTGGAAAGTCGACGATGCTCCGCTGTCTCAACCGGATGCATGAGACGCTGCCGCTCGCGCGCGCCGAGGGACAGGTGCTGCTCGACGGGCAGGACATCTACGACCGCAGCGTCAACGTCACCGCCGTGCGCCAGCACATCGGGATGGTGTTCCAGCGACCCACCCCGTTCCCGACGATGTCGATCCGCGACAACGTCGCTGCCGGCGCTGCTCACCTCCGAGAATCGCCCCTCCCGGGCCCGCACGGACGAGATCGTGGAGCGCGCGCTGCGGCGGACGGCACTATGGGAGGAGGTCAAGGACCGCCTGCGCGACAGCGCGGTCGGGCTGTCGGGCGGCCAGCAGCAACGCCTTTGCATCGCCCGCGCCCTCGCCATCGAGCCACTGGTGCTGCTGCTCGACGAGCCGACCGCCTCGTTGGATCCGATCAGCACCCAGAAGGTAGAAGAGTTGGTCTACGAGCTGCGGCGCGACATGACGGTGGTGATGGTCACGCACAACATGCAGCAGGCGGCCCGCGTGTCCGACCGGACGGCGTTCATGCTGGCCGGCGAGCTGGTCGAGGTCGCACCCACAACCACGCTGTTCACGACGCCCCGCGACCCGCGGACGGAAGCCTATATCACCGGGCGGTTCGGATGACGGCCACCATCGATCTGGCGGCCCAGGTCCCCTCGGGTGGGGCTGGCGCACGAGGCACCGTCGTCGGGACGCTCGTTGCCCGCCATTTCTCATTCTGGTACGGGGAGAAGCAGGCGCTCTTCGACATTGACCTCGAGATGCCCGCGCGGGCGATCACGGCGCTCATCGGACCCTCGGGCTGCGGCAAATCGACGTTTCTCCGGTCGATCAACCGCATGCACGACCTGCTCCCGGGCGCCCGGCACGAGGGGCACATTCTGCTCGATGGCGCCGACGTCTACCGGTCCGACCTCGACCCGACCACGCTCCGCCGCCGCGTGGGCATGGTGTTCCAGCGTTGGAATTGTTTCCCCAAGTCGATCTACGACAACGTCGCCTACGGGCCGCGGATCAACGCCTCCCTGCCGCGCCACGAGCTGGATTGGATCGTCGAGTCGTCGCTCCGCCGCGCCGCCCTGTGGGACGAGGTCAAGGATCGCCTCCGCCAGACCGCCCTCGGTCTGTCCGGCGGCCAGCAGCAGCGCCTCTGCATCGCCCGGACGCTCGCCAACGATCCCGAGGTGCTGCTCCTCGACGAGCCAGCCAGCGCGCTCGACCCGATCGCGACCCAGAAGATCGAAGAGTTGCTGTACGAGCTCAAACGCGAGCTCACGGTGGTGATCGTGACACACAATCTCCAGCAGGCCGCCCGCTCGTCGGACTATACTGCGTTCTTCTACATGGGTCGTCTCATTGAAGTGGGGCCGACCGACCGGATCTTCACCGCCCCGCGCGAAGAACGCACCAACTCGTACATCACAGGTAGGTTTGGATGATGCCGCCCGCTCCGTTGTCCGCCGCGGCGCATGACGCACCGACCGGCTTCCGGCACTTTCACGACCAGTTGGAGACGCTCAAGGAGCGCCTCCTGACGATGTCGGATCGCGCCGAAGGACTGGTCGATCTCGCCGTCGATGCGCTGCTCAAGCAGGATCAGGATCGCGCCGAAGCCGTCATCACCGGCGACCGGGAGCTGGACGCCCTGGAAGTCGAGATCGAATCCCTCGCCGTCGAGCTCCTCGCCCTGCAGCAGCCCATGGCGCGCGATCTCCGGTTCATCGTGAGCGCGATCAAGATCTCGAGCGACCTGGAACGCGTCGGCGACCACGCGGTCAACATCGCGCAGTGCGCCCAACGGCTGATCGCGATCCGGTCCACGATCACGCCCGAGCCCGAGATCGAGGACATGGCGCGCCGGGCGCGCGGCATGCTGGGCGACGCGCTCGACGCCTTCATCCGGGCCGACGGGACGCTCGGACGCGACGTCTGCAAGTCCGACGACGCGGTCGATGCCCTCCTCAACTCGCTCTTCCGGATCCTCCTCACGCACATGATGGCGGATGCCCGCAACATCACGCCGTCCCTGGAGCTGATCCTCGTCGGCCGCAACCTGGAACGGGTCGCCGACCTCGCCACGAACATCGGCGAAGACGCGGTCTTCCTCGCCGAAGGCAAGCAGATCAAGCACCATTTCGATGATCCCGCGCGGCGCCCCGCCGGCCCGCCCGCGCTGACCGGCATGCGCGGGACCGGCAGCCCCGACGACTCGCACTAGGAACGGCACGCGGTGGCGTCGACGGCCCTCGTCAGGAACGGTGGGACGCCCGGCACGGGCGGGGCTGGCGCGACGCTACGCGCGAACAGGGACACGGTCCGCGTCGCCGCGATCGACATCGGATCGAACTCGATCCGGCAGATGGTCGCCGATGTCTCACCCGGCGGCACGATCCGCGTCGTCGACCAGCTCAAGGCCCAGCCCCGCCTCGGTACCGGCGTCAGCGCCACCGGCGAGTTGGCGGCCGCGCCCATGCAGGCCGCCGTCGACGCCCTGAGCCGGATGGCCACGCTCGCCCGGCAGCTCGGTGCCAATCGCATCGAAGCCGTCGCCACAAGCGCCGTCCGCGATGCCTCCAACGGCCGCGCGTTCATCGATCGGGTGCGGGCCGAGACGGGACTCAAGGTCCGGACGCTCGACGGGGAGGATGAGGCCCGGCTCACTTTCCGTAGCGCGCTCGCCCACTTCGACCTCGGTGTGGGCCGTTGGGTCGTGATGGACATCGGTGGCGGCTCGATCGAGCTCGCCCTCAGCGCCGACGGCCTCCTCGACCGCCTCATCTCCCTCCCCCTCGGCGCCATCCGCCTGAGCGAGCAGTATCTGGGCTCGGCGCTCGCGACCGGCGGCCGGCCGCTGCGCCGCGGAATCCGCAAGCTGCGGCGCGATGTGCGCGAGGCACTGCGCACGCATTTGCCGGTGCGGGATTGGCGCGGCGCACAGGTCATTGGCTCGGGCGGAACGTTCACCAACCTCGCGGGCATGTACCTCCACCGGCAGGGCGTCGAGAACGCCCGCACGGTCCACGCCTGCCGTGTGCCGCGCGTCGAGGTCGAGCACATCCTGGATGCGCTGCAGGACATGCCCCTGGAGGAGCGCGGCGCAGTCCCCGGGCTCAACCCCGCACGCGCCGACATCGTGGTCGCCGGACTGGCGGTCATCGCGGAGGTGATCGCCCGCGTCGAGGCTCGTGACCTCGCGGTATCGGCCTACGGAATCCGCGAAGGCCTGCTGCTGGAGACCGCGCGCGTCGCGCCGACGGTCGCCGATCCCGGACAGGCGCGCGCGCGGTCGGTACGCGAGTTGGCGGAACGGACGCACTACGAGGCGCCGCACGCGCACCAGGTACAGCGCCTCGCGCTGCAGCTGTTCGACGCGATCGGCGACCGCATCGGCTGCGAGCCGGGCGACCGCGAGGTGCTGGCCGACGCGGCGTTGCTGCACGATATCGGCTACCACATCAACTACAACAAGCATCACAAGCACTCGTACCACTTGATCCTGCACGCGGATCTGCTGGGCATGACGCCCGAGGAGCAGCTGGCCGTCGCCACCGTCGCGCGGTACCACCGGGGCACCGTGCCCAAGAAATCACAGGAGGACTACGGTGGGCTGGACCGCGCGCTGCGCCGCCGCGTGAAGCGGCTGGCGGCCATTCTGCGCGTCGCCGACGGCTTTGATCGCGGGCACGCCGGCGCCGTCGGGAGGATCAAGGTCCGCTGGCTCGGCCGCGCGATGCGCTTGACCGCGGTCCCCGCGCGCGTGCGCATCCCGCTCCGCCTGGAGCTCTGGGGCGCGAGCCGCAAAGCGGCCCTGCTGGAAGAGGTGGCGAAGGTAAAGGTCGAAATCGTCGCCCCCGACGGCACCGTGATCACAACGGACGACGACGGGGTCGAGATAGACTAGGCACCGAGGGCGGCTGTCGGGCTAATCCGCCGCCTGCTCGTTCAACTCGGCGACATTCGGCACCACCACCGGATCCGCCGCCGGCACCCGCCCCCAGCTGTCTCGCTGGCAGATGATGTGCGCGGACCGCTCCGGATCCGTCCCGGGATGCCGCTGCCGGTACGTGCCATTCTCGCGCAGCTCCCACGTGCCACGGTTGTCGTTGAGGCACAGGTCGAGCACCGCGTCGAGGCGCGGATGCAGTGCCGGATCCTCCACCGGTACCACCGCTTCGACGCGCCGGTCGAAATTCCTTGGCATCCAGTCAGCCGACCCAATGAAGTACTCGGGCGAGCCACAGTTCCCGAAGCGCCACAGCCGCGAATGTTCGAGGAACCGGCCAATGACACTGGTGACCCGCACATTCTCACTGATGCCCGGCGTCCCGGGGCGAAGGCAGCAGAATGCCGCGCACGATCAGATCAATGGACACACCGGCCTGCGACGCCCGGTACAGCGCCTCGATGGTCTCCGAGTCCGCGACCGCGTTCATCTTGGCGACGATGCGGCCACCACGCCCCGCGCGCGCGAACGATGCCTCGCGATCGATCAGCTCGATCACCCGCTGGCGCATGTTCGATGGCGCGACGAGCAGCTTCCGGTAGAGACGCTGCCGGGAATAGCCGGTGAGCGAGTTGAACAGATCGCTGACGTCCGCGCCGACCGACGGGCTGCACGTGAAGAGCCCGAAGTCGGTGTAGAGACGCGCGGTTTTGGAGTTGTAGTTGCCGGTGCCGATATGCACGTACCGGCGGATGGCATCGGTCTCGCGCCGGACGACCAGCGCGACTTTCGTGTGCGTCTTGAGCCCGGGCAGCCCGTACGCTACGTGCACGCCGGCGTTTTCCAGCGTCCTCGCCCACGAGATGTTGTTCGCCTCGTCGCCGCGCGCCTGTAGTTCCACCAGCACCGCCACCTGTTTCCCGCCTTGGGCGGCATCGGTGAGCGCGCGAACGATCGCGGTGTCGCCTGACGTCCGGTACAGCGTCAGCTTGATGGCGAGGACATTGGGGTCGTGCGCCGCCGCCTCGAGGAAATGCTCGATCGACGCCGTGAACGAGTCGAACGGGTGATGGACGAGGAGGTCGCGTTCGCGAATCACCGCGAACATCGACTTGTGCGGATCGCGCAGCTCCGCCGGGACCGCCGCCGTGAACGGGCGTGTCGCGCAGATCCGGGATGTCGAGCGTGGCAATCGACATGAGATCCCCGAGGTCGAGGAGCGACCCGGCGTCCTGCACGTCGTGCTCGGTCAGCGCGGGCAACTCCGCCGTCTGCTCGTCGCGAAGCTCTTCGAGCAGCAATGACCGCAGGTGCGCCGGCATCGTGTTCTGCACTTCGAGCCGCACCACTTCGCTGAACCGCCGCTCGAATACCTGCTGCTCCACCATTTCGAGCAGGTCTTCGGATTCATCGGTCGCCGCGAGATCGAGATCCGAGTAGCGGGTCACTCGAAACGCATGCCACCCCATGATCTCCATGCCCGGGAAGAGCGCGCCCAGGTTGGCGCCGATCAGTTGCTCCAGCGGCACGAACTCGTTGGCGCGGCCGAACGGTACCCAGCGCGGGAGGCTCTTCGGGACTTTGACGCGCGCGAAATGCTCGACGCCTTTGACCGGGTCGCGGATCTCGACGGCGAGGGACAGCGACAGGTTGGAGATGTACGGGAACGGGTGTCCGGGATCGACCGCGAGCGGCGTCAGAATCGGAAACACCTGCGATTCGAAGAAACTGTCGACGGTCAGCCACTCGGCCGGCGACAGATCCGCCATCGAGACGAGCTTGACGCCCCGCGCCGCGAGCGCGGGCAGCACTTGCTGGTAGAGGCAGATCTGCACTTCGGCCAGCTGCTCGGTGACCTGCCGCGCGATCGCGGTGAGCTGCTCGGATGGCATGAGGCCGTCGGGCGACGGCTGCACCACCCCGGCGCGGACTTGGCGCCGCAGCCCGGCGATCCGCACCATGTAGAACTCGTCGAGGTTGGTGCTGTGGATCGCAATGAACTTGAGCCGCTCCAGCAACCGGTTCCGCTCATCGAATGCTTCATGCAGCACACGGGCGTTGAACGCCAGCCAACTCAGCTCACGGTTGAGAAACGGCGTCGCGGGAACCAGGGCAGGCGCCGTCATGGCGTCACTCCGTCATGTCTCGAACTTGCCATTCTCGAGCTTGCCGTTCTCGAGCTTGCCGTTCTCGAACCTGTCGTTCTCGAACTCGTCCTTCGCGTGCTTGTGATCACTACCCTGCGCCCCCGTGCCATCAGTTGCCCGCTATCCTCTGCCCGCTATCGGCCCGCCCACGGCATGGACGCTCGCCGCGGCCAGCCCGTGACGCTCTGCTCGGTCACACTTTTTGAATGTCGGACGCCGGGCCGCTGCGAGCAAGCAGCCTGGGGCCTGGAAACCGCTCCGAGCGCACGAAGGCACACACTTGTTACAGGGGCTGCCGTTCCTGAACCGGGGCCGACCTGTATCCTGCCATTTTGACCTATTGAAGCGGTCCCGCGATTGCTAGGGCGCTAGTAGGAAAATCGACTCGCGGCTTTGGCGGGCGTTCGGCGATGAGGCTCGATCGGTCCAGCCCAGGCCGCTATAGGGTGTGGTTCAGCGAGCCCACCGGAACATTCACGAGGGTTGCATGGCAGACAAGGTGATTGGTATCGACCTGGGGACGACCAACTCGGTCGTCGCCGTCATGGAAGGCGGCGACCCAGTCGTGATCCCGAACGCCGAAGGCGGGCGGACGACGCCATCGGTCGTCGGCTTCACCAAGGACGGCGAGCGCCTCGTCGGACAGATCGCGAAGCGTCAGGCGGTGACGAACCCGCAGAACACGGTCTTCTCGATCAAGCGGTTCATGGGCCGCAAGATGTCCGAGGTCGAAGGCGAAGTGAAGCGCGTGCCGTACAAGGTCGTGGCTGGCAACAACGGACGTGGCCACGGTCGAGGTACAGGGCAAGCGCTACACGCCGCCCGAGATCTCGGCGATGATCCTGCAGAAGATGAAGCAGACGGCCGAGGACTACCTCGGCACCAAGGTCGAGAAGGCGGTGGTGACGGTGCCCGCCTACTTCAACGACTCGCAGCGGCAGGCGACCAAGGACGCCGGCAAGATCGCGGGCCTGGACGTGCTCCGCATCATCAACGAGCCGACCGCGGCCGCGCTCGCCTACGGCCTCGACAAAGAAGAAGGACGAGAAAGTCGCCGTCTTCGACCTGGGCGGCGGCACGTACGACATCTCCGTGCTCGAGCTCTACGACGTCGAAGGCTCCCGGCAGTTCGAGGTGAAGTCCACCAACGGCGACACGCACCTGGGCGGCGATGACTTCGACCAGCGCGTGATCGACTGGCTCGTCGCGGAGTTCAAGCGCGATCAGGGCATCGATCTCTCGAAGGACCCGATGGCGCTGCAGCGGCTCAAGGAAGCGGCCGAGAAGGCGAAGATGGAGCTGTCCACGACGCAGTCGACGGACATCAATCTGCCCTTCATCACGGCCGACCAGTCCGGGCCGAAGCATCTGAACTACTCGCTCACCCGGGCGAAGTTCGAGCAGCTGGTCGATGACCTCATCCAGCGCACGCTGCCCGCCGATGGAGCAGGCGCTCAAGGACGCGGGCTTCAAGCCGACGGAGATCGACGAGGTGCTGCTCGTCGGTGGCTCGACCCGCATCCCGAAGGTCCAGGATATCGTCAAGAAGTTCTTCGGCAAGGAGCCGAACAAGGGCGTGAACCCGGACGAAGTCGTCGCGATCGGCGCGGCCGTTCAGGGCGCGGTGCTCACCGGCGAGCAGAAGGACGTCCTGCTGCTCGACGTGACGCCGCTGTCGCTTGGCATCGAGACGCTGGGCGGCGTGACCACGGTGCTCATCCCGCGGAACACGACGATTCCGACCAAGAAGAGCGAGACGTTCTCGACGGCCGACGACAATCAGACGACGGTCGAGATCCACGTGCTGCAGGGCGAGCGCGAGCTGGCGGTCGTACAACAAGACCATCGGCAAGTTCCAGCTGACCGGAATCCCGCCCGCACCGCGCGGCATGCCGCAGGTCGAGGTCACGTTCGACATCGACGCCAACGGCATTCTGCACGTGTCCGCGAAGGACAAGACCACGGGCAAGGAGCAGAAGATCCGGATCGAGGCGTCGAGCGGTCTCTCGGACGCCGAGATCGATCGGATGGTCAAGGATGCCGAGAAGAACGCGTCGGAGGACAAGAAGCGGCGCGAGGAGATCGACACCCGGAACCGCCTCGACAGCATGACGTACGAGGTGGAGAAGAATCCAAGGAGTGGTCGGACCGGTTGAGCGCCCGACCTCAAGTCGAAGCTCGACGGCGCCGTCGAGCGGGCTCGCAAAGCCCTGCGCGCTGACGACCAGGGCGAGATCCGCTCCGCGCAGGAAGAGCTGACCCGTACCTACAGCGAGGCTGGACAGTCACTTTATCAGCAGCAGGGCGCCGCTGGCGGGGCTGGCCCCACGCCCGGCGGCACCGCTCAGGAGCCGCCGCCGGGTGGCCCGGCCGGCGGCGCCCAGGGCGCCAAGCCCGACGATGTGGTCGAGGCGGACTACGAGATCGTGGACGACAAGAAGTAGTTCGTCTGGGCAGGTCGCCACGGCGGTCGCGACTCTCGCTTCGCACGGTCGGTGTAAGCTTGAAGTAGCCCGGCGGCCGGGTGCCTCGCGACACGAGTGGGCTCGGCCGCTGAGGCAGGCTCCACCATGAACGGCCGGAGGCGGTACGGCTCTGCGATACGGTATCGAATACGGGCTCGGTCCGACGTCACCCAAACGCCATACCCGAAACCCTTCCCGGCCCGCTCGGCGCCAGGCTCAGAACGTGCGAAAAGGAAACCCTGAAGCCGTTGCGCGTGTATATCCGATAGTAATGGTCGCTTTCACGAATCATTGAACATTCAGGACAGGCCTATGCCAAGCACACTCTCTCGCACGCGATTCGGCGCCGCAGTCGCCGCTGCATTTGTCGGCGGAGTTCTGGTCGCCTCGTCGCTCGACTTCACTCACTTCGGCTACGCACAAGGCACGCCAGGCGGCGGCCACCGCGAAGCCGGTCGTTCAACAAATCCGGCCGACCATGGACGGCGGCAATGCCTTTGTCGCGATCGCCGAGCACGTCACGCCCGCGGTCGTCGCGATTCAGACGGTTCGCGACCCGCGCGAGAGTGACAATGCGAGCCCGCGCATGCGCGGCCGCGTGCCGCCCGGCCTCGAAGATTTCTTCAACCAGTTCGGTCCGCAGCGCCCGGTACCACAAGAGGCGAGCGGCTCAGGCTTCATCGTCACCCCCGACGGCTACATCCTCACCAACAACCACGTGGTCGCTGACGCGGACCGCGTGACCGTCACGCTGACCGACGAGCGCGTGTTCAAGGCCAAGGTCGTCGGACGCGATCCGACGACCGACGTCGCCGTCATCAAGATCGACGGACACGACCTCCCGACGTTGACCCTGGGCGATGACTGCACAGGCCAAGGTCGGCGAATGGGTGCTCGCGATCGGCAATCCGCTCGAGCTCGACTTCACGGTGACCGCCGGTATCGTGAGCGCCAAGGGCCGCGGCGGCCGCGAGCTCGCTGGTCTGCATCCGCAATCAGTACGCGATCTCGGACTTCCTTCAGACGGACGCGGCGATCAACCCCGGCAACTCCGGCGGCCCGCTGGTCAACATCCGCGGTGAAGTCATCGGCATCAACAGCGCGATCGCCAGCCCCACCGGCTACTACGCCGGCTACGGCTTCGCCATTCCGATCACGCTCGCCAAGAGCGTGATGGATGACATCATCAAGTACGGCAAGGTTCGTCGCGCCGTGCTGGGCATCGCGATCTGCCGACGTCGATCCGGATGACGCCGCGGCCGCGGGCCTCAAGACGATCGCTGGCGTCAAAGTCGGTGGGTTCACGCCCAGCGACGGATCGAGCCCGGGCGAGAAAGCCGGCCTCGAAGTCGGCGACATCATCGTCGCCGCCGACGGCAAGCCGGTCGACCGCGTGAGCACGCTCCAGCGGATCGTGCGGCTGCACCAGCCGGGCCAGACGATTCAGCTCGACGTCATGCGCTTCGGCACACGCAAGTCGTTCCAGGTCAAGCTCACCGAAGCACCAAGCGATGAGCAGATGGCCGCGAACGATGTGAACAGCGAGAAGCCAAACGGCGGCATCAGCGCCGAGAAGCTGGGCATCGAGGTCGAGCCGGTGAGCGACGACATGGCACGTGAGGCGAGCATTCCCGAGGCCGATCGTGGCGTTCGGGTCGCCGATGTCGCACCCGCGGGTCCGGCGCACGACAAACTGCTCCCCAACGACATCATCGTGGCCGTCCTCTACCCAGAGCCGCGCCACGACGTCCACTCGGTGGCGGATCTCCAGGCCGCAGTCTCCAAGGTCAAATCCGGCGACTACGTCAGCCTGCTGGTCTACGCCGTCGCGGGCCAGGGACAGACCGGCGCCACCCGCGTGGTCAGTATCCACGTCGGCGGTTGATTTCGTAGTGGTAGGAGCCGGGCGTCTGACCGGCCCCTACGAATGTATCGGCAACGACATTAGGCAAGACTGGGGCGGCACCAGCCAACACGTAACACCGTCCAGTACGGAGAGGGCCGGCGACAGATGGCCTGCCTCTTTCGCATTGCTGTCATTGCCGTTTCCTACTCTCTACTTTCTACCTTCTACTCTCTATCTTGTCGGACTTCCTCGCTCGGGTGGCGTAATGGTAGCCGCGAGGGTCTTAGGAGCCCTTGTCGAAAGACGTGCGGGTTCGAGTCCCGCCCCGAGCATCGCGATCGCTCCACCCCGTCGCAGCACATGCGCATTGTCGTCATCGGCTGCGGCCTGGGAGGTCTGAGCACCGCGATCCGGCTCCGCGCCGCGGGCCACGATGTCACCATCATCGACAAGCAGGACCATCCCGGCGGCATCGCCCAGGTCTACCACCACGATGGCTTCACGTTCGACGCCGGACCGCCCGTCATCACCGCGCCCTGGCTCATCCAGGAGCTGTTCGACCTCGCGGGCAAACGCACCGCCAGCTACGTCAGGCTCGTTCCACTCGAGCCGTCTACACGATCCGGTTCGAGGATGGATCGGCGTTCCACTACTCGGGTCTCGCCGAACCGCTCGCGCGCGAGTTGCGGCGATTCGATGCCACCGACATCTCACGGCGCCGTCCACCTCCGCACGGTCGCGGCCCGTCTCTTCGAATCGGTCTTCCCTCTCGCGATTCGCCCGCTCACCCGCGCCCGCGACGCCGCCCCCGCCCTGGGCGCCCTGCTGCGCGACCGCGCCTATCGATCCGTCGCTGAGATGGCGGCGCCCAGATCTCCGACGCACGCCTCCGCCGCGTGTTCACCGTACACCCGCTGTTCATCGGCGGCGATCCTGCGCGCACACCGGGGGTCTACGCCGCGCTCCAGACGATCGAGCAGCGATGGGGGGTCTGGTACCCGATGGGGGGCACGGGTGCCCTCGTCGCCGCACTCACGCATCTCTTCACCGAGATGGGTGGCACGCTCCGCCTCGGCCACGAAGCCATGGAGATCATCGTCGCCACCGCGAGCCGCCGTGCCACCGGCGTGCGCCTCGCGAGCGGCGAGATCCTGAGTGGCCGATGCCGTCGTCAGTAACGCCGACGTCGCCTCCACGTCACTGCGCCTCATTCCCGCCGGTGTGCGCACGATCGAGACCGACCAGCGCATCCTCGCCCGCACGTATTCGCGGTCGCTCTTCGTGCTGTGCTTCGGTACGAACCGCCAGTACTCCGATCTCTCGCACTACGAGATTCTGATGGGTGAGGAGGGTGGAAGCCTCGGCGCCGATCCCGCCGCCCGGCCGCATCTCCGGCGACTTCGCGCTCCACTTGCACCACCCGACCGCGACGGACCCGTCGCTCGCGCCCGCGGGCTGCGACACGTGGTACGTGATGGCCAGTGTCCCCAACCTGAGCGCGAATGCCGACTGGGGCGCCGCCGCGCGCCCGTTCCGCGATGCGATCGTGCGCTATCTGGAGCACCGGTACATGCCGGGACTCTCACGGCACATCGTCGCCGAGCACTGCATCGACCCGCGCTATTTCCGCGCCTCGGCCAACACCCATCTCGGAAGCGCGTACGCCGCCGAGCCGGTGCGGGGCCAGACTGGATGCCGGCGCCCGCACAATCAGAGTCCGGATGTCGCGAATCTGTACTGGGTCGGCGCCGGGACACATCCGGGCGCTGGTGTTCCGGGCGTCCTCTGCTCGGGGAAGATCGTCGCCCAGTTGATAGGGCCGAGTTGATACGGCCCGGTTGATCGGCGGAGCCTGGCGCCCCATTACATTTCGCGCATGCCAATCGAGATCACGCCGAAGAAAACCACAGGCGTCGAGCGACTGCTGGCCGTGACCGTGCCGGCCGACGATGTGCGTGACGCGGAAGAGCGCGAAGCCCGGCGATACGCCACCAAGGTGCGGCTCCCGGGATTCCGCCCGGGCAAGGCCCCGGCTGCCGTCGTGCGCAAGCGATTCGCCGAAGCGATCCGGCAGCAGACCGTCGAAGCACTCGTGCAGGAGGCGTACAAGGAGGCCATGGGCCGCGAGGAGCTCAAGCTCATCGGACAGCCGCACGTACACGACCTCAAGTTCGAGGAAGGCCAGCCCCTGACGTTCGAGTTGCATCTCGAGGTACGCCCCGACGTCGCGCTCGCGCGGGTCGGTGGATTCCGCGTGGAACGCCCCAAGCGCACCGTGACGCAAGACCAGGTCACCGCCCAGCTCGACCAGTTGCGCGAGCAGCGCGCCATGTGGTCGCCGATTGACGAGAAGCCGGGCCCAGGCGACCAGGTCACGGTCGTACTCTCCACGCGGTGACGATCCCGGCGCACTCGCGGAAGGCAAGGAATACCCGCTCGTCCTCGGCAGCGGCCAGGCCATTCCTGGTATCGAAGAGTTGATCATGGAAGCCACGCCGGGGCAAACGGTCGAGAGGCCCGTCAAGTGGCCGGATGACTTTCCCGACGAGTCGCAGCGCGGCAAGACCAAGCCCGTACGCGTCACACTCCGCGAGGTCAAGCGGAAATCACTCCCGGCCGCTCGACGATGCGTTTGCACGCGAGGTCGGTGATTTCGACTCCAAGGATGCCCTCACCGCCGCCGTGCGCGAAGACCTGGCCAAGTCCTCCGAGCGCGACGCCGACGCCGAAGTGCGGCAACGCCTGCTCGACGACATCGGAAGCGCCAATCCCTTCGAGATTCCGCCCAGTCTGGGTGCAGCGGCTCGTGGACGCCTACGGGCAGGCGTATCAGATCCCCGACGACGATCGTCCCCGATTTGCGAGTGAGTTCCGGCCCGTGGCCGAGAGCCAGGTGCGCCGTGAGCTCATCATCGAGACCCTCGCCGAACGCGAGCATCTCACTGCCACGGAGGCCGACGTCGATGACCGGGTCGCGGAGGTGGCCGCCAGGCGCAACGCGCCCGTGGCCGAGGTCTACGCCTCGCTCCAGAAGGCCGACCGGCTCCGTGAGATCGAGCGCAGCGTGACCGAGGAAAAGGTCTTTAAGTGGCTGCTGGAACAGAACACCGTCGAATGACTTTCGCCACGCACCTTCTATCGCACCTTCGTCCAATGATTCATGACCGATGACCGCAAATTGACCAACGAGCGTCCCATGTCCACGCTGTATCCGCCGTACGTCATCGAGCGCTCCAGCCGCGGCGAGCGCACCTACGACATCTTCTCCCGGCTCCTCATGGACCGCATCGTGTTCCTGGGGACCCCGGTGAACGACGATGTCGCCAACATCATCATCGCGCAGCTGCTCTTCCTGGATGCCGACAACCCGGAGCGCGACATTCACCTGTACGTGAACTCGCCCGGTGGCAGCGTCTCGGCAGGCCTCGCCATTTACGACACGATGCAGTTCCTCCGCGCGCCGGTGAACACCACCTGCATGGGCATGGCCGCGAGCATGGGATGCTTCCTGCTGGCCGGAGGCCGCAAAGGCCGCCGCGCCGCGCTCCCGCATGCGCGCGTCATGATGCACCAGCCCTCGGGCGGCACGCAGGGCACGGCGTCGGACATCCAGATCCAGGCCAAGGAGATCCTGTATCTCCGCGGCAAAATGCACGACCTCATGTCCAAGCACACGGGACGGCCGGTCGAGCAGATCGAGCGGGATTTCGATCGGGACTACTACATGTCGGCAGAGGAAGCGAAGGCATACGGGATCATCGACAAGGTCGTGTCCCAGGATGTTCTGCCCTCGATTCACGCGAAGGAGACCGTCGAGCTGACCAAGTCCTGACCCGGACGTGGTTCGCGTCGTCTGATGAAAGGCACTGGCCGCCTCGTGGTGGGGCGGCCGGTGACGGCGCTCGTAAGCAGCGTGATGGCAACCGATTGCGTCGTCGGCAGACGTGACGGAACGTCGCGCTCGTGAAATATTTCACAAGCCTGGTTGCGGGTGTTCGTGTTCGCGCAAGTCAGCTTGACCCGATTCTGAGCGCCTGTTACGTTCTCCGGCAGGTCGCTCGCTGGCTCGGCCGTTTCGCTTCGATCTCGATTCGCTGGCTGGCTCCCTCTTCCCACGGTGTCCGGATTCTCATGTCCCACGATAAGCACTTGCGCTGTTCGTTCTGTGGCAAGTCAAAGGACTCCGTCAGGAAGTTCATATCCGGACCGTCGGTCTACATCTGCAACGAGTGCATCGCGCTCTGCAATGAGATCCTGGCGGAGGACGAGGAACGCGAAGTTGCGGAAGCCATTACCCAGGTTCCGTCCCCGCAGGAGATCAAGGACGTCCTCGACCAGTACGTGATCGGGCAGGAGCGCGCCAAGAAAGCCCTGGCCGTCGCGGTCTACAATCACTACAAGCGCATCAACTCCGCGTCGCTGCGCGATGACGATGTCGAGCTCGACAAGTCGAACATCCTGCTCATCGGCCCGACCGGTGTCGGCAAGACCCTGCTCGCCCAGACGCTGGCCCGCATCCTCGATGTTCCCTTCACCATCGCCGACGCGACCACACTGACCGAGGCGGGCTACGTCGGCGAGGACGTCGAGAATATTCTCGTCCGCCTCCTCCAGGCCGGCGACTTCAACGTCGCCGAGTGCGAGCGCGGCATCGTCTACATCGACGAGATCGACAAGATCGCGCGCAAGTCGGAGAACCCGAGCATCACACGCGATGTCTCCGGCGAAGGCGTCCAGCAGGCACTCCTCAAGATCCTCGAGGGGACCGTCGCGTCCGTGCCGCCGCAAGGCGGCCGCAAGCACCCGCAGCAGGAATACATCCAGATCAACACCAAGGACATCCTGTTCATCTGCGGCGGCGCGTTCGACGGGCTCGAGAAAATCATCGAGGCCCGCACGGGCCGGAAACAGATCGGATTCACCAAGACCGACGCCGACGCGGTCGCTGGCTCGATCGCCGTCGCGCCCAAGAACGCCTTCGCGGACGTCGAGCCGGATGACCTGCTGCGCTACGGGCTGATCCCGGAGCTGGTCGGCCGTCTCCCGGTCTCCGTTCCCCTCGAAGCGCTGGACGAAGACGCGCTCGTGCGGATCCTCAAGGAGCCGAAGAACGCGCTCACCAAGCAGTACGCGAAGCTCTTCGATCTCGAAGAGGTGAAGTTGATCTTCGAGGAGCTGGCCCTCCGCGCCATCGCCGGCAAGGCGCTCAAACGCGGCACCGGCGCCCGTGGCCTTCGCGCCATCCTCGAGGAGATCCTCACTGACGTGATGTTCGACCTCCCGAGCCGCGACGATGTGACCGAAGTTCGCGTGATCGAGAGCACCGTCACCAAACGCACCGCGCCGCTGCTCGAGATCTCGCCCAAGCGCCAGAAGAAGGAAGCCTAGCCCGGGCGAGGTCGCGGCCGAGATCGCGGTACGCCTGAACGTTAGATTGGGGCGGGACACCAGTGCGGTGTCCCGCCTTTCCTTTTCTCGCCTAACGCTTTCTCGCCTAACGCGTGACTGTCTTCGCTCGCGACGCCGAACAGTTCACCACGCCGGACCGCCTCCCCGTGCTCCCCCTGCGCGAGGTCGTGGTGTTCCCGTACGTCGTCATGCCGCTCCTCGTCGGGCGCCCCGCGTCGCTCGCGGCCCTCGATGCTGCCGATTCGGCCGGCGGCCCAGGCAAGGACAAGTGGGTCCTCCTCGTCGCCCAGCGCAGCGGAGAGGTCCAGGACCCGGCCGCGAGTGACTTGTACCGTGTCGGCGTGGTCGCCCGCGTGCTCCAGACCTCGCGGCTCCCCAACGGCACCGCCAAGGTCCTCGTCGAGGGCGTCGCCCGCGCTCGCGTGTCCCGGTACGGCGTGTCCGGCGGATGGCACCGCGCCTCGGTCGCCGCCTACCCGTTCGTCGCGGCCCACGCCCCTTCAGAAAGGGATGCCGAGGCGGGCGACGAAGGGGCTCCTGGCGGGGCTAAGGGGCCCTCTGAGGCCGCCATAGCCCCCTCAGGCGACGCCCAGCCCACTGCCGCTACCGGTACCGCCCCTGGTGCCCCAGACCCGCCTGGCGACGCGGCTGGCGACACCGCTGGCGGCGCTGCCAGCCACGCCCGGACCGCTCTCAGCCGTCGCGTCATGTCCCGGTTCGAGGAATACGTCTCGATGCACCGGCGCATTCCCGACGAGACGGCGGTATTCGTCCAGTCGATCGAATCCGACGAGCGGCGCGCGATCGCGATCGCCGCCCACCTCGCGGTCAAACACGAGGTCAGGCAGAAACTGCTCGAAACTCCCAGCCTCGGCGGCCTCTGGCAAGCGCTCTCCGATGTGCTGGGCGCCGAGATCGAGCTCCTGCGCCTCGAGCGCAAGATCGACGAGGATGTGCGCGGATCGCTCTTCCAGAATCAGCGCGAGTTCTACTTGCAGGAGCAGCTCCGCGCCATCACGCGCGAGCTGGGGCAGGACGACGGCGACGAATTGGCGGATATCGATGCCGAGATCAAGCGCCGCGCGCTGCCGGACGCCGTGCAGGCACGCGCGCAGCGCGAGCTGCGGAAGCTGCGGCGCACGGCTCCCATGTCCCCCGAAACCACGGTCGGGCGCAACTACCTCGACTGGCTCCTCGGCGTACCGTGGACCGAGCGGACCGACGACATCCTCGATGTCGAGCACGCCCGGCGCGTGCTGGACGAAGACCACTACGGACTGGCGGAGGTCAAGGATCGCATCCTCGATTACATCGCGGTGCTGGGTTTGGTCGGGCGCCTCGAAGGGCCGATCCTCTGCCTCGTCGGTCCGCCCGGCGTCGGCAAGACGTCGCTGGGCCGCTCGATCGCCAAAGCACTCGGACGCCGCTTCGCGCGCATGGCGCTGGGCGGCGTGCGCGACGAAGCGGAAATCCGCGGTCACCGCCGCACCTACATTGGCGCACTGCCCGGCCGCATCCTCCAGGCCATGCGCCGCGCGGAGGTGATCAATCCGGTCATTCTCCTCGACGAAGTCGACAAGCTCGGACAGGACTATCGCGGAGATCCCGCCGCCGCGTTGCTCGAGGTCCTCGATCCCGAACAGAACAGCGCCTTCAACGATCATTACCTCGAGATCGACTACGACCTCTCGCAGGTCCTCTTCATCACGACTGCCAACACGCTCGCCAGCGTGCCCGATGCGCTGCGCGACCGCATGGAGGTCCTCCGTCTGACGGGGTATCTCGACCACGAGAAGGTCGCGATCGCCCGCCAGTTCCTCGTGCCGAAACAGCTCGAACGGAACGGCCTCAAGCCGGACGATGTCGAGTGGGAGCCCGGCGTGCTGAGCACGATCATGCGCCAGTACACCCGCGAGGCCGGCGTGCGAGAGCTCGAGCGCCGGATCGCCCGCGTGGCGCGCAAGGTGGCCCGGAAGCGCGTGGAGAAACCCACGATGACCACCACCCCGGCGGCACCCGTAGCCATCACCACCGCCGCGCTGCCCGATCTCCTGGGCCCCGCTCCGTTCGACCCGGATGAGACGACGCTCGAGGACTCCGTCGGCGTCGCGCGCGGGCTCGCCTATACCGCCGTCGGCGGCGAGATACTCGACATCGAAGTGAGTGTCGTCCGCGGGCGCGGCAAGCTGCAGCTCACCGGCACCCTCGGCGACGTCATGAAGGAGTCCGCCAGCGCCGCCCTGAGTTACGCTCGGCGCCGCGCCCGTGACCTGGGGATCGAGGACGAGTTGGCGCGCGGCGTGGGCCGCGATATCCACGTGCACATCCCCGCTGGGGCCACGCCCAAGGATGGACCGAGCGCCGGCATCGCCATTGCGACGGCGATCATCAGCGCCCTCACGGGAGTGCCGGTGCGCGGGGACATCGCCATGACTGGTGAAGTGACGCTGCGTGGGAGGGTGCTGCCGATCGGAGGGCTCAAGGAGAAATCGGTCGCGGCGCACCGCTACGGCATCCGCCACGTGATCATTCCGGCCGGCAATCTGCGCGAGCTCGACGAGTTCCCCGAGGAAATCCGGAACTCGGTCACGTTCCACGCGGTGAAGACAATGGACGAGGTGCTCGCGTTCGGCCTTCGGCGTCCCTCGGCCCCCGCCGCGGTACCCAACACGCCGGCGCCGGGACGACGGCCCGGTGCCCGCAGCAACCCTCCCGGCAAAGTGATTCCGCTCGGGCCGCCGCACGGCGACATCGCACCGCACTGAGACGTCCAATCAGCACTGACCCGCTGGTGATCCGCTCCGTCGAATTCATGGGCGGCATGGCGCAGCCCGGCGGAATGGCGGCCTCCAATGTCCCTCCCCGAGGTCGCGTTCCTCGGCCGGTCCAATGTCGGGAAATCGGCGCTCCTCAACCGGCTGGTCCACCGCCGGGCCATCGCACGCGTGAGCCGCACCCCGGGCCGGACGCAGGAAATCAATTTCTTCTGCATCAACGACCTGTTCGTCCTGGCCGATCTGCCCGGATACGGCTACGCCCGCGTGTCCAAGGAGCGACAAGCCGCCTGGCGCCCGTTGATCGAGGGCTACCTGGGCAACACGGCGACCCTGCGCGGCGCGGTGCAACTCCTCAATGTCCGCCACGACCCGACCGGCGACGATCGTCGCGATGCTCGCCTTTCTGGCCGCGATCGAAACGCCGGCGCTGGTCGTCGTCACCAAGGTGGACAAGCTGGCCCGGAAGACTGCCGCGGATCGCGTCCGCGCGCTCGCCGAGTCACTCTCGCTCGACGACAGCCAGGTGATCGCCTTCAGCGCCGTGACGGGCGAGGGCCGCGACGAGCTGGCCGAAGCCGTCGTCGCATTGGTCGGGGCCGCACCCGGGCCATCCCCCCGCCCCTAGTCCCCAGCCCCTAGTCCTACCCCCGGTCCCTCGACAGCGGCAGACACACGTTCTGCGCGTCCTGCGGGGCGTTCGGCTTCACCCGGATGCTCTTCGCGGGGATACCCACATACACGTGATAGGGCCGCACGTCCTTCGTCGCGACCGCCAATGCCCCGACCATCCCGTTGCACGCCACGCGCACGCCCGCCAGCACTGTCGCGTGATACGTGATGCGAACGTTGTCCTCCAGGATCGTCAGCGCGTCGGTGACGTCCTTCTGGTCCACGATGCTGTGCGTGTGGCTGTAAATGTTCGCGTAGTCGCTGACCGAGACGTTGTTGCCGACGAGAATGCCCCCCCGATCATCGAGCAGCACGTGCCGGTGCACGACGAAGTTGTCGCCCACGTCCATGTTGTAGCCGAACGAGAACTCGACGTGCTGGAACGCTTTGAAGTTCTCGCCGCACCGCTTGAAGATGTACGGCGCCAGCAGCCGGCGAAGCCGCACACCGAGATCGACGTTCTGGCCGCCGAGTGGCGTCCGGTCGAAGGAGTACCACAGCCAGAGGAGAGGCTTGACGCGCTGGAACTTCTCCTCGTCGCACTCGGCGTAGTACTCGGGTTCGAGCGTGACCTCGCGCGGGTCGAGCGACGCAAGCGCGAGCCGCAGTCCGGCCGGAAGTGCCGGATCGTTGACCGCCGTCTCCCAGTTCTCGGCGTACGCCGGATATGTCAGCTCGGCGAGCGTGCGCCGGCAGAGGAGCGATCGGTTCGTCGTCGGATCAGAGAGCGCGCCGGCGAGCCCGTCCAGCCAGGCGTCAGCCAGCGCGCCATGGGGACGGTCTTCCGCCAGCGCCCGGAGCGGCAGGTATGCCATACCTCAATCTACCGTACGCGCAATACATCCTCGACGGGGCCCGCGTGGCCGCGTTTGAGTAGCGCCACAATGTCCTCCAGGGCAGCCCGCGACCGCGGCCAGATAAAGCGCTTCCGCGCCAGCTCCACGGGGAGCCACTCGTGGGCCTGGTGCTCGGCGCTGATGGTCACCGTCCCTGGCTCGCGGACGAACGCCGCGAACACCACCGCCATCTCGACCGTGTTCACCGTGTGCAGGTAGAACGGCTGGACGCTGACGTTGTACAGGCGCTCGGCCTCCAGCCCGGTTTCTTCGGCCAGCTCGCGGACCGCCGCCGCCTCCGGCGTCTCATCCGGCTCGATCTTGCCGTGAACCGATTCCCACGCACCCGGACATCGCGTGTCGTAGCTGCGCTGCAAAGCGAGCACGCGCCACGCCGCTCGATACGGCCGGATCACGTAAACGTCCACGACGCCGGCGACAATGTGCGTCGTCGCGCGCGGGGCCGGCTCCCACTGGGTGTCGCGATCAAGCATAGGATGAATCTGGAGAGAGGGACGAAATGCGGTGAGTGCGCTGTGTGAGTACGCCGTTGGTCCGGGATGTGATACCTCACCAGCAGAACACGCGGATCATCAGCAGCACGCGTCCCACTGTTTGACTCCGCCACCCCACGCGAACCCATTACACCCGCAATCCAGAGGCCGCGGTGATTGGCTGCGGTGATTGGGTGCGGTGATTGGGTGCGGTGATTGTTGGAGGTTCCTAATGTGGAAATCTGGGGGACGCACGGTCTCGCACACGCGTTGTCCTTACAACACGCCCCAGAGATCGGGACTCAAATCCACCCACAGCGTCCACTCCCCATTCGCGCGCATGCCGTGCGCCACATCGACGCGCACCAGGTCGAACAGCACAATCCCGCCGAGACCCGCGGCCGGATACCAGCCGGTCGCGAGCGGACGGAACGGGGCGGCGCGGTCGACGTAGCTGGCCGAGAGGAACGGAGCGAGGATGACGTGCGCGGGCGTCGTGCCATACCGGCCCAGGGGAATCGCGGGAGCCGGCACCGGGAACTGCCACTCCAGACGAGCCGTCCCGGTCAATCGCCCCGCGAACGCGTGATACGCGTATCCCGGTCCGCTGACGTCACCACCCGCGTACACGTATTCCTGCGCGGGTAACGCCGGCGCCGCGCTGACGCCGCCGAGCAATGCGCGCGCCACCAACCGGTCCGCACCCCAGACGCGATCGGCATCGGCCTCGACGAACGCCCGCGCCACTGTCGCCGCGCCGCCCGAGAGCACGGTGTCGGCCGCGGTGTACGACTCTCCCCGCAGGTCCCCGCGCGCGCGCCACTCGATTCCCAATGGTCCTGGCGCCCACGGCCGTGCAACCGACAGCGATACGCGCGTCGCCTGCAATCCCAGCGCGGGAATCGTGGGGGCATACGAGCCATCCGCGGGTCGCGCGTGGATCTCCAGTCCGCGTTGCGTCTCGCGCGTAGCGGCCACTGTCCATCGGAGCCCGGCGATCACGCCCGCGTCGACGGCGATGCCCGCACCTCGCACATCGTAGGGATCGGTGTGATCGGCGCCGAACTCCTGCGCCGCCAGCGAATTCGCGAGCAGTGATCCCTCAGCGACGTCGCCGGCGTCGCGATAGCTGCGGAACGCGGCCACGCGGAGTGACACGTCGCCGGTGGGTTGCCACCGGAGCCCCACATCGCCCTTCCCCTTCGCGTCGTCCAGCCCATACCGGCCCGTGCCCCATAGGGTCCACGCCGGCCCGAATGGCAGGCTCGCGCCGGCCCCCAGGGCCAACCCCTCGACACGGTTGATGCGCACGAAGTCGGAGATCCCGGAGCCCGCGAGCGCCGCACCGCGCACTCGCGTGAGCACGCTCCGCTGCACGATCGCGCCCGCGTCGCGCTCCACCCGGCGCACATCCTCGGCCGACGCGACACCGGCATCCGGCGGCAGCGAGTCCAGGATATGACCGTGCCACGGGTACGCCTTGAGGGCAATGGTCGGCACGGTTGTGATCTCGGGCCCGGCATCCCGCCCCAGCACGAAGCCGCGATTGATGGCGTAGCAGCAGATCTGCCATCGCGCCCGGATGATCCCCCGCACGGGATAGTCGAACCACGACGCCGATCGGACGACGTCCAGCTCCTGATGGTGCGGGAGCCAGAACCGGCGGTTGACCAGCGCGTTGTCGAGCGTCACGGCCAGGGTCTCGATCCGGTGGTCGAGGATGGCCGCCCGGGTGAACGTCACCGCCAGCCGGACCAGCGCCCCGGTCTCCCGCTCCAGGTAGAGTGTTCCGACCACCCGCGGGGCCGACGGGTCCCGCGGCCGTACCCGGATCGCGTACACTTCGACCACGCGCCCGGGGATCGTAATGCGGAGCGAGTCATGGACTTGATAGTCGTAGTCGCCGGGCCCGTTCGGCGCGAGCGGGTGCGGGACGCCACGCACGTCGTGTCCGTCGCCCAGGCGGATCGAGTCCGGGAAGTTGTTCTGGATGATCCCGAAACGATCGTTGTAATAGCCGATGTCGCCGGGCAGGAGGAGGGTATCCCGGTGGCCCACCACAAGCTGCTTGCTGAGGTTGGGCGCCCGCCAATAGACTTCCACCGCCAACTCGTCCGATCGGATGATCTGGGCGGGTCGGGATAGCCTGGACCGGCCTGCGCGAGAAACGTCAGATATCCGTGCGCCGTCGCCTTGTAGTCGGTCAGTCCGGTGTCGGCCAGTTGGCGGCTACGCCGCGCGATTGCGAGTGCCACGAGCGCGCGTGCGCGCGCGTCGTTCCACTGGCCGGGATCACCTTGGGCTGCGGCCGGACCGGGGCCGATGCCGGCCACTGCTCCTGACAACCCGAGAGCGCACGTCACGATCCACCGCCGTCCCGCCCCCCGGCCACCGCGCATGACCGCCAAATATACCAAATGAACTACGACCGCTTTCGCCAGCTCGCAGCCACCGTCCATGATCGCGGGGGCATCGTCCCCGTGTGGAAGGACATGCTGCTCGATACCGACACGCCCGTCTCCGCGTTCGCCAAGGTGCGGCGCGGCCCGTTCGCGTTTCTCCTGGAATCGGCGCCCGCCGGCAGCGAGACGTGGTCGCGCTACACGTACCTGGGCACGGAGCCCCGCCGCGCGTGGCGCCTGCTGCGCGACGGATCGGTGGACGACTGGACGCCGGGCCGCGGATGGCACGCCACGCGGCGCCCAGCCGATCCGCTCGCCGACCTGCAGCACCACATCGCGCGGGACGTGCCGGCCTCCGTGCCGGAGTTGGGGGATTTCTGGACCGGGGCGATCGGGTATTTCGGATACGATGTCGTCCGCTA
Source organism: uncultured Gemmatimonadales bacterium (assembly GCA_963757855.1). Lineage (GTDB taxonomy): Bacteria > Gemmatimonadota > Gemmatimonadetes > Gemmatimonadales > Gemmatimonadaceae > Palsa-1248. Next base: position 108,598 of record CAVWTI010000020.1, read on the forward strand.
TATCGAGCGGCTGCCGCATCCCGCGGCCGCCGGCCTCGATGTCCCCGACGCGGTGTTCGTGTTCACGAAGTGCGTGGTGATCATCGACAACCTGCGCGCGCAGGCGCGCGTCGTGGCCGGCGTCACGGTGCCCGCCGGCGCGGACGACGACACGCTGCGGCGACTCTACGACGAGGCCGTCGGCAATGTCGATGAGGTGCTCGCCCGGCTCCACGCTCCCCTGCCCCTGCCCCCGCTCGATCTCGACCCGTCCGCGCCGCCCGCCACGGGACGCTCGACGTATGAGCGCCCACGATTTCTCTCCGATGTCGTGCGCATTCGCGAGTACATCCTCGCGGGAGACTGCTTCCAGGCGCAGCTCGCACGCCGGATCGATGTGCCGCACGACTTCGAGTCCTCAGCGCTCTATCGGGCGCTCCGCGCGATCAATCCATCGCCGTATATGTACCATCTGGTGCTCGATGGGGTCGAGCTCGTGGGCAGCTCGCCCGAGCTGCTGGTCCGGGTCGCCGATGGCCGCGTCACCGTGCGTCCGATCGCTGGCACCCGCCGCCGCGGCCACTCGGCCGCCGAAGATGCCGCGCTCGGCGCGGAGTTGCTCGCCGACGAGAAGGAGCGGGCCGAGCACGTGATGCTCGTAGACCTCGGCCGCAACGATGTCGGACGGGTCGCCGAGTTCGGGACCGTGGCGGTCACCGAGTTGATGGTCGTCGAGCAGTACTCGCACGTGCTCCACATCGTGAGCCAGGTCGAAGGCATGGTCGCGGGCGGACGGTCGGCGCTCGACGTCTTCCGCGCGACGTTCCCCGCGGGGACGCTGACCGGCGCCCCCAAGGTGCGCGCGATGGAGATCATCAATGAGCTCGAGCCCGAACGCCGCGGGCCGTACGGCGGCGCCATCGGATACATCGCGGCAGGTGACCAGCGCATGGATCTCGCGATCACGATTCGCACCTGCGTCCTCGCCCACGGTGTCGCGTCGGTACAGGCCGCGGCGGGGATCGTCGCCGATTCGGTGCCTGAGCGGGAATGGGAAGAAACCGAGAACAAGGCGCGCGCGCTGCTCACCGCCATCGGTCAGGTCCGCGCGGCGCTCCCGCCCACGAGCGCACGCGCCAGCGCGCGGGCCACGGCACCTATATTCTGAGGGCGATGCTCTATACCCTGTCCAATGTCGAAGGCGAGCAGTCCTTCGATTTGCGATCGGGCGTGGCACAGGTGATCGGCCGCGCCCTGACGAGCGACATCCCCGTGTTCGACCCGACGATCTCGCGGCGCCATGCCTCGCTGACGACCGACGACGCCGGCATCGAGGTGCGGGACCTGGGCTCCAGTAATGGCACGTTCGTCAATGGCGCCAAGGTCAGCAACGCCCGCATCACCGCCGGCGATGTCGTCGCGTTCGGCAAGGTGTCGTTCCGGATCGTCGAGCGCGAGCCGGCGCCGCTGTCCGGCATCGCCGGGTTCGCCGGCATGCCGACGCCGATCAGCAGCCGCACGATCGCCCCGGCGTTCCGGGGAGACCGCGCGGGCAGCGGGACCTCGATACCCGGCCGCGAGGGCGGCAAGATCGTCCGGCAATTGCGGGTCCCGGAAAGCGACCCCCAGGCCTTCGAGGCGGCGCTCCGCCATCGGCCCAGCGGCGCACGCGTGAGCGCGCAGGCGAAGGCGGCGGCCGAGGCGGGCGGCGAGCCCGTCGCCGCGCTCACGGAACACGAGCGGAGCGAGCAGAAGCTCGCGCTGCTGCTGGAGGTCTCCAAGGGCCTCACGCGCGTGGCCGATGTCGGCGCGCTGCTCGAGAAGATCGCCGGATTCTGCCTGCAGATCTTCGATGTCGACTACGTCTCCGTGCTGTTGGCCAATGCCAACGGTGCCCAGGTCCCGGCCGTGGCTCGCGATCGGAACGGCGCGGCCCCCCACCGCTCGGTGCCCCAGTCGATCGTCCGCTCGGTCGTGAATGACAAGGTCGCGATCCTGTCCGACAACGCGCCCGAGGACGTGCGGTTCGGTGGCGAGTCGATTCTCATGCAGCGCGTCCGGTCCACCATGTGCGCGCCGTTGGTCGGCGGCGAAGGCCAGGTGCTCGGCGTCCTCTATGTCGACAATGTCACGTCGACGCACCGGGTCGATGAAGAGGACCTGGAGTTTCTGGCGGCGTTCGCCGGTATCGCTGCCGTCGCGATCGAGCACGGCCAGTTCTCGGAGCGCATCCGCCACGAGCTGGTCGTCCGCAGCAACTTCGAGCGCTACTTCGCGCCCAACCTCGCGGCACGCATCGCGGAGTCATCCGCCTCGGTGAAGCTCGGCGGCGACAAGCGGCCGGTGGCCGTGCTGTTCAGCGATATCCGCGGCTTCACGGCGCTGTCGCGATCGATGACGCCGGACGATATGGCGGCGCTGCTCTCGGAGTATTTCACCGAGATGGTGGACTGCGTGTTCCGCCACGGCGGCACGCTCGACAAGTTCATGGGCGACGCGGTGATCGCGCAGTGGGGCGCCCCGATCGCCAACGCGGACGACCCGGATCGCGCGGTGCGCGCGGCCATCGACATGATGCGACGCACTCGACGGAGCTCAATACCGAGTGGCGCGCCGCTGGCCGCCCCGAGTTGGCGATCGGCATCGGCCTGAGTTACGGCGAGGTCTTCGCCGGCAACATCGGTTCCGAGCGCCGCCTCGAGTTCACCGTGATCGGCGACACCGTCAATCTCGCGAGCCGCCTCTGCTCGGCCGCCGAAGCCGGCGAGATCCTCATCTCCGAGGACATCCGGCGCGTGCTGGCGGCCCCGCCGCCGCTGGACGAGCGCCCGCCGCTTGAGCTCAAAGGCAACGCTCACCCGGTGCCGGTGTATCGCGTGGCGACTCCGTGACACCCGAATACCGGCGCGTCGACACGCCGATCGCGTCCGCCGTCGCCCTGGCCGATCTCGCGTCATCGCTGCGCGACATCATCCAGACCCGCACGATCTACGCCCATGCGGCGGCCCACCCCGGCCGTCGCGAGCTCTCGGGCCGCGGCCCCGCCTACGCGATCCCGCTCGGCTCCGCGCGCGTCGTCGTGCGCCACGTCCGCCACGGCGGATTCCTCGCGCCGCTGACGCGCGACCTGTTTCTGTCGCCCACGCGCGCTCCATACGAGCTCGCCGTCTCGCACCGCTTGCGGGACGGCGGCGTCCCCACGCCCGAAATCGTGGCCTATGTCACGTACCCCGCCGCCATGGTCCTCCGGCGCGCGGATGTCATCACCCGCGAGATCCCCGATGCCACCGACCTCGGGACGCTCCTCGCAACCCCCAGCCGCTCAGCCGCCAACCGCGCCGCCCTCTGGGAATCCGTGTCGGCGCTCGTCGCGGCGCTCGCCTCGGCCGGCGCATACCACGCCGATCTCAACGTCAGGAACGTGCTCGTCTCGACCAGCGCGGAGGGACGACCGCACGGCGCACGCGATCGACGTGGATCGCGTGGAGTGGCGCCACGCCGGCGACCCGGGCCTCGTGCGGGCGAATCTCGACCGTCTCCATCGCTCGGCACGTAAGCAAGGACTGCTGTGACGCCACTCGATCGCGTCGGGATCGTGATGATGAGTGCGGTCGGCGACGCGGTGCACGTACTTCCCGTTCTCACGGCGATCAAGCGCCACGCACCCGATGCCCACCTGACGTGGGTGCTCCAGCCCGGACCCGCGACGCTCGTCCGCGGGCATGCCGGCGGTCAGCGAGATCGTGCTGTTCGATCGGGCCGCGGGGTGGCGCGCATTCCTCGACGTGCGCCAGGCGCTGCGCGCGAGGCCCTTCGATGTCGTGCTCGATCTTCAGGTCTACCTCAAGGCGGGGATCGTCACGGGGTTCACGCGCGCGCCCGTCAAGCTGGGATTCGATCGGGACCGGGCGCGCGACGCCAACTGGCTCTTCACCACCCGGCGAATTCCGCCGCATCCGGCCGGCCAGCACGTCCAGGATCAGTACTTCGAGTTTCTCACCGCGCTCGGCATTCCCCACGAGCCAGTGGTGTGGGACCTGGGACCGTGGCCCGCCGAACGCGCCGCGCAATCCGGGTTCTTCGCGAAGATCCACCGCCCCGTCGCCGCGATCGTCGTGGCCACGAGCAAGCCCGAAAAGGATTGGATTCCGGAGCGCTGGGGCGACGTCGCGCGCGCGCTGGACGCCGACTTCGGGCTCCAGCCGGTGCTGGTCGGCGGCACCTCGCCTCGTGAGCGGCACGCGGAATCCGTCATCCTCGCCCGCGCCCCCAGCGCGATCTCCGCCCTGGGCTCCGGCCTGCGCGCGTTGGCCGGCATCCTCGACGGCGCCGCGTTGGCCCTGTCACCCGACACCGGCCCGCTGCACATGGCGGTGGCACTCAACCGCCCGGTCATCAGTTTGATGGGATACACCAATCCGAAACGCACGGGTCCCTACCGCCGATTCCACGATCTCATGATCGACGCCTACGGCGATCCGGGCGAAGACTATCCGATATCGATGGAAACCCGCCCGGGCCGAATGCCGCGCATTACCGCCGACGACGTGTTGGCGAAAGTCGCCGTCTGGAGGAAGACCTACGGAGTGCCGAGCACCCCGAACTCGTAGTCGGCGCCGGCCGCCCGCATCAGCGCGACCAGCCGGACCAGCGGCAATCCCATGACCGCGAAGAAGTCGCCCTCGATGCGGTCCACGATCGTCGCGCCGAACCCCTGGATACCATACGCACCGGCTTTGTCCATCGGCTCACCCGTCGCGATGTACGCGAACAGCTCCGCATCGGTCAGCGCCCGAAACCGCACCCGCACGGTCTCGACGCCTGAGACCACCGTGTCGCCCCACCGGACACAGACGGCGGTGTGCACCTGATGGACCCGTCCGCGCAATCGCCGCAGCATCGAGAGCGCTTCCGCGGCATCCACGGGTTTATTGAGGATCCGGTCGTCGATGACGACGATCGTGTCGGCGCCAATCACGAGCGCGTCGGGCTCGAGCACGGCGATCGCCGCCGCCTTGCCACGGGCGAGCCGCTCGACGCACGCCAGCGGCGTCTCGCCGGGCAGCACCCGCTCGTCGATGTCAGCGGGCCGGACCGTGTGCGTGATGCCGATGAGACCCAGCAGGTCCCGTCGCCGCGGCGACTGGGACGCCAGTACGATGCGAGGAGCCTGCGGCAGGTGCTGCTTACTCGACCGTGACCGACTTGGCCAGGTTGCGCGGCTGGTCCACGTTCGAACCGCGCTTCACCGCGATGTAGTACGCGAGGAGCTGGAGCGGAATCGCCGCCAGCACCGGCGTGAGCATGTCGATCGTCTCGGGGATCCGGAACTCGTAGTCGATCTTCCCCGCCAGCGACGGCTCTTCGCGGCTCGTGATGGCGATCACGCGCCCCTTCCGCGCCTTCACCTCTTGCACGTTCGACGCGACTTTGTCGAAGACCGAGTCGTGCGGCGCGATGAAGACGACCGGCATGAGCTCGTCGATGAGCGCGATCGGCCCGTGCTTCATCTCCGCTGCGGGATACCCCTCGGCGTGGATGTAGCTGATCTCCTTGAGCTTGAGCGCACCCTCGAGCGCGGTCGGGAAATTGTAGCCGCGTCCGAGGTAGAGGAAGTTCTGCGCCCGCTTGAACTCTTCCGCCAGCGTCTCGATCTCCGGCGCGCGGTCGAGGATCTGCTGGATCTGGCCCGGCAACGCCTGCAGGGCATCGATGATCTCGCGCCCGCGGATCACCGAGAGGTCGCGGAGGCGCCCGATCTTGAGCGTGAGCAGTGCCAGCGCCACGACCTGGCTCGTGAACGCCTTGGTCGAGGCCACACCGATCTCCGGCCCGGCGTGCAGATAGATACCGGCCGCTGCATCGCGCGCGATCGTCGAGCCGACGACGTTGACGATGCCGAGCGTCCGCGCACCACGCCGCTGGGCTTCACGCATCGCCGCCAACGTGTCGGCCGTCTCACCCGACTGCGACACCACGATGCAGAGCGTGCGATCGTTGACGATGGGATTCCGGTACCGGAACTCGGATGCATACTCCACTTCCACCGGGATCCGCGCCGACTCCTCGATCATGTGCTCGCCGATCAGCGCCGAGTGCCAACTCGTGCCACACGCGGTGATCACGATGTTGTCGATCGAGAGCAGATCTTCGTCGGTCAGATTCGTGCCCGCAAGCTTGGCCGTTGCGGTGTTGAGCAGGAGCCGGCCCGCGAGCGTGCTCGCGACGGTCTGCGGCTGCTCGAAGATCTCCTTGAGCATGAAGTGCGCAAACCCGCCACGTTCCATTTGGGCGAGGTCCCAGTCGATCTTGCTCACCTTGCGCGTCTGCGTCAGGGAATCGAGCCCGATGATCCGGTAGCCACTCCGGTCGAGCACCGCCAGATCGCCATCGTGGAGATACACGACTTCGCGCGTATGCGCGAGGATGGCCGATGCATCGCTGGCCACGTAGTGCTCTCCGTCACCGAGCCCAACCAGAAGAGGGCTGCCCTTACGGGCGGCCACGATCTTGTTCGGGTCCCGGCTCGACACGACGGCGATGCCGTACGCACCCTCGACCTGATGCAGCGCCTCGATCACGGCGTCTTCCAGCGACCCGTCGAATGCCGCCTCGATCAGGTGGACCAGCACCTCGGTGTCGGTCTCGGACGTGAAGACGTGTCCCAGATCCTCGAGTTTGCGGCGGAGCGCAGCTCGCGTTCTCGATGATGCCGTTATGGACAACGGCGAACTCCTGCTTCTCGTCAACGTGCGGATGGGCGTTGACTTCGTTCGGCGCGCCGTGCGTGGCCCAGCGCGTGTGCCCGATCCCCAGGGTGCCCGAGATCGGCTTCGCGCTCACCAGCGACTCGAGACGCGAGATCTTTCCCGCCACTTTGCGGGTCTCGACGCCCTTCCCATTCATGATGGCGAGACCCGCGGAGTCGTACCCGCGATACTCGAGACGCTTCAACCCCTCCAACAGGAGCGGTGCGACATTTTTGGGCCCGACGTATCCGACAATGCCACACATAATCCGCTGCCTTCGTTGTCGCCATCGCGGGATGCCCCGCTGGCGCGTGGTCGAGCTATCGTTTCTGCATTGCGTCCAACGGCGCACGGGCCCGAGCCACCAGGTCCGCGAGCTCGCGCTTCCGTCGGCGCCTCGGCAATGACCCGCACGATCGGTTCGGTACCACTGGGCCGCACGTGAAGCCAACTGTCGGGCCAGGTCAAGCGAAGACCGTCCTGCAAATCTACCCCTGCCCCCGGAAACGCGGTCCGTAGCATGTCGTAAATCTGGTGCAGACTGCCGGACGGACGGTCCAGCTTGTCTTTGACGATCGCGTACCGCGGCCACCGCGTCGTGATCGCCGACAGCGTCTCACCGCCCGCGTCCGTCAGCAGTTGGAGGATCAGTGCCGCGCCCGCCGGGGCATCACGACCCAGGTGGAGCCCCGCAACGATCACCCCGCCGTTGCCCTCGCCACCCACCGGCGCACCCTCGGTACGCATGCGGATCGCGACGTTCACCTCTCCGACCGGGGTCCGGATGACCGGCACCCCCGCCTCGCTGGCTATGTCATCGACGATTCTGCTGGTCGAGAGATTCGTGACCAGGGGCCCCTTCCGGTGCCGAAGCACCACCGAAGCCGCCAGCGCGAGGGTGTAGTCCTCCCCGATCGCATGCCCGGTCTCGTCGATCAGCGCCAGCCGGTCCACGTCCGGGTCCACCGCGAAGCCGGCATCCGCCCCCGTCCGGCGCACCAGGGCCTCCAGCTCGCCAAGATTGGCGGCGATGGGCTCCGGAGACCGTGGGAACCGCCCGTCGGCCTCCAGATTGATGGCCGACACCTTACACCCCAGCCGCTCCAGCAGGGTCGTCATGATCGGGCCCCCCGCCCCCCGCACGCAGTCGAGCGCGATATGCAGCCGCCGGCGGCGGACGGCTGCCACGTCGATGTACGGAAGCGCCAGGATCGCGTCGAGGTGCCGCGCCACGGCGTCCGGGTCGGTCCGGACCTCGCCCAGCCGGTCCCAGGTCGCCAGGGCGACGCCCTTGCTCGTCGCCTCCCGCATCGACGCCCCCTCCTCCGCCGACAGGAAGAGCCCCGACGGCGCGATGAACTTGAGGGCGTTCCACTCGACCGGATTGTGGCTGGCCGTAATCGCCAGTCCGCCCGCCGCGTGGTGGAACTCGACCGCCAGTTGGACGGTGGGCGTCGGGACCACTCCCACGTCGATGACGTCGCACCCGACGGATTGCAGCCCGGCGATGGTGGCCCGGTGAAACATTGGGCCGGACACCCGGCTGTCGCGCCCCACGACGATCGCGGCGCGCGGCTTTCCGGCACGGGCCGCCGCCCACGCGCCAAATCCTGCCGCAAATCCGGTGATCACTTCGGGCGTCAGCGCTTCGCCGACGCGACCGCGGACGCCGGACACGCTTACCATCAGCTTGTCGGTCATAGTGAAGCAGAAATTAGTGTCTCCCGAGGGGCCCAGTCACCCTCGTGCGCGAACGCCAGTTCGCTATCCGCCATGCCCCGCTGTCACCGGCTCGGCAAACGCCGCCAGCTCGCCGGTCGGCGGCCCCTTCGTGTCGGCGATCGCACCCTCGGCCACCGCGACCAGGAAGGCTCGGACCACGTCGGGGTCGAACTGCGTCCCGCTGCACCGCTCCAGTTCGGCAACCGCCGCGTCCAGCGTCAGGCGACCCCCGCGCCGGTAGGCACGGCCACTCGTCATCGCGTCGAACGAGTCCGCGACCGCCGCGATCCGGGCCACTAGCGGGATGCCCGTCCCGGCCAACCCATCCGGCGTGCCCCGGCCGTCGAAGCGCTCGTGGTGCGACCGCACGATGTGCAGCGCCAGCGGGAATTCGGTGAGGACCGGCGACAGGATCCGCCACCCCACCACCGGATGCGTCATGATGTGCTGGTATTCCTCATCGGTCAGAGGACCGGGTTTGTTCAGCACGGATTCCCGGACGCCGATCTTGCCGATGTCGTGCACGTGCCCGCCAATTTCCACCTGGCGGACGATCTCCCGGTCCAGCTCCATCGCGCGGGCAATCGCCAGCGAATACTGGCTGACCCGGATCGAGTGGCCTCGCGTATATCGGTCTTTGACTTCGAGCGCGTGCGCGAACGCCTGCATCGTCGCCAGGAATTGGTCCTCGAGGCGCCGGGCCTGTGCCCGCACCCGCTCCTCCAGGCGAACCTGATAGCTCCGATTCTCCAGCACGAGGCGCCGCTTCTCGAGCACCTGCCCGACCCGCGCGCGCACTTCGTCCAGGTGGAACGGCTTCATCAAATAGTCCATTGCGCCGAGCGCCAGGCAACTGACCGCGACATCGACGTCGGCGACTGCCGTGATCATCACCACGGCCGTATCCGGGTAGCGCGCCCGTACTTCGCGGAGAAACGTGAGGCCGTCCATCCGCGGCATCCGCACGTCGGACAGAATCACCGTGACCGTCCGCTTGGCCAGCACCGCGAGCGCCGCCTCGGCCAATGCCGCCTCCTCGCACGCGAAGCCTTCGCTCTCCATGAGACGGCGGACCGCCTGGCGGAGATGGGATTCGTCGTCGACCACGAGGCAGGTTAACTTCCCGGCCCCATCTACTTCGGTCTGGACGTGACGAGAATTCTCCCTGACGAGAGCAATGCCGGTTTCGGCACCCGCGCCGTTCATGCGGGTCAACGGCCGGACCCGTATTCAGGCGCGGTCATGACGCCCGTCTACCTGACTTCCACCTACGCGCAGGAAGCGGTGGGGAAGAACAAGGGATGGGAATACTCGCGCGGTACCAATCCCACGCGCGAAGCGTTCGAGCGCAATGTCGCGGTTCTCGAAGGCGGCACACACGGCTTCGCGTTCGCGAGCGGCATGGCCTGTCTCGATAGCATCATGAAGCTTTTTCGTAGTGGCGATCATATCATCTGCGGCGACAATGCCTACGGAGGAGTGTTTCGCCTCTTCGACCGGATTCTGCAGCACTTCGGTCTCCGATTCACCTTCGTTGATGCCCGTGATCCTCAGCGTGTCGCCGATGCATGCACCGATCGTACCGCCGCCATCATCGTCGAGACGCCGACCAACCCACTGATGCGCATCACCGACCTCCGCGCGATGGCCGAGATTGCGCGGCGGGGCAATGCGCTCCTGATCGTCGACAACACATTCGCAACGCCCATGTTTCAGCGCCCGCTCGAAGTCGGGAGCCTCTGTTGTCTTCCACTCGACGACCAAGTATCTCAACGGGCACAGTGACATGATCGGCGGCATCGCCGTCGTTCGGGACGACGACCTGGCCGCTCGATTAGCATTCATTCACAATGCGGCTGGTGCCGTCGCTGGCCCCTTCGACGCGTGGTTGGCGCTCCGCGGAACGAAGACCCTGCACCTCCGCATGCCCCGCCACGATGCCAACGGCCGGCTGGTCGCCGCATGGCTCGCGAACCGCCTCGGTGAGCGCGCCGTCCACTATCCCGGCCTCGAGTCGCACCCGCAGCACGCGCTCGCCGCACGCCAAATGAGCGGATTCGGCGGCATGGTCAGCGTCGAGATGGGCACCCGCGAACGCGCCGCGCACATCCTCGAGCACGTTCACCTCTTCCTCCTCGCGGAATCACTCGGCGGCGTCGAAAGCCTGGTCAACTACCCGGCCGTGATGACCCACGCCTCGATTCCCGCAGACCGCCGCGCCGCCCTCGGCATCACCGACGGCCTGATTCGCTTCTCGTGCGGGGTCGAAGATAGCGACGACCTGATCGCCGATCTCGATCAGGCCTTTCGCGGACTCTGACGCCCGCCAGACATCCGTATGCGCGTTGACACCTGCACCGGAGTGAATCCGTAGTACGAGAGAGCCGCGCGCCTCCCTTCTACTTTCTCCTCTCCCCTCTCTCTTATGTCTCGCATCCCTCTTCCCGGCATTTCGTCACTGGCGTGGGAGCATCCCGCGGACCGCGCGGCGCTCAACACGCTGCGCGCCATTCCCGGCTTCGACGACGTCGTCCGCAAGATCGCCGGATTCTTCGGCGAGCGCGGACTCCGGCACCTCTTCCTCGCCAACGCGGTGCGCGTGGGGCCGAATCAGCGCCCGAAGCTGAATGCCCTGTACGACGAGGTGATCGCGACCTTCGAATGGCCGCGTCGTCCCGAGCTCTACGTCACGCAGACGCCCTTCGTGAACGCCGGCGCCGTCGGGTTCGAGGATCCCTTCATCATCATCAACTCCGGCACCCTGAGCTTGCTGAGCCGCGAGGAACAGCGCGATGTGCTCGCGCACGAGCTCGGGCATGTCATGAGCGGGCATGTGACGTACAGCACGATCGCGGTCATCCTGCTCAATTTCGGTCTCAAGAACCTGCCCTTCCTCGCGGGAATCGCCCTGTTGCCGATTCAGGTCGCGCTCCTCGAGTGGTATCGCAAGGCGGAGCTGTCCTGCGACCGCGCCGGGCTGCTCGGCACGCAGGACCCGCGCGCGTCGCTGGGGACGTATCTGAAACTGGCCGGTGGTTCCGCGGGCGATGACACGATCGATCTCGATCAGTTCCTGCTGCAGGCCCAGGAATACGAAACCACCGGCGGGCCTTGGGACAGTGCGCTCAAGTTCTTCAACACGGTCTTCCGCGATCACCCGCTCAACACGGTGCGCGCGGCGGAGCTCCAGCGGTGGGCCGCGTCCGAGGAGTATGCGCGGATTCTTCGCGGTGAATATCCGCGACGCGGCGAAGAGGGTGACCAGCCGCTGGGGCGCGACTACGCCGCGGCCGCCGGCTACTACGGCGATCGCGCCCGCGCCGCGATCGGGGAGATCGAGGACGCGGTCGGCCGCGCGCGCGATGCGTTCGGACAAGCATTCCGGTCGCGAACCGGCGGCACGGACGGTGGCGCGTCCGGCGGCGGACGCCCCTCGTGAAGATCCTGCTCGTCGGAGGAGGAGGACGCGAGCACGCACTGGCGTGGAAGTTCAAGCAGGAGGATCCGGACACCGAGTTGATCGCCGCACCAGGGAACCCCGGCATCGCGGAATACGCCCGCTGTGTCCCCGTTGGCGCGACCGATATCGACGCGCTGGTGACGCTCGCCAACCACGAACGCCCAGCCCTCACGGTCATCGGCCCCGAGACCCCACTCGCGCTCGGACTCGTCGATCGGCTCCGCGCCGCTGGTCACGCCGCGTTCGGGCCCACGAAGAATGCTGCGGAGATCGAAAGCTCCAAGGTGTTCGCGAAGCAGCTCATGACCGACGCGGGTGTCCCTACCGCTCGCGCTGAGCGCCACACCAATGCGGCCGCCGCGAAACGCGCGGTGCGTGGCTTCGGCGCACCCGTGGTCATTAAGGCGTCCGGTCTGGCTGCCGGCAAAGGCGTCATCATCGCGGAGTCCCACGAGGAAGCGGATGCCGCGATCGACGCGATGCTCAGCCAGCGCGTGTTCGGCGCGGCCGGCAACGAGATCCTCATCGAAGAGTTCATGCACGGAGAGGAGGTGTCGCTGCTCTTCCTGACCGACGGTGAGCAGTGGCTGCCCCTCGTCCCGGCGCAGGACCACAAGCGGCTGCTCGAGGGCGACGAGGGACCGAACACCGGAGGGGATGGGCGCGTACGCACCCGTGTACCCCGTCGTCGTCACGTCCGGCGGTGGACACCCGGGCGGCCCGAGCGTCTGGTGGCCGGGCGCCTGGCCGATGGGCCGAGTGGCACAGCCTCGTCGGACTGGCGGGCGACCAGATCGTGGGGCCCATCCTCGAGGCGATGCGGCGGCTTGGTCGCCGGTTCACCGGTGCGCTGTACGCCGGTCTCATGGTCACGCCCGATGGCCTCAAAGTCGTCGAGTTCAACTGCCAGGCTGGGCGATCCGGAAACGCAGGCGATTCTCCCGCTCACCCGGTATCCCCTGGTCCCCCTCATGGATTCGATCGCGCGCGGCGGCCGGCTCGAAGCAAGCGACTGGCGCGGGCACCTGCATTCGGGACACTCGGTCTCGACCGTCGTCGCGGCCGCGGGCTACCCCGGGACACCACGGACGGGTGACGTCATCAGATTGCCCGATGCCCCGAGCGGCGTCCATGTCTTCCACGCCGGGACCGCCCGCAACGCCGTCGGCGAGCTCGTGACCGCCGCGGGCCGTGTGCTGGCAGTCACCGCGGTCGCACCCGGTCTGGCGGACGCGCAACGCGCCAGTGCGGCGTACGCCGCGGCCGTGGACTTCCCTGGAAAACAGTTCCGGTCCGACATCGCGTGGCGGGAGTTGGCACGCAGTGCCCGAGCTTCCTGAAACCGAGACGATCGCGCGGGATCTGCACGCGGCGATCGCGGGGCAACGGATCACGGGGGTCGCGGTCAAACACGCGGATGTGCTTCGGGAGGTGACGACCCGTACGCTCCGCGCTCACACAACGGGTATCACGATCCATCGCGTCTGGCGCCGGGCCAAACTCGTGGTACTCGATCTCTCATCCGGCGATCGTCTCGTCGTCCAGCCACGGTTCACCGGCGCGCTCCTGATCGATGCCGGAGATCTCCCCGCGGCCGAACGGCGCTACTCGGCCGTTGCCTTCACACTCGGGGACGGCAGGATCCTGCACTACCGCGACATTCGCCGCCTGGGGACCGTCGCCCTCATGGCGCCTCGCCGATTCGCGTCGTACTCGGGCGCGATCGGGCCCGAGCCACTTGACCCCGCGTTCACCGCTGACAACTTCACCAGCGTGCTGCGACGTTCCCGCCAGGCGGTGAAGAAGGTGATCATGGACCAGCGGCATCTCGCCGGTGTCGGCAACATCTACGCGACTGAGTCCCTCTGGCGCTCGGGCATCGACCCCTCGCGGAGCGCGAACCGCGTGACGCCGACGAGGGCGGCCGCGTTGCGGGAATCGATCGTGGGCGTGCTCAATGAAGCAATCGCCGCCCGCGGCACGAGCTTCCGGGACTATCGCGACGCCCATGGTGAACGGGGCACGTTTGCGGCCAGTCTCGACGCCTACGGCCGCGCCGGGCTGCCCTGCCGGCGCTGCGGCGCTCGCCTCATCGGGACGCACGCGGTGGATGGACGCGCCACCGTGTTCTGCGCCCACTGCCAGCGGTAGGCGTACCGAACGTGGCGCGGCGAGGGAAATCCGCCCGGCGGAATGCGCTCCGCCCGGCCCCGACGACGGATGAGCAAGTGCAGGTGATGCGCGACACGGTGCGGGCGGGTGCCGCCGACCGCCCCGGTGTGTATCGCATGATGTCGCCCGGCGGCGAAGTCATTTACGTCGGCAAGTCCAAACGGGTGCGATCGCGCCTGCTCAGCTATTTCCGCGGCGCGTACCCGGAGCACAAGGGCGCCCGGATCCTGCGGGAGGCGGACCGCATCGCCTGGGACTACACGCCCAACGAGTTCGACGCGCTCGTGCAGGAGCTGCGGCTCATCAAGCAGTTCCGCCCGCGATTCAACGTCGCGATGAAGCGCGACGCCCACAATTACGCGTTCATCAAGGTGACGCGGGGCCCGGCGCCCAAGCTCTCGGTCGTCCGCAGCGCCGGCAGTGACGATGGTGGGGCCTACTACGGACCGTTCCTGGGCGCGATGCGAGTCGGCGAAGCGCTGCGGGAATTGAACGACGCACTGGGCCTGCGCGATTGCGCGCTCGACACGGCCATCCGCTTCAGCGACCAGGTCGAGATCTTCACGCCTCCTCTGCGAACCCCCGGCTGTATCCGCCATGAAATCCAGAAATGCCTCGGTCCCTGCATCGGCGCATGCTCCGAGCGCGAGTACGGCGCCCGGGTCGCGCTCGCCCGCGCATTTTTCGAGGGGACCAACGACGGCCCGTTGACGACGCTCGCGGGAGAAATGCAGCACGCGAGCGACCGCCTGGAGTACGAGCGGGCCGCGTCGGCTGCGCGACAAGATCCAGCGCCTCGAGATGCTGCGCGAACAATTCGATCGCCTCCGCTTCGCCGTCGAGACCCTGTCATTCGTCTACTCGATCTCGGGATACGACGGCGAGGACCGCCTGTACCTCATCCGCCGCGGATGCGTGCGCGCGATCTGCCCCACCCCGCGCACACGGGTCGAACAGGACGCCCTGCACGACCTCGCCACCAGCATCTTCTCGGAGCCGGGCCGCACCGCAACGGCGGTCCCCGCCCACGAGGTCGATGAACTGATGCTGGTCTCCTCCTGGTTCCGCCGCCACCCCAATGAGCTGGAGCGCGCGAAGGGCTGGCCGCTGGCCCGCACCGGCTAGGACGTCTCCAGCATTACCAGCTCCGTCTCCACCGCACCATCCCGCACCGTGAGACGGACGACGCTCGGCTTGAGATCAAACCGCTGCGGTCCCGCCGCGCCGGGATTGATCACCAGGCGGCCCGCATCGCGGGTCTCGAGATACCGGTGCGTGTGCCCATACACAATGACATGCTCCGGGTATTTCGCCAGCAGCTTGGCTGGCGTGGGCGACCCGACCTCATGGCCATGGCTCACGTGGAAGGACACGCCGCCGATGGTCAGCACGAGGCTCGGTGAGAACCGCGGATCGGGAGCATCGGTATTGCCAATGACCGCGCGCACCGGCGCGATCAGCGCCAACTCATCGAGAACACCCTCGCCGACATCGCCGGCGTGGAGAATCAGGCCGACCCCCGCCAGCGCGCGATGAACGCCGGCGCGGACCTGTCCGTGCGTGTCGGAAATGAGGCCCACGACCTGGACCGCCATGCGTCACGCTACCGGCCGCCCGGGGCACCGGCATCATCGGGCTCCCCGCCCCACCGCGGGACCACGGTCTGCGGAACCCCGAGATGGTCGAGCATCCGCCCCACGACGAAGTCGACCAGCGCGGCGACAGTCGGAGGCCGATGATAGAACCCCGGCGACGCCGGCAGCACCAGCGCCCCGGCCCTCGCCACTCGCAGCATGTTCTCGAGATGGATCACACTGAGCGGCGTCTCGCGCGGCACCAGCACCAGCAGCCGCCGCTCCTTGAGCGTCACATCCGCCGCTCGCTCGATGAGCGACCGCGACGTGCCCGCCGCGATCGCCGCGAGCGTTCCCATAGAGCACGGACAGATCACCATGCCGGCGCTTGGCGCCGATCCCGACGCGGGCGCCGCGCCTCGATCCCCGTCGTCGAACGACGGTGACGCTGCGCATCCCACCGCGCCGCGCCCACCGCGCGGCGCAGCCCGGCCTGCGTGCCGATGCCGGTTTCCGTCTGCAGCAGCCGGTAGCCGTGCGACGAGACGATGAGCGACACCGGCCGTCTCGCCGCGGCGAGCAGCTGCAGCAGCCGGACCGCATAGGGCGCGCCCGACGCGCCGGTGATCGCGACGACGAGCGGCGGCGCGCTCCGGCGGCCAGCCGCCACCCTCGGACTCACCGTACCCAACTGCTGGCGAGCCGCTCGGCGACGACGAATCCGAAGAACACGACGCTGATAATGCCGTTCATCGTGAAGAATGCCGCGTCGAGCCGCGACAGGTCGCCGCGCTTGCATCAGTGAATGCTCGTACGCCAGGAGGACCGCCGCGATCGCGACACCCGCGTCGTACAGCCACCCCGCGCCCGACGCGACGCCGACCGCGGCCAGGCCAACGATCGTCACCACGTGCAGGCCGCGCGCGATCACGGACCGCGTTCCACTCACCGATCGAGGCCGGGAGCGAGTGCAGCGCGTGCTCGCGATCGAATGCGACATCCTGCAGCGCGTACAGGATGTCGAACCCGCCCGACCAGCGCGGCGACCGCGACCGCCAGCGCCACGAGCATCCACCACGGCGTGCTCCAGTGGCCGGCGACCGCGAGGTACCCGCCGACCGGCGCGATCGCCGAGTCCGCGCCCGAGCACCAGGTGCGACCACCGCGTGAACCGCTTGGTGTAGCTGTAGAAGAAGACCCACGCCGAGCGCGAACGGCGAGAGCACGAGGCAGAGGGGACTGAGCCGCCACGCCGCGAACGCGAACACGATCGCGGCCGCCGTCACAGCGATCTGGGCCGTCCGACAGGTCCAGCATCGCCCGCGCGGCAACTCCCGCCGCGCCGTGCGCGGGTTCCGCGCATCGAACTCGCGGTCGACGATGCGGTTGAATCCCATGGCCGCGAATCGTGCGCTGGTAAACGCCACAATGATCCAGAGCACACGGCGCGCGTACGTCACCGGCGCCGCATAGCTGCCCAGCGTTACCCCCACGAGCGCGAACGGCAGCAGGAACACCGTATGCGGCAGCTTCACGAAGTTGGCGTACGTGATCCACCGCGATTCGCCCGCGAATGTCTGTCCCTCGCGTGCGTCATGCGTCGCCCTGCCCGCAATGCCCGCCGCGCGGGCCGCATCGAGTCCGAGGCTGGGCCACAGCGCGTCGACGCGCTGCCTGCGTCGCAGCATCGGCGACGATCACCGCCGGCCAGTTCCCGGTAAATCCCTCTTCCGGCATCTTCCGCGTGCGCATCGAGACCGAGCTTCGAGCCGTACGTGAATGCGCGGCTCGCGTGGTCCAGGACATCGATCGGGCCCATCGTGAACCGCGCATCGCGCTCCGGATCGATGTGGTTGAGTGCGACCCACCACGCCTCGTGCGGGTCCCGCACGTTGACGTCCTTGTCCACCACCACCAGCACCTTGGCCAGCGACATGAGTCCCTGGCCCCACAGCGCATTCATCACCTTCTACGCCTGGCCGGGATACTGCTTGTCGATCGACACGAACACGAGATTGTGGAAGATGCCCTCCGGCGGCATGTGGTAGTCCACGATTTCCGGGATCGTGAGGCGGAGCAGCGGGAGGAAAATGCGCTCCGTGGCATGCCCGAGGTAGAAGTCCTCCATCGGCGGCCGCCCGACGATCGTCGTGGCATACACCGGATCCTGCCGGGAGGTCATCGCGGTCACGTGCACCGCCGGGTACAGGTCCGCCTCGGAGTAGAAGCCGGTGTGGTCGCCGAACGGCCCCTCGGTCACCAGCGGCTCGCGCGGATCGATGTAGCCCTCGATCACGAACTCGGCCTCGGCCGGCACCTCGAGGTCGCACGTCAGCGCCCGCGTCGAGCGAGACCGGCGACCGGCGCAGAAATCCGGCGAACAGAAACTCGTCGACCGTCGGCGGCAGCGGCGCGCTGGCCGAGTAGATCGACGCCGGATCGGCGCCCACCGCGATGCACACCGGCATCGTCTCTCCGCGCTCCGCCATCGTCCGCCAATGCGCCGCCCCGACTTTGTGCCGCTGCCAGTGCATCGCCAGCAGTGCGCGGGCCCAGCACCTGCACGCGGTACATGCCGACGTTCCGGATCCCCCGCACCGGGTCGCGCGAGATCACCATCGGCAGCGTGATGTAGGGGCCGCCATCGTCGGGCCAGCAGGTGATGAATCGGCAGCTTGCCGGAGATCGATCTCGTCGCCCCGGCCACACGACCTCCTGGCACGCGGCGCCGGCCGCCGCGCATGCGCGGCGGGAACTTCGCGATCTCCAGGAGACGCGGCAGCAGCGCGAGCTTGCCGAGCAAGCCGTCGGGCACCTTGAGCTCGAGCAGCTCCGTGATCCGCGCGCCGATGTCGTCGAGATCGCTCGACGCCCGAGCGCCATCGCCATGCGCCGCATGGAGCCGAAGAGATTGATCGCCACCGGATACGGCGAGCGCGTGCCGTCGTCGAGGAGGACGTGCTCGAACAGCAGCGCTTTCCCGCCGCCCGGCTGCTTCATCACACGGTCGCTGATCTCGCACAGTTCGAGTTCGGCACGCACGGGGACGCGTGATGCGCGTGAGTTCTCCGCGCGGTCAGCGCGGCGATGAAATCCGCCAGCCGGTCGAACACGCGGCTGCGCGTATCGAGCGCTCATGGCCGCTCGCCCACGTGGACGGCCGCAATGCCCATCGTGAGGGGATACCACCGGACGCCGCGGAAACCCGCCGTCTCCATGCGGCGCGCCAGCTCCGGCTCCCTCGGGAAGTTGCGCCACGGACCGCGGGAGATACCGGTACGCCGTCGGCTGTCCGCTCACCAGGCCGCCGATCGCGGGCAGCACATGGTGGAAGTACGCGTGATAGAACGCCCGCACGACCGCACGCCGCGGCCGCGCGAACTCCAGGATGACGAATCGCGCCCCCGGCGCCAGGACCCGATACGTCTCGGCCAGCCCCGCGTCGAGATCGGACACATTGCGGATGCCGAACGCGACGATGGCGCCGCGCATCGACGCGTCGGCGAGCGGGAGTTGCAGCGCGTCCGCGGCGACGGGCGTGACGGTGGTCCGCGGCGCCTTGCCTCGCCCGCGCGGAGCATGGGCTCGGCGAAATCGGCGCCGATTACCGTGCCCGCGAAACCCAGGCTGGCGGGACAGTTGGGCCGCCACGTCGAGGGTGCCAGCGCAGAGATCGAGATACGCACCATCGGGGTGCCGCTCCCACCCGAGCTCCCGGATGGCAATCCGGCGCCACGCGCGATCGATGTTCGCGCTGAGCAGATGGTTGAGCAGATCGTAGCGCGGCGCGATCTCGGAGAAAATCCGGCGCACGTATCGGCGCTTCTCCGCCCCGCCTGCCGCCGCCGCATCGGCGACGCTGTGCCTCCGATCCCAGTGCGGCCACGAGGGAAAACTCACCCCGCGAGTGACCCCCGGCAAGCGGATGGCCCGCGATTGGCCTAGTTTCTCCCCTCAGCCACCCCTAGCCGAGCGCGTGCCCGACCCTCTCTTCGATCTCCCCAATCTCCCGGACGCCGACGTCGTCGTACTCGCGCAGCAGGGGCGCGAGGCGGCGTACCGGGAGTTGATCCGCCGCTACGAGCGGCCCGTGTTCTCGCTCGTGTACCGCATGGTGCGCGATCGCGAGACCGCGGAGGAGCTCGCGCAGGATACGTTCGTCAAAGCGCTCAACAACATCGACCGCTACTCCCCCGAGTTCAAGCTGTCGAGTTGGCTCTTCAAGATCGCCAACAACCTGGCCATCGATCAGCTCCGCAAGGCACGCCTGCCCACGGTCAGTCTGTCGGGCGCCCCGGATGCGGCCACCGCGGCCGAGATCGAGGCGACGTCGTTCGAGGTCGCCAACCACGAGCCCTCGGCACTCCAGGCACTGGAAGCCCGGGAGATCGGGTCGGCGATCGAGCGCGCCATCGCCAAGCTCCGCCCCGAGTACCGGTCCTGCATCATCATGCGCCACGTCGAGGGCCGGTCCTACGAAGAGATCGCCACCACACTGGACCTCCCGCTCGGGACCGTGAAGACGTACATCCATCGGGCGCGGAACGAGCTCCGTACGGCCCTCGAAGGCGTCGACGATGGGTAGACGATGGGTAGTTGTAGGGGCCGGTCGTGACCGGACCCTACGGATGCCAGCCGTACCACATTCCATCTTAATGCGGCCTCTACCTGCTGAACCAATGGCACGAAAACACATGTTCCCTGCAGCCTGATCCGGATCCGCTGAAACCTCCCGTCCGTCCTCACCGTACTGGTTCTAAACACTATGACCTACCGCCACCTGCTCCCTGACGAGATCGATGAGCTGCTCGACGGCCAAGTTGGATTCGGCGTCGCGCCGCTCGAAGCGCACATCCAGGAGTGCGACTCCTGCCGTGCGCAGATCGAAGCCGGACGCCAGGTCGTGGATGCGATCGAACACCTGCCCCGCCTGACGCCGTCGCCGCTCTTCGCCGAGCGCGTGATGGCCAAGGTCGACGTCTACGAGCCGTGGCATGTCGCGGCCCGCGACGCCGCCGCCCGCTGGGTGACACGGCTCACGCCGCGATCGCGGCCCCTGCGCGTCGTCGCCGGCGCGGCCGGTCTCTCGATTGCCGCCGTGCTCTCCGTCGCCTGCGTCTGGCTCGGCAGTCATCTCGATGCGCTGTTCTTCGTCGGTACCATCGTCCGCGCACGGCTCCGCGACACGCTGCTCGAGCAGCTCGGCGCCGCCGTCTCGGCGATCTTTGGCCCACAATCCGTCGGCGCCCTGCGCGCGGGCGGTCCCGCATTGCTGTTCGCCATTCTCGCGACGATCGCCGTCCTCATCGTGGCGGCCGGCCTGGCCGTCCGCCTGGCCGTCGCCGCACCTGGCCGCACACGCCGGAGCGGAACGTCATGACCATCGGCCGTCACCTCGCCATCGCCGCCGCCAGCGCGCTCTACGCGGCGCTCGCGACAACCGCGCACGGACAACAGATCACGCCCCCATCGCCGCCCGCACCGGTCCACGCACCGGCCGCGCCCAGCGCGCCCACGGTCAGCATGGATGGGAAGTCGATCAAGCATCTCGTCGACTCACTCAAGGCCGCTGGCGTGTCCAAGGAAGAGATTGGACAGCGGATCGCTGCGTCGGTCCAGGTACACGTCGAGAGCACCCTCACGGCGCACGGGGTCGCGACCACGATTCACGTCGGTGGTCCAAACAGCGCCACGGTCGTCGTCACGACTCCGCAGAGCCCAAGCCAGAGCCCAAGCCGTGCTGAGTCGCCCAAAGAGATCGCCCGAGTCATCGATCGCCTCCGGCACGATCAGGATGTCACCATCCCGCTGCCGTCGACTGACAGTTTCGTCGCGGGCGGCCTGAAGGTCGCCGCGGGCCAGGAAGAAAGCGGCAATGTCGCGACGGTCGACGGCCCGCTCGACATCTTCGGCACCGTCAATGGCAATGCGATCGCGGTGAATGGCGACATTGTGCTCCACCCGGGTGCGCACGTCCGCGGATCCGCCCTCGCCGCGAATGGCGTCGTGCGGATGGATGGCACCGGCGGCCTCGTCGACGGCGAAGTCCGCTCGATCGAAGGGTCGGTCGCCCCGGGCTACGCCCGAGTCACCGCGGCCGAAGCAGCGCACGATTCACGGTGGCACGCGGTGCGCATTGCGGTCGCCGCATTTGGACTCGTGCTCATGCTCAGCATCGGCGTGCTCACGTTTGCCGAGGAACAGCTCGACAACGTCACGGCCACATTGGCCAATCAGTTCGGCCGCTCGGCCTGGTACGGCTTCGTCGGCGAGATCGCGCTGTTGCCCGCCCTGCTGGTCATGGTCGTCGCGCTCGCGATCACCATTATCGGCGCCATTGCCATTCCGTTCGCGATCATCGGATTCGTCGTGCTCGCGCTGGGCGCCGCGGCACTGGGCTTCATGGCGGTCGCGGAAGCGGGCGGCACGTCGATTCTGCGCTCCCAGTCGCAAGCATCGCTCACCGCGCGCGGCGCGCAGCTGCGAGCCATCGTCACCGGTATCAGCATCTTCGGTGGCCTGTGGGTGCTCACGGCGATCGTCGGCGCGGACTTCATGGTTGGTACCATTATCCGTGCGATCGTGTTGATCCTGACGGCCGTCGCCGTCACCGTCGGCTTTGGCGCGGTGCTGCTGTGGCGCCTCGAGATGCGCCGGGCTGGCCAGATGGCCAAGAAGGCCATGGCCGAGCTCCCGGCAACTGATGTGGTGTGGCAGACACCGACACCCGTCGCCGGTGTCGCCGCGGCGCGGCGTCCTACACCAGCCGGATCGGCGGCAGGCGTCTCCGGGGTCACTCCGGTACCGCCCTCGTCACCGGCTTCGAGGAGCGCAGAATGACTGGCCGAAAGCAGATCCGCCTGGCCGGGATCGTCATAATCCTGGCAATGGTACTTCGCAGCGACCCGACACAATTCGCACCGGTCGCTCGGATGGCGCAAGTTCCAGCACGGCCACATGGCCGTGGTCGTCCCGACGATCATCAGAACGCCATCCGTTCGTGACGACAAAGCGTCGGACACCAAGGTGGACACCAAGGTGGACACCAAGGTGTCGGACGCGTCCACGGTCGTCTCGGTTGCAACCGACACCGCCGGGGATGCCGGCGACAACGACAGTGACAACGATACGCCGGACCACGACGACGACAATGACAGTCACGGACCGGCTGCCTCGTCCCACGGTGCCTCGCACAACGACGGCGACGGCGCAATGCGGACGGTCACGATTGGGCGCATGCTGCACGCCGCCCACGATACCGCGGGCGTGATGCGCGTGAAGGTCGAGTACGGCGTGGGTGAGCTCCACATCGCGCCCGTGGACGCCCCATGGCTCTACAACGTGCACCTGGCTTACAATCGTCCCGACAAGGCACAGGGCATCCGCTATGACACCACCTCGCGCACGCTGATGATCGGTGGCGGCTCACAGGGCGACAACATTCACATCGGCAAACGCAACGACTCCGACGACAGCGATCTGCGTGTCGGACTCGCTCGCGGTGTCCCGATGGACATGCAGGTCGAGTTCGGAGCTGGGGACGCGGTCATGCAGCTGGGTGGACTGAGCATTCGCAACCTGACGGTCAGCACCGGCGCCAGCGACGCCACAGTGCGCTTCGACACCCCGAACCCGGTGACACTCGATCGCTTCAAACTCGAGGTAGGTGCCGCGGGCTTCAAGGCGATCGGCCTTGGCAACGCGCACGCCAAGATGGTCACCGTCGAAGCCGGCGCCGGTGACGTCGATCTCGATTTCAGCGGCCAGTGGTCCAGCGACATGACGGTCGATCTGACTGCCGCCCTCGGCGCCGTCCATATCCACGTGCCCCGCGGCGTGGTGCTCGACCAGACGGGCGGTAAAGTCATGATTGGCTCGAGCGACGACCGGACCGGCGGTACCTCGGGCGCAGGCGGCCCGCAGACGCCGGGCGGCCCGCTTTACCACCTCCGTGTACATAGCACGGCCACGCTGGGCTCGATCGACTACGACCGGCAGGTCGTGAACCCATAAGCCCGACGCGTAGTTAGCCTGACGCTAGCCCTCGGGAACGCCGGTGCTGCCTCGCGCATGAGCGCGGAACAGCACCGGCGTTCCTCGTCTGAGCCCTAGGCGCCGCGCCGCACTGCCATCCCGCTCCGCGATCTCCAGGAGGCCGTTCGATCCGGTGATCGCGACGAGCGCCCCCGGCGCCACGTCGGCGTAGGCGCGCGCCACGGTGAGCACCACGCCGCCGGCCTCGAGCGTCCCCCCGCGAAGCCCGAGACAGTTGGTCACGGCGTTGCCGAAGTGATCGATGGCGATCACCTCGCCGGCGAGCGTGCCGTCGGCCCACCGGTCCGGCTCCGGCGTCCGGAGCACGATCGCGTGCTCATACGCGGTCCCCAGCCCCGCCACCGGCGCCCCACGCGCCAAGGCAGCCGCCGCGGGCGCGAAGACGTCCCGCCCATGGAAGGTCGGCGCCGCATGCGAGGGCACCGCGAGCGTCACCACGCGCGCCTCAGGCACGAGCAGCGCCGGCGACAACACGCCATTGTCCGGGCCAACGAGCCCATACCCCGCACTCTCCACGGCAATCGCGGCCCGATCCGCGCCGACGCCGGGATCGACCACGACGAGGTGCACCGTCCCCGGCGGGAACCGCCGCCAATAGCGGGCCAGCGCCAGACGCGCGCCTTCCACATCCTGCGGCGGAACATCGTGCGAGATGTCGACGATGTTTGCGTCAGGGACCGCCGTCAGCAGCGCACCCTTCACCTCGCCGGCGTACCCGTCGGCAGTCCCGAAGTCGGTCAGCAGCGTGACCAGCGGCCGGGTGACTGGCATGAGCGAACGCCGGCGCGCCGATGGCTACGGGGCGTGCCCGGCCGAGCTGGTCGCGGCCGTGCCATCTCCCGAGTGGTAGTTGGGATAGGGCGGCCGCTTCACGACGACGGGCGGATGCTTTGCCAGCGAATCCATAGCCACCGCGACGGCCTTCTCCAGCTGCGAGTCGTGCCCCGCCCGCCACGCCGCTGGATCGAGGTCCTCGACAATGTCCGGCGCCACACCGTGGTTCTCGATCTCGAACTGGCCACGCATCGTGTAGATCGCGATGCGCGGCGCGGTGATGCCCATTCCATCCATGAGCGGAGGGTAGGAGTAGATCCCCACAAGCCCACCCCACGTCCGGCGCCCCACCAACGTCCCGATCTTGGCCTCGTGGAACATGTACGGCAACGCATCGCCACCCGAGCCGGCGTATTCGTTGATGAGCATCACTTTGGGACCGTAGATCGCGCCGGTCGGGGACGTGATATCCTCGCCGTCACGCGTCATCATTTTGAATATCGGTTGCCGCTGCATCACTTCGATCATGTAGTCGGCGATCGCGCCGCCACCATTGAATCGCTCATCGACGACGATCCCCTCCTTGGACGTCTGCGCGAGATAGTAGCGGTTGAAATAGCTGTAGCCATCGCCGCCGGTGTTGGGCAGATACGCATAGCCGATCTTCCCGCCGCTCAACCGATCCACGGTCCGGCGGTTGTCCTCGATCCACGCGTAGTTGCGAAGCGCGCGCTCGCTCGGAATGGGCTGCACGGTGACGTCATGCGCCCCCGCGCCTGAAGGATCGGCCGACACGCGCAGCACGACCGACCGTCCCGCGGTACCCTCGAAATACTTGTAAATGTCCTCGGTGGCGCGGACATCGGTGCCGTTGACCGCCAGCAGATACTCACCCTGCGCGATGGTGACCCCGGGCTCGCTGAGCGGCGCGCGGAGCGCCGGGTTCCAGCTCTCACCGGTGTAGATCCGGGCGATCCGATATCGCCCGCGGTCGACGGAGAAATCGGCACCCAGCAAGCCGGTCGGCGGCGGATGCCGGCCCACCTCATCGCCGCCGCCGCCAATGAAGAGATGCCCGACGGTCAGCTCGCCCATCGTTTCCGTGAGGAGGTACCGAAGGTCGTTATGACTCGCCAGACCCGCGACGTACGGCTGGTATTTCCGCTCGGCCGCGACGAGGTCGAGTCCATGGTGGTGCGGGTCATAAAAGAAGTCCCGCTCGATCCGCCACGCCTCGTGGTACATCTGCTGCCACTCCGCGCGGGGATCGACGGCGATCTGCACGCCACCAAGCCGCACGCCACCCTCGCCAGGCTTGCTCGACCCGTCCGCCGCCGCAATGATCCACTGGCCCTGCGCCCGGTACAACAGCTTCTGTCCGTTCTGCGACACTCGGAATGAGGTCGGCGACCGATCATCGACGTTGCCATCGGGCCCGAAGCCCGACACGCCATCCGTCACCTTCGTCAGTTTGCGCGACGCCAGATCCCACCTGTAGGCGGTCTGGCGGTTGCTGGGATTGTCCTGCGCCGAGTCCGATGGCTGAGGCACCGTCTCCAGCACGAACATCGTACCACCGGCCCCCGGCACGAGCCCGGACCACCGCCGGTCACCGGTCGGTAGCGCCAGGATCCGCTGGTCAATGTGCGCCAGATCGATGCGCAAGGGCGCACCCGGGGCCGCACCCGGGGCTGCACCCGGCGATCCGGCGTGTTTCGCCGACTCGGCCGCAGCCGCCGCGGGCTTCTTGTCGCTGTCCCGCCTCGTGGTGGCGGGTACCGCCGCGGCGGTGTCGGCTTTCTCCTCGTCTGACTGCGGCAGGAGCGGCGATGGCAAGTCGTTGCGCAACACGACCATGTATAGACTTCGGGTCACGGGATGATCGAAGCTCGTCATGTCGATCCACCCGACCGTCGGTCCCGCGTTGGTGCTCGCCGCGAAATACAGATACTGGCCGCCGGCATCGAACGCGGGGAACCGCGCATCACTCAGCCCATCGGTAATCTGCGTGGCCTTGCCGGACTCCAGCGAGTAGAGGAAGATCGCGCGCAGGTGGTTCGGCAGGACCTTCGAGTAGGCGATCCACCGGCTGTCGGATGACCACGATGGGTCGAAGGCGCGCCACGGCGCTTCGTAGGTGTCGGCGTCGACTTTGACCGAGCGCCCCGAGGCGACGTCCAGATACCAGAGTTGCAGTCGTTTGTCGAGGTAGCTGATTTTCTTGCTGTCCGGCGACCACTGCGGCGAATCGTAGAATGATGGAGCGTCACCGAGGGTGATCGAGCGCGCCGGCCCGCCGGACTGGGGCGTGATGTGGAGCGCGTACTCACCGGAGACGTCGGAGAAGTAGGCGACCGACCGGCCATCGGCGGACCACGCCGGATCCCGCTCCATCGTGGCCGTCGTGTTCGTCAGGTTGCGCGCGTCGCCCTTGTCCGCCGGGACGGTGATGATCTCGCCGCGGGCCTCGAACACCGCCCTCGCACCGGTCGGCGACAGATTCGCGTTCGCGACGTGGTCGGCGGCGGATACGAAATGCGGCCGGACTTTGGGGAGATCGGCGGTGACGGTCACCGCGACTGGTGAGGCCTTCTGCGTGGCTGGGTCGAACAGGAAGAGCGCCCCGAACTGCTCGTACACGATGGCATCGGGGCCCGCGGACGCCGACTTGATGTCGAGGCCGTGATTCTCCACGACCTGGGTCACTTGCTTCGATTGCGTGTCGTACTTGAAGAGCGTCGCCGGGCCGTTGCGGTCGGAGATGAAATAGACCGCGCTGCCGACCCACATCGGGGCCGCATCGTTCGAACCCGTCCCGCGGGACCCGCTCGATCGATCCGTCGGCCATCGTCACGAGCCAGATCTCCGACGCCTCGCCGCCGCGGTACCGCTTCCAGATCTCGTTGGCTGGTTCGGAAGGCATGTACGCGAGGCGCTTGCCGTCGGCGGAAAACGAGCCGGCGTAGCTGCGCGGCAGATCGATCTCCGTCGCGGGGCCACCGTCCTTGGACACGGTGTAGAGCCGCGAATACCGGCTGTAGCTGCTCCGGCCGGAGCGGAAGAGAATGCGGGTCCCGTCCGGCGTCCACCCGACGGCATCGTCCGGCGCCGGGTGATAGGTCAGGCGGCGCGCTAACCCGCCGCTGGCCGGAATGACGTAGACATCAGCGTTGCCGTCGTAGTCCCCGGTGAAGGCGATGAGACTGCCATCCGGCGAGAAGGACGGATCGGTGGCGTTCCCCTCATCCGCCGTCAGACGCGTCGCGGCGCCGCCCGCGCGGGGGACCACCCAGATGTCGCCGCCATAGCTGAACGCGATCTGCGTGCGGCTGACCGTCGGCCGTTGCAGCAGAAGCGGCGCGGCCGGTGCCTGCGCTCCGGACTGCACGCCAACCGGGATGCCGGCGACAATACCGGCGACGACAGCGACCCGCCAAGCGGCGAAAACACGCATCTCAACCTCTCTGGTGATGGCGCGCCCCTGAGCGGACGCACTGCTCTCTATTGTTGTCCCTTCTACTTTCTGCTTTTCTACCCTCTATTTTCCAGTCTCGACTGGAAAATCGAGATAGGTCGCGGTCTCCGGCGACCGGAAGATCCGCTGCCGTGCGCGTTGGAAATCCGCGTCGGTCGCCTCGAAGATGTTCGGCACGAACTTCTGAGGGTTCCGGTCGATGATCGGAAACCACGAGCTCTGCACCTGCACCATGATCCGGTGCCCGGGACGGAACCGGTAATCCTGCGTATGCAGATCGATGGTGTACTCGTCGACGTGGTTCGGCACGGCGGGCTTGGGGTCCGTGAAGCTTTCACGGTATCGTCCGCGAAAGACATCATTCGCGACCATCAGCTCGAATCCGCCCATCGCTGGATCCGCGTCGTGGTCCGGATACACGTCGATCAGTTTCACGATCCAGTCGCTGTCGGTGCCCGAGGTGGACGCGAACAGGTGCGCGACGATATCGCCGGCGACCACCACGTCCTGCGTGAGCGGAGGCGTCTCCCACGTCAGCACATCCGGCCGTCCATCGGCGAACCGTTGATCTTCTACGAGCCAGGTTGTCCACCCGGAGCCGCCCGGCTGGTAGGTCGGAGGGATCGGCCGGTGGCGATACGGGACCGGACTCGCGGGATCGGATATGTACGCGTCGAAGGCGCTGTCGCCCCGCGCCGCGGGCGGTGCATCGAACGAAAGCTGGCTGGCCGGCCCGCACGTAGAGCTTCTTCGCGGTCACGTTCGACTTGGGCGGCCAGCTGTCCCACCGCCGCCAGGTATTGGATCCACCTTCGAACGTCACGGCCTCCGCCTCGTCCAGCGTGCCTTTGTCCTTGAGCCAGTACGCGAACCACGGCGCAAGCACGTGCTGCCGGAAATACAGCGACGCCGGACTGCCGAAATCGATCGCGCCCAGTGTCTCCCCCTCAGGCGCCATCCACCCGCCATGGTTCCAGGGCCCCACGACCAGGTAGTTGTGGTGATCGGTGTCGTGGCGCTCCAGCGCCTCGTAGATCGTGACCGGGCCGTAGAAGTCCTCCTGGTCCCACCACCCCGCGACTGACAGGGTCGGCAGCGTGACATGGTCCATGTACGGGGTCGCCGCCTGCCGCTGCCAGAACGCATCGTAATTCGGGATGCGCGGCGAAATCGTTCCACGTCGGGATCGCGCCGTGGAGATACCGCGAGTTCACATTGGCCAGCCCGCCGAGCTGCAGATACCAGTCGTAGGTGTCGCTCCGGTCGAACGCGAACGATG
The DNA here is from genome assembly GCA_963757855.1 of uncultured Gemmatimonadales bacterium. Lineage (GTDB taxonomy): Bacteria > Gemmatimonadota > Gemmatimonadetes > Gemmatimonadales > Gemmatimonadaceae > Palsa-1248. The sequence goes on from CAVWTI010000020.1 coordinate 137,837, forward strand.
CCTGCTCCTTGTTGGTCTCCATCCGCGTGGCGTATTCCAGGCCGTAGCTCAGCCGGAACGCCCCGTTGTGGTGGAAGTCGTCGCCCAGGTACATGTCGGCCGGCGACGCCTGGGGCGAGACGGCCTTGAGCGCGGGATGGGGATCGAGCATCGCCATCACGGTGAGCCACCCGGGATAGGACACACCCATCATCCCGACTCGCCCGTTGTTGTTCGGCACGTGCTTCACCAGCCAGTCGATCGTGTCGTACGCGTCCGTGCTCTCATCGACCGCGTGCGGGTCTTTCGAGTCGCGCGGCGGCCGCATCATCACGAATTGGCCCTCGGACTTGTAGCGCCCGCGGATGTCCTGGAACACGAAGATGTACCCGTCGGCCTCCAGCTCGAGGTACGAGTTCCGAAGTGCGTTCGCCGCGGCCACGATCCCGTACGGGGTCCGGATGAACATGATCGGCAACACGCCGCGCGCCGCGACCGGCACGTAGATGTCGGTATTCAGATGGACGCCATCCCGCATCGGGATTTCGATTTCCGTCTTGGAGAACCCCGGTGGCGGGGCGCCGGCATCTTGCGCGACGACGACCCGCATCGGCGACGCCATGGCGACGCACGCGGCCAGCACGACCCACGGGAGAGAAAAGCGCATGATATTCACCTCGGGCACGTCGTGGAGGCCGACCGCGCCGCGAACGCCAGGTACTGCTCCAGCTTCCCGTCGGGCCATTGATAGGTGGTGATGGTGATCGGGTGCTTCGGAAACACCGCCAGATAGGACCGGTAGGTCATCCCGCCGCGCTCCTGGCGGCCGGTCTGGCAGAATTGATCCGGCGTGCCCAGCGGGCCAAGGCTCGACGCGTAATCGTGCAGCGCTTCGTCGTTGAAGTAGGAGTTCGCGTTGTCGCTGAAGAGCGAGCGATCGATGTGCCCCTGCTGCAACCCGGTGAGAATGGCCCTCGCGCTGGCGGCGGTTCGCGCATCGCCGCCGCCCGGGGATGACGGGGATGTCGCAGGCGCGAGCAGCGCTCGCGCCACCCGCTGGCCAATTTGCGCCGCCGCGGTGCTCGCATCCTGGTTGGTGAGCACGACCACCGCCGCATGCAGATCGGGCAGCACGATGTCCTCGGAGGTGAACCCCGAGACTTCGCCGCTGTGCTCCCACACGGCGTGGCCGCCTTCGGTCCCGATGAAGATCCCCAGCGCATAGTGGGTATCGGTGCCGTCCTTGAGCATCACCGGCGCCGTCAGTGTATCGTACCAGGCGGGAGACAGGACTCGGCGGTCGATGAGGCTGATGTCCCACTGGGCGAGATCGCTCGCCGTCATCGCGAGTTCGCCCGCCGCGAAAAGCCACCCCGGCGCCATGATGGGCGCCGCGCGAAGCGGCCCGAGCGCATGCCGGTAATAGCCGATCGCGTCCGTCTCACCCAAACGCCCCATGTTCACGTCCGCGATGCTGTGCATGCCGAGCGGCGCGAACACCCGCGCCTGCAGGAATTGGATCAGCCCCATCCCGGAAACCTGCTCGACGATCCGCCCCGCGATTACGTAGTTGGTGTTGCTGTATTGCCACTGGGTCCCGGGATCGAAATCCAGCGGCTTCTTCGCCCACGTGTCGAGGATCTGCTGGGCCGTCGTCGGCACCATCATGTTCGGCATCACGTAGTCCTGCGGCCAGTAGTCCTGGTAGCCGGACGTGTGCGACAGGATCTCGCGGATCGTCACGTCATCCCCGCGGGTCAGCCCCGGGACGTACCGCGAGACGGGATCGCTGAGCGAGAGCTTCCCCTCCTGCGCCAGCAGTACGACCGCGGTCGCCGTGAATTGCTTGCTCACCGACCCGACGGCATATCGCATGTCGGGCTGGGCAGCCACGGCCGGCGACAGCCGTGCCATACCGTACGCCTGCCGGTACGCGATCCGCCCGCCGCTCACCACGGCTACCGACGCGCTGGGCACGCCTGACGCGGCAAGTACGGCCCGAGCCGTGGAGTCGATCATCGCCCGCGTCGCGGCGTCGAGGGCCGGTTCTGCAGGCGACTGGGCGGCAGAACACGCGGGCCAGATGGGCGCCGCGATGGCGGCGATGGACAACCAGCGAGCCAATACGAGAGGGACGTTGGGCATAGACGCCGAAGATACGCCCGTGCTATGGGCCCGGCTACCGCGCACGGCGGACGCCGAGGCCGTCACCGCGGCTATGCGGCCGCTACACCGTCCGCTGTCGCCAACCGCCGAAGCGCCAGAGCGCCGCCATACCGATCCCGCGCGCCGCCGCGGTCGCCGAAATCACGGTCCAGACGCCCGTCGTGCCCCACTGGGACGCCGCCCACGCGGCAAGCGGGATCCGGAGCGCGCTGATCGAGGTCGACATGATCATCGGCGGCAAGGTGTCACCCGCGCCGCCCAACGCACCCTCGAGCACGATCTCCGCTGCCGTGAACAGCTGCGCCAGCGCCGCGATACGCAGATAATGCGCGGTCTCCAGGATCACGGCCGGATCGGAGGTGAACACACCCGCCATCCGCGCCGGAATCGTCAGCTCGATCACCACCGCGATGAGTGAGACCAGTGTCCCATACCCGACGGTCATCCATCCCGCCCGCGCCGCCCGCTCCGGCTGCCGCGCGCCAAGGTTCTGCCCGACGATCGCGGCCGCCGCCGCGCCGAAGCCCACGCCGACCATGTACATCCAGCTTTCCACCCGGAACCCCAGGCCCATCGCCGCCAGCGCGGGCGTACCGAATCGGGTCACCGTGCGCGTGACTGCGACGTAGATCGCGCTGAACGCCACGCCGGTGACCGCCGTCGGCAGTCCCACGCGCGTGATCGCCGCGATCGACGCCCAGCGCACGGGTCCGAACCGCACCATCCGGCGCCGTACCAGGAGTGCGCTCCCGAGCAGAAACGCGCCGCCCCGCGTGGCGATCGTCGCCACCGCCGCTCCCGCGATGCCGAGCGCCGGCACCCCGAACCGTCCGAGGATGAGAACGGGATCGAGGATGAGGGTCATCACGACGGACGAGCCGAGGATCAGCATCGGGGTCCGCGTGTCCCCGGACGCCCGGAATGCCGCATCCACGGCGAAGAATCCGAAGATGAGCGGCATCCCCATGAGATAGGTGCCGAGGTATCGCGCACCAAGCGCCTGGACGTCCGGCGGGTTGTGCAGCGCGCTGAGCAGCGGCGGCAGCAACGCCACGCCCGACACCGCCACGACGCTGCCCAGCGCCACCGCGTAGAACATCGCCTCGCCCACGACGCGCGCCGCTTCGTCCGGCCGCCGCTCGCCATGCCGCCGCGCCGCGACGGCCGTGAGGCCGATCCCCACCATCTCCGCGATCGACACCACCAGCCAGATCCAGAACAGCGAGGTCGCCACCGCCGCCAGCGCCGCCGGGCCAAGCCTCGTCCCCACCCAGTACGCGTCCGCCGTCGCGAACACGATCATGAGGAGGTTCGAGCCGACCGCCGGGGCGCCGATCCGCCAGATCACCCGCGACAGCGGGTCGGCGACGACGCTCGAGACGGCACGCGATCCGATCACCGCGACCGGCACGCCGCCGTCGTAGGTGTCCAACGGCAACGCGGCCGCCGGGATGTCCTCCGGCGGCCGCGCGGTCTCGAGATCCGCTGCTACGAAGGCCGGCGGCCCGTGCCCGCTCCTCACGCCGGCGCGGCCGGCGGGGTCAACGCGTGCATCGCGACCGCCACCCGCTCCGCCAGCGCCACCATTGCCTTGGCGGCCCCCGACCCCGGCTCGGCCACTACCAGCGGCCGCCCGCTGTCGCCACCTTCGACGATGCGCGGGTCAAGCGGAATCTGCGCCAGCAACGAGAGCCCCACGTCGCGCGCCAGGCGTTCCCCACCGCCCGAACCGAAGATCGAGGATGGCTTCCCGCAATGCGGGCACTCGAAGTAGCTCATGTTCTCGACGATGCCGAGCACCGGCACGCCCACGCGTTGAAACATTTTCACGCCGCGCAACGCGTCGCCGGTCGCCACCTGCTGCGGCGTCGTCACGATGAGCGCCGCGTGTACCGCGGTCGACTGCACGAGCGAGAGTTGGGCATCACCCGTCCCCGGCGGCATGTCGACAATGAAGTAATCGAGGGTCCCCCACGCCACGTCGCCCAGGAACTGCCCGATGATCTTCATCACGATCGGCCCCCGCCAGATCGCCGGCTGGTCTTTGTCGATCAGAAATCCCAGGCTGATCACTTTCACCCCGTACGCCTCGAGCGGGATGATCTTCTGGTCGACCACCGGCGGCGGCGCGTTCACGCCCAGCATGAGCGGGAGGTTGGGTCCGTAGATGTCGGCGTCCATGAGACCGACGCGCGCACCGGATCGCGCCAGCGCGACGGCCAGGTTGACGGCGATGGTCGACTTGCCGACGCCACCCTTGCCGCTCGACACCGCGATCACCTGGCCAAGATGCGGACGGTACACCGGCGTCGGCGCGCTCGGCCGCGCCGGAGCAGGCGGCTTCGTGTCCATCACCGGCAGCGGCCGGCGCGGAGGGGTCGGAATATCGGTCATGTCTCTCTCACAATGATTTTGACCCGCCAACTGCCGTCCGCGGCGGGATCTGAGCGCTAGACGCGCGGGCGAGCTACGAGCCGCCGCTCTCGCAGCGCACGACGTGGATCTCGGGAACGCGCAGCCTGAGGTGCGCCTCGATCCCCTGCATCAGCGCCGTGGCGGGCATGTCGCAGTCCGGACAGCCCCCGTCGAGACGGAGCACCGCAACGCCGCTCTGCAGATCGAAGTGCAGCAGCTCGACCGATTCAGGCTCGGTGACGTGAAGCAGCGGCCGCAACCCCGCAATGGCCTCGCGAATCCGGCCCTCGATCGCCACCTGCTTGGAGGCACCCATACACGAAAGTTAGACGGCGGGAACTGGCCGTGGCAGGGATTGCGGCCCCATGTCCGCGCGCGCCGCGTCGATTACCTGCGTCCGCACGCCCTCCAGCGACCCGGCGACGAGCGCGCCCGCGGCTTTCGCGTGCCCGCCTCCACCGAACTGCCGCGCCAGCAGGTTGACGTCCACACGCCCGGTGCTGCGGAACGACACTTTCACTTTGCCGTGACCGAGGTCGCGGAAGAATATCGCGAGCCGCGTCCCCGCGATCGAGCGCGGGTGCTCGGCGATGCCATCGAGATCCTCGGACTTGATTCCGTACCGCTCCAGCGCGCCCGCCGGCACGGAGATCCACGAGATGCCGTACTCTGGATCGACTTCCAGCGTGGCCAGCGCATCACGCAGGAGATGCAGCCGCCCAAGCGGCACCGACGCGTACACTCGGCGATACATCTCTTCCGGATCGATACCCAGCGACAGGAGGTACCCGGCGATCGCGTGGCAGCGCGGCGACGTGTTGCTGAATCGGAACCCGCCGGTATCCGTGAGGAGTGCCGTATAGAGCGCCGTCGCCGCCTCGCGGGAAATCGCCCACCCGGCCGTGATCGCGACGTCGAACACCAGCTCCCCGGTCGCGCAGGCGGTCGTGTCGGAGAATACCGTCGGTCCCGGTGGCTCGTCGCCCGGCACGTGGTGATCGATCACCAGCTTGGGAATCGTGAGCGCCCGCACCGCATCGGCCAACACGCCCAGGCGCCGGACGTCACCGATGTCGAGCACCACCATCACGTCGGCGTCCGCCAGCGCATCCGCGCCCCGCGCGGTCTGGTCGTCCACGTCCGACCCGAGCAGAAAATCGAACAGCCCGGGCCACGGCGTCGGATTCACGATGGCGGGACCGGATCCCCGCGCCGGCCAGGATGCGCGCGAATCCCGCCTCCGAGCCGCACCCGTCGCCGTCGGAGTTGATGTGCGTCGACAGCACGACCTGGCCGCCCCGGCGTCAGGACGGCGAGGAGTTGCGTGATCGCGCCCAGCCGGTGAGCGGGAACGGCGAGCAGGTCGGACGACGCGGCGGGGATGGAAGCCATCGGAATGGACGGGGAAATGAAGATGGCGAGCGGCGCCCATGAACTCATGGGCGCCGCTTGCAAACTAACCGCCTGAGGTCGATCGCCCGCAGTCCGTGGCCCGGAGGCCGGGTTGCCCAGCTTGGAGTGCGTCCGGCTGTACAGGAAGTAGACCACGAGCCCAATCACCATCCAGACGAGAGCCGCACCCAGGTGTCGCCGGGGCAGGCTCAGCATGAGGCCGACACACTCAGACGATGCCGAGGATCGGCACGAGCGGGACGAACGGCGTCTTGGAACGGCCGGTGCAGCTCGGGCTGCGTGACGCGGAGGACCCACGATGCCGCCGCAGACGATCACGAAGGCGAGCAACGTGCCGATCGAGACCAGCTCACCGAGCAGCCCGATCGGGAAGAACCCCGCAACCGCCGCCGCCACGGTGCCCGTCAGGATCGTCGTCACGTACGGGCGTCCGGAACTTCGGATGCACTTTGCCGAACACCGGCGGCAGCAGGCCGTCGCGCGCCATGGAGAAGAAGATCCGCGGCTGCCCCATGAGCATCACCAGCACGACTGAAGCCAGCCCGCGATCGCGCCGATGTTGGTGAAGACGCGGAGCCATTTGAGCTGCGGCGCGGCGCGCCAGTGCGACGACCACCGGGTGCGGCACGTTGAGCTGTCGTGTACGGAACGAGGCCCGTCATCACGAGCGACATCAGGATGTACAGCACGGTGCAGAGCGCGAGCGATCCGAGCATGCCGATCGGTAGGTCGCGCTGTGGATTCTTCGCTTCCTGCGCCGCCGTCGAGACGGCGTCGAATCCGATGTACGCGAAGAACATCACCGCCGCACCGCGCAGCACGCCGCTCCACCCGAAGTGCCCGAACACTCCGGTGTTGGGCGGAATGAACGGGTGCCAGTTGGCGGGATTGATGTGACATGATGCCGAAGCCGATCACCAGCAGCACGATCGCGACTTTGACGAACACGATGACATTGTTGAATCGCGCCGACTCCTTGATGCCGATAACCAGCAGCGTCGACATCGCCGCGACGAGCAATACCGCCGGCGAGAGCTTCGATGGCCGCCGCCGCGGCGCCGCGGTATGCGATGCTGTCATCGCCGTCGACGGACCAGTTGTCACGTCGAGCGGCGCCCCCATGAACGCGGGCGGCAGATTGATGCCCAGGCCGCTCAGGAAATCGCCGAAATGCCCGGACCACCCCACCGCGACGGTCGCCGCGCCGAAGAGATACTCGAGGATCAGATCCCAGCCGATGATCCAGGCAACCAGCTCGCCGAGCGTAGCGTAGGCATATGTGTACGCGCTGCCGGCGATCGGGATCATCGACGCGAACTCCGCGTAGCACAGCCCCGCGAAGAGACACGCCAAACCCGCGATGACGAACGAGAGCGACGATCGCCGGTCCGGCGTAGTTGGCGGCCGCCGTACCCGTCAGCACGAAGATGCCCGCGCCGATGATCGCGCCGATCCCGAGCATCGTCAGGTTCGTGGCGGTGAGGACGCGTCGCAATCCCGTCCCATCGTCCGCACTGGCCTCCGCCTGGAGTGGGGCAATGCTTTTGGTTGTGCCGAGACTCATCGAGGGTTCTCCACTGCGCCGGGATCAGGATGGGCGTCATCTGCTGCACGCGAAGGAGGTTCCGCGCGCACGGGGCGCGAAGGTGCGGTCCTGCCTGGCCGATTGTCAAGCGACTGGCTCTCTCGTGTTTCGAGCGGCCAGTCTCACGATGTGATTTCACGACGGCCAGGCCTGCCGAGCGGCAACAAGGAGGCCCTACGCGGAATAGTTGGGCGCTTCCCGCGTGATCGTCACGTCGTGCGGGTGCGATTCCCGCAATCCGGCCGTCGTGATCCGCACGAAACGGCTGTCGGTTCGGAGCGCCTCGATCGTGGCGCAGCCTACGTACCCCATGCCGCTGCGCAATCCCCCCACCATCTGGAACAGCACGTCGGCCACCGCCCCCTTATATGGGACTCGCCCCTCGATGCCCTCCGGGACGTACTTGCGGCCGGACATCTCCCCTTCCTGGAAATACCGGTCGGCGCTGCCGTCTTGCATCGCGCTCAGGCTCCCCATGCCGCGGATCATCTTGAACCGCCGCCCTTCGAGAAGGAGCGATTCGCCAGGACTCTCTTCGGTGCCGGCCAGCATCGAGCCCATCATCACGCTCGCGGCGCCCGCCGCCAGTGCCTTCACAATGTCGCCGGAGTATTTGATCCCGCCATCGGCGATCACCGGCACGTCCCCCGCGCCCTCGACCGCGTCCAGCACCGCGGTGAGTTGCGGGACACCGACTCCCGTCACGACGCGCGTGGTACAGATCGAGCCCGGCCCGACGCCGACTTTCACGGCATCGACGCCGCGGGCCACCAGTGCCGCCGCACCCGCCCGCGTGGCCACGTTGCCCGCCACCAGTTGGACGTCCGGGAAGAGTTCGCGAATCTCTCCCGTCGCGACCAGCACACCGTCGCTGTGGCCATGCGCGGTGTCGACGATCAGCACGTCCACACCCGCCGCCACCAGCGCCTTCGCCCGCTCGCGATAATCCCCCGTCGCGCCGATCGCCGCCGCGACCCGCAGCCGGCCGTGCTGGTCCTTGTTGGCATGCGGATGCTGCCGGCGCTTGTGAATGTCTTTCACCGTGATCAGCCCGCGGAGCATCCCATCCGCCGCCACGACCGGCAGCTTCTCGATGCGGTGCTCGCCCAGGATGCGCTCCGCCTCATCCAGTGTCGTGCCAGCCGGCGCGGTGATCAGACCGGTGCTCGTCATGACGTCGCGTAGCGGCCGGTCGAGGTCGCGCTGGAATTGCAGATCGCGGTTCGTCAGGATCCCGACCAGCCGCCCGTCCCGATCGACGATCGGCACGCCGGAGATCTTGAACCGCATCATGAGCGCGACGGCTTCGCGCAGCGTCGCCTCGGGCGGCAGCGTGATCGGATTGAGAATCATCCCGCTCTCCGAACGCTTCACCCGGTCCACCTCGGCCGCCTGCCGGTCGATCGACATGTTCTTGTGGAGCACCCCGATGCCGCCAGCCCGCGCCATCGCGATCGCCATCGCGGACTCGGTCACGGTATCCATCGCCGCCGACACCAGCGGCACGTTGAGATCGATGGCCCGCGTGAAGCGCGTCGCCGTGCTCACGTCTCGCGGGTGGACCATCGAATGGCTGGGACTCAGCAGCACATCGTCAAACGTCAGCGCCATGTCGGCGCGAATGCGCGGCTCGGTGTTCGCCTGGGGGCTCGACCCGTTAGGGGATGCCGCCGCGCCCGGTCGAGGCCGGGCCTCTGGTCGGGATCTGCTTGCCATAGCCAAAGCTACGGCGTCACTGGCTCAGAGGCAACGTCATCGCAGCTACGCTGCGATGACGACGCTGGGACGGTGCAGATCTATCTGCGTTTCCGCTTCAAGCGCCGCCGTAGCGCGCTACGCACACCGAGCGGAAGGAAAAACGATACCGCCGCCATCATGCGGCCCACACTCAGTTGCGTCAGCTCCTCGGGATCGCCGGGCCAATGGTCGCGCAGCACCTGCTCGTCGGCGTGCGCCACCAGATGCTGCAGCGCCAGCGTGAGGATGAACAGGTCGTCGAGTTCGCCGAGGATGGGAGATCATGTTCGGGATGACGTCGGCCGGCGACAGTACGAATGCGATCGCGGCCACGACCAGCACTTTGTCCCACGTGGCCACCCGCGCGTCGAACAACAGGCCGCCCAGCAACCGGAGATACGCCGGAATGTGCCGGACACCCTCGAGCACCGTGTGCGCCGCGCCGTGCCGCGTACCGAGGTCGCCCTCTCGCTTCGGATCCCGGCGGCCACCCGGACGGGCCTCAGGGCGGTCGCCCGCACGCTGGCCCGCACCCGGCTCGCGACCCGGCCGCTCTCTCGTCCTCACAGCTGTCCGTCTCCGCGCGGCGGAGGTGGCTGCAGCGCTGGCGGCGGCCCCGGAGGGGACGCTGGCGATCCGGGCGATCCCGGCGCACTCGCCTCCGGCGGCTTCGTCGCCGCCTGCACGATGTCGCTGGCCATCGATTTACCCGCCGCCGCCACGCCGCTCAACACCCCCGCTGCCTTGTTCAGAAAGGTCATCGTCTCGGCCACCGCATTCGCCGGTACCCGACCCGCCCGCAACGTGTCCTCGACTCCCTCGGCGAACCGCTGGAACGCATTCCCGAGTGTCGGACGCAATGCGTACTTGGACTCCAGAAACTCGATGTAGTCGAGGATCTGGTAAGCCCGCTCATCCGCCATGGTGTCCAGATGGCGAACGACACGGTCGCGCAGCAGTGGATTCACGAGAGTTCTCCAGGACTCGGGACGAACGGCGCACGCGGTGTCCCCACGCGCGGGCCATCTTCGCAAGTTACCCCGCCCCCGCCCGGGAGCGAAGGGCCTTACGGCTGAGTGCTGGGCGCTGGAATGCCGCCGGCGGGCGTCGCCGCCGGCGTTGCTGTCGGCGTTGCGTCGGCGTTGCGGTCGGCGTTGCGGTCGCCGCTCCGGCCTTGCGTGCCGCCGGCTTCTTGCTCTTGCGCCGCGCCCGATGGGGCGGATCCTCGTATGCCCACCGCACCCGCTCGCCTCGTGTGTCGACGTGGAGGAACGGGCCGTGCGCTTTCGTCCCCCGATACACGCCCGCGCCACCGGCAAGTTCCGGATGCTCGGCCTCGACCCGGTCCACCGACTCCAACAGCACGTGCACGTCGCGCGTGTCGACTCTGCCGTCGCCGTTCAGGTCTTCCATGATGCCGTGCCCACCGTCGACGTAGATGTCGGCCGCGTCGCCGAATTGGTGCCGGCTGTCACGCGCGCGACCACCGCGGCGGCCCACGCCCATCGCGTTGTATTCTGGCGTCCGGAATCCGGACATGATCACGACGTTGGCGTCCGGATGACCGTGCTCGGCGAGATCGGCTATGATGAGTTCGAGCTTGTCGACCAGCTCTTCGCGCAGCACCAGGTACTTCGGCCAATGTCTTCCTGGTCGTGCGTGAGGAAATCCCGCAGCCGGAAATGCTCCGAAACCTGCGTGTCCTCATTGTCCGGCGTCACGCGGATGAAACCGTCGGGGTTCGCGTATGTCGCCGAGCGCGCCCGGCGGCGCTCGGCCGGCCACCAGCCCACCCGGTAGTCGCCCACACGCCCTTTGGCCTTCGTCGTGAACGGCACCATGGTGATCAGCGAGAACGGCCTGCCACCCGGTACACTGTCGCCAAGGGCGTAGACGCCCGGACTGTCCGCGGCCGTGTCGCCGAAATAGCGCCTGAGAATCGGAAAATCGAGCGCGTGGCGCACGGTGCCGAGAAAGTGTGCCCGCAGCTTGCCCGAAAGCCCAAAGAGCGAGTCCGGCTCCGGAGCCGGCGCGCTCGTGTCTGCCACGACGCCGACGGCCGTATCCGATGAGTCGCTCGCCTGGTCGTGCCAGCGGGCGCTACCAGGGGGAACGGCGATCATGGTGGCGCCAATCTGGGCCAACACGAGCAACGCGCTGAGACTCAGGGCTGCCTCCAGGAATGCAACCGCTCTAAACGACGACCACCAAGGTCAATAGATATACACCACCGTGCCGATGGGCACGATGCGATACAGTGTTTCAATGTCTTCGTTTCGCAGGCGGACGCAGCCGTGACTCGCCGACTGGCCGATGCTCTCGGGCTCATCCGTCCCGTGCAGCCCGTAACCATTGCCCAGATATAGCCGCTCGACACCCAACGTTCCCAGATACTTCCGTTGATTCGTCCCGAACGGGGGAATAATGACGTTCCCGTTCGCCACGATCTCGTTCCCCTCTTTTGTCTCGAACGGGACTTCTCGGCCATCGGGATACTTGGTGACCACATCGGTCCCATTGACGGTCACCACCGCCCCCCACCCACTGGGATTTTCTGGCCGCGCAGCAGTTTCGTGAACCCAAGCTGCTTCTTCTTGGCCATCTCGACATAGTGCCAGTCAGGGGGAACCCAGACCGGATCGGTCTCCTTGCTCTCTACCACGAGGCGGCCGCGCGGCGTCTCGAATTTCCAGTGCAGCGACGTGCCCGGCCCCTCGTTCACGAGTTCCTTCCCACTCCCCGTCGCGACGCGCGCCGTGAAGATCGTCCGGTCACCCTCGCGGTACCACAGGCGATGGTCGTTGATGCTCACGACGATATACGGACGGTCGCCCGGAGCTGCGGTCTGCGACGCGGCGACGAGCCGCCGGTCCAGTGTGTCGCGCGTCGCGCCCACGCGCCGTTTGACGTCGTCCAGCAGCTCCAGGTTGCCGTTGAACGCCATCCGCATCACGTCACGCTTGAATCGCTCGCGCATTGTCGCGCCCAGCACCGCGGCGCTCAATCCGCTGGCGATGCACAACGCGCCGAGCAACGCCCAGACGAGCCGCCCGCCGTGCCGCAATGCGTGAAAGAAGCGGAGCATCAGGTTGCCGCGGTCAATAGAAATACACGCTCATGCCCGGCTTCAGATTCGGCAGGATAGCCTGCAGATCCGTCGCCCGCGCACGGACGTTGCCAGCGGTCACGCCCGCCGAGTCGTTCAACTCATCTGAGCCCGGCACTGCGTAGATCGTGGTGCCTCCATCCAGCGTCACCGACACGGAATCCGACGACGACACCGTGCGCATCCCGCGAGGCGCCGCGATCCGCACCGTATCTGGCGGTGTCCCGGCGAGTTGCTCGCCCCCCACGCGGACCGGCATCTCGCGGAGCAGCGCGCCTTCCCGCTCGAGAAACATCTCCCCGCTGTCGACCGCCACCGAAAGGTGCAAGTCACGGTCCCCCTCGGCCTGCCGGCGGGCCAGTTCCACGATCACGCGCACCTTATCCTTGTTGGCCGCGAACACCACGTCCGCCCGCTGCCGCTCGACGCCCGTCATGGCCTGCCGGAGCCGCGCGGCCTCCTCACCGTATTCCCGGCCCTTGTACACCAGCCACCCGTCAAACGCCAGGAGTGCGATGAGCGCCACCCAGAACGCCGTGATCAGACCCGGATAGGCCGTACGGAACTCCCGCCAACCAGGCCGGCGGCGCTCAGGACGCTCCAAAACGGCCTGGGGCTCCTGCGACCTCGGGTCCGGGGCGGGGCCGCCTGAAGGGCTCGGCGGCAGCCCGGTCACCGCTTCACCAGGCTCTGGGCGTCGAGGATCGGGACCCCCACCGGCTCGCTCCGCCCTGACCGAACGGTCGCGACGATGGCCACTGACACAGGCGCGCGCGACGCGACGGTCCGCGCCAGGGCCAGCAGCGACGGCGGAACCGCGACATACAGCAGTGCGCTCTCGTTCCCTGGACCCCGCGCCAGCAGATACGGCTCGTCCGGATTGAGGCCCTTCCGGAGCGGATCGGCCGTGGCCAGCGCCAGCACTTCGATGTCCCACCGCACGGTCTTGCCCCGCGTCCCCTCCGGATCCGCGCGCAGATCGGCGGCACTGATCGTCGCCTGCGTGGGGTCCGTCGCGGTCACCTCGGTCTCCCGCACCCACCCCTCGGTGCGCACTCGCACCCAGCCGCGATCGTGCGCGACTGCCTGCAGCGTGGACTGTGGACCAATCGTGCCGATCGCCTGGCCATCTGGCGCCCCGCGCAGCGAGATGCTACCCGTGGGCGCCAACGCGCCCGCCAACGTGCCGTCAGCACTGTCTCGAACCGCGGCGGCAACCGGGGCCGCTCCTGACCCCGCTTTCGCCGCGCCCGGCGCTCCCGCCCTCGTCGCGCTGCGTGCCGCGGTTTTCGTCGCCGGCGCCGTCTTCACCGGTGCGGTCTTCGTAGGTGCGGTCTTCGTAGGCGCGGTCTTGGTAGGCGCGGTCTTCGTCGCTGGCGCGGTAGCCTGCGCGATGAGCGAGACCGGCACGAAGATGTCGCCTGCCACGAGACTACCGACGATCGTATAGAGAAGAAGCGTCTGCATCGCTGGTTGGGGGGTGCACCCCTGCATACATTTGCAAAGATGGCCGCTTCCGTACAGCGACCGGTAGCCCTCATCGTGCTCGACGGCTGGGGATACCGTCCCGATCGCGAAGGTAATGCCGTCGCTATGGCGACGACGCCGTCGTGGGACGGGATCTGGTCGCGCCGGTCCCGCACTCTGCTCGCGGCCTCCGGTCTGCGGGTGGGACTTCCAGAAGGCCAGATGGGAAACAGCGAGGTCGGGCACCTGAACTTGGGCGCCGGACGCGTAGTCGTGCAGGACCTGGTGCGGATCGATGCCGCGATCGCCGATCGCTCGTTTCTTCGCAACGGCACCCTCGTCGCGGCCTGCCGCGACGTCCGCAACAGCGGCGGCACGCTGCACCTCATGGGATTGCTCGGCAACGGCGGCGTCCACGCACAGGACAAGCACCTCTGGGCGCTGCTCGACCTCGCGGAATCCCAAGGGGTCCGCCGCGTCGCCATCCACGCTATGCTCGACGGGCGCGACACGCTTCCCCGATCTGCGCTCGGCTTTATGCGCGAAACGATCGAGCGGGCCCGCGGCCGTGCACGGATTGCCAGCATCGGCGGACGCTACTTCGGCATGGACCGCGACCGCCGCTGGCAACGGACGGAGCTCTTCTATCGCGCGGCAATCGACGGCACGGCACCGCAGATCGCCGACCCGCTGGCCGCGATCCAGTCCGCGTACGACGCGGGGCAAAGCGATGAGTTCATCCCCCCCGCGACGGTCGCCGAGCACGGCGCGCCGGTGGCGCCGGTCCGCGACGGCGACGCCCTCATCTGCTTCAACTACCGCTCCGACCGCATGCGGCAAATCACCCGCGCACTCACGGAGCCCGAGTTTCGCCAGTTCGACGTCACCGGCCGGCCGGAAGTCAACGTTGTCACCATGACGGCATACAGCCAGCAGTTCGCCCTCGCCGTCGCCTTTCCGCCGATCTCCATGGCCCGCATTGTCGGCGGAGGTCCTGAGCGGAGCCGGCAAGACGATGCTGCGGACAGCCGAGACCGAGAAGTACCCGCACGTGACGTATTTCTTCAATGGCGGCGAGGAGGCCCCCTATCCCGGCGAAGACCGGATCCTCGTCCCGAGCCAGAAGGTCGCGACCTACGACCTCATGCCGGAGATGAGCGCGGCAGGCGTGACCGACGTCCTGTGCAACGCGATCAGTGATGGGCGCCATGATTTCATCCTGTGCAACTACGCCAACGGCGACATGGTCGGGCATAGCGGGTCGCTCCCCGCCACCATCCGGGCCGTCGAGACGGTGGATCAATGTCTCGCCCGCGTCCTGCCAGTGGCCCGCCGTACTGGAACCCGGCTCCTGATCACGGCCGATCACGGCAATTGTGAGCAGATGATCGATCCTGCCACTGGCGGACCGCACACCGCACACACCACCAATCCCGTCCCATTCGTCTTGATCGACGGTGACAGCCAGCCTGACCTGCGGGATGGCGCCGCCCTCTGTGATGTCGGCCCGACGGTGCTGTCCCTCCTCGGCGTCGAGGTGCCACCCGAGATGACCGGCACCGACCTTCGAGTGGCCAGCGATTGAGCACCACGGTACACTGCACCGGGGGCGGACCCTCTAGACCCGCCACCGGTACTATCGCGGGGCCGATTGTCGTGTACGTCCCCGGCCCGTCATTCCCAGTTCGTTTCACTTGCGTTTTCACGTGCGTTTCCACTCGTCCAGCAATCCCGTGCCCCGTTTTGTGTCGATTGGCTCGGCTCCAGCCAAAGCCCTGCTTGCCGCCGTACTGGCGTGCTGCGCCCTTCCGGCGGCCGCCACGGCACAAGTGATCGGACATTTGCCGGATGCCAGCCCGTACCTCGATGTCGACAGCCCCAAGGAATTGTCGGTCTTCGCCGGCTACTACAACGCCTCGAAGGACCTCGCGGGTGTGGCCCCGACGGCCGGCCCGGCGATCGGAGTCCGCGAGACGATCCAGCTCGCGGGCCCGGCGATCGCCCTGTTCCGCCTTTCGCACACGTTCACCGACCGCACGGTGGTCGATCCGCTCGACGCCTCGTCTCAGCGCGACATCGAAACGATCCATGACCCGCTGACGTTTCTCGACGCGGGGCTCGGCTTCAACTTCCTCGGACCGCGGTCGTTCCATAATCTCCAGTTCGCGATCAACGCCGGCGTCGGCGGTGCGTCCGACCTCGGCGCGCCAAAGGACGCGGGCGGCTATCGCTTCGGGACGGTCCCCGTTCTGGTGTACGGTGCCCAGATCCGCTTTGTCCCACCCGGCCGGTTGAGTCTCCGGATCAGCGCCGACAACTACATGATCGAACACTCGTATCCCAAGTCGTATCACACCATCACGGGTGACGGGACGAGTGTCGTGCCGACGACGCACTCGCTCGTCGACTGGCGCAACAACGGGATGTATACGTTCGGTATCTCGTACGCCATCCACCCGCACTGACGCCGCCCTGCGCCTCCCGCACGTGAGCGCCTCCCTCACCCGGCGCGTGTCGTTCTCGGCGGCACACCGGTACCGGCGCCCGGAGTGGTCCGATGAGCGCAACCGTGCCGTCTTCGGCGACTGCGCCCGCGAGAACTACCACGGACACAACTACGCGTGCGATGTCACTGTCTCCGGGCCAATCGAGCCACGAGACGGGGATGATCGTTGACCTGGGCCTGCTCGATCGCGTGCTGGCCACGGAAGTCCGCGATCGTTTCGATCACCGGAACATCAATCTCGACGTGCCCGAGTTCGCTGATGGGCAACTCATCCCCACGGGCGAGAACCTCGCGCGAGTGATTCTCGGATTCGTGCAGGCCGCGCTCGGCGACCGCGTGCGCGTCACCGAGGTCCGCGTGGCCGAGGACACGACGCTGTCGGCGACTGTCCGGGCCGTGGACGGCTAGCCGAACGCCCATGACGCCGGTCCCTGCCCCGACATGCACCGGGGTCATACTCGCCGGCGGCCAGGCCACACGCTTCGGTGGCTTGCCCAAAGGACTGGAGATCGTGCAGGGCGCACGCGTCATTGACCGCGTGGCCGGCGCCCTGACCGAGACCTGCGATGCGTTATTGCTCGTCGCAAACGATCCCGCGGCCGCAAACTGGCTTCCCGGCGTTCCCGTGACGCCAGACGTCCGTCCCGGGCTCGGGAGCTTGGGCGGCCTCCTCACCGCGCTCACCCGCGCCGCCGGGCCTATTCTGGTCGTCGCGTGGGACATGCCGTTCGTGCCGGGTGGCCTGCTGCGCACCCTGCGCCAGGCAGGGGAGTCCGGCCCATATGATGCCGTCCTTCCCCACAGCGACTCGCGCCGCGGCGCCGAGCCGCTCTGCGCCTATTACACGCCCGCCTGCGTCGCCCCGATCGAACGACGGCTCGCCGCGGGCGACCATCGAATGATAGGGTTTCTCGACGACGTCAGGGTGCACTGGCTCGGCCTTGCGACGGTCCGCCGCTTCGGCGATCCCGCCCGCATCTTTCTGAACATCAACTCACCCGCGGATCTCGAGACGGCCCAGGGTCTGGTCCAGGACTTGACGGACGCCGGCGCCGAATAGGGATTAGGTACACCGCGCCGGCCGGCCGCCGGACCCGCACCAGCAACGACCCCACCGTTTTCCGCCGGAACCGTGCCTCGCATGAATCGCCTCTCTGTCCGCGTGCGCAATCCGCGCCCGCGCCTCGCCGCACCCGGCGCCCTGCCTGCGTTCGCCTCATTGCTGCTGGCGATCGCCTGCGGGCATCCCGCGGTTCAACCGGTCGTCTCTCCCGCGCCCGCCGGTGATGGCGCCGCCCGTCGCGCCCGACCCACGCGTCGCACTCCGGGCGGGGATCGACTCGAATGCTCGGCGACCCTCGCTTTCGCAGCGCGATCTGGGGCGTGCTGATCGTCGATCCCGCGCACAACGATACGATCTACAGCCGAAACGCGGACAAGCTGTTCCTGCCTGCGTCCAACATGAAGGTCGTCACCGCCTCCGTCGCGCTCACGGAGCTCGGGCCCGACTTCCACTTCCGCACGACGTTCGCGACCCGCGGTTCCGTTCGCGACGGCGTCCTCCACGGCGATCTCGTGGTCATCGGCCGCGGTGATCCGACGGTCAGTGATCACATGATGCGCGATGCGATGATCCCCCTGCGCGCTGCCGCCGAATCACTCGCCGCACACGGCATCCACCGCATCACGGGCCATATCGTCAGCGGCGACGACGCGTTTCCGGACGCGAACATCGGATACGGCTGGGATTGGGACGATCTTGGCGAACCGTACGCTGCAGGCGTCGACGAGTTGTTCTTCAATGAAGGCTACGCGACGGTGACGCTGCGAGGCGCTGCGCACTCGGGAGGCGCCGTACACGTGACCACCACCCCGATCGCCGATTATCCGGTGATCCGCTCGCACGTCACGACCGCGACCATCGCGGGCGGCGCTGCGGCGGTGGCCCCCACCGCCGTCTTCGACGCGGCGCATGGCGACCTGGTCGTCGACGGCACGGTGGCGCCCGGCGATACCGCTACGCTGCTCGTGGCGCTCCGCGACCCGGCCACCGCATACCTCTACGGCTTGGCGGGCGCCCTTCGCGCTCGGGGCATCGCGCTCCGGCCAGAGGCGGTGGTGCCGACGGATGATGGCGCGCTCTTCCCCAACTCCGGCACCGTCGCCGCGACCGCGCGGGCCGCCAGCCGAAGCGCGGGGTCAGCGGCCGAGCACCGCGACACGCTGTTCACGATGGCCTCGCCACCCCTCCGCGACATCCTGCCCGCGCTGCTCAAGCCCTCGCAGAATCAGATCGCCGAGATTCTGCTCAAGACGATTGGGCTGGAGAAAACCGGCGTCGGCAGCGCCGATAGTGGACGGCGCGTGGTCGCCTCGCAGCTCACCGCGTGGGGAATTGCCCCGGACGAATTCGTCATTCGCGATGGCAGCGGTCTCTCGCGCCACGACTATCTGTCGCCCGGCACCCTCGTGCGCATCCTGAGCACGGTCGAGCACGACTCGGCGTACCAGGTGTTCTACGACGCGCTCCCCATCGCCGGTGTCGACGGCACGATCTCCGACCGCATGCGCGGCACGCCCGGCCGCCGGCAATGTGCACGCCAAGACGGGATTCGTCGACCGTGCCCGCTCACTATCGGGGTACGTGACGACCGCAGACGGCGTGAGGTTGGTGTTCAGTTTCCTGTGCAACAACTGGACGACGCCCGTCCACGATGTCGAGCACGTGCAGGACGAGATCGCCGAACGCCTGGCGTCGATGACGCTGGGCGCGCGATGACCTGCTCGGCCTCCACCAGGAGACTGTAGCGTGCTGGCCGTCACGGGAATCGTGACGTGGTGACCGTCGCCGAGGCGGTCGAGCGGATCCTGGCCGGTGTCCAGCCGCTGGCCGCGGAACGCACGCCCCTCCTGGAGGCGTTGGGGCGCGTGCTCGCCAATCCCGTGATCGCGCCACTCACGCTGCCCCCGTGGGACAACTCGGCCATGGACGGATACGCCGTCCGCGCGGGCGACATCGCCAGCGCGTCGCCGTCGCAGCCCGCCGAGCTGCGCGTCATGGAGACGGTGGCTGCCGGGCAATTCCCCTCGGTGACGGTCGAACCCGGCCAAGCCGTCCGGATCATGACCGGCGCGCCGATGCCGTCGGGCGCGGATTCCGTCGTGCGAGTCGAGGATACCGACGGTGGCCTCGAACGCGTCGCGATTCGCGACGCCCGAGACAGCCGCCGCAACATCCGACCGCGCGGCGAAGATCTGCGGTCCGGCGATACCGTGCTCCCAGCCGGCATGCCGATCGGCGCGGCACAGATCGGCATCCTCGCGTCCGTCGGCGCGGCGTCAGTCGATGTCTACCGCCGGCCGCGAGTGGCGTACCTGAGTTCCGGCGACGAGTTGGTGGACATTGATCGGTTCGACGAGGCGCTGGCCGGACGCAAGATCGTCTCGTCGAACAGCTACACGATGCACGCGCTGATCCGCGCGGCGGGCGGCATCCCCATGAACCTCGGCATCGCGCCGGACCACCGCGACGCGCTGCGTGAGAAGTTCGAGCAGGCCTCGGGATGCGACGCGATCGTCACGACGGCCGGGATCTCGGTCGGGGAGTTCGACTACGTGCGCGAGGTGCTCACCGCCATGGGCGCCGAGATGGACTTCTGGAGGGTGCGGATGCGCCCCGGTGCGCCCGTCGGGTTCGGACACGTCGGCACCATGCCGTGGCTCGGTCTCCCGGGAAATCCGGTGTCGGCCATGGTCACGTTCGAGTTGTTCGCGCGCCCCGTGCTGCGGCGAATGCAGGGATACTCGCGCCTGCACCGCCGCCCGGTCCCGGTCGTGCTCGAAGAGCCGGTGTCTATTACCGCGCCACTGACCCATTTCTTGCGAGTCGTGGTGAGCGTTCGTGACGACGGCACCCTCACCGCACGCCTCACGGGGCCGCAGGGTTCGGGCATTTTGACATCAATGTCACATGCGAACGCGTTGCTCGTCGTCCCCCATGACCGCCCGCATTCGCAGGCGGGAGACGTGCTGCACGCCCTCCTGCTCACCGATGACGCGGGGACGAGCGCGCACTTTTCGCTCTGACGACCGCCAGACGCCACATGCCCCACGCGACTCCCGTTCCCCACGCTACGTTCCTCCTCGTCGTCGCGGGGATCGCCCTGATCGCCGTCGTCGCGGCCACGATGGTCATCGCGCGCCGCGCACTCCGCTCGCAGGTCGCAGCCCCGTCGCGTGACGATGGCCGGACCATGGGCGTGGCCGGGGCCATAGGCGTACCAGTGGCACCAGCGGGCCGGCGGCGGGACAGGCCGATGGCGTCGTGCGCACGCTCGCCGAGCCGTGGACTGCTCGCCAGCGACCAGTTGGCCAGCATGTCGCCGGCCGAGCGTGAGTTCTTTCTGAAGACCGTCGGAGCCAAACTGGGCGACGGCGCCAAACCACGCCTGATGACACAGACCCACGCGACCGGCGCGGCAAGTCGACGCCGCAGGCCCCGCTGCTGGCGCCGCGACGGCGGCGGCGATCGCGATCGATCCGGCCGACGAGACCGTGCCGCACGCGGCGCTCGTCTCGGGATCGATTCACTGCCCGGTCTGCCGGACTCCGCTCGGCAAACGCGCCGACGCCCCATTGCTCATGTCGCGCTGCCCCGGCTGCTCACGCCGCGTCGCTGCCCATGTCGACGGTGACCGCCTGACGGTCACGCTCCACTACACGCTTCGCACGCCCGCCATGGGCGTGCCGGTGATCAAGATCAGCGGCTAGCGAGTCGCGCCGCGACGACTTCGCTGATGTCGTAGACCGGCACCGGTCGAATCTTTCGCCGCCACGCCGTCACTCAGCATCGTCATGCAGAACGGGCACGCCGCCGCGATCGCCGTTGCGCCCGTCGCCAGCAGCTCCTCGGTGCGCTCGATGTTGATCCGCTTGCCCTGGCGCTCTTCCATCCACATGCGGCCGCCCCCCGCTCCGCAACACAGGCCCCGGCTGTGATTCCGCGGCGCCTCGACCAGATCGACCACCGGGAGCGCGCGGCGCAGGACGTCCCGTGGCGCGGCGTACACGTCGTTGTACCGGCCGAGGTAGCAGCTGTCGTGGTAGACGATGCGCTCGGGATCCTTCACTCCGTTCTCCGCGGCGAAAGGAATCCGCCCCTCCTCGAGCAGCCGCTCGATATACGTCGAGTGATGGATCACTTCGTAGTGCCCGCCGAGCTGCGGGTATTCGTTTCCGATCTGATGGAAGCAGTGCGGGCAGATCGTGACCACGGTCTTGACGTGGTAGCCATTCAGCAGCGCGATATTGTCCTTGGCCAGCATCTGGTACAGGTACTCGTTCCCCATCCGCCGCGCCGGGTCGCCATTGCACTTTTCTTCCTGGCCGAGGATCGCGAAGCGGATTCCCGCGGCCTGCATGATGCGCGCGAACGAGACGGTGATCTTCTTCGCCCGGGCATCGAACGACCCCATGCAACCGACCCAGAAGAGCACCTCGGGCGTCTCCCCGCGCGCGGCGCACTCCGCGAAGGTCGGAATCCCGAGGCCCTCCGCCCACTCCGCCCGATTCGCCGGGTCGAACGCCCAGGGGCTGCCGCTGCGCTCCAGCGACTGGAACACCGGCTGAATCTCCGCCGGAAACCGGGACTCCATGAGCACCAGGTCACGGCGTAGCTCGTTGATCACCTCGAGCTGATCGATCGAGACCGGGCACTCCTGCACGCACGCCCGGCACGACGTGCACGCCCACAGCTCCTCCTCGGTGATGAAATTGTCGAGGAGGCGGTGCTCCATGACCTCGGTGGCCGTGGTGTCCGTGCCCAGTTCGCCCTCGCCGTGCACCAGCGCGCTGTGCGGCTTGGCTGTCACCTCATGGACCAGGATCGGCGCCTTCTCGAGCACGCGCTCGCGCACGTTGATCACGATCTTGCGCGGACTGAGCGTCTTGCCGGTGATGTTGGCGGGACACGCCGCGGTGCACCGGCCGCATTCCGTGCAGGAGTAGCCGTCGAGCAGATTCTTCCATGACAGATGGTCGACGTCCGACGCGCCGAACTGCTCCACGCCCTCCGCCTCGAGATCCATCGCGGGCATCGCCCCACGCTGCCCCGGCCCGCTGGTGTTCGACAGGTAGACGTTGGGTAGTGACGTGATCACGTGCAGATGCTTCGAGTACGGCAGGTAGTTGAGGAACGCCAGCACCAGCAGCACGTGCAGCCACCACGCCACCGTGACGACGGTGGCCGCCGTCATCGGACTCATGCCGCTGAGCGCCGCCGCGATCCCGCGAGAGATCATGCGCGCCGGGTCGCGCTCGGCCGGGATGCGCGATCACCGCGCTGGCGTTCATCAGCAGCAGAGTGATCATCAGCAGCGCGATCATCGACAGGATGATCAGCGCGTCCATCTGCTCGAGCGCATCGCCGCGCAGGCGCTTGGGCTTGATGACGAGGCGCCGGTAGAACAGCCACGCCACGGCGCCCAGCACGAAGACGGCGAATGTCTCCTGCGACACCACGTACGGGGCGTACAGCGGGCGCGCGAGCAGCAGGCCGTACGAGAATTGCGGCCACACGCCCTGCACCATCAGCTCCACGGTGCCCGCCGTGAGCACGATGAATCCCCAGAACACCGCCGCGTGCATCGCGCCGGCCACGGGATCCCGCATGATCTTGCTCTGCCCGATGCCGATCCGGAGCAGATTCGCCACCCGCACGCCCGGGGCGTTCGTGCGATCGGCCGGGCCGCCGATCCGGAGGTACGAGATCAGCCGGCTGGCGTTATAGAAGAAAAACCCGCTCGCCAGCGCGACGATGATGATGAACGCGGTCGTCGCGCCCGGACCGCCGCTCATGCCGACGCGGCGCGGGCCGCGCGGACCGCCGCCGTGAGCGCGGGCACGACGTCGAAGACGTCACCCACGATCCCGTAGTCGGCGACTTTGAAGATCGGCGCCTCGCGGTCCTTGTTGATGGCGACGATCGTCTTCGACGTGCGCATCCCGGCCAGGTGCTGGATCGCGCCCGAGATGCCGACCGCGACGTAGAGATCGGGACTGACCAGCCGCCCGGTCTGGCCGATCTGGTCGCTGTGCGGCCGCCACCCGTCATCGGTCACCGCGCGCGTCGCCCCGACCGCCGCATTTCCGAACGCGGCCGCCAGATCCTCGACCAGTTTGAAATTCTCCGCCGCTTTGAGCCCGCGCCCACCACTCACGATCACCGGAGCGTCGCCGAGATCCATCTTCGCGCCGTCGCCCACGCGGAGCTCCGTCGTCACGACGCGAACCGCCGCGGGATCGCCCACCGGCTGCGCCTGCTCGACACGAGCCGTCCGCGAGTGCGGCGCCAACAGAACGGCACCCGGCCGCACGGCCACGATCGCCGGGGATCCGCTGATCGCCCACGTCGCGATCAGTTTCCCGGTGTCGACCGGGTGGGTCACGACGACGTCGGCCTGCTCGATCGCCATCGCCGTCACATCGGTCACGATCGCCGCATCCAGGATCGCGGCCACCCGCGGCCCGAGGTCGCGCCCCTGCGCGGTCGAGCTGAACACCGCGAGCCGGTATCCCCCGCTCGTGATGCGATCGGCCGCCAGCGCCGCCGTCGCCTCCGGATTGTATCGCTCGAACGCCGGGTGCTCGGCCACGATCACGACATCGGCGCCATGTTCACCCAGGCTCGCGGCCTTGGCCGCGATCCCTGGGGCGCCAACGAGTAGCGCATGCACCTCGCCGCCGCCCGCGGCATCAGCAGCGGCGCGGGCCGCGGTGACGGCCTCGAAGCCCGCTTTGCGGATCGCGCCCGCGCGCGTTTCTGCGAACGCCAGGATGTTCGGCATCAGAGGACCTTGGCCTCAGTCTGGAGCAGACGAACGAGTTCGGGAACGGCCGCCGATCCCTCGCCAATGATGCGCCCCGCGGCGCGCTCGGGCGGCATTCTGGAGTTTGCGCACGGTGATCCGCGACTCCTCCAGCGTCACCGGTTTGACCTCGAGCGGCTTCTTCTTCGCCGCCATGATGCCCTTGAGCGACGGCAACCGCTCGCGGTTGAGGCCCTCGTCGATGGTCAGTACCGCCGGGAGCGGGAACTCCACCATCTCCTGCGCGCCCTCGAGCTCGCGCTGAGCGCGCCCGCGGCCGTCCTTGATCTCGAGTTTCGAGACCGCGGTCACGCACGGCAGTCCCAGAATCTGCGCGACCATCGCCCCCGTCGCGCCATTCGAGGCGTCTACGGCGACCCGGCCGAACAGGATCACGTCGTATCCGCCACCCTGGAGTTCGGCCGCCAGCGCCTTGGCCACCACCCGCGCGTCGGGTGGCACGGCGGCGGCCTTGAGATGGACGCCGCGGTCCGCGCCCATGCTGATCGCCTTGCGGATCTGCTCCTGCACCGCGTCCGGCCCCAGCGAGATGATCGCCACCTCGCCCTGGCCGAGTTTTTCTTTGAGCTGCAGTCCCGCCTCGACCGCCCACAAATCGAAATCGTTGACGTCGAACTTCAGGCCACTCTCGTCGATCGCGACACCGCTGGCAGCGACTGGCAGCCGCTGGTCCATGACCGGCACGCGCTTAATGCACACCGCGATCTTCACGGCGCTGGCTCCGGATGAGATGACTGGTTTGGATTGCGCCGGAAGATACCATCCCGGGCACCCTCAACGGGATCGGAAACTCGCGGGAAACGGCTCACAACCCCCGAAACCCACGCCCGGCGTACACCGCGACTTCGAACGCGGGCTTCCCGCCCCGCCGGATCGTAATCCGCCCCGCCGGCGCCAACTGCCCAAAGGACGCGCCGTACATCGCCAGGACATCGTGCCGCGCCGGCAGCCGGTCGATGATCACCGCGTCCTCTCCATCGAACGCGCGCTGGTCGTACAGGTAGCGAAACCCGCGAGGGTCGGCGCCCAGGCACACCACCGGCACGGACGGCCCGAGCGCATACGCGATCTTGCCCGTCTGCACCCAGCTCGTGCCAGCCACGAACGTGCGCGCACCCCTCGGCACACCGAGCGAATCGAGCCCCGGACCCAGCGCGCTCCAGTCCAACGCTTCGAGCGTCGGGTCCCCTCGCTGGAACGCTGACGGCGCGACGCGGGCCGGCCATCCCGTGATCGCGGCACTCGCGGCGATCGCGAGCAGCCCACAATACAGGGCCACGCTCCACCCGATCCACGGCCGCCCCGCGAACACTGTTTCTGCGGCGCCCTCACGTTCCGGACGCGCTGCAAAAGACCCGGCGAGCGGAAAGAGAAACAGGTAGCCGGAGGCGGGCCAATGCGGGAGGCCCGGCTGGCCACCCAGCGATACGAGCGTGAACAGCACGATCGGCACGAGCGCCAGACACGCGAAGAACCATTCCCGGTCGTCCATGGGCCGCCGTCGGATCACGCGCACCAGTGCCGCCGCGAGGGCCACCCAGATCCAGGGAAGCACCCACGCGATCTGTCCCACGATGTTCTGCCCCAGTGCACCCAGCCGCCGCGCCATCGTGACGTGGCCGGGCGTCGCGCCGCGCCCCAGTTGAAACGCGATCGACACCCATGCATGCGAGGCGTTCCACGCCAGGACCGGCGTGAACATCAGCGCGGTCACGAGCACGCGCCGACGTATGGCTCCGGACGGCGCAACCACCGGCGCTGGCCGGGACGGCTGGCCAGGAAAAGCAGCACGCCGGCGAGAAACAGGCTGGCCTGATACTTCGACAAGGCGGCGAGTCCCGCGCACACGCCGGCCGCGAGCCACCACCGCCACGCGCGCGACGCCTCCGCGGGGTCGAACAGCACCCGGGCGAGACAGTACGCACTCGCCGCCAACCCGAACATGAGCGGCCCATCGGGCAGCACCCAACTCGCGGTACTGGCGCTGAACACCGCCGACACGTTGAGGAGGAGCGCGGCGAGCCACCCGGCGCTCGGGCCGAACGTCACCGCGCCGAGCTGGTACACGATCCACGTCGTGCCCGCGAACAGCAGCACGAACGGGAGCCGCACGACCAAGTGCGATTCGCTGCCCAGCAGCACCGACGCGCCGTGCGCGAGCCAGAACGCCATCGGCGGATGGTCGAAATAGCTGAGGCTTACCCGCCGGCCCACGGCCACCATGTACGACTCGTCGACGCCCAGCCCCAACGGAATCGCCAGGCCGATCCGGACGACCAGGCCTATGCCGATGAGCCACGCCAGCCGGCGGCGCAACTCAGTTGAACGCGCTGAGTCCGGTGACGGCCTGGCCGAGGACGAGCGTATGGATGTCGTGTGTTCCCTCGTACGTGTACACGCTCTCGAGGTTCGCCATATGGCGCATCGATGCGTATTCCGCGAGGATCCCGTTCGCGCCCAGCAGCCGCCGCGCTTCGCGCGCGATGTCCGTCGCCATGCTCACGTTGTTGCGCTTGGCCAGCGACACCTGCTGCGGCGTGAACGTCCCCGCGTCCTTCAGCCGGCCCAGATGCAGCACGAGCAGTTGCGCCTTGACGATCTCCGTCAGCATGTCGGCGAGCCGCGCCTGCTGGATCTGAAACCCGCCGATCGGCCGCCCGAACATCACGCGCGTCTTGGAGTACGCGAGCGCCTCCTCGTAGCACGCCTGCGCGGCACCCAGCGCGCCCCACGAGATGCCGTAGCGCGCCTGCGTCAGGCACATGAGAGGGCTCTTGAGCCCACCGCTCTCGGGTAACAACTGCGACGCGCGCCACCACGACATCCTGGAACACCAGCTCGCTCGTGTCCGAGGCACGGAGCGAGAGCTTCCCTTTCTGGTCCTTGGCCGAGAACCCCTTCGAGTCGGTCGGCACGATGAACCCGCGGATCGAGCGATCGTCGGCGCCGGTCTTCGCCCACACGATCGCCACCTGCGCCGTGGATCCGTTCGTGATCCACATCTTGGCGCCGTTGAGCACGTAGCTCCCATCCGGCTGCGCCTTCGCCGTCGTGATCATCCCGGCGGGGTTCGACCCGAAATCGGGTTCCGTCAGCCCGAAGCACCCGATGATTTCGCCCGTCGCCATCTTCGGCAGATAGCGCTGCTTCTGCTCCTCACTCCCGAACGCGTAGATCGGATACATCACGAGCGCGCCCTGCACCGAGGCGAACGACCGGATGCCGGAGTCTCCGCGCTCCAGTTCCTGCATGATCAGGCCGTAGGCGACGTTGTTCAGCCCCGCGCACCCGTATTTCTCGGGCAGGTTGGCGCCAAACACGCCCAGCTCGCCCATCGCCGGAATCAGCTCTTTCGGGAATCGCCCCTCGACGTAGCAGCTCCCGATGATCGGCATCACCCGCTCGTCCACGAACCGGCGGACGCTGTCGCGGACCGCCCGCTCCTCTTCGGACAAGCTGCTGTCGACGTTGAAAAAATCAGCGGATGTCATGGCTCAAAAACTAACGCCGTCCATCACCCCGCGACGGGACCACGACCGGACCTGGACCGGGCCGCCCTAATCCTCGCCCGCCGTGCTCTTGGCCTCTGCTGGCGCGCCACCCGTACCTCCCGAACGCCGACGGCTCGCCAGTCCCGAGAGCTTCACCCGGACGCTGCGCCGCCGCTCCGCCTCCTCCCGCTCCCCCAGAAACGCTCCGATGCTGGCCAGCGACTCCACATGGTCGCACACGATCTTGAACGTCGCGAGCAGTGGCACCGCCAGCAGCGCCCCGGCAATGCCCCAGAGCCACCACCACAACGCGAGCGAGATGAAGATCGCCACGGGATTGAGGGTCAACCGCCTGCTCATGACCAGCGGCGTCACGATGTTGCCCTGCACGAAGTTGATCGCGAGATACACGGCCGGCACCACGAGGGCGTGCGCGACGGTGTCGAAGGTCGTCAGCGCCGCGATCGTGAGCACCGCCAGCATCGCCAGCATCCCGACGTACGGTACGAACTCCGCGAGGGCGACCATCGACCCCCATACCAGCGGAGTCGGCATGCCCAGCATTGCCATCGCGGCCGCCACCACTGCCCCTTCGGAGACGTTGATCAGTGCCGTGAGACCGAGGTAGGCCGAGATCGATGACTCGGTCGCCCTGGCGATCGAGACGGCTTTCTCCCGATCTCCGCGCCGCGGCAGCATCCCCACCAGCTTCTGCAGGAAGAGATCTCCCACCGCGAGCAGCGCGTACAGGAGGAGGAGCACTTCGAGGATCCCGCCCAGCACCGCCGCGCTGGTCCCCGCGACACGGCTGCTCAGGCTCGGGCCCTCCACCACCACGTCGCGCGGCGGGGCCGCGCCCGTCGCCTGCGCGACCTGCGTCGCCGCGCGGCTCACTTGCTCCACCGGCCGCACGACCGCCCGGAGCTTCCGCGCCGCCTTGGGCAACGCCACCGGCGCCGCGGAGATCCAGGCGCGCACCGGCCCTGCGATCATGTACCCGCCACCACCCACCGCGCCAATCACCAGCGCCAGCACCAGCGCCGCGCCCGCCGGATACGGGATGCGCCATCGCGCAAGCACCCGCACGATCGGACTGAGGACGAGGCTGAGGAGTGCCGCCAGCGCCACCGGAATGAAGAACTCGCGGGCGAAGTACAGCGCGCCAAAGACCAGGATCGTCGCGATGACGATGAGCGAGACGGATCGCGAGTGCGGCGACTCCGCCTCGCGGATCGTCTCGGCCAGGTCCGGCTGCGGAGCTTGGCGTGGTCATGAGGCGTCAGGAGACGTGGTCAGGAGACGTGGTCATGAGTTGGCCTGGCCACTCGCACTCGTGCCGGAGCTCGTGTCGCCGCCGGTCGCGCGCTTGGAATGCGAGAGGAAATGCCACGCCAGCGCGAACACCGCGATAATCAGCACCAGGTGGATCGCCCCGCCCACGATCGTGCGGAACAGACCGAACCCAATGAGCCAGATGCCGAGGAGGACCAGTCCGATAATCAGGAACATGTGGGCAGCTCCGTTGATGGTGGCTGATCTGGGCATTTCGCATGCCCGGACGGTTCAGACCGTTACTCGCTGCCGACCGGACGCCTCGCGCGCGGCACCGCGCCGACGGCCCGTGCTTTGTCGCGGAATTGGGCACCATGATCCACCGGCTGCCCAGTCTCCGCCTGCCATTGATGCACCATTCTCGTGCAGCAAGGTCTGAAAGACTTCGTCCCACCCGTGCCGGCGGAGATGACCCCGGCTGATCATGATCATCGCTGGCGTCGTCTTGTTGGCCAGGCGATAGTAGCCTAGCCGGCTCGCGCATGCGTGGCGAGACGGCGATCGGCACGGCGCGCAATGTCCCCCCAAACCGCCTCGCGTTGTACTCCGCGTGCTGCGACACCAGCTTCGCGACCACCGCCGCATCATCCTCCTCGGGCGGTCGCGCCCGCCGCCGCCGGGCCGATGGCCTCGTGGGGCTCACCGGTTCTGCGGCCTCCACCGGAGGGGCTGCAGGCGCGGGCGGCGGGACGCCGGGTGCGCGGCCGGCGCCGGCGGACTGGTGGCGCCTTCACGCCGTCCCGGACGCCCTCACGCGTGCCATCGCGAGCGCCGTCACGCACGCCGTCACGCGCGCCAGCCGCGTCGTTCGGCCCGAACAGGCGCAGTGTCAGCTGCGCGGGGTCGAGCATTCCCCGCTGGAGCAGCCGCTTCAGCGCGCGAAACATTGGACGGGCTGTGGTTCGAACCGTCCGCTCGCGGCGGACCACAACCGCGTCTCCACCTCGATCGTGGACGGAAGCACGGTGATCACGTTGAATGACGACGGCCGCCCGCCACGCGAACGGCTCGACAGCGTGCCCGCCGTCGACACGACGATCCGCTTCCCCGATTCCTGCACGCCCTGCACCGACTCCTGGTGGTCATGCCCGCACAACACCAGATCCACGCCCATCGTTCCGAACGCCCGCATCACCCGCACGCTGCGGAGGAGTCCGATGCGGCTCGAGATCGCCCCCCGGAGCGGGTTGTGATGCATGACCACAATGCGCGCGTCGCCGGCCGGCACCTCGGCGAACACCGAGGCCGCATGCGCGAGTTGCGACGGGCGCAGCGCGCCCACCACCGACACGTCGTGCGGATCCCACGTGAGAGTATGCCAGTGCACGCCGGGCGCCGTGTTGAGCCCCACCAGCGTCGCCCCCGGGACGCGTACGACCGGCTCCAGCTCCTGCGTGATGTAGCGCCGGTACTTCTCGTACAGCCGCTCGCCCTGCCCAACGCCGAATGGCGCGAACCACCAGGCGACATCGTGGTTTCCGGGAACCACGATCACCGCCGGTGCAGGGCCCCCGGGCGGAAACGGCCGCGTGATGTCCCGCAGAAACACCGCCGCCCGCTGGAACTCGCCAGCCCGCGCCCGCTGCGCGAGGTCACCGGAGATGGCGACGACGTCGAAGTGCTCGTGCTGGGCCATCGCCTCCACCGCATCGGCCTGCGCGGGCACCGCCGGCCAGCCGAAATGCACGTCGGAGAGATGGAGAATCCGCATCACGTGACGGGACTCGCCCGCAGTTCCGCGATGACGGCGTCCGTGAACTCGCCGGTGCTCGCCGTGCCACCCAGGTCGCGGGTCACGCGCACACCCCTGCGGATGGTCGTCTCCAGTGCCGCGCGAATCCGGTGCGCTCTCGCGCCATCCCGCAGGTGGTCCAGCATCATGCACGCGGCGAAGATCAGCGCACCCGGGTTAGCCACGTCCTTGCCCGCGAGATCGGGCGCCGTCCCGTGCACGGCCTCGAAGATCGCCGCGTGCCGCCCGATGTTCGCACCCGGCGCCAGTCCCAGGCCGCCGACCAGTCCCGAGATCTCGTCGGAGAGAATGTCGCCGAACAGGTTCGTCGTCACGATCACGTCGTATTGCTCGGGACGCAGCACGAGGTTCATCGCCATCGCATCCACGATCTTGTCCTCGAACACGATCCCCTGCCGGCTCGTACTCGGCCGCGATCTGGCGCCCGACTTCCAGGAAGAGACCCTGCGAGAACTTCGAGAATGTTGGCCTTGTGCACCAGCGTGACTTTGTGCCGGTCGTGCAGACGCGCGTACTCGAACGCGTACCGGATCACGCGCTCCGATCCAGCGCGCGTGATCAGCGCCAGCGACTCCGCCGCCGCCCTCGGATCATCCCCGATCTTGATGAAGTGCTCGAATCCGACATACAGGCCTTCGGTGTTCTCGCGGACCAGCACGATGTCGACTTTGTCGAACCGCCCGCCGCGCACCACGACATGCGCCGGGCGCACGTTCGCGTACAGGTCGAATGTCGTCCGGAGCGCCACGTTGACGGAGCGGTACCCCTCCCCGATCGGCGTCTCGAGCGGGCCCTTGAGCGCCACCCGCGTCCGGCGGATCGATTCGAGCGTCGCCTCCGGCATCGGATCGTGGTGCTGCATGAGCGCCGCGAGCCCCGCGAGTTGCACATCCCAGTCGATCGGGGCCCCCGACGCCTCGAGCACCCGCACCGTCGCATCGGCAATACTGGGCCCGATCCCGTCACCCGGGATCAGGGTCACCGGAATCCCCATTTAGGGGGTCGCGACCGCTTGGGCGAGTCGGTCCGCCAGCCCCGCAATCGATCCGGGCGTCACCGTCGCCGCGGAGTCGCCGACCACGTCGCCCGCCCACGCGATCACCAGGGCACGCGTGTCCGCCACGGCGACCCGCAACACCGGCCGGCATTCCGCGAGTGAGGCGCCCGGCGAGGGCGCCGGCGGTGCGGCCGCGCCCGGACGCGCCGGGGCGGGCGCCCGCGGGTAGAACCGGATCTCCACCAGGATGAGCGCCACCGGCGCATCCGTGAAGGAGTTCATCCGCCGCAGCGCCGACGCCAGCGGATCCGCCACCTCGCCGCGCGACTTCCAGCGATCCGGCAGGAGCTGCGACACATCCACGCTGTACGGATCGGGGGCATACCCCGCCGCTTTGTCCGCCATCTTCGCGAGATCCGCCGGCAACAGCCACGTCGTGTGCGGCGCCTTGGCGACGAGGGCCCGCGCGAATTGCGCGTTCGCATCGACGAGGAAATCCCGCGGGCTCGTGATCGACGCCGCACACCCGGCCAGATCGCCGCCGCGGATCGTCTCGAGCGGAAGCACATGACCCGCGCGCCCGTCAGCCCACCTCCCGGATGGTACGGCATGGGCCGGATCGCCATCACCGGCGGCGCGGCGTCATGCCGGCACGCGACGGCCGCCGCGCCGATCAGGGCGGCGAGCACCGCCAGCCGCGCGGCAGACCGGGCGAAGCGTGGGGATTCGGGAAGTGTCGGCATGGAGGATGTCGTCGGTGGCTAGCGACCGCGGATAAACTAACCGAAATTGCGCCCCCATGCCGAAGATGCGTGTCTGTTCTCGTATGGACCGCGATCGCCATCCTCGGCGCCGGTGCGTTCGCTGTCCTCGCGCTCGCGCGCGGGGAATCCGTGAGTGCCGCATGGCTCCTCACCGCGGCTCTGTGCACCTATGCGGTCGCCTACCGGTTCTACAGCAGAATCATCGCGCGGCAAGTATTCGCGCTCGACCCGACGCGCCAGACGCCCGCGGAACGCCTCGAGGATGGCCGCGACTACGTCCCCACCAATCGCTGGATCGTCTTCGGACACCATTTCGCCGCGATCGCCGGACCCGGACCACTCGTCGGGCCCACGCTCGCTGCGCAGTTCGGCTATCTCCCCAGCGCCCTCTGGATCATCGTCGGCGTCGCCCTCGGCGGCGCCGTCCAGGACTTCGTGATTCTCGCGGCATCCATTCGCCGCGACGGGAAATCACTCGGCCAGATGGCCAAGGATGAGATCGGACCGGTCGCCGGCTACACGGCCCTCGTCGCCGTGCTCGGGATCATGATCATTCTCGTCGCCGTCCTCGGCCTCGTCATCGTCAACGCGCTCAAGGCCAGCCCGTGGGGCACCGTGACGCTCGCCCTCACGATTCCGATCGCGATGTTCCTCGGAGTCTACCTGCGATGGCTGCGCCCCGACCGGATCCTCGAGGCGACCGCCATCGGCATCCTGCTGCTCATCGGTGCGCTGCTGGCGGGACGATGGGTGGCGGAGAACCCGGCGCTGGCGCCGATGTTCACGCTCGGCTCCACGACGCTCGCCTGGTGGCTCATGGGCTACGGGCTCGCCGCATCCATCCTGCCCGTGTGGCTGCTGCTGGCGCCCCGCGACTACCTGTCGGCGTTCGTGAAGATCGGAGTCGTCATCGCGCTCGCGGTCGGCGTCTTCATCGTGCTCCCGCCGCTCCAGATGCCCGCGCTCACGCGCTTCGTCGACGGTACCGGCCCGGTCTTCGCCGGCCGCGTCTTCCCGTTCGTGTTCATCACGATCGCGTGTGGCGCCATTTCCGGATTTCACGCGCTCATCGCGTCGGGTACCACGCCGAAGCTGCTGCAGCGTGAGCCGGATGCGCGGATGATCGGATACGGCTCCATGCTCACCGAATCGATGGTTGCGGTACTGGCGCTCATCGCCGCCTGCGCGCTCACTCCCGGCGTCTACTTCGCGATCAACGCACCGGCGAGCGCCCTGGGCACCACCGCGGAATCCGCCGCACATGCCATTCGCGCGTGGGGATTCAGCGTCACGCCCGGCGCAGATCTCGGCGCTGGCGCAGCAGGTCGGAGAGAAGACGCTGCTGTCACGCACGGGCGGCGCACCAAGCCTCGCGGTCGGCATGGCGTACATCTTCACCGGATTCCTGGGCGGCGCCAGTTCCACCGCGATGGCCCTCTGGTACCACTTCGCGATCATGTTCGAGGCGCTGTTTCTCCTCACGACTCTGGACGCTGGCACGCGCGTAGGACGGTTCATGCTGCAGGACCTGCTCAAGCACGTCTGGGCCCCGCTCGGCCGCGTGTCGTGGTACCCCGCCGTCGTCTTCTCGAGCGCGCTGTTCGTGGCGATGTGGGGACACTTTCTCTATCAAGGCATCACCGACCCACTCGGCGGGATCAACTCACTCTGGCCGCTATTCGGAATCTCCAACCAGCTGCTCGCGAGTGTCGCCCTCTGTGTCGGCACAACGGTGATCATCAAGAATGGGCAAGGCGCGATACGCCCCGATCACGCTGCTCCCGCTGGCGTGGCTCGTCGTCGTCACGGGCACAGCAGGCTGCCTGAAGATCTTCTCGCCGGATCCCGCGCTCGGCTTCCTCGCCCACGCCCGGCGCATGGACGCCGCGATCGCGGCCGGTACGGCGGTCCCCGGATTCGCCTCAGGCGCCGGCGTGGCTCGCGCGGCGTTCAACGATCGCCTCGATGCGGTGGTCGCCGCGGTCTTCCTGCTGTCGGTCGTGGTGATCCTCTGGGAATCGATCCGCGAATGGATCCGCGTGCTGAATGGCACCTCGGTACGGCCCTCGACAGAGATTCCGTATCATCGGAGCAGGACCCTCGCGGGATCTCCCACCCCCGCAGCGCCGGGAGCCGATTGATCGCCGCGCCCGCGGTACCCGCGTCCCCCGGCCGGCTCGCGCGCGTCGCGGCCCACGTGAAACGTGCGGCCAGCATCATCCGAACGATCGTCGGCGCACCGGACTACGAGCGCTATCGGCGGCATCAACACGCCTGCCACCCAGGCGCCGAGCCGATGACGCGCGATCAGTTCACGCGCGACCGCCTGGCGCGACGGTACGACCAGCCCGGGTCCCGGTGCTGCTGAACGCGCCGGCACGATCGGACCACCGCCACACTTGCGGCGCGCCGCAGCGACGCCCATCTACACCGGCGTGGAGATGACGACGGCGACTTCCGTCGCCCGGGTGCACGCCGCGCTCGCCGGGGCGCGCGAACGGCTCGCGGCCCGCGACGAGAGCGTCCTCCGCACTCAGATCGCGGTGTCCGAGATCCCGGCCCCCACCGGCGACGAGTTCCGGCGCGCCACGTGGATCGCGAGCCGCTTCACCGCGCTCGGCCTCGCCGGCGTGCGCACCGACCGCGCCGGCAACGTCATCGGGCGCCGGCCAGGCGCATCGGATGGACCAGCGGTCGCCGTCTGCGCGCACCTGGACACGGTATTCCCCCCCAACACGCCTCTGGCAGTGCGGCGAGACGGATCCCGATTAGCCGGTCCGGGCATCGGCGACAACGGCAGGGGCCTCGCCGCGATGCTGGCGCTCGCCGAGGAGATCGACGGTGTGCGCGTGCGCCTGCAGGCACCCATCGATTTCGTCGCCACGACCGGCGAGGAAGGCGTGGGCGACCTGCGCGGCGCCAAGGCGTTCTTCGCCGGTGCCGCGGGACAGATCGCCGCGGCGATCGCGCTCGACGGCGCGGGCGATGAGCGCGTCGTACACCGCGCCCTGGGCGCCCGCCGGTTCCGGGTGACATATCGCGGGACCGGAGGGCACAGCTGGGCCGCGTACGGTGTCGCCAATCCGGTGCACGCCGCCGCCGCCGCCGTCGCGACATTGGGCGCCCTCGCCCTGCCGCACGAGCCGCGCACGACACTCACCGTGGGACGGATCGGCGGAGGGATCGCCGTCAACGCGATTCCCGAATGCGGATGGTTCGAGGTCGACTTGCGCTCGGTGTCTGCTGCTGTTCCTCGAGCGCTACGATCGCGAGGTTCGCGCCGCGGCGCACGCGGCCGCGGCCACGGAGAACGTGCGCCGGGCGGCGGGAACGCGTGCCCTCACGGCCGAGATCGAAGTCATCGGCGATCGGCCCTGCGGCGACATCCCGGCCGACAACCCGCTCGTGCTCGCCGCGATCGAGGCCACGCGCCTCATCGGCCGTGAACCCGACCTCGCCACCGCGTCGACCGATGCCAATGTCCCGATCAGCCTCGGGATCCCCGCCGTGGCGATCGGCGCCGGTGGCACCGGCGGCGACGCCCACACGATCAGCGAGTGGTACGACAACGCGGAAGGCACGCTGGGGCTCGCGAGAGCTCTGACCACGATCGTGTCCGCCGCGGGCCTCGCCGCTCCGCCTGACCGCGCTCCGCGGTTCTGCGCTTCGCGAGTTCTCGTGGTCCCCCACGGTTACGTCGCCGTGGACACCTTCCAGCACCACGTGGTCGCCGATCAATGAGTTCGCGAGCACCGACCCGCGGATCGCCGACTGCACGCCGATGATCGTGTCGCGAATCTCCGATCCGTCGATGACCGTGCCGGCGCCGATCGAAACGTTGGGGCCGATCCGCGAGTGCTGGATCTGGACGCCGTCCTCGATGTGCACGGGGTCCACGATCGTGGAGCCGGGGATGTCGGCGGGACGGCGCGCCCGTCCCCGATCGAGCATCGCCCGGTTCGTCGCCAGCAGCGCGTCCAGCTTCCCCGCGTCGAACCACCCCTCGACGTCGATCACTTTGAGCCGCGCGCCGTGCTCGATCATGTACTGGAAGGCGTCCGTCAGGTAGAACTCTCCCTTGTTCGGCGGAGACGCGAGCACGTGATCGATCCCGTCGAACAGCAGTTGCCAGTCGCGAATGTAGTAGAGACCAATGTTCGCGCGCTTCGAGATCGGGGTCGACGGCTTCTCGACAATACGCGTCATGTATCCCTGCGCGTCCGTCACCACCACGCCGAACCGCTGATAATCCTCGACTTCCTTCGTCCAGATGATCCCGTCCGCATCCGTGCGGTCGATGACTGACAGATCAGCATCGAAGATCGTGTCGACGAAAATGATGAGGACCGGCTGGTCGATGTACGGCCGCGCCAGTGCCACGGCGCCCGCCGTGCCGTCCTGCGTCTGCTGCTCGACGAACACGGAGCGCACGTCCAGCGCTTGCCGCGCGTAGCTCTCGACTTTCTCCTTGAGATGCCCCGTGATGTAAATGACTTCCTCAATACTCCCGAGCTTGCGGAGATCGTCGAGGAGGTACGACATCACCGGCTTGCCCGCGACGGACAGCATCGGCTTGGGCGTCACATGCGTGTGCGGGCGCAGCCGCGTCCCCTTGCCGGCGAGCGGGATGATCACTTTCATCGGGCACCTCTGCCGAAGCGATGATGCGAGCAGGCATGCGGATTCAGGGCGCATTGGTGCCCTCCCGGCCGTACCGGTCGCTGAGACGGACGACGTCGTCCAGATCGGGCGTGGACGCCTCGAGCACGTCGCAGTCCGTCAGCGCTTCCATCTGGTGAACCGTGCCGGGCACGTTGCGATAGGACTCGCCGGGCTTGAGCCCGACGTCGCGGAGCGCCCCGCCCGGCGCGTCAGCCACCCGGTAGATCAGCGATCCGGAGAGGAGGTGGATGGTCTCGTCTTTCCGCTCGTGATACTGAACCGACAGGGAGTGGCCCGCCCGCACATGGAGCAGTTTGCCGACGTAGCGGTCGGTCACCGCCCAGATGATCTCGTGGCCCCAGGGCTTGGGGACGATCCGCACCGAGACGCGCCCGCTGTGCCCCGCCGCTGGATCCGCCACGCTCGCCCTCGCGTCTATTGTGCCGCCGCGAGCCGCTGGCGGAGCCGCCCCAGTCGCGTCCGCACCGACCCGTCGACGACGGTGTCGCCGATCCGCACGATGGCGCCGCCCAGAATCGCGGGGAACACCCGGACGACCGGCGTGACACGCTTCCCGCCACCCATCGTCTTCGTAAGCCGCTCGGCCAGTGCCGCCTGCCCTGCCGCGTCCATCGGCCGCGCGACCGTCACATCCGCGTGGATCCGCCCCTCGAGGTCATCCAGCAGTCGCGTGTACTCGGCCGCGATCGACGGGATCAGCATCTGGCGCCGGTTGTGCACCAGGATCTGCAGGAACCGCACGAGCGTCGCCGGCAGCCGCTTCCCGAATGCCGCGCCAATGATCGCGCGCTTCCGCGACTCACTCACCCGGGGCGATTCGAGGAAGCGCTTGAGCCGCGGGTCCTGCTCGATCGCCGCCGCGACGTCGCCGAACAGCGCGCCCCACTCACCCGGCGCCTTCGCCTGCTGCGCCAGCGCCAGCAGCGCCTCCGCGTAGTTCGCGGCGATCGAGATCTCACGCATTACCGGCGGGCCGCCAGCGGCTTGAGCCCGGCCAGGAATTCGTCGACCAGCTTCCGGTTCGTCGCGTCATCGAGGTTCTTCTCGATCACCTTGCCAGCACCGAGAATCGCCAGATCGACGGCCTCGCGGCGCAGATCGGCGATGGCCCGCATCCGCTCGTCGTCGATTTCCTTGCGCGCGCGCTCCAGGAGCTCGGCCTGCTGGGTGTGCGTCTGCGCCAACAGTTGCTGTCGCACGGTGTCGCCCGTGGTCCGCGCCTCGGCGATCAGGCGCTGCGCATCGCCGTGCGCCCGCTCCAGCAGTTGCCGCTGCTCGGCAAGGTGCGCGGCCGCCTCGGCCCGATCCTGCTTCGCCTGCACCAGCGCGTCCTCGAGCGCCTTCTCACGCGCCGCGACGGCGGCCGTGATCGGCTTGAACGCATACTTGGACAGCACGAAGAACAGGATCGCGAAGATCACCAGCGTCCAGACCATCAACCCGCCGTTCGGCGTCAGGATGTTGCCGCCCGACCCGGCCTCCTGCGCGCGCAACGGGCTCGCAAGCGACGGCAGAGCCGCCACCACGCCCGAGCTGATGGCCAGCGCACGACGAATGCGGATATTCGACCAGAGGTTCATGCAGATCTCCCGGTGGGAGCAGGCGGACCGAGCACCGGGCCCGGTCCGCCGCACTCCGAACGCCGAGCTCAGAACTTGAGCTGGATGAGGAACGCGATGACGACAGAGAAGAGCGCCACGCCTTCGACCAGCGCGGCGAGAATCAGAGCGGCGGTCTGAATCGTGCCCGCCAGCTCGGGCTGGCGCGCCATCGCCTCGCTCGTCCGGCCGCCGATCAAACCAATGCCGATGCCGGAGCCAATGGCCCCCAGCCCGGCGCCAATGCCTGCGCCCATGAGGCCACCGCTACGCGACGCGGCCACCGCGGGATCTACTGCCTGCTGCAAGAGTGCAAGAATCATCATACCAGTTCTCCGTCGTGATCGCGGGCGGCTCACACCGCCCGTGCGTTGGGTACCCATGCCCCGCGGTTCCATCCCGGCAGACCGCCACCCGTCACCGAGGCCCGGGCCTCAACGGGTATCACCGGCCCCTCGGCCGGCTACGTCTCGCGCACGCGGGTGGAGCAGATCCCGCGCGCCTGGTGATACCAGTCACTCCGTTAGTGCGCCGCCTGCCGGATCTGGCCGATGAACACCGCCGTCAACAGCGCGAAGATGAAGGCCTGCAGAAACGCCACGAAGATCTCGAGCAGCGAGACCGCCACGCCCATCGCGACCGGCACGAGGGCAATGAAGTAGCTGTTGAAGGTGAAGATCAGGCTGATGAGCGCGAGCAGCACAATGTGGCCCGCCGTCATGTTGGCGAACAGCCGGATCGTCAGCGCGAAGGGCTTGGTGAACTTCGACAGAATCTCGATCGGCGTCATGATCAGCGTCATGAGCACGCGCACGACCGGGGACAGCTCTGGATTCCAGTAGATGATGGTCTTCCAGTAGCCTGCGCCCAGCGCGCGGATGCCCGAGATCTCGATCACGAAGAACGAGATGATCGCCATCGTCGCCGTCACCGCAATGTTCCCCGTCGCCGTCGAGCCGTACGGGATGAGCCCCATCAGGTTGGCGAACAGGATGAAGAAGAACACGGACAGGATGTACGGCGTGTACGCGTCGCCGTGCGGTCCGACGTTGGGCAGCACGACCGTCTGGCGGATATACAGGACCAGCGCTTCGATGCCGGCGGAAAACCCTTCCGCGACCCCCGGGTCGGCCGTCCGCCGCCGGTGAAAGGAGGCCGCGGACAGTAACGTCACGAGACACAAGACGGACGCGATCAGCATCCACACGACATGCTTGGTCGGCGACAGGTCGAGCGCCACACTGCCCACCTGCAGCGGCGCCCAGCGTGGCAACTCGACGATGCAGACGTATGGCGAGTGGATATACGGCAGGTCGAGGTCGTGCGAATCGGTGATGTGCGGTGTGATGAAGTCGATCGACTTCGGCTTACCCGCCAGCACCCGCAAATCACGCTCGTCGCTCGCCGCCGATCCCTGGCTGAAACACTTGGGATATTCCTGCGCGTCCAGCCGGGCGGGGCCGCCCATCAGCGCCACCAGTCCGGCGCACAGGACGGCCGCTCGCATCACCGCGCGTGTCACTATCGAAGAAACCATGGTTCGATCAACGTCGAGAGAAAGAAGAACACGGCCATGCTCACCAGCGCCGGCTCGGGCGGGACCGCGAACACGCGGACCCCCACCAACCCGTAGAGCCCCAGCACCACCAGCCGCAGGATCATCCCCAGCGTCCACGCCGCCATCACGTTCCACACCCGCAGCCGCCACGCAATGGTGAACGCCATCAGCCTGCGCCACCCACGCGAGTACCGCGCTCACCACGATCGCGTGCCGTCCCGCGCTGCCGCTGTACGCCAGACCGAAGAGCAGGCCGGCAAGACCAATCGCGACACCCGAGACCACGGCGAACAGGAGCACCTGCACAGGGCGGGGCGGCGTCACCGGCCGGCGCATCGCGCGGGGCACCGTCACCGATTCACCGCCGATCGGCGTCGTCGCTCGCGTCATCTGCACCCGGGCGCCGCTGGCTGTCCACCACGTCGCGATACAGCTTGTAGAAGCCCGCGCCCGCGCCGAGCATCGCTCCAATCACCACCAGCCACGGGCTCGTACCCCACCGCCGGTCCAGCCACTGCCCGGCAAACACGCCAAGCAGGATCGCGACCGCAAACTCCAGCCCTCCCCCCGCCACCGTCGAAAGGCGCGGCGGGCGGGACCCCCGCCCTCGCTGGCCGGCCCCCGGGCCGGACCGTCCGCTCCCCTCGTCCATCGCGCGCGGAATGTACCGGCGCCGGGCACCTTTTGCAACCGCGGCGCCGCATCGGAGCTCGCACCCCCGATATGCACAAAAATGTGGATTCGCGATTGATGGTGGACGAATGGCAAGTGGTAGCCTATATATCACTTACACGCGGAGTCTCGATGATGAAGTGAACCCGTGTTGATAACTCTGTGGTAAAAGATTTGTGATGTTCTCCGATGGGTGCGCGCGGCCGCGCGAGGGCGGCTGCCAGACATTTTGTCCGCAGGCTCCCGAACTCGCTGCCGAGCCCGCGTCACCGGGGGTGCGCGCCGGGCAATGCGCCTCGCCACGCGTGACGCCACACGCCACGACGCACGCCTGGCTGTACTCGTGCCGGATTGTGGCACTGGCCGGCGTCGTCACCGCCGCGGCCGCCTGCGGGTCCCAGGACCATCCGTTCACGCTGGCCACCGCCGCCGCCGCGACCAGCGCGATGTCCGCCGCGCACCAGCGCCCACTCGCGACGAAGCTCGAATCCTCAATGGACGTCTCGGTGAATGGCGAAGATGTCCACTTCGTGATGCGCGTGGTGAATCACACCGCCCGCAAACTCGAGGTCACGTTTCCCAGCGGACAGACGCACGACATCACGGTCGTCGACGCCGCGGGCACCGAGGTGTGGCGCTGGAGTAGCGGGCAAATGTTCACGCAGGCGCTGCGCAACCAGCCGCTCGACCCGCAAGCATCGCTCAGCTACTCAATGCACTGGAAAGCGCCGCACGCACACGGCCCGCTCACCGCGATCGCCACGCTGACGAGCAGCAACTACCCCCTCGAATCGCGCGCGGTCTTCGCACTGCCGCTAGCACTGCGGTAGGCACTGCCGTGGTAGGCACTCCCGTAGAGCACGCCCGTCGTGCGGCCTTGCCGCTCCCGGCAACCCCGGTCCCCGCGATTGAGACCAATGTGGGACCCGCACGACGCCAACCCGGCACTGACTCACGGTCGTCACCCACTACATTCCGGTCGTGACTGCGACGACTTCCCGAGGCCCCGCCGCCGCGGGCGATGAACGCGACGTCGAGTTGCTCGACGAGCTCGCGCGCGCCCGCAGCGCACTCACCACGCAGATCGCCCAGCGCATCGTGGGGCAGCAGACCGTCGTGGACAATCTCGTCGCGGCGCTCCTCGCGGGCGGCCACGCGCTCCTCGTCGGGGTGCCGGGGCTCGCCAAGACGCTCCTGGTGCAGACGGTCGCACAGGCACTCGAGCTGACGTTCTCGCGGGTGCAGTTCACGCCCGACCTCATGCCCAGTGACATCACGGGCACCGAGCTGCTCGAGGAGGACCACGCGACCGGGCACCGCGTGTTCCGGTTCGTGCACGGGCCGATCTTCGCCAACGTCGTGCTGGCCAATGAGATCAACCGCGCGCCGCCCAAGACGCAGGCCGCGCTCCTGCAGGCAATGCAGGAACACGCCGTCACGACGGCGGGCCAGACGCACGCGCTGCCCGAGCCGTTCTTCGTGCTGGCCACGCAGAACCCGATCGAGCAGGAAGGCACGTACCCGCTCCCCGAAGCGCAGTTGGATCGATTCATGTTCGAGTTGCGCGTCGATTATCCGTCGCGCACCGAAGAGGAAGCGATCGTCACCGCTACGACGGGTGACTCGCGCGGCAGCGTCTCCCCGGTCCTGCGCGCCGACCGGCTGCTCGCGCTCCAGCACCTGGTCCGCCGCCTCCCGCGCCCCACCCAGCATCGTGGCGTACGCGGTCCGCCTCGCGCGCTCCACCCGTCCGGTGGCGGCCGAGGCGACGGCGGAGGTCAAACGCTACGTCAGCTACGGCGCCGGGCCACGCGCGTCACAATACCTCGTGCTGGGCGCCAAGGCGCGCGCAGCGATGGAAGGCCGCGCGATTCCCGATCTCGAGGACGTGCAGAGCGTCGCGCTCTCGGTCCTCCGCCACCGCGTCGTGATGAACTTCCAGGCGGAAGCGGAAGGCATCACGGTCGACCAGTTGATCCAGTTGAAGAGCTGATCGGGTCGAAGCATACCACAAGAGCACAAAACGGAGGGCGGTACTCAGCGGCCCTCTCGTCATTCACCTGTTCGATCCCGTGCTTACCCCGCTATCCGCCGTGAGTTGCGACGTGCACTCCGGACACCGCGTCGCATCCTTCGGGATGCTGCGCTTGCAGTACGGACAATCTTTCGTGTTCGGCGCGGGCGCAGCCGGCGCCTTGTGCAGCTGCGCCACGGCACGCACCAGCAGGAACACGCAGAAGGCCACGATCAGGAACGCGATCACCGCGTTGATGAACACGCCGTAGTTCATCGTCACGGCGCCCGCCGCCTTCGCGTCGGCCAGCGACGAGTACGGCGGCGCTGCCTTGGCCCCCGCCTTGAGCAGCACGAACATGTTCGAGAAATCAATGCCGCCCGTGAGCAGACCCAGGACCGGCATCAGCATGTCATCCACCAGCGACTTCACGATCGAGCCGAACGCCGCGCCAATGATGACACCGACCGCGAGGTCGACCACGTTGCCCCGCATAATGAACGCTTTGAAATCTTTGATCATATCACTCCTCGCTTGAGAGGATGGACTGCCCGAAAACCGGACACGCCGGGTCGCGCCCGCCCCACCGCACCAGCCCGAGACCCAATGTGCCCCGCGCCGCCCCGAAGCGATAGCCCGTGATCGGCTACTTGATCAGGTCGAGCGCGGCGTCGCGAACCACCAGCCACGCGGCCTGTGACGCCGCCGGGTCGGCGTCGTTGCGCGTGTTGAGCGCGACGATCACCGCGTTGCCGTTCGCCGGATTGATGTAGAGGAACGCCCGAAACCCGGCCTGGAACCCCATGTGCCCGACGAATGTCGTTCCGCCGCGCGGCACCTGGAAGAATGACAGCCCCACCGTCTCCCCGGGGGCAGACGCCGTCTCCGGATCGGCCGCCGTCGGATAGCGCGGCCGCCACATCTCCGC
The DNA here is from genome assembly GCA_963757855.1 of uncultured Gemmatimonadales bacterium. Classification (GTDB taxonomy): domain Bacteria; phylum Gemmatimonadota; class Gemmatimonadetes; order Gemmatimonadales; family Gemmatimonadaceae; genus Palsa-1248. The sequence continues at coordinate 181,887 of CAVWTI010000020.1, forward strand.
CAGCGTCGTCCGCGAGAGCACGGTGTCGTATCGCCTCCGCAGCGCCGTATCACCGGCGGGCGCCCCGGTGAGAAATGCGCTGTACCGCCCGAGATCCGTGAGCGGCGCGTTCCACCCCCCGTTGGGAATCGTGATCCCCGGATCGAACTCCCGGCCCAGCGCCCGCACCGCCAGGTGCCCGCTCGAATCCCGCTCCAGCGCGTAGCTGTTCGCGCGGTCCGCCGCCATGAAGTACGGCGTCGCACCGAAGTAGCTCCTATCGAGACCCAGCGGCATGAAGATGTTCTTGTCGACGTAGACTTCCCACGGGTCTCCCGTGATCGATTCAATGATCCGCGCGAGATACAGAAATCCGGGGTTGCTGTAGCTGTACCGCGAGCCGGGCGCGAAGCGCAGTTCCTGATACGGCATCATCGCGACCAGCTGCGCCCACGTCGTGGGCTCGAATGGCTCCCACGGCTTCCCCTCGGTGTACGGCCATGTCGGATTCTGGAAACCGCCCGCATGCGACAGCAGCATCGCAATGGTGAGGCTGTCGATCGATCCGTACGGGTCGTGCACGGCCCGAAGCTCGGGCACGTACGTGACCACCCGGTCGTCGAGGCGGAGCTTCCCGCGGTCGCGAAGCTGCAGGATCGCGATCGCGGTCAGGGTCTTCGTAATCGAGCCATAGTGAAACAACGTCCGCTGATCGATCGGCTGATGCACCGCCCGGTCCGCATCACCGTACTCGTGATGCGCCAGCACCTGCCCGCTCCGCAACAACAGAACACCCGCGCCGATCACACTATCGCGCTGCGCGAACGCGTCCACGGTCCTCGTGAACGGCACCCACCCAAGCGGCGGCCCGGCCTTGAGAATCACCGGGCTATGCTGGGCCTGCCCCCCTGCCGGCCGGACGCCAACGCTCGCCGCGAACGCGACGACGCCCACCAGAACTCCGCCCCACTTCCCAGACCGGAATGACACGCGCCACACCACCCACGCAGGAGTTGGAATACCCATCACAAATTGCTTTCGGATAATTGCCGCCAATTCCCAACCCGCCGCAACCCCCACCACTACAAACAACAAAGACCGGATGCGAATGCACCCGGTCTCTCCACCTTCTATACCTTCGCCCTGTCTCCTTCTCCTTTCTCCTTTCTCTCGGCTTTGTACTCTCTACTTTCCCGCCGTTACTTGCCGACGCCAACTTCGCGAAGCTGAGCCATCGACTGCCGCGGAAGCGCGAGCATGGCCTCGCAGGTCGGGCACTCGCTCACGAGTACGTCCCGCACCCGTAGTCTCGTGCGCGGGATCAGCACCGAGCGATGGGCGTATTTGGCAGTGACCAGATCGCCGCAGTGCGGGCAGATCGCGGACACGGTGTCTCCAGCTTTCCACGGTGCTTCCATGACTCCTCCGACGAATGACTCGGCTTGCAGTGGCCTGCGCGCAGTGCGTGCAGTGACAGTGCAGTGACAGTGCAGTGACGAGTGCAGTGACAGCAGTGACAGTCGTGACACGTTCGGTGACGCCTACGCTGTTGCAAGCTTGGACACCCGAACTGCGCCAAAGGTTACACGATCCGCGCTGCACTTCCCTTCTACAGTCCTTCGCTGTACCGTACGGGAATTGACAAAAAAGGTTTCACCCCGCGACCCCATACGCAGAGATCGCCGCATCCCACCATCCCGGCGATCGTAGACGTCCCCCGGAGAGGCCATGAAAACGGCAATGAGAACTCGCCGAATCTCCGCACGTAACATCCCCGTCACATCAGACGGCGGATCATCCAGCGGACTCTGCCCGCTCGCCATCATCTCTGCCGATGCGCTCGCCGCACCCAGCCCCGTCGCCGCTCTCCCGTCGTCGCAGCCACGGTCGCAGCGGCCGCCACGCCCCGCCGGTCAACCTGTCCCGGGCACCCGCCAGACCACCCCGGGCAAGCCCTGGAGCACATCCGCCAAATCCGGGCGGCGAGGCAGGTAGCCGCACGGACCCCCAACCCATACCTCGGCGGTACCCATCCCGGAATCCGCCTGGGGGCGTGCACGACGCCGTACAATCGTGTATTACTCATAGAGTCATTCGCGCGTCGCATTGATGCGCTCACGATCGGCAGGACGTGCCAGCAGGCAGTACACCCGCCGGTGCAGCGAAGCAGAACAGCAAGCAGAACAGCAAGCACCACCGCGGGAACTGCCGTAAAAGCACGACTGTCGTCCCGTTCTGGAGGAGTCACCGATGTCCGTCCGTTCCGACCCGGCTGTCGTTCGCGGGGTCCAGCCGACTCCCACGGTCAATGCGGTCTGCGCACGCGTGCTGGCCGTGCTGACACGCCCCATGCCGGAGCGCGGACAGCGCCGCGAATGGCGCGCGGTTCGCGCGCGCCTGAGAGCGGCGGTCGCCGCCTACGGGCGCGTGCTGCGCGCCACCGGCATCCGGCGCCAGCAATTGTTCGGCGGCATCACCGCCGTCATGCGCCGGGCCAGCACACGCCTGCCAGGCGCCGTCGGGGCCGCCTACGCACCCGGTGATGTCGCAGCGTGGGCCCTCGCGGCCTACGACGCGGCCGGCACGCACGCCGTCCTCCCACGACGCCGCCGGAGCGCCAACAGTTAGTTCCCCGATCACCGCCGGCGGCACACCAGACCCCATAGGAGAGCGTATGCCGGGCCCCATGGCGGTCGTCGGCGCCGGAGGCGTCGGAGGCTACTTCGCCGGCGCACTGGCCACCGCGGGATATGAGGTCCGTGTGCTCGCCCGCGGCGCCCACCTCAATGCCATGCGCGCCAAGGCCGGCCTCGAGATCGTGGAGCCCGACGGCACTCATCGGATCGCTCCCGTCCGCGCCACCGATGACGCCAGCGCGCTCACCGGCGCGAGATTCGTGATCGTTGCGGTCAAGAGCTACTCCCTCGCCGACGTCGCGCCAGTCCTCCAGACGCTCGCCACGACGGGATCCGTCATCGTTCCACTCCTCAACGGCGTCGGCACCGATGAGCGGCTCGCCGCCCTCGGCGTCAACGCGGCGGCCGTCGCCGGCGGCCTCACCTACATCAGCGCCGCCCGCACGGCGCCGGGCGTCGTCCAGCGATTCAGCCCGTTCCGGCGCATCATCGTCGGCGAGTTCCAGAAACGGCCATCCGATCGCCTGCAGCCCCTCGCGGCGGCCCTGCGCGAGGCCGGCGTCGACACGACCATCACCAGCGAGATCGACGCTGAGTTGTGGCGCAAGCTCGCGTTCATCGCCCCGCTCGCCGCGGTCTGTGGGCTCGCGCTCCGTGCGGTGGGCCCCCTGCGCTCCGCCCCATTCGGCCGCGAGATCTTTGAGCGCGCGGTCCGCGAGGTCGTCGCCGTCGCGCGCGCCTCCGGCATTGCGTACGATGATGCCGCCGCCACGGCGATCGTCACCGACATGATGCAGCGCTTCGACACCTTGCATCCGGACACGAAACCGAGCCTACTCCTGGACCTGGAACGCAACGGCCCGACGGAACTGGACGCGCTGAGCGGCGCCGTCGCCCGGCTCGGACGCGCAGCCGGGGTGGACACACCGGTACACGACACGGCGGTCGCGGCCATCAGCGCACGCTGAACCACGCTGCACCACGCTGCACCACGCTGAAAAGCGCGCCTCCTTTTTTCGCCGCTCGAATGCCACCACGCCCGAAATTCTGGGCCGTAGTACGCGAAGCACTCCACGGGTCACGCCAGGACTACACCGAAGGGTCGATCTCGCGGGCGATTCTGCTGCTCGCGGTGCCGATGGTGCTGGAGATGGCCCTGGAAAGTGTGTTCGCCGTCGTCGACGTCTTCTTCGTCGGGCGCCTCGGCTCGGACTCCGTCGCCACGGTCGGGCTGACCGAATCAATGTTGGCCCTGCTCTACGCGGCCGCCCTCGGCCTCGGCGTGGGAGCGACCGCGCTCGTCGCCCGCCGGATCGGAGAACACGATCGCGACGGTGCCTCCCACGCCGCGGGGCAAGCCGTCACGCTCGGGCTGCTCGTCGCTCTGGTGCTCGGAACCGCCGGCGCGGCATTCGCCCCGCAACTGCTCGCCCTCATGGGCGGCGGCCCGTCCATCGTCGCGGCGGGCAGTCTCTACACGCGGATCACGTTCGGCGGCAGTGGCACCATTCTGATGCTGTTCCTCGTGAACGCCATCTTCCGCGGCGCCGGCGATGCCGCGGTCGCCATGCGGGTGCTCTGGCTCGCGAATCTGGTCAACCTCGTCCTCGATCCCTGTTTCATATTCGGGCTCGGTCCGTTTCCGCACCTGGGCGTCGCTGGCGCGGCCGTCGCCACAACGACCGGGCGCGGTATCGGTGCCCTCTATGCCCTGAGCCGCCTCACGCGCCCGGGCGGCCGCGTCACCGTGCGGCGGCGCGACCTGGGCGTCGATACCAGTGTCATGGGACCTTTGCTCCGGCTCTCGGGCGCGGGCGCGCTCCAGTCACTGATCGGCAGCGCGAGCTGGATTGGCCTCGTACGCATCGCGGCGACGTTCGGCAGCTCCGTGCTCGCGGGCTACACGATCGGTATCCGCATTGTCGTTTTTGCGCTCTTGCCCTCCTGGGGCCTGAGCAACGCCGCCGCCACCATGGTCGGCCAAGCACTCGGCGCCGGACGCCCGGACCGCGGCGAGCGCGCCGTGTACCTGACGGCGCTCTACAACTGCGGCGTCCTCGCGGTCGTCGGCGCCGTGTTCGTCGCCTTCGCGCACCCGATCGTTGCACTGTTCACCGCCGATCCCCGTGTGCTCCAAACCGGAACGAGCTGTCTCCGATTGATCGCGTTCGGATTCCCATTCGTCGCCTGGGGCACGGTCGTCACGCAGGCGTTCAACGGCGCGGGCGATACCTGGACCCCGACGTGGCTCAATTTCCTCATCTTCTGGGTGTGGGAGATTCCGCTCGCGTACGCGCTCGCATACCCGCTGCATTTCGGGCCGAGTGGGGTGTTTCTCGCCGTCTCGATCGCGTTCTCGACGCTGGCCCTCGCCGCGGCGCTGCTCTTTCGCCGGGGACGCTGGAAGCAGATCCGCGTGTAACGCTCAGGCCCACCCAGCGGGCCATTCACCCCAGCCGGTACGGCGTTCGCCCCAAAGTAGAGGCGCCCCTTCGCGCCCCCGGCGACCATACGGCGCACACTGAACACGAACCTACCAAACCTTTGCACTTGGAGTGGAGGTCATGCGCCCACAGTCCCTGCTGGTTGGAACTCGCAATTGCCGCCATCTGCGCGTTGGCGGCATGCAGTTCGAGCACGAGCCCGAGCGGAAGCGCCGGTGGAGGCGGCAACAGCAACACGATCACCGGTAGCACCACGACGACCGGCGGCGTCTACGGCTCCGGCGGCAATTATTTCTTTAGCCCCAACCCCGACACCATCGCCGCGGGCAGTGTCGTCACGTTCTCGATGGGTGGCGTGCCGCACAGCGTGCACTTCATCGCCGTCCCCTCCGGTGCGGTCACGCCCGACAGCGTGCCCCTGCTGGCCAACGGCACGGCCACACGCACCCTCACCACGCCAGGCACGTACACGATTGAATGCTTTAATCACATGTTCATGGGCACGATCGTCGTGCAATGATCGCGGTGCGACTGATGGGCGGCAACGGCGGGCGCGCCGGCTGACGGATCTGAGCACCGGGCCTGAACAGTCGTTCAGGCCCGTGTGTCGTGAGAGGGCCGCGCCCGTCAGCCGGCGTTCGCGCGCGCGTGAACCTGCTGCTTGGCCCGCGTCAGTACCCGTGCGAACTGGTCGTCGTCCACCGGTTTGAGCACGCAGTCGACGGCCCGGACATCCAACGCCCGCACCAGCGGCTCGTCGTCCGCTACGAGCAGACGTATCATGCGGCACAAGTTTGGATACGATCCGCGGCACGGCGATGGAATTGGGGCGAATCATGTCTGGGCGAGGGTGGCCGCCAACGCGTGAGGGCCGCCGCTCCGTCAATCGCTCGAGAAACGGGCTCAGCCCGTCGCGCAGGGGTTGCGCCGCATAGTTTTCGGCCGCCCGGCGGCCCGCCGGTGCCTGCCCCCCTGACCCGGACGAGACGCTCCATGGACGATCGCGCGACCCGACGGCTCCTCCTCGCCAGCGCCGTCGGATCCGTGGTCGAGTGGTACGACTTCTTCCTCTTCGCCGCGTGCGCCGCGCTGGTCTTTGACCACGCGTTCTTCCCGAATTACGCGCGCACGACCGCGGTCCTGCTCTCCCTCATGACCTACGCGGATCGGCTTCGCCTGCCGCCCAGCGGGCGGCGTGGTGTTCGGCTGGATCGGGGACCGCTACGGGCGCAAGCGCGCGCTGGTCTCGAGTCTCGTGGTCATGGGCGCGGCGACGTGCGCGATCGGCCTCATCCCGGACTTCGCCACCATCGGCGTGGCCGCGCCCGCCCTGTTGGTGGCGATGCGCCTCGTGCAGGGGCTCGCCGTCGGCGGTGAGGTCGGTGGCGCGCTGGTCCTCGTCGCGGAGAGTCTTCCCCGGCAGCGGCGCGGCTTTTGGACGGCGTGGCCGCAGATCGGCGGTCCGGGCGGCAACGTGCTCTCTGCCGCGGTGTTGGCGCTGCTCACCGCCGCCCTCACCGAGCAGAGTTTCGTCCGCTGGGGGTGGCGAGCCGGCTTCCTCGCCTCCGCCATCCTCGTCGCGATCGGACTCTGGGTTCGTCTCCAGATCGAAGAATCCCCCCTCTACCAGCGCCTCGCTGACGCCCAATCGGCGACCCGCCGGGCCAAGCCCCTCTCCACTGCTGCCGTGATCGCCCGCTACCCGCGGTCCGTCATCACGGTGTTGTTCGTGAAGGCGGGCGAAAACGCGGTGTTCTACGTGCTGACCACGTTTCTCGTGTACTACATCAGCCGCGTCCTCGGCCACTCGCGCCAGATGGCGCTGGCCGCGACGCTCGTGGCATCACTGGTCAATGTAGCCGCCATCTTCGCGGCCGGCGCGCTCTCGGATCGCATCGGGCAGGCGTCCGGTGATGATCGCCGGACTGGTTGGCGCCACCGGCTGGACGTTCGCGCTGTTCCCGCTGGCCGCCGCGGGCGGACCCGTCACGATCGCGGTCGCCGCCGCCATCGGCGGCGCCCTGCACGGGGTCATCGTCGGCGGGATGTCGGCCTTCTTCGTGGAGCTCTTTCCCACGCCGGTGCGCTACACTGGCTTCTCGGTCGCCTATCAGGCCGGCTGCAGTGATCTCGGGCTCCGTCGCCCCGGCGATCGGCGTCGAGCTCCTCTCGAAGTTCGCGTCGACGGTCCCGGTGTCGCTCTACGCGGTGGCGATGGCGGTGCCAGCGGTCGCGTGCGTCGTGCTCCACCGCGAGACGTCTGGCGTCGATCTCGAAACGATCCCAAGCCCCTGATCTCTAATCCCTAGTTCCTAATCCCTAATCCCTAATCTCTACTCCCTCCATCGCCCAACTCACACCCACAGTACGCCGATGCCCATCGATTTTGGCCCCCGCTCGTGCACGATCTCGGCGTGCTTGTACCGCCCCTTGAGCTCCTCCCAGAGTTGCGGCACACCGCACGGCGGCTTCATCGCGATGTCATGGAACGCCACCATCCCCCCGGGCGAACGGCCTTGGAGTGCAGCTCGAAATCCGCCTTCACGCCTTCGTACGCGTGATCGCCATCGATGAAGAGGAAATCGAGGGGGCGATCCTTCCGGATCGCGGCGACGTGCGCGAACGATGCCGGCCGGTGCGAATCCTCACGGAGCAAATGCAGGGACTGCTGCCCTCGCGTGAATCGGTGAAACAGTGGGCCCTGCGCCATCCGGATGAGTTTCCCACGCAACGAGACCGGCAGGTCCAGGCTGACGATCACGGCGTCCGGCGCGGCGAGCCGCGAGAAGATGAACAGCGTACCACCGCGGAACGTGCCGATTTCCAGCATGGTGCGCGGACGCACGCCGCCGACGAGCCGCGCTAGCTCGAGCACTTCGCCACGAATCTGTAACGGCCGGATCACTTTGTACGACATCGCGATGTCGGCCAGCGCCTCGGGCGTCGGTGCGTCACCGAGTTGTCCAAGGCGGCGCAGCAGCGGCACGGTCGACAGGCCGTCGCGAATGCTCTCGATCAGATTCATAGGGCGTGACAGGACGGTCGCAGAAGTCGTACCAGAAAACGAACGGTCAATCGATCCCGACCCGCCCCTTGGCGGCCGCGATCAGCTTCGGCGAATCGTAACCCACCCCGTCCTTGAACACGATTGTCACTTTGTGAATCGTCGCCGGATCTGCTGCCAAGTTCCCATCCAGCACCACCAGATCGGCCAATTTGCCTCGCTCCACTGATCCCAGCTTGTCGTATACGCCAAGGACTTTCGCCCCGTTTGCCGTCATGACCTCCACGGTCTGCGATGGCGTGAGCCCAGCTTCGGTCAGCAACTCGTAGTTCCGCTGGTCGCCGAACCCCGGCAGCGCCCCGCCCAGCCCCGTCGGGTCGACGCCCGCCGCCAACAGGCCCCCCGCATCGAAGAACGCCTTCTCGAACGCCATCGCGTTCTTGAGCATCGCGCTCGTGAACGGCCACGATCCGCCCGAATCGATGTGCGACCGCATGGCCAGGTACGCCGTGCGCACTTCAGGCGCCATGGTCTCGAGCGTCCGGGTGTCGGTCACCGGCCGATTCGGGAAGAACGGCTCCAGCACCGCGAGGGTCGAGGTCATCGGCACTTTGTGATCGACCATCTTCTTGATGACCGAACGCGCCGTATCACCCATGGGATTCGCGACGCCGACGCGGAAGAAGCTCCCCGCGGGACACACATCGGGCGTGTGCTGCGGATCGAAGTCCTCGGCCGTGATGAAGCCGTGCTCCAGGTTGTCGATGCCGAGATCCACGGCATCGCGGTAGGAGACCGAGCACAGATGCCCGGTCACTTTGATCCCGAGCCGGTGTGCCTCCTGGATCGCCGCGCCCAGCTCCGCGCGCCGGATGTCGGCGTACGCTTTGATCCACGTCGCGCCCTCCGACACCCAGTACGCGACGAAGCGGCGCGCCTGCTCGGGCGACGACAGGACGGCCATGTCTCTCGCCGCCCGCCGGGCCGGTGATATACGGCGCCGTGATGTGGATCCGCGGTCCCGGGATCATGCCGCCATCCACCGCGTGCTTGGTGTTGATGTCCGCGTAGGGAGCCGCAGTCCCCGTCGTGCGGATCGTCGTGACGCCCGAGCCGAGGTAGAGGCGCGGCCCGGTGTAGCCGACGCCCGCTTCGCGGCCGCCCGCCGCCTGGTAGAACAGGTGATCGTGCATCCCCACGATGCCGGGGATGATGGTCTTGCCCGTCAGGTCCATGACCCGCGCACCCGCCGGCGGCTGGACGCTTCCCGCCGCACCCACCTCGGCGATCCGCCCGTCGCGGATCACGATCGACTGATCCGCACGCGGCGGCGCGCCGGTGCCATCGATCACCGTCACGTGGGTGAGCACGACGAGCGGATCGCTCACCGACACGTACTCGCGCGCGCCCTTGGAAAGGCTCGCGGCCGTTTGTGCACCGAGCGTCACCGCCGGCACGGCGGACAGCAGCAGGGTGGCGAGGATGCGCGCGGACGCGACGGGACGGCCAGGACTGCCAGCGGGGAAACGCACTGAAGGATCCTCCGGGAATCGGTCGCGCGATCGGCGCCAACCCGTCACCGCCGGGTCCGGGCACGCGATCGCCGCTGATTGCCCTGAGGTGCGTGGTTAGTGCACGGTGAACGCCGTCATCATCTGCGCCGCGAGGTGTTCGGCGATGTGACAGTGTAGCATCCAGCGGCCCGGGTTGGACAGGTCCAGCAGGATGTCGGCGGTCCCACCGGCGGGGACGAGCACCGTGTCTTTCCACACCAGGTCGCGGGCGGGAATCCCGTTCACCGCCAGCACCAGGAACCGCTGCCCGTGGACGTGGATCGGGTGCTGCATCGCGTGAAACGCGACCCGCTGGTTGACGAGCCGCAGCTTCACCACCGATCCGCGCGGAAAGCTCCAGCCGATGTCCATGTTCTCGCGGCCGGTGTCCGGGTCACGCAGCACCCACCGGACCTGCGCGGTCGTCGCTGCCCAGTTCATCCCCGGCATCGTCCCGCTCCATTCGGCCGGCGCGAAGTACGACGAATCGAGCTGCATGAGCATCCGCGTGACGAACGGAAGCCCGTGCGACTCCATCGTGAGCTCGAGGGTGTGGTCGGGCGGCCTGCCGAAGTAGCGGCGGTACGGGTCGATCTCCGCGGCGGCCGCGGCGTCTGGTCGCGCGATGGCGAATCGGGCGGCCCGTGCACCCGCATCCGGCCCGGCAGGAGTGCCCGACACCCGCACCTCGGCCAGCGTGTCGCTCTCGAAGAAGAACCGGTTGAAGAAGTGGTCGAGCCCCCGCACGCGGTTGGCCAGCACGACCGTCCCGGGCCGGGTGAATTGCACGTCCACGATGTACCGCTCCGCCGGCGCGATCACGACGCTCTCCACCCACGCTTCGCGCTCGTAGTGCCCGGCGTCGCTCCCGATGAGCTTCATCCGCGCCCCGGGGAACGACAGGTTGAACGTGCGCGCGTTGGCGGCGTTCGTGAATTGAAACCGAATGACTTCGCCCCGCCGGGCCGTGATCCGGGGACGCACCGCGCCGTTCACCAGGAAGACGTTGCCGAATCCGCCCCATGAGCGCGTGCGTGACGTCCGTGCGCCCGAACGGCACCAGGCCGTCATCCCCCAGCAGCAGGTCACTCAGCACCAGGTTCTCGGAGCGCGCCCCGTCCCCGCCGGGCCGAGCGCCGCCGCCCACCGTCTCCGCGCTGTCCGCCACCAGGATCGCTCCCGGCGAGCCCCAGATTCTGCTGCATGTCCTCGCGCACGTGCGGGTGATACCAGTAGACACCCGCGTCCGGGAAATGCACGCGATAGATGAAGCGCCCGCCCGGCGGCACCGGCGGGTGCGCCGTATCCGGCACGCCGTCGTACGCCGAGTCGAGCCGGATGCCATGCCAGTGGATGGTGGTCGGCTGGTCGAGATGGTTCACGAGATCCACCACGATCGTCGCCCCCTGCCGCACCGAGATTGTTGGCCCCGGGTATTCGCCGTTGTAGCCATACATGCGGAGTCGCTGGCCAGCGATGACACGCGTCACCAGCCCCGCCGTGAGATGCAGGGTGTCACCGTCCGCCAGCCGCACGATCTCGCGCGGACGCGCGTCCGGCGCATCGACGGTCGCGTCCGGGAGAAGCGGCGCCGTACCGGGACGAAGCGCCATCTCTCCGGGTACCATCGTCAGTCCCGCCGGCATCGGGACGCCGGTCCATCGGACCGGCGTGTCCCCTGGCACATCCCCTGATGTATCCCGCGATGGTCGCGCTGGCATTGCCATGCCGGGCATGTCCGCGCCGGGTGTCGCCTTGGCGGAGCCGGCGGTGGTGTCACGAATCGCACCCGCCGCGAACTGCAGCATGTCCGGCGGGAGCAGCCGCGTGCTCGGCGAACCCGCACGCAACACCAGCCGGTTGCTCGGCTCCGCCACCTTCGCGTCCCGCTCCGCCGTGATCAGAATGATGAACGGATCGATCGAGAACTGGTGCAACGGCGTCGTTCCGTTGGAGACCACGCCGAGTTTGACCACCGGATACATCGTTTGCGGCGCGGCCCACGCCACGTAGACCCCCGAATGCTGCAGCGCCGGCAGCCCGCGAATGCGCACGACCGGCGCGTACACCATGCGCCCGTCGCCGGTCACAGCCACCGTGAATGGACCCGGTACGCGCGTGAGATCCACCCAGCCCGCCACGGAGGGAGACTGGCCAGCCGCCAGCACAGCGTCAGACAGTAGAGGTCACGGCTGGCCACAGGCGCCACCGTGCGCGCCGTCTGTGTTGCCGGTTGTGATCGCAGCTGTGATCGCCGGTCACTGCTGATCGCAGAGTCGCGGCCGATACGCCCGAGCGCGCCCAGCACCACCGCCAGCACCACCGCCAGCACCACCGCCAGCATACCCCACGACAGCACTCGGCACGCCGCGCACCGTGTCGGCCTGCTACGCGGCGGGAACCGGCTCCGTCCCCGCCCGGCGCGCCAGCCACGACAGCCGCGTGGCGCTCGGCGAGCTGTTCTGCGCGAGGAATCCGATCAGTGCGTCCGCCAGATCGACCCCGCGCTGGAAACGGTCGTCCGGCGACTTCACCAGGCACTTCATGACGATGGCGGCCAACGCCGGCGGCGTACGCGAATCCACGATCTCGGGCGCCACGGGTGTCTCGTGCACGTGCTTGTACCCGACCGAATAGGAGTCCGCGCCGTCGAACGGCGGAATGCCCAGCAGCATCTCGTACAGCATCACGCCCACCGCATACGAGATCGCTGCGCCCATCCACCATCCGGCCCATCGCCTGTTCGGGCGACATGTAATGCGGCGTGCCCATCGCCCGGCCGGTTCCCGTCAGTCGTCCATGACGCCGTGCGGTCGCGATCCCGAAGTCCGTCACGATGGCGTACCCATCGTCATCGAACAGGATGTTGTCGGGTTTGATGTCGCGATGGATCACGCCCCGCCGGTGGGCATAGTCGAGCGCACAGGCGACCTGCGCGGCGGTCGACGCGGCGAACACTGGAGGCAGTGTCCGGTCGCGCACCAGCCGGTCGGCCAGTGATCCGCCCGACAGAAATGGCATGAGCAGATAGACGACGTCGTCCGAGGCGCCGTAGTCGAGGATCGGGCAGATGAACGGATGCGTGAGATGCGCCGCCGCTTCGGCTTCCCGGCGGAATCGCTCTCGCATCTCGGCTTCCTTCGCCAGATGCGCATGCAGCACTTTGATCACGAGCGGGCGGCCAAGCGCGGTCTGCTCCACGTAATACACGTGGGCCATGCCGCCGCTGCCCAGACGGCGCACGATCCGGTAGCGATTCCCGGTCAGCCGTCGCAGCTGCGTGATCTCGGCATCGGGGGGCTCCGCGGCCACCGGCGTGATCGCGGGGAGCGCGACGGCGCAGCGCGCGCATTGCACCGCCACCGCCCGGTTCCACGTGCCGCAGTCTGGGCAGAACAGTGCGTTACCCTCCGAACTGCAAGCGGACGAAGTCGTATGGCGGCCAGGGTCCGGTCAGCCGGACCTCGAGCCCCGGGTCCCGATGCTGCTCGGCCGCGACGGCATCCGCGAATGCTCGCCAGCGTGCCCGATCCACGAGGAACGACGCGCTGGCCTCGCCTCCGTCACGCCCCGCGGGAGCCGCTGGCGGCACCACCCAGGCAGGCTGCTCCCGCCCCAATTCGTTGAAGATCCCCGTTGCCGCCGTCTCGAGGGACGCCCCATCCTGGTGAGGAGCGATCGCGGCGGGCTCACCCGCCCCACCACGCCTCGGCGCGGCCGTCCCCGAGCGCCGCACATGCACCCGCCCCTCGGCACGCCCCTCGATGTACGCCAGGCCCCCCAGCAGCGCCGTGCGGTGCAACGCCACCCACCGGCGAAGGACGCCGATGGACCGGAACACGGTCCCCGGCGGCGCCGGCAAAATGGCACAGTGCGCAAACACTTCGGCCACCACCGCGCGATGGCGGTCCACATCGGGAGCCGGTGAACCGTTCGCACTGGGCTGCTCTGCGACCACGACCGCGAGATCGTCGAACCGCTCCATTCGCCCGGCGGAGAGCCTCGGCAGTTCGCGATGAGTCCGCGTCGCGACCAGCCCGAATAACCGGTAGGCCTGCGCCGCCCGCGGTCCCTTCACGATGGAGCGGCCACCGGCGGAGGCGTGTCGCGGCGCTCCGTCCGCGGGTGCGGCCACTTCACACCGGTGATGAGTTGGAATCCGATCGCCCGCTCGTCCGAAAGATCGCGCAACAGTTCCATCTCACGCTCCACCGCCGCACGCGCCGCCCGCCACCCCCCACCCCACTTCCGCCAGGAACGCGTCACGATCTGCACTTTCTGCTGCCATGTGAGTTGCGCCGCATCTGCGGCGTCACGCGACGCCGCGGCTGTCGACTGCCCTCCAGGCTCCCCCGAGGTCCAGTCCTGCACCCTGACGTCGACGACGCCCGCCACCCGCAGCATCCGCTTCCACTCGACGGGGAGATGCGGACGCAATCCGAGACGCTCCACCAGTAGCTCGCGCTCGTCGGCCGACAGTTCGGATCCCCAGGTGAGCTGCAGGAGCACCACTGTGCCCATCGGCTTGGTGACGCGCACCAGCTCCGCGACCGCTCGCGCAGGGTCGCTCGCCCCGGCAATCGCGGGCTCTCCGATCGCCGCATCGAACACCGCTGTCTCGTGCGGAAGATCGTCGAGCGGCGCCTGCTGATAGGACAGGTGCAACGGGCGTGACCGCGCAGAGGTCGGCCGGCAGCCGGGCACGAGCCTCGGCTCGCTCGATCCGCGCCGCGTCCGGGTCCACACCAGTCACCGACGCGCCGGTCCGCTTCGCCAGCCACTCGACGGTGACCCCGTCGCCGCAGCCCGAGACCAGAACTTCCTGCGCGGGCTGGATATCCATGACCCGCGCCACCTCGCGATACAACTGCTCGCCGGTCGCCCGCCAGCGACCGAGTACCACGAGCTGTACCAGGCGAAGTATGGCTGGCGCGGGTGGCGCTGGAGGATGGGATTTGACCGGGACGCGCCGAGACGCGCTCATTGCGCGCAAGTTACACCATCGCGCGAAGGTGGGCGACGCACGCCGCCGCCGTCTGTCCGACCGCGTATCCGCCCTCCAGCGCGCTCACGAGGCGCCCCTCGCACCAGAGCTCGGCGCGACCGCTCAGCTCGCGCGTCAGGTGGTCGATATCCTCGAGCTCGAGCGTAAACCCGCCCAGTGGGTCCCCGCGCAGCGAATCGAACCCAGCCGAGACCAGGACGAGTTGAGGACTGAACCCCGCCGTCGCGCGGTCAACCGCCCCCAGCAATGCCCCCGTATAGCGCGCCCGCGGCAGGCCCGCCCCAAGTGGGACGTTCCAGACCGTCCCATGCGGCCCACGGTCTTCCGCCGCCCCCGTGCCGGGGTACCAGGGCCACTGGTGCATCGAGACGTAGTGAATCCCCTGATCTGCTTCGACCAGCGCCTGCGTGCCGTTGCCGTGATGGACGTCCCAGTCCACGATCAGCACTCGGTCCATCCCGTGATGCACGCGCGCCCACCGCGCCGCCAACGCCACGCTCCCGAATAGACAGAAGCCCATCGCCCGGTCCCGGACCGCGTGGTGCCCCGGTGGCCGCACGGCGCAAAAACTCCTGATCGCCCGGCCATCGACCGCCATGTCCACCGCGTCCAGCACACACCCCGCGGCCGCGGCCGCCGCATTCCACGAGCCGCCGCTGACGACGGTGTCCGGATCCGAGATGGATCACCGCGTTCTCCGCTTCGGCCTTCTCGGCCGCGCGCACGATGCTCGCCACGTAGTCATCCCCGTGCACCAGCGACAGCTCGGCAGCCGTGGCATGGCGGCCTTCCACCTGCAGGAGGGCCTGATACAACTCGGGATCGGCACGGAGCGCGGCCGGGATCGCGCGCAACCGGCCCACGTGCTCGGGATGACCCCAGCCCGTGTCGTGCCTGCCGCAGTCGGAGTTCGAGAATGAGCGCGACCGGCATTGGTGCGTGTGCCGCTAGCCTGCCGCTGAGCGCCGCGAGAGGGACCGGTTCAACTCCGGACGGGACGGCGCCGCAGCAGCGTCACCAGCAGCGTCGATCCGTTCATGGCACCGATACTCCCCAGTGACACCGACTCGTCCTGGACCGCGATGCCGTTCCGTTTCACCACGAACTCTGCCGGCACGTCGTGGTCGGGATAGAGCGCGGCCAGCGCGCGGGTCTTGACCGCCAGGACGGACACGGACAGCGGCGTATCCACACGCACCGCATCCCACACTTCGGGGACCTCGACACGAATGCTGATGCGCGGCTCGCCGTCTGCGCCCAGACGAATGACGCCGGGCCGGACGCCGAGCGACGCCACGAAAGGGACGGGTGCCGGATCAGCATCGCGTCCCGCGTTGCCGGTTGCGGGATGTCACGCGAGGCCCTCGGTCTTCGGAGCCGACGGTACCGGCGGCAGTGTCGTGAAAAACCGCGCGATCTGCTGGTCGAACATGTAGGTGGACCCGGTCACGGCCGTCGCCCCGACGTCGCGCACGACGCCGATCACCAGCTCCTCCCCACCCTGTCCCCTGAACGTCACATAGCTCGGCCCCTCCTTCTCGAGGAACGCCGGGTACAGCGTGTTGCGCCGCAGGAAGAATTGCTTCGCGGACGAGAGGACGTCGCCGGGCGACAACGACGTGCGGGTCTGCTGGAGCGTGCGGTTTGGGAAAGAGGACATGCCGATAAGCTAGCGACCGCCGCCTGCTATGCGAGGATCGCTGGATCGGCTGGCTGATACTCGAGGGGAATCTCGAGTGTAAAGGTGGCGCCCTCACCCGGCACCGACACGAGTTCGATGTCGCCGCCCAGCAGGCGCGCGAGACGCCGCGAGAGGGCGAGCCCGAGTCCCGTGCCACCGTAGCGGCGCGTCGAGCGACCCATCGACCTGGCGGAACTCTTCGAAAATGAGACGCTGCGATGCCAGCGGCACACCGATGCCCGTATCCTGGACGCGGTAGAGCGCGCGGCCATTTGCCACTTCCAGCGACGCCGTCACCACACCACGCGCCGTGAACTTGTACGCGTTGCTCGATGAGGCTCGACAGCACTTTGGCCAGCTTACGGCGATCGCTCCGCATGTACTGCACGGGATCCGGCGGCACTTCGATGCGGAGCTCGGTGCTGTCAGGCCGCCCCTTGGTCGCCGTCGCCGCGTCGCGCAGCAGATCGCGGGGATCGAAGGTCTCGACCTGCACGTCCATCCCGCCCCGCTTCAGCGTCGTCATCTCGAGGAGATTGTCGATCAGCGCCAGCAACCGGTCGCTGGCGTCGCGGGCCAGCGAGAGGTCGTTGCGCTGATGATCCGTCAGCGGCCCGGAAAACTCCTCCTGCAGCAGCGAGATGTATCCCATCACCGCCGTCAGAGGCGTCCGTAACTCGTGCGTCACGTTGGTGAGGAATTCGTCCTTCACCCGGCGCGCTTCGAGCACCGCCAGATACTGCTGCTCCAGCTCGGCCTTGGATTCCGTCAATGCGGCGTTGGCCCGTCGCAGATCATCGATCAGCGCCGCCTTCTCGGCGGTCGCAGCCATCTGCGCCGCCACGATGCGCAGCAGCCCACGCCGCTCGGTGCTGAACCCGCGCGCATCGGCGAAGTAGAACGTGACCGCGCCCAGGACCCGGCTGCTCGTCTGCAGCGGCAATGCCACGAGCGCACGGAATCCAAGCTCGCTCGCGACTTCCTGCCAATCTTCGAGGCTCGGGTCCGCGAACACATCCGGGACTTCGATCGCGCGGCGCTCGCTCGCCGCCTCGCCGCTCGGTCCAAATCCGAGCCGCACTCGCATCTCGCCGAGCCACGGCTCGTAGCGCTCTGGCCAGTTGTACGCCGCCGCCAGCCGCATCAGCTCGGACGCGCCATCGACCAGATAGACCGACGCGAATGTCGCGCCCACCACAGGACTCACCCGCTCGAGCGCGAAGCGGAACACCTCTTCGGGCCGGTCCGCGGTCAGAAACGCATGAACGATCTCACGCACCGCCATCAGTTCCCGGACCGCTGCTTCCGATCCGGTCGCAGCCGAACCCGTCGGCGACGCCAATCGAATGCGCTCGGCGGCAGCCGAGAACGACTTGGTCAAGGGCGGCTCTGTTCAGGCACTAACACCAATGTACAATGTCAGTTGCGCGGGGAACAGACGAATCGGAGAGCCGGTACGCGCCGGTGACGAAATCAGCTGAATTATAGACGAGCTCGCTAGACGATCAGCCGCTCCACTGCCTTGATCACCGGCCCAAACGACAAAGACCGGCCCGCCACTCGCTGCGCGATTTCATCCGCCAGCTCGCGCTGTCCTTCGGCGAAGAGCCCTTCCACGATCCACGGACCAGCCTGCGGATTCCGGTACCAGTCCTCGTTGAATCGCTCGGTCAACGCCTCGGCCAACACGGCGCCCAGCTGCCACGCGCGCAGATATCGCGCCGCGTAATAGCGCGAGTCCACGTCAATGAACGCGTCCGCACGCCGATAGCGGAATGACGTCGCGTCCGAGAGCGTCTCCACGTAGAGATCCGGCATCAGATCCCACGAGAGTTGGCCACCGTACAGCTGGACTTCGTAAATCAGCTTCGCACAGTACCGCCGCAGAAACTGCAGCTCTTCGAGCGCCGCCGCACGCAGGAACGGCGGCAGATCGCGCTTGCCCAGTCCCGAATACCGCAGCAGCCACCCCGGATTCTGCATGAGATGGTCGAACAGCATCGCGTACGACTCCGTCACCGAGTTGTCGCCCACCCATCGGTACTCGAAGGGGAGGTCGGGTCGCGTGTACGCGAAGTGCAGCGCGTGTCCGAGTTCGTGCAGCAACGTCTGATAATCCGTCTGCCCGCCGTGCGGCCGCATGACGAGATACACCTCGTCCGGCACCTGCACCGGCGCGCAGAACGCGCGGGCCCGTTTGCCGGCACGCTCACCCGTGTCGTAGCGCACCCTGCCGCCTGCCCCCGGATCGACGCCCATCTCGGTCACCTGCCGCCGTACCGCATCTTCCATGGCGGCGCCCGGGAAGTAGCGATCGAACTCCGGCGCGCGAACCAGTGCCAATGCGTCGGCTCGCGTGAGGTCGGACACGGGCACACCCAGCGAGCGCTGCGCGGCGCGCGGCAGCAAATCGCCCCACACGGCCTCGGTATCACGCAGGCACTGCCGGCACTGATCGACGAGATCGTCGAGCGAAATCCCGCTCATCACCGTGAACGCCGCGTTGTAGTCCGGCGCGATCTCCAGCGACTCGACGAAATCCCGTTCCCGCTGCAGCCGGTCGCGCCGGATCGGCACCAGCCCGCTCTCCACGATCGCCGCCCGCGCCTCATCGATCGCCAGCCGGTCCCGCCGGTCGGTCGTGTTCGCGATCTCGATCGCGGCCTGGTGATATGGGAACTGCCGGCCATCTGCCAGCGTGACGACCGCGGACGACTCCCAGGCGATCTCGCGCTCCTCGAGCTCCGCCAGCGCGCGCCCGGTCTGCGACTCGACCTCCCACTCCAGCATCAGCCGTGCGCCGCGATACGCCTCGCTCCCCGGTGCCGCGTCGCGGAACTCCGCCCGCACCAGATCCATCGCCGCCGGACCCAGCACGCGCGCATACCGCCCGTAGATTGGCTGTAACTCAGCCGTGCCCTTGAGGCCGGAGTGCACCAGCAGAAACTCTCGCGAGACCTCCTCCATGAAGGCGTTCGCGTCGGCCCTGAGCCGCTCCGGCGTCAGTGCCACTACCGCGAAATCCGCTCGAGGATGTAGTCACCGGCCGCCACCGCGGCGATGCGCTCTTGCTTGAGCGTGTCCCGCTCGCGAATCGTCACGGTCTGGTCGGCCGCCGTCTGGCCGTCGACGGTGATGCAGAACGGCGTTCCCACTTCGTCCTGCCGGCGATAGCGCCGCCCGATCGACCCCGATTCATCGTAGAACACCGGAAACCGCGCCCGGAGGTCGGACGCCAAGCGCCGTCGCGAACTCCGGCATCCCGTCTTTCTTCACGAGCGGAAACACCCCGGCCTTGATCGGCGCCAGCGACGGATGGAGCCCGAGCACGGTGCGGCCCTCTGTCTCGCCCGTCGACCGTCTCCTCACGGTAGCTGTTCACCAGCACCGCCAGCGTCACGCGATCCGCACCCACCGAGGTCTCGATCACGTACGGCACATACCGGCGGTTCGCGGGCTGATCGAAGTACTCCAGCTTCTTGCCTGAAAACTCCTGGTGGCGCATCAGGTCGAAATCGCCGCGGTTGTGCACGCCTTCGATCTCCTGAAATCCCAGCGTGCCGCCGAAATCGAACTGCACGTCGTACGCCGCGCGCGCGTAATGGGCCAGCTCCTCTTTCGTGTGCTGATGGTACCGGAGCCGCTCCGCATCGAGACCCAACGACAGATGCCAGGTCATCCGCTCCGCCTTCCAGCGTTCGAACCACTCCATGTCGGTGCCCGGCTCGACGAAGAATTGCATCTCCATCTGCTCGAACTCGCGCGTGCGGAAGATGAAGTTCCCCGGCGTGATCTCGTTCCGGAACGCCTTCCCGATCTGCGCGATCCCGAACGGGACTTTCTGCCGCGTCGATTGCTGGACGTTGAGGAAGTTGACGTAGATGCCCTGCGCCGTCTCGGGACGCAGGTACACGACCGACGCGCTTTCCTCCACCGGTCCCATGAACGTCTTGAACATCAGATTGAATTGGCGCGGCGCCGTCAGCTCGCACGCCTCCCACTCGCCCGGCCGCTTGCTCGGCTTCTGCGGGCACCGCGCGTCCGCCAGCGCATCCGCCCGGAACCGGCCCTTGCACGTCTTGCAGTCCACCAGCGGATCGGTGAAGCCCGCCACGTGGCCGCTCGCCTCCCACACCCGCGGATGCATCAGGATCGCGGCGTCGAGTCCCTCGATGTCGTCGCGCGAGCGCACCATCGCGCGCCACCAGTGATCCTTGATGTTGCGTTTGAGCTCGACGCCCAGTGGCCCGTAGTCCCAGACCGATCCCGTGCCGCCATAAATCTCCGACGACTGGAAAATGAAGCCGTGTCGCTTGCACAGAGACACGAGCTTGTCCATCACATCGGGTCGGGAAGAAGGCATTGTACGGTGGCTCGAAGACGATTGGGGAGGATGACCAGCCGGGCCGGCGGCCCGGGCACCGCTATCCGTGAGCGGCGAGCGGACGGCCGGCAGCCAGACGCTGCGCGATCAGCGTCCCGTGCCCGCGGCCATTTTCGATGAAGACTTTGTTGGCGTCGTTGCCGCTCGCCAGTACCCCGGCCACGAACACCCGCTCCACATCCGTCTCCATCGTGGACCGGTCGTGCGAGGGAATGCCGGTGTCGGCATCGACCGTGACGCCGAGTTGCTGGAGCAGCCCGGTGTTCGGGGTGAAGCCCGTCATGAGATACACGTGGTTCGCGCGGAGGATCTGCGGACCCTGCGGCCCGTCGGTCATCACCGTATCCACGTCGATCCGGGTGACGCGCGTATTCCACCGCCCCCCGATGCTGCCATCCTTGAGGCGGTTCGTGATGTCCGGGAGGACCCACGGCTTGACGTTGGCGTCGAGGTGGTCGCGGAAATGCACCATCGTGACTTTCGCGCCGCACCGCCAGAGATCGAGCGCCGCATCGACGGCCGAGTTGCCGCCGCCGACCACCACCACGTCCCGGCGAAACGCGTCGTGCCCCTCGTGATACAGGTGCGTCACGTGCGGCAGCGACTCCCCCGGCACATGCAGCAGATTCGGCGTGCCGAAATATCCCGTCGCCACCACGACCGCGTCGAACGGCGTCTGGGCTTCACCCCGCGGAGTCTGCGAGCGCACCACGAAATGCTCGCCCTCGCGCACGATTTCGGTCACCGGCTCGTACAGACGTAGCACCACGTTGAAGTACTGCACCACCATGCGATAGTAGGCGAGCGCCTCGCGTCGCGTCGGCTTCTCGCCCGCCGTGACGAACGGCAAGCCCCCGATCGAGATCTTCTCCGCGGTGGAGAAAAACGTCATGTACGTGGGGTAGCTCGCGACACTGCTCGCGACACACGACCGGTCGTAGACCTCGACCCGGCATCCCGGCCTGCTTGAGCGCGATCGCCGCGGCGAGACCGCACGGCCCCGCCCCGATCACCGCGACGGATGCCGTCCCGGCCGCCCCTCCGCGTGTCATCGCTGTCTCATCATGGCTGTATCATAGCCGCGTCATGACGCCGCGACTGCCCCAGCCACTTCAATGATCTGGTCCCGGCGCGTGCCGACGCTCACGAAACGGATCGGGGCCTCGACCAGCGACTGGATGCGATCCAGGTATCGGCGCGCCGCGAGCAGGAAGATCCTCCATCCGCCGCGTGCCCTCGGTCGGCTGCTTCCACCCATCGAACCACTCGTAGCGCGGAACGATGTGCTCCAGTGCCGTGAGGTCGCCCGGGAACTCCGTGTGGACGCCCCCGGCGATCTCGTACCCGGTGCAGATCCCGACGCGGTCCAGTGTGTCCAGCACGTCGAGCTTCGTGACCGCCAGCCCGCTGAGGCCATTGATCCGCGCCGCGTACCGCGCCACCACCGCGTCGAACCAGCCGCAGCGCCTCGGGCGCCCGGTCACCGCGCCGTACTCGTGCCCCAGCTCCCGCATTTGCGTCGCCAGTGGCTCGTCGAACTCCGTCGGGAGCGGCCCGTTCCCAACCCGCGTCGTATACGCCTTCACGACGCCCAATACCGCATCGATCGCCGTCGGTCCGATTCCCACTCCGACGGCTGCCCCACCCGACGTCGTGTTGCTGGAGGTCACGAATGGGTAGGTGCCGTGATCGACGTCGAGCAGCGACCCCTGCGCACCCTCCAGCAGGATCGCCGCCCCCGTCCCGATCGCCCGATGCACCGCCAGCCCCACATCCTCGGCCAGCGCCAGCAGCCGCGGGGCAAGACCTTCCAGCGTCTTCAGGGTCTGTGC
Organism: uncultured Gemmatimonadales bacterium; assembly: GCA_963757855.1. Classification (GTDB taxonomy): domain Bacteria; phylum Gemmatimonadota; class Gemmatimonadetes; order Gemmatimonadales; family Gemmatimonadaceae; genus Palsa-1248. Next base: position 204,405 of record CAVWTI010000020.1, read on the forward strand.
GACATCGGCGCGCTTGGGGGACCCGAAATGCGCCAGCCGCGCGTTCGCGTGGTCCACGCCACGCTCGACGAGCCCCGCCAAATGGGCCGGATGCCGCAGGTCGAGCACCCGAACGCCGCGCCGCGCGACCTTGTCCTCGTACGCCGGACCGATCCCGCGACCGGTCGTGCCGATCTGCCGGCTGGCCGAGCTCTCGGCGTCGAGCAGCTTGTGATACGGCAGCACCAGGTGCGCGCGCTCGCTGACATAGAGGCGCCCTTCCACGTCGATGTTGCCCTTGACCAGCCGCTCGATCTCGGTGAACAACGTCTCGGGATCCAGCACCACGCCGTTCCCGATCGCGCACCGCACCCCGGGATGCAGAATCCCGCTCGGGATCTGCTGGAGGATGAAACAGGAGGTGCCCAGATCGACCGTATGCCCGGCATTCGCCCCGCCCTGGTACCGCACGACCCAGTCGGCACGCTCGGCCAATACGTCGACCAGCTTCCCCTTTCCTTCATCTCCCCACTGGGCGCCGACGACGACGACGGTCCGGGTCTTGGTGTCGAACATGACAGGTAATCTAGCGCGCCAAGGGATTCGGCCGCACCCGGAACGGTGCCCACCACCACGTCAGCGGAGGCCACCCTCGGCGGGCTGCGCCTGGAATCGGTAGGTTCTGCGCATTGGGTTGATTCAGTCTCTCCTTTTAGGAGCATCACCATGCGCACTATGGTCCTCGTGTCCGCGGCACTCATCGCCGGTTTCGCGGCCACCGCCGGGGCACAGGAGAGCATCAAGCTCTCCGACGTCGCAGGTAAATGGGCGGTCAACGGCCGGCCCGGTAACGACACCGTCGTCGTCCACAGCACAGTGGTCGCGACCGCAAACCCGAAGACGTGGACGCTGACGTACCCCGATCGGGATCCCCTCCCCATGCGAATCGTGGCCTCCGGGGGAGACAGCGTCGTCACCGAAACGGGCCCGTACCCCAGCATGCTGAGGAAGGGCCAGACCGTCACGGTCCTCCATAGCGTGGCACACTACAAGGGCGACACGATGACGGGGTGGTTTGAAGCGCACTACTCATCGGGAGACGTCGTCAAGGGCAAGCAGGACGGCACTCGTTCGAAATAGCGGCGCCTGCGGAACGAAGAGCGGCCACCATCGGATCGTCCGGTGGTGGCCGTTCTCGTTCTGGCACATGATCGTGCGCGGCTACTTCACCGCGCGAGGTCTGAGGCCCGCGTCAGCGGCTAGCCCCATCATCTCCTTGACCTCGCCCAGCGTGTCGCGCGCTACCCGCCGCGCCGTTGACGCTCCATCGCCCAACACCTCCTCGACGTGACCCGGCCGGTTGCGAATGTCCGCCGCCCGCGCGCGCATCGGCGCCAGCACGCGCTCCATTCCCTCGAAGAGCACTTTCTTGCAGTCGAGGCATCCCCACCCCGCGCTCCGGCACTGCTCGGCCACCAGCTCCACGGTGTTCACGCGGGTTGAACGCCTTGTGGAGATGGTAGATGTTGCAAACCTCCGGCGTCCCGGGGTCCGTGCGCCGTACGCGCTTCGGATCCGTCACCGCCGGACGCAGCTTGGCCCAGATCTCATCCGGTGATTCGAGCAGCCCGACGGTGTTGCCGAGCGATTTCGACATCTTCGCCTGGCCGTCGAGACCCATGATGCGCCGCGTCGGTGTCAGCAGCGCCTTCGGCTCGGGAAAGAACGGCGTCTCGGGCGCGAACCGCGCATTCCACCGCCGCGCGATTTCACGCGTCAGCTCGAGGTGCTGGACTTGGTCCTCGCCGACGGGCACGCTGTCCGCCCGGTACAGGAGAATGTCCGCGGCCTGCAACACCGGGTAGTTGAGCAGCCCGGCGGCGACGCTCTCCTGCCGCTGCGCCTTATCCTTGAACTGCGTCTGCCGCTCCAGCTCTCCGAGCGGCGTAATCGTGTTGAAAATCCACGCCAACTCGGTATGTTCCGGCACCGCTGATTGAACGAACAGCGTGGCCACGCTCGGGTCGATACCCGCCGCAAGCAGCGAAATCGCCATTTCGATGCGCGCGGCTGCGAAGTTCCGATGGGACGTACGGCACCGTGATCGCGTGGTAATCCACCACGCAGAAGTACGACTCGTACCGGTGCTGGATCTCCACCCAGGCCTGAACCGCGCCAAGGAAATTGCCGATGTGCAGCTCACCGGACGGCTGGATGCCGCTGAAGACGCGAGGTGTGGCGAGTGCCATCGCGCGAAGCTAGACAGGACGCCGGCGCGTGGCAAGCGATCGCCGAGCGAGCCGCCGTCACCGCCGGACGGCAGATCCAGGCGCGCGCGTCCAGCCCGGTCGCAGCTCCGATGGGAGGAAAAGGGCTTCGCGGACTTCGTGACTGACGTCGATCGCGAATCCGAGACCATGATCCGCGAGATTGTGGCCGCCGCCCTGCCGGATGCCCGGGTCCTCGGCGAGGAGTTGAGCCCCGGGCGAGGGCGCCTACGCTCGCGGCGCAGCCCGGCGTGGTGTTCGTGGTCGATCCGCTCGACGGCACCACCAACTTCCTGCACGGCTATCCCCAGTATGCGGTCTCGATCGCCGTCGTCGCCGGCGGCGTCCTTGCCGCGGGCGTCGTGTATCACGCCGTGACCCACGATCTCTTCACGGCAACCGCCGGCGGTGGAGCGTTCCGCAACGGCGTACCCATCGCCGTCTCGCCCATCACCACGCCGTCGCGCTCGCTCATCGGGACGGGATTCCCCTTCTCGCATCTCGCCCGGCTCGCCGAATACCAGCCCCAGTTCGCCGCCGTGAGCCGCCAGGTCTCAGGCATTCGGCGCGCCGGGTCCGCCGCCCTCGATCTGTGCGACGTCGCATGCGGCCGCTTCGAAGGGTTCTGGGAGTTGACCCTCGCGCCGTGGGACATCGCGGCGGGTATCATCATCATTCGGGAAGCCGGCGGGATCGTCACCGATCTGTCCGGCGCACCCGCTCCCGTTGGCCATACCCGAGTCGTCGCCGGCAACCCCGCGATCCACCGATGGCTCCTCGACACGCTCTCGCAAGCCCGCGCCGCCGGGCCGTCGTGATTCCCTAGCCCATCCCGACAGGTACCGCACATGCCGCTCGTCGAATGCGTTCCCAATTTCTCCGAGGGCCAGCGCCCCGAGATCATTCGCCAGATCCGCGACGCAATCGCCGCGGTATCGCAGGTGACGATTCTCAATGTCTCGTCCGACACGTCGCACAACCGCACGGTCATCACGTTCGTCGCCCCGGTCGCCACCGCGGCCGATGCGGCGTTCGCGGGCATCCGCACGGCCCAGTCCCTGATCGACCTCCAGTCGCACCGCGGCGCCCACCCACGCATCGGCGCGACTGATGTCGTGCCCTTCGTCCCCCTCGAGGGCGCCACCATGCAGGACTGCGTGGCCCTCGCCCGCACCCTCGGTGAGCGTGTCGGACGTGAGCTCTCGATCCCCGTCTACCTCTACGAGCGCGCCGCCACCCGCCCTGAACGCGAAAACCTCGCCGACGTGCGCCGCGGCGAGTATGAGGGACTCCGCGAGCTGATTCGCACGGACCCCAAACGCGCGCCCGACTTCGGCCCCAGCGAGATGCATACGACCGCCGGCGCCGTCGCCATCGGCGCCCGCCCATTCCTCGTCGCCTTCAACGTCTACCTCGGCCCCGCCAGCAACCTCGCGATCGCCAAACAGGTCGCGAAGGCCGTACGTGGTTCCTCCGGTGGCCTCCGCTACGTCAAAGCGCTCGGCCTCGAGGTCGACGGCCAGGCCCAGGTATCGATGAACCTCGTCGACACCGAGCAGACCCCGCTGCATCGCGCATTCGAGGCGGTCCGCACCGAAGCACAAGCGCTCGGCGTTACGCCCACGTGGAGTGAGCTCGTCGGTCTCATTCCCGAGCGCGTGCTCCTCGACGCGGGCGTCCGGCACGTGCAGTTGCGCGGGTTCACCCAGGACCAGTTGCTGGAGCACCAGATCCGTTCTGCCGCCCCCGCCGGGCCATCGCTGTCCGGGTTCACCGCCGCAGTCGCGTCGGCGGCGCCGACGCCCGGCGGCGGAAGCGTCGCCGCCCACGTCGGAACCCTCGCTGCGGCACTGACGCAGATGGTCGCGGGCCTCACCGTCGGCAAGCCCAAGTTCGCGGCTGTCGACACCGAGATGCGCGCTATACGCGGCGAGTCCGCGGCACTCGCCGCGAAGCTCTCGGACCTCGTCACCCGCGACGCCGACTCGTACGCCGCGGTGTCGGCCGCGTACAAGATGCCCAAAGAGCCGGAAGCGGCCGCCGCGGCGCGGCGCGAGGCCATCGCGCAGGCGCTCATGGGCGCGGCCCGCGTTCCACTCGAGACGGCGCAGATCTGCCTGCGGGTCGCCCAGCTCGCCGCGACCGCGGCCAGCCAGGGCAACCCCAACGCGGTGTCAGATGCCGGCGTGGCGGCCCTGCTGGCCGAAGCGGCATGCCGCGGCGCAGCCTACAACGTGCGAATTAACGTGGCGGCTCTCACCGACCCGGCAATGGGCCACAGTCTGGCCGAGGAAGCCGAACGCCTGGTCGGAGCAACGACACACGCCGCATCCATCGCGACCGAGGCGGTCGAGAGGCACCTGTAGGGGCGGGTCATGACCCGCCCGGTAAGACCATCGCCGCGCTCTTCTCCGCGCGGTCCGGTCTACGCCGCCGTCAGGATGCGTGGCCCGCTGTCCGTAATCGCCACCGTATGCTCGAAATGCGCCGATCGCTTTCCGTCCGCCGTCACCACGGTCCACCGGTCGGACAGCGTGCGAGTCGCGGCCACGCCAAGATTGACCATCGGTTCGATCGCGATCGTGAGGCCAGCGACCAGCTTCGTGCCGCGCTTCGGTTTCCCCTCGTTCGGCACCTGCGGCTCCTCATGTGGTTCGAGCCCGACACCATGACCGACGAGATCCTTGGCGAGCGACAAATGCGCGCGCGACACCACGGCCGAGATCGCGGCGCCGATATCGCCGAGGTGATTCCCCGGCGTCGCGGCTGAAATGCCCGCGGAGAGCGCTTCCTGCGTCACGGCGAGGAGCCGGACCGACTCCTTGGGGACCTCACCCACCGGCACGGTCACCGCGGCGTCAGTGTAGTAGCCCTGGTACTTCACGCCGATGTCGATCGACAGGATGTCGCCCGCTCGCAGCTCGCGCTTCGGCGACGGAATCCCGTGCACGATCTCCTGGTTGATCGAGAGACAGACGCTCCCCGGAAACCCGTACAGTCCCTTGAAGGCCGGCACCGCGCCCTCGTGGCTCCGGATGAACTGGTCGGCCAGAGCATCGAGCTCGCCCGTCGTGACTCCCGGGACGGTCTTCGACGCCAGCAGCCGCAGCGCTTCACCGAGGATCCGGCCGCCGTGCGCCATGATCTCGATCTCTCGCGGGGATTTGAGCTGAATCATCGAGCCGTTACCTGGTCGCTGCCAATCGGAGGAAGCCGGCCGCTGCGTCAGCGCGAGAACGCGCGAAGCACACGCGACTGAACTTCGGACCGGGTCCCCACGCCATCGATCGTCACCACGCGGACGCCGTGGGTCTGGTACCACGTGATCACCGGCGCGGTCTGCGCATGGTACACCTTGAGCCGCTGCCGCACCGCGTCGGGGTCATCGTCGGCACGCCGGACGAGTTTGCCGCCGCATTTCGCGCACGCGGTGCCCGGCTGGTGACCCGTGTACGGCGTCTGGCAGGCGTCACACACGGTCCGCTCGCTGATCCGGCGCACCAGCACGTCATCGTCGATCGCGAACACGAGCACGACGGTATTGACGCGGTCCATCTGGCTCAACGCTGCCTGCAACCCTTCCGCCTGCGGGACAGTCCGTACCACGCCGTCGAGGATCGCGCCACGCGCGGACGAGGGTTGGCTGAGCGCGTCCTTCATGATGCCGAGGATCACCGGATCCGGCACGAGGTCGCCGCGATCCATGTACCCTTGCGCCTCGCGCCCCAGCGGTGTGCCGTCGCGCACCGCCGCCCGCAACACATCGCCCGTCGAGATCTTGGGGACGCCCAGCGCGATCGCGAGCTGCTCGCCCTGCGTCCCCTTGCCCGCGCCCGGCGGCCCGAGCAACACGACGATCGTCCGCTCGCCGTCTCCCGTGGCGGCGCCGGCCACGATCAGAAGCCGCCGACCGGCGACCCCATGCCGCCGCGAGGAGACCGGCCTCCCTTCTTCATGAACCCGTCGTATTTCCGCAGCAACAAATGCTGGTTCATGTTGGTGACCGTGTCGAGCGCGACACCGACGACGATCAGCAGCGACGTCCCACCAAACCGGAACGGCACGTTGATCTCCTCGGCGATCCACATCGGCAACAGCGCGATGAAGGTCAGGAAGACCGCGCCCGGCAGCGTGATCCGGGACATCACCTCATCGATATACTCGGCGGTCTTCGATCCCGGCTTCACCCCTGGAATGAACCCGCCCTGCTTCTTGAGGTTCTCGGCCAGGTCAACCGGATTGAAGATGATCGACGTGTAGAAGTACGTGAAAAAGACGATGAGAATCGCCATCAGCACGAAATAGAGCCACGAATCCGGTCGCACGTAGTCGGCGGCGTCCCGCGCCCAGGGTTTTCCGCTGAACTGCGCGATGGCGCCCGGGACGACGATCACCGACTGCGCGAAAATGATCGGCATCACACCCGCCGAGTTGATCTTGAGCGGGATGAAGCTCTTGGCGCCGTCTCGCATCCGCCCGCGCGCCATCGTCCGCTGCGGGATCTGGATCGGCACCTTCCGCGACGCGACCGTGATCGCAATGACACCGGCCACCACGCCCACCATGAGCACGCCGAGCACGATCAGCTTCACGACGTTCGTCGCACCCGTCTGGATGTACCGGACGGTATCGAAGATCCCCGGCCAGAAGCGCTCGATAATCGAGAAGAAGATGATGAGGCTCGCGCCGTTGCCGACGCCGCGCTCCGTGATCTGCTCACCCAGCCACATCACGAACACCGCGCCCGTCGTCAGAAACAGCACCATCTCCACTTTGAACAGCACCCCGGGGTTCGCGACCGCGTTCGGGAGCGACTCGGTGAACAGCGCGAAACCCCACCCCTGCACGACCGCCAGCGCGACCGTGATGTAGCGGGTCCACTGATTCACCTTCTGCCGGCCTTCCTCCTCCTTCTGCATCTTGTCGATCTGCGGCAGCACGGCGCCCGCGATCTGCATGAAGATGCTGGCGGAGATGTACGGCATGATGCCGAGCGCGAACACCGTCGCGCGCGACAGCCCGCCCCCCACGAACAGATCGTACAGCCCGAGGAGTCCGCCCTTCCCCTGGTTGGCGAAGAAATCGGTCAGCGCGATCACGTTGACGCCTGGAACCGTGATGTGCGAGCCGACACGGTAGATCAGCAAACACAACAGCGTGAAGACGATCTTGTCCTTCAGCTCCGTCGTCTTCCAGATGTTCGCGACCGCTGCCGCGGGATTGGATTGCGCCACAATGGCCCCTGCGTATAGACGGCGGGCCGCCAGCCGGCGGCCCGCGCTTGTGTATCCCTACTCTTCCACTCGGCCGCCCGCGGCCACGATCTTCTCCCGTGCCCCGGCGCTGACCTTCACTCCGCGCACCGTCACCGCCCGCGGCACTTTGCCGTTGGCCAACAACTTCGCCGGTCCCTTCACCGGCCGGATCAGCCCAGCTTCCGCCAGGGTCTCGCGCGTCACCTCGGCGTCCGCCGGGAGCTGGCCCAGCGCATCGAGACGCACCAGCTGCGCTTCGACGCGGAACGGATTGGTGAAGCCGCGCTTCGGCACCCGCCGCGTCAGCGGCATCTGGCCACCTTCGAAATGTGGCTTGCCGCCGCCCGGTCCATGATGGCCCGCGCGCGCTTTGATACCCTTTGTGCCCTTACCCGACGTCTTGCCCGTGCCGGATCCCGGACCACGGCCGAGCCGCTTCCGGTTCCGATGCGACCCGAGTGCGGGCGGCAGACTGTCGAGCCCAATGTGAGTCGAGCGATCGTTTGCCATCTCTACTTCCCCACTGGCGTGACGCGAACCAGGTGGCGCACGCGCTTGATCTGGCCGGCACCGCCGGCGTGTTCTCCCGGATCACCACCGACTGGTGGTGCCGCAACCCCAGCGCCTGCAACGTCGCGCGCATGCGCGACGAATGGCCGATCCCGCTCCGGACCTGCCGGATCTCCACCTGTCCGGTCGTCTCAAGCGGCTTCGGGGGTGTACTCCGGACCGCGGCCCGGATGCCATACGAATCGTCCTAGGCATGTGCCGTCTCCTTGGACCGAGCGCGCGAGCGGTATCCGATGCTCGCCGCATCGACCCCGCGCTCGCGCGCGATCTCCTCGACCGTCGTCAACTGATGCAGCCCGTCCAGCGCGGCCAGCACCATGTTGTGCGGGTTCGTCGACCCCAGACTCTTGGTCAGGATGTCGGAGATCCCCGCGCACTCCATGATCGCGCGCACCGCACCGCCGGCGATGACACCGGCACCTGGCGCCGCCGGCTTCATCAGTACGCGGCCTGCGCCATGCTCGCCGATCACCTCGTGCGGAATCGTGCTACCCGTCAGCGGAATGGCGGCCATGCGCCGGCGCGCGGCATCCACGGCCTTGCGGACCGCTTCCGACACTTCGTTCGCCTTGCCCGTCGCGAATCCCACCTTGCCCTGGCCATCGCCCACCGCCACCAACGCGTTGAACGAGAACCGGCGGCCACCCTTCACGACTTTCGCGACACGGTTGATCGCGATGACGTTCTCGAGGAGCTCGCCACCCTCACGTCCCCCATCGCCACGCCCATCGCCACCACGCGACCGCCGGTCACCGTCCCGGCCGCCACCACCAGGGCCGCCACGACCGCCGCCGCCACCAGGCCCGCCGCGTCCGCCTCCGCCGCCCGGCCCGCCACGACCGCCGCCGCCAGGACCGCCACGGCCGCCGCGCCCGCCGCCAGGGCCGCCACGGCCACCGCCAGACCGCGCACCGCCCGAACGGGCCGAGCGCGGCGTCGCCGGCGTGCCCGGCTGCGGGAGTTTCATTCTCTGCCATAGGACTCGTTACTCCGTTAGAACTCGAGGCCGCCCTCGCGGGCGCCATCCGCCACCGCCTTCACCCGGCCGTGGTACTTGTACCCTGCGCGATCGAACACGACCCGGGAAATCCCCGCGTCTTTCGCGCGGGCCGCGATCGTCCGTCCGACCACCGCCGACTTCTCCGTCTTCTTCCCCTCGGCCACCACCTGGCTCGTCACGGTCATCAGCGTCCGCTGCGCCACGTCGTCCACCAACTGCGCGGTGATGTGCTTCGCCGAGCGATACACGACCAGCCGCGGACGCTCCGGAGTGCCCGTCACCTTCTTGCGGACCCGAAGGTGGCGGCGCACGCGCTTCGCGTCGCGCGACTTCGGAATACCGATGCGGCTCATTACTTCGCTCCCGTCTTGCCCGCCTTCCGGCGGATCTGCTCGTTGAGATACTTGATGCCCTTGCCCTTGTACGGCTCGGGTGGCCGTAAGCTGCGGAGTTCCGCCGCCACCTGGCCGACCACTTCCTTGTTCGCTCCTTCGATCACGATCGACGTGGGCTGCGGCGCCGTCAGCTTGATGCCGGCGGGCGCGCGATAGTCCACCGGGTGCGAGAACCCAAGCGCGAGCTGGAGACCAAACGGCCGCCCCTCCGCCTTGTACCCCACGCCCACGATCTCGAGCTGCTTCTTGAAGCCCGTCGGTGACGCCCTCGACCATGTTGGCGATCAGCGTCCGCGTCAGGCCGTGCAGCGCCTTGTGGTTCGGCTCGTCCGATGGCCGGGCGACGACCACCGTGGTGCCTTCGAGCGAGACCTTCATGTCGCGGTGCACCACGCGCGAGAGCTCGCCACGCGGTCCCTTGACCTTGACGTGTCAATCCCTCGACGGCCACCGTGACGCCCTTCGGCACCGGAACTGGCTTCTTGCCAATACGTGACATGGCCGGCCCCCTACCAGATCAGCGCGAGTAACTCGCCGCCATGGCGCGCCTGGCGCGCCTCGCGGTCCGTCATCACACCCTTGGACGTACTCACGATCGCCATCCCCAGTCCATTCCGCACGCGCGGCAGATCCGCCACCGCAACGTACTTCCGGAGTCCCGGCGACGAGACGCGATGCAGCTCGCGAATCACCGGCTGCCCGCCCTGGGCGTATTTCAGGACGAGGCGCAGGATCCGCTCTTCGGCCAGAACCTTGTAGTCCTGGATGTAGCTGTTCTCCTTCAACACTCGCGCGATCTCCAGCTTGAGCCGCGAGAGTGGTACGTCGACACGCCGATGCTTCGATCCGCACGCGTTGCGGATACGGGTCAGCATGTCGGCCACGGGATCGGTCATTGTCATGGTTGCGGTCCTCTCACCAACTGGCCTTGCGAACGCCCGGGATGAACCCGTTCAGCGCCTGGTCGCGGAAACAAATCCGGCAATAGCCGAACTTCCGGAGATATGCGCGGGCCCGGCCACAGCGCTGGCACCGGTTGTGTTGCCGCACAGGAAACTTCGGCTTCCGCTTGCTCTTCTCGATCATCGCCTTACGGGCCATCGGCTTCTCGTCGAAAAATGTGTCAGTGCGCGGCGGCGGCTGCGCCGCTGCGCCGTGCTGCCTGCGTCTTGTCCTGCTCGGTCCGGAATGGCATCCCGAGCCCCTTCAGCAGCGCCAGCGCCTGGTCGTCCCGCTGCGCTGTCGTCACGAACGTCACGTCCATGCCGTGCACCTGCTCCACCATGTCGTAGCTGATCTCGGGAAAGATCAGCTGCTCCTTGAGACCGAGCGAATAGTTGCCGCGGCCGTCGAACGAGCGCGTCGGCAGCCCGCGAAAATCGCGGATCCGCGGAATCGCCACGCTCACCAGCCGGTCCAGGAACTCCCACATGCGCGCGCCCCGGAGCGTCACCGCCGCGCCAATCTCCTGCCCCTCGCGGAGCCCGAAGTTGGCGATCGACTTCTTCGCCCGCCGGCGCACCGGCCGCTGTCCGGTGATGATCGCCAGCTCCTCGACCACCTTGTCGAGCACCTTGGGCTGCTTGATCGCCTCGCCGACGCCACAGTTGATCACGATCTTCGACAGCGTCGGCGCCTGATGCGTGTTCGAGAACCCGAACTGCTCCATCAGCTTCGGCTTGACCGTGTCCTGATACTGCTGGCGGAGCCGCGGCGGCGGGACCGGACGTCCAATCCCCGTGTGCGGCGGACGTGGCGCCGCCTCGGCGGTCTGCCGGCGCTGCGCGCGCGACGCCTTGCCGCCGCCCTCGCCGCCACCACCCGCACCGCCCTTGCCCGCGCCACTCTTGGTCGCGCCGCTCTTGGTCGCGCCGCTCTTGGTCGCGCCGCTCTTGCGATCCGGCTTCTTGTCTCCGTCTTTCGTCGCCATACCGTTTCTCCTAGCGCGCCTTCACGCGTGGGAGCGCTTCACCGCTCTTCGCGGACAGCCGCTCCTTCGTGCCATCGTCGTTGACCCGCATCCGCACCCGCGTGGGGTCGCCAGACTTGGGATCGAGCAGCATCACGTTCGACGCATGAATCGGCGCCGCCTGCTCGATGATCCCGCTCTGCTCGTCGGGCCGGCGCGCCTTCCGGTGCTTCTTGACGATGTTCACACCCTCGACCGTGACTCGCCCCGTCTTCCGGAACACGCGCAACACCTTCCCTTCTTTGCCCTTGTCCTCGCCGCGCATCACCCGCACCTGATCGCCCGCCGTGACGTGCACGTGCTCGCGCTCCGCCGCGATGGCGTGGCGCTTCCGATCCCGGATGCCGGCCGTCTTCCAATGTGTGAGAATCCGCACAGCTAAATGACCTCGGGAGCCAGGGACACGATCTTCATGTACTTCTTCTCGCGCAGCTCGCGCGCGACAGGTCCGAAGATACGGGTCGCCCGCGGCTCGCCCTGCTCGTTGATGATGACCACCGCGTTCTCATCGAAACGGATGTACGTGCCGTCCTTGCGGCGCGTCTCCTTCGCGGTGCGCACGACCACCGCGCGCGCCACGTCGGACTTCTTCACCGTGCCATTGGGGAGCGCGTTCTTGACGGCCACGATCACCGTGTCGCCCAGCCCGGCGTATCGCCGGCGCGTCCCACCCAATACGCGGATCACGAGGGCCGTCTTCGCCCCCGAGTTGTCCGCCACTTTAACCATCGATTCCTGCTGAATCATTTGCGGATGCCTCGTCCGTGGCGGTCAGCGCGCGCGGTCGACGATCTCGATCACACGCCACCGCTTGTCCTTCGACAGCGGGCGGGTCTCCATGATACGCACCGTATCCCCGGTCTTGGCCGCGTTCTCCTCGTCATGCACCTTCAGCCGGGTCGTCCGGGTAATCATCTTGCCATACACCGGATGCGGCGACGCGACGCTCGATCGCGACCACGACCGTCTTCTGCATCTTGTCGCTCACGACCATGCCGACACGCGTCTTTCGCGCCCGGCGATCACGCCGCGCAGCCGGCGACTCATGCGCCGTTCCGCCCGGCACCGATCGGTGCAGCGGGTTGTGCATCTCCGTCATGTGCCCTCACCGCGGGACGCCTGCGCGCCCCGTTCACGTTCCCGCAACACGGTCTTGAGCCGCGCGATGTCGCGGCGTAACCAGCGCAACCGTAACGCATCCTCCAGCGTCTCCGTCGCCGCCCGAAAGCGCAGACGAAACCGCTCCTCCTCCAGCTCCGCGACCCGGGCCTGAATGTCGCCCTCGGCCATCTCGCGGATCTCGCTCGCTACCAGTCCCTTAGGCATCGGTGTGCGCCTCCTCACGAACCACGAACTTGCTCCGCACGCCCAGCTTGGCCGACGCCAGCGCCATCGCCTTCTGCGCGATCTCCAGCGTCACGCCCTCGAGCTCGAACATCACACGCCCAGGCTTCACCACCGCCACCCACCCCTCCGGCGACCCCTTGCCCTTCCCCATGCGCGTCTCGGCTGGCTTCTTCGTGATCGGCTTGTCCGGAAAAATCCGGATCCACACTTTCCCGCCCCGCTTGATGTGCCGCGTCAACGCGACACGCGCCGCCTCGATCTGCCGGTTGGTCACCCACCCGGGCTCCAACGCCTGCAACCCGTAGTGGCCGTTGACGACGGTGTTCCCCCGCGTCGCCAGCCCCCGCGTGCGCCCCTTGAACATCTTGCGGAACTTGACCCGCTTTGGACTCAGCATGATTAGGTGTTCGCAGTGTCAGTGATCGGTACGTCCCGTTCGGCTGTCTACTTTCCACTCTCTACTGTTCTGTCTACTCTCTACTTTCTCCGGCTCGTAGTTACGAGCCGGTGGAGTAGGTCTTCCCGCGGCGATCCTCGACGATCTCACCCTTGAAGATCCAGACCTTCACGCCGATCGTGCCGAACGTGGTCTTCGCCGTCGATGTCGCGTAGTCGATGTCGGCCCGCAGCGTGTGGAGTGGCACCCGTCCCTCGTGGTAACCCTCGACACGCGCGATCTCCGCTCCACCGAGCCGCCCGCCGCACTTGATCTTGATCCCCTGCGCTCCCATCCGCATCGCGCTCTGCACCGCACGCTTCATCGCCCGGCGGAACGAGATACGCTGCGCCAGCTGATTGGCGACGTTGTCGCCCACCAGTTGCGCGTCCAGCTCCGGACGCTTGATCTCCTCGACGTTGATGCCGACTTCCTTGCCCACCAGCTGCGTCAGCTCATCACGCAGCTTGTCGACTTCGGCACCCTTCTTCCCGATCACGACGCCCGGGCGCCCGGTGTGAATCGTCACCACCACTTTGCCCGGCTTCCGCTCGATATGGATGTCGGAGATCGCCGCATGCCCCACGCGTGCCTTGAGATACTTCCGCAGCAGCTCGTCTTCCTTCAGGAGCTGCGGGAAATCCCGGTTCGCGTACCACCGCGAACGCCACTGCTTGGAGATGCCCAGCCGAAAGCCGATCGGATTGGTCTTCTGTCCCATACTGCTATGCCCCCTTCGTGCGAGTGGCCGGCCGCGATGCGGCTGCCTTGTCCGCGCCCTTCGTTGCCGCCTTCCCCGCGCCCTTGCCCGGACCCTTGCCCGCCGGCGTCGCCGCCGCCGCGCGCGCTCCGGTCCTCGCCGCCTTCGCCCGCGGCTTCACCGCCGACGCCCGCGGACCGAGCACGATCTCGACGTGGCTCGTCCGCTTCTGAATCGGCGTCGCCCGCCCCATCGCGGCCGGCGTGAACCGCTTGAGCTTCGGCCCTTCGTTGATGATCGCGTGCTTCACGTACAACGTGTCCACATCGACCGGCTCGTTCGCGGCCCGCCCCTTGTACTCGGCATTGGCCACCGCCGAATTGAGCACCTTCTCGATCTGCTTGGCCGCGTGCTTCTTCGAGAACCGAAGGAGCGCCAGCGCCTCGTTCACGTCCTTGCCGCGGATCTGGTCGATCACCAGCCGCATCTTGTAGGGCGACTGCCGCGTCGTCCGCTGAAATGCCCGCACGTCGGTCATGACTTACCGGCCTCCCCCGCCGCCGCCCGCCGGCTTCGCACCGCGGCCCCGAGGCCACCGGAACGCCGGCCGCCTTCTTGTCCACCGCCTTGCCCGAATGCCCGCGGAACAACCGCGTGGGCGAGAACTCGCCGAGCTTGTGGCCGACCATGTTCTCGGTCACGTAGACCGGGATGAACTTGTTCCCGTTGTGCACGGCGAACGTGTGCCCCACGAAATCCGGGATCACGGTGCTGGCACGGGACCAGGTCTTCACCACCCGCTTCTCGTTCCGCGTGTTGAGCGCGCCGACTTTCTTCAGCAGGCTCTCATGCACGTACGGGCCCTTCTTGAGACTTCTCGCCATGGTGTGCTCGGATTCCTATTGCGTCGCCCGGCCGCGCTTCCGGCCGCGGACGATCAGTCGCTGCGACGCTTTCTTGGTGTTACGCGTCTTGACCCCTTCCTTCTTGCCCCATGGACTCACGACGTTGCGCCCGCCGCGCGTCCGGCCGCCGTGCGGGTGATCGACAGGGTTCATCACCTCGCCGCGCACCTTCGGCCGCCGTCCCATCCACCGCGTCTTGCCCGCCTTCCCCCACGACAACAGCTCATGCTCGGCGTTCCCCACCGTGCCGATCGTCGCCAGACAGTTGCCGTGCACGAGCCGCATCTCCGTCGAGCGGAGCCGCACGGTCACGTACTCGCCCTCTTTCGCCACCACTTCGGCTGACGATCCCGCCGATCGCGACGATCTGGCCGCCCTTGCCGGCCTTGAGCTCGATGTTGTGCACGTCGGTACCCAGCGGCACCTCGCGCAACGGCATCGCGTTCCCCGTCCGCACGTCCGATCCCGGGCCCGACACCACCGTGTCGCCCACCGAGAGACCGCGCGGATGCAGGATGTAGCGCTTCTCGCCGTCCGCGTACTCGATCAGCGCAATGCGCGCCGAGCGGTTCGGGTCGTACTCGATCTCGCGCACGGTCCCCTGCACGCCGAACTTGTTCCGGCGGAAATCGATCACGCGGTACATCCGCTTATGGCCGCCACCGCGGCGGCGCATGGCGATATGCCCGTGATTGTCGCGGCCACCGGACTTCTTGAGTGGCTCGAGCAACGACTTCTCGGGCGTCGTCCGCGTGATCTCCTTGAAATCCGGAACGGATCGGAAGCGCGAGCTCTTGGTGACCGGCTTGAACTGGCGAACGGGCATCGGAATGTCCTCTTAACCTTCGAATACGTCGATCGTGTCGCCCGACTTCAGCTTCACGATGGCTTTCTTCCAGTTGGGCCGGCGCCCGGATGTCTTCCCGACCTTGCGCAGCTTGCCACGCACGTTCGCGGTCCAGACACCCGTGACCTTCACCCCGAACAACCGCTCGATCGCATCCCGGATCGCCGCCTTGTTGGCGTCGGGCGCGACTTCGAACGTGTACTCGCCGCGCGCCTGATAGCCGGCCGAGGTCTTCTCGGTCATGATCGGGCGAACGATGGTGCGGTGTAGCGTCGGCATTGCCTAGCTCCTCTTCTTCTTGGGCGCGGCCTTCTTCGCCGCGGGCCGCTTCTTCGCTGCCGCCGCTGGCGCGCGCTTCCCTGCCGCTTGATGTCCCGCCTTGGCCTTGGCCGATGCCGGCTTCGCCTTCTTGGCCGCTTTCTTCGCGGCCCTCTTGGCGGCCGTCTTGGCGGCCTTCTTGGCGGCCGTCTTGGCCGCGGGCGTGCCGCCCTTCCCGGCTGCCCTCTTCGCGTGCGCCGGCGCCTTCGCCTTACGCGCCGGCACCGTCGCGCCCCGTCTCCGCCACCGGCTCCAGCGCGTGACCGATCGCCGACGACTCGATCAGCACCACGTCGGACCACAGGATGTGGTACGTCGACACGTCGGAGTACGGCAGCACCTGCACCAGCGGAATGTTCCGCCCGCTCAGATACACGTTCGGCTGCGCGCCATCGGTGAGGATCAGGACTTTCTTGTCCGGCACGCCGAGCGGCCGCGAGCAACGCCACAATGCGGCGCGTATGCGGCGCGTCGAAGTGGAACGCGTCGATCACCTTGACCGCTCCCTCGCTGGCCCGCGCGTTGAGCGCGCTCTTCCGCGCCAGCGCACGCACCTGCCGCGGCACGTACTGCGCGTAGCTCCGCGGCGTCGGACCGAACACCGTGCCACCACCCACCCAGTGCGGGGCACGCGTCGATCCCTGCCGCGCGCGTCCCGTGCCCTTCTGCTTCCACGGCTTCTGATTACCACCGGTCACGAACTTCCGGATCTTCGTCGCCGCGTTCCCCTGCCGCTGATTGGCGCGGAACGCCTTGACCGCCTGGTGCATCACCGGAATGTTGATCGTGCCGTCGAACAGCTCGCCCGGAAGGGGCACAGCCGTGCGCGGCGTGCCCAGCGCGGTAAACGTCTCCGCTTCGAACGCCATGGGGGCCGGACGGGGACCCGTCGTTTGAGTATCAGCCACGCGATCCTCTACTGCTGTTTGCGCACGACGACGAGCCCGTTCTTCGGGCCGGCGACCGAGCCGCGGATGTAAAGCAGATGCCGCTCGAGATCGATGCGCTCGACCCGGAGATGCGTCTGCGTGTGCTGCTCGGCACCGTAGTGCCCGGGCATCTTCTTGCCCTTGATCACGCGCGACGGATCCGTGCCCGGTCCGATCGATCCGGGACGCCGGTGCTTGGTGTTGCCGTGCGTGTTCGGGCCACCGCCGAAGCTGTGGCGCTTCACCACGCCCTGGAACCCGCGACCCTTGCTCGTGCCCGGTCACCTTCACGGCATCACCCACCGCGAAGATCCCGACACCGACGGTCGTCGCCGACCTTCAAGCGCGGGGATCTCCGGATTCTTGCCCGGCGCATCGTCCAGCCGGATCGACTGCGGAGCGCCAGCGGCGGCGCGGCGAGCCCCGCCTTCGCGGCGTGACCGATGGCCGCGCGCGAGGCGCGGCGGCCCTTGGGGTCGCGCTCGCCCTTGCCGCTCTCGCGCCGCATGCGCTGCACGCCATAGCCGAGCTGGACCTGCGCCATGCCCGCCGTCGCCGGATCCGTGACCTGCAGGACCGGGTTCGGCGGCGCCTCGACGACCGTGCACGGGATCTGTTGGCCCTCGTCGTTGAAGATCTGGGTCATCCCGACTTTTTTCCCAATGATTCCGATCATGGCTACTCGACCTTGATCTCCACGTCGACACCCGCCGGGAGATCCAGCTTGGTCAACGCGTCAACCGTCTGTGCGCGTGAATCGAGAATGTCGATCACCCGCTTGTGGGTCTTCAGCTCGAACTGCTCGCGCGACTTCTTGTCCACGTGCGGCGAGCGCAAGACCGTCCACCGCTGCGTCTTGGTCGGCAGCGGAATCGGCCCCGACACCTGCGCGCCAGTCTTTTCCGCGGTGCGCACGATGTCGGCCGACGCCTGATCGATCACGGCGTGGTCGAAGGCCTTGAGACGAATGCGAATGCGGCCGGCCATAGGACTGTGTGGAGAAAGAAGAAGAGAAATAGAAGAAGAAAAATCGTGGCTTGTAAGTCTGCGCTTACTTGAGAATCTTCGTGACGACGCCGGCGCCCACGGTGCGGCCGCCTTCGCGGATCGCGAACCGCAGCCCCTCATCCATCGCGATCGGCGTGATCAGCTCGATCGTCATCTGCACGTTGTCCCCCGGCATCACCATCTCCGTCCCCTCCCCCAGTTCCACCGCCCCCGTCACGTCCGTCGTCCGGAAGTAGAACTGCGGCCGGTACCCCTTGAAGAACGGCGTATGCCGCCCCCCCTCTTCCTTCGTCAACACGTACACCTCGGCCTCAAACCGCGTGTGCGGCGTGATCGACCCCGGCTTCGCCACCACCATCCCGCGCTCCACATCCTCCTTCGCCACCCCCCGCAACAACAACCCCACATTGTCCCCCGCCTGCCCATCGTCCAACAACTTCCGAAACATCTCCACCCCCGTCACCACCGTCTTCTTGTCACTCCCAAACCCCACCATCGCCAACTCATCCCCCACCTTCACCTTCCCCCGCTCGATCCGCCCCGTCGCCACCGTCCCCCGCCCCGTGATCGAAAACACATCCTCCACCGGCATCAAGAACGGCTTGTCCACTTCCCGCTTCGGCACCGGGATATAACTGTCCAACGCCGCCAACAACTCCCCAATCTTCTCCCCCGGCGCCCCCTTCGGATCCGGATTCGCCAACGCCTGCAACGCACTCCCCCGGATCACCGGCGTCTCGTCCCCCGGAAACTGGTACGAACTCAACAACTCCCGCACCTCCAGCTCCACCAGATCCAGCAACTCCGGATCATCCACCGCGTCCACCTTGTTCATGAACACCACGATGTAGGGCACGTTCACCTGGCGCGCCAACAAAATGTGCTCCCGCGTCTGCGGCATCGGCCCATCCGCCGCACTCACCACCAGGATCGCCCCATCCATCTGCGCCGCCCCCGTGATCATGTTCTTCACGTAGTCGGCATGCCCCGGACAGTCCACGTGCGCGTAATGCCGCGCCGCACTCTCGTACTCCACGTGCGCCGTCGCAATCGTAATCCCCCGCTCCCGCTCCTCCGGCGCCTTGTCGATCTGGTCGAACGCCACCTTCTGCGCCAACCCCTGCGCCGCCTGCACCGCCGTGATCGCCGCCGTCAACGTCGTCTTCCCATGGTCCACGTGCCCAATCGTCCCCACGTTCACATGCGGCTTCGTCCGCTCAAACTTCGCCTTCGCCATGTTCTCGATTCTCGCGGTTAAGGAGAGCTGGTTACGCTTTGACCTTGTTGATGATCTCTTCCGCCTTGCTCTTCGGCACTTCCTCGTAGTGGGCGAACTCCATCGAATAACTCGCGCGACCCTGTGACTGCGACCGCAGCTTCGTCGAATACCCGAACATCTCCGACAACGGCACCGTCGCATCGATCACCTGCGCCTCTCCCCGCTGCATCATGCCGCCGATCTTGCCGCGGCGTGCCGAGAGATCGCCCAGAATGTCGCCCATGTAATCGTTGGGACACACCACCTCGACGTTCATGATCGGCTCCAGGATCACCGGATGCGCGCGCCTCGCCGCCTCCTTGTACGCCATGGATCCCGCGATCTTGAACGCCATTTCACTCGAGTCGACGTCGTGGTATGAGCCGTAGATCAGCTCCACCGTGACGTCGACCATCGGGTAGCCCGCCAGCACGCCATTGTCCAGTGCCTCGCGGATCCCCGCTTCCACCGGGCCGATGTACTCCCGCGGGATCACACCGCCCACGATCTTGTCCTTGAACACGAAGCCCTTGCCCTGCTCCGACGGCTCCATGTTGATGACCACGTGGCCGTACTGCCCGCGGCCACCCGACTGCCGGATGAACTTGCCCTCGACTTTCTCCACGCGCTTGCGAATCGTCTCGCGATACGCGACCTGCGGACGGCCAATGTTCGCGTCCACCTTGAACTCGCGCTGCATCCGGTCGACCAGGATCTCGAGGTGCAGCTCGCCCATGCCGGACATGATCGTCTGGCCGGTCTCCACGTCCGTATGCACGCGGAACGTCGGGTCCTCCTCGGACAACTTCGCCAGCGAGATCGCCAGCTTGTCCTGGTCCGCCTTCGTCTTCGGCTCGATCGCGACGTCGATGACGGACGCCGGAAACTTCATCGCTTCCAGAATGATCGGATGGTCGTCGTCACACAGCGTGTCGCCCGTCCGCGTGTCCCGGAGCCCGATCGCCGCCGCAATGTCGCCCGCCCGCACTTCCTGGATCTCGTCACGCTTGTTCGCGTGCATCTGCAGGAGACGCCCGACCCGCTCGCGCTTGTCCTTCGTCGAGTTGTAGATGTACGACCCGGTCGACAACACGCCCGAATACACGCGCAGGTAGGTCAGTTTCCCGACGAATGGATCCGTCGCGATCTTGAACGCCAGCGCCGAGAACGGCGCGTCGTCCGAGACCTGCCGCTCCTCTTTCTCGGTGTCGTTGTGCTGCTGATGCCCGACGATCGACTTGAGGTCGACCGGCGTCGGCAGATAGTCGATCACCGCGTCCAGCAACGCCTGCACACCCTTGTTCTTGAACGCCGCGCCGCACAGCACCGGGACAATGTGGCCGCCCACCGTCGCTGCCCGGATCGCGTGCTGGATCTCGTCGAACGTCAGCTCTACCCCACTCAGATACTTCTCGAGCAACGTCTCGTCGTGCTCCACCGCCGCCTCGATCACCTCGTGGCGCGCCTGCTCCGCCGCCTCCTGATACGCCTCGGGAATCGGCTGCTCGATGAACGACTTGCCCAGCGTCTCGTCGTCGAACACGATCTGGACCCGGCGCAGCACGTCAATGTGCCCGGTGAACAACTCACCCGACCCCACCGGTAGCTGCAGCGGATAGGACGCCTTCGACAGACGGTCGCGGATCATCCGCACGCACCGGTCGAAATCGGCACCCACTCGGTCCATCTTGTTCGCGAAGATCAGCCGCGGCACCCGGTACCGGTCCGCCTGCCGCCACACGGTCTCCGTCTGCGGCTCCACGCCGGCGACCGAATCCAGCAGCGCCACCGCGCCGTCCAGCACCCGCAACGACCGCTCCACTTCCGCCGTGAAATCCACGTGGCCCGGCGTGTCGATGATGTTGATCCGGTACTCGATCCCGTTCCGCGTCCAGAACGCCGTCGTCGCGGCCGACGTGATCGTGATGCCGCGCTCCTGCTCCTGCTCCATCCAGTCCATCGTCGCGGTCCCTTCATGGACCTCGCCGATTTTGTAGTTCTTCCCCGTGTAATACAGAATCCGCTCGGTCGTAGTCGTCTTCCCAGCATCAATGTGCGCCATGATGCCGATATTGCGGTACCGATCGAGTGGTGTGGAACGGGCCATTGTGCGTGCTCTCGGTAAGACTCTCTCGCCCCTCGAAGGGGCATCTCATTTCAGCAAAAATGCGGGTGGACCGACACCTCGGATCACCGAGGCTGGTATCCATCCGCCGTTCGCCGGGTACGGTCGCCACTGCTGCACGACCGGGGACCCATGGCGCGCCGCTCCGCCAGCCAGACCGGCCAACGCGCGACGTCAGATTGTCTGCCCTTCAACGCCCGAACTGCTCCTGATCCTGGTGCCGCAGCCTTCCGCCGCTACAGCCCCGTAACTAACCGCGCCCTGCTACCAGCGGTAGTGCGCGAAGGCCTTGTTCGCCTCTGCCATACGGTGCGTGTCGTCCTTCTTCTTCACCGCGTTCCCCTCACCCTTCGAAGCCGCGATCACCTCAGCCGCCAGCCGCTCCGGCATCGACTTCTCGTTCCGCTCCCGCGAATACGAGATCAGCCACCGCATCGCCAGCGCCGTCCGCCGCTCCGGGCGAACCTCCACCGGCACCTGATACGTCGCCCCACCAACTCGGCGGCTCTTCACCTCGACCACCGGCTTGAGATTCGACAGCGCCTGCTTGAAGATGTTCACGCCCAGGCTGGCTCGTCCGTGCCTCGACGAGATCCATCGCGCCGTAAAACAGCCGCTCCGCCACCGACTTCTTCCCCTGCAGCATCATCGCATTGATGAACTTGGAGACGGTCTGGCTGTCGTAGCGCGCGTCCGCGAGTATCGGACGCTTGACGGACTTCTTCCGGCGGCTCACTTGCCCTTCCCGGCTGCCGCTGCCCCACCGGCCTTCGGCTTCTTCGTCCCGTACTTCGAACGGCTCTGGTTCCGCCCAGTCACACCCGACGCGTCGAGACTCCCCCGCACAATGTGATAACGCACGCCCGGCAGATCCTTCACTCGGCCACCACGGATCAGCACGATCGAATGCTCCTGCAGATTGTGCCCCTCGCCCGGGATGTACGCCGTCACCTCGAAACCATTCGTCAATCGCACGCGCGCGACTTTACGCAACGCGGAGTTCGGCTTCTTCGGTGTCGTCGTGTAGACGCGCGTGCACACACCCCGCTTCTGCGGGTTGGATTTCAGCGCGGGCGCCTTCTCCTTCTTGAGAACGTCGCGGCGGCTCTGCCGGACGAGCTGATTGATGGTCGGCATGTGTCAGGTTTGGGAACACTCGGCCCGCCGCCGGATGACAGCAGTACGACTGTAGTACGACCGTGGCAGGATGGCCGCGTGGCTGAATGCCCGCTGCGGCACAGACCGCGAAACGTAAGTGCAAATGCCCATTGGTTCAAGACCACGGCACACGCGATCGCCACACCCTCTACCCGGCGCCGGGCTCGGGGACCATCATTACGCCCCCGCCCGACCCGGCCCTCCGCATCCTCCAGTCCCTGGTCCCTCGTCCCCAATCCGCATGACACGCTCGATCGCTCTCTTGGCCGCGCTCCTCGTCGCCGCCCGCCCCGCCGTCGCCCAGTCCGCCCGCACATCCGGCGTACCCAGCCACCCGGCGTCCGCGCCCCCACCCACCGCCCCCACGATCCTCCGCCCCGCCGCCGTGTTCGACGGCGTCGACATCCACCAGGGCTGGACGGTCGTGGTCCAGGGCACGACGATCCTCGCCGCCGGCCCCGGCGCGGAAAGCTCGGCACCCGCCGGTGCGACCACGATCGACCTCGCCGGCATGACGCTCCTGCCCGGCCTCATCGACGCCCACACCCACATCTTCCTCCACCCCTATAACGAGACGCCCTGGACGCTGCAGGTGCTGGCCGAGCCGCTCGCCGTGCGCACCGCTCGCGCGGTCACGCACGTCCGCAATACGCTCATGGCCGGCTTCACCACGATCCGCGATTTGGGCACCGAAGGCGCCGGCAATTCCGATGTCGGCATCAAACAGGCGATCGAACAGGGCATCATCCCGGGCCCGCGCATGCTCGTCGTCACGCGCGCGATCGTCGCCACCGGTGCCTATGGTCCGCCCCGCGACCTCTTCTCTTCGAACCGCCCCAGGGCGCGCAGGAAGCGGATGGCCCCGAGGTCCAGCACGCCGTCCGCCAACAGATCGGCAATGGTGCCGACTGGATCAAAATGTACGCGGACTACGGATGGGGCCCCGGCAATCAGCAGCGCCCGACGTTCTCCGAGGAGGAGCTGGCGCTCGCCGTCGAAACCGCACGCTCCTCAGGCCGCGCCGTCTCGACGCACGCCACCACTGCCGAAGGAATGCGCCGCGCGATCGCCGCCGGTGTCGAAACCATCGAGCACGGCGACGACGGCACACCCGGAGATCTTCCGCTCCATGGTGGCGCATCACATCGCCCTCTGCCCAACGGTCGAAGCCTCGTACGCGATCGCCACGTACCGCGGCTGGCACCCCGGCACCGACCCGGAGCCACCATCCATCGCGAAGAAGCGGGCCAGCCTGCGCGCCGCACTCGAATGCCGGCGTCACGATCTGCAACGGCAGCGACGTCGGCGTCTTCCCGCACGGCGAAAACGCACGCGAGATCGAGCTGCTGGTCGCCTGGGGCATGCCCGCGATCGCCGCGCTGCGATCCGCCACGTCGATCGATGCCACGGTGCTGCACATGGCCGACCAGATCGGCCGCGTCGCACCCGGCCTCAAAGCGGACCTCGTCGCCGTCACGGCGACCCGACGCACGACATCGGCGCCCTGAGTCACGTGACGCTGGTCATGAAGGACGGCGTGATCTACCGGAACGAGACGGCCACCGCGCATTAAGGCGCGCACGATATCGTCTCTGGCAGGGGCGGGTCATGACCCGCCCAGCATCCCCTACACGAATGCCCCGCCGACACCCGGGCCCGCCCCGCCTACTGCGACCGGCTGTTCCTCGGCGCCACGCCGCGCTGGCTCAACACCACCACCTTCCACCCGCGCCCGGTCATAAGCGGAATGTGCTCGCCACCCGGCCCGCGGAGCGACACGCGGTCGACGTTCACGGTGCCGCGGGCCACGAGCTGCCCGCGCTCATCCTTGATCATGACGTCGGCGCCGGCAGGCAGCTGCTCGAGCTGCCACTCGACCGTGGTGTTGGCTTGGGACATCACGCTCCCGACGAAGCAGGATGACCGTTCGTCACACCCCTGCCGATCAGTCCGCCGGAAATCTGTCCAACGCTGAGGCCGGTTGAATCCAGCCCCGTGGACACTCGCTACGCGGCGACGACCTCGGGAGCCGCCGGCCCCTCGATCATGTGCAGCTTCCGCGACGCGAAACGCAGAATGGCTCAGCGAATACGCCCCGACCATCCCGTACCCGAAGCCGAATAACAGGAGGAACGGCACCGCACCGAACTGCCGGTAATGAATCGCCAGCACAAACCCCGTGAACGAGCACGCCGACAGCGCAAACTCCGCCACCAGACTCCACGACGCGCGGCTCCGATATCGGCCGCCGCCCCGGTTCTTGGCCTGGCTCGTGACACGATACTTGGGCGTCCGCTCGAACGGGCTCCGCTTGCCGATCAGTCCTTCGATCGCCGCCCGGCTGTTGTGGACGCTCATGCCGATCGACAACGCCAGAAACAGCGGAAATCGCGCGATTCGCTGGCGCCACGTCCCGCCGAGCACACGCGCCGCCGTGTAATAGCAGAAGAATGTGCCCGAGAACGCCATCAGATAGTACAGCGAGATCGGCCAGATGATCTTGAGATGATCCACGCCCGCCGCCAGGATCACGAACGGGCTGAGCACCGTCAGCACAATGAGCAGCGGATACGCGAGACTGCTCAGCAGGTGCAGCGTGCCCTCGATCTTGACCGACGTCGGCAAATCCGCGCGCCACAGGCTCGGCAGAATCTTCCGCGCAGTCTCCTGCGCACCCTTGGTCCAGCGGAACTGCTGCGCCTTGAGGCTGTGCATGTCCGCGGGGATCTCCGACGGGCACACGACATCCGGCAGATACCGCGCACGCCACCCCGCCAGCTGCGCCCGATAGCTGAGATCGAGATCCTCCGTGATGGTATCAGACTGCCATCCGCCCGCCTCGGCGATCGTCCGCGCGCGCAACACCCCAGCCGTTCCGTTGAAGTTCAGGAACCACCCGGCCCAGCACCGCGCCGACTGCTCCACCACGAAATGCCCGTCGAGCGCCAGCGCCGTCGCGCGCGTCAGCTCTGAATAGTTGTCGTTGAAGTACGCCCAACGCGTCTGCACGATGCCAATGGACGGGTCCGCAAAGTGCGGAAGGGTCCGCCGTCAGGAAATCGCGCGGCACCACGAAATCGGCGTCGAAGACCGCAATGAACTCGCCCCGCGCCCTCTCGAATCCGTGGGCTAACGCCCCGCTCTTGAACCCGTTACGGTTATCCCAATGCAAATGGACGATCGGCACGCCCTTCGCCTGATAGTCCCGGACCAGCCGCCGCGTCAGATCGAGCGTCTCATCCGTGGAATCGTCCAGTACCTGGATCTCGAGCAACTCGCGCGGGTAGTCGACCTCACACGCCGAGCGAATTACACGCTCGGCAACGTAGAGTTCGTTGAAGAGCGGTAACTGAATCGTGACAACCGGGTCGGCAAAAACTGGCAGGTCGCCCCGCGAACGGTGGCGCCGGCGCCAGAACACCAGCGCCAAGGCGGCATGGTTCAAACTGTAGAGCGACAAGCCAAATAACGCTACGCCGTAAACCACCACAACTGCGAGCCATAGGCTCATGCAAGTGCGTCCTCAGCGAGGTCCAATACGTGATTTGTGGCGGCGGAAGCATCTTAACATGCTCTGCTTCCCCCGGGTAGGGTTCTGCGCCCGCCACGGAATCGTTGGGGTCGCGCTCATCTGTGCCAGCGTCGTCGCCTGCAACGGCGCTGATTCCGGACAGGGTCGTCCTGGCTCTCCTTCAGCCAGTGGTGCTGTTGCGGACGATCCACCTATTGGTTTTGCAACCCTCGTGCTCGCGCCGGCCGACCCCCTGCCCGCCTCGGCTAATCCGGCCACGCCACCGGGCGGTACCGTGTGGTACCACGCCGGCAAAGGGGAATCTAGTCCAGGTCCCGCGTTCGAGTGGTACGTGCGCGCCCACGGCCTCCCACCCCGGCTAGCGTTCCGCATCGAGCTCACGGTCGACGACCACGCCAGCTACTCCGTCGGCAGCGCCCGCGCCGACGACAACGGCGCCCTCAGCGCGCACGGTGCCCTCGCGCGCTTCGCGGATCAGTTCTGCGTCGGTGATCCCGCCCCGCCCCAATCGGTGTCGGGCAATCACGTCGTCGTGGTCAGCGTGAAATCCGATGGCTCCGGCGCGGGCGCCGCAGGCCACGGCGGCCCGCTCACCGATCCCACACGCGCACTCCCCTGCGGCGGCAATGGCGACAATGTCTTCGAGTACTGGCTCGCCACCGCTGACCCCATTCAAATCGGTCAAGGCGCGGCGGCACGCTGAGTACGGTATGAGGTGCAATGCGTGTGCGCGGAGCGCATGCACACTGGGAATGGTCGCGCCAGGTCACGGGCGATAGAGTAGCCACATTTCCTGGGTGCGCGGCGCCGCAATGCGATCCGCTCCCGCGAGCGCGCCGAGCCGCCCCACATGCGCCGCCGCGCCTACCCAGGACGAAAGCCGGCCGGTCTCGACGGACGTCTGGTGTCGCAGTACCATGTAACCGATCTGCACGATTTGTGCGCCCGTGAGTCCGTACCACGACGGCCCGATATCGGAATCCCACGCCACCAGCGTCCCGCGGGGAGCACCACTCAGGAACGCCACGTTCTTCGCCCGGTCACCATACGTGAGCGCACTCTCGTCCGGGTCATGCCCGAATTGCACCCCCGCATACGCCTCGCTCCAGACCATTCGCGCGATCGGCTGCGGGTGGGCAACAAACCACTCGCGCATCTCAGCCACCCGCGACCAGTCCCGCCCAGAGGCTTGAGCATCCAGTATGTAGGAGATTGGAAACCAGCGAAATCACCACCACCATCGCCCGTGACCGCCCACCCCACCGCCCGGCCTGCGCACCGCCGGAGATCCACGATGATCCAGCCCGCCGCCAGCACGTTCCATCCATCGAGCGTGATGAGCGCGATCGCCGGCGCCACACAGACATACCAGACCGGTACCGGCGCCCACCCGAAGACACCCGTCGAAGCCCAACGCGAGGTGCACCACCATTATGGTCGCCACCGACGCCAGCGGCATACCCAGCCGGCGGCCCCACAGCGATGCCACCGCGCCCACCCCGAACGGCACCACCAGCACCACCCCGAAGATCTCCGCCCACGCCAGGAGCGGCCATTCGACCTGGCTGCGGAACGGCGCCGGCCAATTGTGTACAATGAACAACCAGTCGGTCGTCATCTGCGCCGATAGGTACCACCACACCACAGGCGCGATGAGGAGCGCCGAGGCGACCGCCGCGCGCTTGCCCAGGGTCTCCCCAGCCCGCGGATCGCGGATCGTGCACACCGCCCACAGCGCCGCCAGCGCGATCCCCTCCGGCCGCACGATGATCAGCGACGAGACGACGATCGCGCTCTGCACCAGCTTCCCCCGCCGGTACCACAGCAGCGCCAGCGCGAACAGCATCGCGAACAGCGGCTCCGGCGTCGTCTCCGCCGACAGCAGGAATACACCGGGCTGAAGGAACATCAGCGGGATCACCCAGGCCGCTCGCCCGAGCTGGTACCCATCGGCCAGATCCCACGTCAGCCGCGCCGCCGCGACCGTGACCACCACCGTGGAGAGCTTCGCCGCGACGTACGCCGCGCTCACCGGCGGCAGCGCCGCGGGCAGCGAATACAGGACGGTGAACAGTGGCCGGTCCCACACGTCCACCATCATCCACGGATGCGACCACATCCACCTGGCGCGCAGGAAATGGAGCGCGGGATCCTGGATGTACGCGCCCGGATACGCATACGCGATCGCCACTCCCGCGGCGAGACACGCGATGCACCAGCCGAGCGCCGCGCGCCCGCCCGCCTTACCGGTCGCCATCGTAAATGGCTAGCTTTTCCTCGAAGAGCACGTAGGAGAAGTTACCGTCGCCGTTGCCCGCGCAGGATGACCCGGTGCCCGCCGGATTCCCGTTTCGCTTGAGCAAGAACTTGACCCGATGCGTTCCCGCCAGCGAACGGGCGGCCACATGATGCGAGCCGCTGCACGGCCCGTCGGCGAACGCGGACAGCGTCGTGTCCAGCGACACCTCGCCGGCCGCCGTGGCCGCATGACTGGCCGTCGCGAACGACGTGCCGTCCACTTCCAGCTCGATGATGTAGCGCGTCCCAGGATCGAGCCCCCCGGCACGCAACCCGAACCGGAATGGGCTGCCACGCGTACCGTACGACACACCACCCGACGGTGCCCCGGGCCGCCGCGCGATCGGATGCCATGAGGCATTCTTTCTGGATCAGCGACACCCGGCCCACGCCGCCGTCATCCACGGCCGGATGCCGCGCCGGCGCGATGCACAGCATGTACACGATCCCGGCGGTGAGCGCGGGGATGACGACCAGTCGCGCCGCATCGGCGCGCGACATGGGCGCGCGAACGGGACGCGATGCGCGACGTCGCGATGCGCGGAGACGCGCGGCCTGGGCAGTCGGTGTGCTCATCCTCGTGGCGCTGGCGATACGGGTCCCTAGGATCGGGGCAGCCAATCTGTGGCTCGACGAGGCCAACTCGTGGCTGCTGGCAAAGTATTCGCTGCCGGCGCTCCTGGCCAACATCCGCGCGAGCCCCGGCAGCCCGCTCTACTTCGTGCTGCTCAAGCTGTGGGTGGTGCTCTTCGGCGAATCCGAAAGCGCGCTGCGGTCGCTCTCGCTCGTCGTGAGTCTCGCCCTCATTCCGGTCACCTACGCCCTCGGCGCACGAACGGTCTCCCGCCGCGCGGGCTTTCTTGGTGCCCTGCTGCTGGCCTGTGCGCCCATGCAGATCTACTACGCGCAGGAGGCCCGCGTCTACATGCTCGTCACGCTGCTCACGACCTGCAGCGTGCTCGCGTACGTCGCGTGGCGGCAGGCCGTATGCGAGCCGGGAAATCCGGCGGGCGACGACCCGGACACGAGCCCACTCCCCCGCGCACTGCTCCGGAGTGGCCGCGCCGCGCTCACCGCGTACATCGTCTCCGCGATCCTCGCCATCTACACGCTCGATCTCGCCGCCCTCGCGCTCTTCGCCCTCAACGTCGATGCGCTGCTCGCCGGCGCGCGCATGCTGCGCGCCCACCGCCGGGTCTGGCCGCTGGCGCGGAACTGGTGCCTGGCCCAGATCGCGGTCGGCATCGCCTGTCTGCCGCTCGCCCTCGCGATCGACTTCCACACCGCGGCCCACTCGCAGGACTGGCGCCGTGCCCTGGGTATCCCGGACGCGATCCGCGGGCTGCTCGACTTCTTCGCGTCCACCATCCACGGCGGCTACCTCTACCCCTGGGATCTCTACCACGCGTTCGCCGACGGCTGGGGCGCTGGCGCCATGCTCGAACGCTCGCTGGCATACCCGCTGACACTCCTCGCGGTCCTTGCCGCCCTCAGTTACCCGCCCCGCCACGCGCGTACCGGCCCAGTCCGCGCAGTCTATCTCGTGCTCGCCATCCCCCTGCTCGCCGGCGTCGCGGTCTCCGTGAAGCACGAGCTCACCCTGCCGCGCTATTTCCTCTTCACGACGCCCTGCCTCTACATCCTGATCGGCGCGGGCCTCGCGCGGATGACCGGATGGCTCCGCGCGACGCTGCCTCGTCGTCTTGCTGGCGACCATGGGGATCGGCGTCGCGACGTATCAGCGCGTCGGCTCCCGCGACTCCGACTACCGCCCGGTGGCCCGCCGCCTCGCGCCTGCGCTGCGCCCCGGCGACGCCATTCTCATTCAACCTCCCGAGATGGGCGTGCCCCTCTCCTACTACCTCCGCGCCCATCCCGTGGCGATCACGGGCCTCACCGCCGGCGCACCCGTGCGCGGCGCCCTCACGCCCGCCCCGGGCCCGCGCACGTGGCTCCTGCTCGATTACCGGTCAGGCACCTTCGGCGGGGACGCCGACTCGCTGGCCAAGCTCCTCCCGGGCCACGTCCTCACCGACATCGTCGAATCTCCCGGTGGCAGCGGCGTCCGCATCATCGAGGTCGATTCCGCCGTCCCCGCGCACAGATAAGCGAAGGGGCCAGCCCAGCGATTTCGCCGGACTGGCCCCATCACCCGATTCGATGTCCCGATCCGCTGATTCCTGCTTCTCGCTTACTCGCTCTCCGCCCCGGCCGGAATCGCCGTGAGTGGTGGCAGCGGTGCGAACGGCGACAACCCGACTCCAAACGGATCGTCCGCCGCCGACGGGGTCGGCGGAATCTCCATCCCCTCGATCTCGACTTCCTGATACCGGTACATCCCCGTGCCGGCCGGAATCAGGTGACCGATGATGATGTTCTCCTTGAGACCCAGGAGGTCGTCCTGGGCGCCGCGGATCCCGGCATCAGTCAGCACGCGCGTCGTCTCCTGGAACGAGGCCGCCGACACGAACGACTGCGTCGTCAGACTCGCCTTCGTGATGCCCAGGAGCAGCGGCTCGGACGTGGCGGGCTTGAGCTTCTTCTTCTTGGCCCGCTCGTTCTCGTCGCGGAAGACCTGCTTGTCCACGTGCTCGCCCTCGAGGAACTCCGTCTCCCCGGGCTCGATCACGCGCACTTTCTGCAGCATCTGGCGCACGATCACGCCAATGTGCTTGTCGTTGATCTTCACGCCCTGGAGGCGGTAGACCTCCTGGACTTCATTCAGCAGATACTCCTGCACCGCGCGCGGACCCTTGATCCGCAGAATGTCGTGCGGATTGACCGGTCCTTCGGACAGACGGTCACCCGCCCGGACGCGGTCGCCCTCGTGCACGCGCAAGTGCTTGCCCGCCGGAACCTCGTACAGCTGCGGCTCCTGCGTATCGTCGATCGCCAACGCTGGCGCATCAGCCCGCGTCGGCTGGACGAAGATCTCACGCTTGCCGCGCTTGATCTCGCCGAACCGCACGACGCCGTCGATCTCCGAAATCGTCGCCGGATCCTTCGGCCGCCGTGCCTCGAACAACTCGGCGACGCGCGGCAGACCACCCGTGATGTCCCGGGTCTTGTACGCTTCCCGGTTCACCTTCGAGATGATCGTTCCCGCTGACACTTTGACGCCATCCTCGACCGTCAACTGCGCGCCCACCGGGATCACGAAGTCGCGAACCTTGCGGTCGCCCTTCTCATCCCAGATCTCGATGTGCGGGTGCAGCTTCTTGTCGCGGTCTTCGATCACGACCCGCTGGCGGAGCCCGGTGAGCTCATCGAGCTCCTCGGACACCGACTCGTCCTCGACCAGGTCGACGAAGCGGATCGTACCGCCCACGTCGGAGATGATCGGGTTGGTATACGGATCCCAGCTGAAGATGACCTGGTCGCGCTTCACCTCGTCGCCGTCCTTCACCATCAGGATCGCGCCCAGTGGCACCAGCAGCCGCGCGCCGCCCGTGGCGGTCATGCGGTCGCCTGCGCCCCGGATGCTGACTTCTCCCTCGTACGACGTGACGATCTGCTGGCCGTCCGGGCCGGTGACCACAGCCAACCGGTCGCCGTACTCGATCTTGCCAGCCACCTTCGATTTGCGCGACGTCTGCTCGGCGATACGAGCCGCCGTTCCACCGATGTGGAAGGTCCGCAGCGTCAGCTGCGTTCCTGGCTCACCGATCGACTGCGCCGCAATGATGCCCATCGCCTCACCGAGATCCACCATCGACATGGTGGCCAGGTTCCGGCCGTAGCACATCCGGCACAATCCGCGCTTGGCCTCGCACGTCAGCACCGACCGGATCTTGACCGACTCGATGCCCGGACTCCTCGATGTCACGCGCCGTATCCTCATCGATCAGCTTCCCGGCCTCGACCAGCAAGGTCCGCCGGCCGCTGTCGTCCGTCTCATGCGGGTCCTCGACATCCTCGGCGGCCACGTTGCCGACGATGCGCTCACCCAACGGCTCGATCACATCTTCGCCTTCCTTGAGCGCCGACACCTCGAGGCCCAGGATCGTACCGCAATCGTCCTCGGTCACCACGACGTCCTGCGCCACGTCCACCAGCCGGCGCGTCAGGTACCCGGCATCGGCCGTCTTGAGCGCCGTATCCGCCAGTCCTTTGCGCGCGCCGTGCGTCGAGATGAAGTACTCGAGCACCGACAATCCTTCACGGAAGTTCGACTTGATCGGGCTTTCGATGATCTCGCCGATACCACCGGTCAGCTTCTTCTGCGGCTTCGCCATGAGTCCGCGCATCCCCGCCAGCTGGCGGATCTGGTCGCGCGATCCACGGGACCCGGAGTCGAACATCATGAACACCGGGTTGAAGCCATCCTTCGATTCGCGCATCGCCTTGACCATCGCGTCAGCGATGTCGTTGTTGGCGTGCGTCCACGTGTCGATGACTTTGTTGTAGCGCTCACCGTTCGTGATGTTGCCCGTCTGGTAGGCGCGCTGGAACCGCTCGACCCGCGATTCTGCCTCACGCAGCAGCGTCTCCTTCTCGTCCGGGATATGCAGGTCCTCGATCCCGATCGACACGCCACCACTGCGTCGCATTGTTGAAGCCGAAGTCCTTGAGCCGGTCGAGGAACTCGACCGTGGCCGCCAGCCCCGCCCTGCGGTAGGACTCGAAGACCAGCTCGCCCAGTGCCTTCTTCTTCATGTCACGGTTCTGGAAATCGATCTCCGTCGGCACGATCGCGTTGAACAGCGCGCGGCCAACCGTCGTGGCCACCCACCGCGGCCCCGCCGTGTCCGTTCACCCAGAAATGAATCGCCGTGTGGTAGTCGCACCCGGCCCTGCGCGAGCGCCACTTCGACTTCCTCGGCGCTCGCGAAATGCGGCGCCTTGGCGATCACCGCGTCGAAATCCGGCCGCGCCTTGGTCGCGAAATAGCAGCCGAGCACGATGTCCTGGCTGGGCTCCGCGACGGGACGGCCGTCCGACGGCTTGAGAATGTTGTTCGAGGACAGCATCAGCAGCCGGCTCTCCAGCTGCGCCTCGAACGACAGCGGCACGTGCACCGCCATCTGGTCCCCGTCGAAGTCCGCGTTGAACGCGGCGCAGACGAGCGGGTGAATCCGGATGGCCTTGCCCTCCACCAGCACCGGCTCGAACGCCTGGATGCCCAGACGGTGCAGCGTCGGCGCCCGGTTGAGCAACACCGGATGGTCGCGGATGATCTCCTCGAGGATCTCGTACACCTCGGGGCTCTCCCGCTCCACGATCTTCTTCGCCCGCTTCACGGTCTCGGCGATGCCCTTCTCGACGAGCTTGTGAATGATGAACGGCTTGAACAGCTCGAGCGCCATCGCCTTCGGCAGCCCGCACTGGTGCAGCTTCAGCTCGGGGCCGACGACGATCACCGACCGGCCCGAGTAGTCCACGCGCTTGCCGAGCAGGTTCTGGCGGAACCGGCCCTGCTTGCCCTTCAACATGTCCGATAGCGACTTGAGTGGCCGCTTGCCCCGGCCACGAATCGCCTTCGACCGGCGGCCGTTGTCGAACAACGCGTCCACCGCTTCCTGCAGCATCCGCTTCTCGTTCCGGAGGATGACTTCAGGCGCGCGGTGCAGAATGAGCTTCTGCAGCCGGTTGTTCCGGTTGATCACCCGGCGGTACAGATCGTTGAGGTCGGACGTGGCGAAGCGCCCGCCATCGAGCGGCACGAGCGGCCGCAGGTCAGGCGGAATCACCGGGATCACGTCCAGGATCATCCACTCCGGCTTGTTGCGGACATCGCCCGCGTTGCCCGAGTTGCGGAACGCGTCCACGATCTTGAGCCGCTTGAGCATCTGCTTCTTCCGATGCTGCGATCCCTCCACCGCCACCGACGCCCGCAGCTCCTCGGCCGTCTTGTCGATGTCCAGCCGGCGCAGCAGGTCGCGAACGGCGGGCGCGCCGATGTCGGCGTGAAATGCCCCGTCGTTCTCGTCCTTCGCCTTCTGGCGGAGGGTCAGATACTCCTCTTCATCGAGCAGCTGGCTCGCCCGGACGTCCTGGTTGCCCGGCTCGATGACGATGTAGTTCGAGTAATAGATGACTTTCTCGAGGTCACGCAGCGTGACATCGAGCAGGTTGCCCATCGGGCTCGGCAATGTCTTGAAGAACCAGATGTGCGCCACCGGCACCGCGAGCTCGATATGTCCCATGCGCTCGCGACGCACTTTGCTGAGCGTCACCTCGACGCCACAGCGGTCGCAGATCACGCCACGATAGCGGATCCGCTTGTATTTCCCGCAATGACACTCCCAGTCCTTGACCGGACCGAAAATGCGCTCGCAGAAGAGCCCGTCCTTCTCGGGCTTGAATGAGCGATAGTTGATGGTCTCAGGCTTGAGCACCTCGCCCCACGACCACCAGGTGCGGAGCCCCGCCATCTCCAGCCGCTCACGCTCCTTGGGATCCTTGGGACCACGGATCTCCTCAGGTGACGCGATGCGGACCTGGATGTAGTCGAACGCGGACGCGCGAGTCTCGCGCGCGCTGCGGAAATCGATCATGTCTTACGCCTCCCCATTGCTGTTGCCGACCCCGTTCGATGCGCCGTACCCGTCCTCGGTCGCGCCCAACGTGACCTTGATGCCCAGCGCCTGGAGCTCCTTCACCAGCACGTTGAAGGATTCCGGGATCCCCGGCTCCGGCAGGTTCTGGCCCTTCACGATCGCCTCGTAGACACGGCTCCGGCCGTTCACGTCGTCCGATTTGACCGTCAGAATCTCCTGCAGTGTGTGCGCGGCGCCATACGCCTCCAGCGCCCACACTTCCATCTCTCCGAACCGCTGCCCACCGAACTGCGCCTTGCCCGCCAGCGGCTGCTGCGTCACGAGCGAGTACGGCCCAATGCTCCGGGCGTGGATCTTGTCGTCCACCAGGTGCGAGAGCTTGAGCATGTAGATCTCGCCGACCGTCACCGGGCTCGCGAACGTCTGCCCCGTCCGGCCATCACGGAGGCGCACTTTGCCGCCGGTCGTGATCCCCGCCAGCTGCAGCAGCTCGGTCGCCGCGTGATCGTAGTCCGCATCCGCCTGCCGCCGAACCACAGCGGCCAGCGACGGCAGCTCTTCCGATGCCAGCACGCTGCCGGGCTCCCGGTTGCGCTCCTTCTCCAGCTCCGGCAACGCCGCCTTGAACGCCGCGCGGCGGTGCTCCGGCTCACTGTCCTCCTCAGCCCGCACCGTGTGGTACTCGATCCGGTGGGCCGCCTCTGCCGCCTCGCGCGCCGCCACTTCGGTCGCCGCGGACGACACGAAATCCTTGACGCGGGCGAAGACAGCCTTCGTGGCTGCCGAGCGCCCCCGTGCACCGAGGTCGTTCAGCGACGCGTCCGCGAGCAGATGCACCGCCTCCTTGCTCGCTTCCGCCGGTGCGAAATCGCTCAGAATCACCCGGACATCGTCGTCCGCGATCTGCAATGGCTTGGTCGCGGTCAGTTCGAGCGCCGCGTGTGACCACGTCAGTCCCGCCAGTTTGAGCAGCAACCCGATCTCACGCTCGTTGGCGCCCTGGAACACCGGCGTCTTGGCGTAGAAACCGAGGATGTGCGCCGCCCAACCCAGATGCGTCTCCAGGATCTGGCCGACGTTCATGCGGCTTGGCACGCCGAGCGGGTTGAGCACGATGTCGACCGGCCGTCCATCGGGGAGGAACGGCATGTCCTCCTCCGGAACGATCCGGGCCACGATGCCCTTGTTACCGTGACGGCCTGCCATCTTGTCGCCGACGGAGATTTTCCGCTTCTCCGCCAGATACACTTTCACGAGCTGAATCACGCCCGGCGGCAGCTCATCCGGCTGCAGAATCCGGTCGATCCGCTCCTCGGCCTTCTCCTCGATACGCGCCTTCTCTTCGTTGGCCGCATCGATGATCGTCCGCACTTTCTCATTGGCCGCCTTGGCGTCCACGCGGAAGGTCTTGAGGTCGAGCGTCGCCATCTTGAACCCCGCCAGGAACGCGCGATCGAGCAGCGTGCCCTGCGGAATGGCCTCTTCCACCGTGCCGCTCTTCAGCGCCAACGCGACTTTCTGGCCGGCCAGCGCCTCCACCAGCTCGCTGTCCCGGACTTCGTTCACCCGAATCTTCTCTTCGCCCTCGAGCCGGCGGACTTCACCGATCCGCTCGCCGCGGTCCTTCTCGACGACCTGGTCCTCGATGCGCGAGAAAATCTTCACGTCGATGACCACGCCCTCCATCCCCGGGGGCACCTTGAGCGAGGAATCCTTCACGTCCTTCGCCTTCTCACCGAAGATCGCCGTCAGCAGCTTCTCTTCCGGCGACAGCTCCGTCTCGCCCTTCGGCGTGATCTTGCCGACCAGGATGTCGCCCGGCTTCACATGGGCGCCGATCCGCACGATGCCCCGCTCGTCGAGGTCCGTCAGCGACTCCTCGGCGACGTTCGGGATCTCTCGCGTGATCTCTTCCTGGCCCCGCTTGGTGTCACGAACATGCAGCTCCAGCTCCTGAATGTGGATCGACGAATACACGTCGTCCTTCACCAGGCGCTCGGAAAGAATGATTGCGTCTTCGAAGTTATGGCCGTACCACGGCATGAACGCCACCGTGACGTTCGCGCCCAGCGCAAGCTGGCCACGCTCCGTCGCCGCGCCATCCGCCAGCACGTCGCCTGCCTGCACTTTCTGTCCGTGCCGGACGAGCGGACGCTGGTTGATCGCCGTGTCCTGATTGGTGCGCCAGTATTTCTTGAGCCGGTACCGGTCGTTCTGCGTGAGCCGGGCCAGTGGCCGGTCGCCACCACGCCGCTCCGCCACACGGCTGCCCGTCTCGCCGCCGGCATCGACGATGATCTCATCCGCCGTCACGCGCGTGATGACACCCGCCCGGCGTGCGATCACCACCGCACCCGAGTCCACCGCCACCTTCTCTTCCAGCCCGGTTCCCACGAGCGGCGTCTGCGGATTGAGCAGCGGCACGCTCTGGCGTTGCATGTTGGAGCCCATCAACGCGCGGTTCGCGTCGTCGTGCTCCAGGAATGGAATCAGCGCGGCCGCGATCGACACCAGCTGCTCCGGGGCCACATCCATGTAGTCGATGCGGTCCGGCGACGTCAGCGGCGCGTCACCCTGATGCCGGCACAGCACCAGCTCCTCGACGAACGTCCCGTCGGGATTGAGCGCCGTGTTGGCCTGAGCGATCGTCGCGTCCTCTTCCTTGTTGGCGTCGAGCCATGCGATCTCGCTCGTCACCTTGCCGTTTTTGACGACACGGTACGGCGTCTCGATGAACCCGAGATCGTTCACCTGCGCGTAGCAGGCGAGTGACGTGATCAGTCCGATGTTCGGACCTTCAGGCGTCTCGATCGGGCACATGCGGCCGTACTGTGAATAGTGCACGTCACGGACTTCAAAGCCGGCACGCTCGCGCGTGAGCCCGCCCGGGCCCAGCGCCGACAACCGGCGCTTGTGCGTCAGCTCCGCCAGCGGATTCGTCTGGTCCATGAACTGCGACAGCTGCGACGACCCGAAGAACGCCTGGATCACCGCTGACACGGTTCGCGCGTTCACGAGATCGTCGAGCGAAATCTTCTCCGGATCGGTGTTGATCGACATCCGCTCTTTGACCAGGCGCGCCATACGGCTCAACCCGACCGAGAACTGGTTCGCGATCAGCTCACCCACCGACCGGATCCGGCGATTGCCGAGGTGGTCGATGTCGTCCGTGTGGCCACGGCCCTCGTGCAGCTCGACGAGGTACCGGATGATCGCGACGAAATCCTCGCGCGTCAGCACGGTCTCGTTGGCCGGCCGGGTCAGCCCCAGCCGCTGGTTGATCTTGTACCGCCCCACCCGCCCGAGATCGTACCGCTTAGGCGAGAAGAACAGCCGGTCCAGCGCCTGCCGGGCCGTTTCCTTGTTCGGTGCATCGCCGGGACGCAGCAGCGAATAGATCTGCTTGAGCGCCTCTTCCTCGGAATGTGTCGGGTCCTTGCCGAGTGTGTTCTTGATGAGCGCCGACTCGACGCGGCCGGACGGCGAGAAGACCTGGACTTTCGTCACGTCGGACTTCCGCAGCTTCCGGATCAACGTCGGCGACAACGCCTGATCGGCCTCGGCCAGCACTTCGCCGGACGCAGGCTCCACGACGTCGCGCGCCAGCACGTGCGGCTCCTCGCGCTCGCCACGCTCGTGCGCATCCTGCTCATCGCGGATGTCCACGGTCATGTAGGACGCGAAGACTTTGATCTTCTTGTACTTCAATTCACGGAGACGCTCGGCCAGCTCCTCAGTCAGCTCCGTCCCGACCGCGACCGTCCGCTCGGCCTCGGCCGCCGCCTGCTCGGCCTTCGCCTTCTTGGTCTTCGGCTTCGGCGCCTCCGGATCGTGCTCGCGACCCGGCAGCACGATCTGCTCGGCCACGATCGCGCCCGTCATTTCGCGCTGCTCCTGGCGGTTCTGGCGGATCTTGGTCAGATCCAGCTCACGCACGCCGAAGAACAGGTGGTAGACGTCGCTGTCGCTGCCGTACCCAAACGCCCGCAACAGCGCGGTGGCCGGGAATTTCTTCTTCTTGTCGATGTGGACGTAAATGACATCGTGGATGTCGACGGTGAACTCGACCCACGAGCCGCGGAACGGAATGATCCGTGCCGAGATCAGCCGCTGGCCGTTCGGATGCGTCGACTCCTCGAACACCGCACCAGGCGACCGGTGCAGCTGGCTGACCACGACCCGCTCGGCGCCGTTGATGACAAACGTGCCCAGCGGCGTGAGCAGGGGAAGCTCGCCGAGATAGACTTCCTTCTCGATGATGTTGCGGGGGCGCTTGACGCCGTTGACCTCCTCATTGATGACGAGCTGCAGCGTCGCCTTGAGGGGGGCGGAATACGTCATATCGCGCTCGATGCACTCCTCGACGGAGTACTTCGGCTCGCCCAGCGAATACCGCACGAACTCCAGCGAGAAGTTCTCGTGGACGTCCGTGATCGGGAAGAGGTCCTTGAAGACGCGCTCGAGCCCGATATCTTCGCGGTCCTGCGAGACCGCATCGAGCTGCAACAGCGCTTCGAACGCCCGCGTCTGGATGTCGAGGAGATGCGGCATCTGCATCCCGCCGGACAGCTTCGCGAACGAGATCTGCTTCATTGTGTCGGCCATAGTCACCTAACTGAGTAGGGGCGCATTCCCCGCGCCCGGGCGGTCTCCGGCCAGCGCCTCTCGGCGCCGCGTCTGGCCGGCCGACCCATCATCGCCTTCATGTCGTGTTCGTTGTTTTCTACTTTCTACTTTCTACTTTCTGTCTACTTTCGACTTTCCGCCGTTCTACTTTCCAGCCCCTGCCACGCGCGCAAGCGCGGTGCAGGGGCCAGCCCCTGCACCACGCGCCTAAGTCAGTGATCCTGAGAAACCGGATCCTCGTAATTACTTCACCTCGACCGTAGCCCCCTGTTCCTCGAGCTTCGCCTTGATCGCCGCCGCCTCGTCCTTGGTCACGCCCGACTTGACCGTCTGCGGCGCGCCATCGACCAGGTCCTTGGCTTCCTTGAGACCCAGCGCGGTGACTTCGCGCACGACCTTGATGACCTGGATCTTCTTGGCGCCGGCTTCCTTGAGGACGACCGCGAACTCGGTCTGCTCCTCGACAGCCGCCG
The DNA here is from genome assembly GCA_963757855.1 of uncultured Gemmatimonadales bacterium. GTDB lineage: Bacteria > Gemmatimonadota > Gemmatimonadetes > Gemmatimonadales > Gemmatimonadaceae > Palsa-1248. The sequence continues at coordinate 244,300 of CAVWTI010000020.1, forward strand.
CGGCCGCACCCGCCGCCGCCTGCCGCCGGAGCCGCAGCCGCCGGGGCCGCCGCAATCGTCACGTTGAACTTCGTCTTGAACGCATCAATGAGGTCAGCGAGATCGAAGACCGACATGTTGCCGATCGCTTCGAGGATCTCGTCCTTTGACAGCGTCGCGTTAGCCATGGTGTGGTGTACCCCTCGAAAAAGATATCGTTACCCGAATACGGTGAGCCGAACGGCGACCCGGCCGGTCTATCACTGACCCGATGTCTCGCGCTGCGCATGCAGCGCCGACAGCGCTCCGGCGAACGTGGACAACAGACCGCTGAGCACGCCCACGAATGCGGCCAACGGTGATTGCAGCCCCCCCGCGAGCTGCGACAGCATCTCCTCGCGGGACGGCATCGACGCCAGGCGCTTCACCTGGGCGGTATCGATCGCCTTGCCCTCGAGCAATCCTCCCTTCACCTCCGGCTTCTGCTCGAACTCCTTCGCGAAGTCGGCGAGCACCTTGGCAGCCGCCACCGGATCCTTGGCGATCACCATGCCCGTGGGCCCACGCAACCGCGTGCCCACGAGACCGCTCTCGTTCACCGCACGCGCCGCGAGCGTGTTCTTGATGACCACGTACTCGACGCCCGCCTTCCGTAGCCGGCGGCGCAGCTCCGTCATGCCCTTCACGTTGAGCCCCGTGAAGTCCGTGTAGTAGAGCACTTTCGCGCCCTTGATCTTGCTGGTCAGCTCGTCGACGAGCCCCTGCTTCTCAGTACGGTTCATGGCTCGTGCGCTCTAAGCGCGGTATGGGGTCGTGTCGATCGTCACCCCGGGCCCCATCGTGCTCGAGATCGCGACGTTGCGGATGTAGACCCCCTTCGAGGCCGCCGGACGGGCGCGCACGACTTGGTCCATGAACGCCGTAAAGTTGGTTTCCAGTGCATCGACCGCGAAGGAGACCTTCCCGATCGGCGCGTGGATGTTGCCGCCCTTGTCCACACGAAACTCGATCTTGCCGGCCTTCACCTCGCGCACGGCACGCGCAACATCGAACGTCACCGTGCCCGCCTTCGGGTTGGGCATGAGACCGCGCGGCCCAAGCACGCGCCCCAGCTGTCCGACCTGCCCCATCTGGTCAGGCGTCGCGATCATCACATCGAAATCGAGCCAGTTCTCCTTGATCTTCGCGATGAACTCGAGTCCCACATGATCCGCGCCCGCCGCCTGCGCCTCACGGGCCTTCTCGCCAGCCGCGATCACCAATACGCGAACCGACTTTCCAGTTCCCGCGGGCAGCACCACGGTGCCGCGCACGAGCTGATCGGCATGCCGTGGATCGACACCCAGATGCACGGCCACCTCCACCGTTTCATCGAACTTCGCGAACGCGGCTTCCTTGACGATCTCCAGCGCGCGGCGCGGCTGATAATGCATCGTGAACTCCCGACGCTTCGCCGCCTCGTTGTACTTCTTGCCATGCGTCTGCATCAGCCCGTAACCTCGATGCCCATCGAACGGGCCGCACCGGCTACCATCGCCTCGGCCGCCTCGACGGTGTCGCAGTTGAGATCGGGCATCTTCAGCTCCGCGATCTTGCGCACCTGAGCCCGGGTCACTTTCCCGACCTTCTGCTTGTTGGGAACGCCCGACCCCTTCTCCACCCCGGCTTCCTTCTTGAGTAGCACCGCGGCGGGCGGCGTCTTCGTGATGAACGTGAACGACTTGTCGCTGAAGATGGTGACCTCGACCGGCAAGATCGTCCCATCCTGCGACTGCGTTCTGGCGTTGTACTCCTTGCAGAACGCCATAATGTTGATGCCCTGCGGGCCGAGCGCCGTTCCCACCGGGGGAGCCGGATTCGCACGACCAGCGGGGATCTGCAACTTCACGAACCCCACCACTTTTTTCGCCATCGTCTTCCTCACTTCGCGTGAACGCTCCCACCCTTGTTTACCGTCGCTGTGGTCGGCGACGCCAAACTCCGTCTACTTTCTACTTTCCGTACGTCTACTCTCTAGCCGGCCGCGCAGCGCGCGGCTTCAGTACGCTTTGAGCTGCAAGTAATCCAGCTCCACACTCGTCGGCCGCCCGAAGAGCGACACGGATACCCGCACCTTCCCCTTGTCCGCCATCACATCCTCGACCGTCCCGTTGAAATCGGTGAACGGCCCCTCTGTGATCGCGACTGCCTGGCCGACGAGGAATGGAATCTCTTCCTTGGGCTCCTCAGGCTCCGCCTCCGTGGCGATCCCGAGCAACCGATTCACTTCCTCCGGCCGCAGCGGCTGCGGCATCCGCTCCTGCCCCACGAACTTGATGACACCCTGGATCCCGTTGATCGTGTGAATGGTGTCCTGATCCATCACCATCTCCACGAGCACGTAGCCCGGGTACATCTTGCGCTCCACCGTCACCTTCTTGCCGTTCTTGATCTCCACCACTTCCTGCGTCGGCACCAGCGCCTGCCGGATACCGCGCTCCTCCGCCGGATGCGCATCCTGCTCGATCCGGCGCTCGATCAGCGACCGCACTTTGTTCTCGTGCCCGGCCGTCGTCTGAATGGCGTACCAGCGGTGATCCACGATCAGCGCCCCGCGAAGATTTGTGGGATCCACCGCACCAGGACCTCTTGCAGAATGAAATCCATCACCGCGATGATCGCGCCGATCCCCAGCGACAGCGCGATCACGCCGATCGACATCTCCTTGATCTGCTGCCGCGACGGCCACGTCACACGCCGCAGCTCGGCCATCACCAAGCGATAACTCGCCGGGAGCGACTGCAGCTGCGCACTCACACGCGCGCCCCACCCCGCGATGCCGCCCTGGCCGGAGCCCACGACGTCCACCGCCATCTACTTCGTTTCCTTGTGGACGCGGTGCACGTTGCACCGCGGACAATACTTCTTCCACTCGACGCGCTCGGGATGCGTGCGCTTGTTCTTCGTGGTGAAGTAGTTGCGATTCTTACACGTCTCGCACGCGAGAATGATTTTTTCTCTGGGCATGGGCTACGGCAGTTGTCGGTAACGGGGGGCCAGCAATCGGCGCGGGTGCCGGTGACCGGCCCCCCGCGCGCGAAACTGCACTACACGGTCATTTCAGAATCTTCGTGACGACGCCGGCGCCCACGGTGCGGCCCCCCTCGCGGATCGCGAACCGCAGCCCCTCGTCCATCGCGATCGGCGTGATCAGCTCGATCGTCATCTGCACGTTGTCCCCCGGCATCACCATCTCCGTCCCCTCCCCCAGTTCCACCGCCCCCGTCACGTCCGTCGTCCGGAAGTAGAACTGCGGCCGGTACCCCTTGAAGAACGGCGTATGCCGCCCCCCCTCTTCCTTCGTCAACACGTACACCTCGGCCTCAAACCGCGTGTGCGGCGTGATCGACCCCGGCTTCGCCACCACCATCCCGCGCTCCACATCCTCCTTCGCCACCCCCCGCAACAACAACCCCACATTGTCCCCCGCCTGCCCATCGTCCAACAACTTCCGAAACATCTCCACCCCCGTCACCACCGTCTTCTTGTCACTCCCAAACCCCACCATCGCCAACTCATCCCCCACCTTCACCTTCCCCCGCTCGATCCGCCCCGTCGCCACCGTCCCCCGCCCCGTGATCGAAAACACATCCTCCACCGGCATCAAGAACGGCTTGTCCACTTCCCGCTTCGGCACCGGGATATAACTGTCCAACGCCGCCAACAACTCCCCAATCTTCTCCCCCGGCGCCCCCTTCGGATCCGGATTCGTCAACGCCTGCAACGCACTCCCCCGAATCACCGGCGTCTCGTCCCCCGGAAACTGGTACGAACTCAACAACTCCCGCACCTCCAGCTCCACCAGATCCAACAACTCCGGATCATCCACCGCGTCCACCTTGTTCATGAACACCACGATGTAGGGCACGTTCACCTGGCGCGCCAACAAGATGTGCTCCCGCGTCTGCGGCATCGGCCCATCCGCCGCACTCACCACCAGGATCGCCCCATCCATCTGCGCCGCCCCCGTGATCATGTTCTTCACGTAGTCGGCATGCCCCGGACAGTCCACGTGCGCGTAATGCCGCGCCGCACTCTCGTACTCCACGTGCGCCGTCGCAATCGTAATCCCCCGCTCCCGCTCCTCCGGCGCCTTGTCGATCTGGTCGAACGCCACCTTCTGCGCCAACCCCTGCGCCGCCTGCACCGCCGTGATCGCCGCCGTCAACGTCGTCTTCCCATGGTCCACGTGCCCAATCGTCCCCACGTTCACATGCGGCTTCGTCCGCTCAAACTTCGCCTTCGCCATTTCTCGATTCTCGCAATGTTAGGAGCGCCTGATTCGCTCGCAGCCTTCTCTCACCCGCTGCCCAGCGCCGTCGCTCGCGATGTACTGATCGTGTTCTAGTTCGTGCTGTGCTGTGCTGTGCTGTGCTGTGCTGTGCTGTGCTTTGCTGTTCGTGCTGTTTCTACTTGCCCCTTCCTGCTTTTCTACTTTCTCACCACCCGCTTACCGGCAAGCTCGCGATCGGGATTGAACCGATGACCTCACCCTTACCAAGGGTGTGCTCTACCAACTGAGCTACGCGAGCGCCTGCGTCCCGCCGTGCTGGTCCATTGTGCTGTCTCGTTGCGCTCTGTGCTTCTCCACACTGCGGTCTTCGCCCCGCCTCTCTCACGCCGCCATTCACTCACCCCGAAGCGGGAGACGGGGCTCGAACCCGCGACATCAAGCTTGGAAGGCTTGCGCTCTACCAACTGAGCTACTCCCGCGGTACCACATCATTCACCACGACACACTCACTCACAACGAAAAAATCGGCACTGACGAACACTCCGATACTCCGGATCCTCCATGGTGGGGGAAGGATTCGAACCTTCGAAGGCGTGAGCCGGCAGATTTACAGTCTGCTCCCGTTGGCCGCTTGGGTACCCCACCCCGACTCATCCGCCGCATGCCGGCATCATCTCTCTTGGCAGAGCCGACGGCGAGACTTGAACTCGCAACCTGCTGATTACAAATCAGCTGCTCTGCCAATTGAGCTACGTCGGCACACAGCGGTTTTGCGCCAGACTCGTAGAATACGCGACCGTGTGGGGAGTGTCAAGCCGTTGTGCAGCGCGCGCTTGGGCCACTGGCACGCGATTGGAAATGAGACAGCCGCAATCACCCCGGCTCAGCGTTCGCCTACGCTCTACTTTCTCTTTTTCTCATCGCCTAGTCCGTCGTCCCCGATCCAGTCTACTCCCTCGTCTTCTTCCAGCTCGTCCCGTCCCCGCTGTCCGCGATCGACACCCCTCGCGACGACAACTCGTCCCGGATCGCGTCCGCCGCACCGAAATCCCGCCGGCTCCCTCGCCTCCCGCGCGCGCCCGCAACCGCTCCTCGACGTACTGGCGGAACACCAGATCCTCAGCCGTCTCCGCGACCGCGCCCACCCCCATCGAAGCGACCCCATCAGCAGCTCCGGCACCAACTACCCCCCCAGCCCTCGGCGGCGGCACGATCCCCAGCGTCGCCTCAATGAACGCCACCGCCCCCCGAGCCCGCTCCAACGCCCCCGGAGCATTCCCCTTCTTGTCGAGGTCGGCATTCGCGGCCCGCAAGAAGTCGAAGACCGCCGCCAATGCCTGCGGCGCGTTGAGGTCGTCGAACAACGCCGCCTTCACCCGCGCCTCGAACTCGTCCGCGATCGCCGCCATCGCCTGCGTCCCACCCCGGTTTCCTCGACCGGCCGCCGCCACCCGCTCCGCGAACTCTCCCACATGCGCCGACCGCCCGCTGCGAGCGCCTCGAGCGCCGCCTCGGACAGGTTCAGGACCTGCCGGTAATGCGTCGTATACATCAGATGCCGGAGCGCCGCCCCCGAGATCCGCGCCGCCCGCAGGTCCGCCACCGCCATCACGTTCCCCACCCGCTTCGCCATCTTGGCGCCGTCCGTCAGCAGGAACTCGCCATGGCACCACCGGCGCGAAAATGTCACCCCCGTCGCGCCCTCCGACTGCGCGATCTCGTCCTCGTGATGCGGGAAGATCAGATCCACCCCGCCGCAATGCAGATCCAGCGTGTCGCCCAGCAGACGCGATCGCCATCGCCGAGCACTCGAGATGCCACCCCGGCCGGCCACGCCCCCACGGCGAATCCCACGCCGCCCCCGCCCGCTCATCCTCCGGCTTCGCCGCCTTCCATAACGCGAAGTCCTGCGCGTTCTCCTTCGAGTAGTCGTCCTGCGCCACCCGCGCGCCAGCCTTCACCTCCCGCGTGTCCAGCCGCGACAACCGCCCGTACGGCGGAAACCGCCCGATCGCGAAATACACCGACCCGTCGTCCGCCCGGTACGCCAGCTCCCGCGCCATGAGCCGCTCGACCAGTTGCGATCATCTGCGGGATGTACTCCGTCGCCCGCGGGTAATGCTCGGCGTCCGCGATCTTGAGATACCGGCGGTCCGCGTGGAAGACGGTGATCACCGGATCCGTGATCGCGGTGATCGTCACGCCATCCCGATGCGCCTTCGCGATGATCTTGTCGTCCACATCGGTCAGGTTCATCACCTGCTCGACACCCCACCCCGGAGTCTGAGCGTCCGCCGCAGCAGATCCTCGAACAGAAAGGTCCGGAAGTTCCCGAGATGCGCGGGGTTGTAGACGGTCGGCCCGCACGTGTACATGCGCACGGTGTGGCCGTCCGCGGGCGCGAACGGCTCGATGGACCGCGTCATCGTGTCGTACAACCGGAGTTCAGACATGGTCCGGTGATATGTCAGGATCAGCCGTCTGCCGTCTGCTCCGACAACGCAATCATGTCCACGGCGTTTGTCCCGGCGGGGTCCGCCACCCGCACCCCGCCGTCCGGTGCCGGCACCCGGAGCACCATCGACCGGTCACGCCGCGCTCGCCGGAATCCGCGACCCGCGTATATGCGCTCGATCAGGATCCGGCGCACCACCACCATGATGCAGGCCAGCAGCGGCACCGCGACCACGAGGCCCAGCGGCCCAAGCAGCGCCCCCGCGATCAACGCCGCCAGCATCGTCAGCACCGGCGGGAGATCCACCCGCTTGGACATCACGAGTGGCGACACGACGTTCCCGTCGATCACGTGCACCACCACGCCGACGCCGATCACCAGCAACGCCTTCGAGAGCCCCGCCCCGCTCCCCAGCACGAACAACGCGGGCAGGACGGTCGCCAGCAACACACCGAACACCGGAATCAGCGCCGCGGCCCCGCTGAACACGCCGAAGGTCAGCCAGTACGGTACTCCCACCGCCGCCAACCCGATCGCGGTCAGCCCGCCCAGGATGAACATCGTGGAGAGTTGTCCCACGATGTAGGCCCGCATGGTGTCGCCCAAGCCGTCCAGCACGTCACGCACGAGATCGCGGTACACCGGCGGGAACAACACGATCAGCCACTCGCGGTACACGCCGGGATAGAGCGCGAGATAAATGCTCATCACCGCGACGGTGAACAACGCGAGGGCCACGCCGAGCACCGACAACACGCGCTTCGACACGTCGCCGAACAGCGACGGCAGCCGGTCCGACAGGAATCCGTAGATCTGCCCCGTCAGCGCGTGCGGCCCAAGCTTCGCCACGACGTCCGACATCCCCGGCATCTGCGCGAGCGCCTGCGTCACCCACGCATCCCAGATCTGGAGCTGCCCGGGCACGGTCGCGATCAGCCCGCGCGTCTGCTCCAGGACCGGCGGTACCAGGAGCCACATGAGCCCCACGGTCGCCGCCAGGGTGCCGATCACCGCGATCCAGAACGCCACGCAGGCTCGGAAGCCGCAGCCGGCGCACGATGTAGTCACGGACCGCGCCCAGATAGAGCGCCATCAACACCGCGAGGAACAGCAGAAGCAGGATGTCGGCCGTGACGGCCACGATCCACAGGCCGAGCGCGGTCAACACGACGGCAACCAGCACCGCCCCCACGCGCACGCGCCTCACGCCGCTAGCCATGTTCTCAAAAAATTGGGTCCGTCAAGCCTGGAATTCGCAACCAATGAGAGTAGGCGCTGATTGGACACGACTCGTTCGGTGCGCGTACTGCGGTGTGGGGCACATTTAATGGACCCGTCCTCCGTATCTGAAGTCGGGAGGGTCGGCGAATACTACCCAGATCCGGCTGTGCGAACCCATTGAATGAGACTGGCAGACCCTGAACTATTGATTTGTGACCAAATTTGGACTATATTTGTCCAATATTGGAAAGGCAGTAGACGATTGGTCGACTAGGGAGGGACCGATGCCGCAAGTTGTAGGGGGCGTCATTAGCGACGCAGAGACGCGAGAGCGGCTAACCAAACCCGCCGTCAGAGGCTTCTTTAAGATTGCGGATCTGTGGGATCTCTCTGAGCCTCAACAGCTTGCGCTCCTCGGAGAGTCTATTTCCCGCTCGACGCTGAGTTCGTGGCGCTCCGGGGGTCCGAGAACAATGCTTAGCGTCGATCAAGTTCACCGCGCGAGCCTGCTCCTCGGTATTTATGAGGGCTTGCAGCGGATTTATAAGCGCGCCCCAACCGAGGGCGATAGATGGATTGGCCGAGCCCGTTCGGAAGCGCCATTCGATGGTCTTAGCCCACTCGACTACATGGTTCGGGGAGGCATCCCGGCATTGGTCAATGTGCGACAGTTCGTTGATTCCGCCACTGGCGGTCCGCCCAGTCGAGAGTGGTACCCATCGCCTCCTAGAGAGGGCTAGGCGCCTTGGCGGACGGGCCGTGGCATCCCCCCGGGCTTGGGGCCGTCGGAGGCGAGGAAATAGCGCTACTTCTGCGAGGAGTAACGCTACAGGAAAGCCGGGAGTCCTGGGATCCGTGCCATCGTATTATCGCAAGCGATAATGCTCGCGAAAATCTCTTCGACCGAATCACGGAGGAATCCGCCGAAGCGGAGTCTCTACGCGAGATCGCCGACCTCTCCAACCCATACGTACAGAGCCAGCTTGGGCAAATTGAGCTCGTCAAGCCAGAAGACCGCAGGTACGGACCTGGCACCGGTCTCATCATGGCTGCATTCGCGTGGCCGGGCAGGCCATCGCGATTCTCGGACGGATCGCGCGGAACTTACTATGCCGCAGACTCCGAAGAGACCGCAGTCGCTGAAACGCGATACCACGACGAGCTCTTTTTGGCCGGTAGCGGGCCAGTAGTAGTCGAGAAAACCCTACTGCATGCCGTCTTAGACGCGACACTAGTGGACATAAGATTAGGGTGTCCGTCGCCGACAGATGTGTATCACCCGACGCACTATCAGGCCGGCCAAGCGTTTGGCGGGCTCGTCCGCCGCCTCGATGGCCACGGAATTGTCTACAGTAGTGTTCGAAGGGCGAACGCAGAGTGCGTGGCAATCTTCCGCCCCACCGCACTTCACAATGCGCAGGCCGTTCGCACCCTCGAGTATGAGTGGGACGGCAACCATATCAGCCGCGTCACCTAGTACACACCCAGACGAGAAGATCCGGGCCGCATCGAGGAGAATCGATACAAGCCCGTCTTTTCGCTCGCCACGTGCTGCGCGCTCGTGAAAATCACGCCGCTCGCCATGCGGCGCCGCTAGCTGGGCTTGGGCCCGTCCGGGATCTCCTCGACGTCCGCGGTCTCGATCCCATCATCAGGATGCGGCGGCGACCCTGCCGTCAAACTCGGCTTCGCCGGCACGCCCGCCGCGGGAAGCTCCGGCACACCGCCCGGCACACTCCCCGCCCCCGCGCCCGCTCCCGCTGCCCCCGCACCCAGTTGCTTCGCCGGGCCGCCCGCGTTTCCTCCCCCGAGCATCCCCATCTGCTGCTTGAGCTGCAGCAGCCGGTAATCCGCATCCTGGGCGCCCGCCGCCTGCTCCAGCGCCTTGAAGTCCTTACCGAGACGGTCGCCCGTAAACTCTTCGTCGATCTCCGCGTGCGCCTTGAGCTGCCGCTCGCTCTGGTCGATCCGCTCTTCCATCCGCGCGAATGCCTCGAACGCCGACTTCTCCGACAACGACGACATCGTCTCTGAGATCCGCTTCTGCGCCTGCGCTCGGCGCTGCCGCGCAATCAGCAGGTTCTTCTTGCGCTTCGCTTCCTCGATCTTGTCGTTCAGATCGCGGAGCGCGTTCTTGAGCTTCTCGGTCTCGTCACGATGCGACTGCCACGTCGTCTCGAGCTGCTGCCCGTGCGCGACGTGCTCGTTCTGCCGCATCAGCGCCTGCTTCGCGAGATCGTCCTGGCCCGAGCGCACCGCCAGCACCGCCCGGTTCTCCCAATCCTGCGCCTGCCGCTGCTCCGCGTCGGCCTGGTCCCGCAGCCGCTTCTCGTCCGCGATCGCCGCCGCCACCTGCTGCTTCGCCTTCACCAGCTGCGACCGCATGTCGACGATGATCTGATTCAACATCTTCTCGGGATGCTCTGCCGAGGAGATGAGATCGATTGATGTTCGAACGGAGCAGCGTGGTGAGGCGGTCGAAGATACCCATGGGAGGCCCGGTACTACCGCGCTTCGCGGTACGTCGAGAGCTCACGGAGATGTGCCGTAAGCGCCAAGGTCATGCCCTCGTAGCTTGCCAGGAACTCATCGAAATCCAGGTGCCCGAGCTCGAGCGCCTCGGTGAGGACGATCGAATCTCGCTCTATACCATACGAGCCATGCACCAGGTCGGTTGCATTGAGCTGCAACAGCCTCCGATTGAGGCTCGCCGACTTCCCCTCGCTGTCCGGCACGTTCATCACCTTCATCCGCAGCAGGACGACCGGCGGGGAATAATGAACGATAATGTCCAGATCGAGCGCCCCCGGCGGCCGAACCACCCACAACCCGGGCTCGATCTCGCTGTAGGTCGCGCCACCGCCCTCGGACGTCAGGCGGTCCAGAAAACTCTCAATGTCTTCGCGAGTGACCATGTGTGCCGTGCCTGTGACGGCGTGGCTATGTCGCCTTTGGTGTGACGCGGCGCTTGTTCTGGTGCGCCCTAGACTTAACCCCACAGCCGGGGGCGGTAAAGCCGCCCGCCTTGTAGTCCCTACCAGTCCCTAGTCCCTTGTAGTCCCCTACTAGTCCCTAGTCCTAGTCCCCCAACCTACACGACCCTCAGCCGCCGGACCGGCGGAGCCGCCACGAGGCGACGACCGAGCAACGTACGGAGGTACTCCCCGGTGTGCGATGCAGCCACCCCCGCCACGTCCTCAGGTGTGCCCGCCGCCACCACCGTCCCCCCTCGCGCTCCCCCCTCCGGCCCCAAATCAATGATCCAGTCCGCCGTCTTGATCACGTCCAGATTGTGCTCGATGACGAGTACCGTATTCCCCCGGTCAACCAGCCGATGCAGCACGTCCAGCAACAGGCGCACGTCTTCGAAATGGAGCCCGGTCGTCGGCTCGTCCAGGATATAGAACGTCCGCCCCGTGTCCCGCTTCGACAGCTCGGTCGCCAGCTTGACCCGCTGCGCCTCCCCCCCGGACAATGTCGTCGCGCTCTGGCCAAGGTGGATGTACCCTAACCCTACGTCCACCAGCGTCGAGAGTTTCTGTTTGATGCGCGGCTGGTTCTCAAAGAAGGCGCACGCATCCTCGACGGTCAGTTCCAGCACGTCGGCGATGCTCAACCCACGGAACCGGACTTCCAGCGTCTCCCGGTTGAACCGCTTCCCCTTGCACACTTCGCACGGCACGAACACGTCCGGCAGGAAGTGCATCTCGATCTTGACCAGGCCATCGCCCTGGCACGCCTCGCAGCGGCCGCCCTTCACGTTGAAGGAGAAGCGCCCCGGCCCATAACCCCGGATCTTGGCCTCCGGCATCTCCGCGAACAGCTCCCGCACCGGCGTGAACACGCCCGTGTATGTCGCCGGATTGGACCGCGGCGTCCGGCCGATCGGGCTCTGGTCGATGTCGATCACTTTATCGAGATGCTGCAGCCCCGTGAGCCGCGCATGCTCGCCCGGTATCACGCGCGCCCGGTAGAAATGCCGCGCCATCGACCGGTGGATGATGTCCTCCACCAAGGTGCTCTTCCCCGAGCCCGAGACTCCCGTCACCGCCACGAAACACCCGAGCGGCACGTCGACGTCCACATCCCGCAGGTTGTGCGCGCGCGCTCCCTCCACTCGCAGCACGTGATGCGCGTTGAATGGACGCCGCGTCGCGGGGATCGCGATCTCGCGCTTCCCCGTGAGATACAACCCCGTGATCGAGTTCGGATTCGCCATCAACTCGTCGAGATCACCCTCGGCGATCACCGCGCCGCCATGCTTCCCGGCCCCGGGCCCCATGTCGATGATGTAGTCGGCGGCACGCATCGTCTCTTCGTCGTGCTCCACCACGATCACGGTGTTCCCGAGATCGCGTAGCCGCTTGAGCGTCGTCAGCAGCCGCGCGTTGTCCCGCTGATGCAATCCGATCGACGGCTCATCGAGGATGTACAACACCCCCACGAGGCGCGATCCGATCTGCGTCGCGAGCCGGATGCGCTGCGCCTCACCACCGGATAGCGACTCCGCCGCCCGGTTGAGGGTCAGATAGTCGAGCCCCACGTCCACGAGGAAGCGCAGCCGCTCACGCACTTCCTTGAGAATCGGGCCCGCCACGCCGGGGTCGAGTCCAATGCCCGGCCTCCCCGGGGTCCGCACCGCCAATCCCTCGAACCACTGCTGCGCGTCCGCGACCGAAAACTCGACGACTTCGCCAATGTTGCGGTCTTCGATGGTGACGGCCAGCGACTCCGGCTTGAGCCGGCGCCCGCTGCACACCGAGCACGGAACCCCGATCATGTACTGCGACAGCTCCACCTGCACGGAATCCGACTTGGTCTCGTCATGGCGCCGCTGCACATGCGCCAGGATCCCCTCCCACCGCGTTCCATCGTCCGCCGCCGGATCCGCCCGCGTCCCTTTCCGGCCGCCCGTTCCGTACAGCAGCGTGTCGCGCACGGTCTGCGACAGTTGGCCCCACGGTGAGTTGAGCTCGAACTTGTACCGCTTCGCGAGCCCGGGCAGGATCACTTTGCGCAAATACCCGTCCGGCTCTCCCCACGGCAACACCACGCCCTCGAGGATCGAGATGCTCGGATCGCCGAGGATCAGGTCCTCGGACACTTCGCGCCGCGTGCCCAACCCGCTGCACGCCGGACACGCCCCGAACGGTGAGTTGAACGAGAAGTGCCGCGGCTCGAGTTCGGGTAGCGAGATCCCGCACACCGGGCACCCGTACTTCTCGGAATAGAGATGGGTCTCGCCTGCCGAGCTGCCGCCCTTCGGATACGCGACCACCTCGACCAACCCGTCGGCCAGCCGCAGCGCCGTCTCGATCGAGTCGGAAAGCCGCCCGCGGTCGTCGGCCTGCACCGTCAGGCGGTCCACCACGACCGACACGCTGTGATTCTGCCGCCGATTCAGTTTCGGCGGATCCGCAACCTCGGCCAGCGCACCATCGACGATCGCGCGGATGAATCCCTGCTTGCGCGCCGACTCGAACAGCTCGCGGAACTCGCCCTTCCGTCCCCGCACCAGTGGCGCCAGGACTTCGATGCGCGTCCCGGGCACCCACGTCAGGACGACGTCGGCGATCTGCCCCGCGCTCTGCCGCTGCACCGGACGCCCGCAGTTGGCGCAATGCGGTGTCCCCGCCCGCGCGTACAGCAGCCGCAGATAATCGTAGATCTCCGTCACCGTGCCGACGGTCGATCGCGGATTGTGGCCGGCGCTCTTCTGCTCGATCGCGATCGCGGGCGACAATCCGTCGATCGCATCCACGTCGGGCTTCTCCATCAGCCCCAGGAACTGCCGCGAATACGCCGACAGCGACTCCACGTACCGCCGCTGCCCTTCGGCGTAAATCGTATCGAACGCAAGCAATGACTTCCCCGACCCGGACAGTCCTGTAATGACGGTCAGACGGTCTCGGGGAATGGTGACATCAATGTTGCGGAGGTTGTGCTCGCGCGCCCCACGAACGATCAGCGACTCTTCCGGCATAAGCGGCGAAAGCTCATCGGAGCCGGCGCCGGAAGCCAGGGGCCGCTACCGCTCCGGCCGCCGTAACCCCCAGATTGCCTTACCTTTCCGAAGGCTTCCTCGTCCTCGGTGCACAGCCACTATGGCACATACCGACGCGCTCGTTGTTCTGACTACTGTCGCAAACGCCAATGAGGCAGTGCAGCTCATCCGCGCGCTGCTCGACCGCCGCCTCGTCGCCTGCGGGACAATGCTCCCGGGCGCCCGCTCGCTCTACCGGTGGGAGGACAAGGTGGCGGATGAATCGGAGGTCGTCGTGCTGCTCAAAACGCGAGGCGCCCGGATCGACGCGCTCCAGGCAGCGTTCGAGAGTCTGCACCCGTATAAGGTCCCGGAGTTGCTCGCTCTGCCAGTCGCGGCGGGCGCGGGCCGGTACCTGGGTTGGATCGACAAAGAGACTTCATTGGCTCTGGCCTAGTCGGCCACGCCTCTTCACCAGCCGGCCGGGCGAGGTACCCCCGCATGGCAGATTCAATGGCTGTTCCGTTTCCCGTGTTCCCCACCGCCGACGCGGCCGTGTCACCGCCCGCCGGCCACGAGCACACACCCGCCTCAGGTCAGGGCGTACCGCCGGTGGCAGCCCAGGTCGCGGGCGATCCCGCCACGGCCGGATCCGGCTCTCCCGCCACCACCCCCTCCGCGGAAGCATCGGAGAAGTCGGCCCGCGCCCAACACGCCGCGGAATCCGAAGCGCTCACCGAACAGGGACTCCAGCTCTGCCGCACCGCACGCTGGCGCGCCGCGATTGAACCGCTCCGCCGCGCCACGGAGCTCGACCCCGCCAATGCCATCGCGTTCTACTACCTGGGCGACGCCTACAACCACGCGGACGCGCTAACCTCCGCGCTAGAAGCCTTTGAGTCCGCGGCCCGCCTGCAGCCCGATCACTGGCGCGCCCTCAAAGGCGTGGGCATCGTGCTCGATCGGATGCGCCGTCCACTGGAAGCGGCCGCTGCCTACCAGCGAGCCCGCGAAGCGCAGAGCAAGGCGCCAACGCACTAGCCGCGTTGTGGAGGACCCGGGACAACGGCCTCACGCCACCAAACGGTTCCCGCAGCCGGCGCAATACCGCGCCGCCAGCTCCCCCACCGGGGCGCCACACCCCTCGCACACGCCAGGCAGATACCGCGCACAATTCGAGCAGAACACGGCGTCACTCTCCGGGCGCGGCCCACACGTGGGACACACCGATCGCGGCGCTGTCACCACGGACGAATGATCCGCCGCAGGCACCCGCGAGATCGCCGCGCCGAAGCTCGTCCAGTGCGCTCGCCGTGTAGGTCGCCTTGAGCGTAGCGTAGTCGGCGTCCGAGAGTTTCCCGGTTTCACGATCGAACTCGATCTCCCGCAACGCGTCGATCGCACGCGCGCCATCGTCCGCCGGCTCCACTGCCACGGCTCGGCTCGCGCGCCGCACACCAACCGCCGCACTGCCCGTGAACATGGGCAGGAGCACGAAGAGCAGCACGATGGTAGCCGCAATCCCGCCCAGGACGAGCGTGACGACGAAGCCTGTCATGCGAAGCCCATCATGCCCGCTGACGCCGCGCGACCCACGACACCATCAGCGCCGGTCGTCCCGGATTGCGGCCTCGAGACGCGCCATCTCGTCCGGAGTCGCACCCGGCGCACCAACCACTGATGATCCGGCCGCACTGGGCACCGCGGAAGCCGGCACCTCTCGCCACCGCCGGATGAGCGCGCCCACCGCCACGGTCGCTGCACCCAGCGCCACGAACGGCGCGACATACCCCGCCCAGTTGAACCCTTCACGCACGGGCGACATCAGCACGCGCTCGCCATAGGTCTTCCGGAACGCGTCCAGTATTTCGACCGCCGTATACCCGCCCACCACGAGCGCTACAATGTCACTATGCATGCCCGGCGACACGGGACAGGTGAAGTCGGTCGTCCGGCATGTGAAGACGTCCAGCGTGCACCCACACTGGCAGTGCAGTTGGTGCTCGAGCGCATCGCGCGCCCCATCGGACATCGACGGCTTCGCGCCCGGCTTGGCGGCCAACGCCACCGGCCGGTACGCACTCTCGCTCATCGGGCCACTCATCGTCGTCCGCGGCCCGGTGCCCGCCGCCTGCGGGTCTTGCTGGCCGCCCTGCCCGCGCGCGGTACCCGGAAGTGCGAGCGCGACAATGCCGGCGCCCAGCGCCGCGAGGAAATCCCGCCGGTTCCGTGGCTCGCGCTCACTCCTCATGACGCCGCGCCCACCCGGGCCGAACCGGACTCGGGGCGCATCACCGCCGCATAGCCACTCTGCGCGCGCGTCCGGTCGCTGGCCGGCCACATCACGATCAAGCCGCCGAGCGCCATGACCATCCCGCCGTACCACACCCACCACACCAGCGGATTGAACGTGATCCGTATCTCGGCCGTGTCCCGCCCCGTCTGGCCGGTAAACACCACGTACACATCCTGCGACGCCCGCTCGTAGATCCCGACCGCTGTCGACGGTTCGAATGTCGGCTGCCCGCGGCTGTCGACGTGCTGCCGCTTCTCACTCTCGATCAGCGGCATCGCCCGGCCATCGCGCCACGGCTTGAGCGTCACCGCCGTCACTTGCCGGTTGAGCGCATCGAACCGCGAGATCCCGTCGCTCACGAACCGCCACTCATGCCCGTAGGGGTCGGTCGCCGTGAACGCCTGCCCGGTCGCCAGCGTCACGTCGAACTCGCGCTTGAACGCCAGCCCCGCGAACGCGCAGAACAGCATGACCACCCCGGCGTGCACAATGTAGCCGCCATATCGCCGCCGGTTGCGCGCGACCAGCCGCAGGAACGCCATGATGGGGTTCTCGCCATGCATGCGCATCCGCGCGCCCACACCCTTGTAGAACTCCTGCAGGATGGTGCCCGACACGAACCCGGCCAGCGTGTACGCGATGAGCGCGTGCCACTCCCGCATGCCCATGACCAGCAGCACCGCGCCGACGACGACCGCCGCGAACAACGGCACGGCGAATTGCCGCTTGAGGTTCGACACCGACGCGCGCCGCCAGGCGATCAGGGGCCCGATGCCCGTGAGCGCCAGCAGCAGCAATCCCAAGGGGACGTTGACCGCGTTAAAAAAGGGCGGCCCGACGGTGATCTTGGTCCCACGCACTGCCTCACTCAGGATCGGGAACAGCGTGCCCCACATGACCGAGAATGCGATCCCCACCAGCAGCACGTTGTTGTACAGGAACGCCGCCTCACGGCTCAGCATGCTCTCTAGCTCGGCCTTGGCTTCCAGATTGTGGAGCCGCGTCACTACGAGATACAATGTCACGGCCAGCGAGATCGCGAGCAACGCGCCGAACCACACGCCCACGGGTGACTGCGCGAAGGAATGCACGCTCTGAATCACGCCGCTGCGCGTGATGAAGGTCCCCAGGATCGCCAGCAGAAACGTCGAGACCACCAGCACGACGTTCCATTTCCGGAGCATCCCGCGCTTTTCCTGAATCATGATCGAATGCAGGAACGCGGTGCCCGTGAGCCACGGCAGCAGCGACGCGTTCTCGACGGGATCCCACGCCCAGTATCCGCCCCATCCGAGTTCGACGTACGCCCACCACATCCCGAGGGTGATGCCGATCGTCAGGAAGAACCACGACACCAGCGACCACCGCCGCACCGCCGCCAGCCACTCCGCGTCCAGCCGCCGCGTGATCAGCGCCGCGATCGCGAACGCGAACGGCACCGTCGTCGCCACGTAGCCCAGATACAGATTCGGCGGATGGAACGCCATCCCCGGGTTCTGCAGCTGCGGGTTCATCCCGTTCCCATCGATCACGGCGTATGGCAACCGCTCGAACGGGCTGTCGCCGAAGCAGATCGTCGCCAGAAAGAACAGTGTCACCGCGGCCAGCGTCCCCGACACGTACGGCATCAACGCGCGATTGCGGTGGCGATTGCTCCACACCGCAATGGCCGAGTAGGTCGTGAGGATCAGGGACCAGAACAGCATCGATCCCGCCTGCCCCGCCCAGAACGCGCTCAGGGTATAGAGGCGCGGGAGATTGCTGCTGGTGTAGGAGGCGACGTACCGCAGGGTGAAGTCATGCTGCAGGAGCGCGGTCCACAGCCCCAGCGACGCCACCACGACGAAGCCCCACGTCGCGTACACAGCCCGCTCGCCCGACGCGATGAGATCGTGCCGCCGGAGCGTGCCGCCCGCAAACGACATGAGACACGCCCACCCCGCGAGGAGGAGCGCAATCCAGAGCGACAGTTCGCCGAGCACGGTCACGACAATGCCCTCACGCGCCGGTTGTCATCCACGGCTGTCCCGCTCCCGCGATGGATCACACGTGGCCTGCGGCGACGGTGGCAGGACGCTGGTAGCCCGGCGTGGCCCGGTACTTGGGCGCGTTCTCGTAGCGCGATGCGCATTTCGCCAGCAAGGTCGTCGCCCGGAATGTCCCGTCCGGCCCCATCCGCCCATCCACGATCACGTCCGCGCTGTCCGTGAACGTGTCGGGGATCACTCCGCGATACACCACGGGAAAGGTCCGCTCTCCGTCCGACACCCGGAACGAGACTTCGCGGCCGCCCGGCTCACGAGTGATCGACCCCGGAACGACCCGCGCGCCGACTTTCACGCCGGTGTGGGCAAAGCCCGGATCAGCCGCGACCCGGCCAGCCAGCTCGCGCGGGGTCAGATAGTAGACGCCCGTGTTCTTGATGGCGCTGGCCATGAGGTATG
The DNA here is from genome assembly GCA_963757855.1 of uncultured Gemmatimonadales bacterium. Lineage (GTDB taxonomy): Bacteria > Gemmatimonadota > Gemmatimonadetes > Gemmatimonadales > Gemmatimonadaceae > Palsa-1248. Next base: position 262,951 of record CAVWTI010000020.1, read on the forward strand.
CCGCGGCGCCGAGTATCAGCACGCCTCCGATCAGAAACTTCGTCCGCGGTGTCATCTCATCCCTCTCACAGCGCGTGGGGGCGGGTCATGACCCGCCCTGCCAGTCGATCACCGATCTCACGGGCCCGAACCCCCTCGCCCTATTGTGGCCGCGTCGTCGTGATCCGGATGCGCGTCATGATCGCCTCCAGCTCCCGCTCGGCCTGCGCCCGCTCCTCGGGCGTCCACGCGCCCGTGAGCACCCGATAGTCCCGGATCCGCTCGAGCATCTCGTCGATCGCGGCCCGCAACTCGAGGTTGGTTCGGCGCTCTCGGGTCGTGGGGTCCGGGCTGATGGGCATCCGCCGGATTATAGGTCAGCGCGAGGTGTGGTACAACATCACGGCGGCCGCCCCCGTTCCCGCCGCGTCCCACGTTAGGTCGCCGAGACTGAAGAGTCCCTCCGTGGACCGGTCGTGGACTTCCTTGGCCACCCCGAGGCTCATGGTCAGCCCCGCCGCCACGGGCAACGCCGTCGCCCGGTCAGCGCGCGCCAACCGGAGTCCGCCGTAGGCCACGCTCTCGATGAACGCCGACATGAAGAAATGCTTGACCTTGTCGGCGCCAAGCCAGGAATCGTGCGGCGACGCGGACCCGGCCGAGCTGGAATGCAGCGCGCCCAACGAGAATACGATGAGAAACTTCACGATGCGGCCCCCCCGTGTGGGTCGGCGCGCCCATCCGCCCGTGCCCACTCCAGGACGGCACCAACAGCCCGATTCCACTCGCGGACACCCGACTGCGCCGCCGCACGCCCCGGACCGGGCACGAAGCGGGTGACCGGCCGCTGGCCCACGAATGTCTCGACATCCGGCCAGACACCGGCCGACAGACCCGCGAGCCCCGCCGCGCCCAGCGCGGTCGATTCCACCATGGAAGGCCGCTCGATCGGTACGCCCAGCACGTCGGCCTGGAACTGCATGAGCCAATCGTTCTGCGACGCGCCGCCATCGACGCGCAGCCGCTCGAACGCGCCGGCCCATCGCCGCTCTGCCGGTTCATCGTGGCCAGCACCTCGTTGGTCGAGTACGCCATCGCCTCGAGCGCCGCCCGCGCCAGGTGCGCCCGCGTCGCTCCTCGGGTGAGTCCAAAGATGGTGCCCCGCGCATGCGGCTCCCAGTGCGGCGCCCCGAGTCCGGTCAGCGCCGGCACGAACACCACTCCGTCCGTCGATGCGATGCTCCGCGCCAGTGCTTCGGTCTCCGACGCCTGCGCGATGATCCCCAGCCCATCACGCAGCCACTGGATCGCCGCCCCCGCGACGAAGATCGCCGCTTCGAGTGCGTACGCTGCGCCGCCCCGCGGATCGCACGCGATCGTCGTCAGCAAGCCCGTCGCGCGCTCGACGACCGGACGCCGCGTCCCAGTGTGCAGCAGGAGAAACGCACCGGTGCCATAGGTGTTCTTCCCCTCGCCCGCGGTGCAGCACCCGTGGCCGAAGAGCGCCGCCTGCTGGTCGCCGGCGACCCCGGCGATCGGGATCGCATGACCGGCGGGCCCGCCGATGAGCGCCGCGTCCATCGCGCCGAAGTCGCCCGAGGAGCGCCGCACCTCCGGTAGCGCTTCACGCGGCACGCCGAACAGTCCACACATCGCATCACTCCACGCACCCTCGCCAATGTCGTAGAGCGAGGTCCGTGATGCGTTGGTGGGATCGGTGGCGTAGACACTGCCACCCGTCAGGTGCCAGATGAGCCAACTGTCGATCGTCGCGGCGAGCACGTCCCCGCGGCGCGCGCGCTCGGTCCAGCCCTGCGTCCGCAGCAGCCACTCGATCTTGGTCGCTGAGAAATACGGATCGAGCGTCAACCCGGTCGTCGCCGCGACCGACGCGGCATGCGGCGCCAGCTCGGCGCATCGCGCCGCCGTCCGCCGATCCTGCCACACAATGGCGCGCGGTCCGCTCCGCGGGCGCGACCGCTCCCACACCACGACGGTCTCGCGCTGATTGGTGATCCCGATGGCGACCGGAACGACGCCCGACGCCGCCACCGCCTCGCGCGCCGCCTCCAGCGTGCGGTCCAGAATCTCGAACTGGATCGTGCTCGACCCAACCCGGCTGCGGATAGTGCTGCGTGATCTCCCGATAGGCGCGGCCCACCACTCGGCCGTCGGCCGCAATGACCAGGCAGGTCGTCCCGGTCGTCCCCTGATCGATCGACAGGACGTGCGGCCCCGCGCTCGCCACCCGAGGAGAGCCTACACGTCCAGGTTGCTGACGAACCGCGCGTTAGCCTCGATGAAATCGCGACGCGGTTCGACTTCGTCGCCCATCAGTTTCTGGAACAGCAGGTCCGCCGTCAGCGCATCGTCCATCGTGACCTTGAGAATGGTCCGCGTCTGCGGATCCATCGTGGTCCGCCACAGCTGCTCGGGGTTCATCTCACCAAGGCCCTTGTAGCGCTGGATGTTGATGTTGGCCTTGCCGTCACCGTTCCCCAGCCGCGTCGCGATCGCGTCGCGCTCGGCGTCATCGTACGCGTAGTACTCCTCTTTGCCCTTGGCGACGCGGAACAGCGGCGGCTGGGCAATGTAGATGAACCCCGCGTCGATCAGACTCTGCATCTGCCGGAAGAAGAACGTCAGCAGCAGCGTGCGAATGTGCGCGCCGTCAACGTCCGCGTCCGTCATCAGGATGATCTTGTGGTACCGCGCATCCTCGATCGAGAAATCATCCTTGATGCCCGTGCCCAGCGCCGTGATGATGGTGCGGATTTCCTCGTTGGACAGGACCTTGTCGATCCGCGCCCGCTCGACGTTGAGGATCTTGCCGCGGAGCGGCAGGATCGCCTGAAACGACCGCTCGCGCCCCATCTTGGCGCTGCCGCCGGCGCTGTCACCCTCGACGATGTACAGCTCGCACAGCGCCGGATCGCTCAACGAACAGTCCGCGAGTTTTCCGGGCAGCGCACTGACGTCGAGCGCGTTCTTCTTCCGCGTGAGATCGCGCGCTTTGCGGGCCGCCTCTCGCGCCCGCGCCGCCGATACGGCCTTCTCGATCACGATGTTGGCGACCCGCGGGTGCTCCTCGAGGTAGCCGCCGAGCATCTCGTTCACGACCGTCCGGACCGTGCCCTCGACTTCCGAGTTGCCCAGCTTCGTCTTGGTCTGCCCCTCGAACTGCGGCTCGCGCACCTTGACCGACAACACCGCCACCAATCCCTCGCGGACGTCGTCACCCGAGAGGGTGAAGTTGTCCTTCTTGAGGAAGTTGCCCTTGGTCGCGTACGCGTTGATCGTCCGGGTGAGCGCCGACTTGTACCCCGTCAGGTGCGTGCCGCCTTCGTGCGTGTTGATGTTGTTGACGAAGGAGAACACCGTCTCGCTGTACCCGTCGTTGTACTGCATCGCGAGCTCGATGCCGATGTCGTCCCGCTCGGTCTCGATGTACACCACTTCCGGGTGTAGCGGCTTCCGGTTCTGGTTGAGGAATTGCACCATCTCGCGGAGACCACCCTTCGCGTGGTACGTCTCCGTCCGGGCCGGCGTGTCACGCTCGTCGGCCAGCGAGATCGTCACGCCCTTGTTCAGGAACGACAGCTCGCGCATGCGAAGCGCCAGGATGTCGTACTGGTAGACCAGCTCCGTGAAGATCAGCGGGTCGGGCTTGAACCAGACGGTCGTGCCGGTCTCCTTGGCCGCCACCCGGTTGATCACTTTGAGCTTGGTCCGGGTGTCGCCGCGCGCGAAATCCATGTAGTGCTCGCGGCCATCCCGCTTGACCCACACTTTCAGCTCCTCGGACAACGCGTTCACGACGGAGACACCCACGCCGTGCAACCCGCCCGAGACTTTATAGCTGCTCTTGTCGAACTTGCCGCCGGCATGCAGCACCGTCATCGCCAGCTCCACGCCCGGAATCTTCTCCGTCGGATGGATGTCGACCGGGATCCCGCGGCCGTTGTCCACCACCGTCACCGAGTTGTCGGCGTGGATCGTCACCGCGATCCGGTCCGCGTGCCCCGCCAGCGCCTCGTCGATCGAGTTGTCCACGACCTCGAACACGAGATGGTGCAGTCCCCGCTCTGACGTCGAGCCAATGTACATCCCCGGGCGCTTGCGTACGGCTTCCAGTCCCTTGAGTACCTGGATCTGGCCCGCGTCGTAGCGGTCGTTCGAAGAGTCCGTTTTTGCCATGTGTGCGGAGGAGGAAATTCGCTCAGGCGAATGAAAGCCGAAAGGTGCTTCGCCCCTAACCGATCAATCTAACGTAACCAGAGCGCCACAGCAACCGCGACCGTCGTCGCTATGACATTGCCGGCAATGGAGTTATCCCCTTGCCTGCCAACGGATTTTCCTGACGGGCGCGCGGCCCGGGACGACGTTGATCGCGGCCAGGAGCTGGCGCTCCATTAATGATAGCTCCGCCATCCACGGATTCGTCGCCACCGCCACGAACAACGTGCCGTCCGCGGTCACACACAGAGGCTGCGTCACCGCCGCCACCTGCGGCCCCACCAGCCGCGGCCACTCCGGGATCACCGCGGCCTGCCCCACCCGCTCCGCCAGTCCGGATTGCTTGAGATAGTCGGTGATCACCGCCCCGATCGCCGCCGGCTTCCGCGCGCTCATGCGCCAGCCCTCATGCGCTGGCGCTCACGCGGCCACGTCCAGGCTGCGCACGACGCCATCCACGATCGCGCACCGCGCGAGCCGCGTCAGCCCCACCGGAATGTCCGCCGCCCTCGGCACCGCCAGGATCACTTGCCCCACGTCGTCGCCCCCCAGCACATCCAGAATCGCGCGCGCGCGCCCTTCATCCAGCTCCGCGAACGGATCGTCGAACAGCAGCACCGGCGCCGCGCCCGTCCCCACCCGCAACGTACTGGCCTCCAGGATCCGGAGCGCGATCGCCGCCGTGCGCTGCTGCCCCGCTGAACCATAGGTGCGCATCTCCCGTCCGCCCAGCGTCAGGACCAGATCGTCCCGGTGCGGCCCCACCCGCGTCGCGCCATGGCGCACGTCACCCGCCCGCCCCGCCGCCAACGCGGCCGCGAGCATCCCGGCCAGTACACCGGGATCCGCCTCGTGCACGGAATCCGATGCCCCAGGTAGCCGCATCGCGTGCCGCATCTCCACCGCCCCCCGCTCGCCGATCGCCGCGCTGATGCGCGCCAGCTCCGGCCCCCACCGCGCCGCCCACGCCGCCCGCTCCGCCCATAATACCGCGCCCGATTCGGCCAGCAATGGTTCCCACGCCGCGGCCGCCGCGTCGGCCTCCCCGCCATCGCGCGACCGCCCGCTTCGCGCCAGCGCCCGCAATGCGCTGTTGCGCTGGACCAATCCGCCACGATAGGTCTGCAGCGCGCCGAGGTACCGGCGCGATGTCGTCGCCAGCGTGACGTCGAGATACCGGCGGCGCGCCACCGGACCGCCGCGTACCAGCTCGGCATCCACGGGCGCGAATGTCACCGACGGGATCGCGCCCAGTGCATCACTCAGCCGGCGCGGGATGACTGCCGTCCGCCGTGACGCGCTTCTTCCGGCTCTCCCGCTCAAATCCCAGTGCCACCACCCGGACATCCGCGAAGGCGGCGCCCCCGACGCTCGCCTCGCCACGGACATGAAACCCGCCCTGGCCGAACCGGACGACTTCCGTGTCGCGCGCGCCACGTACCGAGCGGAGGAGGTGCAGGTACGCGACGGCTTCGAGAAAGTTCGTCTTCCCTTGTCCGTTGTCCCCGACCAGCGCGATCCCGTCTACCGGGATCGCGAGATCGGTGTGAGCGAGATTTCGAAAATCACGCGCCTCGAGACGGCGAAGCCAGTGGTGCGTGTCCCGATCCTCAGGGCGTGACGAGGGTCGAATCGCGCACGATGGTCGAATCGCCGAACAGGTTGAACGCGATCGCGCTGAAATACACGTATCCGCCCGGCGCCGTGCGAACGACTTTGTACGCGAATTTGTCGTCCAGCTTGCTGGCGCTGCTGACGGATCCGCCCCCGACGAGTTGCCCGGCCGAATCGGCGCCCAGCGGTGTCGTACACCGTCACTTCGAGCGACGTCAGTTGGTGGCTGTCGGTCGCCACCACTTCGCCATGGATCGTGTCGCCCGTGACGACCGTCGGATCCAGCGTGAACGTGATCACGGGATTGGCCTCCAGCGGCGACGTCGAATGCACGCACGCGGGCAGAGACGCGCTCACCAGTGCGGCCAGCACGACGGCCAGTCGCCGCGAGGAGGAACTGCTCGTTCGACAAGGTATGGTCATGCGCCAGTGAATTGAGGTGGACGTTTCTCCAGGAAAGCGCGGGTGCCTTCACGCATGTCGGTGCTCCCGGCCAGGAGGCCAAAGTGCTCGGCCTCCAGCGCCAATCCCTCCTCGAGCGTCACGTCGAGGCCACGGTCGGCCGCGCTGATACACCCCGCCAGCGCGAGCGGACCGTTCGCCAGCATCTGCAGCATCATGGCGCGCGTGGCACTCATGAGCTCCGCCGCCGCCACGACTCGGTTCACCAATCCAATCCGGAACGCCTCGGCGGCATCAATGATCTCGCCCGTCAGCAGGAGTTGCAGCGCGCGCCCGCGTCCGACCAATCGCGGCAGCCGCTGCGTGCCGCCGTAGCCCGGAATGAGTCCGAGCTTGACCTCCGGCTGCCCGAACTTCGCGACGTCGCTCGCGATCCGGACATGGCACGCGAGCGCCAACTCGCACCCTCCGCCCAGCGCGAACCCGTTGACCGCGGCGATCACTGGCTTTGGACACGTCTCGTAGCGGCGAAAGATTCCCTGGCCGCGCAACGATCTCGCGCGCGCCGCCTCCGGCGTCTGCGCCGCCAGCTCGCCGATGTCCGCCCCCGCCACGAACGCCCGCCCCGCCCCGGTGAGGATCACACCCGCGACATCGGAGCGCGCCCGCAACTCGTCGATCGCCGTGCCCAACTCCGCGATCGTCGCGCTATTGAGCGCATTCAGCTTGTCCGGACGGTTCACCGTGAGCGTCGCGATGCGCTCCGCGACGTCGACAGTCAGATTCTGGTATGTCACAGCGAAAAACCTAACGGACGGCCGCTCACCGGGACCCGTCCGGCTCCGCCGTCAGCTGGCGGGCAAAGACAATGTGGACCACCGCGAGCGCTAGCACGGGCACGAAGCACGAGATCCACGTGATCCATGCCATGGTGGGGTTCATCCCGCCGGTCAGCACCGGCCGCGTCAGCAGAATCAGCGCGACAAAAACCAGCACGAGCCCCGCCGTCATCCCATACGCCCCCAAGGCGGCCCCATGCCTGAGCCGCTTCACCATCCGCGCATCCAGCTCCATCCCGGCCTCCTAGATGTGTGTCCCGTGTTCTGCTTTTCTACTTTCTACTCCCGTCAGTCTCTGAATTTGCGCGCCGCTGCCCCGAACGCCACCGCCGCCGTCGCGCTTGCGCTCGATTAGCCGCTGCGCGAGCATTGACCGGCGCGCTGATCGATGAGCCGCCTCGGCCCCATCGCGGTTCGAGACCCGGAGGAACCATGCGCGGCACTCGGCTCTGCGCGACTCAGCGCACCCTCACCCGATGGATCGGATGTGCGATCCTCGCCGGCGGACTCGCCACCAGTGACGCGGCGGCGCAATCCTCGCTGCCGCCATCCACCACCCCGCCCGCTGACACGCTGGTCACTGCCCATATCGCCGCCGGGGACCGCCAACACACGGCGATGCACGCCGACTCCGCGCTCGCGGAGTACGAGCAGGCCATCGCCGTCGACTCCACCAGCTACGAAGCCCTCTACAAGGCGGCGCGCGAGGCGGTCGACCTGGGCGAGTTCAATCCTGACGCCGCCGCGCGAAGCGCCAGCTACGCGAAGGGACTCGCCTACGCCCGCCGCGCGGTCGCCGCCGACTCCAACGGGGCCGACGGGCACTTTCACGTCGCCCGCGCCCTCGGCAGGCAAGCGCTCTCGGTTGGCACCAAGGCCCGAATCCAGTACGCCAAGGCCGTGCGGGCCGAAGCGCTCAAGGCGCTCGCCATCGATTCCCTGCACGCCGGCGCGCTCCACGTCATGGGCGTCTGGAACGCCGAGATCATGCGCCTCAGTGGATTCGAACGCTTCATCGCGCGCAATCTGCTCGGGGGTGGGATTCTGGGAGCGGCGAGCTGGCCGGAAGCGGTGCGCTACATGGAACGGTCTGTCGCCGCGGAGCCACAGCGGATCGTTCACCACCTGGACCTGGCAAAGATCTACGCCGACATCGGGAAGACCGCAAAGGCCCGCGAACAGTTCGGGCTCGTGCTCTCCCTGCCCCCCACCGATTACAACGACCCGCACTACCAGAAGGACGCCCGCGACCGCCTTGCCCGCCTCTAGAGGGCCTGCACGCCTGCCCCGCACGCCCGGCCGACCGATGGCCGGACCCGTCGCAGGTGTCCCCGGACCGCGATTTCCCTACCGCTGCCGAGAATGGTAAGAATCTTGCTCCCGGTTAAGGGTGGCTAATGCACCGGCCCCGAACGGCGGGCGGCTATCGGAGGCGTTTCGTCCACCGATCGCCGCTCGAACTCTGACCCCTGCTGTCATGCCGTCGCCACAGACCGTGCTCTTGGTCGAAGACAATGAGGACAACCGGATCGTGTACTCCACGATCCTGGGGCACTTCGGCTACCGGGTCATGGAGGCGCTCAACGGCGAGGAAGGCATCGCCAAAGCGCGCGCGGAGAAGCCGGACCTCATTCTGATGGATATCTCGATCCCCATCATCGATGGATGGGAAGCCACGCAGGTCCTCAAGCACGACCCCGTCACGCGCTCGATCCCCATCATCGCCCTCACCGCCCACGCGCTCGCGTCGGATCGCGAGCGCGCCATGGAAGTGGGATGCGATGGCTATCTGGCCAAGCCCTGCGAGCCGCGCGCCGTCGTGGCCGAGGTCCAGCGCTTTCTCGGACGCACGAACGGGTCGGGCCCAGATGCGAATCCACCCGCCCCGGCAACGACCGATGTCGTGGCCGGCGGCGTGGCGCGATGACCCCGACGCGCATCCTGATCGTCGACGACAATCCGGACAATGTGACGATCCTGCGGGACCGGCTCCAGGCCCGCGGGTACGCGACGACCGTCGCGCACGATGGCGAACAGGCGCTCGCCATGATCCTGGCGCTGCGGCCCGGGACCGACGGCGCCGAGCCGCTCCCCGACCTGATCCTGCTCGATGTCATGCTCCCCAAGGTCCACGGGTTCGAGGTCGCGCGGCGCATCAAGTCCGATCAGTCCCTGCCGTTCATTCCGATCATCATGCAGACCGCCCTCGACACCACGGCCGACAAGGTCATCGGTCTCGACTCGGGTGCGGACGACTACATCACCAAGCCGATCGACCTCGCCGAGCTCGAAGCCCGGATCCGCTCGCTCCTCCGCATCAAGTCGCTGCAGGAGCAGGTCGAGCGCCAGCGGGCCGAGTTGTCGGCGATCAACGATCAGCTCGTGCGCATCGCGCGCACCGACGCGCTCACCGGCATCGACAACCGCCGGTGCCTCGAGGAACGGCTGGACGAGACGTTCGAGCACTCGCTCCGCCTCAACGAGCCATTCGCGTGCGTGATGTGCGATCTCGACATGTTCAAGAGCGTCAACGACACGCATGGCCATCAGGCCGGCGATGAGGTGCTGCGGCAGTTCGCGCAGATCCTGCGCGACCACGCGCGGGAGATCGACTGGGTCGGGCGGTACGGTGGTGAAGAGTTCATGCTGATCCTGCCCGGCGCGACGCTGGACGCGGCGGTCGCCTTCTCCGAGAGGATGCGCAAAGCGGTCGAAGGACGTACATTTGCGTTCGCCGGAACGGCCATTCGCCGTACGGTGAGTTGTGGAGTCGCGGGATGGCCACATCCGGGAATCCGGGACGCCGAAGCGCTGGTGCGCGCGGCGGACCATGCGCTGTATGTCGCCAAGGCCGGCGGGCGCAACCGGGTCATCCCGTGGAATGGACCGGCGGAGCACACTCACGATCTTCGGGCGGATGATGGAGACCAGCGAGCCAACATCAGCACCAGCGGCCACCACGGCACCGACGGCGTCCCCCGATCAGCACTCGGCGGACATCGCCAGCCTGCGGGCCAAGATCGAGGAGCTCCGCCGCGAGCGTGACCACCTCGTCACCCTCGTTGATATCCTGCAGGAGATCTCCGGGTCCCTGCACTTCAGCGAGATCCTGCAGACGATCGCCCGCAAGCTCGGCGAGACCTTTGGACTCGATCGCAGTTCGATCTTCCTGACCGCCGACCCGGCCGACGTCCGCCTGGTCGCCAGTTACGAGGATCCCACCATCCGCAACCTGGTGGTGGATCTCTCGCGCTATCCCGAGTTGCAGCGCGCGTTCGATTCCGGCGAGACGGTGTTCATCCCCGACGCCATGGCCGAACCGATGCTCCGCGACATCCGGGCGCTCCTCGACATGCGCAACGTCCGGTCGATCGTCGTCGCGCCCATCCGGTGGAGGGGCGCGGTCATCGGCGCGATCTTCCTGCGCACGGAGCGCGATGCCCTGCCCTTCTCGGACAGCGATGTCCGGTTCTGCCAGGTCGTCGCGTCACTCACCGCCAAGGCCCTCCGCAACGCGCACCGGTTCGACGCGATGGTGCGAGCGACACAGGATTCGTCGCAGGCCCAGCGCCGCACCGAGCTGCAGCGCATCGCGCTGATCTCGTTCGTCCGCCGTCTGCTTGACCGGTACGCGAAAACCGAGGAGCACCTCTGGGCCGAGACGCTGCTCCCCAAGGATTCGGACGAGGAGCTCGACCGGCTCGTGGCCGTCGCCATGCAGGTCATGGCGGAAGAAGCCAAGGGATAGTTCACCGGCCGCCTAGAGAGCCGCCGGAGTCGTCCCCGTGGCATCGTCACATCGTTCGCCGGACTCCGCCGCGGCCCGGGATGCCCGCGCCGCCGAGTTGCGCCGCCAGTTGGATCAGGCCTCGTACGAGTACTACGTGCTCGACCGGCCGTCCCTCGCGGATAACGCGTACGACGCCCTCTTCCGGGAGCTACAGGCGCTCGAGGCCGAGTACCCGGCGCTCCGCACGCCCGACTCGCCGACGCAGCGCGTCGGCGCGGCGCCCCAGAGCCAGCTGCCGAAGCACACCCACCTCGTGCCGATGCTGTCGCTCGGCAACGCCTTCACCGACGACGAAGTCGCCGCCTGGGATGAGCGCATCGAACGCCTGGCGGGCGATGCCGTCCATCGCTCCGGGTTCACCACCGAGCTCAAGATCGACGGCGCGGCCGTCAGCCTGACGTACCGGGATGGCGTCTTCGTCACCGGCGCGACCCGCGGCAATGGCAGCATCGGCGAGGATGTCACGCCCAACCTCCGCACGATCCGCGACATCCCGCTCCGCCTTCGCGGCGGTGGACCGCCGCCCCCGCATCTCATCGAGGTGCGAGGCGAGGTCTACATGCCGTTCGACCGCTTCGAGCAAATGAACCAGGCGCGCGCCGCGGACGGCGATCCGGTCTTCGCCAATCCGCGCAACGCCGCGGCCGGCGCGCTCCGGCAGCTCGATCCGGCCGTCACCGCGAATCGCCCCCTGCGCTTCTTCGGCTACGCGGTCGCGATCGGGGATGCGCCCGCCGATGAAGCCACCGCGCGCAAACGAGCGCCCGCCGCGCGGACGCGGCTGCCGTTCGACACCCAGTGGGATCTCCTGGAGACGCTGGCCGGCTGGGGGATCCCGGTCGCGCCACACCGCGCCCGCTGCCGCACGCTCGCCGAGGTCGCCGCCTGGGCCCACGAGGTCGAGCACAAGATCCGCCCGACGCTGAACTTCGCGATCGACGGCGGTGTGATCAAAGTCGACTCGCTGGCCCTCCAGGAAGACCTGGGCGTGGTGGGCGGGACGCGACCCGCGCTGGGCGATCGCCCGAAAGTTCGCCCCCGACATCGCCGTCACCCGCCTCTTAGGGATCGGCGTCAATGTCGGCCGCACCGGCGCACTCAACCCGTACGCGATCCTCGACCCGGTCGAGATCGGTGGGACCACGGTCAAGCTCGCCACGCTGCACAATTTCGATCTCGTGGCCGAGAAGGACCTTCGCGTCGGCGACATGGTGCAGGTCAAACGCGCCGGAGAGGTGATCCCCCAGATCATCGCGCCGCTCCCCGATCGTCGCGAGAAGGGGCACGAGCCCCCGGTCGACGGTCGCGCCCAAGCGGTGCCCGGTCTGCAACACGCCGGTCGAGCGCGACGAGGAAGAGGTCGCGATCTACTGCCCCAATGTCGCGTGCCCCGGTCGCCGCCTCGAGGCCATGGTGCACTTCGTCTCCCGCGGCGCCATGGACATCCGCGGCCTCTCCTACGCCCGCATCGAGCAGATGGTCGCCGGGGACCTGATCGATGATGTCGCGGACATCTTCGTCCTCACCGCCGAGCAGCTCGAGGCACTGGACCGCTTCGCCGAGAAGAGCGCCGCCAATCTCGTCGCCGCCATCGCCGAATCGCGCGGGCGGCCCCTCTCGCGTCTTCTGTTCGGGTTAGGGATCCGGCACGTCGGATCGACCGCCGCGCAGCTCCTGGCGAGACATTTCGGGACGCTCGACGCGCTCGCCGATGCCCCCGAGGAGGAAATCGTCGCCGTCCGCGGCATCGGGGCGATCATCGCCCGCGCCGTCGTCGCGTTCTTCGCCGACAAGTCCGCGCGCAAGCTGATCGAGAAGCTGCGCCGCGCCAAGGTGAACTTCTCCGAGCCCCGATCGGTCAGCGCCAGCGGTGCCCTCAAAGGTTTGACCGTCGTCATCACAGGGACGCTGCCGTCGCTCTCCCGCGACCGCGCGACGGAGTTGATCGAACAGGCCGGCGGACGCGTGACGAGCTCGGTCTCCAAAGCCACCAATCTCCTCGTCGCCGGCGCCGAGGCTGGCTCGAAGCTGGAAAAGGCCCGAAGTTTGGGGACGGACATCATCGATGAGGCGGAGCTGCTCCGGCGCATCGGCGATCGCGCCAATCCGATTGATCACGACCCGTTGATCACGAACCGTTGATCACGACCCGACGGACACCGAGAGACCCACATGGCGCAGACAATCGACCTCGCGAATCACCAGATGGTGGCCCTCACGCGCGCGTCGCTGGCCGCCCTGCGCGCCGCCCTCGTACGCGACGCGGGGCCCGCCGCCGCGACGTATCTCCAGGAAGCGGGATACGCCGGCGGCGAAGCGCTCTTCGCGTCGTTCTCTGCCTGGCTGCGTGACCAGGGCGAAGGCGCGCCCGAAGACCTCGATGTCCCCACTTTCGAGCGCCATGCATCGGAATACTTCCGCGACGCCGGGTGGGGCACCCTCACGATCGGGACGCTCCGCGAAGCCGTCGGCGACGCTCGACTCGGCCGATTGGGGCGAGGCCGATCCGGGCAGCACGCTCGATCACCCCGCCTGCCACCTGACCACCGGCATGTTCGCCGATTTCTTCGGCCGGATCGCCGATCACCCCGTCGCCGTGCTGGAGGTGGAGTGCCGGTCCGCTGGCGATGCACGGTGCCGGTTTCTGATCGGCAGCGCGGATGTCATGGGCCAGGTCTACGACGAGATGGGGCGCGGCACTGCGTATCCCGCCGCGGTGGCGGAGGTCGGCGGCTGACATTCGTCGGGCTCGCGGCTGACGATTGGTGCCGTTAGCCCGCGTGGGCCGGTCGACCGCTGGTAAGACCCGCGGACCGCGCGATTGCCTGGCTAAGCCCCTTCGTACATCGGGTTGGGGACCAGCTCGCCGTCCACAAGGACCTCACGGTCCCACGGCAGCACGATCGTGCTCTGGGTCGCCAGGGCGTGGAAATCGGGCTCGAACGACCCGGTCTTGAAGCAGACCGCCGTCCGCACCTGTTTTGCGCCCGCGTTGATGATCGCCGCCACCGCCAGCCGCATCGTGGCGCCTGAATCGCACGTCTCATCGACGATCAGGACACGTTGACCGCGCACCTCTGACGGGGCCGACCCCAGCACCGCCGGGGTCTCCCGGACCGTCTCGGCCCGGTAGCGCCGGCTCACCATGATCGACTGGAACTCCCGGTCGAGGATCGCCGAGACCACGGCCGCCGGGACGACGCCCGCTGTCGCGATTCCAACCACTATCTCAGGGTCGTAGGCACGGGCGACCTTGAGCGCAAGGGCACGCGACATCTCGCCAAAGAGCGGCCACTCGATGTGCATGACGCCCTTGGTGCGGTCAACAATGTAGCGCCGGGGTGACATGCGCCAAAGCTACGCCTCGCGTCGGTTGCTCGGGAGTGGGCGGACGCCTAGCTTTTCGCCGTATGTCCTGGTTGCGACGCATCCTCGGCGTCTCGGGCGACCGAGAAGTCAAACCGCAACGCCTCGACTACTTGAATGAGGCGCTGACGCTTGAGCGCCAGGGCGACTACGCGGCGGCGCTCACATCATACCAACTCGCGCTACGGGACCAGCCCAACGATCATCGCGTGCTGCAGAACATGGCGATCGCGTACTCGAAGATCGGACGCCTCGAGGAAGCGGTGCGATGCTATCGGCGCGCGCTGGATATCCAGCCACAACTCGCGGGCGCGCACTACGGCCTCGCATTTCTGTTGCTGAAGCGCGGCGATACCCCAGCCGCTCGCGTGCATCTGGAACAGTTCCTCACCACGCCCCCGAAAAGCGCGACCGCCGACCGCTGGGTCCGGCACGCGCAATTGGCGCTCGACCAGATCCGCGACGGGGGCGATGGAGCGCCGCGGCCGCGGACGGCCTACGGACACCTCTCGATGACCGCGACCTCAGCGACGGCGACGCCTCCGTCGAGCCGCGCCTCTAGTCCCGCGTCGTCCCGGCGCGTGGGCCAGATCCTGTCGGTCGTCAGCCAGAAGGGCGGCGTCGGCAAGACGACGACGGCGGTCAACCTCGCGGCCGCGTTCGCGCGCCGCGGACTGCGCACGCTCCTCGTCGATGTCGATCCCCAGGGCGCCGTCCGCTACGGCGCCGGGCTGCGCCGCGGCCACGCGACGCGCGGATTCTTCGACTACATCACGGGACAGAGCGGGCTGCGCGAGATCATCCTGCCCACACAGCTCCCCTGGCTCCGCGTGCTCCTCGTCGGCACCGTCACCGAAGCCGCGAATCACGCGGGGTACCATGGGCTCGTCGCCGACACCGACATGCTGCGTGACGTGCTCACCGAAGCCCGCGCCCGGTGCAATGTCGTCGTCGTCGACACGCCGCCCGGACTGGGCGCCGTCGTCCACCGCGCGCTCGAGGCGAGCCAGCACGCGCTCGTCACGCTGCAGTGCGAGCCCCTCGCGCTGCAGACCACGCCGCAGATCCTGCGCGCGATTCAGGAAATCGCCGCGATCAACAGCGACCTGACGCTCGACGGCATCCTGCTCACGATGTACGAGGAGTCGAACCCCGCCTGCGTGCGCGTCGCGGAATACGTGCGCACGCATCTGCCGGCCGATATGGTCCTCGATATCGTCGTGCCCCGCAGCGCCGCCGCCGCCGATGCCTTCGCCGCCGGGCAGCCCGTCGTGCTGCGCAATCCCGCCGACCCGGCCTGCCCAGGCCTACGTCAACCTCGCCACCCTGCTGGCGGAGCGATTTCAGTGACCCCGCCGGCCCCGAGGGCCGGCCACACCAGGCAGCCGGCATCGTCGGTTTCCTGGCGCTCGCGGTCGCGATATCCGTCACCTGCACCAGAATCCCGACCGATCCGAAGCTCGTCTTCTCCTTGGCCGTTGATTCACTGCCCAGCCCATCGGTCGTCGCCGGCGACACGCTGCGCGATACCAACGGCGTCGCCGCGCCGCTCACCGGCCGCGCCTACAATATCCAGAACCAGGTCCTCACCAACGTCCACGTGCAATTCCTGTCGCTGAGTCCGGACCAGCTGACGGTCAGCGCCCAGAACTTCGCGATCGGCACCGCCTCCGGCGACAGCATCGTCCGCGTCATCGCCGACGCCAACGGGCTGCAGTCCCTCCCGTTCAACGTCCCGGTCGTGCTCAAGCCGCAAAACTTGATATTCGCCGACAGCGACTCGATCAGCACGCAGGCGCTCTCGCTCACCAACCCGGACTCGGATGTCTCCGTCCCGCTCAACGTGCTGCTCATCCATCAGCCGGATACCCTCGGCGCGGACTCGGTCACGCGGAGCTACATCGTCCACTACCAGATCACCTATCCCGCGAGCGCGGCGACAGGCCAGGGGTTGCCCAGCGACACCACGCTTCCGGCGTACCTGGTCGAGGCCGATGGCCAGCCATCGCGCACGGACACCACGGATGGCAATGGCATGGGCACCCGCACGGTCCAGTTCTCGGTCGCACAGTTCCAACCCAAGTCGAAGGACTCGATCGTGGTGATGACGACAGCGTTGTATCGCGACTCGGTGATCGCCGGCAGCCCGCGGCGATTCGTCATCCACTACACGGCGCCATGACGGACGAGCGCATCGCCGAGTGCCTCGCTCGCGGCCGGACCGGAGACGATCGTCGCCAGTCCCGACCCGCGCCCGGCGCCCGGTACGCTCAATCAGTTGTTCTTCGAGTGTGTCACGAAGTTCGACAAGCCCGACGCGCTCCAGTTCAAGCGCAACGGCCGCTATCAGCCGATCTCGCACCGCGACCTCGCCGTCCGCGTGCGGCGCACCGCCATGGGCCTGCTCGAGCAGGGACTCCACCCCGGTGAACGGGTCGCGATCCTGTCCGAGAACCGCCCGGAGTGGGCCATCGCCGACTACGCGTGCCTGACCGCCGGGTTGACGGACGTGCCGCTCTACCCGAGCCTCCCCGCCGCGCAGCTCGTCCCCATGCTCGCCGACTCCGGCGCCACCGCGGTGTTCGTGTCGACCGCTGCCCAGGCGGCCAAGATCGCGACGATCCGCGCGCAGATTCCCGCGATCCGCCTCGTCATCAGTTTCAACGAGGAGGCCGCGCCAGGCGTCGACCTCTCGCTCGGTCGAGCTCGAGGCATGGGGTGCCGCGGCCGACACCGCGGCGGCCGCACGCGTCTACCGCGAGCGCGCGCTCGCGGTCCGCCCCGAGGACCTCGCCACGATCATCTACACGTCAGGCACGACCGGCGAGCCCAAAGGCGTGATGCTCACGCACGACAACATCTACTCGAACGTGATGGCCGCGGCCGACGCCCTCCCCGCGATCAACCAGGACGTCACGCTGAGTTTCCTGCCGTTGTCGCACATCTTCGGCCGCATGGCGGATCACTACCTGATGTTTGCGGCCGGTGCGTCCATCGCGTACGCGGAATCGTTCGACACACTCGCCACGAACTTCCGCGAAGTGCGCCCGACGTTCGTGCTGGGTGTGCCCCGGGTCTATGAAAAGGTCTACGACGCCGCCGTCGACAAGGCGATGCACGGCGGCACGCTCACGCGCCGGATCTTTCTCTGGGCCCGCGCCATCGGCGAGCAATGCGTGGACGAACGCATCGCGGGACGCGAGCCACGGGGCGGACTGGCGATGCGCTACGCGATCGCGCGCGCCCTCGTCTTCTCGCGCCTGTCTTCGCGGATGGGCGGCCGCATCCGGTTTTTCGTCTCCGGCGGCGCGCCGCTCGCGCGCGAGGTGCACCGCTTCTTCCACGCCGCCGGTCTCACGATCCTCGAGGGCTACGGTCTCACCGAAACGAGCCCGGTGATCTGCGTCAACACGCCCGCCAAATCGCGCATGGGCACCGTCGGGCCGCCGCTCGCGGGCGTCGAGGTCCGCATCGCCGAGCGACGGCGAGATCCTCACGCGCGGACCACACGTCATGCGCGGGTATTTCAACAAGCCCGCCGAAACGGCCGAAGCGATCGACTCCGATGGCTGGTTCCACACCGGCGACATCGGCGAGTTGCGCGACGGGTTCCTGACCATCACCGACCGGAAGAAGGACCTGATCGTGACCGCGGGCGGCAAGAACATCGCCCCGGCCGTGATCGAGAACCGCGTCCGGACCAATCCGTTCGTCAGCGAGGTCGTCATGATCGGCGACCGGCGGAAGTTCCCGTCACTGCTGATCGTCCCCAACTTCGCGCGGCTCGAGCGATGGGCCGCCACCCAGTCGATCCCCACCACCGATCGCGCCGCGCTGATTGCGAACGCGGCCGTGCGGGCGAAGATGGACCAGGAGGTGCTCGGCCCCCTGGCGGACCTGGCGCACTTCGAGCAGCCGAAGAAGATCGCGCTCCTTCCACAGGAGTTCTCGATCGACCGCGGCGAGCTCACGCCCAAGAAATGAATGTCAAACGACGCGTCATCGACCGCCTCTACAAGCCGGTCATCGACGCCCTCTACACGGAGTAGCGGCCGCTCACCGTCCGCGCCGCGACAGCGAGACCAGAGCACTTTCAGCGTCAGGGCGCCGCGCTCCAACCCATCCGTGCGCATCGCGTGCCAGCTCGTCCACACCCGCCGGGACCGCGACTGACCCCGGACCCATGATCCGGCCGCCCGGACGCACCGCCCTCACCAGTGATCGGGTGAGCGTCTGGTCCACGTGCGCGCTGACCGCCGCGCCCCGAAGTGCTCCGGGCGAAAACGGAACGACCGGCGCGTAGATCACCGACAGCTCGGCGCCCGAGGGCACCGGCCCGGGCGGGTTGAGCAGTACCACGGCCGTATCCAGCAATGCGTGGAGCGCTGCGCCGGCGGCCGACACGTTCGCCCTCCAGCAACACCCACCCCGACGGATCGGTGAGATCGAGAAGCGCGCCGACGCGAATCACACCCGCCTCATCGGCGGGCGGCACCGCCGGCGCCGACCGGCACTGCTCGAGCGCAGCGCCCTCGAAGACCGCCGCCCCGTCGATGACCGGATACCGCGCGTCGCACACCGGACACCCAAGTGAGCCGGTAATGATCTGGCGCCCCGACAGCCGGTCCACGGAGGTGATGAGCGCGGCTGGCTCATGGGGCCTGATGCACCGCAACACATCGGCCAGATCGACGATCACGTGCGCTGCTCCAGGAGCGTCAACTCTTCGAGAGGCGGATCTCACCGACCGCGACCCGCTCGGGCCGTGTCACGGCATACAGGATCGAGTCCGCGACGTCTTCTGCCCGAAGCATCGCCTCCCGCGCGGGAAACTCACTCCTGGCCGCCGGATCGATCGCATCCCAGAGCGACGTGTCGACGGCCCCCGGAGACACGAGCGTTGCGCGCACGCCGGTCCCTGTCAGCTCCATCGCCAGCACCTCGTGCAACCCGCGCGCCCCGAACTTGGACGCCGCGTAGGCGGCGTTGCCCGGAAGCGCCTGGTGGTCGGCAATGGATCCCACGGTCACGATGTGGCCATGCCCCCGCGCGCGCATCGCCGGCAGAAACGCGCGCACCAGCTCGAACGGAACCGACAGATTGAGCGCCAGCATCTCCGAAAACTCTGCGGAGGTGGTCTCATTCACAGGTCTGGCTGCGAACACGCCGGCGTTGTTGACGAGAATGTCGGGTGCGCCGCCCAACTCCCGCTGCACCGCGACGACGGCCTTCGTCACCGCGGCGGGGTCGAGTAGATCGCACTGGATGGCCAGAGCGTTCGGAACCGTGGCGCCAGCAGTGCGTGAAATACCGGCGACGCGAGCGCCCGCAACCGCCAGCGCCCGAACCGTCGCCGCGCCAATTCCCCGCGACGAGCCGGTGACGACGGCCGTACGTCCGGCGAGCGGCTGGCCGCTCGTCACCGGCCGCCCGGCCACGGCCCGAAGGCCAGCCGGAAGAACTCATCGCGCGTCTTGCCGTCGCCGCGGAACGTGCCCCGGAGCGCGCTGGTGATCGTCTTCGAGTTCTGCTTCTCGACTCCCCGCATCATCATGCACAAATGCTGGGCTTCGATCACGACGCCGACGCCGTAGGGCTCCAGCACGTCCTCCACGGCCGTCGCGATCTGCTCCGTCAGCCGCTCCTGCACCTGCAGCCGGCGCGCGAACACCTCGACGACCCGTGGCAGCTTGGAAAGACCCACGATGCGCCCGCGCGGGATGTACGCGATGTGCGCCCGCCCGAAGAACGGCAGCAGATGGTGCTCGCACAGCGAGTACAGCTCAATGTCGCGCACCATGACCATGTTCTCGTGCGTCTCGTCGAACAGCGCATCGCCGATCACCTGCTTCGCGTCGAGCCCGTACCCGCGGGTGAGCCAGGACAGCGACTTCGCCACACGCTCCGGCGTCTTGGCCAGCCCCGCACGATCGGGGTCTTCTCCCAGAAGCTCGAGTTGGCGGCGCACCGTCGCCGCGAGCTCGGCACCGCGCCGGTCATCACCGTCGGCAAGCGTCGTGTCGTCGCGGGTGCGGACTTCACCGCGGCCCGCCAGGCGTTCGTCAGCCCGGCCCGCTCGCTCCGTCCGTGTCGCCCCGTTGCGCCCGGTCTTGTTCGGCATCACCAGCCTCCAAAGAGAAAGCCCCGCCGTGAGCGGGGCTTTCCAAATTGGGGTGCGAAGAGGGTTTTTTGAAGCCCAGTCGAATGTATGAGGCCCTCACCGTGCCTCCCGCCTTCCCCGCACTGGGGCATGACGTCAGCACAGATATCGAACCCACCCGGTGGACTTATCGGCTCAAAAATTAAGCCTCTCCGCCCCGAACCATCACGCGTACGCGAACGAATCGCTATCATCCCTTACACGCACGCAGTGCTATCCAGAACGTCCAATACTGCTTTCAATACTGCCGGCGACGCCGGTCTTCGCAATGTAGGTCCGGCTTCCAGCAAGGTCAATCACATTTCGGCCGCGCCAGCAACAGCGCTGCAACGCCATCACGACGATCGCACACGCGACGGGGTCACCACACTCGACATGGATCTTGGACTGATTGCCGGAGTCGTAATGCTCGTCGGCTGGGCTATCGCGACGTTTGGTTTCAACGGACCCGGCTGGGTACACCTGTTCCTCAGCGTCGGCGTCTTCCTCGTCATCTGGCGCTACTCGGTGATCACCCGCAAGAAGCCGACGGTGTCGGCTGGCGAGCCCCCGGCACGATCTGGCCGCCGCCGGATCAGCGGGCAGCGCCTCGACTCGCCAACTGGAGTGCCGCTTTTTCGCGCCAAGAAGCGGTAACGACGGGTGCGATACCGTACCAGGAGGACCTGAAGCGCATCGAGACCTGGGACGACGGCAACACCAACGTGTTTTATATCCCGATGCCGTCCCGGACGCCGGCATGAGGGGTCTTTCTCCCCTTTCGCCGTTCTGCCAAAGTCCTCCCCGCAGTCCCCGGCGGCGTGACATCGCCGGTCTCGGGCTCTAGCTTCCCGGCAGCCTTATCCGGAGGGAGTCTGACGGAAGCGGGGGGACTGCAAGCCCAGATACAGTCGGCACTTGGCGCGAGCTACACCCTCGAGCGCGAACTGGGCGGCGGCGGGATGTCGCGCGTCTTCGTCGCCACCGAAGCGTCACTCGGCCGCCGCGTGGTCGTGAAGATCCTCCCCCAGGAGATGGGCGAGGGCGTGAGCGTCGACCGCTTCCGGCGCGAGATCACGCTCGCCGCGCAGTTGCAGCACCCGCATATCGTCCCCGTGCTCGCCGCCGGCGAGATCGCCGGGCTGCCGTACTACACGATGCCGATGGTGGAGGGCCAGTCCCTCCGCAGCCGGCTCGCCAAGGGCGGTCCACTGCCGATCACCGAAGTGATCGGCATCATGCGGGACGTCGCCAAAGCGCTCGCCTACGCGCACGAGCGCGGCGTCGTCCACCGGGACATCAAGCCCGACAACGTGCTGCTCTGCGGCGGCTCCGCTGTGGTCACCGATTTCGGGGTCGCCAAGGCGCTGTCCGCATCGAAGACGCTCGCACCCGGCGGCACACTCACGCAGGTCGGCAGCTCGCTCGGCACACCCGCGTACATGGCACCCGAGCAGGCCGCCGCGGACCCCGGCACTGACCAGCGCGCGGATATCTACGCGTTCGGGATCATGGCCTACGAGATGCTTGCGGGCCAGCCGCCATTCCACGGCCGCACCCCGCAGAAGCTCCTCGCCGCACAGATGGGCGAGCGGCCGGAGCCGATCATCGACATCCGCGCCGACACGCCGCCGCTGCTCGCGGACCTGGTGATGCGGTGTCTGGAAAAGGACCCCGACGATCGCCCGCAGTCGGCGTCCGACATCGTCCGCGTGCTGGAGACCGTGACGAGCGGCGGCGGTCATCCCGCAATGCCGGCGATCCTGTTGGGCGGCCGGCGGAAATTCGGCCGGGCCCTTGCTCTCTACGCGGTTGCGTTCGCCGGCATCGCGCTCGTGGCCCGCGCGGCAACGATCGTGATCGGCCTGCCCGACTGGGTGTTCCCTGGCGCGCTGGGCGTCATGGCACTCGGGCTGCCAATGATTCTCTTCACGGCGTTCGTGCAGCATGGCACGCGACAGGCACTGACGATGTCGGCCATGACGCCCGGCGGCACGCCGGCCGCGCGATCGACAATGACGCAGCTCGCGGTCAAGGCCAGTCCGTGGGTGAGTTGGCGCCGCACCACGATCGGCGGCATTGCGGCCGTGGGAGCCTTCGTGCTGCTCGTCCTCGGATTCATGAGCCTTCGCGCCATGGGGATTGGACCGGCTGGCTCGCTGCTCGCCTCCGGCCGCATGACGAATAAGGAACGGCTGCTGGTCACCGATTTTCGTGCGCCCGCGGCCGATTCGTCATTGGGGAACGTCGTGACCGAGGCGGTCCGAACCGACTTGGGACAGTCGTCGGTCGTGTCGGTAGTCTCCGCCAGCACGGTGTCCGGCGCGCTCACGCGGATGCAGCGCCCCGCCACAAGCCGGATCGACCTCCCGCTCGCGCGTGAGATTGCCGCGCGTGAGGGCATCAAAGCCGTGGTAGACGGAGATGTCACGTCGCTAGCCGGGGGATATGTCATCACCTTGCGGCTGGTGACCGCCGGCACGGGCGATGAGCTGGCCGCGTACCACGCGACGATCGACGGGCCGAAAGAACTCATCCCGGTGCTCGACAAGCTGACTCGAGACCTACGCGGCAAGATCGGCGAATCGCTGAAGGACGTGCGGACCGCACCCCCGCTCGAGCAAGTGACCACGTCCTCGCTCGAGGCGTTGCGGAAGTACGCCGACGGGGCACGCGCAAATGACGTTGAGGGTGATGCCAACAAGGCAATCCCGTTCCTGCGAGACGCCGTTGCGCTCGATACGACGTTTGCGATGGCATATCGAAAGCTCGGCATCGCACTCAGTAATGCCGCCATGCCCCACGACCAGGTCAACGAGGCGTTGACGCACGCGTATCGGTACCGGGACCGGCTCACCGGCCGCGAGCGCGATCTCGCAACCGCTTCGTACTTCGACATCGGGCCCGGGCGTGATCGGCAGCGGGCGGCAGCCGCCTATCGCGCCATGCTTGCCCGAGACTCGCTCGACCCGGTGGCGCTCGTCGATCTCTCTACGATCATGTCGTCGGCCCGCGATTTTGTACGCGCCGATTCTCTGCTGGGCGTTGTCATCGCATCGGAACGGGCACCGTCGGCAAACGCCGCACATGATCTGGTGATCAATCAAGTCGATGCGGGCATGCTCAACGCGGCCGAGTCGACAGCCGCCATGATCCGGGAACGGATCCAGAAGAGCTCCATCCTGTGGGACGCGCCAGTCCAGTACGCGCGCGGCAACGTGGATTCTGCGACGGCAGGTCTCGTTAAGACCCGCGCGGCCGACCCCAGTCCATATTACCGGGCGTTAGCTACAAATGCGCTCTCATCCCTGGCGCTGGAGCACGGACGACTAGCTGAACGGCTTCGGCTGGCTGCTGAGCACGTGACGATGAACCGCGCGCTGGGCGTTCCGCCGGCGCCGCTCTCGGAACCGATGGACAGTGCACGCCTGGATATCTGGTTCCGGGACCAGCCCGCGCGGGGCGCCCGGACGCTCAATGCAGCGCTCGCGCGCACGCCACTCAGAACGATCCAGGATTTCGAGCGGCCTGACTTTGCACTCGCCACGATTTACGCCCAAGGTGGCCGTCCCGATCGCGCACGCGCGGTTGTCGCCGAGTATGCCGCGGAAGTGCACGACTCTTCGCTGATTCGGGTCTCAGAACCCAAACGGCACGACGCCCTCGCGGAGATCGCGCTCGCCGAGCACCGGCCGCTGGACGCCGTCGCCGAGTTCAGGCTGGCCGACCAACTGCCCGATGGACCTGCGGATGATTGCACGCAGTGTCTGCCGATGAACCTCGGGCGCGCATTTGACGCCGCCAACAACCCCGACTCGGCGATCGCGAACTACGAGCGATACATCGCAACGCCAAACTTTGCCAAGGTTTTCACCGATGGACTCTACCTGGCCGGGATGCACAAGCGCCTCGGCGAGCTCTACGAAGCCAAAGGCGACCGCGAGAAGGCGGCCGCCCACTACCTGGCGTTCGTGGACCTGTGGAAGAATGCCGATCCCGAATTACAGCCGGCAGTCACCACGGTGAAAGAGCGGCTCGCCCACCTGCAGGACGCCGTGCAGCGACAGACCGTCCGGTAACCCGGGCGAATGCTCGTCTAGTGCGCCGGGGGCGCAGCCGCCGGCCCACTTCCGAACAGGGCCGCCTTGCACGCCTGGACGTCGTTCGGATTCACCGGCACGTTGATCGGCTTTCCATCCCGCGTCGGGGTGCCGCCGCCCTTCACGACCGGACCGAAACAATCCTTCCAGAGTCCGTTGTCTTCCTTCGCCTGGCCGACAATGAATCCGAGCGACTTGCACTCGGCGATGATGGACTGGCACGCGGGGGTGTGCATCGCCGCCTTGGCGATGTCCTTCGCACCGCCGCCCCCGGGAGACGTGCCTGCCGCCGCTTGCGCCCGCACGGGGTGCGCACCGAACAGCATCAGGGCCGCTGCCACATAATGAAACCGCTTCATGATGAGCCTCCCCCCGCGACGGGTATGGGCCACACCACGTCTCGTGACAGCGACACGCAGCCCGCACGATGCTACCGCCCGATCGGCCCAACGGCCAGAGGCACCCCTGCCCATGTAGCGGCACGGCCGCGACCGGCCCTCCCTCGGCCCTCCCGGTGCAAATGCTGCCGCAGCCTCCCCGGAAACACCGCTACGTGCCGCGCCGTAGGATTAGGAGGAAGCGAGGCGGGACTCCGATGCGTCAGCGCCGGCCGTAACACAACCGAGGAGGGTAGACCATGCTGCCAGACGTTCTCGCCGCGATCTTTGTTCCGGTCTGCAGTTGCGTCGTACTGGTGTTCTTCGGCGCCATGTACTTCCCATTCCACCCGCGAAGCGATCGCTGCTCGGCTGCGCTCCAAAGCCGGCGCGCAGTCGGAGGACGCCGCCGCAGTTTCCGAACAACTCATGGCCCTCCGCAACGAGGTCTACGCACTGCGCTGCGAAGTCGCCGCCGTCGCCCAAACCCTCCCCTCGCGCGACGAAGATAGCCGGCCGCATCGGCCAATAGCTGAGGACGCTGATACAAGCCGCGCGCGACCCGCTCCCGGCCCCTGCCCCGAAGTGTGGTGCGCCAACGGAATGCCCGAAAGGCCGACCGTTACGATCCCGTGATATTTTCGCGCTACAATATCCGCGCGGGCGATTGCTTCCTCGATTGGGGGTCCCATGGCCGACGAAGAACCGGTACGTATCGTTCTCACACCCGAGCAGCGCGAAGCCGTGCTCCGCCTCTCCGGACAGAACATCGACGCCATCGAGCTCACCCCAGACGACGTGAAAAAAGGCGGCGGTCCGATCAACCTCCTCTGGCGGCTCTCGGAGGCGACCGGCATCCCCCGGCAGCGCTGGTTCACACGCCCTGGATCGCCCCCGGAGCCGAAGTAGCACCGGCTCCGTCCCGCCACGCCGGTGTTGGACGAATCGCAATCTGATCTGAACGGGCCGGCGCACGGCGCCAGCGCACGGCCATTTGCGGATCCCGGTGACCTGACCGGACAGCTCCTTGCCGATCGGTACCAGGTGGGCCAGAAAATCGGCGAAGGCGGGATGTGCTTCGTGTACCTCGCCCGCGACACCACCACCGGCGAGCAGGTCGCGATCAAGAAGCTGCTACCGAAGCTCGTGAACGACCGCACGTCGATGGCCCGCCTCCGCCGCGAAGCCACACTCGGCGCCAAACTCGCCCACCCGAACGTCTGCCACATCATCCGGCTCGGCGAGACGCCGGCCGGATTCGACTACATCGTGATGCCGTACCTCTCGGGCGATCTCCTCTGCGTGCGCACTGCGCGCAGCGGACAGATCCCCCTCGGCCCCACCGCCGAGTTCGTTCGGGACATGTCGGCGGGCCTCCACGTGGCGCACGAGCACGGGATCATCCACCGCGACCTCAAGCCCGAAAACATCATGATCGTGCCCGCGCCCGATGGATCCGAGCGCGCCGTCGTGATGGACTTCAGCCTCGCGACCGAAGAATCGCTGCGCCCATCAGATGCAACTCACCGCGGACGGCCTCGTCGTCGGCACCCCCGAGTTCATGAGCCCCGAACAACTGCGCGGCGACCCGCTCGACCGACGCTCCGACATCTATTCGCTCGCGTTCATGGTGTACGAGATGCTGACGGGCAAACTCCCCTTCGACGGCCCCACCCAGCGCGACATCATGATCGCGCGCTTCAAAGGCATGTCGATTCCGATCCGGCAAAGACGCCCGGACCTGAACCTCCCGGTCGCAGTCGAGAAGGTGCTCACCAAAGCGCTGGCGTACGACCCCAACCAGCGATACCGGACCGCCCAAGAGTTCGGCCGCGCCTTCACCCGCGCCGCGAAAGCGCGTTCGGCCGGGTTCCCGGGCCTCGCCGCCCTGTCCCGCCTCTTCCGGCACTAACACCCGCACCCCTGAACCCTCGCTCTTGACGTCATTTCGATAGTTGGCTAACTATCAAACCATGAGCATGGTCTTCAAGGCCCTATCCGATCCCACCCGCCGCCACGTCCTCGAGCTCCTGCGGAAACGCCCCATGAGCGCCGGAGAGCTGGCCGATCACTTCAATGTCTCCAAACCCACCATGTCGGCCCACTTCGCCGTCCTCCGCGAGGCCGGTCTCATCGCCTCGGAGAAACACGGGAAATCGGTCGTCTACGAGCTCCAGCTCTCGGTGCTGGAAGACGCGATCCTCGGCTTCGCTCAAGCCTTCGGCTGGAAATGGCAGAACGGCGCCAACGGCGCTTCGAAGAACGATGCGAAAGGCGGCACCAAAGCCACGACAAAAGCGAAATCACCACGAACCGGCAACGAGGTCTCCGACCTATGAGCACGCCAGCCCGCCGTACCCCACCCGTCACCACCATGGTGCTCGGCTTCCTCGCCCTCACCGCCGCCGCGACGCTCTTCGGCCTCGGCGCCCGCTACGGGATCATCGCTCCCACCGTCTCGCGCCGCGCCATCGGCGCCGTCATCGGCGTCATGTTCATCGTCACCGGCAACTTCCTGCCGAAAATGCGCCCGCTCAACACACCCGCCACCGCACCCACCAGCGCCACCACCGCGGAACGCGCGGCCGGCTGGATCCTGGTCCTGGTGGGATTCGCCGACGTCGCCCTCTTCATGTTCGCGCGGCTCGACGTAGCGCGTACCATCTCGTCGATCATCGGTATCGGCGCCATCGCCGTCATTGCCGCGAATTGGGCGTGGCTCGCGCGCGGCGTGCTGTTCGGGAGAGGCCAGACCGCCGGCGGAGAGACGACGCTCTATCGGGCGCCCACACAGCGCCGCCGCATCATGATCTGGCTGCTCTTCGCGATCGTCTATCTCTCGGCGACGGCCGCGGTCAAGGTATTCGTCAGCGATCCGGCGGCGTCGGACAAGGTTGGCACCTGGATGCTGCTGGCGTTCGGCGTCTTCTACTCGCTCACCGCGTACTGGAACTCACCCCGGAAAAGCCGGAGGTGCGCGTCCGGCCAGCCATCGTCGCCCGACGACAGCGACTCGATCTAGGCCTTCGGCCCCGCCGGCGCGGCAATCAATCTCTCGAACCGCGGATTGCCGCGCAGCGACGCGAACGCCGGATCGATCCGCAACCACCCCGGCGACAGGTAGTACGGCACCTTCAATAACGGCTCGAGCGCATCGAGCGCCTTCTCCGGCTCGCCATTCATCAGGTACACCCGCACGAGCAGGTGCTGGTAATACGGTCCCGAATACCCATCAACCGACATCGGGACGGACGATACCGCACGCTGGGCCTCCGCGAGCGCCTCCGCCTTGCGGCCGAGGATCGCCAACGCAATTCCCAATTCGGCGTGCGACTGCGCATCCTCGGGGGTCGATGCCAGCACGATGCCAAATGCGACCCGCGCCGTATCCGCGTACATCCGGGCTCGCTGGAGATCCCCGCGCAAGGCGTACGTCTCGGCAAGACACTCCGCCCACGGTGCTCGGTCGCCGAACGCCTCCGGCCGTACCGTCAGCAAGTACCGCTGCCCGGCGTCGTCCGGCACCCAGAACAGGTCCCAATAGTTCGCGAATTGCACCATGAGCACACCGCGGTCGATCGTGCTTGGCGCGGCCGCGATCACCGCCCTCGCGCCCGCGAAATCCCCCTGCGCCAGAGAAACCATCGCCTTGCCTTCGATCGCGCTCGGGTTATCGGGATTTAGCGTCAGCGTCCGATCCGCGGCAGCCGCCGCCTCCGGATACCGCCTCAGCCAGAGATACGCCGTCGAGATCCGCCGAGCGGTCGTCGCATCGCGCGGGTCGAGTGTGCTCGCCTGCTGGAGGTGCGCGAGCGCAGCATCCCAGTTGCCCAGACTCTCCTCGGCAAGCGATGCAGCCGTGAGGAGCTCGGCGCTCGACGGGCTAGCTTTGACGCCAGCCATGTATTCGGACAACGCATGGTGGTGATCGCCGCGAATCAGCTCCCAGTAGTCCCCTTCGGCCAGGTACCCCTCCGCGCGCGCCGGAGCAAGCGCCTTCGCGCGATCCGCGGCTCGCCGCGTCGCCTCCGCCCGCTCCGCGCTCGCGCTCCCATTGAAGTAGAGCGCCGCGTTGACACGCGCTAATCGCGTCCATGCGAGCGCGAACGCCGAGTCGAGCGAAACGGCTCGCTCGTAATACCTCGTCGCGAGAATCAGCGCACCCGCGTCGTTCGTACCGTTCGACGCCGCTTCACCCTTGAGGAACGCATCAGTACGCCTCGAGGTTCTGCGTCGGCCGCTCGGTGATGGTCTGCCGGGCCCCGGCGTTGAGCGCCACGCCCAAGGCCTGGACCACTCGGCCCGCGATGTCGCCCTGCACCTGAAAAACGTCGGTCAGCGGCGCGTCGAACGGCTGCTCCCAGCTGTCGTTTCCAGTCGTGGCATCGAACGAGCGCAGGACTCACCTGCACCCGGCTACCGCCATTTGCGGTCTTGGCCCAGCGGACCTTCCCCACCAGCAGATACCGCACGCCTCCCAACTCGGCACTGATCTGCTGCGGCGTCTTGGTCGTATGCCGGTACTGCGCCGAGCTCGCGGGCGCGATGACCGCGAGGCCCGGCACCGCGGTCAGCTTGCCACGAACCGCGTCGGTCAGCCCGTCGGCGAAATACGCATCCGCGGTGTCACCCAGATTCTCGAACGGCAGCACCGCCACCCGCACCGGACCCGCCGCGTCTGGCGGCGTCCCGCGCCCCCGCCACGCGAAGAGCGCACCGACACCGATCAGAAATCCGAGTCCAAGGAGCGCGACCCCGACCGGTGGCCGCCGGCCCGTCTTTGCAGACGCCGCGGTGTTTGCCGTCGCGGCAGCCGTCGCGCCGGAGATCTGTGCCGCGTCGAGCGCCCTCAGGAAATCGGCGGTGGTCCCAAAGCGATCGGCCGGCACCACCGCGAGGGCTTTCCGGATCGCCGCATCCATACCCTCGGATACCGTGGGCCGCGAGCGCCGCACTGACGGCGGCTCGCTGCTCAACCGCTTCGCAACGACTGCCTGCGCCGTCGGGCCGGTAAACGGAGGCTCGCCCGCCAGCATCTCGTAGAGTACCGCGGCAAGACTGTACGTGTCCGTTCGTGCGTCGAGCGCCCGCTCGCCAGCCGCCTGCTCGGGACTCATGTAGGCGGGCGTGCCGACCGCGGTGCCAGGATCGGTGAGCGTGTCACTTCCCGACGGACCCAGCGCACGGGCGATACCGAAGTCGGCGACCAGTGCCTGGCCGTCCGTCGTCAGGAGAATGTTCTCGGGCTTGATGTCCCGGTGGATCACGCCACGCCGGTGCGCGAAGTCGAGCGCGCCACCCACTTCCCGCGTGATGCGCACCGCTTCCTCGACCGGCAGCTGCCGCTCTCGCGTGAGCCGCGCGCGAAGGCTCTCGCCCTCGACAAACGGCATCGTGAACCACAACTGCCCGTCGTCGGTCTCGCCGGAATCGAGTACCGTCAGCACGTGCGGATGCTGCAACCCGGCGGCAAATGTGATCTCCCGCCTGAACCGCTCCGGCCCGAGCGAGGCCGCCAGCTCGGGATGGAGCACCTTGAGCGCCACCGGCCGGTGATGCTTGGTGTCCCGAGCGAGATAGACCGTGGCCATACCCCCACGACCGATCTCACGCTCGAGCGCATACGTCGCGCCAAGCGCCGCCTGCAGGGAATCCCGGTCGCCTCCAGCCGTCACGTCGGAGCTCTATTTAAGAGGGTAATCATCACAAGATAGACTCCCCCGCCAGCCTGGACCAGCAGGACGCACGCGTCGGGGCACGGATGGAGCCTTGCCACCCTGTAATCGAGTTTTCCCCCTCGACGGCGCCACGGCTCGCCTGTTCCCGGCTAGGGCATACCTTCTAGCGCCGCTGCTTCCCGCTCTCCCCAACCTCTCAACTGCCCCCCTGGTCCACTCGTGAATCCGGGTGATCTCCGTTCAAAGCTGGCCGAGCACATTGGCGCGCGATACGCCGTCGAGCGCGAGCTCGGTGCTGGCGGTATGGCCACGGTCTACCTCGCGCGCGACACCAAGCACGAGCGGGACGTCGCCATCAAGGTGCTGCACCCCGAACTGGGCGCCGTCCTCGGTGCGGATCGCTTCCTGAGCGAGATCCGTACGACCGCGCGCCTCCAGCATCCGCACATCCTGCCGCTGCTCGACAGCGGCGATGCCGACGGGTTGCTGTACTACGTCATGCCGGTCGTCACCGGCGAGACGTTGCGGGCGCGCCTCGAACGCGAGCGGCAGCTACCCGTCGGTGACGCCGTGTCCATCACCCGTGAAGTCGCCAATGCCCTCGGCTACGCCCACGGACTCGGCGTGATTCACCGCGACATCAAGCCGGAAAACATTCTGCTCCAGGGTGGCCACGCGCTCGTCGCCGATTTCGGCATCGCGCTCGCGGTCCAGAGCGCCGGCGGCGCCCGCATGACGCAGACAGGTCTCTCGCTCGGCACCCCGCAGTACATGAGTCCCGAACAAGCCATGGGCGAACGCGCGATCGACGCGCGATCGGACATCTATTCGCTGGGCGTCGTGACCTACGAGATGCTCGCGGGCCAACCGCCATTCACCGGCGCGACCGTGCAAGCGATCGTCGCTCGGGTCATGACCGAGAGGCCGGCACCCCTCGGCACCGTACGCGACACCGTACCGCCCAACGTCGAGCACGCGGTGCTCAAGGCACTCGCCAAGCTGCCCGCCGATCGCTTCCAGACGGCCACGGCCTTCTCGGCAGCACTCGACGCGCACGGCGCGTTCTCGTCGGAGTTGGCCGCCGGCATGCAATCGCGCACCGCCTCGTCACCGGCGCGGCGCGACCGGATGCGTGACCCCGTGGTCCTCGCGTTGGCGGCCGTCGCACTCGTTGCCATCGCGGCCGTGGTCATAGCGGCAGTCATGCTGTGGCACCGGCCCACCGGCAATGCGCCGCTGCCGGTCGCCCGCTTCGAACTGGTGTTTCCCGACAGCGTCGGCGCGGTCGCCAATGTCCCAATCCCCGGCGCCATCTCGCCCGACGGCACGACCATCGCCGCCTTCGGCATCGCGTCCGCCACGCAAG
Organism: uncultured Gemmatimonadales bacterium; assembly: GCA_963757855.1. Lineage (GTDB taxonomy): Bacteria > Gemmatimonadota > Gemmatimonadetes > Gemmatimonadales > Gemmatimonadaceae > Palsa-1248. The sequence goes on from CAVWTI010000020.1 coordinate 294,837, forward strand.
AGAGTGGACTCTACCTCCGCAAGACCGACCAGCTCGGACTCCGTCTCGTGCCAGGGACCGCCCAGGCGTACGAGCCGGCGTTCTCTCCGGACGGCACCTGGTTGGCCTTCATGCGCGAGGATGGTGAGGTCAATCACCTCGTGAAGTATCGATTGGCCGACGGCAAGACTGAGGTCGTCGCCACGACCAACTCGGCGAACGGTATGGATTGGGTGTCGCCAAACGAATTGGTGCTGGGACAGGATGGGCAGCTCCGGGGACTCTCGAGACTGAGCGCCGCGGGCGGCGGATTGATCGAGTTCACGCATCCAGACGAGCACGACCCCCACGCCGTGCACCTCTGGCCGGTCATGGCACCCGACGGCAAGACCGTCGTATTCGCGATCTATCGCGGGACGTTGGCCACCGCGGAGTTGGCCATCACCAGCGTCCCCGAGGGAAAAGTCACCCGGCTCGGCATCCGCGGGATTCGCCCACTTGGCATCCTCGACAGCCACCTCGTGTTCGTGCAGGCGGACGGCGCGGTCATGGCCGTCCCGATCGACGTCGGCCGTCGCCAACTGACTGGCGACGCCATTCCCGTCCACGAGCCCGTCAATGTCACGCCGACCGCGAACGGCAACTCGACGATTGCCTTGGGCCGCGACGGCGCACTCCTGGTGTTTCAGGGATCCTTCCGCGCGCGGCTGGCGATGGCGGCACGAGGACACGCCCCCGTCGCCATCTCGAACGACCTTCGTGAGTTCACCGACATCGTCCCGTCGCCCGATCGGACCCACATCGCATTCGTGAGTTCGCACGCGCGCCCGCAGATCGGCATGCTCGACGTCGCGACAGGTGCAATGTCGCGGTTCTCGACGGCGGCGCGCGCCTGGTCACCGTCGTGGCTGGGCGACGGCAAGTCGCTGATGTACTTGGCATCGGATGCCAATGGCCGGACGGCGATCATGCGCCAGCGGCTCGACGCGGTCGCACCGCCCGACACCGTCTACGCACCAGGCGACAAGACTGACTATCCGGTGATGGTGGAGGTCGCCGCCGCGCCAAATGGCGCGCACGCGCTACTCGTGGCGGCACACAACAACGACTACTTCGGCGACCTGCTCGAGATCTCGATTCCTCCGGACCACCCCGCGACCGCTCGTCCGTTCGCGGTAGGACCGGACAACGAGGAGTTTCCGGCGTTCTCTCCGGATGGACGCTGGGTGTCCTTCGTCGTCAGGACCCAGACCGGCGGCGACCACCTGATCGTGCGCTCCTACCCGGAACCCACATCGAGCCTGCAGATCTCCCCTGATACCCTGCTCGCTGGACGCCCGTTCTGGTCAGCCGACGGACTGAGTGTGGGATACCAGAATCAGATCGGATCCACCGTATTCGAGACACGCCTCAAGCTGGCTGGTGGCCTCGCCGTGCTGTCGCGCGCGGCGATTCCAGTGTCGATGCCCGCCCCGGTGCCGGGCGCGAGCGGCCCATCGTTCTCGGCGATGGGATTTGCCCGCGATGGCGGCCTCCTCGGCATCGAGCTGGAGAGCCTGTCGGGTGGCAATGTCGTGGTTCCGAACTGGATCACCGAGCTGCGCGAGCGCATCGCCACAAGCGCCGCCAAATGAGTGACACGACGTCAGCCCGGCGGCTGCGCTGACGGCCCACTGTCGCCGGCGATCGCCGCCGGCGGAGTCGCGCCATCCGGTGGCGTCCGCCGCTCGACGACGAGCGTGTAGTGCCCGGCGAGCGCGGCGATACCCGCAATCGCGGCCCACGCGGGTGCCAGCACCGCACCGACCAGCCCCATCGTCAGCGGAATCTCAATGACGGTATGGCCCTGATCGTTCTTGACGATGAGCCGCCGGACGTTTCCCTGGTGAATGAGATCCTTCGCTCGGGCCAGGAGCTGATCGGCCGAGATGTGGTGCTCTTCGGGCTGGATCGGGGACGCCATGATCGGATACCTCGGATGGGTCGGAAACAAGGGCGGCGACGCACCGCGTCGCGAGAGTGTCAGACTGAGTGCCTCACCCGACCCTACGAGCATTCGGCATCGATGGATTCACAACTGGAGGGCACATGAAGGTTCGCCGCGGCTATTCCGGCTAGCTTCTGCGCCGCAACGACGGTATGCCTGGCCGCTGCAGCCTGGCGTCCGAGGGGAGCCAGCCCCGGCCGAGGGCCGGTGGCAGTCTTGAAACGGCGCTAGTTCTGGAATCGAATCCCTGCGGCCTGCGGGATCGAAACGGTGAGATTCTCGGTGGTAGCCGAATCCCCATTCAGGACTCCCGGCACCTGCAGATCCGCGGCGATCGTGAAGGTCTCTGGCTCGCACGTGAAGTTCTGCTCGGCGGCCACGAGCGCGGGGTTGGAGAGACCCGTCGCCAGCGTACAGGTGCCGTGCGGCGCCCCGGACGTAATGCTGAATGTCGACGTCGTGACCGTCGTGAGAACGGAATCAACCAGGAGCCCGACACCGCTGGCCTGATTGTTGGACTGCAACAGAAACAGCCCCATGTCCACGGCAGCATCGCTGTAGGCGATCATGACTGACGTCGAGTCCGCGCCAGCGACATCCTCCCAGACATACCCTTTCCAGAATTGCTCCACGCCGCCAGGTGACAACCGGACTACTGTCGGAGTTGCACCAAACGCGGGCGCATACTCCAGATACGTCAGGAATGTCTGACGATTGGTATTCCCGGTCGCGGCGTACAACGAGTCAATGTGCCGCGCGAAGTCACCGGCGTCACCACAACGGTGGCGGTAGGATGGCTGCTGCTGCACGCGCACACGGCTGCGACGCCGGCGAGAGGTATCAAGGCGCGGATCCGCCGTGCCGCGAGGAACGTCTCCCTAATCGTCATCGGTAACCCCTAAGGTTGTGCTTCACCGCAGTGGTGCTGGTATCCCCGCAACAGAATCAACGCCAGGATCGGCACCATGCCAGATTGCCGCAAGTGTCGCGCGGGTCCGCGCCGCCGCCGGCGCGTTGCCTGCCCCGGCCTCCGCACGAGCGAGGCCTAGCAGTGTAGCGGTCCGGCGTGGCGTCCGCTGCAATGCGATCGTGAACTGGCGCACCGCGTCCCGGTATCGGTGAAGGCTGAGCAGCACCTCGCCCCAGAGCTCGTGCGACGGTACATCCACGAACGGGGGGCCGAATGCATACGCCAGACTGTCTTCGCCCGCAGCAGCCTGCGCGAGGAGAGCCAGTTCGGCGTCCGATTTGTCACGCACGGACGCGATCATAGCCTGGAGCTCGAGCGCGAGGACCCGCCTCCGCCGGTCGAACTCGAGCGTCTCAGGGTCAGAGCTACCCGAGTCGGACGCGCTCACCACGCGTGCATCCCGATCGTATGCACCCACGGACGCCTGCGCAGCTGGAAGGTCGTTGCGCTTGGCCGAGATGAAGGCGCGAGTAAAGTCGTAGCGCAGACGCGTGGCGGGCCCCGCCCCGGAATCAAGTGCCCACCCCGCCACCTCCCCCGTCCAATCTCGCGTGTCCAGCACGTACCGGGACCACTCGCCGACGAACGATCCGAGTGGCGTATCATCGGGATCGACGTCGCTCCTACGCGAGCGCATGGCCGCCCTCGCCTGTTCGCGACAGTGTTCCATCAGCTGGCGTGCCGCGGTCAGGCGCCCCTGCTGCAGATATCCGTACTCGAGCCACGCATTGTAGTGGCCGCAGTAGTGCGGCGGCCGTCCGCGCGCTGCACCCTCCGCGTTCACCACCCGCATCGCATTCTCATTAGCCGCGACGACGTCGTCCCACATCCCCAACGCCATGAAGATGTGCGACGTCATGTGCTGGGCGTGGTCGGCATCGGGCGCGATCCGGGCCAGCGCCCGCGCCGGCACCAACGCCCCCGCTGCGTGATCGGGGTCGTCCATACTGTGAATCCAGTAGTGCGCCGCCCCCGGGTGCTGCGGGTTTCGCACAAAGACACTTTCCGCGATCGCGCCCGCGCGAAGGTACGTCGGCACATCGCGAACGCCCTCGCCGAGACCCAACAGGGACAGCGCGTAGAAGAGGGCTACCTCATCGTCCTGCGGATTCGCTCGGCGGAGTTCCGCCATCGCCTGCGAGTAGAGCGTATCGCGCCGCCTCGTCGAACCGGCACCGTACAGAACGTCGGCCGCCTGAAGAAACCCGCGTTCGCGCGGCGTCGCTGCCCTGGCCTCGCGTGCAGCGGCCGTGGGCGCAAGCTTGCCGAGCGCCGAGCGGGCCGCAGTCGTATCGTGCTCGCCCCACACCGGGTGAGTGTAGGTCATGGCCTCGCCCCAATACGCCATCGCGAAGCCGGGCTCGAACCGCTCCGCATCGCGAAAGGCGGCCGCCGCGTCATCGTATTCGAACAGGTGGAGCAGCAGGACTCCGCGCACGAAGTCCGTCTGCGCCGCAGGCGAGTGCGCCGACGTGGGAAAGGCGATCGTCCCTAGGCCCTTTATAGTCTCCGGGCCACGAGCCTGCGCGGCCGCTGCCACACTCCACAGCGGCAACGCCAGCAATGAAATGATGATGCGCATGAAGGTCGCGCCACCTATATAAGAGCGAAGCCGGACCACATTCAGCGGAACGTACGCCTATCATGCCGAGAAAACGCAAACCCGGCAATGTCAGCCAGAAGGATTGGGAATCGGCCGACTCGCCGCCGCTGACCGCCGAGCAACTGTCTGCGCTACGGCCACTCGCCGAGACCTTTCCGGATTTGGCCCGTGCATCGGCCCGCCGCAAACGTGGTCAGCGCCGCCCTCAGAGAAAAACCGGCAAGTAACGGCCCGGCCCTCCACGCAGTGGTGCGACTATCTGCGTCGCCACCCCGCCCATTGCCTGGAACCCGTCCGCGACGTACGCTAGGCCCCCATGAACCGATACGCGAACGGCCTCATACTCGGCCTGTTGCTGTCATCAACCGCCCGGGCGCAGGTCCAGGACACGGTGGGATCGCAGTGGACGTACGAGACGCCCGACGCGCGGTTCCGGGTCGAGGTGATCGCGGCCGGCCTCAAGGTGCCGGTCGGGATGTCATTCCTTCCCGACGGCCGCGTGCTCGTCGCCGACCGTCCCAGCGGCCAACTGAGCGTCCTCGATCCCGCGACACGCGCACTGACGGCGATCGATAGCGTCCCCGAGGTCTACAGCAAGGGCGAAAGCGGATTGATCGACGTGCTGGTGCATCCTGGCTACGCAAAGAATGGATGGATCTACCTGGCGTACGCCGCCCCGGTGCCGGACGGCAACACCCTCGTCGTGGATCGCGGCCGCCTCGTGGACCATCACCTCACGGACCGGCACCGCATCTTCACCGCTCGGCCCGCCCTCGCCAACTACCGGGACTACGGATCGCGCATGGTGCTCGATCACGGCTACCTCTACATCACGGTCGGCCAGCGAGACACGCCGGACAGTGTGCAGGGGCTGGGGTCGGACCTCGGCAAGATCGTCCGCATATGGGATGACGGCCGTGTGCCGAAGGACAATCCCTTCGTGAACCGGAAGGGCGCACTGCCCGAGATCTGGACGCTCGGCCACCGCAGCGCTTCCGGCCTCGCGGTCAATCCCGCGACAGGCGCGCTGTGGGAGCATGAGCACGGCCCGCAAGGTGGCGACGAGGTCAACATCATTCGCCGAGGCCTCAACTACGGCTGGCCCGTGATCAGCTACGGCGTGAACTACGGCGGGACGCCAGTCGGCGCCGGCAGTACACACCACGCTGGGATGGAGCAACCCGTCTTCTACTGGGTGCCGGACATCGCGCCAAGCGGGATGATCTTCTACTCAGGCGACGCGTTTCCGCGATGGAAGGGGGACATGTTCATCGGAGCAATGTTCGCGCGACGCCTCGACCGGCTCGTCGTTGACGGCGACCACGTCATCCACGAAGACCCCCTGCTCCTCGACCGCAAATGGCGAGTGCGCGATGTCCAGCAGGGACCCGACGGCGCGCTCTACTTAGGAATCGACGGCGGTCTGATCGCGAGGATTACACCAGCGAGCTAAGCCTGCGGCGAGATGCGGATGATGGCCTTCCCGTGAACTTCGCCATGACGGAGCTGGTCGAGGACTGACCCGGCGGCTTCGAGGCCGACCGTGGTGCCGATCCGCGCGGTAATCGTTCCTTCCACAAGCATCCGCGCCAATTCGCTCAATCCCTTCGTCGATGACAAGGCATTCGTCATCGACGAGATGTTGTGCGCGGTGATGCGCCGCTCCGCAAACCACTTCTCGTCCGCCGCATACCGCGTGGACACCAGGCTCCCACCGGGCTTGAGAACCTCGGCCACCCGCCGGATCGTATCCGCGCCATCGACGAGATCAAATGCCGCATCCACGCCATCCGGATGCGCCGCATGCAGCGCGGCGAACACGTCGCCATCGTTCGCGTCGTAGATCTCTTCGGCACCCAGCCTGCGCGCTTCATCCGGGTCACCGAGCACCGTCGCGATCACATGAGCCCCGCGCGCACGCGCCATCTGGACGGCGTACCCACCAACGCCGCCAGTTGCCCCCATAATGACAATGCGCTGGCCCGATACCACGTGCATGAGCTCCAGCGCTCCGAGTGCCGTGATCCCCGGAATGGGTAATGCTGCCGCCTGCTCGTCCGTGATGCCATCAGGAATGCGCGCCAGCGGCTCGCTCGCGACTCCCGGCGCGACCGCGGTGTATTCGGCATACGCCCCATGCGTTCGCGCGATGCCGAATATCCGGTCTCCGTCCTGAAACTCACGCTGGCCCGGCGCCGCGCGCTCGACGACTCCCGCGAAGTCGGCGCCCAACACGAAAGGATAGACGGACGTCGCCGTCAGACGGTCCGCGAGCACATAGTCGAATGGATTGACCCCCGCGCACCGGACACGGATGAGAAACGCCCCATCCGCGGAAGGGATCGGTAGGTCTGAATCGCAGGGGGCTCACCAAACCGCGGGACGGCAAACGCACGCATATTGAGGGGCCGGTCGATGGTGGCAGGGGTCTGCTCCGTACTCCGGAACATACGCATGCTCCCGGCCACGCGGCCGGGGACCCGCCGAGGCTGGCCGCGCCCGCCGCTGGCGCACGATCGAGGAGACATCGCAATGAGGCAGTTGGTGCTACAGATGCAGATCACCGTCGACGGCTTCGTCGCCGGACCCAACGGCAAGGCCAGGCTGGGTCTTCAAGACCCTGGATGATGCTGCGGACGCGTGGATCGTCGAACACGTGTGGAAGGCAGGCGTGCACATCATGGGCAGCCGCACCTTCAAGGACATGGCGTCCTATTGGCCCTCTTCGATCGAAGTGTTCGCCGCGCCAATGAACGAGATCCCGAAAGTGGTGTTCACCCGGAGCGGCACCGCTGGCGCGACGACACAAGCCCTCCAAGCGGCGGTCCAGAACCGCGAGAAGAAAGGCGGCGGACAAACGGTTGCGACGCCCGCAATCGTCGAGTCATGGACCCACCCCCGAGTCGCCAGTGGCGATCTCGCGGACGAGGTTCGGCGCTTGAAGAACGAGCCGGGCAAGGAGATCCTCGCCCACGGCGGCGCGATGTTCGCCCGAAGCCTCGTCCAGTCCGGATTGATCGACGAATACCGCCTGCTCGTCCACCCCGTCGCACTCGGCCGCGGCCAAGCCCTCTTCTCCGAACTCGCCGCCCCGATCGACCTCACGCTCGTGAGCTCGACACCATTCAGTGCCGGCACGGTCGCAAACATTTATCAGTCAGCAACCCCGTGACGATCGCCAGTCGCGTCAGGTCGTGAGCTACTCGTAGTAACCGGCGCCCCACTCTGACCCGGCGGGCGCGATTCCGCCCAGCCGCAATGTACCCCGCAGTGGATCACCGTCGGCGGACTGCCGTGCCTTTGAGTCACTGCTATGTTCTTGCATATGCTCGCACGCGCGACTCAGTGGGTGCTCTTATTCGTCACCGCAGCCTGCGCCGCCACTGCTCCCGCCAGTTCAGGCCTGATCGTGACGACGGATGCCGCCGCGTATTCGCTGGGCCCGGGCGGTTCAGCCATGGTGCATGCAACCGCCGCGAACCGGAGCTCGACTCCTTTCTTTCTGGCCGAATGTGGTCCGGGTGCGGCGTGGCTCGTACAGACGCAAGGATCGAATGGCGTGTGGTCCCCATCCGCCCCCGAGCTATGTCTCAATCAGGGCGAAACGGGAATAACAGGGGGACCGGTTGCCGGCTACCGGCTCGACCCCGACTCCACGATCGTGGAGACCCTAACATTCGACTCGGCCCAGACGTTCCGGGTGACTCTGGACTACGCGACTGATTCCGGCGGCACGCCGAACCGTGAGGGCGCGTCGAACGCCTTCGTCGTAACCGCGCCGCAGTAGGCTCCTCGCGGGCACCAAGGGCGGACGAATACGCGAAGTTCCTGGATCTCTGCAAAGCGGGCTGGACTCGCCACCGATATAGCCCGACGGCCGGCCTCTAAATATGAACGACAGCTTTCCCCCGAATACCGCCTCGGCGTAGTTGGTCAAGCACGGCGCTCGCGGCATCCAGCGCGACAGTCTCGCTGATCCGCGCTGTGATCGTCCCGTCAGCGAACATCCGCCCCAACTCGGCCAAACCCTCCGCTGTTGCCCGGGGATTCTTGCCCGACGAAATGTTGCTCGCGACAATGTGCCGGTCCGCAAACCACGCGATATCCGCCACGAACTGCGTCGACACCAGCCGGCCACCAGGCTTCAGGATCTCCGCGACACGCCCGATGGTGCCGGCGCGATCGACCAGGTCGAAGACCGCATCCACGCCGTCCGGATGCGCGGCGTGCACCGCGTCGAACACATCGGTAGCCGTACTGTCGATAACCTCGTCGGCGCCCAGCCGGCGCGCCTCGCCAGGATCACCGCGCACTGTCCCGATCACGTGGGCACCACGCGCATGCGCGATCTGCACCGCAATGCCTCCCACTCCGCCAGCCGCACCCATGATGACCACGCGCTGGCCCGCACCGACGCCCAGCACATCGAGCGAGCCGAGTGCCGTAAGCCCCGCAAGCGGCAGCGTCGCGGCCTGCTCGTCAGTGATGCCCTCAGGAATGCGCGCGATCGGCTCGGCGGTCGCGGCGGGCACACTCGCGGTGTACTCAGCATACGCGCCGTGCGTCCACGCCATCCCGAACACCCGGTCCCCGCTGCGAACGGCATCCTGCCCCGCGGGCACACGCTCGGCCACACCCGCGAAATCGACGCCCAGGACAAGCGGATAGGGTGAGCCCGCCGTCAGTTGGTCGACGAGCATGGCATCGACCGGATTCACACCCGCGCAGTGCACCCGCACCAGGAACGCGCCGTCCGCGGTAGGGACCGGAATATCGTGGAGCGCTGGAGTGTCACCGAATCTCTGGACCGCGAATGCGCGCATAACAGATCCGCCTTCTGTGTTCTTGAGTTCTTATTCTATCCTTGCAACGCCGTTTCCAGGCGAAGGAAAGTTCTCAACGTCTGAGCTGTTGTCTCACACCTCCCAGTTCGACCACACGATCCCGCCCTTCGGCATCACCTCGTCGCGCCCCAGCGAGCGTCATGCGCAAATCGGTCCACCGCACCCGCGCCCCCATGGCGATGAGCCGCTCGTACGCACTCACATAGCCGCCCTGCACCCGCATCGCCACGCGCCGTACACCGGTCCGCCGCGCGTAATCCGCCAGCAACATCATCATCGCGCCGAGGTCCGCCTCGCGCTCCAGCACCAGCTTGAGCACCCGCAGCTCCTCCCGCACCCGGCCCTCCACCAGCGGCGCCGTATGACAGAGCGCATACCCCACCACCGCACTCCCGCGATGCAGTAGCACCGTATCGCCCAGCGCGAGATGATCGGTCAGCATCAGCTCCCGCGTGAAATCATACCCGGGCAACAACCCCCCAAGCACCACGCGGCACTCCTCCACGACATCGTCGCGCAGCCGCAACGGCAACCGCCCCAGCAACGGCGCCGCCCGCTCCGTCGGCGCCGCGTCCAGCGTCAGCGTCAGTGTCAACCGCCCCGGCACCAGCCCGAGCGACGAGTAAAACCCGATGTTGTCCATCGTCCGCGGCATCGTCTCGAGGCCGATCACTGTCGCCCCACCCTGCTGCAACCACTCGATCCCCGCGCGCACCGCCGACTTCCCGATCCCGGCACCCTGCGACTCCGGCCGCACCGCGAGTGGTCCCATCCACCCCTCGACTCCCGACCGGTGCACGACGTTGAACGCCGCCACCTCGCCGCGCTCCCCACGCCACAGCATCGCCCCCGGTCCCGCATCGTCCAGCGCGTACCGCCAGATCAATGGATTGAGGAACGGCACCCGCACCCCCACCATCCCGTCCCGGCGATACCGCTCCGTGAACGCGTCGCTGAATACCCGGTTGAGCGCCGGGATATCCTCCCGCCGCGCCACGAATGGCCCGTCCGCCTGATGCTGCTGGCGCCAGGTGCGCGCGACCGCCATCACGCCGCACTCTCCGCGACAATCGGCAGGTCGTCCGGCGATGTCGGGTCGGGCAGCCCCAATGCATCCACGCTCTCGGTCACCGCACACCCGCGCTCATCGTCGTACCGCACGGTGATCACCCGGTCCATCCCCTCACGCACCGACTCGATGTGCGTGATCAGGATCACCTGCTCGAACCGGTCGTGCAGCCGCCGCAACAGCTCGACCACGTTGTGCCGCCGCGACTCGTCCAGCGATCCGAACACTTCGTCCAGGATCAGCAGCGAGAACGCCTGGCCCGCCCGCTCCGCGATCATCTGCGAGATCGCGAGCCGCAGCACCAGATTCGCCAGATCCTCCTCACCACCCGAGATCACCGGCTTCGGTAACCCGTCCTCGAGCACGATGATGTTGTACTGATCGTCGAGCTCCAGCTCCCCGTATCGCCCATCCGTCAGATCGGCCAGGAATCCGCTCGCCAGCTCCGACACTTCCGGCCGCAACGCGAAGTTGAGATCCGTCCGCAGATCCGAGAACGCCCGATCCAGCTCGTCGTGCATCCGCTTGTCCCAATGCAACGCGTCGAGCTTGGTCTGCAGTTTGTCCAGCTCCCGCCGCCCCACCTCCGCCCCCTCGACCGCCGACCGCGCCGCCGCCGACTCGGCCCTCGCCGTCACCGCCGCGATCTCCCCCGCCTTCGCCTGCGCCGCCGCCCGCTCGTACTGCGCGTGCACCGCCTGATACGTCGCCTCCGAGAAGTCGATTCCCTCCCGCCGCGCCCGCATCTCCTTCAACCGCGCGAACACGCTCGCCGCCGAGGTCTCGACGCGCGCCCGCTCACGCGCCAGCTGCGGCTCCCGCTCCACCAACGCCCCGAGCCGCGCCGCCCGCGCATCCAGTGGCGTCAGCCGCTCCGCCTCGCCCTTGAGGAAGGAATGCCGAGCCGCGTCGTAGCCGCCCGGAATCGCCGCGATGTCACGCTGCAGCGCCGCCCGCCGCTGCTCTTTGCTCGACACTTCGCGGGCGACTTGCTGCGCCTCCTGCACCGCCAGTTGCACTTTCGCCAGCCGCCGCTCCAGCGCGCCCACGTCCTGCGTCAGACCCCGGCGCCGCTCATCCAGCGCCCGCACGTCAGCCGGCATCTGCTCGAGTTGCTCCAGCCGGTCCTTGAAGTACTTGCCGTCGACCTGCACCGTGTCGCCCTGCTCTGTCAGCAGATCGAGCACGGTGCGATAATGCCCGCCCAGCGGCCGCGCGCACGTCGGACATTGCCCCTCCTCCCCCGCCGCGATCAACCGCTCGCGCTGCTGGCGAAGATCGGCATACTGGGTCCGCAAGGTCTGCAGCTTGGTCTCCGCCTCCTGCCGGTCCCGCACCCACTCGGTCCGGCGCGCCTCGAGCTGCCCCTGCGCCTCTTCGAGTTCCTTGCGACGAGTCTCCAGCTCGATCGTGACTTCTTCCTCGAGCGTCGGCGCACTACTCAGTTTCTCGCGGCGCTCACGCAGCTTCTCCAGCTCGTCCGCCACGGACCGCTCACTCTCGATCAGCGTCTGCCGCCGGCCCTCTTCGCGGTACCGCTCGTCCGCGTGCTGCAGGTCGGACACGATCGAGGGATACGTCGCCAACTCCTGCCGCAACGCCTCCAGCTCGTCGCGTGCCGCCGCCACGTCCGCCAGCTCGCGCGTGATCCGCTCGCCATCGCGGACCAGCGACTCCTCGTCACGCTCCGCAACTTTGAGATCGGTGAGCAGCTCCTGCAGCCGGTCGCGCTGGACCTGCACGCGCTGCCACTCCGGCGTCACTGCCGCCAGCACCGCTCCGAACTCCCGCTCGCTCCGATCCGCCACCGCCAGTTGCCGCTCCGCCGCCGCCAGCCGCGCCCCCGCCTCGGCCAGAATCCGCTCCACGGTCTCGCGATCCGGCATCCCGCTCCGCAACCCCGCCGTCTCCGCGGTGATCAGCCGCCGCCGGTCCCGCACCAGATCCTGCGCGGTTCGCAGTTTCTCGTAGCCCAACACCCGCGACAGAAACTTCGCCCGGTCCGACGGCCCCATCGCCGCCATCACGTTCAGCTCTTTCTGCCCGGTGAAATAGGTGTTGAAGAACTCCGTCCGCGTCATGCCGAGCCGCCGGTGCAGCAGCTCGGTCACCGCGGTGATCGAGTTCGCGATCGGCACGCTCGCGTCGTCGAGATACAGCTCGGCGTTCGTGAGCCCGCGCACCACGCGGTACCAATGCCCCGCGAGATCGAAGTCCAGCTCGACTTTCACCGTCGCCCGCGCCGGCGCCCGGTTGAAGCGCAACGACTCCCGCGTCCCCCGCGCCGCACTGTTCCCGTACAAGCGCCCACGCGATCGCCTCGAGGATCGTCGTCTTCCCCGAGCCGTTCGGCCCGATGATGCCCGTCAGCCCCGTATCGAACGTGATGTGGCTGTCCACGTGCTGCCGGAAGTTCTGCAGGTGCAGGCTGTTGAGTCTCACTCTTCTGCCCCCACCGCATCCGGCGTCGCCAGCGATGCCGCACTCACCGCCTCGGCCTCGCCCAGATACCGCAACCCGAGATCCACGAGCGCAGACCGGTCAATGTCCCCCTCGAGCAGCCGCCCCTGCAGCTTGTCGCGCACGATGTCGGCGAGCGAGGGACGGCGGCCCGGCGCGCTGTGTCCGTGCAGCCGGATCACATCCGGACGCCGCGCGTCGAGTTGGAAATGGAGCGCACGGCGCTTGTAGTCGCGCAGCGCCGCATGGTCCAGCTCCCGCACGATGTGCCGCGGAATGTCGCGCACGACCATGCGCACGATCTTGTCGTCGATGCCGCCGGCACACCGGTCGGCCGCGTCGCGAATCCGCGCGTCGACTTCCGCCGCCATGAGACCGCGCGCGCTGATCGCCGGCAGATCCACCAGCGCGCGCGCCAGCGGCACACGGTGAAACTTGTGCACGCCGGTATCGAGGTTGAACTCGAGGAAGCCCTTGCCGGGAACTCTGGCTTTCCGCTCCTCGTGGAGATCACCCCACGCGGTCACGCTCGTATAGTCCAGCGATCCTGAGTAGAACGCGTTCTTGTCGACCGCGTGATACACGTGGTAGTGGCCCAGCGCGACATAGGTCCACCGCTCGGCACGCAGCTCGTCGCGGGTGATGCGAAACGCCTGGCGATCGGCATCACCCTCCATCGGCGGCAGCACACCGGGGATCTCCGCGTGCGCGACCAGGATGTTGTACCGCGCGGCGGGATCCGGCTCGAGACGGTGATCCTCGCCATACGGGACGGCCAGGATCGACAGGTCCAGCTCGGGGAACGTGAGTTGCTGCGGCTTGGTGTCCACGACGTACACGCCCATCGGCGCGAACAGCCGCAGGATGTAGTCCGGTCTCCGCCGCGCGGGGCGTGTCGTGATTCCCGGCGACCACGACGATCTTCGCCTCCGGCAATTCCCGGCGCAGTCGCGAGAATTGCTGGAACGCCAGCAGGATCGCCGGATTCGACGGACGCACGCTATGAAAGACGTCGCCCGCCACCACCACGATCTCCGGGGCAAGCGCGATCGTCGCGTCCACCGCGTTCCGGAACGCGGCCCCCACATCGGCTTCGCGCTGGTTGATGCCGGATGGCGTCAGGCGCTGGTACTGCCGATAGCCGAGATGCAGGTCAGACAGGTGCACCAGGCGCATGGCCGGAATCTAGGCCCCACCGCCTGCCGGAGACCACTCCATCCACGCCCGTCCCGAGCGGCAGTCCGGGGCGCCCCGCACCCCGGGTGCTCCGGGGATCAGCCGTAGGGGTCGTCCTCTGGCGCCACATGGACCGCCGGGGGCACGGTCACCCGGGCCACCGTGCGCGCGGGCACGACGGCCCGGAATTGCGCCTTGAAGAAGGCCTTCACGTCGCCCGGACGCGCCAACTCCGTCTGGCTCTTCGCCCGCAGGATCTCATGCGGCTCGTAAAGGCCGGTCACCTGCTTGACCCACTCCAGCGTGATCAATGGGTCCAGCGCCCGCAGGCTGCGCGCGACCGCCACTTCCAGCGCCGGCTCCGCCGACCGCGGGAACCGGTCGGCCCCCTCTCGGCCCGACAGCACCGCCGGACGCGGAAACCGGACGAAGACCGGCTGCGTGAAATGGGGATGCCGCACCATCAGCTGGCCCTTCTCCAGGGTCGCGAGCTTGGTCTTGATCGCGGGGCTCAGCACCGCGTATCCCGGCGTGGCCAGCTCGTCCCCATCCATCCGGCCGAAGAGCTGCGTGCCGGCGTTGCCGATCACGCGCCGGTGCACCTGCGACCGGAACTGCTGCGCGCCGAACAGCACCAGACCGAGATAGCGCCCCCGCTCCGCGACGTCGAGCAGCATCTTCCGCACGTAGGTGTCAGGGCCGTCGCCCGGCGCGTACTTGTTCAACTCGTCCACGAACACGATGACGTGGTCGACGCCGAGGTCGCGCTGTTCGAGTTTCTTCCGGAGCGTCGAGACGACGCGCGCGAAGATCAGGTCCTGCGCATCCTCCTCCAGATTGGCGACGTCGATCACGTAGATCGTGCGATCCGCGAAATCACCCCACGGCAGATCCCGCGACACGCCGTCGTTGGTCACCAGGCCCGCGCACCGCTGCGCGATGTTGGTGAGCCGGTTCCGGATCTTCCGCATCGTCGCGACGTGATGCGTCCGCCAGCTCTCGGAGTTGGTCTGCTCCATCATCCGCAGCACGTCCGCGAACCACTCGTTGAGATCCGAGAACGACTGCACCTGGTACGGCCGCGGCAACCGGTCATCCACGAAACGGTGGCCGACCACGGACTCGCGGATGAAATCGATCAGCGCGTCGGCCTTGGCATCGATGTCCTCCCGCGTCAGCAGGACGTCGGCGAACTCCATCACATCCTGGAGCCCCCACACCAGCGGGGTGCGTGTTGCCCGACAGCGCCTCGTGCGTGCGGAGGGTGTTGAGCGCGACGCCATTCGCGGTGTACGGTGCGTAGTAGTGCACGTTCTGGAATGGCACCGGTGGCACTCTGCAGCTTCTCGTACAGCGCACGGTCCGCGTCGCTCAGCTCCACCGCCGGCTGATCGAGGAAGCAGAGATCGGGACCCTTCACGTTGAAGCACACCGCCGCGACCGATCCCTTGGACGCCGGAAAGTGCGTGAAGATCGACGACAGCAGCCACTCCACCGCGCTCGTCTTCGTCGCCAGCCCTGAGACTCCGGTCACAGTCACGTGCGCGGCTTCCGGTCCGAGCAGGAAATCCGCGTCGACGTAGATCGCCGCGTCCGTGCCGCCGGCATGGTACACGCCCACGGGAATGCCGGTATTGGTCCCCTCGCGGAGATAGGCATCCATCCGGAGCGCGCACGCCACGTCGGCATCATCGGCGAGGAACACTTCGCCCATCGGCACCGGCTGCAGCGGCTCCTCCGGCACCTGGCGCAACACCGCCGCGGTGTACAACCGGATCTCGGTCCGGTCCGTCCCCACGTACGCCCCGCGCGCCGGCGACCCATCGTGCCCGAGCACGTCGTGCAGCGGCGACTGCAGATCGGTGTAGCTGAATCCCTCGACCACGACCCCGTAGATCACCGGCAGTTGCCCGCCCACCGGATACGCCCCGACGACGCGTACGATCGTGCCGATACCGACCGACGCGTCGAGCGCGGTCCAGAAATGAAACTCGTGCGGCGTGTTGGGACGCCGCTCGGTCGCGACTACCCGTCCGAGCGGGACCGCCGGCTCAGCCCGCGAGTCGCCGGCCTGATGGCCGCTCCCGTGGCCGTTCGTGTGCCCTGCCTTGTGGCCGTTCTCGCCGCTTACGTGATCGCTCGTAGAAACTCCTCGCAGTCGCGAATGCCGTACGCCATCGTGTCCCACCGCGGGTCGGGCAGTGCCAGCGGCGCCGGTGGTGCCGCTTCGGCCATCACCCACCGCGAAACTTCATCGGCGCGCGGCGTGATGTCATCCGCCGGGGTATCGGACACTTCGATCCGCACCAGCCCCCAGGTCGGATCCCGCCCGCGCGCATCCCTCAGCCGAAGATACCAGCTCGAGACCGCCGTACGGCGCGTGGGCGCGATCCGGAACGCCGTCGTCCTCGACCCCGGCTCGAGCCCGGCCAACACCGGCATCAGATCGGCGCTCACGTAGAGCGTGCGGTGCCGCTTCACGACGCCGACACTGGTGGGCGCCCTCGCCACGCGCTCGCTTCCCGTCGAGCCCGCCATCAATGTACAACGGGCTCTCCTCCGCCGCGCACCACCGCTCCGCCAACCCATGCTCCAGCCGCTGCCGCCGGTCCCGCACGCACTGCAGTGCGCGCTCGATCAGCGCCGCCGGATGACGACCCCCTGACGGGTCATCTTCATTGATGGCGGCGTCGCCGTCCCGCTTCGCCGGTGTCGATCACGGGATAGCTCGCCCGCCAATGCCGCGTCCCAGAGCCCCGCCGGCACCAGGGCGCGCGGGATGTACAGGCTCCGGTCCACCTCTGCCCGCTGGCCATATGTCGCCAACCGCCGCTCCCGGCGCACCCGGATCACCGCGGCCACGGTCGCGAACACGATCGGCACCGCCTCGTGGTAGGTCACGATGCGGCTCGCCTGTGTCCCGTCGAGAAACCCGCCGAACCGGATCTCCGGCGTCCCAGGCACGACACCGGGCGGGACACCAGGCACGACACGGGCCGCGAGCGGGCCCTCGATGCTCCGGGCCGACACCAGCCGCGGTGACTCGGTGGGCGCAGGAAGCGTCTCCAGCGTGGGGCCCGGGCCGTCTGCGACCCGGGTACGCGGGATCCAATCACCCAGCAAGCGCTGCGCGCCCCGGAGGCTTGCGTCCATTGACTCAACTCGACGCGTGATGACACAAGACACCGCCGCCGGCAACTCCACGCTCCTGGCCGGCATGCGATCGGTAGTTCGCAGGGCCGCGATCAACATGACCGCGACGGGCGCCGTGCTGCTAACGGTAACGGCGGCCACTGGGTGCGACAAGACAAAGGCGCTCACCTCCGACTCCGAATCATCCGCGATGGCGTCCGCCGTCCGCGACGAGCTCGATCTCACGAAGCATCCGACGATTCTCTTCGAGATCTTCGGCGATCGCACCAATCCACAGATGGTGCCGATCGGGGTGCTCGAGAGCGGCAAGTTGCACGCGATTCACCTCTCGCCCAACGGTTGGCACAATTTCGACCGCATCTACAACCACCCGGGCGCCAAGTACACGCTCTATCAGGACGGGCGCCCCGCGGGCACGGCGACGGTCAAGCAAGGCATGTGGTCCAAGCCCGACGCGCCGCTCTATACGCTGCCCAATTGCCAGTCGCTCATGCCGCTGGCCGCCGTCAGTGTCGCCAGCAAGGCGCAGATCGGGATCACCGTGGAGTTTCTGGCCACCAGCGCGGCCCTCACGCCGCCGCCCGCCGCCGCGCCGCTCACGCCGAGCGCCGTCGCGTCGCTCTCACGCGAGATCGGGTTCCGCGTCGCCGAGTCGGCGCACATCCCGAAATCGCGCCTCGACTCGCTGGACTTCCACGCGGAAGCCCTCACGACCGGCGCCACGCCCAACCCGACGCTCGTCGTCTCCTATGTCGATCCAAACGGCGAGGAAGCCGCCGCGCACGGCGATGAGACGTCGTACGTGTTCGCGATCGCCGACAAGACCGGCGGTGCCTACGCGCCGAGCTACACCCGCGTGATCAATGGCGCCGGCGCCCACGGCGAATACCGCCGCTTCGTCGACCACCTCGACCTCCTGGGCGATGGCGTCGATGAAATCGTGCTCGAAGGCTGGCAGAACGGCGGCGACACGTACCTCGCCGTGATGCGCTACAAGTCCGGCCACTGGATGGAGATGTTCCGCGGCGCGACGAGCTGGTGCCTCGACCCCCGGCACGCCCCGCCCATCGGCGGACTGAACCACCAGAAAAAGGGCGCCAGCCACACGGCCGGCGCCCTCTTCTATTTCCGCCGCGCAGGCGGCGATTACAGCGCCGCGACGAGCCGGCGCATGCCCTCGACCACATGCTCGATCGGCGCCGCGTAGGACGCGCGCACCCACTCCGGCGTCAGGAACGCCGACCCCGGCACCACCGCGATCCCACCCGTGTCCAGCAGCCGCGTCGCGAACGCGTTGCCGTCGCCACCCACGTCAATGTACAGGTAGAACGCGCCTTCGGGCCGCACATACTGCACGCCCGCCGCGTCGAGCACTTCCATCGCCGCGTCACGCCGCGTCTTGAACTGCCGCACCATCTCGGTCACCGCGGCATCGGCCGCCGCCGTGTCCGTGAGCGCCGCCACCGCGGCATGCTGTGAGACCGCCGCCGCGTTCGAGGTCGTGTGCGATTGAAACGCGGTCATCGCCGCCGCCACCGCGCGCGGCGCGATCGCCCACCCGATCCGCCACCCGGTCATCGCATACGACTTCGCGACGCCGTTGATCAGAATCAGCCGCTCGCGGTCCGGCACCAGCGAGAGCGCCGACGTCGCCGGCGCATCGTACGCGATCTGCAGATAGATCTCGTCGCTGATCACCCACCATCCACGCTCCGCCGCCAACGCCAGGATCTCGCGCAGCTCCTCCGCGCTGTACACCGCTCCGGTCGGATTGCACGGCGAGTTGAGCATCACGCCCCGCGTACGCGGCGTCGCCGCATCCGCCAGCTCCGCGGCGGTCACTTTGAGCCCGCGCGACCGCGCTCCGAAGACCGGCACCGGCACCGCCTTCGCCAGCGCCACCATCTCGTAGTAGCTCGTCCAGCTCGGCGTCGGCACCAGCACTTCGTCCCCCGCGCCAAACAGCACGAAGCACGCATTGAACAGCGACTGCTTGGACCCCGTCGAGACGACGACGTCGGCCGCTTTCACCGGATCGGCGCCCCGATACAGGGCGTTCGCCTGCGCCGCGATCGCCTCGCGGAGCGGCAGGATGCCCTCGGTCGCCGTATATCGGGTCGCCCCCGCATCCACCGCCCGCTGCGCGGCCCGCCTGATGAACTCCGGCGTGTCGAAATCGGGCTCACCCGCGCCGAGATCGATGACCTGGCGGCCCGCCGCCTTGAGGGCGCGGGCACGAGCGGAAACGGCGATCGTCGCCGACTCTTTGAGCTGGGCGACGTTGGACGATGGGGCAAAAGGCGGCGCAGACTCGGTCGCGGTGGTCACGGCAGGCACGGTGAAGTGTTGGACGCGGAGTGGCGGACGGGTAACTTGGCACCCAACGCAATCATATCACATCGCCGGGGTAAGGTGGAACACGAAGCGCCGGAAACTGCTAGTGTCTCGCGGGGGCAAAACGCCATCCACATCGTGCCCGCGGATTGGGACGCCGCGCCGGGCCCGCTCGCGCGCCTCCTCGATCGCGCGCCCGCTGAGGCCGGCGAGGTCCAGGCCGTCATGCTCGTCGCCGATGCCGACGCCGCGGTCGGCGTCGCTGACGCGCTCATCCGCGCCCGCGGCGGCGTTCCACCCCGCATCCTGGCCGCAACCGGCGCCGCACGCGCCGCCCGCATCCTGCGCGCCGGCGCCGCACCCGTCATCGTCGGCGCGCCCGCCCAAATCGTGGCTCTCGTCCGCAGCGCCGTGCTCAAACTCACCGAGGTGCGCGCGCTCGGCGTCGCCTGGGCCGATGAGATCCTCGCCGCCGGTGGCGGTCCGGACATGGAAGCCATCATGGCCGAGGTGCCGAAGGACACGCCACGCACAATCCTCACGGCGCAGCTCAACCCGGCCGTAGAAGACTTCCTCGAGCGCTATGTCCGCCGCGCGCCACGCTTCGGCACTCCCGTCGCACCCGGTGCCGGTGCAGCCACTGCCGGCGCCGCAGCCAGCCCATCACCGGCCACACCCCAAGCCCCCCCGCCCGCCGTCGCCGTCAACTATGTCCTCGTGACGCCGCCAGCGCGCGCGACGGTCCTGCGGCGCCTGCTCGATGAGACCGATCCTCCCTCCGCCGCGATCTTCGTCCGAACCGACGAAAGCGAGCGCGCCGTCCGCGAAGCGCTCCTCCTCCTCGGCTACCACGGCGGCGACGGCGCCCTCCGCGTCGTGCGAGGAGCAGTCGCGGACCACACCGCGCTGATCGTGCTCTACGACCTCCCGCACGACCCCGCCGAGCTCGCGCTCGCCACTGGAGGCGCGCCCGGTCGCACGATCGTGATGCTGCTGCCACGCCAGCTCGCCCATCTCCATGCGCTCACGAGCGGCCCGATCCAGCCGTTCGTCTTCGCGGGGCCCGGCCGAGACGGCGCGGAGCCACGATGAATCGATGCGCTCTGCGCTCCGCCGCGAGATCGCGGGCGGCGCCCTCACTCGTGAGGTCCTCGCGCTCGAACCCCTGCTGGCCGAGACCGACGGCATCTCGATCGCCGCCGCCGCGCTCCGGCTGCTGGAGCGCCACCGCCAATCCGCCGCGCTCGCCGCAGCCGAAGCGGCCGCCAATCGCGCGCCGCCGCGCGTCGAGCCCGAAGGCCGTCCCGCGGGAAGACCGGAGGGCGGTGGATTCGGGCGCCCGCGCTCGGATGGTCCCGGCGGCAGGCCAGGTGGCCGCCCGGGCGGCGGCCGCCCCGGCGGCGACCGCTCTGGCCGCGACGCCAGGCGGACGGGACGATGCGCGCGGCGGGAGCAGCACGGGGTGGCCCGCCCAGCCGCGGCAGGCCGGGCGACGACCCGCGGGACCGCGGGCGCGAACGCGGCTCCGATCGTCCAGACACGAGACCCCTACCACGGAATCCGCAGTAGGGGCCAGTGCGGACCGGCCTTGCGTGCCGTCAGGCGTTGCAGGACCTGCCCGAACAATTGAGAGGTTGACCGCCCGTCACCCGGAAAACAGATGCAGGCCGGTGCGCCCGGCGAATGTACGATCGGCCGCGCCAGCCCCTGTCACGCGAGCGGCACGGGAGTGTCACCATTCTGCGAACACCCTGTGCCCAACGTGACGGCAGCGCCCAACCATGGCGTCCAGTTGGCATGGGCGTGATCGTGACTCTCCTCCCGCAGCCAGGCCGGCTGCAGCGGCTGCGCGCCGCCATCCGGGACCGGCATTCCATCATCACATGTGACGATTGGAGCAGCGTCACGCGGGTGTGTGAGACCGAACCGGTGCATTTAGCGGTGCTTGACCTCTACGCGGACGGGCCGGCCAACTTCGAGCGGGTCCGTGTGCTCAAGCTCCGCTTCCCGCGAGTCGCCCTGATCGCCTACGCGACGGTCACTCCGGAACGGGCCCGCGACATGTTCGACGCCGGCCGCTGCGGGCTCGATGGGCTGGTCGTCGCGGACGTCGATGATGCCCCCGCCGTGCTGCTCATGCACATCGAAAAGGCGGAAGCCCGCAGCGTCGCGAGTGTCCTGCGCCCGGTGATCGCGGGCCTCAAGGCCACGGTCCGGGACGCGGTCCTCGCCTCGGTGACCCGAGCCCACGAACGCCTGACCCCCGAAGCCTTCGCCCGGCTCCTCGCCGTCCCCCGCCGGCTGCTCACCCGGCGCCTCACCGAGGCCGGATTCCCGGCGCCGCACCGGCTGCTGACCTGGGGGCGCCTGATCGTCGCCGCCCACATGCTCGAGGACTCCAACCGAAGCGCCGACAGCGTCGCCCAGGTCCTGGACTTCCCGTCCGGAAGCGCCTTCCGGAATACCTGCCAGCGCTATCTCCACTGCACGCCCCAGCAGGTCCGGGACAACGGAGGCGCCGCCTACGTGATCAGTGTCTTCATGCGGGAGGCGCGGGCCAACGCCCCGCCGCCGCGCCCCGGCAGCCGCGGCCCCGGTTCCATCACGCCGACGGGACCCTTCGCCCCCATCCCCCAGGTCGCCCCGCCGCCGCCGGCCGCGGTCCCGATCCGAGCCCCCATCCGGGCCCATTCGGGCAAGCCCCCGTTTAGCCCCGTTTTTCCGCGCCTTTTGGGCGTTTTTTCAACGGCCGGACCGGCCAAGTCGTTGTACATTAGTCGCCATGACTTTCGTCGTCGGTCTGACCGGAAATATCGGAAGCGGGAAGTCCACCGTTGCGCAGCGGTTCGCCACGCTCGGCGCCACGGTTATCGATGCCGATATCCTCGCCCGTCAGGTGGTTGAGGCCGGTACACCGGCCCTGAAACGGATCACCGATCGCTGGGGCTCGTCCGTGCTGGCTGCCGATGGCCTGCTGGACCGTGCCGCCCTCCGGCGCCGGGTCTTCCATGACCAGACCGAGCTCGAAGAGCTGAATCGCATCGTCCACCCCGCGGTCACCCAGTTGCGCACGGAGCAGATCGCCGCCGCGCACGCCCGCGGCGACCGCGTCGTCATCTGCGACGTCCCGCTCCTCTTCGAGCGCCGGCTCGCCGACGAGTTCGATCGCATCGTGCTGGTCGACGCGAACCGCCCGGTGCGCCTCGAGCGCCTCGTCCGTGATCGCGGGTTGCAGGAGACGGAAGCGCTGGATATGATCACGGCGCAAATGCCCGCTGAGCTCAAGCGCGCGCGCGCCGATTTCGTCATCGACAACTCGGGCAGTCTGGCCAGCCTCGACGCCCGCGTCGCGGAAGTGTGGGCCGACCTCTCGCGTGAAGCTGCGACGTTGGCGCACTCCCTCACCGCGTAAGTCCGGGCCGCTCGCGAGCGGCCCCCCCTCCGTCTTCGTCATGCCCAACATTCCGCAGGACCTGTCGTACACGACGGACCACGAGTACGTCCGCCTCTCACCCGACGGCATCGCCCAGATCGGGATCACCGACTTCGCGCAGGGCGAGCTCGGAGACATCGTCTACATCGAGCTGCCCCGCGTCGGGACGAAGTTCGCCGCCCGAGATGTCTTCGGCACGGTCGAAGCGGTGAAGGCGGTGTCGGAGTTGTTCTGCCCGATCGCCGGTGAGGTCACGGCAATCAATGAGCGACTGGACAAGGAGCCCGCGCTGGTCAATTCGGATCCCTACGGCCAGGGCTGGATGCTCAAGGTGCGCGCCGCCGACCCCGCCGCCCGCGATGGCCTGATCTCCGCCGCGGAGTACGCGAAGCAGATCGGCGGCTGACGCCGCGCGGCGGATCGATCCCCGCGGATCTCCGTCGCGCGATATGACACCCGGCAATGCGGGATCTGGGATGACCGTTCACGCCCCTGCACATCCCCTGGCCACGCTCGCCGCGGTCACGCCCCGGTGGGCCCTGCTGGTCACCCCGCCCCTTCCCGGTGCGGACAACATGGCGCTCGACCACGCGCTCATGCTGCGCGCCACTCGCACGGGCGAAGCAGTCCTCCGCGTCTACACGTGGCGCCACCCCACGCTCTCCTTCGGCCGGCACGAGGCCGCCACCGGTGCGTACGACCCTGCGGCAATCGCCGCCGCCGGACTCGCCGTCGTTCGACGGCCCACCGGTGGCCGCGCGGTCCTCCACGACGATGAGATCACCTACAGCGTGACCGCCCCGCTCTCGACGGAGCAACCCCGGCGCGCGCACGCCCACGCTCTCTACGCCGCGATCAACGCGCTGCTCCTGCGTGGCCTCGCCCGCCTCGGTGTCTCCGCCGAGCTGGCAGCCCGCGATCCCGGCACGTCCACCCCGCGATCCCTCGGGACCGGCCCCTGCTTCGACACCGCGAGCGATGGCGAGGTCGTCGTCGCCGGACAAAAGCTCGTCGGGAGCGCCCAATGGCGAGAGGACGGCGCGGTGCTGCAGCACGGGTCGATGCTCATCTCCGGCCATCGCGCGCGCCTCGCCGCGCTCTCCGCCCAGCGCTTCCCCGGCACGACGATACCCGGCACGGCGATACCCGTGGCAATGCCGGCACCGGCCGCCGCTCTTCGCGACTTGCTACCCCACGTCCCCGACCCCACCGAATTCGCGCTCGCCCTCGGCGCCGTACTCGACGATGCACTCGCGGACGCCGGAGCACCGGCCGCGCGCATCATGCTCCCCGGTCCCGAGACTGCCGCGATGACGGCCTCGATGCGCAGTCGCTACGAGGATGACGCCTGGACCTGGCGTCGCTGACGGTCGTCTGACGGTCGCTGATCGGACGGCGGATCACGAATATCAATGCATGGGGTGCTTGCTCTCCACGCTCGCTTCGCCCCATCGTTGGAGGAGGTTCGCTCGCAGCCGGACCGCCACCCTGAGACCGCCACGACCCGTGCGCTACATCGTTTCCCATTCCGCTTGCCGAACGGCAACCCGGACGGCGTTGCTCGCCACCGCACTCTGGAGCGTGGCGTGTCGTTCCGGCGACCAATCGAGTGCGTCCGCCGGTGGCGGAGGCAAATCACCCGGCGGTACCGTCGTGATCTCGGTGTCGGCGGATGCCGAGCCGCTCATCCCGCCGTACGCGAACCAGCAGCAGACGCGGCTCATCGTCGAGCAGTTGTTCGACCGGCTCGCGGATCTCGGTGATTCGGTCAACACCATCGGCGACCGCGGCTTCGTCCCGCACCTCGCCGAGCGCTGGGATTGGAGCCACGACTCACTCGCGATCACGTTCCATCTGGATCCGCGCGCGCGATGGCACGACGGTGTCCCGGTCCGGTCGAACGACGTGCTGTATACGTACCGCGTGTACGCCGACACCGCCGCCGGCATCAATGCGACGACGCAGCTCAGCCAGATCGATTCCGTCACCACCCCCGATTCGCTGACCGCGACGTTCTGGTTCAAGCACCGCTATCCCGAGCAGTTCTTCGACGCCACGTACCAGATGCTGATCTGCCCCGAGCACCTCCTGGGCAAGATCAAAGTGGCCGACCTCCGAACGGCGCCGTTCGGACGCAATCCGGTCGGGGACGGGCGCTTCCGGTTCAGCGCGTGGTCGCCGGGTGCGTCAGTCACGATTGTCGCGGATACCGCGAACTACAAGGGGCGCGCGGAGCTCGACCGCGTCGTCATGTCGATCTCACCGACGCCGGCCGGCGCGATTGCCAAGATCTACTCGGGCGATGCCGACTTCCTCGAGGTCGTGCACCCGGAAGACATCCCGGAGATTCGGAAGCACCCGTCGCTCGCGATCCTGCCCTATCTGGACCCGTCGTACGGATTCCTGTGGTTCAACCTGCGTTTGCCGAAACACGGCGGTCCGCATCCGCTGTTCGCGAGCCGCGCGCTTCGCCGGGCGCTCTTCATGGCGCTCGATCGCACCAGCATGGTGCGGAATGTGTTCGACACGTTCGCGGTCGTGCCGCACGGCCCGTTCGCCAATGCCGACCAGGTGGCCGATACGACGGTCGCGTCGCTGCCGTACGACACGGCCGCCGCCGGGCGCACGCTCGACTCGCTCGGTTGGCGCCGGGGACCCGACGGCATCCGCCAGCGAAACGGCAAGCCGCTGGCATTCACCATCCTCGTCACGACGTCGAGCAAGCCGCGCAACGGGATGTCGCTCCTCGTGCAGGATCAGTTGGCGCGCATCGGCGTACGTGTGTCGCTCGAACCGGTGGAGATCCGCACACTCGCGACACGTCTAATGACAGGCGACTTCGACGCGACGGTCTGGGTCTGGAAGCCGGACCCCAGCATGAGCGACTTGAAGCAAACGTGGACGATTCCCGCCGAACGGTTCGGCACCAACTGGGGGTCGTACGAGAACCCGGCCTTCGATGGGCAGGTCGACAGCGCGCTCGCCGCCAGGGACACCGCGCGGATGCACGAGCATTTCCATCAGGCGTACACGATCATCAACGCGGACGCACCCGCGGTGTGGCTCTACCAGCCGCGTCAAATGGCGGTCGCGCACCGGCGCATCAACACCGGCTATCTGCGTCCCGACTCCTGGTGGGTGCACTTGCCGGATTGGTACATCCCCGAGAACGAACGCATCCCGCGGGATCGCATCGGCCTCGCGGCCGCCCAGCAATGATCCGGCGCACCGGCTGACGCCCGGCGCCGACTCGCTTCTGCGCGCCTTCGTT
The DNA here is from genome assembly GCA_963757855.1 of uncultured Gemmatimonadales bacterium. GTDB lineage: Bacteria > Gemmatimonadota > Gemmatimonadetes > Gemmatimonadales > Gemmatimonadaceae > Palsa-1248. The sequence continues at coordinate 321,116 of CAVWTI010000020.1, forward strand.
TTTCGCCGAGCCTGGCAAGCGCTGGTCGTCATCGCGGTCGTGACGACCGCGACATTCATCCTCATCCACCTCGCGCCGGGCGATCCGATCGGCGGGGGTCTCGACGACCCGCGCGTCCCCGCGGCGGTGCGCGCGCACTGGCGCGCGGCGTATGGGCTCGACCAACCCCTCACGACGCAGTTCGTTCGGTACATCGCGAGCGCCGCGCGAGGCCAGTTCGGCTACTCCTTCGCCTACAACGAGCCGGTGAGCACCATCCTCGCCCGCGCGCTCCCGCGCTCGCTCGCCCTCGCCGGCACCGCGCTCGTCCTGAGTTTCGCCGCCGGCATCGCGATGGCGCTCATCCAGGTCGCACGCCACGGCACGGCCACCGATCGCATCTTAGGGCTCACGTCGCTCGCGGTGTACTCGCTGCCGGAGTTCTGGCTCGGCCAGGTGGCGCTGCTCACGTTTGCGTATGTGCTCCCGATCTTCCCGGCCGGCGGCATGGTCGACCCAGTGATGCATCCGTACATGGGTCCCGCGGCCGCACTCTGGGACCGGATCGACCACCTGATTCTGCCCGCCCTCACGCTCGCGACGCTGTCGGCCGCGGGCATCGCGCGGTTCCAGCGCGCCGCGCTGCTCAATGTGGCCGCCGATGACTACCTGCGCACGGCCCGCGCCAAGGGCGTCCCCGAGCGACAGGTCCTCATGCGGCACGCGCTCCGCAACGCCGCCCTCCCCGTCATCACGCTCTTCGGTCTCGCCCTCCCCGGCTTCCTCGGCGGCACGGTCTTCATTGAGAAGGTGTTCTCCTGGCCGGGGATCGGCTCACTGGCGGTCGATGCGGTCACCGCGCGCGACTACCCCGTCGTCATCGCCTGCGCGGTGCTCGGCAGCGTGCTGGTCGCCGGCGGCAGCTTCGTCGCCGATGTGCTCTACGCGGTCGCCGATCCGCGGCTCCGTCGCGCGACGGGACCGGTCCGCACCCGATGACGAGACCGGCATGAGCGCACGCACGGTCGCACCGCCACCGGGCACGCCCCCCGTCCGACCCATGCGGGGGTCCGGCAATGTGGCGATGCTCGGGTGGACGCTCGATGCCGGCCCGTGGCCAGCGATTTGGCGCCGCTTCCGCCGCGATCGCGGTGCAATGGCCGGTCTCGTCGTGCTCGCGGCCATCGTCGTCGTCACCATTGGCGCCCCCCTCATCGCGCCCTACCCGCCCAACGCGATCCTGGATATGGTCGCGCTCAAGAACCAGGCGCCATCACTCGTCCATCCGTTCGGGACGGACCCCGCGAGCCGCAATGTCCTGAGCCGCGTCCTCTTCGGCGGCCGCGTGTCGCTCGCCATCGCGGTGCTCGCCATGCTCACCGCCACGACGGTCGGCACGATGTACGGCGCGATCTCCGGCTTTGTCGGCGGGCCGCTCGATACGGTGATGATGCGAATCACCAATGCCTGCCTCTCGATTCCGCGCATCCTCCTGCTCCTCACCATCTGCGCCCTCTGGGGCCACCCGTCGCTCGGCTCGCTCGTGCTCATCCTCGGACTCACGAGCTGGTTCGGGGTGAGCCGCCTGGTCCGCGCCGAAATCTTAGGCGTACGAACGCGCGAGTGGGTCACCGCCGCGCGCGCCCTCGGTGCCACCGACTCGCGGCTGCTCTTCCAGCATCTTCTCCCCAACATCGCGTCCCCGATCATCGTCGCCACGACGCTCGGCATCGGCCAGGTCGTGCTCCTCGAGGCCGGCCTCTCCTTCCTCGGCGTCGGCGTGCAGCCGCCGTTCGCGAGCTGGGGGAACATCATGCAGGACGGCGCGGATCAGGTGCGCGCCCTCTGGTGGCTGTCCGTATTTCCGGGGCTCGCCATCGTCCTCGCCGTAATCGCCATCAATGCCGTCGGCGACGGCCTGCGCGAAGCGGCCGACCCGAGGCAGTGACGCCATGACCGGACCCGCTTCGCAGGCGCATCCGCTCCTCTCGATTCGCGACCTCCGCACGGTGTTCCCCACCAGCGCCGGCCTCGCCCGCGCCGTCGACGGTCTCTCGCTCCACGTCGAGCCGGGTGAGACACTCGGCATCGTCGGTGAATCCGGCAGCGGCAAATCGGTGACGGCCCTCTCGATCCTCCGGCTCATCCGCCCGCCGGGCCGCATCGAGGCCGGGAGCGCCATCAACTTCGACGGAACGAACCTCGCGACCTGCGACGCCGAGAGTCTCCGTGCGATACGGGGGCGCCGCATTGGGATGGTGTTTCAGGAGCCGATGACGGCGCTCAACCCGGTCTTCACGGTCGGCTCGCAGATCGCGGAGGTCGTGCGGGTGCATGAGCACACGACGCGGCAGACGGCGTGGGATCGCGCCGTCTCGATGCTCGAGACGGTCCGCATTCCCGGCGCGGCGGCGCGCGCCCGCCAGTACCCGCACGAGCTCTCCGGTGGCACGCGCCAGCGCGTAATGATCGCGATGGCGCTCGTGATGTACCCCGCGCTCGTGATCGCCGACGAGCCCACCACGGCGCTCGATGTGACGGTGCAGGCCCAGATCCTCGCCCTGCTCGCGGACCTGCAGCACGCAATGGGCATGGCGGTCTTGCTCATCACGCACGACCTCGCGATCATCGCCACCGTCGCGTCGCGGGTGATCGTGATGTATGGAGGCCAGGCCGTCGAGGAAGCGCCCGTGACGGAGCTGTTTGCCGCCGCCCACCATCCGTACACCGAGGGCCTGCTGCGCGCCGTGCCCCGCCCCCGGCCGCCGGGCCATCCGAACGCGCGTCTGGCGGACATCCCCGGCAGCGTCCCCCCCGCCACCGCATGGCCGCGCGGCTGCCGCTTTCACAACCGGTGCCCATTCGCGTGGGACCGCTGCAGGCACGAGATGCCCCCGCTCTACGCGATCAGTGCCACGCATGCGTCGCGCTGCCACCTCGCGGCCGAGCCGGAGCGGCGGACCGCTGAGGCGATGGAGACGCCCTGATGACGTCTGTCATGACGCCCCTTATGCCGCCCGTCACGGCGACCCCTCTCGTCACCGTCACCGGCCTCCACGTGGGGTTTCCGCTCTCGCAAGGCATGTTCGGCGGCTCGCGCGGATTGGTGCGTGCGGTGGATGGCGTCTCCTTCACGGTCCCGCGAGGCGAAACGCTGGCGCTCGTCGGTGAATCGGGATGCGGCAAGACGACCACCGCGCGCGCGTTGCTGCGGCTCATCCCGGTGACGTCTGGCTCGGTGTCGTTCGACGGGACCGATGTCCTGGCGCTGCGTCCCGAGCCGCTCCGCAAGCTGCGGCGGCGCATGCAGCTGGTCTTCCAGGATCCGTACTCGTCGCTCAACCCGCGGCGCACGGCCGGTGACGCGATCCGCGAGGGACTCCTCATCCACGAGCTCGCGGCTGGCCGCGAGGCGGACGACCGCGTCATTGAGGCTTTGGGCGAAGTCGGCCTGCGCCCGGAGTTCGCCCAGCGATACCCCTACGAGCTCTCCGGCGGCCAACGGCAGCGTGTCGGGATCGCCCGCGCACTCGCCGTGGGGCCGGACTTCATCGTGTGCGATGAGCCGGTGTCCGCGCTCGACGTCTCGGTGCAGGCGCAGATCATCAACCTGCTGCAGGACCTCCAGCGCGACCACGCCCTCACCTATCTCTACATCGCGCACGATCTCGCGGTCGTCGCGCAAGTCGCGACCCGCATCGCCGTCATGTACTTCGGGCGCATCGTCGAGTTGGGGCCCGCGGCCGCCGTCTTCGAGGACACGCGCATGCCGTACACGCGTGCATTGCTGGCGTCCGCATTGACCCCCGACCCGGCCACGCGCCGCTCGCACCGGGTCCTGCCAGGCGAGAGCCCCTCGCCTGCGGCGCCACCGGCCGGATGCCCGTTCCATCCCCGCTGCCCCGACCCGCGCAAGGACGCGGCCTGCACCACCAGCGTCCCGGCACTCGAGGAGAAATCCCCCGGCCACTTCGCGGCCTGCATCAAGGAACCGATTCGCGAATAGCTCTCCCCGCCCCCAGTTTCTGGGGCGCTCTACTCTCTGATTTCTGATTTCTGATTTCTGATTTCGTCTACTTTCAACTTTCTACACTCTACTTTCTCAATGTCAATCGCCGCCGCCTCCGAAGACAGGTCGTTCTTCGGCCACCCCCGTGGCCTGAGTCTGCTCTTCCTGGCCGAGATGTGGGAGCGATTCTCCTACTACGGCATGCGCGCGCTGCTCGTGCTCTACATGGTCCACGTGCTCAAGTGGACCGACGCGCACGCGGCGAATCTCTACGGCTCCTACACCGGTCTGACGTTTTTGACGCCGCTCTTCGGCGGTTACCTCGCCGACAAATGGATTGGCACCCGCCGGTCCCTCGTCCTGGGCGGCGTCATCATCGCCTGCGGCCACTTCGTGCTGGCCCTCGACACGCTCACGAGCTTCTACGCCGGGCTCGCGCTGGTCGTGATCGGGACGGGCTTCTTCAAGCCCAATGTCTCGACGATGGTCGGGCAGCTCTATCAGCCTGGTGACCAACGCCGCGACGCGGGCTTCACGATTTTCTACATGGGCATCAACCTGGGCGGCACGATCGCGCCCTTCGTCTGTGGCTATTTCGCGCAGAGTGTCGGATTTCAGCAGACGCTCACCAGTTGGGGGATCGATCCGGCGCGCAGTTGGAGTTGGGGCTTCGGCGCCGCCGGTGTCGGCATGCTCTGCGGGCTCGGGCTCTTCCTCGGACTGCGCGACCGGTACCTGCCCGGCATTGGCGTGCGCGCAACGCACACCGGCCCCACGCTGGCCTCGCGCGGGCAGGCCGCGACGATTGCCCCCGAGCCGCCCGCCGAGGCAACCGCCGGGCCGCTCTCGCCCGATGAGCGGAAGCGGGTCATCTCCCTGCTGATTCTGTTCGTGTTCGTCGCGTGCTTCTGGCTCGTGTATGAGCAAGGTGGCAGCTCGCTCAATCTCTTCGCCGATCGCTACACCGATCTGAACATCGGCGGCAAGCCCGTGCCGTCGAGCTACTTCCAGTCCGCACAGCCGTTTTTCGTGATCCTGCTGGCACCGGTCTTCGCGCTGCTCTGGGGGCGGTTGCGCAAGGCAGGCCGCGAGCCGTCCACGCCGGCGAAGATGGTCGTCGGCCTCGGGCTCATCGCGTTCGGATGCCTGTTCCTGATCGGCGGCGGCCATGTCGTGGATGCCTGCAAGGCATCCCACGCCGCGAGCTGCGCTGTAGCCAGCCCGGGATGGCTGACCACGTTCTATCTCTTCAGCGTGCTCGGCGAGTTATGCGTGTCGCCCGTCGGCCTCTCGTACGTCACTAAGGTCGCACCGGTACGGTGGGTCGGTTTCCTGATGGGCGCCTGGTTCCTGACGAATTCCTCGGGGCTCAAGCTGGCAGGATTCGTAGCCTCCCTGGCGTCAGTGATGCCCACGCAGGTCTCGTTCTTCGCGATCCTCCTGGTGATCTCCTCGGTCGCCGGTTTGGTCCTGTTCCTCTGCGTCCCAACCATCAAACGCCTGACCGCGAGCGTGCAGCTATAAGCGTGCAGCTATAAGCGTGCAGCTGTAACTGCTATTGCGGCGGATACTCGAAGATGCTCGTCGGCACTGTGCGCTCCCGCGCTCGCGCCAGATCATGGGGTTCAATGTAAAACCGCCCGGACGCATCATTCGCGGAAAACCGGACTTCGTACCGCCCGGCATGCGGGTCGTGGGTCGCGGGCACCGCGAAATCCACCCGCCACAGCCGCTTTGAGTGGATGGGGATCGCCGCGAGGAGCGAGATCCCCACTCCCACCGCCGTCGGAGTGTTCACCCCGTACGGCACGCCCTCGGCCCAGATCCGCCCGACATCGGTGAACGCCGCCACGCCGATCTCGCCGAAGTCTTTGACCGGGCCGAGCAACCACCGCTCTTCGAACCGCGTCACGGTGCGCTCGCCCCCGCCACTCTGCGAATCGTGATACCCCCGGACGCCACCGCGAAGATCTGAAAGCGTCAGCTCGAACGGCACGGTCTGGAGGATGCCGAGGCCGTACTCCTCACTCACGGTGATCGTGTGCGCGGGCGCGGGCTTCCAGTACCAGGCAGCCCGGCCGCCGACGGTGACATCGTTCCAATCCTCGGCACGCAAAACCCGCCGCGCCTGCGCCCCGGCCTGCACGCCGGCATACATCGTCGGCGAACCCGCGCCCGCCGAGAATGGTGGATGCGAAGAGCGCATCCTGCTCGGTGGCGCCGAGCACTTCGACGCTGCGCCCCACGAGGGTGCCGAATTGGAGGCCCTCGAGCAAATCCTGCTCGCCGTTGAGCGCGTCGAACCCGCGCACGCGCAGGAATGACACGTCGCGGATGCCGTACAGCAGGTTGATGCGGTCCGCCCGATAGCCGGAGTACCGGCTCACCAGCCCGGGATTGGAGACCAGCACCACGGAATCGCCACCCACGAGCAGCGGCCGGGTGCCGGATGTCTCGTTGTCGTCCGAGACCGAGAGGCCAAACAGCGTCACGTGCCCCGGACTCCCGAACCGCGCGATCCCGCCGACTTGCCCGTAATGGCGCGAGAAGTCGAGCGTCGGGGACTCGTTGCTCGACGGGGTGAGAAAGCTCACATAAGTGCGCAGCTCTCCCGCTTCCGCAATCCATGCGAACCGCTGCAAGTCGGTGAGGAATGGATGCACGAGCGTCGCCGACCAGTCGCCACCCAGTTGGTCGCGATTGCCCTCCACCGAGAGTTGGATCGGCCGGTTCGCGAACGCGTAGTCCGTGATGCGCCCGCCCCAGTGATCGCGGAGCTGCAAGCCCTCGCCCCATTCACCGATGACCCGAATGCCTTCGCCGGCCAGGTTGGCGTCCCCGGCGCGGACGCCGAGGACGTGCGGAGCCTGGCTGCGTGCGGCCAGTGCGCCGAGCACTGAGACTTCGTCGGCGGTGAACACATCGATCCGCACCCCACCGAGGTGGTCGTCGTACGCGGTGACTTTCGCCTCCGACAGGAACGGCTGGGCCAGGAGAATGCGTTCCGATTCCTTCCGCCGTTCCTCGGTGCAGACCTCGCCCGGGTGAAGCGCGAGAAAGCTCCGGATCACGTTCGCGTGCGTCGTCGCATGAACGGACGCGGCCATCCGCGCGAGCGGCCGCCACTGTCCGCCATAGCCCGCGTAGTAGGGCACCTGAGGGCGAATCGTAACCGCGCTCACGATTCTTCCATTGCAGGGTGTTACAACCAGTGCAGTGTCCTGTGTTGCGGACGCCATCGGTGCAGCCGGCGTACTCTTTCCGGTCTGCGCCGTATCGGTATCAGGTTTCGCCACCGCGCTGGTATCCTGGGCAGAGAGGTGCGACGCCACGAGCATCAGGACGAGACACACGATGGCCTGATCGGTCGCATGGCGGGCGACACCTACCCGTCGCCCCGACTGTGTCGGTCCATTCGCGATTACGATATATTCCTCGCACAATGGCTCGACACCCCAACGCACCACCCGCTGGCGGCCCGCTCGTCGCGGTCACTGCGACGATACGTCCTGATGATGGGGTTCCTCGGGTTCGGCTGGCAGCGTCGTACCTTCGTATTCTCGAGCGGGCCGGCCTCACGCCTGTGATCATCGCGCCGTTCGCGGGAGACCTCGCGGATGTGGAAGCGGCGCTCGATCCCGTGCTCAGCGCGGTCGCGGGCCTCGTCCTCACGGGCGGCGAAGACGTCACGCCCGCGGAGTACGGCGCGGCCGCCAGTCCGCGTCTCGGACGCGTGAATCCAGTGCGCGACATGACGGAGCTGGCGGCGGTGCGCGCCGCGCGCGATCAGCGCGTGCCCACGCTCGCGATTTGCCGCGGCATTCAGGTGCTGAACGTCGGCTTGGGCGGCACCCTGATCCAGGATCTCCCGTCCGAGCAGCCCAGTGCTATCGCGCATGATCCCGATCAACCCCGCACCTCTCGGACGCACCGCATCGACATCACCCCCGACACGCGGGTGTTCGACGCCCTGTGCGCCACATCCCTGGATGTGAACTCGGTCCACCATCAGGCGATCGGACGCCTGGCCGACAGCTTGGTTGTTACCGCGAAGGCCCCGGATGGTGTCATCGAAGCCGTTGAGACGGGCCGTCGCGACCCGTGGTGGGTACTGGGCGTCCAATGGCACCCCGAGGAGTTCGCCGACGAGGCCACCGCGCCCGATCACGGGCTCATTGCGGCCTTCGCCAAAGTGCTCGGCGTCACCAGCCCGCCAGCGAAGTGATCCGATAATAGAGGCCACGCCGCGGCACTCTAGTACGGATCAGCCCGGCACGCTAGGGAGAAGGCTTAACCCCCCGGAAACACGCTCCCGCGCCGCATCGTATTGTTGAGGTATGGTCGAAATCGTTCTCGAAGGGGCGCTCTTCGTCGTGCTGGTCGCGACGGCGGTCGCCCTTCTGGTTTTTGTCCTCATGCAGTTCACCCCACTCGGGCTCCGGATCCGGCAGGCCCGAAACCGCCGTCTGATCGAGGCCGCGGCCAATCGTGCATGCCCAATTCATGGGTCACACGCGGCCGCCGACTTGGTACTCCTTCCCAATGGCGAACGGATCTGCCCCGAGTGCTTTCAGGAGGTTGTAAATGGCTAGCGCTGTAAGTGACCGGTTCGCCCAGATGCGCGGTGGTGGCGCCGGTGGCCCTCTGGGCGCCGCCGCACTCAAGCTGGGTGCGGTCGTCGTGGGAGTGATCGTGCTGTTGCTGCTGCTCCCCACGACGGTGACGTACATCCACCCCGGGCATGTCGGGATCGTGATCAGCCGCACCGGCGGCGGGGTCGAGCGCGTGCCGCTCGACGCCGGCCTCCACACCCGCAACCCGCTCACCACGGGGATCGAGGAATACCCGATCTACATGCAGACGCTCGTGCTCGCGAAGGCTCCCAATGAAGGCAGTGCCGACAACGAGGAGATCAACGTCAACAGCGTCGAAGGACAACCGATCTCGCTCGATGTCGCGATGTCGTTCGAGTTGGATGCGATGAAGGTGCCCGAGTTGTATTCCACGTTCCGCAACAACATCGACTTCATCCAGCACAACTATGTGAAGCAGACGATCCGCCAGGCGCTCCAGGAGGTCATCGGCGGCGAAGCGATCGCGGACATCCTTGGCCCCAAGAAAGCCGAGGTGGTCAATCGGACACAGGCACTCATCGATAAGCGTCTCTCACCGTACGGCTTTCTCGTGAAGCAGTTCACCATCAACGAGATCCGCGCCCCACAGACGGTGATCGATGCCATCAACGCCAAGAACGTGATGCAGCAGGCCGCACTCACATCACAGAACGAGTTGCAGAAAAACGAGTTCCAGTCACAGGGCGATTCGATCAAGGCCGCGGGCCACGCCAAGGCGATCCTCGCCGAAGCCGAAGCCCAGGCCAAGGCCAATAAGCTGCTGGCAGAAAGCATCACGCCGACGCTGGTGACGTACGAGATGGCGAAGAAATGGAACGGCCAAATGCCGCAGGTCTCCGGAAGCGCAATCCCAATGATCCAAATGCCGAAACCCTGATCGGCAAGGCAGGTCGAGAATTGTCTGTGGTAGGGGCCGGTCATGACCGGCCCTGCGTCCCGCCCGTAGATCCGTAGGCCCAGGAGACCATGACCACATTTGGCCCACCGGTGCCGGAGTTACCGGTCGTTGACGTCGAGCGCGCACAACAGCACTACCGCGATGTGCTTGGCTTTGAGATCGGATGGCTGTACCCGGGCGGGGAGATCGGGGCGGTGTCGCGTGACAAGACGACGGTATTCTTCCGGAAACGGACGCCGCCCTTCGGCCGGCCGTACACTGGGTGTTCGCGCCTGACATCGAGGCGTCGTATCAGGAGATGATGGCGTCGGGCGCGAACATCGTGGATCCCCTGGAGAGAAAGCCCTGGGGACTACGGCAATTCACCGTGCAGGACCTCGACGGCAACCTGTTCTATTTCCACCACGATTGACCGGGACGGCGCGGCGGGCCAACACACGCCTTGTTAACGCAACGCCGCGCGAATGGTCAGCTCACCAGCTTCCATCGCGCGGCGTTGCTCACATCCCGCATCAACCGGTCGGCGGATTGATGCTTCGGGAAGAGATATGCGTCGCTCACATGGTTGAGCGCGAGACGTAACAGCGCAAATCGCTCGGCCGCCGTTTCATACAGCGACCGCACCCCATGCTGGCCTGCCAGCTGATGCTCGGCCGCCAGCATGAACCCTCGCCGCCCCATCGCTTCGAAATAGTCAATGTCAGGCGCGCCGCGCCGCCAGTGCCGGTTCGCGATGTACTCCGGAAATAACCCGCTCAACCACAACGCGTAGTTGCCAAGATGCGCCCGCACGAGAAACGTGCGACGGGGATCCGGCCCATCCGCGGCGCCCGACAGCTCCGCGAGCGTCGTATACCACTCGTCATCCGTGTTCGCGACACGCTGGGCGCGTCCCTGCAATCCGAAATGCAGCAGGATGCTCGCGACATAATCCGCGAGCACCCGGTCCTGCTCGCCCACACCCATGAGCGCATGCCGCACAATGACGTAGGAAAAAAGCGCATACGACGCGCACCCGCCTTGCCGCGCCTCGACGAGAGCGCTCAGCAGCCGCGGATCGTCGAGCACCTCATCGATCCCATGATCCCGCAGCGTCGCCTCGCCACATTCGTACTCGCTGGACGACCCGCGTGAAATGAGCCGGAGCGCGAGTTGAGCATCATCGCGCCGCAACTGCCCACGAACGTTGGCCACTATCATCGATGCTCCCGCAATGAAGCCGGACCACGTACTCGTCGCACAAGCGATGCAATTCACCTTCCGTGCCACTTGCGCGCAAGCACCTATCAGTGCGACGATCGCTAACGAACGGAGTTACGACGCCGATCCGCGCACTCTACTCCGCGCGTAGCACTCTCCCTCGTCGAGTGCTGACAACACTGTGTAGCACCGTCGTTCGGAATGTCCCTCCCCTCTCCCTCCAGCCCCTCTACCTCGGCCTCCCCTCGCGATTCGCGAGCGCCTCCCCAAGCTGATACAACAACTGGCTCACATGCGCGAGCTTCGCATAATCGATGCGCCCCGCCTCATCACTCACCTGCTGATAATCCGGATGCAGCCCAGTCGTGAAAAGCGCGACGGGCACGCCACGCTCCCCATACGGGAACGCATCACCGCGGAAATACACCCGCTGCGGGTTCGTAGGACTGTCCCACACGCGCGCAAACGCGAACGGCGCCGGCATCGACGCGTTCACGGAATCGACCAGTTTCCCCAGCGGCCGGCTGACTCCCCGCGGCGCCGCACCCGGACCCACGACGTAGAGCGACTCGGGCGCGTTCCGCCCAATCATGTCGGCGTTGATCAGCGCGACGATCGAATCCAGCGGAACCACCGGATGGCTGGCGAAATAGCGGGACCCCAGCAACCCCTCCTCTTCGCCGGTGTGCCACACGAACAGCACCGACCGCCGCGGCGGCGGCGACTGCCGCATCGCGCGCGCGATCGCCAGCAACGCGACGCTGCCTGACCCATCATCGTCCGCCCCGTGCGCGACGGAATCACCGTCCGCTGCCGGGACGATCCCCAAGTGATCGTAGTGCGCGCTGTACTCGACCCAGCTGCGCGCCATGGCCGAATCCTGGCCTGGTAGGGCGGCGACGACGTTGAAGGACTGGACCGGCGTGCGCTCGATGCCGGCGTTCGCGATGAATCGAAGCCCCGTGAGCACCTGCGCCCGATCGTCGCGCGGCCACCGCCGCGGCAGCAACGGCGACCCCGCCGCCGGTTCCCCGAGCAGGAGCATCGGCGCCGCAGGCAGTCCGTGCGCCGGTAGGGTGCGCGTTGCGCCGCTGTCAGCCTGCGGTGCTGAGGCGAGCTGCAGGACTCCATGATCCACGGCCCGCCGCATCGGATCGTACAGGTCCGCCGACGCGCCCGTCACCAGGACGATGACCGCCGCGGGCCGCCGCGCCAGGATTCGGTCGAGACGCGGGCCGATCGCGTTCGGCGACTCGAGTTCGGACCGCCACGCCGCGTCGGCCCCCGGTGGCGCCCCATTGATCACCACCACCACGCGGCCCTCGATCGGGATCCTGGCGAGATCGTCCCCGGCATCGGGCCGCGAGACGCCGTATCCCGCGAACACCAGATCGCCCTCGGCGTGGAGTGCTGGCGACGGCCCCACTCCGTTCGGCGCGATGAGCGGGACGAGACCCGTCACGTACCGCGCCGACGACGCCACTGATCCCCGCTGCACCGTGAATTGCGTGGCGGCACCAAGCCGGATCCGCACCAGCGGCACGCGCTGCAGATAGCCACTGTCGCCCGCCGGTGCGGCGCCGATCCGCGTCAGGCGCTCGACGAGAAACGCCGCCGCTCGGCGCTCATCCGCCGTGCCCGTTTCGCGCCCGCGAAAGGAATCGGACGCGAACACCGTGAGATCACGCCGCAGCTCCGCCGCCGTCGGCGGGACGATGAGTGGTCCGGCGACCGGCGTCGCGACGGGCGCTTCTGCCGGATGAGCGCACCCGGCGGCCAACGCGGCCAGTCCCCATATCGCACATGTGCGGAGACTAATGAGGGGCCGTCGCGGGATCGTTAGCGCTCGCATCACGCACTCGACGGACGACCAACCCCTGAAGCAACCCGGGGCGACTGGCTCGCCCCAGCTCGTCCGGCAAGAGACCCAACCGTGTACAATGTTGCGGGGTATCAGACCCGCAGGGTAGCGATTCACACGTGGCGACGGCAAACTACAGTGTAGATGATTTATATCGGCATTCCGGCCCACAACGAGGCCCAGACGATCGGCGTGCTGTTGTGGCGGATCCGCAAGGTCTTCCAGCAGTTCCCGCGAGAGTACGAGCTGCTGGTCTATGACGACGCCAGCACCGACGAGACCGCCGGGTCCTGCGGCCGTATACGGACGTCCTCCCGCTCACCGTGATTCGCGGCGAGCGGCACCTGGGCAACGCGGGCGCGCTCAACGTCCTGTGCCGCACCGCCGCCCAGCGGACGCGCTACGCCCGCCGGGACGCGCTGGTCACCATGCAGGGCGACTTCACCGACCAGCCCGAGCACCTCCCGGACCTCATCAAGCGGTTCGAGGGCGGTGCGGACCTGGTCGTGGTCGAGCAGTCCTCGCCCGCCGCGGTCACCGCCGCCGCGACCGCTGCGGCATCAGGCACCGCGGCCGGTGCGCCGTCCACCCCCCGGAACGTGCCGGTGCCCATTCGCCGGCTCCGCCTTGCGGTCCCCTGGATCGTGCGCGCCTTCGTGCGCGTGCCCGGCGTCGGTGATCCCTTCAGCGCCTTCCGGCTCTATCGCATCTCCGTGCTCCGCGATGCGATCAAGGCCGTCGGACCGGACACGCCGCTGGTGACGCAGGACGGCTGGGCCGCGAACGCCGAGCTGCTGCTCCGGACCGCGCCGCTCGCGCGCCGCATCGAGACCGTGCCCCTCGCGCCGCGGTACGACATCCGCCAGCGCGCGAGCCGCGTGCGGCCGTTCGCCGATGCACTCCGTCTGTATCGATTCGGCCGCGCCGCCCGCGCCCTGCAGGCGGCACGCACCGGATGATGGCCGCACTCGCCCGCGCCGCACGGCGGGCGACCGTGGTGCTCTTCGCCGCGTCCGCCGTGCAGGCACAGAACTCTGATTCCGCCCGACACTCCACGACGCCGGCGCCGGCCCTGAGCTCGTCTCCCGCCGCGCCCGGGCCGCAGTCCTCCGTCGTCCGTCCGATCAGCCCGCCGCCGTTCTCGGTCGGGGAGCGCGCGGACTATGACGTCAAGTTCGGCATCATCCATGTCGGCGGCGGATCGATGGAGGTGTCCGACGTGCAGTCAATGCGCGGCCACGATGTCTGGCACACCATCTTCGCTTCAAGGGCGGGACGATCTTCTATCACGTCAATGACGTGTTCGAGAGTTGGTTCGACCAGGACTCCATGGCGTCGCTCCGGTTCGCCCAGCACCTCGAGGAAGGCGGCAAGGTCCGGAACCGCGACTATCAGATTTACCCGGAACGCGCGGTCTACCAGTTGAACGACAAGCCCGAGCAGCCGTCAGTATCCAACCCGCTCGACGACGGCTCGTTTCTGTACTTCGTGCGCTCGCTGCCCCTGGTGGTCGGAGAGACGTATACGTTCGATCGCTACTTCAACCCGAAGAGCAACCCGGTCACGATCAAGGTCCTGCGCCGCGAGCGCATCTCGGTCCCCGCCGGCAAGTTCGACGCGATCGTCGTCCAGCCCATCATCAAGACGGGCGGCATTTCTCCGACCGCGGCGAAGCGCAGGTCTGGTTTTCCGATGATTCCGCGCGCATCGTCTTGCAGATGAAATCGAAGTTGAGCTTCGGGTCGCTCGACCTCTATCTCAAGGCCTACCACCCCGGACGCGGCGCGGCCGCCAGCGTGCCCGCGGCGGCGCCGCAGGTTCCGGCGGCGGGTCGAAGCTGACACGGTCTCCGGGCCCGGCCTCTCCGATTCCAGTTCCCCGCCGAGCCGCCGCTGAGCTCTCCCGCCGAGCCGCACCCGCCAAGGCGGCTCCAACGCTCCCAAGGCGCTCCCGGGCCGCCGGAAGCCGACCTCTCCGCGGTCCGGACCGTGCCGATCGGCCGTCGTCCCAACAAGGTCCGCGCCGAGGAGTTCGCGAAGCCGCCCGAGCGAGCGACCACCGCACGGTCCACCGGGCCCTCGTTCGCCGCCTTCATTGACTCCCTCCCGGACATCCTCGTCGCGCGCGATTTCCGGCGGGTCGTCAATGGGATCGTCGCCGCACACCGCGCGCATCGTGCGGTCGTGTTCATGCTCGGCGGCCACGTCGTCAAAACGGGCCTCACTCCGCTCCTGATCGATCTCATGGAACGCGGCGTGATCACGCACATCGCCACCAACGGATCCACCGCCATCCACGACTACGAGATGGCGCGATTCGGCGCGACGTCCGAGGACGTCGCGGCCGGCTACGCGATGGCACGTTCGGGATGGCGGAGGAAACCGGCCGCGGCATGAACGACGCCATCACCGCCGGTCACACGCACGGATACGGCCTGGGCGAAGCACTCGGCCGCGCGCTCGAGCAGGAGCCCGCCCTCGCCCACCCCGAGTTGTCCGTGCTGTTGGCCTGCCGCCGCCTCGGCATCCCGGTCACCGTGCACGCCGCGATCGGCGCCGAGATCATTCACCAGCATCCCGCCGCCGACGGCGCGGCGATCGGCGATACCAGCCACCGCGATTTCCGCCGGCTGTCAGCGGCGCTCGATGGTCTGGATGGCGGTGGTGTGGTAATCAATACCGGCAGCGCGGTCATCATGCCGGAGGTGTTCCTGAAGGCGCTCACGATCGCCCGCAACCTGCACGACGGACGCCCCACTGGATTTCTGACGTGCGATCTGGACATGCAGCGCCACTACCGCCCGCGGGTCAATGTCGTCGAGCGACCCACTCGGAACGGCGGGCCCGGCTATGAAATCACCGGCCACCACGAGATCATGCTGCCACTGCTCGTCTGGGCGGTCGCCGGCGCGCTGGACCGAGGCCCGGATCAGCCTCTAGAACGAGGATCCGGAAAACCGGTCCCGTAAGCGGCGTGCAGTCTCCGGACTCACGATCCGGATCACGAAATACACCACGGCACCAATGATCAGCGCCTTCAATGCGAACATGAGCAACGTGATCGCAATGCCGATGACGGCCCCGAAGATGCTGAACACGGAGCCCAGCACGAAAAATCCTAGAACGACAAATGCGCCAATGACGAAGACGGTGCGAAGCATGGGGCAGTACTCGGTTACAGGGTCTGATAATCATACGAAATACCGGGGGGCGCGGTTTCAGTCCACCGCCCCCCGCCCCACACCGGACCGCTAGGCATGCCCTCCGCCTCCTCGGCCATCCCCTCCGTCGCGGGGGTCGCCGTCATAGGGACGGGCCTGATCGGCCTCACGTCCGCCCTGGCCCTGGCCGAGCAGGGCCTCGAGGTCGTCCTCATCGGGGACACCCATGCGGGCGAGGCCTCGCCCGCGGGGGCTGGGATGCTCGCCCCGTCCGTCGAGGACGGCCATCCGACTACCAGACCCGACCCCGCCCACGCCTTCGCCGTCGCGTCGCTCGAACGCTACCCCGGATACCTCGCCTGGACTCGCCAGCGCGAACCGGCATCAATGTCCCCCTCAACCGCCGCGGCATCCTCCGGGTCGCCCTCGGCGAGGCGTCCGCGAGCTGGCTGCGCGATCGCGCCGGAAACCACGGCCAATGGCTCGACGCGGCCGCCGTGCGCGCTCTCGAACCGGGTCTCACGACTGCCGCGGGCGCGATGTTCTACTCGACCGACGGCGCGGTCGATAATGTCGCGCTCCTTCACGCCCTCACGGTCGCCGTCGACCAGTCACCCGGAATCCACCGCATCCGAAGCGACGTGCGCGCGATCGCCTTCAACACGACGCACGTCAGTTGCACGATCGCCGGAACCGGTGCGACGGTGCGCTCGTCGCACGTCGTGCTCGCTGCCGGAGCGTGGGCGACGGAGATCGCGGGTCTGCCGCGCCCGCTCGCGGTCGAGCCCTACCGAGGGCAAATGTTCGCGGTCGCCGCGTCCGGCGCGGCGACGCTCAGCCATGTCGTGTACGGTCCCGACACGTACATCGTGCCCCGCGGCGATCGCATCCTCATTGGCGCGACGATGGAACGCGTCGGGTTCGACTCGAACACCACCGACGCCGCGCTCGCATCCGTTCGCGCCAAGGTGGCGGCATACTGGCCCATCGTCGCCTCGGTGCCCGCCACCGCGTCGTGGGCCGGTCTCCGCCCAGTCACGCCCGACTTGCTGCCAATCCTGGGTCCCGACCCCACGCACCCGGCGCTCATTCTACGCGTGCGGACACTCGCGAAATGGGATCCTCATGGCGCCGCTCACCGGCGACTGCGTCGCGGCACTCGTCACCGGCTCCGCCGTGCCATCAGATCTCAGTGCATTCCGCGTGGAGCGATTTGCCGCGGCCGACCAGCAGCCGTAAGGCGCAGTCGTCAGCCCCGGTTGTGATCGGTCCGGGTCCGTTTCTCGGCTATTTGCGAGCCAACTGTTAGCGGTCTGGAAGTGCGTAACTTGTGACTTGGTCGTCTTTTGAGCAGCCCTGGCGGCCGGTATATTTCCCTGACGGGCGCATGTAACTCAGGCTGGTCATTTCGATGGCAGATTCGCTGTATCAGATAATGGGTCGGCACCGGACTCCAGCGGTGCCGGAGAGAAAGCCGTCGTGGCTCAAGGTGCGAGCCCCGGGCGGGCCCAATTATCTGCGGCTGAAAGCTCTGTTGCGCGAGCACGGCCTCCACACGGTGTGCGAGGAAGCGCATTGCCCGAACGTCGGCGAGTGCTGGGAGCACGGCACCGCCACGTTCATGATCCTGGGCGATGTCTGCACGCGCAATTGCGCCTACTGCGCCGTCGCGCACGGGCGGCCGCCGAAATACGACATCGCCGAGCCCGGACGCGTCGCCGCTGCCGTCGCGCAGCTCCAGCTGCGGCACGCGGTGATCACGTCCGTGGACCGCGATGACCTTCCCGATTTCGGCGCGTCGATCTTCGCCGCGACGGTCCAGAAGATCCATGAGCGGCTGCCCGACTGCTCCGTCGAAGTGCTGGTGCCGGACTTCCAGGGCACCGAAGCCTCGATCCGCACGGTGCTGGACGCGCGGCCGCAGATCTACAATCACAACACCGAGACGGTGCCGCGCCTCTACAAGCGCGCGCGTCCGGGCGGCCGGTACGCGCGCGTGCTCGAGATCTTCCGGATGGCCAAGCGCATCGCACCCGACATCCCGACGAAGACCGGCATTATCCTCGGCATGGGCGAGACCATCGAAGAAGTTCTTGCCACGATGCAGGAGCTGCGCACGGTCGATGTCGACATCCTGACGCTCGGCCAGTACCTCCGCCCCTCCGACGCGCATATCGCGCTCGATCGGTACGTCACGCCCGAGGAGTTCCGCGCGCTATACGAGGCCGGGATGGCGATGGGCTTCCGGCACGTCGAGAGCGGCCCGCTGGTCCGGTCGAGCTACCACGCCTGGGAACAGGTGACCAAAGCGGCGGCGCACGGCGCATGAGCAAGACGCCGTCGTCCACGTCGACGCCGCCGTCCGGCACCGTGGCGACTCGTCCGGCATCCGCTCCGCCGAATACGCCTGCCCCAGCGGCAGCCGCCGCACCGCGCGCTCTCCACCGAGACCAAAGAGCTGCACCGCGAGCTGCTGCGGGTGATGCTGCTCCAGCGGCGATTCGAGGAGCGGTGTGCCGAAGCGTACGCGCTCGGCAAGATCGGCGGCTTCTGCCACCTGTACATCGGGCAGGAGGCCACCGGCACCGGCGCGATCTCGGTGCTGCGCGCCGATGACTACGTCATCACGACGTACCGCGACCACGCGCAGGCGATCGCGCGCGGGATCACGCCGCGGGCCGTGATGGCAGAGCTGTTCGGCAAGGCGGCGGGGTGCTCGCACGGCAAGGGCGGCTCGATGCACCTGTTCAGCCGCGAACACAACTTCCTCGGGCGGCCACGGCATCGTCGGCGCCAACATCCCGATCGCGACCGGCGTCGCGTTCGCGCATCAAGTACCGTGGCGGCGATCAGGTGTGTCTCTGCTTCTTCGGCGAGGCCGCCGTCAACAACGGCGCGTTCCACGAGGCGCTGAACATGGCCGGCCTCTGGAAGCTGCCGGTGATCTACGTCATCGAGAACAATCGCTACGGCATGGGCACCGCGCTCGAGCGCGCGTCGGCCGTGAACGACATCGCCGAGCGTGCCCGGGCGTACGACATGCACAGCGCGGTGGTCGACGGCCAGGACGTGCTCGCCGTGCGGCGCGTCGGTCGGCGAGGCGGTCGCAGCGCGCGCGCAACCGAGCGGCTCCCGACGCTGATCGAGTCCCGGACCTACCGGTTCATGGGCCACTCGATGTCGGACGCGGTGCAGCCGGCACGTACCGCTCGAAGGCCGAGCTCGATGAGCAGTTGAAGCGCGACCCGATCGCGCTCCTCGCGCGCGTACATGCACGAGCGCAACGAGATCACGGAAGCCGAGGTCGCGGAGCTCGACACCGAGGTGCGGGCGGTAGTGCGAGGACGCCTGGCAGTTCGCCGACCAGAGCCCCGAGCCCGACCTCTCCGCCCTGATGCAGAACGTGACGGTGGACACGACGTCGGATCCCGACCCCGCCGGCGACAATGGTAACGGCGCGGGCGGCGCTGCACCGGCCGCCGAGCCGCGTCCTGACCGCGCGGACCGATACCGTGGCGACGATCACCTACCGGGATGCGCTCAATCAGGCGCTGCGCGAAGAGATGCAGCGCGACGACCGCGTCTTCCTCATGGGCGAGGAAGTCGGCGTCTACCAGGGCGCGTACAAGGTGTCCAAAGGCCTGCTGCAGGAGTTCGGCGAGACGCCGAGTCGTCGACACGCCGATCACCGAGCTGGGGTTCGCGGGCGTCGGTGTCGGTGCGGCGGTGGTCGGGCTCCGGCCCGTGATCGAGTTCATGACGTGGAACTTCGCCGCTGCTCGCGCTCGACCAGGTCGTGAACAGCCGCGGCCAAGATGCTCTACATGTCTGGTGGCCAGTTCCCGATGCCGATGGTCTTCCGCGGGCCGAACGGCGCCGCGCTGCAGCTCGGCGCGCAGCACTCGCAGGCGTGGGAGTCGTGGCTCGATGCACATCCCGGGACTCAAGGTCGTCACGCCGGGAACGCCCGCCGACGCCAAGGGGCTGCTCAAGAGCGCGATCCGTGATGACAACCCGGTGCTCGTCCTCGAAGGCGAGATGCTCTACAACACCAAAGGCGACGTCCCCGACGGCGAGCATCTCGTCCCGCTCGGCGTCGCCGACCTCAAACGCTCGGGCGAGCACTGCTCGATCATCACCAACGGCAAGATGGTGCTCGTGGCGCTCCAGGCGGCCGACCAGTTGGCGAAGGAAGGGATCCGCGTGGACGTGCTCGACCTGCGCACCGTCCGGCCAATGGATGTAGACGCGATCAAGGCATCCGTCCGCAAGACCAATCGCGCGGTGGTGCTCGAAGAGGGCTGGGAGTGCATCCGGTATCGGCGGGCACATCGCGGACTTCATCCAGCGCGAGTGCTTCGACGAGCTTGATGCGCCGGTCCTCCGCGTCCACCAAGCCGATGCGCCGATGCCCTACGCCAAGAATCTCGAGCGGGCCGCCAAGCCCGACGCGGCCAAGACCATCGCGGCCGTGAAGCGCGTCATGTACCTCGACTCGTAACGGCGGCACCGGATGGCGACCAAGGTCTACATGGAGGCGCTCTCCCCGACGATGGAGGAGGGGCGCCTCGTGTCGTGGCACAAGGCGGAAGGCGATGCCGGTGAAGAGCGGCGACGTGATCGCCGAGGTCGAGACGGACAAGGCCGTGATGGAGCTGGTCGCGCGCGGCGATGGCGTGCTTCGCGCAAGCGCTGCTCGCTGAGGGCGCGACCGCGCCGGTCGGGACACTCGTCGGCGTCATTGCTGAGCTGGCGGAAGACATCGCGGCGCTCCTCGCGGCGGCGCCCGCTGTCGCTGCGCGGCGCGACCGCATCCACCGCTGCTCCGGCTGCCGCCGCCGCACCGCCGCCGCCACCGCCGCTCCGCCGCCAGCCGGCTGCGCCGCCGCTCCGGCGCCTGCTGCTGCAGCGCCGCCCGCACCGCCTCCGAAGCCCGCATCGCGCCCCCGCCCAGAACGGTGGTCGCGTCCGCTCGTCACCGCTCGCGCGCCGTCTTGCCTCCGAGCGTGGCGTCGAGCTGGGGGCGATCGCCGGCAGCGGTCCGAATGGCCGCATCATGAAGCGCGATGTCGAGGGCGCGGTCGCCACGCCGGCGGCTGGCACGCGCAGGCGCGCCCGCGCCGGAGCGGCCGCGCGTCGTCCCCGCTGAGGGCGACTTCCACGACGTCGCGCTGACGCAGATCCGGAAGACGATCGCCAAGCGCCTCGCCGAATCGATCGGCCCGGTCCCGACGTTCTACCTCACCGCCGACTTCGACGTCGAGCGCATGGCGAGATGCGGACCGCGATGGCGCCGAGGGCGACGAGTTCAAGGTGTCGGTCAACGACATCCTCGTCAAAGCCGTGGCGACCGCCCTCGCCCAGCACCCCGAGGTCAACGCGCACTGGCTCGGCGACCATATCCGCTACTTCAATCGCGTGCACATCGGGATGGCGGTCGCGATCGACGATGGGCTCATCACGCCGGTGATGTTCGACGCCGAGACGAAGAGCCTCAGCAGATCGCCGAGGAGACGCGGGCACTGGCGGCACGCGCGCGCGCCCGGAAGCTCACGCCCAATGAGTACACCGGCTCGACGTTCTCCGTCTCGAACCTCGGCATGTTCGGGATCGAGCAGTTCACCGCGATCATCAACCCGCCCGAGGCGGGGATCCTGGCGGCTCGGTGCGGTCGAGGCCACGCCCGGTCGTGGTGGACGGCGCTGTGGTGATCCGGCGGCGGATGCGGGTGACGATGAGCTGCGATCACCGGGTGATCGACGGCGCCACCGGCGCGAGGTTTCTGCAGACGCTCCGGCGTCTCGTCGAAAACCCGCTTATGATGGTGTATTGATTACGGGTGCACGGCTCGCTGGTGCTTTGCTGGCTGATGCACTGATCGCTGGTGCCGAGAGCGCACCACCTGCTTAGACGACTACAGGCAAGGAATCCATGGCTTCATATGATGTGATCTTCATCGGCGGCGGACCCGCCGGATACGTCGGTGCGATCCGCGCCGCGCAGCTTGGCATGACCGTCGGCGTCGTCGAGCGCGAAGGCCTGGGCGGCACCTGCGTGCTCTGGGGCTGCATCCCGGCGAAGTCGCTGCTCGAGAGCGCGTCGCTGGCCAACAAGGTGCGCCACGCCGGCGATCACGGAATCACGACCGGCGAGTTGAAGTTCGACCTCAACCCGGCGATGAAGCGTTCGCGCGCGGTGAGCCTTCAGAACTCCAAGGGCGTCGAGTTCCTCTTCAAGAAAAACAAGATCACCTGGCTCAAGGGCGAAGGCACGGTCGTGAATCCCACGACGGTCTCGGTGAAGACCGCCGACGGCAAGAGCGAGTCGCACCAGGCCAAGAAGGCCGTCGTGATTTCCACCGGCTCGCGTGTGCGCGGCCTGCCGCAGGCCGGCCTCGCGCTCAACAAGAAGACCGTGCTCTCGTCCGATGAAGTGCTGATCCTCGAGAAGGCGCCCAAAACGATGCTGATCGTCGGCGCCGGCGCGGTCGGCTGCGAGTTCGCCGACGTCTACAACGCGTTCGGCACCGAGGTCACGCTCATCGACATTGCGCCGGTGGTATTGCCGCTCGAAGACGCCGACGTCTCGGCGGAGCTCGCGCGCGCGTTCAAGAAGCGGAAGATCGACGTCGTGACCGGCGCGTCCGTCAAGGACGTGAAGGTCGGCGCGGACAGCGTCACGCTCACGATCGACGCGGGTGGCACGAAGCGTGAGATCACGGTGGAGAAGGTGCTCGTCGCGACCGGCCGCCAGCCCAATATCGACAACGTCGGACTCGAAGCGCTCGGCGTGAAGAAGACCAAGCAGGGCTTCATCGAGATCAACGAGAAGATGGAGACGTCGGTGAAGGGCATCTACGCGATCGGCGACGTCGCGGGCCCGCCGATGCTGGCGCACAAGGGCGAGCGGGAGGGGATCGTGTGTGCCGAGTTCATTGCGGGGAAGCATCCGCATCTCGTGAACTACGGCAACATTCCCAACGCGACGTACTGCCACCCGGAAGTCGCATCGATCGGCCTGACCGAAGCGCAGTGCAAGGAGAAGAAGCTCGAGTACAAGGTCGGCAGGTTCCCCTTCTCGGCCAACGGCCGCGCGCGGACATCGGGCGAGACCGAGGGCTTCGTGAAGATCATTCGCGACGCCAAGTACGGCGAGATCCTGGGCGCGCACATGATCGGCGCGCACGCGACGGAGATGATCCACGAGCTAGCGGTCGCGCGCGAGAACGAGTTCACGGTGGAGGAGATCGAGCTGGCGATCCACGCCCACCCGACGATGTCGGAAGCGATCGCGGAGGCGGCGCTCGACTCGATGGGCCGAGTGATCAGTTTCTGAGCCGATCGACCGTGCATGTCCTTGTAGGGGCCGGTCATGACCGGCCCTGTTTCTGCGGCGACGACCCATCCGCGGTGCCCTTCGTAGGGGCCGGTCGCGACCGGCCCTGGATCGTGGACAACCAACCGCCGGCGGCGCCCCTCGTACGCCCGTCATGACCGCCCTAATCGATGCCTGACCTCCTGATCTCCGACCTCGGCCGCGTTCCATACGCCGAGGCGCTGGAGATCCAGCGGAACGTCGCCCGCGACCGGATCGCGGGGGTGATTGCCGAGGACGTGCTGTTGCTGGTGGAGCACCCGCCGGTGGTGACCCTGGGCCGCTCGTCGAAGGCGGGGCACCTGACGGCGTCACCTGCCCTGCTGGCCGCGCGCGGCGTCGAAGTCTTCGAGGTGGAGCGCGGCGGCGACGTGACCTTCCACGGCCCGGGCCAGCTCGTGGGCTACCCGGTGATCGACCTCAAGCGGCACAAGAAGGATCTCCACTGGTACCTCCGCCAGTTGGAGGGCGTCGCTTGATCGACGCGCTCGCCACGCTCGGCATCTCCGCCCGCACGAACGACCGGCCTCACGGGCGTGTGGACAGAGAAGAAATGTGATCCCCCAGTCGCGAACCCACCGCTGCGCAAGATCGCCTCGATCGGCGTGCACGCGCGCGATTGGGTTACGTGGCATGGGTTTGCGCTGAACGTGACGACGGATCTCTCGTACTTCGACCTGATGGTCCCCTGCGGGATCCCTGACGTCGAGATGACGTCGGTGGCGCGCGAGCTGGGCACGACCCCAGACGCAAATGTGGTCCGCGACGCAGTGATCAACGCCCTGGCAAATCGCTTCGGCCTGACACCCGTATCGTCCCTGGTAGGGGCGGGTCACGACCCGCCCATGATACATCGGTCAGCACCGTCGTCATCCCGTCGTGCCACCCACGACGTCGGCCACTAATCGGACCGTCGCTCCACCCACAACGCCGGCCGCTCACCGGTCGCTTATTTCCCTGCCGGCGCGCCCGGGCTATACTTCCGGGATGTCCGATCTCAACCCTGCGCAGCACGCGGCGGCAACGCACGGTGACGGCCCGCTCCTGATCATCGCGGGCGCGGGGACGGGGAAAACTCGGACGCTGGTTCACCGCGTCGCCCACCTGATCGAGCGCGGCGTAAAGCCCGAGCGGATTTTGTTGCTGACCTTCACCCGCCGCGCCGCGCAGGAGATGCTGGGCCGCGTCGAGCGCTTGGTCGGCGCCGCCTGCCACAAGGTCCAGGGCGGCACCTTCCACGCGACCGCCCACCGCCTCCTCCGCCGCTACGGCGCGGCCGCCGGGATCGCGAACGATTTCACGATCATGGACCAGGAGGATTCGGCGGACTTGATGCACATGGCCCGCGTGCAGTTGGGCTATGGCGACAAGACCAAGCGATTCCCCAAGAAGGAGACCTTGCAGCGGGTCTACTCTCGGCACGTGAACACCGAGATCCCGGTGGGGACGATATTGGCCGAGGAGTACCCACAGTTCGCGGGGTTTCTGCCGGATTTCGTGAAGATCTTCGGGGACTACACCGCGCGAAAGGGCAACCGCAATCTGGTGGACTACGACGACCTGCTGCTCTTCTGGGCGGGGATGCTGGAGCACTCGCCGGAGGTCGCGCACAAGGTCGCGTCGCTCTACGATCATGTGCTGGTGGACGAGTACCAGGACACGAATCTGCTGCAGGCGCGCATCCTGCGCGGCTTGTGCCGCAATCATAAGAACGTCACGGTGGTGGGCGACGACGCGCAGAGCGTGTATTCGTTCCGCGGGGCGAGCTTCCGCAACATCCTCGACTTCCCGCAGCAGTTCGAGGGGACGAGCGTCGTCACGCTGGAGCAGAACTACCGCTCGACACAGCCGATCCTCGACACCACCAACCTGCTGATCTCGCGGGCCAAGGAGCGCTTCACCAAGGTCCTGTTCACGACGCGGACGGGTGGCGAGAAGCCGTGGCTGGTGACGGCGCGGGACGAGGAGGAGCAGACGCGGTTCGTGGTGGACCGGATCCTGGAGCTGTACGAGAGCGGCACGCCGCTGCGCGAGATGGCGGTGCTCTTCCGCGCGGGCTACATGTCGGCGGCGATCGAGATCGAGCTCACGAACCGGAAGATCCCATTCGAGAAGTGGGGCGGCCTGCGGTTCCTGGAGGCGGCGCACGTCAAGGACGTGCTGGCGTTCCTGCGAGTGCTGGAGAACCCGCGCGACGAGGTGAGCTGGTACCGGATTTTGTTGCTGTTGCCGGGATCGGCGACCTGACCGCGCGTGCGGCAATCGCGGCGATGGCGCAGGCAGCGTGGGAGTCAGCGTCGTTCGCGAAGTATCGCGCCCCGGCCCGTGCCCGCGCGGCGCACGAGTCGCTCATCACGCTGCTCGACACGCTTCGTTCTGGCGAGACGACGCAGACCGTAAGCGCCGACATCGCCCGCGTGCGGAAGCTGTACGACGACATCCTGCGCGAGCGCTACGACCAGGCCGAGCCGCGCCTTGCGGACCTGGACCAGTTGGAGACGATCGCGGGTGGATACCCGAGCCGCTCCGCGTTTCTGTCGGCCTTGGCCCTCGAGCCGCCGTCGAACACCCACGACCTGGCGGTGGGCGACCACGAAGACGAGGACGTGCTGGTCCTGAGCACCGCCCACTCCGCCAAGGGCAAGGAGTGGGACGCGGTGTTTCTGATCTGGGCGGTGGACGGCTGGTTCCCGACGACGCGCTCTATGAACGATGACGCGGGCATTGAGGAAGAGCGCCGCCTGATGTACGTGGCGCTCACCCGCGCCCGGCACCACCTCGCGGTGAGCTACCCGCTACAGGTCTACGGCAACCGCCGCGGCGCGGACTATAGCATGGACCAGCTCTCGCGTTTCCTGGACCGCGGCGTCCGCGACAAGATGGAGCGCGTGGTCGTCGGCACCCCCGACCAGCAGCCGGTCCTCTATCCGCCCGCCCCGCCGATCGTCCCGATCGACCTCCGGGCAATGATGCGAGAGCGCTTCGGAGCGGCACCGTAGGTCAAACGCACACCGTATGTCGCTTCGGCTGACAGGGCCCCACGGTGTGCGCATGTTCGAACGTCACCCGTCGATCTCTGGTGTTGTCTCATCTGACACGAGGAGCAGGCGGGCCTCCTCCCCACCTCCGCGAGAAACCTCCCGAATGTCAGTACTCAGACGACCTCGATGACGAAGAGTAGGCCGTCCTGCTCGAACCGTGCATCGCGAACTAGGTGCTGCCAATCGCGTTTATCACAGGCCGATCGGGTTGGATCGTCCTCGGGATGGGTGTGCCATTCGCCCAGGTAATTTTGCATTCCTTGCGATTGTTTCCAAGCGCCGTCGATCGCGTCCTGAGTTGGCTGCTTCGCGCGAACAAACGAGAAGCGGGTTCGCTTATCGCCTTTGGCAGGGACAGTCACGGATTCTACGAGAATATCAGAGGAATCGGGAGCCGCGCCCAAGAGCACGCCTCCTGCCTCTGTTGACCGTGGGCTGGCCTGTCGGAATCCGCCCATAGCTGCCAGCGCGCCATCCGACAACAGCACCCTGCCGCAATGAGGCCGAGTGAAGATCAACATGCGGCCGCGATACAGACCGCACAATCACCTCTTGCAAAATCTCGACCCCGAACGTGGTTGCGAGTGCCAGGCGCCGTGACAAGTGCACGCTGTGAGACCTTATACCCACTCCCCTCAAAGTCCGTCCGCTCTCCAGACCACGTAATCAATGCAGAGTCATGTTCCTCGCCCAGCAGCACCGAGATCGCCAACTCCGCTGCTTCGAGCGCAGTCCTTCGCGCATTGAGCACGGAGAATGGCGAGAACGTACCGGCGCAGCCTGAAAGCGAACGACGGATTTCTTGGCCAGGAGCCGTTAGCGCGGCATAGTTCACGAGACCCAGCGTTGTATCATGTCCTAATAAACACTCATAGCAACCGGGCACTGCCCCCGCTGTGCTGGATCCGACTGTTAGGCCGCATGCAATAGCATGCCCACCAATGCCAAGTGGCTCCGTCCACGCGTGGATCCGTGGAATGTCGAACGCAAGCAGCCGATTGCATCGGCGTTCCAGTGTTTCATCCCCCAGCGCAACGACTACTAGGTCGCTATCGACAATTGAGATCAGTAGCCGTGAAGAATGGCTTCGACATTTCTCGGAATGCCTTTAAAGCTGAGATGCGGAAATCGATTGCCGAGCATTTCCGATGCAAGCGCAGTCGCCTTGTTCTGCCACAGGTATCTGAACCCAAGTACGTGACGGTGAATGTTTCCGGGTTCCAAATCTTCATGATCGATTAGGTGCAAAGTACCGACTCCCATTGCCGCGAGGTTCACCGCGATTTCCGAACCAATGGCGCCGACACCGACTACTGTCACAGTCTTTGACCCCACCGACCTTGCTCCTCCTCCACGAACAACCAAGAAATCCCGATCAACACGGTCGAGGCGAAGCCGCGTAACCGGTGCACGCCCCCCAAAACCAATAGACCGTGACGCCGGAACATGACCCGGGCGAAAGCCTTTCGCGGCCAGCTTGGCGGCGTCCGCGTCGGGCTCCTCAAACCGAATCCCTACCAAACGCCGTCCAATCGGTGCCGCAGGCAGCGAAAGTATGATTGTTACCGGCAATTGACTCTGACCCAAATAGTCGTTTAGGGCTCGTACGTCAGTCTGGTTACACGACGCCCTGAGCAAATCCATAACTTTGCGGCTCGTCCAGACCGCCCCAAACTCAGGCGGGAGAAAGGACCTCTCGACTGGGATGAAGAATGCTGACTTGGCGTGGTCAATTCCGGCCCCTATGGCAGCTGCCCAAGCTTCGACTTGTTGCCTAGTGTCGGCGACGACAATGTTTGACTTAAGAGGTGCTTGCCCACTCGCCCGGACGGCAACAATGCGCCGCGCAACATCCGTAGCTGTACAGATCGAATATGTGCGCGCAGTATCGGTCGTATCCCAATACGCAAGCCATTCCTCCTGCAGGTCGTCGTCCAGCTCACCCGCAATGCCACGCGCCACAACCTGTATCGCTCGATTCAAAGCCTCATCGATCAATGAAAAGGGTCGGTCAGCATCTAACAGAACCCCAGACGTTGGCGCTATGCAGATCTTGCCCGACGCTTCGACGTCGGCAATACGTATCGGTAGGTCGGTCCGACTGATAATGATCTCAGGCAGTACTTGGGGAAATTGGACTGGGAGGCGCACCATCGCTGAGAGAGGTGGTGGGCTCACCAGGAATGGTCAGCGCGCCACGCCAATCGATTGGCAGGTCTGGAGCACTACCAGCAACGGCCCCCTGCGGGACCAATGTGAATCCTCTAAGTGTCAATTGGTCTGCCACTACTTGGAGGGCAGCCACACGTTCAGCAGTAAGCGCATCAATACGCGCTTGATCGTATCAACTGTCGGTAGTCTTGTCCGCCCCTGGCTCCGACGCTGCCGGCATTGCCCCGCCCTTCGTTTCAAGCGGAGCTGCTTGAGGGCACAATCGCTGGCGCTGATGTACGCATTGCTCTGTCTTTGTCTACGGTCCCCCCGTCTGGACACGGGAAATCATTGCCGAATACTTCCTTTAGTCGTTCGCACGCCATAGCAACATCTTGTGTGTCCCTCGCATCGTTCGATGT
>CAVWTI010000021.1:0-362056 GCA_963757855.1 uncultured Gemmatimonadales bacterium
CGACAGCACCTCGATCGTGTCGCTCTCCACATCGAACAACATGGCCCGCGCAACCTCGGCGACCGACTGCCCAGAGCCGGTGGCTTCCTGTTCCATGAGGCGCATCGCGGTGACGCGCGTCAGCCGCGCGCGCTCGACGAGGGCCGCCGTGGCACGGGCGATGATCTCGTCATCGCTCTCCTGCATCGGCATCGCCGGCGCACCAGGGACGACAGGAGCCGTCACCAGCTCGATCGCAGGCGGCGCATAGAGCGCATCGACCATGTCGGTCACCGTAACATCCTCCATCGCCATTGCGTCGTCGGTCGGTGTGGATCCGGTCACCGCCGACGCTTCACGCGCCTGCATCACCGCGCGCCACAGCTCCTCGTGCATCTCGTCGGCGCCTGCGTCGATCGGCAGAAGCGCGACTGATCCCCAGTTAGGGCGGAAGGCGGGGTTGGCGGCGGCGGGGTGGCTCGTGAACACGACTGCGGCGACACCGGGCTGCTTCTGCGCGACGGCCATCGCCACCGTGAGACCAGGGGCATCCTCAAGCAGCGGCGACACCAGCACGACATCCGGCGTGAGGAAAAGCCGGCGTAATCGATCGCGCCCTGTGCGCTGTTCACGCGGGCGAGGATCTCGTGCCCGCGGCTCTTGAGCCGCCGCGACAACTCGGCGTGTGTGCTCGCCGGGCGCTCGGCCAGGAGGATGCGCAGTGAACCGCCCGGGGTAGCCCGGTCGCGAAGCGACGTGGGCCTCATCATGGGCGATACGTGGGTCGGCGTCGGTGAGGCGGTAGAAGCGTGCGCGGTGGCCATGGGCTTTGGCGTCCAGAGATCGAGAGACATCGGTGATAGGCTTGGCATCCATCGGCATGACAGGCTCGGCCATAGAATACACCGGTCAGAAAGTCGCCATCCGTGACCCGAGTCACACCGGTCGCATCAGCCAACCGTCAACAAATGCGACACGCTGGGCGGAGGCTGTTGTAGGGGCCGGTCGCGACCGGCCCCTCCGAGATGCCCGGCTTGGCCAGGCACCTTCTCAGGCGACCGTGGACGAAACGGTGCGAATGCCGCGGCTTCGCGAGCACGATTCGCATAGCCCGCACGGAACCGCCTGACAATGTTTCGCCGCATGACGACCGAAAACGGCGCGGCCGCCACCGGCGCGCAAGACACACCAAGTACACTAGACCCCGCGGACTGGGACGCGTTCGCCGGGCTCGCCCACCGGATGGTCGACGACATGCTCGGCCATCTGCGCACCGTACGTGACCGGCCCGCCTGGCAACCGATGCCGGCGGAGGTGCGAGCCTCGTTCAGCGAGCCGGTGCCCTGGGACGGCGAGGGCGAGGAGCGCGCGTACGACGACTTCGTGCGGAATGTGCTCCCCTACCCCAACGGCAACCTCCACCCACGGTTCTGGGGCTGGGTGCACGGTGGCGGCACGCCGCTCGGGATGATGGCGGACATGCTGGCGTCCGGACTCAACGCCCATCTCGCCGGCTTCAATCAGGCGCCCGTGCTCGTCGAGCACGAAGTCATCCGGTGGCTCGCGGAACTCATGGGGATGCCGGGCGATGCGAGCGGGGTGCTGGTGACCGGCGCGACAATGGCGAACGTGCTGGCCCTGGCCGTCGCGCGGTACGCGGGAGCGCGCGACGCGGGCTGGGATGTGCGCGAGGAAGGGTTGCAGGGCACCGCGCGGCCGCGGCTCACGCTCTACGGATCAACCGAGACCCACGCCTGGGCCAACAAAGCCGCAGAGCTGCTCGGCCTCGGACGGGCATCGTTACGGCAGATTCCGGTGGACAACGCCGATCGGATCGACTTGGCGGCGCTCGCGGCCGCAGTGGCCGCGGATCGCGCGGCGGGTCACTACCCCTTCTGCGTCATCGGGACCGCGGGCACGGTGAATACAGGTGCCACGGACGACCTCGAGTCGCTCGCGGACTATTGCCGCGCGCAACACCTCTGGTACCACGTCAATGGGGCGTTCGGCGCGCTGGCGCGGCTCTCGCCCGCGCTGCGGCCGATCGTCGCCGGCATCGATCGGGCGGACTCGATCAGCTTCGACCTGCACAAGTGGATGTATCTGCCGTTCGACGTGGCGTGCGTGCTGGTGCGTGACCCGGCCGTGCATCGCGCGACGTTCGCGGCGTCGGCGAGCTACCTCGCGGTGCCGGCGCGCGGGGTCGCGGCGGGCGGATTTCCGTTCGCCGAACGGGGGATGGATCTGACGCGGAGCTTCAAGGCGCTCAAGGTGTGGATGTCGATGAAAGCGCACGGCGTGCGGGCCTACGCCGCGCTGATCGAGCAGAACGTCGCGGACGCGCACTACCTCGCCGCGCTGGTCAGTGCTGATCCGGAGCTGGAGCTGCTCGCGCCGGCGCCGCTCAATGTCGTGTGTTTCCGCTATGCGCCGGCGGACGTCGCGGCGGAGCGCCTCAACGCCCTCAATGCCGAGATCCTGATCCGCGTGCAGGAGGCGGGGATCGCGGTGCCATCGGGCACCACGCTGCGTGGCCGCTACGCGATCCGCGTCGCCAATGTCAACCACCGCAGCGAACGCAAGGACTTCGAGATTCTCACCGGCGCGGTCAAGCGGATCGGCCGGGAGATCCTGGCTAGTGAACGTCCTGAGACTGGAGTCCCTTCTCCAGGAACGCCACGAACGTCGCCGGGTCGCGCGTAAGTCCCGGCAAGCTCGTCACCGTGTGCCCATCGGCATCCACGATGGCGTAGAGCGGCAGCGCGACGGTCTTGAACTGCGATTCCTGAAACGCCTGCTGGCGCTCGTACATGTCGCCGTCGCCATCGGTGAAGAGGCGCGAGAGTACGAATTGGCCGAGTGCGGCTTTGACGTCGGGGCGCGTGAAGATGTTGGCTTCCATCCACCGGCAGTTGGTGCAGGTGTAGCCGGTGAAGTCAATGAACACGCGCTTCCCTTGCTGTTTCGCGAGGGCGAGCGCGGCGGGATAGTCATTGAGACGCCACGCCAGCGACATCGGCGCGCTCTCGCCGTGGTTCATGGCGGTAGCGGTCGCGGTCTCGTAGTCCGTCGGCGGCAGGAACGACTCGAGGTCGCCCAGCGAGCGGCCGGTAAGCCCGGTGGCCAGCCAGACGCCCGTCGCGAGTGCGCCCGCCGCTGCGGTCAGATAGCCCGCGCGCATTGCGGGCGAGAGCCGGATGCCACTGGCGCCCCGCTGCTGCCCGAGCAGGTAGATCACGGTAATCGCGGCGAGCACGACCCAACTCACGAGCACCACCGAGCGCGTGACCACGCCCCAGCGCCAGACAAGGTCCGCGTTGGAGAGGAACTTCATGGCGGCCGCCAGCTCGACAAAGCCCATCACGACTTTGGTGGACTGCAGCCAGCCGCCGGCGCGCGGCAGTCGCGAGATCCATTCCGGCACGAGCGCCAGCACGCAGAATGGCAGTGCGAAGACGGTCGAGTAGACCAGCATCCCGATGAGCGGTTCCTGCCATTTCCCCTGTGCCGCGGTCACGAGCACCGTGCCGACGAAGGGCGCGGTGCACGTGAAGGACGTCAACGTGAACGTCAGTCCCATCAGGAGCGCGCCGAACACGCCAATGCCCTGTCCTGCCGCACCTTTGCGGCGGACGACGTTATCGAGTGCCGTCAGCCAGGTGCTGGGGATCGCGATCTGGAACGCGCCGAAGAGATTGAGCGCGAAGGCGACGAAGATCGCGGTGAGAAGGAGATTCACCCACGGATTGCCCGCGAGCATGGTGACACCGGCGGCGCCGGCGAATACGGCCAGCGCCAACCCCAGCGCGGTGAAGCTCGCGATGATGCCGAGTCCGAAGACGAGCGCGTGGCGGATCGACGTGCGGCGATCGGTGGCCGCGTGGCTCGTGAAGTACGAGACGGTGATCGGCACCATCGGGAAGACGCACGGCGTGAGCAGCGACAATGCGCCGGCCGAGGCCGCGAGCCAGAGAAAGCCGAGGGTCACGCGCGTCCGACCTTCACAGGGGCAAGCACGGTCTCGGTGTGCGGCGGGAGACAGAGCGTGGCGTTGCAGGTCTGGAAGCGGGCCTTGATGGTGAGCGTGTCGGTGCCGGGCCGGGCATTCGGGGCGGCGCGCACCACGAGCGCGAACGCCGCCTGCTCGTCGTAGGTCTCGACGTTGATGCCGAAGTTCGGGTCGAGGCGCTTGTCAGGGGCCGGTCCCTGGACGGTGCCGACAAGCTCGAACGGCTGCCCCGGCGCCAGCGTGATGCGCGTGGGGATCGGTCCGCCCGGTCCCTGGCTGATCGAGTAGACGTGCCAGCCCTGGTCGATCCGCGCTTTGAGATGGATGGTGGTCGTGGCACCGGGTGCGACGGGCGCTGTCACGTCCGACACGGTCCACACGACGGGGCGCTCCTGCGCACGCACGGTGTGTGCGCACACCACGGCCAGCGCTGCAACAGCTATCGGCATCACACGCGCCATACGCTCACCTCGATTGGTACCAGGAAATCTATGGCCTCGGCGGCCGCAACCGTGCTACGCCTCGCCCCACCGGCCGACGGCGGAGATGAGTCTCGGAACGCCGTCTCCAACGCATGTACGCCTACCGGCAACTCGTTGGCGAGTCCGAGCTTACGACGGCCAGGGCATTGCGGAGGTGACCCGGCCTGCACACTCGCCAAATCCAATGCGCACAGCGCCCTCCCGCTCGCAACTGCCCCGCATCACGACGTCATCACCGTCCTCGAGGAAACCGCGGGTCTCGCCGCTGGGCAGCGTCAGTGGCGTCGTGCCTCGGCGGGTCAGCTCGAGCAGGCAGCCGAGTGCGTCGCGGGTGGGGCCTGAGATGGTGCCGCTGGCGAGCAGGTCGCCGGTCCGGAGGTTGCAGCCGTTGCTGGCGTGGTGCGCGAGCAATTGCTCGGCAGTCCAGTACAGGTCACGCGCGTTGCTGCGGCTCACGCGAAACGGCGCGTCACCGCGGTCGCGCATCCGCGCGGATCGGAGCAACACCTCGATCGACAGATCAATGCCCGCGGCGTTGGCGCTGGTGAGATACGGAAGCGGCGCGGGGTCGCCTTCGGGGCGCGCCGCCGGCGCGACACGGAACGGAACGAGTGCGTCGAAGGTCACGATCCAGGGTGAGATCGTCGTCGCGAAGCTCTTGGAAAGAAATGGACCGAGGGGTTGGTACTCCCAGGTCTGCACGTCGCGCGCGGACCAGTCGTTGACGAGGCACACGCCGAAGAGATGTGACTCCGCCTCTCCGATCGGAATCGGATTGCCGAGCGCGGACCCCGGGCCGACGAAGAATCCGATCTCGGCCTCGTAGTCCAGCGCTTTCGTCGGGCCGACGACGGGCATGGGCGCATCCGCCGGTTTCGTCTGGCCGGCCGGTCGCCGCACAGGCGTCCCGCTCGGCACGATGGACGACGCCCGCCCGTGGTATCCGATCGGCACCCACTTGTAGTTGGGAAGCAGCGGATTATCGGGGCGGAACATCGCACCGACGTTGGTGGCGTGGTAGATGGAGGCGTAGAAGTCCGTGTAGTCGCCGATGGCGGCCGGCAGCCGCATCGAGACGTCGCTCGCCTTGACGAGAATGCGCTCGGCGAACCCGGGCGTGCGGGTGGCGGAGGAGCCGTCACGCAGCAGATCGGACAGCTGCGTGCGCAGCGCCAGCCAGAACTTCGGACCGAGGGCGAGGAAGCCGTTGAGATCCGTGCCGGCGCAGTGGCGGCACGCGACTTCCGCGTCGCCCGAGAGCCACCCCTCGGCATGCAGCGCGCGCAGATCCACGATCCGGTCGCCAATAGCGACGCCGGCGCGGCCGGTATCACTCGCGTCGCGGGCGAACACGCCGAACGGAAGGTTCTGGATCGGGAAATCGGTCGCGGGGTCGTTCGCGGACGTGATCCAGGACCGGCGCGCGGGGTCGTGGGTGGCGTCCGCCGTTCTCACAGGAGATGCAGCGCGCGAAGGTCGTCCACCGGCTCGCGGAACGAGCACGACCCGAACGCGCGCGCGATCTGCTCACGCGTCGTACGAAGGTCCGTGGTCGTCAGATGGCGGTCGTGCCACCGCACACCGCCAGGCGCGAAGCGGAAGGCGACCGGATCCGTCTCCTCCAGCACCGCGACCGCTTCGGACTCCGTGGCGCCCGTGCCCAGGAACGCAGCCGCGAGAAACACGTTGAAAAACCCGTGCATGACCGCACGCGGGCTGTCCGGCTCATACGTGAGCGCCTGCATGCCTCGCACCGGATGGTGAAGGCCCGCGGTGGCCTTGAACGCCACACGCGCGCGAACGGCGCTGGCCATGAAGCGCGCAAGGACTACGCTCTCCGGAATGGCGTCCGCCGTCACGCCACCGGTGCGAACCTTGGCGCGCGCACCGCGCCGCGCGATCGCCGCCAGGAGCGGCGCGGGATCGGGCTCGATCGGAATCTCAATGAATAACTCGAACGTGCGCGGCGTCGCGGTCGCGAGGGCTTCGATGTCGGCGACCGTGGTGGCCTTCCCTTCGACGGCGTCCACGACCGCGCGGCCGGATGGGCCTTTGGCGTAAGCGTTGTTGAAGAGCGTGATGCGCGCGAGATCGGCCGCGACATCGGGGCCCACCAGGACGGACAGCCGCCATGGCTCGTCCGTGCGGCGGCGCGGCAGCGCCTTGGCCGCCGCGCCGTGAAACTCGTCCAGCTGCGCCGCGGGCAGGATGAACCGCCCCAGGACGCGCCAGTGTTCATCCGTCCGGTATGCTCCGTAATTCTTCGCGGCCGTCACCAGATCGAGACCGGCTGGTGGAAAGAGACCTGCGTAGTCTACCAAGCCGGACACCAGCGTATCGACCGACGGCATGGCCGCGACAACGGTCATCCCATGTTCTCCACCATCGCCTGGCCGAAGGCGCTCGTCTTCACCTCGGTGGCGCCCGTCATCTGGCGCGCGAAGTCGTACGTCACGCGTTTCTGCGCGATCGACTTCTCGAGTGAGCTGACGATGAGGTCCGCGGCTTCGTTCCAGCCCATGTGGCGGAACATCATCTCGCCGGAGAGAATCACCGATCCCGGATTGACGACATCCTTGCCCGCGTACTTGGGTGCGGTGCCGTGCGTCGCTTCGAAGACCGCGTGCCCGGTGAGGTAGTTGATGTTGGCGCCGGGGGCGATGCCGATGCCGCCGACCTGCGCGGCGAGGGCGTCGGAGATGTAGTCGCCATTGAGGTTGGGCGTGGCGATCACGTCGTATTCCGCGGGACGCGTGAGGATCTGCTGCAGGAACGCATCCGCAATGA
This sequence comes from uncultured Gemmatimonadales bacterium, assembly GCA_963757855.1. GTDB lineage: Bacteria > Gemmatimonadota > Gemmatimonadetes > Gemmatimonadales > Gemmatimonadaceae > Palsa-1248. Next base: position 7,258 of record CAVWTI010000021.1, read on the forward strand.
CGTCCTTGATGATGATGCCGCCGGGGAGCTGCAGCCAGGGACCGCCCTGGTAATCGGTGCCGCCGTATTCCGCGCGGGCGAGGGCATATCCCCAGTCACGGAACGCGCCTTCGGTGAACTTCATGATGTTGCCTTTGTGCACGAGCGTGACGCTCTTCCGCTTCTGCTTGATCGCGTAGTCAATGGCGGCGCGCACGAGGCGGGTCGATCCCTCCTCGGACATGGGCTTGATGCCGATGCCGCTCGACTCGGGGAACCGGATCGTGGTGGCGCCCATCTCGCCGCGCAGAAACGCGATCACGCGGTTCGCTTCGGGCGAGCGCGCTTTGTACTCGATGCCCGCATAGATGTCTTCCGTGTTCTCGCGGAAGATCACCATGTCCACCAGCTCGGGCGCCTTGACCGGCGAGGGCACGCCCGCGAAATAGCGGACGGGCCGGACGCAGGCGTAAAGGTCCAGCTTCTGACGGAGAGCGACGTTGAGGGAGCGGAAGCCGCCGCCAATTGGCGTGGTCAGCGGGCCCTTGATCGCGACGAGGTAATGCGAAATGGCCGCGAGTGTGTCGTCCGGGAGCCAACTGTCGAGCTGGTTCTTCGCTTTCTCACCCGCCAGCACCTCGAGCCATTCGATGCGGCGCTTGCCGCCGTACGCTTGGCGAACGGCAGCGTCGAAGACGAGGCGAGAGGCTCGCCAGATGTCGGGGCCGGTGCCGTCACCTTCAATGAAGGGAATGACGGGCACGGAGGGGACGCGAAGCGCGCCACCATCAATGGTGATCGCTTCGCCCGTGGTGGGCGGGGTAAGATTCGTGTATGTCGGCATGGAGAATGATGGCCGGATGGCCCGGGGACGTGTAGTGGCGCGAGAATTATGAGCGGGGTGATCGCGGGCGGCAACCGGACGGCCGCGGCAGTGGCGCGTCGCCTCTACGACGGCTTTGTAACGTACCACGACGCGTTTCACACGATTACGACGCAGGCTCAGGCGCGATTCGAGCGCCGGGACTGGCCCGGGGCGCAGGTGGACGCCTCCACGCGCATCGCGTTGTACAAACAGTGCGCGGACGATGCCGAGCACCGGGCGGAGGCGGAGCTGGGCGGGCGCGGTGATCCGGACACGTGGAAGATCGCAAAGGCGATTTACAGCGAGACCGTGCGGGAGCGGGCCGACGCGGAGATTGCCGAGACGTTTTACAACTCCGTCGCACGCCGGGTGCAGGAGACGGTGGGGAGCGATCCGGCGACGACGTTCGTCGAGACCGAGGCACCGCTCCGCACGCCGGACCTGAGCGCGCTCTATTCCACGCTGCCGGAGACGGCGCTGGACGGGCCGGCCGTGGAGCGCGTGCTGGCGCTATTCAGCTGGAATGTGCCGTTCGCCGACCGTGCGGGTGACGCCCTGCGGGCGGCGGCAATCGTGGCCCCGGATCTCCAGGCGCGGTGCTCGGGCGCCCCGCTCAATGGGATCGACGTGCTGCGATCGCCATTCTACCGCAACAAGGGCGTGTATGTCGTGGCCCGGATCCGGTCGGGCCGGCGCGTGATCCCGCTCATCCTCGCGCTGGCGCACGGATCGGAGGGGATCATCGTCAATGCGGCGCTGCCGACGACCGATGAAGCCAGTGTGGTATTCGGGTTCAGCTGGTCGTACTTCCAGGTGGACACGCGGGATCCGGCGGGCGTCGTGGAGTTTCTGGCGTCGCTCATGCCACAGAAGCGCCTCGATGAGCTGTATACGGCGATCGGCTACAACCGGCATGGCAAGACGGTGCTCTACCGGAGCCTCATGCGGCATCTCGGCGGAGCACCCCGATGCGCGATTCACGGTGGCCGAAGGTGATCAGGGCACCGTCATGACGGTATTCGCGCTGTTGTCGTTCAATGTCGTGTTCAAGATCATCAAGGACCGATTCGATTTTCCGAAGACCGTGACGCGCAAGGTGGTCATGGAGAAGTACCACTTCGTCTTCGTGCGCGATCGCGTGGGACGGCTGGCGGACGCGCAGAAGTTCGAGTACCTGGAGTTTCCGGTGGCGTGCTTCGACCCGCCGGTGCTGGAGCTCCTGCTCCGGACGTGCGCCAGCACGGTGCGCATCGTGGGCGATCGGGTCGTGCTCACGCACGTGTACACGGAGCGGCGCGTCACGCCGCTCAACATTTTCCTGCGACACGCGGCAGCGGCGGCGGCGCACGATGCGGTGCTGGACTACGGCCAGGCCATCAAGGATCTGGCGGGCGCCGGCATCTTCACGGGCGACATGCTGCTCAAGAACTTCGGCGTCACTCGGCACGGGCGGGTGATCTGCTACGACTACGACGAGCTGGCGCTGCTCACGGACTGCCGGTTCCGCGCACTGCCCGCCCTCGTGCATGAGGAGGATGAGATGGCGGCGGAACCGCCGTACTACGTCGGTGAATCCGACGTGTTTCCCGAGGAGTTTCGCGTGTTCCTGGTGCCGCCGGGTGCGCTACGCGAGGATTTCCTCGAGGTGCACGGCGACCTGCTGGACGTCGCGTACTGGCGGGACATGCAGACCCGGGTGCTCACGGGCGAGATGCTGGATGTCTTTCCGTACCGGCGGCGCCGCCGGTTGCGGCCCTCGGAGCCGAGTAGCGCTCCGCCCGGGCGGTAACGCGCCGTCAGGCGGTTCGTAGCCCGGGTCAGGTCAGCAGGCGCTTCGGCTCGGAGCGAGTCTCGGGACGCGGGCCGAGCGGCTGCCCGGGCGGCGGCTGGTCCAGTGGCACCGGCCGGGATGGACTGACCGCCGCGGCATCCGACGCGTGGCCCTCGTTCTGCATGTCATTGATGCTGCGCTTGAATTCCCGGATGCCGCGGCCGATCGACGAGCCGATCTCGGGGATGCGCTTCGCTCCGAAGAGGAGCAGCACCACGAGCAGCAGCAGGAATATTTTCTCGATCCCAATGTCCCCGAACATGCTCGTATCCTAACCGGCGTTACGGGATGTGGCGTTTCTGCGGGTACGGGAACCCGAAATAGTGGACCGGAACGGCGCAGAAGTAGCCCCGGGCACCGCCTTCCACGCCGACGACAGTCCAGTCGCCAGCGAATTGGCCGTGGTCGATCTTCGAGACGGTGAGCGCCAGCCCCGAGCCCGCGGTGGGCGTCGCGGGGCAGTCGCCCGCGCTGTCACAGGGGGCGCGGCGGACGTTGGCGGTCGTGCCGATCAGCAGCCGCCAGCGTCCTTCGCCGAGCACTCTGGACGTATGGTGCGCGACGAGGGCGCCCGGCCGGAGTGGATCGAAGGAGTGCGGGTCGGTCGTGGTGGCCGATGGTCCGCCGGCGACCGCCGCGCCGACGCCGGAAAAGTCCACGTTTGCCGCGCCGTAGAGCGGGATGCGTGCGGTGTCGGCTACCAGCGCGCGCGTGCCCGGGGCGCTGGCCGTGTCGAGTGTGCTGGTCCGGCGGAGCCAGAGGCGGCCGCGAACCGACGCGCCGGATGATGGGCCGCCCGTCGCGACGAGGGTAAATGTGTATTCGCCGGAATCAATGCGCGCCGCTGGCGCGATGACGTCGCGCGCGCTCACCGCATCGCAGGAGAACGGCGCAACCGATGCGACCGGATGGCGCGGCGCGAGGGCGAGCCGGGCCGAGTGGACCAGCAGCTCGCGCGAGGCGACGATCGCGGCGACAGCCAGGACGCCCAGTGTGGTGCGGGTCATCTACCGGGTACGCGCCGGTGGCATGGGGTGTTGGGAGGGGATCATCGCAGAAAGAAGGGCAAGACGAGTTCCGCGGCGATCAGGGCGACGATCAGGACTTCGAGGGCTTCCGCCCGGGCGGCCTGGGATTCGTCGTTCAGCATGGCGTAGGTCTCGCGGATGATCGCGAGCTTGCGGTCGATGCCCGCGCGCCACTCTCGCCCGCGGAAAATGTCGAGGGCCGCGGTATAAATGCGGGCGAGGTACACGTCGTCGGTCACTTTGAGCGCGCTCTCGACGCGCTCCACCAGCTCCGTCGAATCGGCGACGAGTGCCTGGAGGTCGGAGAGGAGGCCGGCGAATCGGCGCTGCAGGAGGGCGAGCTGGCGCCGGGGCCGGGCCGATGCGACGCGGTCGTACATCGCGGGCAGCTCGGCATCCAGCAGGGCGTCATACACGCGGAGCTCGAGCAGCTGCGCGTTCGCGAACTCCAGGATGTACTGCACGTCGGTGTCGCCGGGCGACGGCTCGACGACCAGCGCGTTGTCCCAGGTCAGGATCGTCAGGTCGTCGGTGTAGTACGAGAACCGGTGCGGGAGCAGCTCGTGGCGCGCGATCGCGGAAAGGGGCCGTCGTTCGTTGAGGAGCAGCGGGACGAGATCTTCATCGCCCCACGTGGCGGGCGACAGCGCGCCGCCGGCGCCCGCGGTGCTGTCGCGCGCGACCGCGCCGTCGGCCCCCCGCACCGCGTTGATGCGGAAGACGACGTAGTCCTCCGTGAACGGCGCGATCGCGGGCCGCGTGATCGCCGCCGCGATCCGGTCGAGGAGTGCGCCCAAGTGGCGCTCGAACACGGGAGAGAGATCGATCCCGGCGTCGACGGCGTTCCCGAATGCCGAGAACTCGCTCCACGGCATGTTGGGCGCGGCGGGGATCGAGATCCGAAGCGAGACGCCACCAAAGTCGAAGATCCGGGCGGAGACTTCTGCGTCGGCCGGCGCGCCGGGGACTTGCACGGGCTCGGTGCCCAGGATGACGGCCACGGGCGGGTTCGCGATCTGAATGGCCTGCGCTTCGCCGCGGAGCGGGCGGACACGGGATGGCGCGCTCGACGCGAGGAGGTCGGCGGCGCGCGGGAGATCGATCTCAAACCCGACGTCGAACAGCCGGTAGACTATCGCGACGCCGTCCACCCGGACGTCGCCGAGTGAGCCGGTCGGCAACGTCCCTGCAGTGGGCGGCGGAGGTATCACGAGCGCAACGCGGTCAATGGGCTCCGGCGACGGCTCCAATCCGTTCGGCGAACGCGGCGTACAGCTGCTGCGTGACCGGCCCTGGCCGTCCCGTCCCGATGGTGCGTCCGTCGATGCGCACGACCGGCATGATGTCGTTGTACGTGCTGGCAATGAACATCTCGGCCGCGCGCGGCAGATCGCGCTCCAGTACCGGGAACTCGCGGACGGGCACACTCAGCTCCGCAGCGATCTCCATGACCAGCTCCCGCGAGATGCTGGGCAGGATGTGTGTCGTCAGCGGATGCGTCCGCAACTCGCCATCGAGCTGGATGAACACGGCGCTCGACGCGCCCTCCATGACGACGCCCTCGCGGACGAAGACCGCTTCGTCGGATCCCGCTTCGACGGCCTGCTGCTTGGCCATGATGTTGGGAAGCAGATTGACCGATTTGATGTCGCATCGGGCCCATCGCACATCAGGCACGGTGATGACTGACGCACCGCGCGTGCGCAGTGCGTGCGGGAGCGCAACGGCGCTGGCGCTGGCGAGGACAGTGGGTGGTGTGCCGGCGGGCGGAAACTGGTGCGTGCGCGGCGCGGCGCCGCGGGTCACCTGCCAATAGACCAGCGCATCCCCATCGAGGTTGTTCTCGCGAAGAAGTGTCCGCGAAATGTGACGGAGTTCCTCGATGCGGGCGGCGTCGAGCGAGATCCGTAACTCATGGACGCCCCGGGTGAGGCGACGCAGGTGGCGATCGACCTCGATGAGCTCGCCGCCCGCACCACGCACGACATCGTAGATCCCATCACCGAACAGAAAGCCGCGATCCGTGACGGAGACGGTGGCCTGCTCCGAATCGACGTACCGGCCATTGAGGTATACGCGCATACGCTGTTTCGCGCTCCAGTGCCGAGGTGTATCTTCGGAAACTATGCCTCCAGCAACGTGCGGAACAGTGACCCATCGCCGGCCGCGTAGCCGGCTCGGCGTATTGGCGGCGGCCGTGGTCCCGGCCGGGATGCTCGTGACCGGGTGCGGGCACCTCTGGCAGACGACGACCAGGCCGGTCCCCGCGCCCGCGCGTGACGTCTCCGCCTGCGCGATCGCGCAGGCCACCGGCATGGGCTACAAAGTGGTCGTGGATACCATGCACCGCGAGCAGCGCGACGTCGAGGCCACCAAGGTCCTGTCGCAGAAGGCGCAGGGAGCGGATCCCCTCGAGTACAACCGCCGCGATGTGCTGTCGATCATCCTGAGCGGCGCGGGCGATGGACAATCGTCCATGCGCGTGGTGGCCGGCACCATATCGATCGAGGAGAACCGGCGCGGGCCGACCGACGTCCACGAGCCCGCGAGCTACGACGTCCTCGCGGATGCGGATTCGCTGATTGCCCGGTGCGGCGTGGCGAATCCGCCGATGTCGAAGAGCTAGAGGAACGAGAAAGTAGAAAGTCGGGAACAAACTCAGTCGTCGTCGCCCGCCATCTCATGCATGGCGTCGCGGCCCCAGATCTCCGCTGGAGTCGTGGCACTCGGGTAGACGTGCACCATCCAGCCGAGTGGCTGCTTGAAGAAGCGGCCGTTGGCGGCGTCGCAGGCCTCTTTGGTGGTGATCGAGCCGCGACCCCCGAAGAGCTGGCGGCCATCCGGCCCTCTCTCGCCCAGTCGCGCGCCGTCGCGGAGCTTCGGCAGACACCAGTTCGTGTGCAAGTGCCACTGGGCGAAGCTCAGTGGGACGCGCTCGTTGAGATCGGCCGGCGAGTCCCATTTGGGAGCGGTGTACATCGCGCCCACGAGTTTATATGCCGAATCGCCGGTCTTCTCGTACAGCAGCGAGCTTGGCGACGCGGGATCAAAGTGGATCATCGCCGCCAGCCCGCGCATCGGACTGGAGAAGTGGTAGACGTGCTGCGGCACTCTCGGCGCGAAGATGCGGAACCCATCGGCGAGCGCACGGTGATAGTCGGCGTACGGGGCGAGCGCGGCGCGGAGCGCGACAAGAACGGCGGCCGCGCGCGCACTGTCTCCGGGCGATGGCTGGGCGAGCGCGGTCATGCGCATGTGCGGCGCGTCCATCATTCCGCCGGACATGGCCATGCTCATCGAGGCCATCGCGCCGCTATCGCTCATGACGCCGTCGTGCGTACCCGCTTGCGTACCCGCTTGCGTGCCCGTCTGGTTGCCCGCCGCGCCCTGTCCGGACGCGGGGCTGGCGACCCAGGACATGGAAAACAACAGCGCGGCGGCGAGGCACTGCGCGCGGCGGGACGTGGACTGCGTGGCGGCATTGGTGCGCACGGGAAGCTCCATGGTGGTCGAGAGCGGCGACAGGCACGCTCCGCCATAGATGACGGCCGCAGGCTCTCAACGTTAACGAGGGGCCGGCGACGACCCTTCCCCGCCCCGGGCTCTCAGCCCCGGCCCCTCAGGGGTAGCTGAAGAGGCCTGGGGTCACGGTCTTCTCGCGGCTCCTGGTGACGTCAGGGGACTCGGTCCACCAGACGCGGGCGGCGCTGGAGTAGGAGACCCGGACTTCCAGCCCCGCGCGGGGTTGCGCAATGAGTGGCTGGGCGAGATCGACGCGCCAGAGCGAGCGCGAGGCTCGCGGAATGCCGACCAGCAGGCCGACGCCGGCGCTGGCGACGGTCGGCGAGGTCGTCCCGAACGGGATATCGCCTGCCCACACGCGCCCGGCGTCGGCGAATCCGGCGAGGCCCCACGTGGCGGCAGTCCGCAGGAAGTGGAGTGGCGGCCGGAACAAGGTGCGGTACTCGGCCCGTCCCACCCCGCGGGCCGCCCCAGCGATGTTGCTACCAAGGTATCCCGGGACCCCACCGTCAGGATCGCCGAGGGCGAGTTGAAAGGGGGTGCGGACGCGCTGGCCGTAGCCAATGTCGGTGCTGATGATGAGTGTGCGGGCGAGTCCGTCCTTGATGTACCAGGCGGCGCGGCCGCTCGTGATCAGGCCATCCCACCGGCCGGTGGCCTCATCTCGGCGCGCCTCCGACTCGACGCCACCGCGGATGACCGAGTTTCGCGACCCGGCGGCGAGATCGAGCCGGCCGGACAGGAACAGATCGCGAGAATCGGATCCGAGCAATCCAACGCTTCGGCCGACGACCGCCGAGAACTGGCCACCGAGCGGGATATCCTGTTCGCCGAGGAGCGCATCCATGCCGACGACCGTGATGTAGCGGACCGCGCGGAGGCCGACCAGGAGATTGAGGCGATCTTCGGTGTGGGGGCCGAAGTGACCGGCAAGCTCATTGGCCGTGGCGGCCGTGGTGTCGTGTTCGAGCCCGGTGGGCGTGATGAGCACCGGACCGCCGCCGATGGCATCGCGCTCGTGCGAGACCGCGACGCCGACGAGCGCGAGCCGGTTGATGCGCCTCGCCGTGGTGTCGCCGGTGTTGACTCGGCCCGCGGAGGGATTGCCGATGCGGAAGAGTCCACCGGCATTGGCGTAGACGCGCTCGACGTCGAGTGTGGGCGAGTACGCATTGTTAGGCGTGCGGAACTGGAAGTAGTCGTGATCACTGCCGCCGGCGACGCGCCATCCGATCTGCTGAAGGTCCACAAAGTAGGGGTGGGCCATGGACGCATCGAGGTCGCCGCCCACGTGGGCGCGCTGGGCCGATGCGTCGAACACCCACGGGTGGCCGAATGTCTGGAAGTCGGCGAACTCGCCGCCGAACTGGTCCGGATAATTCGGCCTGTGGGACCAGTCGCCGGTGACGCGCATGGCGTTGCCGAGGAGATTGCCATTGCCGAGGGTAAGCGCGTTGATGAACGGCGCGGGGCTTCTGATGCCGACCTGGATCTCCCCCGCCAACTCGTCCACGGTGTAGACATCGAGGCGGACGCCGCCCTGCCCGTCGGCAAAGGCGGCAATGTGCGCGGACTGAATGAAGGGCTGCGCGCGGAGAAGGCGCTCCGATTCGACGCGCCGCTCTTCGACACACCGGTCACCGACGCGGAGCGCGAGGAAGCGGCGGATGATGGGACCGCGCGTGGTGCTGTGCAATCGGCTGGCCTGCCGGATGAAGGCGGCGAGCCGGGAATTGGCCGGGTAGCCGAAATACGGCGGCTGCGGCCGCACATTGATGGCGGAGATCGTGCGGCCGGCGCAGTTGACGGCATTCTGCGTCGAGTCGGCGACCGCGCGTGCGCGCATCGAATCGCGGCGGATCGCGCGTCGCAGTGTATCGAGCGCCAGCGAGTCCACGTCGCCCGAATCGAGGCGGAAAGGCGGCGGCGCAGCGCTGGGCAACTCACCCGGACGGTTTCGGGTGGTCGTGTCAGTGAACGTGGGCACCAGCGTGTCGCTGGGTGCACGCGCACGCGGGGCTGGAATCGTGTCGGCGAGCGGTGGATGCGCGGCGTGCGCCGAGTCCTGCGCCATGGCGCGCCCCGGGGTGAGCGAAAGCGCCGCGGCGAGCCCGATGGCGAGCGTCCCGCCGGCGAGCGCTCTGATGAGAGGCGTGATGACGGGCGCGCGGCCCCGCCGGCATCCGTGCGTCATAGGGTGCGCAGCCACCAATCCACCTACCCGATCAGCCGCGAACCATCTACTTGCTATACAGGAACTTCGCGCCGCCGATGCCCCTGCGGACGGGATGCGACCACAGGATCTGGGCGCCGCTCGTCGCCACGGTATCCATTCTCTTTGGGCGGGACGCGAAAGACGATGGCCGAGCCGGCGATCGGTGCGTATTGCGACCTGATGGTATCGGCCTCGGTTTCCACCATGCCCATGAAGGACGTCTGCACGATCGTCTGGCAGAGGTAGGTGCCGTCGGAGTTGAGGACCAGGACTCCGTCCATCACGCTGATCTTGTGGCGCGGGTCTTCGCCTGGGATGGGCGCCGGCAAGTTGACGCCATTGACGGACCGAAGCACGTACCGGCCCAGAATGCCGCCCTGGGTTGTACCGGTGGTCGTGCCCCCGTGGGGAACACCTGCGGTACGCGCTGGCACCGGCGCGAATCCGGCCGCGGCGGCGACGACGGTGAGCGTGGCCAGGATCGGAGCGTAGGAGCGCATGGGATCCTCGGAAAGTAGGGTGGGCCCGGGACCGCGGTTAGGGGCCGTGGGCGGTGGTCAGGAAGCATAAGGGCCGGCCCAATCGTGCATTGGCCGGCCCCTGGAGCGCATCCCGACTGATCGCTACGCGACTCGGACGCTAGACAATTGCCTAGTCGAGCGCGAACGGAATCGAGATGCCGCCCGGCGGGCGTGGCTTGCTTCCGCGAAATGGGGGCCACCGGCGCGTGGCATGGTCCAGGGCGGCGAAACGGGCAGCCTCGCGGGTGGCGTCGCCGTCCTGCTCCTGGCAGTAGTTGCTGGCCGCGGTCGCGGTGTCGAAGAGCGCGCAGCGGGCATCGAGCCGCGAGAGGCCGTCTTCCCCGTCGGTGGCGGTGCGCTCGCAGATGGCGTAGCGGCCGTCGCCCATGAGAACCAGGTCGATCCCGACAATGTGAGCGAGCTGGCCGGCTTCCCGGCATTCGGCGCGCCCACGGCCAAGGGTCCAGCCCATCACGCGCAGGACGCCTTCCTGCCTGAGGAGGGCCATGGGCTGTGGCTCGCCGAGTGTCTCGCGCGCCAGGGCGACCGCGGCGGTGGCTTCCGGAGACGGTTTCGCCGAGTTGGGAGCGACCGCGTGCCGTCCCACCGGGCGGGAGGACGCGGGCGGGGTGGCGGCTGGGGTGCCGGGGCTGGAAGGACGCGGAGGGGTCACGAAACCTGGATGGCGGGCTGTCTGTATGACGATTGGGACAGCGGTGGCGGTCACAGTTGCACCGGCACGCCGCGCTGGGTACACTCGCGGAATGCGACCAACTGATACCGCAGCGATACCGCGGCGCCTCGCGTGACGGGTTCCGCGCCGGTGCCGGTGCTGCACGTGGCGACGCCACAGGAGGCGGCGGCGTGTTACGACATTCTCCGGAGTTATGCGGAGACTGTCGATCGCACGCTCGGCACTGTCTCGTGGACGCACCCGAAGACGGAAGCGCTCGTCCACGCGGACGCGGCCGCCGGCCGACTCTATCTGGTCCGGATCGATGGGACGCTAGCCGCGACGTTCGCGATCCTGAGCGAGGGCGCCCCGCGCTTCGCCACGGCTCCATGGGCGGACCCGCACGCACGCGCCGCCTATTTCCACCGCCTCGCTGTTGTCGATTCCTTCCGCGCCGCTGGCCTCGGCAAATGGTGCATGGCGCACGCTGAGCGCATCACGACCGAGGCCGGCTACGCGTACTTAGGCTCGATACCCTGCCCCCCGATGTCCGGGCGATGACGTTCTATCAACGCCTCGGCTACACCAATCGCGGCACCATCGCCGTCGAGTCCGGTGACCCCCGGCAACCAATGGTGGACCTCGCCATTTTCGAGAAGCGGCTGCCCGCAACACCCGTAAGGAATTGACAGGCATACGGATACGCCACCGGTTCCCCGGCTGTCGTTAACGTCCCGCCCTGAACGCCGTCTCACACTCGGCGGCGAATTCTGTGACACCGCCGCGCGGTCTCACTCGTAGCTTCGGCTTCCCTCAGAGGAAGCCAGGGACTTCATATGCGGATGCAATATCTGGCGGGCCTATCACTCGCCCTGACACTCGGCGCGGCATCGGTCGCCGCTGCCCAGACCACGACTCCGGCCACGCCGGACCAATCGGCGGCCGCACCATTGCAGGCCCCCGCCTCCAACCAGGACGGATCTCAGACCTCGCACCGCCACTGGCGCCATCACTCGCGGCTATTCCGCGGCGTGAACCTGACGCAGGATGAGCGGACGAAGCTGTCATCGATTCGCGATCAGTATCGGGCGCAGCTCCAGCCGCTGGTCCACCAGATCCGCACTGCGCGCCATTCGATCCGCACAGCAGCCGCCAAGGCCGACACCGCGGCAGTGAACGCCGCCCGCGCGACGCTGCGCGATGTGCGCTCGAGCTTCACCGCGGCACGTACCAAGTGGATGGCGGATGCGCGCGCCGTCCTGACGCCGGACCAGCAGGCACAGTTCGACAAGAACGTGGCCCGGATGCAGAAACGCGAAGCCGCGCACGCAAACCGAAAGACCCAATCGTAAGCGCGTAGGGACCGGTCGAACGATTTGGCACTTGTAGGGGCCGGTCATGACCGGCCCGCGTAGGATCGGATACGCGGAGGCCGGCTGCATCGGAACGCAGCCGGCCTCTGTCGTCATCCCACGCAATTGCGCCCGGCCCTTAAGCGGAGATGAATGGGACCACTCGTGCGTTGGCATTGGGGTTTAGGTCAGGAATGGGCGACGTGCGGCGCCAGTACATTGATGCCCTCCACGCCGCCGACAACCACGACATCGCTCCACTCCTGGCATTCGCGCGCTCATAGGCATTCGCGCAGTGTGTCCTCAGGCGACATGCGGCGCTCCAGTGTCTGGGTCAGTTCCCGAGGCGCGGGATGTCCGGCTCCGCGGTGGCAGACTTGATGCGCTCACGCCGCTCTTCGGCGATCGCAACGGTCCGCGCCGCTTCGTAATCCATCCCGCGCGCCATCAGCCGGCGCTCGATGCCAGCCTGCCGGATCAGTAGCGGTTCGTCACGCTCCCGTTTCTCCTCTCCCGCTTCACCTGTTTCCGCATCGATCCAGATCTCGTCACGCGGGATCGCGCTGAACGAGTAGTGATGGCCAAAGGCGCCGAAGTCACCATCGATGCGCTTCCGGACGTACGCGCCATTGACGTGCCACACGGCCACCCGGCCGGTCCGCTGCAGACACTCGATGTACGGCGGCGGGCGCCGCACTCGCGCTGGCGCGGGTGGCGCGGCGTGCGATGACTGGCGTGATTTACGAACGGCGCGTTTGCGGGGCACGATCTGCTCCGGCCAAAGGCTCGTAGAACCACGTAGAACATAGTCGCGCACCCCAGCCCGAATGCACGCACACCCAACTCGACGGTCATGCGCGAAGGGCCGAGACCAGAGGGCCTGCCCGTCGAGCTCGTCACTGCGATGACTGGATGCCGGGCGCCAGTGCGACCGCCAGCGCGACCGTGAGCGCGACTCTTCGAGATCACCGCCGAACGGGATCGGCGGCGTGCGCTGTCCGTGCTGGCAGCCATCATCATTGCTGGCGCGATCCTGCGGCTGGTACGGCTGGGCAGCCAGAGCTTCTGGCTCGATGAGGCGTTCAGCGTGATGCTGGTGCGCGCGCCGTGGCAGTCGTTCGTGTACCAGCTGCGCACGGCTGAAGCCAACAGTTCCTTCTACTACGTGCTGCTGCGGATGTGGGCGCGCCTGGGCGATGGCGATGCGCACGTGCGCCTGCTGTCAGCGATCTTCGGGATCCTCACGATCCCTCTCGCGGCCGCCGTGGCCAAACAGCTCTTCGGCGTTCGGGCGGCGCTGGCGGCGGCGCTGGTGATGGCACTCGATCCGTTCGACATTCTGGGCCTCGCAGGAAGCGCGTGGGTACGGGCTGGTGATCCTGCTCGTGACGTGCTCCACGTGGGCGTTCGTGCACGTGACCGATGCAGCGCCCGGCCACCATGCGGATGGTGGTCCTGCACATGCGGACGGATGGCGCATCGGATGGTGGGTGTTGTACGTCGTCGCGAGTGCGCTGGCCGTGTACACCCATTCTCTACGCGTCATTCGTGCTGCTGGCGCAGTGGCTGTCGTTGGTGGTGCGTCCGCGCACCGTCCCATGGCGTGCGCTGTTGGCGAGTGGCGTGGCGCTCGCGGTACTGCTCATTCCCATGGCGATGTTTCTGCTGAGCGGCCCCCACGGCAATATCGACTGGATCCGCGGGTCGTATGGGCGTTTCCAGGACGTCTGGAACTCCGTCCGGCAGGTGCTGGGTCGCGGCGGGGCGATCGCCGCGTGCGGCTACCTCGTCGTGTGTCTGGCACTACTCGCCGTGGGCGTCGTGCAGATGCGGCGCGCGGGCACGCCGCATGCGCGGTGGTCGTATCTGTTACCGTTCCTGTGGTTCGTGTCGCCGATCGCCATTCCGCTGGCGGTGTCGCTCACGATCAAGCCGGTGCTCGATCCGCGCTACGCCACCATTTGCGCGCCCGCGGTGGCGCTGCTCGCGGCGGCGGTGGTGGGACAGCCCGGTGCGTGGCGCATGCGCCTGCTGGCGGTGCTGCTGGCGGCCGAGCTGTTCGGGGACTGGGCGTACTTCGAACGGCTGCGGAAAGAGAATTGGCGCGGTGTCGCACGGATGTTGGTGGCGGAATCGCTGCCGGGGGACGTCGCGATCTTCTATGCCCCGTACGTGCGCCGGCCGTTCGATTACTACGCGTCACGCACCGCGGCGCCGCCCAATGCGCCGCCGCGGATCGCCGAGCTGTATCCGTCGGCGCGGTACTCGGATTTCACGCTCGATACCGTGGTGCCACTCTCACTGGCGGGCGCCGTGGACAGTGCGCGCCATGCGCCGCGCACCTGGCTGGTGCTCAGTCACATGCTGCACAGCGATTCCGCGTGCGTGGCGGCGCTCGAGACGGGGATGCGGCCGCGCTGCGCCAGGTGCGGACGCTCCGGTTCGCGGGAGGCGTCGAAGTGCGCGTGTACGCGCGCAGGCCGGGATTGTCGGTGGACACTCTGCGCGCCGCGCCGGCGTCACTCGGCGGGGCGTGTCCGCAAGCGTGAGGGACGAGACGTAATGCGAAACGGGCCGGTCTGCGGTGTCGCAGCGGCCTTCTTCCGATTGTAATCTCGCGACGCTCAGTCCTGGCGGACCAGCTGGATGTCGAGGGTGATCTTCACCTCGTGGCCGACGGCGAATCCGCCCGCCTCGAGCGCCTGATTCCAGTTGAGACCGAAATCGCGGCGGTCGATCTTCGTGGTCGCGGAGAAGCCAGCGCGCTGCCCACCCCAAGGGTCGCCACCGCGGCCCTCTTCGGTCACATTGAGCACGACCGATTTCGTCACGCCCTTGATCGTGAGGTCGCCGGTGACACTCAGCTTGTCATCGCCGGCCGGAACGACGCGGGCCGACTTGAACGTGATCGACGGAAACTGGTCCGCGTCAAAGAAGTCGGGCGAGCGCAGGTGCGCGTCGCGCTGCTCGACGCCAGTGCTGATGCTGGCGACTTTGATCGAGACTTCAATGGACGAGCGGGTGGGATCCGCGGAGTCTTCCCGGACGGTCCCATCGATGTCGCCGAAGTGTCCCCGGACGGTCGTAATCATCAGGTGTTTGACGGCGAACTCCGCGCGGGTGTGTGCGGGGTCGACGCGCCATTGCGTGATCGGGGAGGCAGGCGCGGGCTTCTGAGCGGTTGACATAGAGCATTCTCCATAGGGATCAATACGTCGCGGGCCAACGACTTCCACTCCGGAAGTTCCGTGCCCCGTGGGGCGGACCGCCCCACGCGATAGGAATCTTGATATCGAGATATTAGTTCCGGACGGGTTGTGGCCTGTTTCAGGGGGCCGGCGGCGGATGCACGGGCTGAGGCCGGTGCCCGGCCGCGACTCTACCGGGCGTGCTCGGCGCCCAGCCCCAGCCGTTTGAGCAGCGCCGTCGCGGTCCGCTTCTCCTCAGCCGAAAGCCCCGCAGTGGCGCGCCGGATCTCCTCGGCGTGATCCGGGAAGATCGATGCCAGCAGCCGCCGCCCGCTGGCGGAAATCGCGGCGTACCGCACGCGCTGGTCCTGCGCACAGCGGCGGCGGGTGAGGAAACCGCGCCGGGCAAGCTTGTCGATGACGTACGTCATGCTCCCGCTGGTCAGCAGCACGCGGTCGCCCAACTCACCGATCGGGAGGTCGCCCTTGTGGTACAACACCTCGAGGACCGCGAACTCGCTTCCCGTCAGCCCGTGCCGCTCCACGTCACGACGCGTCCGCTCGGCCATCGCGCGGAACGCCCGTGCGAGCACTACCCAGAGCTTGAGGGAAATCTCACGATCGGTGACAGCGGCGGGCATCGACATTCTTGACGTCAAGATAACGGCCCGGACGGGCGATGGCGAATCGCGCGCTGCGAGTCAGGGGCTGTTGAGGGCGGCCGGCAGTCATCGGCTTGGCCCGATACGCGGTGCGGCCTACATTCACCGCCTATGACGGGAAATGCCGAACCGCGAGCGCTGCAGTCTTCTCCGACGGCAGCGGTGTTGGGGCGCATTGGGTTGCCCGAACCGGTCGGGCAGCTCGCGACTAGGCGGTGGGATGTCATCGTCGTCGGCGCGGGACATAATGGGCTCACGTGCGCCGCGTATCTGGCGCGCGCGGGCAAGCGCGTGCTGGTGCTCGAGGCGCGGGATCGCGTGGGCGGCGCGTGCACGCTCGAGGAGCCCTGGCCGAATGTGCACTTCTCGCCGTGCGCCTACGTGGCGGGTCTGCTGCACCAGCTCGTGATCGACGAGATGGAACTCGTCCGCCGGGGACTCGAATGGTTTCCGGCGGCGGGTGGGTTGTTCATCCCGTTCGACGACGGGACGAGCGTGCAACTCTGGAACGACGACGCAATGTGTGAGGCGGAGATCCGGCGATTCGCGCCCAGGGACGTTGCGGGCTGGAAAGCGATGGTCGATGTGAAGCGGCGCCTGCGAGACGCGCTGCGGCCCGCGGGCGAGCGGGATCTGTGGATCGGCCGGGCGCCGTCGCGCGAGGAGATCGAGTCCCGGATCGGCCGGGACGAGGATGCGCGGATGCTGCTGTTCGACTGGTCGATGACCGAATACGTCGAGCGATTCCTCACCGACGAGCGGTTGCAGATGGCGTATCTGGGCCAGGGCGTGATCGGCACAGACGCGAGTCCGGGCGATCCAGGGACGGCGTCCGTGTACTACCACCACGCGTCAGGCCGGATGTTCGGACAGGCGGGCACATGGGGGTACGTGCGCGGTGGCATGGGGATGATCTCCTTTCTGCTCTGTGATGCGGCGCGCGATGCGGGCGCCGTCGTCGCGGCGGGCGTGCCGGTGGCGCGGATCATCCCCGGTACGGGCGTCGAGTTGGCGAGTGGCGAGCAGGTCGCGGCCGCCGCCGTCGTCTCAAACGCCGATCCGCGGGCCACGCTACGCATGCTGGAGCAGCGCGCGGATGCGCAATGGCGCGCGAAGGTCGAGCAGATCCCGATGGAGAGCGTGACGGCCAAAGTGAACATGACGCTGCGGGAGCTGCCGAATTTCACCGCTCGGCCCGGCACGCGCGGCGATCACCACACGGGGCAGATCAATACGCCACTGACGAAAGACGAGTGGAACCGCGGGCTCGCGGCCGCACGGGCGGGCGAGCTACCGGATCGGGTCTGGACGGAGATCTACCTCCACACGGTGTACGATCCGAGCGTGGCCCCCACGGGCGTGCACACCATGAGCGTGTTTTCGCAGTACGTGCCACATCGGTTCGCGCGCGGGACGTGGGACACGCGGCGCGGGGAGGTGGGACGCCGCGTCATCGCGGACATCGGGCGATTCTGCAGCAACCTGCCGGACGCGATCACGGGCGTGGAAGTGCTGGGCCCTCCGGATGTCGAACAACGCGTCGGGCTGACGGGCGGGCACATCTTCCAGGGCGACATCCGGCCCGAGTACATGTGGGATCGCCGGCTGGCAGCGCGAACGCCGATGCCGGGTCTCTACCTGTGCGGTGTGGGGACGCATCCCGGCGGCAGCGTCATCGGCATTCACGGGCGAAACGCCGCGCGCGAAGTGCTCGGCGCGGCGGAACCAGCATAGCACCCGCAGGCGCGCATGGAACCCGGCCACGCGCACGGCCCCGCAGGGCCGCACGCGTGATGCCGGTCTAGTCCATCAACGACGATGACTACGACGAAGCGGCGGCGGTGGGGTTCAGCCCGACGACGTCGACGATCGTGCCGACCTTGCAGTAGCTGAAGCCCGTGCGGGGCTTGGCGACGATGGTCGCCTGCGCGCCATCGACGAGCAACTCTGCTGGTGCCTGCGCCGCTTCGAGCTCGTACGCCTTGCCCTTGGCGGATTCGAACTTCCAACAGGGCGTGCCGTCCGCGGCCTGCGACGCGTGCACGGTGCCCTGCATGGTGAGTTGGCCCTTTGCATCAGGCTTATCGTCGGTGTTGCAGCCGGCAACCGTCAGCGCGAGACACGCTGCCAGCACCGGGGCGAACCGGGAAAAACTGTGCATCTGCCCCTCCGTGTGTAGGATCAAGCCCCTCCATACACTAGAGCGTCTGTTGTAACAGGGGGAGATCCTCGGTGGCAAGGACCTCCCGACGGACGCGCCCAAACCATCCCGCACACCGCGCGCCGGACCGTGTGGCAATCTGTTAACCGCCAGCTCCACAACGATTTACAGGTAGCCAATTTCCGATGGATACCGCCGAGTTCGGTCGGAGACCCGGCCACCTGCATCGGCGGGCGCGGTCCCGTTTCACGGTTCGTCCCGGGCCGTCGTTCCATTAATGCTTTTTGAGACACCAAGTCGTCTTGTTACGAGGTCACCCGGGCAGAAAGCCGGTCCGAACCCGATCGCCATTTCTCTTTGACCGACGCACTCCGCTCGCCGATCGCGCGCCAGCCTGCAGGCACCGCGCCACCACTGTCCAAAGAGCTCACGGATTTTCTCGTGGAGCTCGGCGTGGCGCTGCAGCGGCGTGCAATGTATCCCGGCGGTCACCCGACGCTGGCGGCTGCCGAGCAGCGGCTGATCCAGCGGATGACGCCCTTGCTGGCGAATGTCAATGCGATAGCGGTCGGCGTCGCGCGCGACCAGTTGGTGATCGACGGCAACGCCACCGATCCGCGCAATCCGCACTTGAGCGGTTTGGCGGAGCGGCTGCACGGGCACCGGTTGGCGGGTTTCCGGTTTACGGATGGATTGACGCTCGACGAGCTGACCGGCTTTCTCACGCGGCTCGCGCGTGATCCGGAGGAACTGGGCCGCGAGCCGCTGTCCGAAGCGGCACGCGTCGTCTCCAACTGGCGCCACATCACGCTCTACCGGCAATCGTACGAGCGGCTGGAGCTGCTCGACGAGGAGGAGGGAGAGGAGGACGCCGGTGCGCGCTCGCTGCCTCGCGGCGCGCAACTCTGGCTCGCGCTCGCGCAGGCCGCGATGGTCGTCGATCAGGGCGGCGGCACCGGTGGCGGGACGGGCGGCGGCGAGGGCGATGGCAGAGGGCCCGGGCGCGGCAAGGGCATCTCCGTCGAGACCGACCCGAGCGAGGTCGCCAAGGCGATCAACGCGCGCGCGCAGGAGACGGGATACGAGCAGGCGGTCGTCGGTTACCTGATCCAGATCGCGCAGCAGCTCCGCACGACCGATACGACCGACACGACGCAGCTCCGCACTCGCGTGTCCAGGCTGGTGAGCGACCTCAGTCCGGAGGCGGTGCACCGGCTGCTGGAGATGGGTGGCAACATGTCCCAGCGGCGCACGTTCTTGAACGATGCCTCGGCCGGGATGGCCACCAATGCCGTGCTGACGCTGACGGTCGCGGCCGCGGAGGTCTCGCAGAAGTCGATCTCGAAGACGCTGCTCCGGCTGCTCGTGAAACTGGCAAACCATGCCAAACGCGGCAACGCGTCGGCGCGCACCGCGGCGGACAGCGCGTTTCGCGAGCACGTGCGCGACATGATTGAGAACTGGACCGCGCCCAACCCGACAGGGCCGGACTACGAGCGCGTGCTGGACCGGCTGACCGCTCCACTGGCGGAGCCAGGGCGCGCGCTGGCCGTCTCGCAGGTGTGCGAGCCCGAACGGGTCATCGAGATCTGTCTCGAGCTCCGCAACGCGAGCGCCTCACTGTGGGATGCCGTGAACGCCATGATCGCGCGCGGCGACATCGAGCAGCTGCTGGACATGCTGGATAAGGCGCCGGCTGACAATCCGCTGCCAGGCGTGATCCGGGGCAAGGTCTCGACGCCGGAGAACTTCCGCCGCGTGCTGGAGATGCCGAACGCCGATCCCCAGCGCGTCGAGGCGTTCGCGAAGCGCGTCGGCATCGCGGGCACCGATGTCCTGCTCGACGTGCTGGCCGCGTCGCAGTCGCGGGCGGCGCGCCGCAAACTGCTGGCGCTCGTGCCGCATCTGGGCGAGGGTATCGGGCCGACTATCATCGCCCGCCTCGAGGGTGCGCCCTGGTTCATTCAGCGCAATCTCCTGATCCTCCTCGGCAATCTCCCCGAATGGCCGGAGGGTTTCACTCCGCTGCCCTACGGCGCGCACGCTGATGACCGCGTGCGGCGCGAGGCGATCCGGATGATGCTCAAGCGCCCCGCGACGCGGATCGCAGCGCTGACAATGGCGCTCGGTGACTCGGATCCCCAGATCATCCGCCTCGGAATCGATGCCTCGCAGAAGGACTGTCCGCTGGGCGTGGTGCCGCGTCTCGTGCAGCGGGTCGCGTCCGGTACGTTGCCGGGCGAGCTGCAGGTCCTCGCAATCCGGGCACTCGGCGCCACTCGCGCCGCGCAGGCCCTGCCCTGCCTGCTCGGTCTGACCATGACGCGGACCCGGTGGCTCAATCGGGAGAAACTGGCGCCGAAATCCGCGCCCGTTCTCGCGGCGCTGTCAGCGCTGGCGGCGCACTGGCCGACAGCGTCACAGGTCGCGCCCCTGCTGGCCCGCGCCCGCGCGTCGGGCGATCCCGAGATCCGCACGGCCGTGATGGCCGGCGCGCCCGCTGAGCACATTGCTGATCGTTTCGCAGACTATCTCATGAACCCACCGATCCGTTTCCTTCACGAGCTGTCGCGTGCACTGGCCGCCAGCTCGTTGTACGGCCCGCAGCACCCGGCACGCTATAAGGCCATCAATACTTGCTATGAGGCGCTGCGCGCCTTGCAGGCGGAAGACGAAGAGCCGTCGTTCAGTTTTCTCGGACGGGATGTCGTGTATGGCTACGATGCCATTCGCGAGCTGCAGGACTGGGAGTGGTCCGACCGGTTTGCGGCGATCGGCGTCCAGCGCATCGAGGTGATGGGTGAGGTGAGCCCGGACGACTTCGCGATCTTCATCGAAGATGTCCACGCCCGGCTCGGCGCCACTGCCAACGGCGGAAGCGGGTTCAGCGTCCCGGGCGCGCCGCGGCCGCAGGGGGCGGACGAAGGCAACCTGTCACGACAGACCGCGATCCGGTTCGGCGCGATCGGCGTGCAGGGCGTGTCGAGTGGCGGAGGCAGTGTCGAGCCCGGCACTTCCCGACATGCCATACAGTCTGGAGGAGGAGTCGGAGGCGATCCGCTACATCCACAGCCAGGTCGCGGGCGAACAGGCGGTGCCACTGGTGGAAGCGGAAGCCGTCGTCCGCTCGCTGTCCGGCGCGCTGCACAGCGATGGGCAGATGCTGATCCCGCTGCTCAAGCTCAAGTCCTTCGACCAGTACACGACGACGCACTCGATCAATGTGTCAGTGCTGTCGATGGCGCTCGCGGAGGCGCTTGGCCACAATCCCCGGGATGTGCGCATCATGGGTGTGGCGGGGTTGCTGCACGACCTCGGTAAGGTGCGGGTGCCACCGGAGATCCTGTCCAAGCCCGGAAGTCTGTCTCCCGAAGAGCGGGAGCTCCTGGAGCGGCACCCGAGCGATGGCGCGCGGATCATCCTCAACAGTGACAAGCGGCTGACGTTGCCGGCAGCGGTGGCGTTCGAGCACCACATCATGATCAATGGCGGCGGGTACCCGCGCCGGCATTTCCCGCGCGACTGCCACTACGCGAGCACCGTGGTGCACGTCTGCGACGTGTACGACGCGTTGCACACTGACCGGCCCTATCGCGCGGCGTGGCCGTCCGCCAAAGCGCTCCACTACATCGAGCGGCGTGCGGAGCGCGAGTTCGACCCAGCGGTGGCGGGGACGTTCATCGCGCTGATGCGCAAGAACGAGCGCGGGCTGGACGCGAAGGGCGTCGCGAACAACTAGCGCTCCCGGGGTCCTAGGCGACGCGGCGGAGCGCCCGGGCCAGTGTCTCGAACATCTGGTCGATCTGGTTCCGCTCGACAATGAGCGGTGGTGACATTGCGACGGTGTCACCCGTCGTCCGCATCATCACGCCCTGCGCAAAGCAGTCGGTGAACACATCGTAGGCGCGGGTCGCGGGCGCATTGGGACGGGACTCCAGCTCGATGCCGGCTATGAGGCCGAGGTTGCGGAGGTCGATGACGTGAGGCAGCCCGCGGAGCGAGTGGACGGCATCGGTCCAGTAGTCGCTCAGCGACGCGGCGCGGGTCAGCAGCCCTTCTGCTTCGTAGACATCGAGCGCCGCCATCCCGGCCGCAGCCGCGAGTGGGTGGCCGGAATAGGTGTAGCCGTGGAAGAACTCGATCCCCGAGCTGGTGCCGTTGAGCACCCCTTCATACACCCCACGGCGGACGACGGCGGCGCCCATGGGCACCGACCCATTGGTGAGCCCTTTGGCAACCGACATGATGTCGGGGAGGATCCCGAAATACTCGGCCGCGAACGGCGCGCCAAGGCGGCCGAAGCCGGTGATCACCTCATCGAAGATGAGGAGGATGCCATGCTGGTCGCAGATCGCGCGCAGGCGCTCGAGATAACCCACGGGCGGCACGAGGACGCCGGTGGACGCGGCCACGGGTTCGACGATGACGGCGGCGATCGTGTCGCCGAATTCCCGGACCAGGGCTTCGAGCGCGTCGGCGCGCTCGGCACCATGCGGCGGCTGGCCACGGCTGAACGCGTTGCGCGCCGGATCGTGCGTGTCGGGCAGGTGGCTGACGTTGGGCAGCAGCGCCGGAAACTGCTTGCGGTTGTTCTCGATGCCGCCGACGGAGATGCCGCCGAAGCCGACCCCGTGATATCCGCGCGAGCGGCCGACGAGCCGGGTGCGGCGGACATCGCCGCGGGCCTGGTGGTAGGCGAGCGCGATCTTGAGCGCCGTATCAACCGCTTCGGATCCCGAGTTGGCGAAGAAGACGTGATCGAGATCGCCGGGCATCATCTCGGCGAGCCGCGCCGCGAACTCGAATGCCATCGGATGCCCCATCTGGAACGACGGTGCGAAATCCAGCTCGCCGGCGGCAGTGCGGATCGCCTCGACGATGGGGGTCCGCCCATGGCCCGCGTTCACGCACCAGAGTCCGGCCGCGGCGTCGAGGATCTGCCGGCCGTCGACCGTCGTGTAGTACATGTCTTTGGCGGACGCCAGGAGCCGCGGCGCGCGTTTGAAGACGCGGTTCGGCGTGAAGGGCATCCACAGGGATTCGAGCGAGCCGGCGCTGGTCACTCCATGCGCCAGGTCGTGCAGGGCCGTTGCAGACATGAGAGCGAGGGCTGGAGGGATCCCCAAGTTATGCGGCGCGGCGTCCCGGAGCCAATCGCGCTCCCGGCGGCCTCCTTCCGGGCGTAGTTTCAGGCCCCATGGTGTCTTCCCTCACGCTGGCCCGGCATCTCGGCGGCAGCCGCGATCGCGGTGGCCTCGTCCTCGGCCGCCAAGCACCCTGTAACCGCGACGGTTGCCAGCGCTCAGCCACGCGCGCCAGGGCTCTACGACTTCCGGATCGAGCGCGGGTGGCTGCGCATGCCGGATGGGGTGCAGCTCGCGGTCACGTATTTCCGCCCCGTGCCGCGGACACCGAACGAGCAGTTTCCAGTACTGCTCGAGATGCTCCCATACCGCAAAGAGGATTCGTTCTACCGGCGCGACTATCCGCTCTACAGCTGGTTCGTGCGGCGCGGCTACCTCATGGCGAAGGTGGATGTCCGCGGGACCGGCTCGTCTGAGGGGCACCTCCCACCGCGTGAGTACTCGGATGAAGAGCTGAACGACGCCGTGGCCGTCATCGCTCAGCTCGCGAAAATGCCCGGAAGCACGGGCGCGGTCGGCATGTGGGGCAAGTCGTGGGGCGGATTCAACGCGATCCAGGTCGCAATGCGGCACCCGCCAGCGCTGAAAGCGATCCTCGCGATGTACGCGTCGGACGATCTCTTTCACGACGACGTGCACTACAACAATGGGCTGCTCAAGGTCGATCAGTACGCATTGCAGATCGACCACGAGAACGGTCTGCCGGCTCCGCCGGAGTACCGGACGGACTCCGCGTACTTCGCAAACCGGTTCGATACCGAGCCGTGGCTGCTCACGTACCTCCGCCACCCGGTGGATGACGACTGGTGGCGCAGCCACTCGCTGCGCTTCCACTACGATCAACTGCGGATCCCGAGTTTCCTCATCGGGGGGTTGCTCGATGGCTATCGCGATCCCGTGTTGCGCATGCTGGACAGCGTCCGTGCGCCCGTCAAAGCGGAAATCGGCCCGTGGAAGCACGACTATCCGGACGAGGCGGTGCCGGGTCCGGTCATCGAGTGGCGGACGCAGGCCGTGCAGTGGTGGGACTACTGGCTCAAGGGCACCAAGAACGGCGTCATGGAGGGACCGCGCCTGACGGTCTTCGTACGCGCGGGCCAGCCGCCTGACGCGACCCAGCGGACGACCGCTGGCACCTGGCGCTCCGAGAACTGGCCGATCGAGCGGACCCACTGGCAGACGTGGTTTCCCGGAACGGATCACCGGCTGGTGGATCAGCCATCCGGGCACAGCGGGCGAGGATCAGCTGCGCTACATCGCCGGCGGCGGCACGGCCGTACCCGTGTGGTGGAACGATCCGACCGGCAACATGGCGGCCGACGACGGAATGAGCCTCGTATACGATGGCGAGGTCGCGACGCAGCCGATCGAGATCGTGGGCCTGCCGCGCGTCCATCTCCGCGTGACCTCCGAGCGCGCCGATCGCCGACTGGACCGTGCGGCTCGAGGACGTCAATCCCGACGGTACGGTGGCGCTGGTGACGGGCGGCCAGGTGAGTGGGGCGCAGCGCGCGTCACGACTCGCCCCTACTCCGCTCACGCCCGGCGCGGTCACGGACTTCGTGGATACGCTGCACTTCACCACGTGGACGTTTCAGCCCGGGCATCGCATCCGGATCGCCGTCACGAACGCGCAGTTCCCGATGGTGTGGCCGACGCCGTACGCAATGACGACTCGCCTCGCCACAAACGACGTGGGGTCATCGCTGGAGCTGCCAGTCATCCCCGCGAGCCCGCACGCCCGGCCCCCTCGGCCCTCACCGCCGCCGGAACCCCGGACCGAGGCGCCGGACGCGCGCACGATCCCGCGAGATCCGGCGGCGGGATTGGTCGTCACGCACGACGTGCTGGCGAAAACGACCGCCGTGGAGTTCCTCACGCGGGATGCCTACGCGATCGGCGAGCGGCAAATCGACAACATCGAGAAAGAACGGTACGAAACGCACGACGACAAGCCGGCGGATTCACGGTTTCTGGGCGACGAAGTGCACGTCATTCAAGTAGGTAACGGACGGACGCTCCGGCTGCGGACGCTCATCGACATGCGGTCGGACGCGGCCGCGTTTCATGTCGTGATTACGCGAAGCCTGTACAAGGGCGATGCCCTCGTGCGGACGAAGAGCTGGACAGACTCCCTTCCGCGCGGCATTCACTGACGCCGGCCTGGGCGCTAGAGGGCCGGTCATGACCGGCCCTCCATAACAGGACTACACGGACGGGACTACTGTGCAGCGCCCGTGCGGTTTGCGCGTTCGGCGTGCCGTTGCGTGGCGTAGCCGACGATGAGGCCCAGTGCGGCGCCGGGGAGCATGATCGGGAGGTAGTAGGCGTTGCCGCCCTGGGCGATCTGCATGACGACAACGCCGTAGGCGAGCAGCGCGCCAACGGCCAGCCCGAACAGAAGTCCGAGCGCGAGTGAGTGAACCTTCCGGGCGAAATAGCCGATCAGCACTCCGGTGATCAGCCCCTTGATCGTCGAGCTGATGACAATGCCCACGATCTGCGGTGCGACCTCGGGGGCGGAGACGAGGGCGGACAGCCCGTCGAAGATTCCGAGAATACCACCGAGGATGAGGCCGAACACGGGCTTACTCACAGGCAACCTCCAGCGACATGATGATGTGTGTTCCCTGACATTTGTTCTGCATGAGGGCCTGGTTCCTTTACCCGGTCCGGCCGGCCGGCGGCTAGCGCAGCGCCAGAAGGTGCGACCCGGATCATGATGTAGACGGCCACCAGGACGATCGCGGTCTGGTGTCTGGCGGCGAGGCGCGCGGCCCACTCGATCGGGTTTTCGCGGTACGCATTGACCGGGTCGCCAGCGCGGAATCGTTCGGCGTCAATCGCGAGCAGCCCAACCGCGGGATATCGGGCGGCCGGTGAGGATTGGCGGGCGCGGGCGATGACGGCGGCGAGCGGTCGCGGGCGTGTTTGGCCGGCCGGCGGCGCAGTAAGTATCTCGAGGATGCCACCAAGCGCGTAGACGTCGGTGCGCTCATCACTGGCGTCGGCGTGCCCCGCGGCAACTTCCGGGGCCATGTACCCGGGCGTGCCGAGCACGGTGCCGGGCTGGGTCGTTGCGGGAGACGCACCAGTGCGGTCGAGCCGGATCCGGGCGAGTCCCCAATCCAGAACGAGGACTTCGCCGAATGCGCCGACCATGATGTTTGCGGGTGTGATGTCCCGGTGGATAACGCCCGCCTGGTGGGCAAACGCGACGGCGTCGCAGATCCGGGCGAAGATCCGCAGGCGGTCGGCCTCCGTGCGCGAGGATTGGAGGTAGGTATCGAGCCGAGTGCCGCGGATCCACTTCATGACGTAGTAGGGACGGCCGTCGGAGAGCACGCCGGCATCGTGGACCGGCACCAGGCCGGGATGCTCGAGTCCCGCGAGGATTCGCGCTTCGCGCGTGAGGCGTTCGCCTGCGGGTCCGGATGCGCCACCGGGTTCCGGGAGGCTCACCACTTTGATCGCGACGCGCCGATCGAGGGTGCGGTCGTGTGCCAGGTAAACCGATCCCATACCGCCGCGGCCGATCCGTTCGAGGATGTCGTACCTCGTGCCCGTGGTGTCGGGCCAATCGGCGAGCGAGCGGAGCGACGCGATGGCGGCGTCGGAGAGCGGCATCATGAACTGGCCGGCGGGACGTCCGCACCGAGCAGCGCCCGCGCCTCAGCACGGAACTCCGCGTCGTTGACGGTGAGCGCGCGAAGCCGGTCCAGCACGATCTCGCGGAACTCTCGGCGCGCGGCCGCGAGATGATTCGTGATCTGGGAGACCGGCACCATGAACTCGCCGGCCAGCGCCGCATACGTCGGGCGGACCTCGTCCTCAGCCCCGAAGACATCGTGGCGCTCGAAGGTCCGGAAGACGATCTCACGCCCGCGCTGCTGGAGACGGTCCCGAAGCTCGGCCAGCGCGTCGGCGCACAGCCCTCGCACCCATTCCCGCTCGAACAGCGCATTAACCGCATCCGGCGCGATCAGCTCGGGAGCGTGTGTCTTGAGCGGCACCGTGATCGCGTGCCCCCCGCGTTTCAGCCGCCGCGCCGCAGTTCGCTCGGTGGCGACATGACCATTGAGACACATGCGCAGGTAGGTCCGGAACCGAGCTTTGGCGGGATCGTAGCGGTCAAGGATGCGGCTCGTGAGCGCGCGCGCGAAGAAACTCTGCGTGATATCCTCGGCATCCTGCCGGGCGACTCCCCACCGGATCTGCACGTACGCGCAGACCGGGCGCCAGTACCCCTCGGCCACAGCGGCGAGCGCCCGGGCGCGGACACCGGTATCCGGGCTGTGGAGCGCGCGGAGGACCGAATGGCGGCTGATGGGAAAAGGCGTAGCGCGCATCGAGGGAAAATTTGGCCGGGTAGACCGGTTCGCCAGAGGGGCCCAGCAGGCACGTGACAGCCGCCCATATGGCGGGATGAATGATCGTTACGCTTGACAGTCACGGGTCGTCATGCGCATGTTTATCATCACAATATGCGCATGGGAGAATGCCATGGCCAAGGTCGCCAAGAACCTCTTCTTGGATGAAACTGCGGTCGCGCGAGGCGAGCAATACAGCGCGGCTCACAACACGAACCTGTCGCAGATCGTCAGCGACCTCCTGAGCCGCCTGCCGGTCGAACGTGCCCCTCGAGCGCTCGCACCGGCGACGAGCCGCCTCCTTGGAGTGGCGGCTGGCTCGGGACTGGATCGTGACGCCTACCGCACCAGGCTTCGTAAGAAATACGGCATCCGGTAGTCGCTCGTGAAACTGCTCGTCGACACCAACGTCGCACTCGACGTACTCCTCTCGCGCGAGCCGTGGGCGGCCGAGGGGGCTTTGCTATTCGATGCGATCGAGCGAGAGGAGGCGGAGGGATACCTGGCCGCCCATGCGATCACCACGATTCACTACCTCATTGAGCGCGCGCGCGACCGGCAGACCGCGGCGAACGCGGTGAGTGATCTATTGCGCATCCTGTCGGTCGTACCGCTGGACACCCACGATTTCCAGCACGCCCTGGCATTGGGTCTTAGCGATTACGAGGATGCGGTTCACGTCGTCGCGGCGCTTCGCATCGGTGCCGACTACGTGGTCACGCGCAACGCCACGGACTATCGCGGCGCGACGGTGCCGGCGCGGTCCGCCGCTGAAGTGCTGCCGCTCATTGGCATTTAGGGCCGGTGTTGCTGGCCGCCGTGGTAGCGACGGGATAGCTTTGCCACGCCGCAAGCCCGTGATGGACGCGCGGCTCGCCCTTCCCTCCCCCGAACCGGCACCATGATGATTCAGCGCAGGAACCGCTCGATGCGAAATTCGGCCGTCCGCGCGATGATCCGCGCTGGCGTCATCGTGGCGTGCGGATCCGTGGTGCGGGTACAGGCGCAGGCGGCTCCGGCCGCCGCGATCGACACCGCCAAACTCGAGGACGAGGCGGTCCAGCGCACGACGGAATACATACGGATCAACACGACCAATCCGCCGGGCAACGAAGTCCTCACGATGCGGTATCTCGCGCGCATCCTGCAGCAGGAAGGGATTCCCTTCGACACCGCATCCTCGGCACCCGGCCGTGGCAACATTCTGGGCTCGGCTCAAAGGCGGCACCAAGCCCGCGCTGGTGCTCCTGCACCACATGGACGTGGTGCCCGCGGATCCGAAGTACTGGGATGCCGATCCCTTCGCGGCGACGCTCAAGAACGGGGAGATCTGGGGCCGCGGGACGCTCGACACGAAGACACTGGGCATCCTCGAGCTGGAATCGTTCCTGGCGCTGCATCGGGCGCACGTACCACTCGACCGTGACCTGATCTTCATGGCGACGGCGGACGAGGAGGCCGGCGGCGTGTTCGGGGCGCAGTGGGTGGTGCAGCATCATCCCGAAGCATTCCGGGGCGCGGGTTTTGTCATCAATGAAGGCGGATCCGGGAGCATCGACGGCACGAGCCGGTCGTTCTCGATCGAAGTCACGCAGAAGACCCCGCTGTGGCTCAAGCTCACCGCCACGGGGGCGCCGGGGCACGGATCGACGCCGCCGCCCGCGTCGTCCGCCAACCGGCTGATCCGCGCGCTGTACCGGCTGCAGACCTACGAGTTCGCGCCGCGGGTGGTGCCGGCCGTCGCGGCGTACTTCGCGGCGATCGCGCCGCAGGCATTGGCGAAGTGGAAAGACAAGCTCACCAACCCGGAGTCGCTGATCGCCGACCGGAACGCGCTGGCGGAGCTGCAGATCGAGCTGCCGCAGCTCGCGGCTCTTCTTCGGAACACCTGTTCGATCACCGTCCTGCAGGGAAGCAACAAGATCAACGTGATTCCGCCGGAGGTGCAGGCCCAGATCGATTGCCGGTTACTCCCGGATCAGGACCACGAGGCATTTCTGCGCGAGTTCACGGCAGTCCTCAACGACCCCGGGATCAAAGTCGAGAAGATCATCGACTTCACGCCGGCGGTGACGGCCACCAATACGCCGCTCTACGACGCGATCACGGCGGTGGTGCACAGCCACTTCCCCGACGCGAGCGTCGCCCCGTCCGTGGAGACGGGCTTCACGGACAGCCACTGGTTCCGGGACCTGGGGATCGCGAGCTACGGGTTCGCGCCGTTCCTCATCCCGCAGTCGGAGGAATCAGGCGTGCACGGCAACAACGAGCGGATCTCGGTGGAGAACATCCGGCGGGGCACGCAGATGATGCTGGAGATCGTGTCGCGCCTGGAGCGAGAGTGACTCGCGCTGCGTCGTGCGCGCTCCACGGTCAGTGCGCGGCGGGGGTGGCGGAGTCGCGGAGAAACTCGTAGAGGCGCGCACCGCGGGTGAGCCGTTCGTAGACGATGTGGCCGTCGGCGGCGGCAAGTGTGTCGGCAAGCGTGCGGTCGCACAGGTTGTGGCAGTAGGTGAAGAAGACCCAAATGCCGGGCGCAGCAGCGGCGCGGATCCGATCGGCTTCATTGGTGGCCCAGCCCGGATCCGGTGCCTGCTGCGAGACATCGGCGAAGCGGGCCTGCATGCCGGTCGGGATGCCGATCAACTCGACGCGGGGTCCCGACCGGACGACTAGATCCTGTCCCTCATTCACGACCGGATGTCCGCGGCCGCGCATGTTGCCGGAATTGGGGCCGATGTTGGCGGCAGCGTCGCTCAGGAGGCGGACGCGTGTGGTATCGGGATGCGTCCAGTCGGTTGTGTAGAACGTCCAGATCGGCACATTGCGGGAGAATACATAGACCGGTGCACCCTGGGACGTTTGCTGCACGATATCCGCAATGTCGGAGCGAAACGAGTCGGGTCGTCGGAGCGCACGAAGCCGGCTGGCGCTGTCGATCGTCGCTGGAATTAGGAGCAGCACGGCGAGTGTCGCGAACACGACTGGGCGGACGCGGGGTGATCGCGCGACCGTCACACTAGCAATCGTGTCAACGCCGGCCACTGTGGCAACAATGACCCATGGCGCCATGAAGAGGAGGGTGCGTTCGGACAGTGGGTAAAGCCGGAGCACGGACGCAGCGGCAGCGAGTAAGACCGGCCCCAGGAGCAGGACAACGCACCATGTGCCACGCCGCCTGCCGAGGGCGGCGACGCCGGTCACACCCACCGCCATGAGGACGAGTCGGACGGCGGCCGTGTACGCGATCGCGTCACCGAGGAAGATCCCCTGCATGGTCCAGCCGATCCGGGCGCGGAGCAGCTCCACCATATGCCGCAGTGGCGGCAGAAGGAACGCGCCATCCCAGTAGTACTGCATGTAGCCATTGCCAGTGGCTGACCGCAGCAGGACGAGGAAGTTCGCCGCGGCACAGAGGACCCAAGCGCCCGCTACCAGCGCCGTGTGTCGTCGCCCGTCCGGATCATGGCCTGCCGGCGACATTGCGATCGCTGCAAGTGCGGCGGCGGTCACGAACACCGACGGCGCCGACAGAAGGACCGCGAGAACCGCGAACGTACCGAAGGACGACCACACTGAACGTGACGCGGGCGCGTCGATGACGCGAAGCACTAGCCAGAGGAGGATGGCCGCGACTGTCGCATCAACCGCGTACGGCTTGAAGAAATTCGCGTAGAACATTGCAATCGGGCACACTGCGGCGATGGCGGCGGCCAGCGTTGCGGCGCCAGTCGACTGAAGCAGCCGGCGCGTGGCGAACCACATGCATGGCACGAAGGCGAGGCCCGCGACGAATGGAAGGGCGCGCAGCGCCCGCTCATTTACACCACCCACCGCGACGTCAATACGCGAGATCCATAAGAACAGGATAGGTGCTACCTGCTCGAATCCCAGCGGGTGGACGAGACCGCCGAGTGACCGGCCGGTGACGTCGAGCGCCAGCATCGCCTCATCGAGGTCAAGCCTCGGGTGGCGAACGAAGGCCAACGCGCGGACAAGGACACCAAATGCCGCGACGGCAGCCGCGGCCGCGATGCACCATCTCGAGCTATTCGGTGCAGCTCGAGTCACAAAGATCGATTCGAATGGTGTCCTGCCGGATCGCCGGTGGGTGCAGTGTCAGGTAGTGATACAGCGCACGAAACGTCGTGGTCGGGCGCCGGTACGTCCCGCAATCAGCGGCGTACGTCACGACGATGCCGGTGTGACCGCCCGCTACGTATGGGGGTGGTGGAACGACACAGGTTGTGTCGTGGAACGGCTCGAGCCCCGCGTCTGGATACACTGCCGCCGCGTATCGCCCGAGCGTCGGGCCGGTGTCCTGCCAGCGCGCCCACACGGAGGGTTGAAAATCCGCTTTCATCACCAGGACAGGCCGGTGCGAGGCATGATCAGCCAGGAAACGAGCGACATCTCCCTGAACGGTGCGCCGGGCGAACGACTCCTGAGCGGGCAGGAACGCGCGCACCGCGCCAAACAGCAAGATGCCGGCACAGGCTGCGCGAAGCGCCGGCGCCACACGCGGATTGCGTCGGCTAGCAGCGGTTACGGCGCCCGCGAGCAGCATCGCCGGGCCGAGAACATACGGAAGGCCGTAGAAGTCCTGAAAGTACGACCAAGGCCCGTACGCGATGACCACGAACACCGGCAGGGACAGCGCGAGACCGGCCCATACCGCTGCGCGACTCCAGGAGATGTCGCGTGCTGCCCGATTGCGATAGATCAGTAGACCGGAACTGGCGAGCGTAAGCAGAAATAAGGCGTTGGCAGGCGCGGTGAAAAGGCTGACGATTTCGCCCGGCCGTGATCGCGTCACTGGGAGTGCGACCGTGGCAAAGTTCAGCGACAACTGTCCGGGGTCCATTTTCCACCCACCGTACTGCGACGCGTAGTTGCCAGCCGGCGCGTGCTTCGCGATAAGAGCCACGGGGGTGAGCACGACGATCGTCGCGGTGACGATACAGCCTACGAGGTACACGGTGCGCCGGTCCATCAGGGGCCACTCAAGCCGGCCAGGTGCGGCCAGGCACGCCGCAATCACCACTATGAACGGCACGAAGACGACGAGCATCTCCTTTGAGAGAAGTGCGAGGGCGACCAGCATCGCGATGCCGATGGCGTCGCGCCTCCAATGTGCCGAGCTTCGGTAGCGGGTCGCGATCAACAGGGCGCCCAGGAGGGGCACGAAGCCGAGGGGTTCGCCCATGGTGAGGCGCAACCAAGCGGGGACCGCTGGCGTCGCGATCGTCATCAGTGCCGCGCCCGCCGCCGCGCCCCAGACGTCTGCGCCGAAGCCCCGCAGGACCAGAAACGCGAGCACGATGATGATCCACATCTCGGCGAACCGGACGAGTTCCCAGCCGGCAGTGTTCATCCCGAAGGCCGACCACTTGGCGAGGATCGCGGCGTATGCCAGAACATTCCATCGGCCCTGGCTGGCGTAGTAGTGAAGAAACCCGATCCACCTGGCGCCGAGCGATGGTCGGTGTAGGAGCGGGAGGAACTCGGAGAAGTCCGTGATGTCGAACGGGAGCTGGCGCCATGGTTGGTACAGCAGGAGGGTACCGACCAGCACGAGGAAGGCGGCCGCCCAGAGTTTCAGGGGAACGGTATTGCCGGCGTCGCTGGGGCTGCTCTGAGACAGCGGCGATCCGGGGACCGGGGCCCCGCTGCTCATTGAGGTGTCATCGTCCGACCGGTGTTAGGGATGCGGCTCATCATTGCGGCCGGGCGAATATTATTATCTCGCACGGTGGTGGTGCCATCTTCGGTCCGGCGGCCCGGCCGAGCGGCAATTAGGGTATCATGGAAGCCCCAGCGGTTACGTAGCTGCGGCCCAGGACGACTCGTCAAGATCCAGCGCTCTGCGCGGGGGTCGATCCATACCGGAGAGGTACGATGGAATTCGTGCTGGATAAGGAATGCATGGCGATTCATGGGCAGCGAGTACTGGTGACCGGGGGTCTGGGATTCTGCGGGTCGAACCTCACCCGGTTTCTGGCTGAGCGTTTCGATTGCCGGGTGACCGTTATCGACGACTGCTCGAACGCGTCGGTGCCGGAGCAGCTCCCGCGGAACGTCGAAGTCGTCATTGCGGACGTCCGGGAGCCGAGCACGTTCGAGACGCATTTGCGAACGAACCCGTGGATCTTCCACCTGGCATGCCGCACGATCCTCACGTGTGGAACAGACCCGGAGTCCGACCTCACGGTCAATGCGATGAGCACGCTACGTCTGCTCGAGTGGCTGCGCCGCGAGCAGCCCGCTACGCTCAAACGCTTTCTCTACACTTCGTCGACGTCGATTTATGGAAATTGCAGGCATCTCCCTGCCGACGAGCTGGATCCGCCGCACATTCTCAACCACTATGCGGCCACGAAATACCTCGGCGAACAGTACGCCCTGCTCTATCACATGGCGTACGGGCTTCCCACGGTCTGCGTCCGGTATTCGAACGTCTATGGCCCCGGCCAGACGACCTCAAATCCGTACTGTGGTGTGATCGGAAAGTTTCTCGATGCGGCGGCAGCCGGCCAGGTGCTGACGGTGCACGGTGATGGCGAGCAGACGCGAGACTATACGTTCGTCGACGACGTGGTCGAGGCTACCGTTCTGGCTGCGGTGTCCCCGAAGGCCATCGGCAATGTCTTCAACATCGGTACCGGTGTCGAAACGTCAGTCAACACCTTGGCTGGCGAGATTCGCGCGTTGTTTGGAGATGGCGTCCGGATCGAGCACGTCGACCGCCGCGATATCGACAACATCCGGCGCCGGGCGCTGAGCCCAGAGAAGATCAGAACGCGACTCGGGTGGACGCCACAGGTGCGCTTTCGCAATGGTATCAGGCGCACTGTCGACGAAGGCTGGCGGGCTTCCGCACTGTCGGTGTCTCCGGCTAATCGCCGCCGCACCACGCGGTGACGGGTTCGGCCGGAGCGGTAGGAACGCGCGCGGCCCACCGCGCGAGCCAGGGCACCGCGCTCACTACGCCCTCGATCTCCGTCATCGTCATGGCGTACAACGAGGCCGGCACGGTAGCCGGCGTGCTGCGTGAGATCGACGCAGCGCTGGCGCCGTCCGGGCTGACGTACGAAGTGCTGGTCGTCGATGACGGAAGCGATGACGGTACCGGCAACATTGCGGACGACTTTGCCACGCCGCTGTCTTCCACGAGAGTGTTTCATCACGACACCAATCGTGGGATCGGCGAGGTGTATCGGACGGGATTCGGCGCTGCCACCGGCGATTGTATCACATTTCTGCCGGCCGACGGCCAGTTCCCCGCGTCGATCGTGACGCAATTCGCACCACTCATGGCCGACGCCGATCTCGTCGCCGGGTATTTTACCGACATCAGGCGCTCTGTGCCCGCGCGTGTTCTCTCGTCGTGTGAGCGCCTGCTCTATTGGGTGATGTTCGGCAACCTCCCCCGGTTCAAAGGCGTCATGATGTTCCGGCGTTCTCTACTGTCGGATCTCGGTATCGAGCCTCATGGCCGTGGGTGGGGCGTCCTCATGGAGATTCTAGTCAAGGCGCGCCGCGCAGGTATGCGAATCAAGAGCGTGCCCACGCCACTTCGGTCGCGAGAGAGCGGCCACTCCAAGGTCAACAATCTTCGGAGTGTGTACGCAAACCTGACTCAGGCGATTGAGCTCCGCCGGTCACTTGTGTCCGCTCGCCGGGAAGCGCGGTAGCAGGCGATGGCACAAATGGAGATGACGGGCCGGCCCTATTCGCTGGGTGAGGAGATCGCCAACAGCATCACCCATGGCGCCGGGTTGGTCGGGGCCATCGCCGGGTCGGCCATCATGCTGTTCGTCGTCGCGCAGCAGCACGACAGGCTGTGGTTCTTCGCCGACGCAGTGTACGCGATGTCACTCATCATCATGTACGCGGCGTCAACGTTCTACCACGCCATCCCAAACCGGCGCGCGAAACCAATCTTCCGCGTCATGGACCACGCCGCGATCTACCTGCTGATCGCGGGCACGTACACGCCGTTCGCGCTGCTCAACCTGCGCGGCGTCTGGGGATGGTGGCTGTGCGCCGCCATCTGGGTGCTCGCGATCATCGGGCGTCATCTTCACGGCGCTCATCCGGCATCGGCTGTCGCGCGCCACCACGGTGATTTACGTTGTAATGGGCTGGATGGGTCTCCTTGCCGCCAAGCCCGGCGTTCGACCATCTGAGCGCGTGGGCCATCATCTGGCTCCTGGGCGGCGGGCTGCTCTACACCGCGGGCACGCTGTTCTATGCCTGGGAACGCCTCCGCTACGGACACGCCATCTGGCACGTCTTCGTCCTCGGCGGCAGCATCTGCCACTACATCGCGGTCTTCCGCTACGCGGTGCCGAGCCTGTAGGCGCCGTGGCCACAGCCCCTCGATAGGAGACGCACCGTGGCGCTCCCAAGCCGGCGCGACGCCCTTCGCTTCCTCGCGGCGTCGGCCGCGCTTGAGATACTTGGCGCCCGCGACGGCATCGCCGAGCCGGTACGGTCCGGCGGAGACACCCGTGCGCGCAGTCACTCGCCTCCAGCCGATCGCGTGCTGCACATCCCCTTCGAGCACAACGGCCGCCGGGGCGCCGTCGCCGTCACCTACGGAGTGACCGAGCACCCTGGCGTCAGCGGATTTGACGCGCTGCCAGGCATGAACTTCGACCTGACGCAGTGCCGAGGATACCCCACCATGCGCGGCCTCATTGACAGCTACGCAGGCACGGGCTACCGCACGCTGTTTGGCTGGATCCAGACCGTCACCGCCGTGAGAACGGCCAGCGGAAAGCCAACAGATACCGATGTCTCCGTCGATAAGCTGCCGGCGATGCAGGACATTGCCACCCCGTTCGCGTCCATGGGCAACCTGCCCCAAATATTCGATGCGCCCTGCCGCAACCTCAATGATTACGAGTCGCTCCACTGGACGGCCGACACGTTCCTCACAACCGTTCCCATACGGACGCGCGACGAGGAGATCCATCGCCTGCTGGGCTTTCGCTGGGGCTACACCGAGAACGCGGACTCGGTACACCACCCAGTCGCGCGGCTGCCTCTGACCGTGACGACCCCACAGGAATGGAACGCACTCCTGCCCATCCTGCGTAAGAACTATCCGGGTTGGAAGTTCGCCCAATCCGCGAGCTGACTACTTCGCCCGCCGCATTGTCGTAATCGGCACCGAGCCGTCCGGCCTCGCCTCGACTCTCCAGGACAACACGTCACCCTTCAACTCGTACGGCCGCACCGGCGACGTGTCATTGACGTTCGGATAGGATGAGCGATCGATGTGAAAGGTGATCGTGTGCTTCACGGGATCGACGCTGTACCGCCCGAAATGGTCGCTCATGCCGAGCTCCGCGTCCCTGTACTCCTCAGGTGTCCCTTTGCCTCTATCACCCGCGGCGAACTTCGTTCGGTCAGCGCGGTAGATCTGCACGGAGTAGTACCCGTCGGACGTGAAGATCACCTGCCCGTGCGGGCTCGGCCCATAGTCCGCCAGCACCGTGCCGTCGGCGAGCTGCTTGTCGGCTCCAGTGAGTATCCACGTGCCCACGAGCGACTTCGCGTCCTGGGCGGATGACACGGTCACGGTGCCAACCGTGAGTGCGATAACGGTCGCAAGGAGCGAGAGGCGCAGCATCATCGGTTTCTTCGGCGTGGAGGTGATACTGCGCAAACGCGACGGACGCCCCAACGGCAGCCTTGAGCGGCGCATGGGTGCAGAGTCTAATATTGAATATTCTTAATCACAATTTTAGATATGTCACGCGATTGGTGAGTTGTAGCAAACAATCTGCCGGATTTCACCCCCATGAACCCGACCAACCTCGATCTCGACGCGATCCGATCCCTCGCGGTAGCGGCCGACCTCGGCGGCTACGGTCAGGCGGCCGCACGCCTCTGCCGCACGCCATCGGCGATCAGTCTGCAGATGAAGCGGCTCCAGGAGAGCGTCGGCGCGGATCTCTTCCGCAAACACGGCCGCAAAGTGGTGCTGACGGAAGCCGGTGAAATCGCCCTGCGCTTCGGCCGCCGGATGCTCGCCCTCAACGACGAGCTCCTGGACACGGTGCGCGGCGCGTCACTCGCGGGCAATGCGCGCCTCGGCTGCTCTCAGGACTTCGCGGACACGGTCCTGCCGCGGATCCTCTCGCAATTCACGAAACACTATCCGCTCGTCCAGGTCGAGCTGCACATTGAGGGGAACGGCGTGCTCGCCGATCGGATCGAACAGGGCACACTCGATCTGGCGCTGGCGGTCGGTCAGGCGGATCGGCCAGCCGCGGAGATCGTAGGCACCATGCCTCTCGTCTGGATCGCTGGCCAGGATTTCGCCCCACGCCACGACCAGCCAATCCCGCTCGTGCTGCTGGGCCCCCAATGCATCTTTCCGTAAACGCGCGATCCAGTTGCTCGAGCACGCCGACAAACCGTGGCGGATCGCCGCCATCAGCCCCAGTCTGGCCGGCCTATGGGCCGCATCACTCGGGCGGCCTCGGCCTCACCGCACGCTGCGCGCTCGGAATACCCTCCGCGCTCGCCGCGGGCGACCACCTGTTCGATCTGCCATCACTCGGCACGTTCCCCATCACGCTGCACGCGTCAGGCGACCGCGCCAGCGCCGGCGTCGAGCGGCTGCGCGCGATCATCCGCGACGAAATCGCCCTCCACTATCACGCGAACTGAAGGAACTCCTCGGGGTGACACGCGGGTTGTCGCCCGTCAGCCCGTGCTGGCCCCACGCGTTAACTCGCGGTACAGGGCTTTGAGTGGGGTGAGGTAGGCACCGCTCGCCCTCCAGCGGAGTGTGACCCCTTGATGGTCCGGCACGAACCCGAGTTCGTACGTGAAATGTGGGCAGCACCGCCGCTCGGTGAGCACAAACTCGAACAACGTCCGCACGATCCCTTCCCCCTCCGGGAACTCGAGAAGCACTCCGTCGTGCTGTTCTACCCACCCGGTGGCCTGCCCGAGAATATCCCGCACGCTGGTGAGACGGGTCGCGCGGTCGAGGGGCGCCAGCACACACACGAACGCCAATT
Source organism: uncultured Gemmatimonadales bacterium (assembly GCA_963757855.1). Taxonomy (GTDB): domain Bacteria; phylum Gemmatimonadota; class Gemmatimonadetes; order Gemmatimonadales; family Gemmatimonadaceae; genus Palsa-1248. The sequence goes on from CAVWTI010000021.1 coordinate 45,811, forward strand.
CGGCATTGGCTGCGCCGGCACCCGGCCCGGCCATCTCTTCGCGTGAGGACGTCATGGGTTTCCGTGCTAGGGTGGCGATGGGGCGTCCGCCGGCGCTCCACCGATGGAGTGGCGTCGAACACGACTGCACGTTAGTCCTTCAAGCACACTTGAAGTCAAGAGGACGCCGTGGCCGAACGCGAAGGTGCCAGCGCCGGGCTCACCATTGGCGCCGTTGCCCGCCAGGCGCAAATTTGGACCTCGGCGCTCCGCTACTACGAGAGCGTCGGACTCCTGGGATCGCCGCGGCGCGTGTCTGGACGCCGCCTGTACGACGCCGATGTACTGGTCGTCCTGCGTCTCATCCACCTCGCCAAGGGCGCGGGGTTCACAGTGGCCGAAATCCGCCTGCTGTTGCACGGATTCGACCGCACGACGCCAGCGTCCGCGCGGTGGCAGGCGATGGCCGAGCGCAAACTGCGCGATGTCACGGAGCTCATAGATCGCGCACGCCACATGCAGCGCGTGCTCGAGGCACTCCTGACCTGCAAGTGTGTGGATCTGGCGGAGTGCGTCCGTCCGGCCCCGCTACGCCTGCGCCGCTAGCACGCCACTCCCGCGCGGCGTGCGCCGTGTCGCGACGGTTGCCTTGACTCGCATCAACGGCTCGCAGGCGGGATGATGTCGTTCATGCGCAGGTATTCCACCATCTGCCCGTAGTGATCGTAGGAGTGGGCCACCGCATCCACGGCAAGTTGCAGACGGGTCGGCTGCCGGGCACTCGGAGGATCGGTAATGGGCGTGAGCATGTTGCCGTCGGTGATGGCGGCCACTGCCTCATGCAGCGCGACGAACGAGCCCTTTGCATAGTCCACGATCTGAGTCTTCGACTTGACGGAGTCCGGCCCGGTCTCAGCCTTCTGGTCGCCAGTCGCTGTCCGCCCGAGGATGTAGGCGGCCATGCGATAGTTGTTAGCGGCGAGGTGCTTGACCTGCTGGCCGAAGGTACGGACGCCGGCAAAATTGCCCGCCGTTGGGGCGAAGGTGTAACGCGCCGCGGGCATCGCATCGGCGGTGGTCACCACCGTGTGTTCGGTGGCGGTGATCCAGAAGTCGAGCGCTTGGCTGACCGTGTGGATCGGTGCGACGGGGCGCTCGGACCACTGGTCCGAATTGCTCGCCGGCTTGAGACCCTGCGAGCTCGCCGGGACGCTACCGGCGAGTAAGAGCGGAAGCGCCACGAGCACGTGGACCGGCTTCATGGGACTCTCCTTGATGGCAAGTTGTCCAGACCGTGGGCCTTTCGGACAACGCTACAACTTCAAGTGCACTTGAAGTCAAGGAGGGATCCCGGAGCCTCGGTAAGGCACGTCAGGCGGTGTGATGACGCCCGTCGCACCGAAGTCGCGAAAATGCGTTGTTGATCCGCACTGCATGGAGGATCTGTTGTATTGGGTGAAGCAGAAACCAGCCATTGCTGCGAAAGTGCTGGAGCTCATGCAACACGCGCTGCGGGATCCGTCGGCCGGACTCGGGAAGCCGGAAAAGCTAAAGGGCATTGCCAACCTGTGGTCCCGGCGAATTACACTCGAGCACCGCCTGGTTTACTTGGTGCAAGATGACCGGATCGGCTTCCTCCAGGCGCGATACCACTACGAATAGGTAGGCTCCGCGCATCGCGGGAGACTCTACTGCGCTGCCACGCTCCCCGCCTGGCCTCGCCGGAACCTTCTCCTCCAGATAATCGATCAGCAGCCCATACACATGCCGCGTCGTGCCGCTCCCTTCGCAGATGCAGTGGCTGCGGTTCGGATACGCCATCATCCGGAACGGCTTGTCCGCCGCCACCAGCGCGTTGATCAACATCTCACTGTTCTGGAAATGCACGTTGTCATCGCCCTCGCCGTGCACGAGCAGGAGGTTCCCCCGCAGACGGCCCGCGAGCGGCAGCAATGAGGCCGCCTGATACCCAGCCGGATTACCGTCGGGCAATCCCATGAACCGCTCGGTGTAAATCGAGTCGTAGAGATGCCAGTCCGTCACCGGCGACACGGCCATACCCGTCCCATAGATCTCCGGCGACCGGAACAGCAGGCTCAATGTCATCGACCCGCCATTGCTCCACCCCCACACTCCCACCCGCGTCGCGTCGGCGTACGTCCGCTGCAACACGACCCTCGCACCCGCCGCCTGGTCCGCCGACTCCACCACCCCCACTCGCCCATAAATCACTTTGCGCCATGCCCGCCCCTTGGGCGCCGACGTGCCGCGGCTGTCCATACTCGCGACGATGTACCCGCGCTGCGCCAGCATCAGATGCCAGAGGTAGCGCGCACCACCCCAGCTATCGAGCACCGTCTGTGACCACGGCCCCCCATACACGTAGAACAACACGGGATACTTCCGCGTCGAATCGAAATCCACCGGCCGCATCAGCCACCCGTCGAGCGAAACGCCGTCGGCAACTGTCGCCTTGAAGAACTCGACAGGCTTCTGGCGGAGCACGGCCACGCGCGCCTTGAGCGCGGCGTTGTCCTTGAGCACGCGAACGGCCTTATGATCCGGCAGATGCACCAGTTCCGTCGTGGGCGGCGTGCCAAACGTGGAGTAGGTGTGAAACGCCCAGTGCGCGTCCGGCGAAATCCGATAACGATGAAAGCCAGGCGCATTCGCTGGCGTCACCCGCTCGGCCCTCCCCCTCCCATTGAGCCGCGCACGATAGAGGTAGAGCTGCGTCGCGTTGCTCGGTGAGGCGGTGAAGTAGAACCACCCACCCGCCTCGTCCACTGCTTGAATGAATGGCGCGCCGATCGTCGGGCTGTCCGGCTCCGCCAGGTCGAACGCTCCCGGTGTCAGAAGCCGCACATCGGAGCCGTCACGCGCGATGCTGTACGCATGACGCCAGCCATCACGCTCGCTCACCCAGAGAAATCGCGTCCCGCCACGCAGCCACCGAAGGTCGTCGATCACATTGACCCACGCGCTGTCATGCTCGGTGTCGATCGTCTTGACCGATCCAGTGCGCGCGTCGCCGATCATCAGAGCGAGCGTGTCCTGCAACCGGTTGAGATGCTCGAAGACGACGGCGCTGGAGTTGCCAGCCCAGTCCATCCGCGCGATGTAATTGTTGCGGGGATCACCCGGCACGTCGAGCCACTTCGTCGGCCCGCCGCCGGCGCTCACAATCCCCACTCGGCTCGCCGAGTTCACCTGGCCGGCTTTGGGGTACTGCACCGGCTTGACGAAGGAGTACAGGGAGTCCGTGTCGTCGATCAGATCAAAGTCGCGGACGCCGGCCGCGTCGAGCTGCCAATACGCGATCTGCGTCCCGTCCGGGCTCCAGCGGAAGCCATCCCGCAGGTTGAGCTCCTCCTCATATGCCCAGTCGAAGGTGCCGTTGATGACGGTGTGCGACCCGTCGCTGGTCAGCTGCGTGATGCGCGGCGTCGCGAGATCTTCGGCGTACAGATTGTGCTCGTGGACGTAGGCCACGCGCTGCCCGTCCGGCGAGAACTTCGCAAACATCACCGACGACGGCAGCGCGCCAGGGCCACCGAGCTTCCGCAGCACCCACGTCGTGAGGTCCACGAGCCAGAAATCACCCCGCGTCCGCTGCCGCCACACTCGGCGCGAGTTGGTGAAGACGAGCACGTGACGGCCATCCGGCGACACCGTGTAGTCCTCGATCGTCATCGGCACCGAGTCGCCGGCCGGGATGAGGCGCGCGGCAGGGACGAAGATCGTGCGAGCGCCGGTAGCGGCATCATAGCGTACGATGTCGCTCCCCGCCCCGCTTGCCCGCGGCTCCACGGTCGTGTAATCGCCGCCCGAGATCCACTGCGCCGGCCCGAATGTCTTAGGCTGGAAGGCCGGGGACGAAAACAGCCGGTCGAGCGTGAGCAGCGACGAGTCAGCCCGCTGTGCGCGCGCCGGACTCAGTGGCACGATCCCGATCGCCACCGCAGCCCCCACCACGCGCCAACCCGCCATCAAATGGATTGTCATGACCTACGATACGCGCCCGGATTCACCGATTGCAACCGGCCACTGCACGGGCGTGCGCCGGCGCCACCACGCTCGCGCCGTGCCGGCGCCACCAATGGTCCCTCGTAGGGGCCGGTCATGACCGGCCCTCGTGCGGCGGCCGCGACATTGGTCTTTGGGCCCTCGTGCGGCCGCCTCCGCGTTGGTCGCATACGCGCCCAAAAATCGTCCCCGGCCCCGTCGAGTATCTTTTTGCGTGCGCCCGTCCGGCACCGTCGCCCGGACCCGTCGCCTCACTGTCCACCCTCTTCAACTCGGCTCTCTGATGTCCAATCGACACGCGCCGGCGATGATCGCCGTTCTGGCTTCGGTTCTGTTGGGCTCCTGCGGGGGGCACGGCGCCTCACCCAGGACGAACCCGTCACCCGCGGCAGGCGCAAACGCCGCAAACGCCGCAAACGAGCCGCCGATCAGTGCCGCTGACCTCCGCCAGCGCCTCTACACGTTCTCGGATGACTCAATGCTGGGGCGCGAGGCCGGCACACTAGGCAACGTCAAAGGCACGAACTACATTGCCGCCGAGGCCGCGAAGCTCGGGCTCCGTCCGGCAGGCGACAGCGGCACGTTCTTCCAGACCGTCCCACTCGTGCTGCACCGCCCCGACCCGGCGTCGAAGCTCGTGGCGAATGGCGCGCCGCTCGTGCTGGGCACCGACTACGTCGTGCTACCATCGTTCGGTGGGCTGTTCGGCAGCTCACTGGACGCGTCAAATATTCAGGCTGTCTACGCGGGCCGGCTGGGGGATTCTGCCGAGCACCTCCCGAGCGCACTGACGCAGGGCAAGATCGTGATCTTCGACGCGCCGCGCGGACCCGATGGCCGGCCGTCCGGGCAGCTGCGCGGACGCGCGGCGCTGGAGCAGTACGCGAATGCCGCGGCGGTGGCGATCGCGGTCCTCGACTACGTCCCGCCGGCTATGGCCCGGCGGCTGGCGCAGCCGCAGACCGAGGTGCAAGGCGCGGAGCTCGGAGACGCTGCCGGCAAACCGCTTGGCTTACTGATCTCGCAGCGGGCAGCCACCCAGATGCTCGGCGCGCCCTTCAACAGCATGCAGGTCGGATCGGCGGGACAGACGATCACGGGCATGGTGCGGATGCTGGACACGCCGACGCCATACCCGGCGCGCAATGTCGTCGCGATCTACCCGGGCAGCGATCCATCAGTCGCGGGTGAATACGTCGCCATCGGCGCCCACAACGACCACTTGGGCATCGATGATCACGCCAGCGACCACGACTCGGCACGCACCGCCCTCATCGAGCGGTGGCAGATCCGCGGGCTCGACCCCGAAGGGCCGCAGCCGACACCGACTCAGATCGCGACCATGCGGATCAATATGGATTCGCTCCGCCGGCTGCATAAGCCGCGGCGCGATTCGATCTTCAATGGCGCCGACGATGATGGATCAGGCTCCGTCTCCGTCCTGGAGATCGCGCAGGACTTCGTCCGCTCGCCAGAGAAACCGCGGCGCTCCATTCTCTTCGTCTGGCACACGGGCGAGGAGAAAGGGCTGCTCGGATCGCAGTACTTCACGGACAACCCGACGATCCCGCGCGACTCGATCGTCGCGCAGCTCAACATGGACATGGTCGGGCGCGGTGGCGCCGCGGACATCAAAGGCGGCGGCCCGGCATACCTCGAGCTGGTCGGCTCGCGCCGGCTCTCGACGGAGCTGGGCGACATCGTCGAGTCGGTCAACAAGACCGAGCCGGCGCCGTTCACGTTCGACTACCAGTTCGACGCCAACGGACACCCGGAGAACATCTACTGCCGCAGCGATCACTACGAGTACGCGCGCTACGGCATCCCGATCGTGTTCTTCACGACGGGTCTCCACGAGGACTACCACCAGATCACCGACGAAGCCCAGTACATCGACTACGACCACATGGCCCGCGTGGACAAGCTGGTCTACGACATCGCGATGAAGGTGGCGGATCTCGACCATCGCGTGGTGGTCGACAAGCCAAAGCCCGACCCGCACGGGCAGTGCAGGCAGTAAGCGGGGCCTGAGAACAGTAGCCTGAGCGGTCGTCTACAGCGGCCGCTCATCGCGACTCCTTAGTGCACCGTGTCCCTGAAGGACCGGACGCGTGCCAGGTTCTCTTCCGTGCCCGTCGCCTGGTCCTGCACCAGGTCGCGGATGGCCTCAGGCAGTGGCTTCTTGAGTGCCTCGTGGTAGGCCTTCACCGCGCGCTCTTCGCCGAACTCCATCTGCGAAAAGATCGCGGCCTGGGTACCGGCCGAGATCGCGGCCCGGAGCTGGATCCACCCGCGGTGGAGGCGGGCCGTCGGGTGCCCGTGCTCCACGGGATGGACGCCCAGGTGCTGGATGGCCGTATACAGCTCCGCCGCGCCCTCGTCGATCCGCTGGATCCGCGACTCACAGAAGGCGATGATGTCGCTGTTCTCGATCGCCTTGATCGCCGTCCGGAACCCATCGAGCCCGTCGTAGCAGGTCTCGAGCAGGTCGTTGAGGACCGCGGCGACTTCCTCGTTGGACATCTCTTGCATCAGTGCGCCGTCATCAGTGTGCCGCCGGCGCCGCGTCCGGTGTCACCCGCCCCGCATGAGGCCACCCGCCACCTAGTGACTGGTACAGGCTCACCACACCGGCCAGCGCCTGGAACTCGGTCGCCGCAAGCGATTGCTCGGCCGCGAACAAACTGCGCTGGGCGGTAAGTACGTCGAGGTACGGCGCGTAGCCGGCGTCGTACTTATCCCGCGAGAGCCGGTAGGCGATGCGCAGCGCCTGCACCTGCGTCTGCAGCGCGACGGTCTCGCGCCGGTCGCTCCGCACTTCGGCGAGCGAGTTGTTCACGTCGTGCAGCGCGGTGAGGACGGTCTTCTCGTAGGTGTTGCGGGCCTCGACGACACGCGCTTCAGCCGCGTGCTGGTTGCTGGAAAGGGCGCCGAAGTCGAAGATCGGGATCGACACGCCGGCGTAGATCTGGTACAGCTGGTTGTTCGGCGTGAAGAATGTGCCCTGCGGGATGTAGTTGGTGGAGGAGAAGTTCTCGAAGCCCCAGTAGCCATTGATGCTGAACTTGGGCAGGCGCGCATCGAGCGCCGCGCCCACGCCGGCCGTCGCGGACTCTTCAGAAGGGCTTCGGCCTGCAGAACATCGGGCCGCCGGTTCAGCAACTGCGGCGGCACGCCGACCGGCAGGTCCACCGCACTCAGGACGTCATTCAGCGCTCGGCCCCGCGGAATCGGGCCCGACGCCTGGCCGAGCAGAAGACTGATCTGGTTCTCCTGCTGCGCGACGAGCTTCTCGTAGTTGGCGACGGACGCCGCGGCATCACCGACGTCGCCCTGGAACTGCCGCAGGTCCAGCTCCGCGATCGCGCCGCGGTCGAACTTGGCCTGCGAGAGACGGTACGTCTCCTGGCGCGACGCCAGCGTGTTTCGGGCGATCTCGAGATCGAGGTCGAGTTGGCGCAGCTGGAGGTACGCCGTGACGACGTTGCCGACGAGTGTCAGCACGACGAACCGGCGGCTGTCTTCCTGCGCGAGAAGATTGTTGCGGGCCTCGGAGCGGGTGTTGCGAAGCCGGCCCCAGAAGTCGAGCTCCCACGAGACGTTGGCCAGCGCCTCGATGTAATTCTGCGCGGGCAGCGTGAACGTCGTGGTCGTCCCGCCCGCGCCCGGAAACGCGATGTTCCCGAGGTCCTGCTTCTGCCGGCCCGACTGTCCGGTGGCGGTGAAGGCCGGGAACAGTGGGGCGGTCGCGGCGCCTAGGTCGGAGCGGTACTCCTGGACCGTGGCGGCCGCGATGCGGACGTCGCGGTTGTTGGTGATCGCGGTGGTCACCAGTTGCTTGAGCACCGTATCCTGAAACAGGTCGAACCACGAGAGGTTCGCGGCGGTGTCGGCGAGCTGAAAACTGGGCCGGGACGTCGGATGGACCTCTGCGGCCGACTCGGATTCCGCCGTGTCGCGCTTGCGCGCCGCCATGGAGTCGCGGCTGGCGGCCAGTGCGGCGTATGCGGAATCGAGCGAGTCGGCGGCGGACGATGGCGCGCGGTACGCGGCCGGTGCGCCGACATCCGGCCGGTGGTAACCCGGGCCGATGGCGCACCCGCCACGGCAGAACAGAGACAGCGGCCGGCGCAATGAGCAGAGCGTTTCATCACGTCAGTCGTCTCCGGCTGGTGCGGACGACACGGTCCGGCCGGGCGCCAGCGCGGGCGCATGGTGACGCGTGCCGCCATGCGTTCGCTGATTTTCCGCACGAAGATGAACAGGTTCGGGATGATGTTGACGCCGAGCAAGGTGGAGACGACCATACCGAAGAAGACTCCGATACCGAGCGAGTGTCGCGCCGACGCGCCGGCGCCGGTGGCGATCACCAGGGGCACGACGCCAAGGATGAAGGCGAACGACGTCATGAGGATCGGGCGGATACGCTCTCGGCCCGCTTCGACCGCGGCCTCTTCGATCGACTTGCCCGCGTGCCGCTGCTCGATCGCGAATTCCACCATCAGGATGGCGTTCTTGGCTTCGAGGCCGATCACGACGAGCAGTCCGACGTCGAAGTAGAGGTCATTGGGGTGCCGGAGCACGAACAGCCCGAGGAAGGCGCCGAGGATGCCGAACGGCACACCGATCATGACGGCAAAGGGCGTGGACCAGCTCTCGTACTGCGCGGCGAGGACGAGGAACGCCATCACGAGGCCCAGGCCGAACACGATCCCGCCCTGTCCGGTGGACTGCTGCTCCTGGAAGGATTCGCCGCTGAAGCCGAATCCAATGCCCATCGCAGCGTACTTGTCCTTGATGAGCTTCTGGGCCGCGTCGAGCATCTGGCCGGAGCTCTTGCCGGGACCGGGTGTGCCGATCACCAGCGCGGACGTGAAGCCGTTGAAGCGGCTGACGACCGTGGGGCCGGCGCGGAAGTTGGTGCGGACGAGCGAACTAATGGGCACCATCACACCGGCGGAACTGCGGACGTAGAACTTGCCAATGTCTTCGGGCCGCTGGCGGAACGGTGCCTGCGCTTCGACCTGCACGTGGTATGTCTTCCCATACAGGTTGAAGTCATTGACGTAGTCGTACGCCAGCATGGTCTGGAGCGTCGTGAAGACATCGGTCAGCGAGACGCCCAGTGATTTGACCTTGTCACGGTCGACGTCCAGGTACAGCTGCTGGGCGTCGGCGCGGATGGTGGTGTTGACGCCCTGCACATCGCCCGTCTTGGCGAGTTCCTGCGAGAACTGCTGGGCGATCGCCGCAAACTTCCCGTAGTTGCCGACGCCGCGGTCCTGGAGGTTCATCTCGAGGCCCGACGTCGTACCGAGCCCGAATGATCTCCGGCGCGTTGAACGCGAACACGAACGCTTCGGGGAGCTGCGTGAAGAAATAGCCGTTGGACGACTGCAGCAGCCCGTCCACCTGGGCGTCCTTCTTCGGCCGCTCATCCCAGGGTTTCAGCACCACGAAGAGCGTGGCGGAACTGGTCTGATTGACGCCCTGGATGAGACTGAAACCGGACAGCGCGAAGACGTGATCGACTCCAGGCTGATGGAGCCAGAACTGCTCGACCTTTTCGACCACTTTGGTCGTACGCTGGGTCGATGAGGAGCCCGGAAGCTCGACCGCCGTGATGATGTAGCCTTTGTCTTCGGTCGGCAGGAATCCGCTGGGTATCGTCTTGTACAGGAAAATGATGATGCACACGGCAACGACGAGCACGCCGACCGCGGCGCCCGAGTAGGGCGAGACTTTGTGCATGGTCTCGACGTACTTGTCGCGCGCCTTGTCAAACGTGCGATTGAACCAGCCGAAGAATCCGGTCTGAGGTGCGCTCTTGGACTCGGTCAGCAACACGGAGCAGAGCGCCGGGGTGAGCGAGAGGGCGACGATACCGGACAGCACGACCGAGATGACGATCGTGACGGCGAACTGCTTGTAGAGGGCGCCGGTGATACCGCCGATGAAGGCGACCGGGATGAAGACCGAGCAGAGGACGATGACGATGGCGATCAGCGCGCTGCGGAGCTGCCGGATGGCGCGATCGGCGGCCACGCGTGCTGAGACGTGCTCATCCTCCATGATGCGCTCGACGTTCTCGATGACGATGATCGCGTCGTCGACGACGATACCGATCGACAGAACAAGGCCGAAGAGCGTCAGAAGGTTGACGGTAAATCCGAGCACGGCCATCCCGAAGAACGTCCCGATGATGGAGACGGGGACGGCCAGCGCGGGAATGAGCGTCGAGCGCCACTTCTGCAGGAAGATGTACACCACGATCGTGACGAGGATGATCGCGATGAACAGTGTGATCTCGACTTCGTGGATCGAGGCCGTGATGAATGGCGTGAGGTCGAACCCCTGCACCCAGTGGACGCCGGGCGGGAAGTTCTTCGCCAGCTCATTCATCCGCGCGACGACTCCGTCCTTGGCTTCGAGCGCGTTGGCGCCAGCGCGGAGGAAGACAATGACTCCCGCCGTGGGCTTGCCATTGAGGCGGATGACGTTGTCGTAACTCTGCGATCCGAGCTTCACCGATCCGACGTCGCGAATCCGGAGCACCGATCCATCGGCGCTGGCGCGCAGGATGATGTTGCCGAACTCCTCGGGCGTGGAGAGGCGGCCAACGGCGGTGACCGGGATGGTGAACTGCGTGCCGGGCGGCGCGGGCTCGCGCCCGATGCGGCCCGACGGGTTGGTGGTGTTCTGCTCGTTGATGGCGGCAATGACATCGGTCACCGTCAGTCCGACGTGCGCGAGCCGGTCGGGATCGAGGCTGACGAGCATCGCGAACTGCAGTCCGCCGAATGTCTGCGCCTGCCCGACGCCGGCGACCTGACTCAGCTCGTCCTGAACGTAGATCTTGGAATAGTTGCTCAGCGCGGCCGCATCCCAGCGCGGGTCATCCAATGTCAGGGCGATACCCATCAGGATGTCCGTCTGCGCCTTGAGCACGGTGATGCCGAGCTGCTGCGCCTGCTGCGGGATCTGCGGTGTCGCGATCTGTACGCGGTTCTGGACGTCAACCGCGGCGAGGTCCAGGTCGCGCGAGATGTCGAAGTACGCCTGGATCACCATCGATCCGTCGCTGGCGCAATTCGTCTTGTAGTACTCGAGTCCCTGAATACCGGGGAGCTGCTGCTCGATCGGCGCCGCCACCGCGACGCACGTCTGCTCGGCCGTCGCGCCGGGATAGGTCGCCGTGATCTGTACCGACGGAGGCGTGATCCGCGGGTACGTGTTGATCGGCAGTGTCCGCAGGGAGAAGAGGCCGAGGAGCACGATCACCATGGAGATGACCATGGCGAAGATCGGCCGCTTCACGAAGAAGTAGGTGACTTCCTCCTGTCCCGGTGGAGTCGCACCGGGACCTCCCTGCCCTGTCACTGCATTGCCGGGGGCGGTCATCAGCGCCCCGAGACGAGCGGGAATGCGGGCGACGCGGGGACATCACCGGCAGTAGGCGGCGGCGCGCCGCTGTCGGCGGCGGGCTTGTAGTCCACCGGTTTCACCTGCGCGCCGGGGTAGATCTTCTGCGTGCCGTCGACGATGACTTTGTCGCCGGGTTTGATGCCGTTGTCGATCACCCACTGCGCGCCGGACCACGACGAGGCCTGCACGGGCCGGATGCCGACTTTGTTGCTGTCGCCCACGACGTAGACGTAGGAGCCGGCAAGGCCCTGCTGCACCGCGCGCTGCGGCACGAGCAGTGCGCCATCCCGCTTCAGATCGAGCAGCTCGACTTTCACGAACTGGCCCGGCAGGATGATGTGGCCGGCGTTGGGGAACGTCGCGCGCAGTGTCTCGGTGCCGGTCTGCGACTGGATCGAGATGTCCGCGAAGTTGAGCGTGCCGGGCTGCTCGACGACGCTGCCGTCGGCGAGGTACACACGAACGCGCAACTTGCCGGACGGGAACGAGAGTCGCTTCGCGGCGATCTCGCGGCGCCACTCGAGCAGGTCCTGGTCCGACGGATTGAACTCGACGTACAGCGGGTCGATCTGGTCGAGCGTGGTCAACGAGTCACTGGAGCCGGTGACTCGCGAGCCGAGCACGAGGTACGCCAGTCCGACGCGGCCGGACACTTCGGCCCGCACGAAGCAGTCGGTGTAGCTCTTGCGAGCCTGATCGACGACGCCCTGGCTGCCCGCGACATCGGCTTCGGCCTGCCGCAGTATCTGCTCGGCACTATCCACAGTGCTCTGCGCGACGGCACGCTCGGCCAGCAGTGGCTTGACGCGATTGAGATTGATGGTCGCGTTGGCAAGTTTCGCCTTGGCGTCGTCCAGCGTGCCCTCCGCGTTGCGAAGCGCCGCGGCATACTGCGTGGTGTCGATCTCGTAAAGCAGCGTCCCTTTCGCGACGTCGGTCCCTTCGACGAAGGGACGCGCAATGACCACTCCGACCGCCTGGGCGCGCACGATGATGTGCTTGGACGAGCGCGCGATGCCCTGGTAGCGGTAGTGTGCCGCGATGGTTTGCGGCGCGACGGTCACGGTGGTGACCTGCGTCGGCGGGAATTGCATGGGCCCCTGCGGGCCTTTGCTGCACGCGAGCGCGGCGACGAGCGAGGCCGCGAGCGCGAGAGCCAACGCCGCGCTACCCGCTCGCCGGACGACGGCGCGGTGTGTCAACACATTGGGCTGCACGATCGAATGCCCCCTTTCAATATTCACTGGCAAGACGAACATCATTGCGGACCAATCCGGCGATTTCCGATTGCCCGCTTCGCTGCACCTTGGAACCCATCGCGTACGCTGGCGTTGCCGCTGACACAGCGGCCGCCGACCGGTCACGTACGACTGTTTTCCGGGTGCGGTTTCATCGGGCCGCTGCGAGGTGGAAACGCTGCGCTCGCTGCATGGCCCGGCGGCGAGTCACGCCACGTAAAGAGTCTTGAGCTTCGGGAAGTTCCCAATCTAGTGACACCGAAGTCCAAACGGTCGTAGCATTCCTGTGGAAGGGTGTCAGGAAACGACCGTGTTACAGGGGCCAAGCTGTTGATTCGCCGGCATATCAGAGGCATCGCCACTGCTGCCGGGACGCCGCGACTACAGCCCAAGGCGGGTCTTGGTCCAGATCAGGATCTTCATGCAGCCCGTCGCACTGGACCGGCCACCAGGCATCCCCATCCCACCTGCGCGCGAAATGCCGGCACCGACGCGGCCGAATGCGGGCGTCGAGTTGAACATCGCGGGCGGCGAGTAGGCGTACTGCGCGGGTGCGTCATTCGCCTGGTACACCTCGACGGCGCCAATCTCAGCCGGGCGAACGAACGTGTTGATGTCGCCGGGCGACATCTCCTGATACCCGGCGCCGTCCACGATATACCGCACGCAGGAGCCGGTGCCTCGCATGCTGGTGAGATAGTCTTCGCCGTACGGGCCGGGGCGTCGCACGACGCCGGGCACCCCGGCCATGAGGCCGGCGAAGTCGTATGCGTTGCGCTTCTCGATGTCATCGGGGCCGAGGTAATGGCCGAATCCCGCGCGCTTCCGCGCGTCGAAGCCGACTCGTTCGAGGCCAGCGTTGAGCGTCGCGGTGACGATGACTGCGCGAAGCACCGCGGTCTTGACCTCGAGCGGGACGGTGACCTGGCGCGGCTCGTGCACCGCGAGATCGACCGCCATCGTGACCGGCTCCCACCCGAGCGCGCGCACGGCGAGCGTGCGGCTGCCGGCGGGCAGGCCGCGCAGCGTGAACTGGCCGCTGTCGTTGGTCGTCGCGGTTTGCTTCGATCCGAGGATCGTGACCTGCGCTCCCGAGAGTGGGCCGAAGCCATCCGAGCGCATGACGCGCCCGGTGAGCACACTTCCCGCGGGTGGCCCGTCGCTACTGCCAGACGATGCGACCGATGGTGGCGTGTGCGATGCGGACGTGTCGGTGCCCGGCATGTGGAGCACGAGCATGCCGATGTAGCGTCCGGCCATGGAGAATGGGCGGCTGACCGTGGCGCTATCGCGCGTGGTGCTCTCTGCGCGGGCAACCGCATTGATGCGGCCCGGCACGTGACAGAAGCGGAACTCGCCACCCCGTCCCGTGGTGGTGTCGCGGACGTAGCGGACGCGGCGAAGGCCGATGGTGCGTCCGGCCTGGATCTCGGTCCAACTGAGCGAGACGTGGATGTTGCCGGCGGGCGCTTCGGTTTCGGCGTCCAGAACGCGGCCAACGATCACCGATGGTCCGACGCCATTCAGCGTGTCGATCACGATCGGTCCGCACGCCAGCCGCACGAATGTGAGCGCTGACGGCGTGGCCAGATAGACGGCGAGCGCCGAGTCCGCAGTGACGTGCACTGGCGCGGACGCGATGCTCAGGGAGAGTGAGTCGAGGAGGGGATGAAAAATTCCGATACGGTACTTGCCGGGGGGCACCGAATCGATGCGGAACCGTCCCGCCGAATCGGTCATCACCAGGCTGCTGAGTCCTTCGACCGACACCTCGGCGCCCGCCAACGGGCCGCCGTGGAGGCTGTCGGCCACGATGCCGGCTATCGACCCGAACGCGGAATGGGCTGGACTGGACGCCTGCGATGCCGGGGCGCTCTGGCTGCGGGCGGGTGCGCTGGCCACCCCGGCGCAAATGAGGGCCAGCACCGGCGTGGATCGGCGCACGCATCGGACGAGCGGGATCATGGGCGGTCCTCGGGTAGCGACCCTGTCTACCGCCCTGGGAGCTGGCCAGCGACGGTCCACGGGCTGACTGGGATCGGCTACCAACATACGATTCCCAGAAAATGGCGCCAGGCTCAGCAGTAACAGCGGAGGGCGGCATTGTAACTCGCAGTGGCACTGCCATTATGGCTGGCTCGCAACGCCCAATCTGGCCTTGGTCCAGATCAGGATTTTCACGCAGCCGGTGCCACCGCTGCTGCGGGCGGGGGCAGCCATGCTGGGCGTCGCGCCAAAGGTGCCCATCGTGCCAGCAGCCCGGCCACCTTTCTGGCTCCCTTGGGTCTGGACTATGACGAGAACCGGGGGCGAGTACGCGAATTGGACGGGGGACTCGCCGGGCTGGTAGACCTCGACGGCGCCGACTTCTTCGGGGCGCACGAATGTGTTGATGTCGCCGTGGGTCATCTCCACATACGGGACGCCGTCGACCACGTAGCCGACGCAGCCCGATCCGCCGCGCGTGCCAGCGAGATAATCGTCCCCAAACGGACCCGGGCGCCGCATGACGCCGGGCATGCCGTCCAGGAGGTCCACCAGCTCGAACGCATCGCGCTTGGCGACTTCGTCGGGCGAGAGGAAGTGTCCGGCCCCTGTGTGCTTGCGGGTCTCGTAGCCGACGTTTTTCAGGCCGGCGTTGAGTCGCGCGGTAACGACCACTGCCTCGAGCACGGCGGTTTGCGTCTGGAGCGGGACGACGACCTGGCGAGGAGCGTGCTCGGTGAGATCCACCGGCACGGTGACGGGGATCCACCCGACGGCGCGCACGGCGAGCGTGCGGCTGCCGGCCTGGCAGGCCGTGCAGCGTGAACATCCCGCTGTCGTTGGTGACGGCAGTTTCGCGGGTGCCGAGCACCATGACCTGGGCGCCCGCGAAGGAACCGCCGTCGGCGCGCATCACGCGGCCGGTGAGGACACTGCCGGCGGATGACGGCGCGCTGGTACTCGATGATGCCGAGCCGTGACTACCGGTCGCGGGCTTGGCGGGCGACGGTACATGCAGCACCAGGGCGACGACGAGGCGGCCGCCCAATGCAAGGGGACGGCTGACGGCGCTGCTGCTGTCGCCAGTGCCATTCGATGCGCGCGCGACGCCGCTCAACTGCGCCGGCAGGTGGCAGAATCTGAACTCGCCGGTGGGGCCGGTGGTGGTGTCGCGAGTGCGTTGGATGCGACGGAGGCCGATCGTTGCACCCGCCTGAATGTCGGTCCAGCTGACCGTGACGTGCATGTTGGGAACGGGCGCTTCGGATTCGGCGTCGAGCACGCGGCCGATGACCATTGAAGGGCCGATGCCGTTCATGGTGTCGATCTGGATCTCGCCGCACAGCAGGCGGAGCAACGTCACCGTCGAGGGAGTGCCGAACTTCACGACGAGCGTGGAGTCCGCGCCCACGGACAGCTGGGGCGAGGCGATGCTGAGGTCGAGCGAATCGAGCAGCGGGTGGAACACCCCGATGCGGTACTTGCCGGGTGGTACGGAATCGATCCGGAAACGTCCGAGCGAATCGGTCAGCGCGAGTGATGGGAGTCCTTCGACCGAGACCTGGGCGCCGGACAGCGCGCGGCCGTGCAGGCTGTCGATCACGACTCCGGCGATGGTGCCGAAGGGGCTATGTGGGGCGCCGGTCTGCGCTGGGGCGGGTGCCGCGGGGGCTGCGGTGGTCTGCGCGGACGCGACGCTGGTCACGGTGGAGGCGACCGCGACGAGTCGCGCGAATCGGGCTACAGGTCCGGCGAGCCGTGTCATCAATCCTCACCGCGGCGGGCGTCATGGGTGGGACCACAAGATACGGGTCCCACAATGTGACGCCAGGCTCAGCATTAGAGGCCGAGGTGGGTCTTCGTCCAGACGTAGATCTTCACGCAGCTCGAACCGCCGGCTCTCCCCATGCTGTCGATGGAACCGGCGGAGAGGGCACCCTGGCGCTGGAGGGAGCGCTGGCTGGGAGTAGGCGGTGAGGTGTACGCCGCGCCGGGCGGTTCCTCCGAGGCCTGGTAGACCTCGACCGCCCCGATTTCCGTGACCGGGACGACGTCGTTGATCTGCCCGGGAGTCGCCTCGAGGAAAGGCATGCCGTCGATGACGTAGCTGACGCAGCCCAGCGTGCCGCGAGTGGTCGACAGAAACTCGTTGCCCTGCTCGTCGAATCTTCGCCTGACGCCGGGCATGGTGGTCATGAGATCGACGAACTCGAATGCGGCGGCTCTGGCAATCTCCTCGGGGCCCAGGAAGTGTCCGATGCCGAGGCGCTTCCGGTGGTCAAAGCCGATGCGGTGCAGACCGGCGTTGAGGGTCGCCGTGACGACGACCGGATCGAGGAGCGCGGTCTTGGTGGCGAGTGGGACAACGATGTTCCGCGTGGTCCGGCGCGAGAGCTCGATCGGCAGGGCTTCGGGCTCCCATCCGAGTGCGCGGACTTCGAGGGTGCGGCTGCCGGTGGGGAGGTTGCGGAGCGTGAACTGGCCGCTGTCCCCGGTGATCGCAGTGTCGCGAGCGCCGACGATCGTGACCACCGCGCCGATGAAGACACCGCCGCCATCAGTACGGACGACGCGGCCCATGAGTGAGGCGGGGCCCGTGATCGCGGTGGCGTGTGCGGGCTGGGGCGTGGAGTCGGCGGCCGGCATGTGCAGCACCAGGAACCGGACCAGGCGGCCCTTCATCATGTAGGGGCGCTCGACGCCCGCGGTGTCGGCTGCAGTCCGCGCGGCGTGGGCGAAGCCGGCAAAGTGTTCCGGCACGTGGCAAAAGCGGAACTCCCCGGTCGGACCGGTGGTGGTATCCCAACGGGCCTTGGCGCGCCGGAGTCTGGCGGCGACCGGCGTGTGGGCGGCCCCCCACTGCAGAGACACGTGCGCGCCGGCGACAGGCGCATCGGTTTCGGCATCCAGCACGCGGCCGACGACGACAGACGTGGTGGCGGCCTCGCCGGTGTCCACCGTGGTGGTACCGCAATCCATGCGGAGGATTGTCGGGGCGGACGGCGTGGCGAAGACGAGGGACAGGGTGGAGTCCGCGGCCACGTCCAGTGGCGGCGAGGCGATGCTCAGGCCGAGCGAGTCGAGTAGCGGGTGAAAAATCCCGATGCGGTATCGGCCAGGCGGGATGGAGTCGAGGCGGAAGCGTCCTTGGGAGTCGGTGACCACTTCGGCGTTGATGCCTTCGGCCGAGATTTCGGCGCCAATCAGGGGCCCGCCGTCGATACTGTCGGCGGCGACGCCTCGGATGGTACCGAGGTGTGGCGGCGGCTGGCGTCCGGAGGGCCTGGTCGCGCCGGAGAGCGCGGCGCCGGCGAAGCAGGCGGCTCCGGCGAGGAGCAGCACGCGGCCCGCGCGGCCGGCCGGCGACGTGGGGACGTGGGCGCGAACGGTGGATGCGCTCATGGGAAACCAGCCTCAACAGCGGTGCAGACTTCTCGCTGCCTCACCACGATAGGGGTGGGACAGTGGACCGCAAGGGAGTCAAGGTGCCAAACCCGCGCGAGTGTGGCCAACTGCACACCATTGGGGGGCCGAACGCCGGCGGAGAGTTGCAATAGGAGTTTCGGAGGCGGAATGGTTACCGTTAGTCCCCGCGTACGGTACAGGCCGGAGCGATCCCCGCAGCACGTCGCGGTGCGATGCAGGATCGCCGGCCAGAATCGGCACCTATACTCACGAGCGATGGAGATCTTCGACGAAGACCGTGTCCGGAGCCTTCTCCGCTTTGACACACTGATCCCCGCGATGGAGCGCGCCCTGACGGATCTTTCCGCGGGGCGGGTGCAGCAGCCGGTGCGGGGCATTATTCCGGTGCCTGCCCATGGCGGGTTGTTCGGGCTCATGCCGGCGGTCTACGGCGATGTGCTGGGCGCGAAGCTGGTGATGGTCTATCCGGGCAACGCGGCGCGCGGGCTGCCGACGCATCTGGCGACGGTGCACCTCTTTCGCGCGACGACGGGTGAGCCACTGGCGACGCTCGACGGCCGGCTGATCACGGAGATGCGCACGGCGGCCGTGTCCGCGGTCGCGACCAGGCTGCTCGCGCGGCCCGGCGCGCGAGTGCTCGCGATCCTCGGGAGTGGGGTGCAGGCGCGATCGCACGTCGCGGCGCTCAAGCTGGTGCGGCCCTTCGATGAGATTCGCGTGTGGAGCCCGACGCCGGCGCATGCGCATGCGTTCGCGACCGAAGTGGGTGGCGCATCGATGCCGGCGGAGGACGCGGTGCGTGGCGCTGATGTCGTCGTGACGGTGACGGGTGCGGGTGAGCCGGTACTGCGCGGGGCATGGCTGTCCGAAGGCGCGCACGTGAACGCGGTTGGTGCGGTCGGGCCAACGCGCCGAGAGGTGGACGCGGATGTGATGCGCGGCGCGGTAGTGGTCGAGTCGCGGGAGGCGGCGCTGGCCGAGGCGGGCGACATCCTGATGGCGAAAGCGCCGATTTATGCGGAGCTGGGTGAGCTGCTCGCGGGGACGAAGCCGTTGCCGAGTGCGCGGACCACGGTGTTCAAGTCACTCGGGCAGGCCGTCGAGGATCTGGCCGCGGCGCGGCTGGTGTACGAAGCCGCGAACGGGGCCCTGTAAAGGGTCGAAATCGTGTGGTAGGGGCCGGTCGCGACCGGCCCGGTAACACTCGCCCCGCCACGGTTAATTCCCGGTGGCGATCCCCGTCAGCGTCACCCGCCGTTCGAACGTGTATCCCTCGATCTCATGTCCATCGATGCTGAAGGGCACGTCGGCCCCCTCAAACGGGTCGGGTGTGATCACGACTCGCGTTCCATCGAGGCGGACGGTGTAGCCGAACTCTCCGCCGAGCATCGTCCCCGCGGTGCAGAACGCGAGCGACGCCAGATCCCCAATTCTCAGGACCACGTAGTCAGCGAGAAAATCATCGCGCGTCACTACCGGCACGTCACGTAGGATCCGATCGCGCGACGCATCCATCTCGGCAAAGAACGGCAACCACGTTTCGTCCGATCGATACCGGCCGTACACGTGGGACGCATGATGCGCCACGAGGGCAGCCGCGTAGGGCGTCGCCGCGAGACGCGCAATGGCGCGGGACCACACGCTTCGCTTGACGTGCGCCGGAACGGTCATGAAGTCCCGCACCGCGCCGGTCGCCGGATCAACCAACAACGAATCGTCGATCTCGCGCCATCCATTGTCATGCTCGGCCACCGCCAGCAGAACATCGTCGCGGCGCGGCGATTCGGGCAGCCCGTTCGCGCGCCACGCGCCCACGATCCGCCCAGCCAGTGCCGCGTGGTCGGGCTGTGTGATGGCGAGCCGGTTCGATCCGTGCGGCCTGAGAATCATGGAGAATCGTCCGTGGTCCCGTGTAGGGCGGGTCGCGACCGGCCCGGTAAGACTGTCCACGCCACCAAGCGGGCTACATCGATGCGAAATGTAGCCACGCTTGACTTGTCGCCAGTCGCGACAACAATAGGTGGCATGGCTGAACAGCAATCCTCTTCGGACGGCGCAGACCCCGGCCTGCAGCGTGTCGGGCAAATCGCAGTCATCGTGCGCGATGTCGAACGTGCAGTCACGTTCTATCGCGACACGCTCGGTCTCAAGCTGCTGTTTCAAGCGCCACCAGGGTTGGCGTTCTTTGAATGCGGCAGTCTGCGCCTGATGCTCGGCCTCGCGGAAGGCACGCAGGCGGGCACCTCAATCATTTACTATGCGGTGGACGACATCCAGCGGGCGCACGGCGTCCTCGCCGCGCGGGGCGTCCGTTTTGTTGGACAGCCCCATATCGTCGCCCGGATGCCGGATCACGACCTGTGGCTGGCCGAGTTTCTGGACAGCGACGACAACACGCTGGCGCTGATGTGCGAGATGCGGCGCTAAGAGCGGAAGTGTCCACGGCGGTGCACAGTATTGAGGATCGACCGTGCACGGGGGCGGCACTCACGTCCCACTAATCCGGACTCGCTCGCGCGTGTCCTCCAGGGTGCGCATGTTAGCGGTATGCCATCACCTACCGCCATCTTCGATATCCTGGGCTGGCTGGGCGCCGCCTGTGTCGTCATCCCATACGGTCTCGTGGCCACCGGCCGCATTGCGGGCACAACGACGACGTACCGCGCAGCCAATATCGTGGGGGGCGTTTTCCTCATGCTGAACACGTGGTACCACGCCGCGTACCCGTCAGCCGCCGTCAACATCCTCTGGATCGTGATCGGCGTGTATGCCATGACCACTCGGCGCGCCGCTCCGTGACCTCCGTCACCCAACACCCCGGCACGGTCGGTTGTAGTAACAGGTAGATCGATCGTTGATCGCACCTGTCAAGGACCGTTTGCCGAGGTGTTCCATGACGCTCCGGAAAACATTCAGTCTTCTCAGTCTGGTCATACTGTCCCTCTCCGCTGCCGCGTGTGGCCGTCACACGCGCCAGCACCGCGATTTCCGCATGATGATGATGTCGCGTCAGGGCAGCATGCACGGAATGCATTGCATGCATCACGGCATGGGCGACCCTGTCGCGCAGCTGCTCGATCATCAGGCCACGTTGCGGCTCACGGCCGCGCAGGTGAACAGTCTCATCTCGATCGATGAGAAGCTCAAGACGGACAACACGCCGCTCCGCGACCGATTGATGGCGCTGCGGCCGGCGCGGGGCGCGAAGGCTGACTCATCGAACCCCGCCGCGTGGATTCCGCAACGCGATTCCGCCGCGACGATCATGCAGCAGATGCGCGAGAATCGCTGGCGCGCGATGAACTCCGCGTACGCGCAGCTGACCGAAGAGCAGATGGGAATGGTCGCGCACCGCGGCGGTGGCCCCGGTGGCCCCGGCGGACCCGGCGGACCCGGCGGCTTCCGCGGCGGACGGGGCGGCATGGGGATGCCCGGCGGCGGCCAGGCACCCGGCCGGATGAGTGGCGGCAGGAATGCGTGGCGGTGCGGGCAACCCGCCGAGTGGCGACCAGCCGTAAGGTCTTCGAGCGGGACCAGGTGGAAGCAGATCCGGGCGCCTCTCGCATATAGCAGGGAGCGCCCGCCGGTTGATGGACGGCCGCGTACTCGAGAGGTAGGATTATCGGCGCCGAGTGAAGGGTGATCCCTGGCCCGGCCGCGTGGGTCTGAGTTCATACGACCCGTGTAAACACCCGCTGCCTGCCCTCTCACCGCCCATCACATGCCGCGTCTCGTCATTCGATCGCTGTCGCGCCGCCTGCCATTCTGGTGCGGCGGCTCTTCTCGTGGCCGCGAGCCTGGCCGCGAGCCTGGCCGAGCCTGGCCGCCTCGCTTCCGCTGCGCGCACAGAGCGCGAAACTCGGTCCCGCCCCGGCGCCGATCGCCGATGCCGAGTACGCCGCGCGACGGGATTCGCTGCTCGCGCACATTGACAGCGGCATCGTCGTCGTGCCGGGCGCGCGGGAACCGGTGGAGCACTATCCGTCGTTCCGGCAGCATCCGGCGTTCCGGTATCTCACCGGGTTTCTCGAGCCGGACGCGACGATGGTGCTGGTCAAGCGGGGCGGCACTGTCATGGGCACGATGTTCATCGAGCCGCCCGCGCCGCGCGCGGAGTTCTACACGGGGACACGCGTGCGCTACGATGAGCTCGGGCACCGGCTCGGCATGGTCGCGCGATCCAAAGACGACGTGAACCTGGTGCTCGACTCGCTCGCAGCCACCCACCTGCCCTACTACTTCGTGAGCGACGCCGAGGCGGCGGAGTTCGTGGCCGACGACTCGCTGACGTTCGGGCGGGCCCTGGCCCGGCGGCTCGGCGCGTCGCACCCGGGGATCGACATCCGGGATGGCACGCCGATCGAGGAGGCGCTGCGCGCCCGAAAGAGTGCCGCCGAAATCGCCGTCATCAAGTACTCAGCGGACATCTCCGCTCTCGGCCACCGCGCCGCGATGCAGGCGATGGCGCCCAACATGAACGAGTACGAGATCCAGGGGCTGATGGAGTACACTTTCCGGCGGAACGGCGCCGACCGTCCGTCGTACGCCTCGATCGTAGGCTCAGGCCCCAACTCGACGACGCTGCACTACGACCACGACAACCGCGTGATGCACGCGGGTGAGGTGGTGGTGATGGATGTCGCGTCGGAGTATCAGGGGTATGCCGCGGACATCACCCGCACGCTGCCGGTGAGCGGCAAGTTCACCCCGGACCAGCGCGTGATCTATCAGATCGTGCGCGACGCGCAAGCCGCGGGCGAGCGCCAGGTGAAGCCGGGCGTTCCGGCGAAACAGGAAGTGGATTCGATCCTTGGCGTCGTGGCGGCGGGTCTCACGCGGCTGGGTCTCATCGATTCCGTCCGGGCGACCTTCGATGCACCGGCGGGGTTCTGCCGGACCGGGACCACGTGCCCGCAAGTGTCGCTCTTCATGCCGCACGGGCCGGGGCACGGGTTGGGACTCGACGTGCACGATCCCGCGCAATGGTACGTGGCGCCGAATCAGTTCGGCGTGGGTGACGTGTTCACGATCGAGCCCGGGATCTATATCCGGACCGGGATCCTCGACATCCTGCCGGACACGCCCGGCAACCGGGTGTTCATGGCGCGCGTGCGGCCGCTCCTGCAGCGCTACGGCAACATTGGCGTGCGGATCGAGGATAACTACGTGGTCACGCCCACCGGGGTCGAACGCCTGACCAACACGACCCCGCGGGAAATCAGCGAAATCGAAGGGATCATGAAGGCGAAAAAATAGGCTCTTGTAGGGGGGGTCGCGACCCGTTCCGCACAAAGCCCTGCGTAGTCGACGATCCCACTGTACCGCACGAGAGTACGTAGGAGGCCTCAGGGCCTGGAGGCCGGGCGCAGACGGTAACCCCCGGGGTGTCCGGTCGTCTCCAGAGCGTTGGCGCTGGGCCCCTGGCCCCGCGCCCGATGGTCCCTTTGTAGCCTCGCTACCGATGATCGATCCGACCTCGCCAGTGCAGCGGGACGATGCAACACGACCGCCCACCGGCGTTGGTAATCCGTTGCCATTGTGGGCGATAGCGGTCGCGCTGTACGGCGCGACCTACGTCGCGTGGATCGGGTATGGGACCCCCGCCGCGACGCCGCTGGGGCGCGCGCTGGTCAACGCCGTCTTCCTCCCGCTGGCGTCGATCGCGGTCCTGCTCTTCCTCCGGGCCGGGCGCCGCCAGACGTCGAATCCGACCCTCCAGCGGGCGCTGCTCCTGTTTGCCGCCAGCTTCGGCGCGACTGGCATCGGCAACGCCATCTGGTTCGTGCAGGCGACGTGGGACGGTAAAGACCCGACTCATTCGTGGGCGAACATCGCCTACTTCGCGAACTATGCGCTGATCCTGTCCGCCCTGCTGTCGCTCCCACGCGCCAAACGCACCAGGGTCGAATGGTGGAAGTTCGCGCTCGACGCGGCGACGGTGACCGTCGGCGGCGGGATCGCGATCTGGTGCCTCGTGCTCCGCCCCGCGGCGCCGCTCTACCACGGTATGACCGATCTCGCCTTCGGCCTCGCCTATCCGCTGGCCGACCTGCTGCTCCTCCTCGGCATCACCACGGTCCTGCTGCGGCGCCCCGCGAGCGGCACGCAGTTCGCGTTTGCGCTGCTCGTCATCGGGCAGCTCTCGGGTATCGCGGCCGACTTGCTCTACAGCCTCGCCTATCCGCTCACCGGATACACCGGTGTCCACTGGACCGACGGTCTCTACATCATCAACTACGTCCTGATGATCTGGGCGGGTGAGCGCTACGTGCGTCTCTCGCGCCACCGCTTCGTGTCGGGACCGGACTCCGGTGACTCCGACGAGAGTACCGTCCATCGCCTGAGCGCCCTGCCCTACGCGGCGGCGCTCATCGCGGCGTTCGCGGTCTTCAATGAGAGCATTGGCCAGGTGTCGTCCGCGGACCGGATGATGATGGCGGCGCTGATCCCGCTCGCCATGCTGCTGCTCGCGCGCCAGCTCCTCGCCGTGCACCAGAATACACGCCTCCTCTCTGAGCGCGCGCAGCGCGCGGGCGAGGACCGCTTCCGCGCGCTGGTCGAGCATTCGTGCGACGTGATCATGATCGTCGATGAAGGATTCATGGTGCGATTCGTCAGTCCCGCGATCAATGCGGTCCTGGGCGTGAAGCCGCCCGATGTGGTCGGCCAGCCTCTGACTTCGCTCCTCCATCCCGACGACGTCGTCGGCGGCATGAGTTTCCTCGACAACGCGCTGCGGAGTCCCGGGCTCACGCCCTCGATCGCGTGGCGGGTGCGGCACGGTGACGGCGACTGGCGCAGGCTGGAGACGGTCTGCACGAACCGGATGGACGATGTGAATGTGAATGGTCTCGTGCTGAACACGCGCGACGTGACGGAGCGGGCGGCGCTCGAGGGCGAGCTCCGGCGGCTGGCATTCCATGATGGCCTGACCGGCCTCGCCAACCGCGCGCTGTTCCGCGATCGCGTGGAGCACGCGCTGGCGTCGCGGTTCCGGGCGGGGACGGGCCTCACTGTCGTGTTCCTCGACCTCAATGACTTCAAGAAGGTGAACGACAGCCGCGGTCACGGCGCCGGCGATCTGGTGCTGGTCGCAGTGGCGGACCGCCTCCGCACCTGCGTGCGTGGGGCTGACACGCTGGCCCGGCTCGGTGGTGATGAGTTCGCGATTCTGCTCGAGGGTGCGGGCACGACGATCGATGACCGCATCGATGCGGTGGTCGAGCGCGTGCGGCAGTCGCTCGCCCGTCCGCTGCCGCTCGAAAGCGGAGAGGTCTCGGTCGAAGCCAGCATCGGCCTCGCGCACGCCGACCCCGGCGACACGGTGGACGCGCTCCTCCGCCGCGCCGACGTGGACATGTACAAGAGCAAGCGCCGCGGCAAACGCGGACGCGATGGCTCGGTGATCGGGCTGGACGCTCGCGACCCGGCACGGCTCGAGCTGGAGGCGGAGCTGCGGCACGGGATCGAGCGCGGCGAACTGGTACTCCAGTATCAGCCGATCGCCGACCTCGCAAACCAGTCGGTGCAAGGCGTCGAGGCGCTCGTGCGGTGGCAGCATCCCACGCGTGGGCTGCTGGCGCCCGTCGAGTTCATTCCGCTGGCCGAGGATACGGGGCTCATCGTCCCGCTCGGCCAATGGGTCCTGGCGGAGGCGTGCGCACAGGGAAAGAAGTGGTACGATGCGTCCGGTGGGGCGTGGCCACAGACCATGACGGTGAATCTGTCGGGGCGGCAGCTCGTGGACGGTGTGATCGTGGAGACGGTCCGGCAGGCGCTGGAGGTGTCCGGTCTCCCGGCCCGGATCCTCGTGCTCGAGATCACGGAGACGGTCGTGCTGCACCAGTTGGCCGACGTGGTGCCGCATCTGCGCGCGCTCAAAGCCCTCGGTGTCCGTATCGCGATCGACGATTTCGGGATCGGATATTCGTCGCTGAGCCGGTTGCACACCGTGCCGGCGGACCTGGTCAAGATCGCGAAGCCGTTCGTGGACGACATTGCGTCGAGCGATCGGGCGTCGATGCTGGTCCGCGGGATCGTGGCGCTCAGTGCGACGCTGGGCCTGCAGACGATTGCCGAGGGGATCGAGCACGAGTCACAGCGCAGCACGCTCGAGAGCGTGGGGTGCGGGCTCGGCCAGGGGTATCACTTCGCGCGGCCGCTCGAAGCGAGTGAGATCCTCGAGCGGTTTGCAGTGCCGGCGCGCCGCCCGCGGTAACGACGACCGCGGCATAACGTACCCGCGGCGTACCGCCGCGAGCGACTGTCCTTATCTCGGGCGCCCAGTCGCTCCCACGTCGGCGCTGGCGCGGAATGTCGGGGGTTTGCGCATCGTCGCGAGCTGCTCGTAGGCGTATGCCAGGCGGAGAAGCAGGCCCTCGCTGTAGGCCCGGCCGATGAACGACATGCCCATCGGCAAGCCGAAGTTGAATCCAATCGGCACGGTAATACTGGGGTAGCCCGCCACGGCGGCGGGGGTGGAGCTGCTGGCGGCGCCGGCGACCGAGCCGTCGCCGTTGATGAGATCGATCGGCCACGCGGGCGCGCCCGTCGGCATCACGATCGCATCGAGGCGGTGCGTGTCCATGGTGTGATCGATGCCCATCGTGCGTGAGAGCTTCACGCATTTCGCACGCGCGGCGAGATAGGCCGGTGTGGTGAGCGGCCCTTTGGTCTGCGCCTGCAGCATCAGGTCCTGCGGGAAGTACCGCAACTCCTCGATCTGGTGCGCGTCGTTGAACGCAATCACGTCGGCGAGGGTGTGGACCTGCGCGGTGGGTCCGAGCTCGCTGAAGTAATGGTTGAGACCAGCCTTGAACTCGTAGAGCAAGACTTCGCTTTCGGCGTCGTCGTACTGGCCAGCGGTGACGAGATCCGCCGGGTCGACGATCGTCGCTCCCTCATGGCGCATGACATTCGAGCGCGGCTTCGACGGCTTTGTCGAGCGGGATGTCGAATCCGAAATAGTGGCCACGAGCGACGCCGATCCGCGTGCCTTTGAGGCCGGACGGGTCGAGAAAGCTCGTGTAGTCAGTGGCGATCTTGCCGCGGCTGCCCGCGGTGGCGGGGTCGCGGGGATCGATGCCCGCCATCACGGTCAGCAGAATGGCGGCGTCGCGGACCGTGCGGCAGATCGGACCGGACGTGTCCTGGCTGGCGGAGATCGGGACGATGCCTGCGCGGCTCAGGAGGCCGACGGTGGGCTTGAGTCCGACCAGTGATGAGCACGAAGACGGTGAGACGATCGAGCCGTCCGTCTCCGTCCCGACGGACGCCGCGCAGAAGTTTGCCGATGTCGCGACCGCAGACCCCGAGCTGGAGCCTGACGGCGTGCGATCGAGCGCGTACGCGTTTCGCGTCTGGCCGCCGCGGCCGCTCCATCCGCTGCAGGAGTGACCCGAGCGGTAATTCGCCCATTCACTGAGATTGGTTTTGCCGAGGATCACCGCGCCGGCGGCGCGGAGGCGCTCGGCGATGTGGGCATCCCGCGGCGGCGTGCCGCCCACGAGTGCGAGCGATCCCGCGGTCGTCTGCATCTTGTCCGCGGTCGCGATGTTGTCCTTGATGAGCACCGGGATGCCGTGCATGGGGCCACGGGCGCCTTTGGCCTTGCGTTCGGCGTCGAGCGCATCGGCGATCGCGAGCGCTTCGGGGTTGAGTTCGATGATCGCGTTGACGGACGGCCCGCGCTGGTCCATCGCATCGATGCGGGAGAGATATTGCTCGGCGATGGCCCGTGCGGTGTACTGGCCGGTCCGCATCGCCTGCTGGAGTCGGTCGATGGTGATTTCGGCGAGCGGGAAGTCATCGGGCGCGGACCGCGGCTCCGCGTGCGGAGCGATGGGGGCGGCATCCGCGCGGCGGGGGATGGCCGCACCCGCGACGGCCAGTGCGCCACTGACGACGCCCGACACCACGAACTCCCGGCGATTGATGGCTGCCAATCGCTCGTGGCTGCTCTCTTCTTCGTGCCGAGACATAGTGCTCCCTTTCGGACCGGTCGGTGCGACTCAGTACCGCCAGCTCGTGGTGTCCGCGCCGTTCGGCGCGGTCGCGAGCCAGTGGGCCACCATCTGCGGAATCGTGCGCTCGGTGAACGTCAGGCCGGAGATCATGTTGGGCCGCGCGGGGTCGCCGGTGAAGCAGTGCTCGTGGCGGGCGCCGTAGACGATCTCCGCGTCCGAGTGCGGGTTCGCGGTGGACTTGAAGAAGTCTTCGGCGCGGTAGACCGCGTCGTTCAGGAACCAGCTGTCGGACAATCCGGCGTAGATGTGGATCTTGCCCTGGAGCTTGGCGCCGAGGGTGGGCCAGTCGCGCTGCATGATGTGGACGAGATCGTAGTGTTCGCGCCAATACGCGGCGGTCACGGAGTCGATGGTGCCGCTGCGCTTGTCGTAGATGCGCCGCGGGTAGCCATTGGCCCCGGCGGGCGAGAACACGGCTTCCCAGATGTCCCACTGGCCGCCCGAACGGGAGTGCGTTCCTTCGGCCAGCTCGCGAAGATTCTGCTGCTCGACCGTCGAGAGCATGTCGCCGTACTCGTCGCGTTCGCCGTCGCGCGGCGTCCGGCGCCACGGTCCGATGGTGTAGTACGCGTTGCGGTCGGAGTAGAGGCTGAAGTTCGTGTATTGGTGGAAGTCGATCGGGTCCGGACAGGCGGCGTAGGTCCCGTTGTACTGATCGGGATAGAGGACCTGCACGCCGAGCGCCTCCCAGCCGCCGGTGGATCCGCCGTAAAGTGCGCGAGCCCAGGGGCCTATGCCGCGGTAGTGCTGCTCGATGTAGGGGATCAGCTCGTAGGTGATGGCGTCGCCGTAGGGCCCCACGTTTTCGGAGTTCACCGCGTACGAGTCATCGTAGTACGGATTCGCGTGCTGGATCGTGACCATGATCACGCGCGGGTAGTTCGGTCCGGTCCAGCGTTTGTAGTACCCGTAGTAGATGTCCTGGGCGAGGCGCGTGAGGGCGCGCCGGTCGCAGGCATTGCGTTCGCTGCCGTTGGGGCAGTCGTGCGCGATCTTCGCCGTGTCGGGCATGGGGAGCGACGTGTCGGGCGGTTCCTCGCGCCAGGAGGGTGGGTTTCTCTGGAAGTGCCCCTGGTAGATCGCGAGCGGATAGTGGGCGGCCGGGTGTGTGTCGAAGCCTTCGGGCAGGACGAGGATCGCGCTCAGGAACGTCGGCCGTCCCCAGAATTTCGTGAGCCGGTCGCTCTGGATGCGGATGTGCTTGACGTATTTCGTGTCGGGAATGTCCTCGAGGGGTGGGACGACTGTGTCGAGGACGATGCGGAGCTCACCGCCCGCGAGCGGGTCGATGTGGACTTTTTTCGGGTGGCTCATTGGGGAGCCCGGTGCGCGGTCCCATTGCTGCCCTTCCCCGTGATCGGGCGGCAGCTCGACGGTGTGTCCGTTCGAGAGGTGGTAGACCTCGTACGGATGGAGGATGGCCTGGACCCAGTAGTCGCCGGCTGGGATGTGGAGGAGACTTGTCAGCGGGTAGCCGTCGGCGCGGGAGTCGAAAACGCCGGTGTGGATGGCACTCAGCCCGTGGACATCAATCCCGAAAAGCTGCTGGGTGTTGTCGCGATCGGAGACTTCGAGGCGCGGCTCGCGGCTGCTATCGGTCGAGACGATGAGCAGGAGCCGCCCGTCGTGCGGTTGCGTCCCGGGGCGGGACGCGAGCGTGACGACGACCTGGAATCCGCGGCCGTGGGAGGTCGTCGCGGGCACGGATTGCGCCTGCGCGACGGCGAGGGGCGCAGCCGCGAGGGTCGCGGCGGCGGCGATGGCGTACCGAAATCCAGCGTGCATAGGCCGCCATCTTAACCCGGCGGCGTGGGGGACAGCTAGAGAGGAAAAACGAGAGACGAGAAGGTAGTGAGTAGAGAGTGGAAAGGCGAAGCCAACCCCGGTCAGTCCACGCGGGCGACCATTGCCGGATAGCAGTCCGGACACACGAACGCGACGCCATTGCGGTATTTCGCCGCGAAGAGCACCGGGCGGTCATCCGGGGCTTTACAGGTCTCGGACGCGCAGTGCGACTTCGTCATGTCGGTGTGCGTGGTGGCTTCGCGGTATTTGGTCGTGTCAGCGACCCGGTGGTACTCGCGGACGCCGCGGTGTTCGGCGTCTTCGCCCCCCACTCGGCGCATACCACGCGGCAGCGGGTTCGGGATGTTGCTGACGTCGTGCGTGAAGCCGTTCTGGTCGATGAGTGTGACGTGCATGGTGGCGTCCTCCGCCCGGGCCAGGGGAGTCGATCGGGCCCATGCACCGAAGCTACGGCTCAGTGCCCCGATCCGCGATGGCAATCCATCCAGTGCAGAATGCCAGATAGTGGGTCAGCCCCGAGTTTCCAGGCGCCTCGCGAGAAAATCGGCCGCCGCGGGACATCCGTTGGCCAAGCACGCCTTGACGGCGGATCCGGGCGAGTGGTCGATGGTGGCGCCAGCCTCCAGCAGGGCGGCGAGCACGTCGTCCTGGACGCCCGCCAGCAAGGGATGGATGCTCGTCGAGACCAGGTCCAGCGTCGTGTCCTGGTCCGAGTACATTGACGCCTCGGCGTTGGCGTCCGCGCCGGCGCTGAGGAGAAGGCGGACGATCGCGGCGGCGTTTTTCGGCGTTTTCTGACGGAAGCCCTCGATCCCGTTCCCGCCCGTGTAGTGCAGCAGCGTCGCACCATGAGTACGTGCCGATCGCTGCGTCGCGAGCTCTGGATGGTGCTGCAGTAGCGACGAGAGTGCGACGGTGTCACCAGTGATCACCGCGTCGGCGGCTTGCTCGAAGCGAGCGGCCGGCGAATCGCGGCCAGCGATCGCCTGGCGATGGTGTTGGTACGCCGCCCAGCTCGTGAAGTGCTGTTCGCGGGCAATGATCTCCTCGGCCGTCCCGGTCTGATAATCCGGTCGCGGCCCGCTCGGCACGTAGGGAGGCGGTGGCTCCTTCCGGAGCAACGACTCGTGATCGCGGAGGAGCCGCTCGAGGGTCGAAGCGTCCCCGGTCACGATAGCGGCTCGCGCGGCGTTCCAGATCGGTGCCACGGATTCGCCGGCCACAGGGTCACCGCTCCGTATCACGCATCCCCCGCGAGTCCATGTGTGAGACCGTCTGCCCGAGCAGTGCTACCAAATGGGCGGAATCACCGCCCACGAATGGCGCCGGTAGTCGTCATACGCCGATCCGAACTCTCCGCGCATCACGATTTCTTCCTGCCGCATCTTGCGCGCGTACGCCAGCATGAGGATGCCAAGTGCGACGAGCGAGTGTACTTCGCCAACGGCAATCGCTGCGCCGGCGTACATCCCGAACATTGCCGTGTAGATCGGGTGGCGGATGCGCCGGTACGGGCCGGTGCGGACCAGCTCATGATCGACTTTGACGGTGACGTTGCCGCTCCAGTTGCGGCCGAGGGTGCGTCGTGCCCAGATGGCGAACGAAAGGAAAGCCGCCTGGATGATGACGCCGATGGTGTGGACGAGTGGCGTGTTCGGGACGAAGCGTCCGCCGAGTCCGGGAGCGAAACGAAGATCAACAGCATCGAGCCGTTGATGAGGAGCATGTGGAAGGCGCGTGACCCCGCGGATTCCGAGCTCCGAGGGACGGAAACGGATTTCGCGGCCGCCGTCCAGTACGCGCTGAACACGATCCAGAGTGCGAGCGAGACAAAGATCGGCCAACGGCCGGCGAGCAAGTGCGACCATCCACCAGCCTTCCGGGCGGTTTCGCTCAACCCGGTGGCGGCCCAGGCGCCGAGGGCGCCGAAGACGACGATCTGGATGAGCTGGTTGCGCCACTTAGCGGTTCGCGGCGGGCCAATCGCAGCAGTTGGCGCCGGGGCTGCGGGTGGAGATGCCGGTGTCGGCGGGCTAGGAGCGGACGCGGGCGGTGCGTCGGGCAAAGTCGGGTCCGGGAATGGCGAGGCGGACGACGTCGTGCGGAATATGTCAGGCGCCGGGGCGCGTTGCCAACGCGCCACCTGTCGGGCGCAGGTGGGTGACGCCAACTTATCCGGAGTCGCATTGCCGGAGGCAGTTCCGCATGACGAAATCCGCGACCAAACCACTCGCTGCATCACTTCAGCGGACCCGGACGCAGGGAGATCCATGAAAACACTCGCGTTGCTGGCGCTGCTGCTCGCCCCCGTCTCCCTGGCAGCGCAATCGCCAGATCAGTACACGATCAATGTGCACGTCAGCCGGTCGCGCTGGTCGATCGATCCGAGCCTCGGGGGTCCAGGCGCCGTGCAGTGGCTCGACGTCGTCATAGGGGGCAGGAAGTATGAGCTGAAGGCCAACATTGTCGGGGCGAACCTCGCGGGTGGCACGCCGCTACTGGCGCTTGGCGACTACAAGGCGAAACTGGTCACGGATAAGCACAAGGACGCCTATGAGTCCGAGCAAGCGTACGAGTTGCTCTTTCCGGATAAGAAGACCCGGAAGTTCTACGTTGTGGGGCAAACCGAGTAGCGTATCGGGGCGCGTGGGCACGGCGTGTGCGGGTCGCCTGCTCACCACGATTGGCTGAGGAGACGATGACCACACGCTGGATGCTGGCCGCGTTTCATTTGCTGGCGCTGGGTATCGGGCTCGGCGCCGTGTGGGCGCGGGCGCGCGCGTTACGCGCGCCGCTCGATTCACCCGGTGCGTTCAATCGGGTGTTCTACGCGGATTCGGTGTGGGGGATCGCGGCGCTCATCTGGATCACGACGGGTGTGGCGCGGGCGTTCGGCGGGTACGAGAAAGGAACCGCGTACTACATGCGGAACAGTTTCTTCCTCGCGAAGATGGCGCTGCTGCTCGTGATTCTGTGTCTGGAAGTGTGGCCGATGGTAACGTTGATCCGGTGGCGGCTGTCACTCCGGCGCGGCGAGCGGGTGCGGACTGATCGCGCGTCGAGCATGGCATGGATCAGCACGGCCGAAGCGATACTCGTAATCCTGATGGTGTTCGCAGCGACCGCGATGGCGCGCGGGCTGGGCGCGGGTGCCGTGGGCTAGGATCGGGAACGGCGCTTCCTGGCTCGCGCGCCGGTGCCTCGCGATTCGGTGGCTGTCGGCGCGAGGATGACGGTGAGGGAATGCGGCCGGGTCATCGGCCCAGGTCGCCGAGTATCGGACTGCGCGTGCCGAAACATCCGCCGGAGAAGACGGTTCAGGGCCCGAAGCTCGTTGTCCGTCAGCCAGACCTGCGACCGAGCGGCCCAGAGCTGGCGTAGGTCGCCGCTCACGACGACGCCCGGGCGGTACCCCCGCACGAAATCGCGCGAGGCGGCCCGGGACATCGCGGCGACGATTCGGCGCATCGGCTGCCGCGTCTGTGGCTGTCCTGGTTCATAGCGAATGACCATCGGCCGCCCAGGCACATTGACAAGGGTGCCTGGACGTCCTCGGCCAGCCGGGCCCGGGCGCGCGGCCAGGAGTCCCACCGCGCGCAACGAGCGTACGTGGTGGTAGAGCGCGCTTGCGGGACGGGCCAGCCGGTTGGCAATCTCGCGCACCGAGCAGGGTCCATTCGCCGTGACGATGTCCACGATCGCCTGGCGCGACGGCGACGCCAGCGCCTGCAACTGCCGTTGGCCACGGACCACGTATCGCCGGTGGCGCGCCGGGCGTGACGATGAAACCAGCCGAGTAGACATTATTTAAATATCGCCATATTATTGAATAAATACCACGCCGGGGCCATTGCTGGCACGGGCGCTTCATCAGGAGTGTCTCAGATGGATGCACGACGTCGCGGACTCCTGTTCTCCGCTGTCTGGTTGACGGCCTCCGCGGCGGTTCTGGTCCCGCCGGCGGCCGCCCAGTCCAACGGATCCGCTGGTGCCGCCTGCGCGGAGCAGCCGGGAGCGCGCGCGGAGCCAGCGCCGGCGGCCCCGGACAGGCCGGACTGGTTGCTCCGCGAGCAGCGCTATCCGGAGTTGGCCCGGTGGGTCGCGGAGCAGCGGAATCGGCTGATGGTGACGCCGGCTGATCTGGCGGTATTTCGTGGGTTGCTCGCCAACCGGCAGAATCAGAACGCCGCATCGATTGCTCTGCTCATCGCGGTGTTGCCACGACTCGATCCGGTCGCGGACTCGGCGCATTTCCGCCTCGTCCTGAGTACGCTCGCTGACGACTATACCAAGACCTACCGGTACGGTGACGCCGCGGACGCGCTCGGGCGCCTGCAGCGACAGGCGCCGGCGTCGATGTCGGCGGAGGAGCTGCGGGATCTGGGGAATAGCGTGGCCGTCCGCGATCTGTTGCGTCACGCGCCGCCACAGCGCGTGCTCAATTCGCGCCCGTTCGTCGTGCCGCTGCGCCGGGACACGATTGGCCTGCGTGAAGTCTCCGTGCACGCTGGGGCCGACTCTGCGTGGTGGATCTTCGATACCGGGGCCAACTTCTCGACCATCAGCGAGAGCATGGCGCGGCGGCTTGGGCTTCACCTGTCGAGTGGCGCGGCGACGGTGAAAGGCACGACGGGGGCGCCATCGCGACTGAACGTCGCTGTGATCCCGGAGTTGCGAGTCGGCCCCGCTCGCGTGTCGAATGTCGTCGTGTTGGTGCTCGCGGACAGCGCCCTCGACATCCCGGCGGTGCACTTCCAGATCTCCGCGATCCTCGGCTATCCGGTCCTGGAGGCGCTCGATCGGCTGGCGATCACCGCGGACCAGGTCCAGGTGACGCCGGACCCAGAGGGTGTGCCCGGCGACTCGTCGAACCTGTTCCTGGACGAGCTGAATCCGCTGGTCGCGGTGACGGTGGACGGGACGTCACGACTCTATCACTTCGACAGCGGCGCGGACGCCACGGTGCTGGGTGTGCACTTTTGCCGGGAGTATCCGCAGCTCGTGGCGGGGCTGTCGCGGCGGCCGCTCGGCATTGGCGGAGCGGGTGGCAACAGTGCATACAGCGCCTACCTGCTCAAACATTTGCCGGTGACGGTCGGAGGGACGAGCACCATCCTCGATAGTGTGTCAGTCCTGGGCGATTCGACGACCATGGCGTTCGAGCCGTCGTTCGGAAACCTCGGCCAGGACCTGGCATTGTCGCGCGGCGGTTACACGATCGATTTCCGCGCAATGACGTTCCGTCTGGGGACGGGCGATCGCTGAGGCGCACTCGAGCCTACTGCATGGCCTCCAGCGCTGCCATCGTCTCGATGCCGTCCCAGAGGTTCTGCAATCGGAGGTTCTCGTTGGCCGCGTGCTGGTTGTCGTCGTAGTTGGCGATCGGCACGGCGATGGTCGGCGCGTTCGCGGCCTGCTCGATCATCTCGAGTGGAACGCTCCCACCCATCGTCGGCAGCTTGACGACGGGCCCATGGGCGCTCTCGACGGCCTTGATGATCGCTTGTCCGATGGGGAGATCCATCGGAGTGCGCACCGCGTTGTAACCGAGGCGTCCACGAACGATCAACGCGACTCTTGGGTGCGCCAGCAACATGGCCTTATCCGGCAGGGAGTCCGTCACGAAGTAGCCGCGTGATGCGACGTAGTCGGCGACGTGCTGCTGCTCCTCTTTCCAATCAACGCCTTTCACGAGGCGCAGGTCGATATCTGCCGTGGCGGTCGATGGGATCACGTTGTTGGCGGTCGCACCGGTTCGCGCCGACGTGATCCCGTCGATGTTGAGTGCCGGCTCATTCAGCAATTCCAGCAGCCGTTTGCCATCGCCGTCGGTGTGACCGAGCGCGAACTCCTGGCGCAGCGGGGTCTCATTGGCGGGGGCGTCGGCGATCGCCTGCTGCTCCAGGGGGCCGAGCGGCGTGACACCGTCATAGAAGTGTGGGATGAGGACGCGCCCGGTCTCATCCTTCATGCCCGCGATGAGCTGAGCGAGCATCATCGCCGGATTGGGAGCCCAATTGCCGTAGTGACCGCTGTGGAGCTCCCGGTTCGGGCCGAAGAGCGTGATCTGGAGATGGGTGACGCCGCGCGCGCCGAACACGACGGATTGCCGTCCGCTCTGATCGACTGGCCCGTCGCAAATGAGCCAGACATTGCCGCCAAGGTCAGCGCGATACTTCTCGATGATATCGCGGAGGTGCGTTGATCCCGCCTCCTCCTCGCCTTCCCAGACGAACCGGATGTTCGCCTTGAGGGGAATGTGTGACGACTGGATGGCATTCGAGCGCGGTGAGCTGGGCGAGGATCGCG
Source organism: uncultured Gemmatimonadales bacterium (assembly GCA_963757855.1). Lineage (GTDB taxonomy): Bacteria > Gemmatimonadota > Gemmatimonadetes > Gemmatimonadales > Gemmatimonadaceae > Palsa-1248. Next base: position 82,031 of record CAVWTI010000021.1, read on the forward strand.
GCTTTGTCGTCGGCTGCGGCACGCGCGAAGATGCGCGGCTCGCCGTTCACCGAGCGCGTGACCGGCGTGAATGGCGCCTTCCCTTCCCACTCGTCGGGCGTGACGGGCTGCCCGTCGTAGTGGGCGTAGAAGACGATCGTGCGTTTGGCGCCGGGTGTCTTGATCTCGCCGTAGACGACTGGGTTTGCACCGGGCAGCGTTAGCAGCCGGGCGGCGACGTGGCGTCGTTGCAGCGCCTGCACGAGTGCATCGGCGTTCCGCGCGATGTTCGCCGTGTCACTGGCGACATCGGGAATGGCGAGCAGCGCGCTGAATTCCTGGAGGATTTGCTGCTCGTGCCCGACTCGCCACCAATGCGCGGCTTGAGGCGGTGGTTCCGGAGCACCACTCAGCCACCCGGCGGACGCCGCGGCGAGCACCGCAGCCAACACGGATCGCAATGTCATGAGGCAATAGTATGAGGCGGCGCCGTGCATGGGTATACGGGGGGTATTCCCACCGATGGCACGTATGGCCGGAAAACGGGCCGAGGCCGATCTAAACCTTGCAGCGATCGGCGCTGTCTCTCAATCGGCCCGGCATGCCGCCATGGCCCACTCGTCTCTCGTCCCGAGGATCCGATACTAATGCTGGATCACTATGCGGCGTTCGCGCTGGCGACGGCCCTGACCACCGGAATGCCACCGTCCCCGTCCTGCCGTGCTGCCCTGGACTTCGCGATCGCGAAGACCGAGGCCAACTACTCGGGGTTTCGCGACAAGGTGACCAGCGGCACCCAAGCACAGTACACCGCTCTCACGGCTACAATGCGCGGACGGGCGGACACCACGACGACGGATCGCACATGCCTCGGCCTGCTCAACGATTGGCTGCATTTCTTTCATGACGGCCACATTGCCGTGCGGCTCTCTCCCTCGGCCCCAGCTGGCATCGTGCCAGACGCGAATCCGCCCGCGAGCCCACCACCCGCGACTCTTCGGCGTCTCAGCGCCCACACACTGCTGCTGACGCTACCGCGCTTCAACAATGAGCAGGGCGCAGTCGTCGCCGATCTCCTTCGGCAACACGCGCGCGAGCTTGCGGCCGCGGACAACCTGATCGTCGATGTGCATGGCAACGGTGGAGGGTCAGACTTCGTTTGGTTGCCAGTCTTTCAACTCCTCTATACCCGGGTCGTCGCGCTGGTCAACTCGAGCATCTATTCAACTCCGGACAACATCGTCAAATACGACCGTCTGCTGGCTGACACCACCATCCCAGCCGCGGACAAGGAGGAAACCAGGCAGCTGGCGGATCAGCTACGCAACCATCCCGGCGAGTTCGTGCGCCGGGCCGACGACACGATACGTTTTGACGCGGTCGCGGCCCGCCCGCGCCGCGTGGCAGTCGTGACCGCCGTGGGGTGTCAGAGCAGTTGCGAGAACTTTGTCCTCGCCTCGCGCCAAAGCGGCAAGGTGTGCCTCGTGGGTGAGAACACTGGCGGCGTTCTCGACTACGCCAACCAGTGGCACCTCGATATCCCGGAGAGCCCCTTCGTCCTCTGGTACCCGACGTCCAGGTCCCAACGGTTGCCGCAGGACCCGGTCGATGTGTCGGGGATTGCACCGGACATTCGCGTGCCGCTCTCCGGCCCTGATCCAGCCGTCACACTTCTCGCCCTCATCGAGCGGGGCAAGGAGTGGCCTTGCCATTCGTAACGTGCATCACCGCGTGACGACCGCGCGTCACTCCACGATCTCAACCCGCTACCTTCGCGCCGAGTACGTCCAGCCGCTCGATCACCGGAGCTGTGGCGAGGAGGTTTGGTGCTTGCGCCATGAGCGCTTTGGCAATCGGCCCGTCGAGATGCGCCTGCCGCCCGGCCTCATCGCGAAAGGCATCGAAGATGCCAAACGTGCTCGGCCCCAGCCGCAGCGCGAACCAGACAGGTGTCGTGACCTCGCCCTGCGCAAGCTGCAGTCCCTGCTGCAGGAACGCCGCAAGCTCGGCCTCTTTGCCGGGCTTCGCTTCGAGACGAACAAACAGGCTCTTGGTCAGCATTTCAGTGTCTCCGTAAGGGGTGAAGACGGAGGTTAGGCCCCGGCACATTCCAGGGGTATGGGCAAGCGTGCCAAGTTTGTCATCGTTCTTGCCACGCCACCAAATACGTGTTGTCGCACGCGCTGGTGCCATTAGCTTGGCTTTTCGGGCCCTGTGTTCCCTTCTCCACGCCTCGCTCATCATGCGCGTAGACATCCTGGCACTCGGCGACGTCTTCGACTTGGGCCTGTCCGCGGTGCTCGACGCGTTTCGGACGGCCAACGAGCTGATCGAGCTGTCCGAGCTCACCGTCCCGCGATTTGACGTCCGGATTGTCGGAGTGCGAAAGACGGTAAAGACTTCACAGGGCCTCACCGTCCCCGTGCAGGGTGTCGGCGCTCGGACTCCCGACTGCGTTGTGGTCCCGGCGATCGGCTTCAAGATGCCCGAGCCGTTGGAGGCGGCCCTCGAACGGCCGGATGTGCGGGATGCGACAGCGGTGCTGCGCGAATGGGCCCGGCGCGGTGCAACCATGACCGCCGCCTGCATTGGGACGTTCGTCATGGCCGAGGCGGGACTGTTGGACCACCACCGGGCGACCACGACGTGGTGGCTGGCACCGCTTTTCCGCCAGCGCTACCCAAACGTCGTGCTGGACGACTCGAACATGGTCGTGAAGTCCGGCCGCTACGTCACAGCCTGGCGCCGCGCTCGGGCACATGGACCTGGCGCTGTGGCTCGTTCGGGCGAGTAGTCCGCACCTCGCGGCGCTCACCGCGAAATACCTCATCGTCGATTCGAGACCGTCGCAGTCAGCGTATGTGCTGACTGATCATTCGGTGCACGCGGATCCCGTGGTCCAGCGCTTCGAAGCCTGGGCGCGCACCAGGCTGGCTCGCGGCTTTTCCCTGGGGGACGCGGCCAAGGCTGTCGGCGCCAGCAAACGCACCCTCGCTCGGCGCATGCAGGACGTGCTCGGAAAATCCCCGTTGGGATACTTCCAGAGCTTGCGGGTCGAGCGCGCCGTCCATCTGCTGAAGACCGGCAGCGCGAGTGTCGACGAAGTGGCCTCGCGGGTCGGCTACGCCGACGGCGCGACGCTCCGCGCATTGCTGCGCCGCCGGCTCGCCCTCGGCGTCAAGGAGATCAGACGCTCGCCGTGACGTTTGCTGCACCGAACGCCACGCTCGCTGCGTAACCACCTCCCCGAGCGCCACCACGGTGACAAAGATGGGTACCAATCCCGTTTCCACGCCGTCCCCATCTGCCCCGCCCTCCCATGAGATCCGCCCTGGTTCTCCTCGGGTTCCTGGCTGTCACTCCGCCGGGCTCGCAACCATCCCCCCGCTCCCCGATTCCTGCACCCGCGCAATCGGCGCAGCAGTTGCTCGAGCGGAGCGCAGAGGCGATCGGCGGTCTCGCACGTCTCCGCGCGATCGCGGCGGTGCGCGTCGAGGAACAGGGGCACGAATACCTGCTCACGATTCCCGGCGATCCGCGAGGGCCGAGGCGGTTCGCGGTGCAGCGGCGGGCGACGCTCCGGCGTGCCGAGCCGGCCGGCGTCCGCGCCACGACGGATCAACTCTTCCCGATGCGCCCCGAACACTTCACGCAGACAACGGTCGCCTCGGCGAATGCCGCCGCCATCATGCGCGGCGGTACGATGTCGGCGGGCACGGTCTCTGATCTCGAAGACGCGCTCGGCGACTATGCGCTCGCTCCCGAGCGCGTGCTGCTCACCGCGCTGGCTGCCCCCGCTATCCGCACCGAGCACGACACGACGATCGCCGGGACTCCGTACCACACCGTGTCGTTTGGAATGGCCAGCGGCCAGGGACGCGCGTATCTGGCGATCAACGCCCGGACGTCGTTCCCGGACCGCGTGCGGCTGGAGCGCGCGTACCCCGCGCTCGTCTACTGGGCGATGTGGGGCCGGGTCAGCATCGAGACGGTGTGGTCCTCGTGGTCCCTCGGCACGAACGGTGTCTGGTATCCGAGGCAGCGTACGCTCACGTTCAACGGAATGCCGTTTCGCGAATACAGTGTGACTGCCCTCGATCTCGCGGCCGCGGCGCCCGCCGATTCCTTCGCCATCCCGGATAGCATCGCCGCCCGCTATTCGGCCGCGGCCAGCGCTCCGCCGCGCACGCCGCAACTCACTCCGGTCACGCTGGCGGATGGCATCACGCTCGTTCAGGGCGGCTACCAGGCCGCGATTGTCCGCGAGCCGGCCGGCGTGATCGTGATCGAGGCGCCGGAGTCCGGCACCAAGTCACGGGCCGTGCTCCAGGAGTGCGAGCGCCTCTACCCCGGCATGCCCGTCACCGCGGTGATCTCCACAACGCCTGCCTGGATGCACATCGGTGGTCTACCCGAATACGCTCGCCACCACATCCCGATCTACGCACTCGATGACAACGCCGCCGAAGTGCGGGAGTTGCTGGCAGCCCCTCGCGCGGACGACACCAGCGCGGCGCTCCGCCGTGCGCGGGTGATCCCGGTAAGCCTGCCCATCATGCTGGGTGCCGGGCAAAATCGCATGCAGCTCATCCCCGCACGCGGCATTCACGCCGCCGCCATGATGCTCGTGTATTGGCCCGCGCACCAACTCCTGTACGCGAGCGACGCGATCATCCCCGCCCAATTTGAGCCGGTATTCACCAGCGCGTACAATGCCGATCTGCGCCGGATCCTCGAACGCCTCCAGCTCCCCGTGACCACTATCTACTCGCTCCACCTCCCGCCATCGGCGTGGCACCCGCAAGCGGACAGCGCTATTCACTGAGATGCACGAAATTACGGCTTACTGCATGGTTGTTTTACGTAGTGCTGCATGGTCAAGTACTGGCCGGTGGCAGTTCGTGCCGTAGCTCCCCGGCGGGGGTCCAAATAGCCTACCACGGTGTCCGGGAGGCCTCTATCATACGGTTCGCCCTCCTGTAGGATCGGTCGCCCGTGGTCGATACTCTGCCCCACCTCTCGGCGGCACTCGCCAGCCGGTACCGCATCGAGCGGGAGCTTGGGCGCGGAGGGATGGCGACGGTCTACCTCGCCCGCGATCTCAAGCACAACCGCCAGGTTGCAATCAAGGTGCTCCGCTCCGAGCTGTCGTCGGCGCTTGGGCCAACCCGATTCCTGCGCGAAGTGGAGATCGCCGCAAGACTGAGCCACCCGCACATCCTGCCGCTCTACGACTCGGGCGACGCGGACGGGTCCCTCTTCTACGTGATGCCCTACATCAAGGGCGAGTCGCTGCGCCAGAAGCTCACGCGCGAGGGCGAGCTCCCGGTCGATGAAGCGCTCGCCATCACGCGCCAGGTCGCCGCTGCACTGGGCCACGCGCACACCCAGCACGTGATCCATCGCGATGTGAAGCCCGAAAACATTCTGCTGCACGAAGGCGAGGCGATGGTCGCAGACTTTGGCATCGCGCTCGCGACAGCGGCCGAAGACGGCAAGCGGTTGAGCGAAACGGGGTTCGTGATCGGGACACCGGTCTATATGAGTCCCGAGCAGGCCATGAGCGAGCGCGTGCTCGACGCGCGAACCGACGTGTACAGCCTCGCCTGCGTGGTCTATGAGATGCTTGCGGGGGAACCGCCGTATACGGGGCCAAACGCGCGCGCCGTGCTCGCGAAACAGCTCGTTGACCCGGTGCCCGGCGTGCGGCGCCTGCGCCCCGGGGTGCCGATGGCGATCGAGCAGGCACTCAAGGTCGCGCTCGCGCAGGCCCCAGCCGACCGGTTCAAGTCCATGACGGCGTTCGTGGACGCGCTGGCTGCGCCCGAGGCGCCGCGGGCGCCTGCTGTTGCGGTGCTGCCATTCCTGAGCCTGAGCCCGGACCCGCAGAACGAATACTTCGCCGACGGTCTCACCGAAGACGTGATCGCGCACTTGTCGAAAATCCATTCCCTCAAGGTCATCTCGCGCTCGTCGGTGATGCCGTTCAAGGCACGCGTCCAGGGGCTCAAGGAAATCGCGGCGCTGCTGAGCGCCGATACGATCCTCGAGGGCAGCGTCCGGAAGGCGGGCGACCGCGTGCGCATCGTCGCCCAGCTGATCGACGCCGAGACGGACCAGCATTTATGGGCGGAAACGTACGACCGGCAATTGACCGACATCTTCGCGATCCAGACGGACGTCGCGCTGCACATCGCGGCCGCCCTCAAGGCGGAGCTGTCACACGACGAGCAGACGCGCATCCGGAAGGAACAGACTCGGGATCTCAAGGCGTACCAGTTCTATGTGCAGGGGCGCCACTTGCTCGTGAAGTACACGCTGCCGGCGATGAAGCGGGCGATCGTGTACTTCGAGCGCGCGATCGCTGAGGATCCAGAGTACGCGCTCGCGTATGCGAGCATGGCGATGGTGTACGCGGATTTCGGTGAGGGGGCCACGCATGCAGCGGCGGACGCGTACCCACGCGCGCGGGCCGCCGCGGAACGCGCGCTGGCTCTCGACCCCACGCTCGGCGAGGCGCACTGCGCCATCGCCTACCTCGCCTATCTCCACTTCGACTGGACGACCGCCGAGCGCGAGTTTCAGCGAGCGCTGGAGCTGAACCCCGGTGGTGCGGACATCTATGACCTGTACGGCCGGATGTACGCCGCGCTGGGCCGCTTCGACGAGGCGATCGCGATGCAGCGACGGGCCCAGGAGCTCGATCCGCTCGCCCATCGCCTGGATGTCTCGACCACGCAGCTCCGGGCGGGCTACTACGCCGAGGCGGCAGCAGGTGCGGCGCACGCGCTGGAAGACGACCCCGCGCTGGATCGGGGCTACGCGACGCTGGGCTGGGCGCAGATCAGGTTGGGGAAGCCGGAGGAAGGCCTCGCCGCGCTCGAACGCGCCGTCGCGCTCACGTCTGGGAATCAGTGGCGCGCCCAGCTCGCGCAGGCCTATGCGGAGACCGGCCGCACCGATAAGGCGCGGGAGTTGTTACGCCAGCTCGAGGAACAGGGGCGAAGCTCCTATGTCTCGCCGTACCATCTCGCCTTCGTGTACACGGGACTGGGAGAGCACGAGCGCGCGCTCGATCTGCTCGAGCAAGCGTATAGCGAGCGCTCCGGAGCCATAAACGGAATCGGCGGATCATTTCTGCTAGCCCCACTCCGCCCATACCCACGGTTCAAGGCGCTGCTCGCGAAGATGAACCTGAGCTGAGGCGCGCAAGACACTCCCGCCGTGGCCGCGCTGACCGGCATTGGCACGTCCGAACTATGAGCGTGAGTTGCGGCCTACCTGCGCTTTGGAATGAAGCGGACGCCGGGAATACCATCGAAGTCCTCATCCTGCGTCCACAGGGTCGCTTCGTGCGCCCGAGCGGTAGCCAGGATAATGCTGTCAGCCAGCGGGAGTTTCAGTTCAACTCCCAAGCGGGCCGCCTCGAGCGCGAGATCGCCATCCAAGTCGATGATACGGCCGTGTCGCATGTGCGCGGCCAGCGCAAGCGCTGATTCCTCGCCACGATCGCGCAGCACCTTCTTGAACACTTCATACAGGCAAACGGCCGGCACGAGCAGCCGGGATACGTCGAGGAGGGGTGGTTCGAATACCTTGGCATTGGCCCCATCGTCCGCGTATTCAAGCCAACCCGAGGAGTCGACGACGTTCACCGGTGGATCATTCGCCGAAGATGAGCCCCGTCCAGGCTAAATGCGGTCGGCATCGCGGTCGACATCCGAACCGATGCCTCTGAGGGACCCTCGCACTGCCCGCATTGGCTGCACGGGAATCAGCCGAAGCTGGCCACCATAGACGATGACCTGGAGCTTCTGGCCTGGCCGAATGCCAAGACTCGACCGGGCCGCGAGTGGAATCACCACTTGGTACTTCGGTGATACGGTAACGGCTGCCATATCGATCCCCATCGATCTCGTTATCGTAAACCTATGACTCCAAGACAATGGTGTCAAGACATTGGCACACCGAGATGACGCGTCGGCTACAGTCCTACCTTGGCCGCGGCGTTCTGCCGGAAGACTGTCGCGTGCCGGATATACTTCTGGAGCGTATCACTGCGCTTGTGCCGGCTCTGGCGCATGATGTCACTCTCGGACACGCCCGCGGCGGCTGCGCTCGTGATGAAACCCGCGCGCAAGCTATGACCCGCGTACCGCGCCGGGTCCAGGCTCTCGGCCAGCGCCGTATTTCCCCGCGCGATCGCCGCGTCACGCGCCGCCGACACCGCGCGTTTGATCACGAGGGCCACACCGCGATCAGTCAGGCGCGTGGGCGCGATGTGCCCGTACCGGGTGATGGGGCGGAAAATCGGCCCGTCGCTGATCTCCGCGAGGGCGAGCCAATCAGTGAGCGCGCGCACGGGACAGGTCTCAAGATGCGCGCCATACGGCAGTCCCACTTCTTCCGCGCGGCCTTCCTGATCGGTCTTGGAAAATGGAATCGTGATGATGATGCCGTCGCGGTGCCGCGCGCAGTGCGCGTGATCGATCGCCACCAGCTCCGACCGGCGAAACGCGCCCGCGAATCCCACCAGCAGGAGCGCGCGATCGCGCACTCCGGAGGGTGACGACGGGAGTGTGCCGGCCATCGCGCGGAGAAACTCTGTCACCGTCGGTGCCTTGCCACGCGGCGCGATGCCGAGCGTGCGGCGAATCCCGCGCCAGGTATCGCGCAGGACGGGATCGCGGGTGTCGAGCTCGTGGCCCGCGGCGCGATGGAAGTGCCGGATCGCGGAGAGCCGCCGGTCGAGGGTCGTCACGCGCCGGGGCGGTTCGGTCCAGACGCCGCCCTCCCGGCGCCCCTCGGCAAGCGAGGTGAGGTACAGCGCGACGACACGAGGGTCGGCGGGTAGCGAGGGCGCGTGGTGTCGCGCACACCACCCCACGAAATGCCGCCAGTCCGACTCGTACCCCCGCACGGTGTTGGGCGCCCTCGCCGCCCCGATATAGGCCTCGGCCCTGCCAACGAGGTAACCGGCCTCGGCAGTAAGCCCCTCACGGTTAGTGGGGGTTGGGCTAGCCTGGGTGGAGGAGGGGCGCTCCGCATGTGGTTCTGGCATCCGATAAGATTGCCATATCGGTAGCCAGCTGACAACCACCTGGGCAAACAAGCGCGGCCTAATATGGATTCACCGTCGGCGCCAGCTCAGCTGAGTGTTGATTCTTGATATGATGTATAATGTGGTGTATACATTATCGTAAATCAGAAAAGGTAGAATTTATGACGCGCTCAGCCACACGCATGGTGCGGAAACAGATCTATCTGGAAGCAGATCAGGATCGGCTGCTCAAGCGCTTGGCGGCCGAGGCGGGTGTAAGCGAGGCAGAGGTCATCCGCCAGGCCGTTGTCCGGCACGCCGCACACACCAGGGCATCAACGCGTGACACACATGCCTGGCAGCGCCAACGCCGTCGCATCGAAGCATCCATCGCGCAGGGGCCCGTCGCTGGTACACGGAGTTGGACTCGTGAGGATCTCTACGCCCACCGGATTGGCCGGCTCGGCTAAGACCACGCAAGCGAACCGCAAATGAGCGACGGCCGCGTATTGGTTGACACGAATATCCTGGTGTACAGCGTCGACCGTCGAGACCTCCGGAAACAGACGGCCGCTGCCACAGCACTCGACGAGCTAGCAACCACTGGGCTCGGCGTGCTCAGTGCGCAGACGCTGGCCGAGTACTACAGTGCGCTCACCAGCAAGAGCGTGCTCGCGGAGCAGCTGCCGGCCGCAGATGCTGCAAACCAGGTCGCCGACTACGCCGGATCCTGGACCGTGGTGGACGTGACTGCGCTCGTTGTGCTTGAAGCAATCGAAGGCGTTCGGCGCCATCAGCTGGCGTATTGGGACGCACAGATCTGGGCGGCAGCCAAATTGAATCAGATCGAGGTCATCTACAGCGAAGACGGACCCACCGGGTCGACAATCGGTGGCGTTCGGTTCGTCAACCCGCTCGAGACTATTCGCGCAACTCCCTGAGCGTTGACCCAGGCCGTCGGTGGATGCATCTCCTGAGCCAGATGCCGATGTGTTGCACGTGCCCGCAATGAACGCCCGCGGAATGCGCGTGCAACGCGGCGCCATTGCTCGATGTCTCATGGCAATGCCGCCCCCGACGCATCCGTTTAGCGTAACTTTCCGCGTTCTCATCCCAGGCAGGGATCCCGGTGGCGACGGCGTCTGAACGCGACCAGCTCCAAGCCGCACTCGGCGCGCACTACACCATCGAGCAGGAGCTCGGACGCGGCGGAATGGCCACGGTGTATCTCGCCCGCGACCTGCGCCACGAACGGCTCGTTGCCATCAAGGTGCTCCGCTCCGATCCTGGAGCCGCCCTCGGACCCGAGCGGTTCACGAGAGAGATCAAGCTCGCCGCCGGCCTCCAGCACCCACACATCGTATCCGTTCACGACTCAGGTGTAACCCCCGCAGGCCAGCTGTGGTTCACCATGCCGTACGTCGAGGGCGAATCCCTCCGCACCCGGCTCGAGCGAGACAAGCAACTCCCGCTCGACGATGCACTCCAGATCACACGCGAGGTGGCCGGCGCGCTGAGCTACGCGCACCAGCAAGGGGTCATCCACCGCGATATCAAACCCGAGAACATCCTGCTCTCGCGCGGGCACGCCATGGTGGCCGATTTCGGCGTAGCTCGAGGCATGGGCAATGACGCGGACGCCACCGGCCAGAGACTGACCGAGACGGGCATGGCACTCGGCACCCCCGCCTACATGAGTCCCGAGCAGGCCACCGGTGAGCGAACTCTCGACGCCCGCACCGATGTCTACGCGCTCGGCTGTGTTCTCTATGAGAATGCTGTCCGGTGAGCCGCCGTACACCGGAGCGACGGCACAGGTCATCCTGGCGAAACGGCTGTCTGGGGACGTCCCGTCAGTGCGCCGGTTGCGCGCGGCGGTCCCGGCGCCAGTAGACGCGGCACTCACGAAGGCACTCGCTCCGGTTCCGGCCGACCGCTTCGCATCAGCGAGCGCATTCGCTCGCGCTTTGCAGAGTACTGATGTCAGCGAGATCCCAAGGTCGCCAGCGCGGCGCACCAACAGGTATGCGATCACCGCGGCCGCCGCTGTCGGGATCGCACTCGTGATCGGTGCTGGTGTCATCGTGGGACGGTACCGAGGCGCAGCATCGCCACGCAGCGCTGGCCCCACCGGCTCCCCCGTGCGTCTCGCGGTGCTGCCATTCGACAACCTCGGCGACTCGGCCGACGCGTACTTCGCCGACGGTATGACCGACGCCGTGCGCGGTAAGCTCACGGCCATCCCCGGCCTCGAGGTGATCGCGCCGGCAAGTTCCGCGCAGTACCGCAAGACCACGAAGACACCACAGCAGATTGGGCAGGAACTGGGTGTGCGGTATTTGCTGGTGGGAAAAGTCCGCTGGTCGAAAGTACCGGGCAGCCCGGCACGCGTCGAAGTGAGCCCTGCCCTTGTCGAGGTGTCGAGCGCGGCCGACAAATGGGAGCAGCCATTCGACGCGTTGTTCACTGACGTATTCCAGGTGCAGGCCGACATCGCGGGCAAGGTCGCGCAGCAACTCCAGGTCACGTTGGATCCGAGCGGTCTGCATACACTCGAGCAGCGGCCGACGACCAACCTGGATGCGTACGACGCGTACTTGCGGGGACGGGAGGCCGAGAAAGGCGCGTCGGGCTCGGAGCGCCGCGCGGTGGAGTTGTACCAGGAGGCCGTGCGTCGTGATTCGGCATTCGCACTGGCGTGGGCCGCGCTCTCGGAGGCATACGCCACCATCTACGGCTCGGGTGTGCCGACGCCGGCGGATGCCGAGGCGGCACGGGTGGCCGCTGAGCGGGCGGTCGCGCTGGCGCCCGATCTCCCGGAGGCCCGCGACGCGCTGGGAAGCTACTACGCCGTCGTTCTCGACGACTACGCGCGGGCGGCAGCGGAGGTGCAGACCGGACTCCGGCTTTCTCCCAACAACGCACTCCTGCTGCGGGATGCCGCGTACGCGGAAATCAGTTTTGGCCACTGGGACCAGGCCATCGTCCTCACCGAGCGTGCGACGCGACTCGATCCTCGCAATATCAGCACCGCGATGGGTCTGGGCTGGCAGCACCTCTACCTGCGGCAATACGCAGACGCTCGCAGGGTGCTGGACCGCTTGCTCGCGACGGCACCGGAGAGGTGGGACGTAATGCAGTTCCGTGCCAAGGTCGATTTGGCGCAGGGAGACCTGCCGGGGGCGCGGACGATCATTCGGACCGTGTCGTCTGCGGCCGATACGGCAACACTGGTGGCATTTCTGGCGGAGTCTCACATCGCCTGGGCTCTGGACAGCGCGCAGGCGCGAGTCCTCCGGAGTCTGCCGCCGAGCGCCTTCGACAATGATCGCGGACGTTGGGGGTTGGTGATGGCGCAAGAGTACGCGCTCCGCGGCGAAGAGTCGCGCGCCCGTGCGTATGCTGATTCGGCGCGCGGCGCGTACGAAGCGCATCTCCAGGTGACACCGAATGACGCGAATCTCCACGCGCAGCATGGCGTGGCGCTCGCCTATTTGGGCCGCCGCGACGAGGCAGTGGCCGAGGGCAAGCGAGGCGTGGCCCTGGTTCCGATGTCCACTGATGCGTTCTCAGGCCCGGCGTATCTGCATCAACTGGCGCGGATCTACATTCTGGTGGGCGAACCGGAACCAGCACTCGACCAATTGGAACCGCTGCTCAAGCTGCCCTACTATCTGTCACCAGGCTGGCTTCGGATTGACCCGAACTTCGCTCCGCTGCGCGGGAACCCGCGGTTTGAGCGGATCATCGCGCAGCCGTAGTTCGCGAGCAGTGTAGCGCGGTTCTCCCGGAGCCGAGGTTGCCTGAGGCCGAAAATAAGAGGTGGAATATGTCAGACCCGCTTCGGCACCCCTCCGGCGAAGGCCCGAAGGACTGCGGCTCGGCGACGCCCACTGACCGCGATCCGCGTTCCGTCCAGCACCACGATGACTGGCTTCCCATCCGGGCCACGTTGCAGCTCTCGGACATGCGACAGATTCACCACTGCCCCCCGATGGACACGAATAAATTGGGCGGGATCGAGCTCCCGCTCCAATACCGCAAGTGGCCGGCGCAGCAAGTAAGATGCGTCCGTGAGATGGAGCCGCGCGTAATAGTCGTCGGCCGCGATCCATACGACCGACGCCACTGGGATCGACACGGAGCGCCGCCCGGACGAGACCAGGTAACGTGACCGGTAAGCCGGCGGTACAGCGGCATCGGCAGATCGCAGGCGGTCGAGCGCCGCGGTCAGGCGTTGGACAAGGTCGTCTGCCTCTCGCCGGACGTCGGATTGCTTGCGCGCCCGATCGAGTGCCCGATGGAACCGCTCATCCGTGAACGGCTTCACGAGAAAGTCCAGCGCCTCCGCCTCGAACGCCTGCACGGCAAACTCGTCGTAGGCAGTCACGAGCACGACCGCCGGCAAGCAATCGGGCAAGAGCGCACGCAGCACGCCGAAGCCGTCGAGATCCGGCATCTGGATATCGAGAAACATCAAATCCGGATGGAGCGTGCGGACGGCATCGACCGCCTCCACACCGTTCCTGCATTCGCCAATCACCGTCATGCCCTCAATCCCGGCGAGAAGATTCCGGATGACGTCGCGTGCAAGTCGGCTCGTCGTCGACGATCAGGACCCGCGTCTCAGACATGGTGGAACGGAAGACGCGCCACCGCCTCCGCACCTCCGGCCGCCCCACGGGTGAGCGTGACCCCCGCGTGCGGGCCATAGGCATGCCGCAATCGCGCACGCGTCGTCGTGAGTCCGAGCCCATCGGAACTCGCCGCGGCAGGAGGTCCCGGACCATCATCCGATACCACCAGCTCAGAGCCAGTCGCCCCGCCGCACAGCGGTGACGGTCACCCGGCCGGCCGCCAATGACTGCCCAATCCCGTGGCGTATCGCGTTCTCGGCCAGCGGCTGCAGGATGAGTCGCGGCACGCCCGCGTCCATCGTATCCAGCGCAATGTCCCACCGTACATCCAACCGGTCCCGGAACCGCACGCGCTCGATCGCCAGATACCGCTCCACGAGCGCGAGCTCGTCACGCAGCGGCACTTCGTCCGGAGCGTCCCGCCGCAGAAACGACCGCAGCAACTCACTCAACTCGGCGATCACCTGCACCGCCCCCATCATGATCCCGCGCGCGAACCAATGCTCCAACCGAATGCAGGGCGTTGAACAGGAAATGGGGATGCACGTTGGACCGAAGCGCGGCAAACTCGGCGCGCGCAAGCTGCGTCTCCAGCCGAGCAGCGCGAAGGGTCTCCGCGCGGGACCGGCTCGCGTAAACCGCCGCGGCATGCACTGCGAGGATGGCACCGTAGATGGCAGCGGCGAACGGCAAATATCCAATGAATATCCGGGTCAGATACGCGCCCACTGGAAGCGGGATCGCCACTCGGGCGATGAAGAGAGTCGTGGTGGCGTACACCACGCCCCGGATCAGCGCGATCGCAATGACGGCGGCCCCGTGCACGAGCCACGACTGCCACCGTCCGTCGCGCACCACGGGGAACCGCGCCGCAAGCCACAGCACCACCGGTGTAAGCGGCACCCAGAGGTACCACTCGGCCAATCCAGGGACGATAGCGCGCCAACCCGGATAGGTCGTCCCGTTGATGAAGGCTGTTACTTCGACATTGAGCGCCGTGTACCAGGCTAAGACGGACCAGATCCCGACGAGCACCCAAAAGCGGGGCGTCGCGACGGTCATGTCTTCCGGACCAGCGTCACTCAGGATGTTCGGCTCGGCAAGGGCCGTCATATCCGGAGCCTAGAGTCAGGGCACGGCGTCAGCAAGCGCAAACCGCCATGACGCACGACGCTCACTGCGCCAATGCCGCGTTCGCTGCAGCAAGCGTTCGGCCAACTGGCCCCGCGCATATACTCGCCCCATGCGTCGCCATTCGCTGGCGCTATTCGCGGCCGCCGGCTTATCGGTCGCCGAGCCGTCCCGCGCCCAACCGCCACGCTCCTTGAACACGGTCGCACACGCGTGGCTCAGCCGGGCCACCCGAGCCGTAGGCATGCCGGCGGCTGGCGGCGCGGTGCTAAGGCTCGCCGAGTCCAACGCCACGTTCCTCGCCGACGAGTCGGATCGTACGTATGAGCCGTACGTCATGCAGCCGTCGGCCGACACCATTTGGCTCGATCCCTCGGCGGCCGTGGAGCGCGCAGTCTACAATGGCCGGGTCTATGTCCGGTCAGAGCGGGCCACGTTTCATGTCACCGACTCCGGGGCCGTCGCGGACCGCCGGCTGCACGGACAATTCTGGAGTCACCGTGCCTTCGATCCCTGGATCGTGCTCACGGAATGGGCGCGGGATCCGGCCGTGCGCGTCGCCAGCCAGCGGCGATATCGCGATTACGATCGTGTGCTACTCACACGCCTGGACCGATTCGGGACCGACACGCTGTACCTGGACAAACGGACAGCTCTCCCGATCCGGCTCGCCAGAAATGAAGCACATTATTTCCTCGGTCCGATCCACGCAGCATATGTATACGCGTCGTGGTACAACGTCAGTAACGATCTCGCAGTTCACGAGACTTGGTAGTATTCGTACCCCGCCCCCCTCACGACTTCGGCGAAATACTTTCCACGGGAATCGGCGTCAACGAAGGCGGCGGCAATGTCGGCTGGTACGCGCAGGTAGCGATACACTGTGCCGCCCGTGAACTCCACCTCGAAGTGTTTCGGTATCCTCGTCGTACCCGATCGAGGCAATGGCACTCGATTCGACAGAGATTCGTTTCATCATATCCTCCTCCTGGCGGACTCGTTCATATAAAATAGATCATCACATGACCTCCGTCACACACGATCAGGTTCTCCGATTCCTGCAGGCGCAGCGGCTTGGTGTCGTCGCCAGCATTTCTCCGGCGGGAGATCCTCAGTCTGCCGTCGTCGGGATCGCGGTGACCGACATGATGGAGATCGTGTTCGATACCCTCAGCACGACACGCAAGTGTGAGAACCTTCGGCGGCTTCCAAAGGTTTCCATCGTGACGGGCTGGGATCAGGACATTACCGTGCAATGCGACGGCGTCGCTGACGAGCCGTCGGGCGCCGAACTCGAACGGGTCAAGGCGTGCTACTTCCGCGTGTACCCCGACGGCGTCGAGCGCCAGCGCTGGGAGGGGATCACCTACTTCCGAGTCCGGCCGGCCTGGGTCCGGTACAGTGATTTCTCTCCCGGTGGCGCGATAGCCGAATTTGTGTTCAGTCCGAGCGCATCACGATAATCGGGTCCACACACGCCGCGCGACGGGCGGGGAGCCAGGACGCGATCGCCCCGACCGCGGCAAACACCAGGCACACGACCGCCAGCGTTGGCCAATCCAGCGGGGCGACTCCAAAAAGGAGACCGCGGATCGTGCGCGTGAGGACCATCGCGGCCAGGACCCCTGCGGCCAGGCCGGGCAGGATCAGCGCCGCGCCACGCCGGAACACCAGCTGCACGACATCGGACGAGTCGGCACCGAGGGCGATGCGGATACCGAAGTCCCGGGTTTGCTGATTCACGGTGTAGGAGATCACGCCGTACACACCCAGCGTGGCGAGCAGCAGCGCGATCGCGGCAAATGCGGCGAGCAGCTCGGTATAGAAGCGAGACTGCGACACCGAGTCGGCCAGCGCCGCATTCATCGAGCCCAGCTCGAACGCGGGGACGTCCGGATCAACCGAGGCGACGGCATTTCTGATCTCCCGCTCGAGCCCCGCCAGCTGAAGCGCGGTGCGAAGGAGGAAGGTCGTTCCAATCGGGAACCTGCGGTACGGCAGGAACGTCGCCGGCTGGGGCTGGGTTTGGAGCGACGAGTAGTACGCAGTCCGCACGACGCCAATGATCTCCCCCTGCGCGTGCACGGCGCTGTCTCCGGGCGCCGCGGACCCCCCGTGCCAGAACCCGTACGTCGAATGCTTGCCGATCGGATCCTGCCCCACGAAGTAGCGGTCGGCGAGCGCCTGGTCGATCACGACCACGGGGGCCGCGTCGCGCCGGTTCTCGTCCTCGGTGAAGGTGCGCCCGCGCACGAGCGACATCCCCATCGTGCGGAAATAGTCGCCGGAAACGGGGTGGAGGCGCGAGTGAGGCTCCGTACCTGGCGCTGGCGGCGGGGTGCCATCGACCGCGAACGACGTCATAGGACCGAATTGTTCCGGGTCAAAGGGGCGGTCGGCAGCGACTGCCACGCTCTGCACACCGGGCAGCGCCGCGAGCCCGGCGCGCACGCGATCGGCGAACGCATTCACTGTCGCATCGTCGTCGTATTTCTTGCCGCTCAGCGCGACGTCGAACACCACGAGGTGATCAGCCCTGAAGCCCGGATCGACGTCGATCAAATGCTGGAAGCTGCGAATCAGCAGCCCGGCCCCGACCAGCAATACCGTGCCGAGCGCCAGCTCCATCATGACGAGCGCTGAGCGCGCGCGCCCACTTCCACGCGATCCGCCAACCCTGCCCGACCGGAGTATACCAGCGATGTTCCAGCCAGAGACTTGTAGCGCGGGCAGGAGACTGAAGACGACACCCGTGACGACAGCAAGCGCGGCGGAGAATACGAGGACGCGGACATCGATGCCCGCATCCTCGCTGCGTGGCAGTGCGAGCGTCCCACCCGCCGTGAGGCCGTGCACGATGATGACCGCGATCACGGTGCCAATGGCCGCGCCGCCCAGCGCGATGAGCATGCTTTCGGCAAGGGATTGGCCGAGGAGCTGGCGTCGTCCCGCACCCAGCGCCGTTCGCACGGCGATGTCGGTGGCCCGCGAGGCGGCGCGGACGAGCAGGAGGTTCGCGACATTGGCACAGGCGATCAGCAGCACGAACATGACGGCGCCCAGCATGGCCCAGAGCGGCCGCTCCACGTCGCCCACGATCTGCTGCCGGAGCGGCACCACGGCCGCGCCGATTCCCGCGTCGGCCTTGGGGTACGCCTCGGCGATACGGCTCGCGACCGCGCGCAGATCGCTCTGGGCGCTGGCCAGTATGACGCCGTCACGAAGCCGGGCGATGGCGGCGGTGGAATGATTGCCGCGGCCAATGTCGCCGATCTCCCAATTCTCCCATACCGCCGGGTACCACAGCTCGGCGTTGTCGGGGAACGTGAACCGAGGCGGGGCCACACCAACGACGACGTAGACGTCGCCATCGAGGGTGAGCTGGGTCCCCACGATCCTCGGATCGGCACCGAAATAGCGCCGCCATGCGCCGTCCGACAGCACGAGCACCTTGGCCGCGGTCTTCGCATCTTCGCCGGAGGCAAACACGCGCCCCAGTTGCGCGTGGGTCCCCAACGTCGAGAAGAACCCGGCGCCAACCCTGGCGGCGCTGACGCGCAGCGGGGGCGCTTGCGGCCGGAGCAGGTTGAGGTTCTGCCGGCTCTGCACGGGGACGATCGCCGTGAAGCTGTGCGTCTGATTCCCGTAGTCGATGAGATCCTGTGCCGAGAGCATCATCGACGCTTCTCGCGGATCGGTGCCGTGCAGATACACGAGCCGGTCCGCTTGCGCGAAGCCCAGTGGCTTGAGGAGCACGCCGTTCACGAGGCTGAACGCCGCGGTGCTGGCGCCGATCGCGAGCGACAGCGTGGCAAGGGCGACCAGCGTGAACATGGGCGTGCGGGCGAGGCGGCGCGCAGCATACCGCAGTTCCTGAAGGGCTGCTTCCATATCGACGGGACCTCTGAGAGCCGCAAGGCACAGGCCAGCCGGCGACTGGAATGGGACACCGCACCTGGTCACGGGGTTTGATGACCATACCTGGCGCCAGGCCCCGGCCCGAAACCATCGGCGCGGGAGGTTCGTAGATTCCCCTGCCCCGGGCCACCCTCCCCCCACGACCAAGGCATCCGTCCCATGTCGCGTTCCGGTCTCGTCTCGTCTCTGCTCGGCGCCGCCGCGCTGGTGATCACGTTCGTCCTGTCCGCGAGCGCGCAGCAACCGCCGGCTCCGGCGGGCGTCGTACATGGGATCGACCGTGCGGATCTCGATACCACGTGCGCCGCATGCCAGGACTTCTATCAGTTCGCGACGGGTGGGTGGCAGAAGGCCAATCCGGCGCCCCCGGCATTTCCGCGGTGGGGAACCTTTGCTCTCCTGGCGGAGAGAAATCGCGACGTCGTGCGGCAGGTACTCGACTCCGCCGCGGCGGCCGTCAATGGCAACCATCCGGCGAGCGCCATCGCCAAGGTCGGTGTGTTCTACGCCACGTGCATGGATTCGGCGGGCGCCGAATCGCAGGGATTGTTGCCGGCGAAGCCGGAGCTGGCGCGGATCGCGGCGATCACCACTGTCGCTGGCATTCGGCACGAATCGGCGCGGCTGCAATCGATGTTCGTCCCCAATCTGTTCGGGATCGGCTCGCAGCAGGACACGAAGAACAGTTCGGAGGAGATCCTGGGCGTGCAACAGGGCGGCCTGGGGCTGCCGGATCGTGACTACTATCTCAAGACCGACTCAGCGCCGGCCGCGACACGCAGGGCGTATGTCTCGCACATCGCGCACACCCTCGCGCTCGCGGGCGACGACAGCGTGGCCGCGGGGAGCGCCGCCAGCCGCATCATGGCGATCGAGACATCACTGGCTCGCATCTCGAGGTCGCGGACCGAGCGTCGCGATCCGCTGGCGACGTACCATCGATGCCGCTCGCGGCGGCCAATGCGCTCGCGCCACACATCGAGTGGGCGACGTGGATCGCGGACGCCGGCGCACCGGCCGTTCAGACCCTCAACGTGGCTGATCCGGATTTCTTCCGCGGACTCGATACCCTGCTCGTGAAGGTGCCGGTGGCGGACTGGCGCGACTATCTCCGGTGGCGATATCTCGACGACGCCAGTCCGGTACTCAACTCGCGATTCGTGGATGAGGATTTCCAACTCACGCGGGTGCTGACCGGTACGACCGAGAATGCTGCCTCGCTGGAAGCGCTGCGCGCAGTTCGCGGACCGATCAATGGGTCAGGCACTGGGCCAGGCATACGTCGCGCGGACATTTTCTCCGGAGGCAAAGGCGCGGGCGCTGTCGATGGTCCGCAACATGGAAGCGGTGCTGCGTGAAGACCTCAGTACGCTCGCGTGGATGAGCCCCGCCACGCGGACGCAGGCGATCGCCAAGCTCAATGCATTTACGAACAAGATCGGCTATCCGGACAAGTGGCGGGACTACAGCGGGCTCACGATCGAACCGCGGCCCGTACTTCCGACAACGTGCTCGCCGCCGAACGCATTCGAGTCCCGCGCGGCGATCTGGCCAAGATCGGCAAGCCGGTGGACCGCGGCGAGTGGCGGCATGACGCCCCCGACGGTCAACGCGTACTACAACCCGACGTCATGAACGAGATCGTGTTCCCCGCCGGCATCCTGCAGCCGCCGTTCTTCGATCCGCCAGGCGGCGACGCCGTGAACTACGGCGGCGATGGGGGCGGTCATCGGCCACGAGATGACGCACGGATTCGACGATCAGGGGCGGCAGTACGACGGCAAGGGAAACCTGCGCGACTGGTGGACGGCGGACGATGCCGCGGCGATTCAACGCAGCGCGCGGCGCTGATCGTCGATCAGTTCAGCGCCTACGTCGCGATCGACACACTCCACGTCAACGGCGAGCTGACACGCAGGGCGAGAACATCGCCGACCTGGGTGGGCTCAAGGTCGCCTATGCCGCGCTGGAAAGGCGCTCGAGGGGAAGCCGCGTCAGAAGGTCGACGGCTTCACGCCGGAGCAGCAGTTCTTCCTCGCGTGGGCGCGGATCTGGGCCGAGAACCAGCGGCAGGCGTATGCGCGGCTGGTTGTGCTGATCGACTCACATGCGCCAGGCAAATGGCGCGTCGAATGGCCCGATGTCCGACATGCCGGAGTTCGCGGCGGCGTTTCACTGTCAGGCGGGCGACCCAATGGTGCGCCCGGCAGATCAGCGTGTGTCGATCTGGTAGGCCAGCCCGATCGAGCGCTAACGGTCCACCGTTGCCAAAATTGAGCCCACCTGCGCTAGCCCGAATCACGCCACCGCGTGGTGCGTGGAGGCGTGGTTCATGAGTAGCTCGGTCGCCGCGCGGACGGGAATCGGGCGGCCGAAGTAGTAGCCCTGGGCTTGTTCACATCCCGCGGCCATGACCAGGCGAGCCTGGGCCTCCGTCTCCACGCCTTCGGCAACGACGGTAATGCCGAGCTCCTGACCCATGCGCACGGCGGCGCGGACCACGTTGGCGTGTTTCGGATCCGACGCGACGCGAGCGAGGAGTGCCTGCGCGACCTTGAGGCGCTGGATCGGATAGCGGGCCAACTCGTCGAGCGACACGTGGCCGATGCCGAAGTCGTCGATCGCGATACGCACGCCCACCTGGCGCAGGCGAGCGATGGCGGAGTCATGGCGTTCGATCATTTCCCGCCAGTCGGAGTCCGAAACTTCCAACTCCATCGCACCGGCATCAATGCCCCATTTGGAGAGGCTCGCGGCAATGTCGAGATCGAGATGCGGCGCGCTCCGGAACTGGATGGCGGAAAGATTGACCGCGACGACGGGCGGGGCGATCCCCAGGTCCTGCCAGGCGCGGAGCTGCTGGCATCCGGCATCGAACGCCCACCGCCCCAGCGCGGCGATACTCCCGGTGGTCTCCGCGACGCTGAATGAATGCATCGGGGAACAGCAGGCCGCGGGTGGGATGATTCCAGCGCGTCAGTGCTTCCAGAGCGACAATGCGGCGGGTGGCGAGATCGACCACGGGCTGGAAGTGCAACTCCAGGTGCCGGCGATCGAGGGCGACGCGCAGCTCATCGGCGATGGTGACACGCTCGTGGACCTTGGCATCGAGCTCCGCGCTATGGAAGCGGTAACAGTTGCGGCCTTCGGCCTTGGCCCGGTAGAGGGCGAGGTCGGCCTGCTTGAGCATGTCCTCCGGCTCGGTCAGATCGGGCGAGTAGGACGCGATGCCGATACTCGCGGTGACCTGGACATCGGTATCACCAATCGTGAACGGGACCGCGACCGTGCGGGCGACGGCGGCAGCGAGCGTCCCCGACGCCATCGGTGACGGCGCGTTGGTGTTGAGGATCGCGAACTCGTCGCCCCCGAGTCGTGCGAGAAGGTCGGTTTCGCGGACGACTTTGCGGAGGCGGCTCGTAATCTCCCTGAGGAGCGCGTCGCCCGCCGCGTGGCCGAGTGTGTCGTTCACATCCTTGAAGCGATCGAGATCGAAGTAGAGGACCGAGAAGTTATTGCCGCCGCGCTTGATGCCGGCGAAGGCGAGCTTGAGGCGCTCCAGCAGCGAGCGGCGGTTGGCGAGACCGGTGAGGCCATCGGTTTGCGCGAGCTCCAGAATCGTGAGGTTCGCGGCTTCGAGCCGGCGGACCAGCTCACCGTCGAGCACCGGAATGAACATGGTGGCGCCGAGGAACAATGTCGCGAAACCGGCGATCACACTGGCGAGCCAGAGCGAATTGACCTGATCGAGAGGCACCGTGATGACCGTATGCTCCGAGAAGTGCGCGGCGGCCATGCCGGTGTAGTGCATGCCGCAGATGGCGGCGGCCATGACGGCGGCGCTACCGATCCTCTTCCAGATTCCGCCGGTCACCGTCTCGGAGCGGAGTGTGAAGGCGAGCCACAGCGCGGCCCAGGACGCGACGATCGCGATGGCGGCTGAGGCGGCGACGATCGTCATGTCGTAGGTGACGTCGGGCGAGATCTCCATCGCCGCCATGCCGGTGTAGTGCATGCCGACGATGCCGAAGCCCATCACGACGCCGCCGGAGGCGGCCGGCTGCCGGTGAGCGTTGTGCGGCCGACCGTAAAGAGGGCGAAGCCCGAGACGATCACGGCAATCACCATCGACGCGAACGTCGTGGGCAGATCGTACGCCATCGGGATCGGCATACGGAGTGCGAGCATGCCAATGAAGTGCATCGACCGAATGCCCGTGCCCATGGCGAGGGCACCACCGGTCAGCCAGAAGAACACCGCTCGCCCCTTGGCGATCGTGAGGCGTCCGGCGAGATCCAGCGCCACATACGACGCCATCATCGCGATGACGAAGGAGAGCGCGACCAGTGCAGGGCTGTACACGCCCGTCATTAGCAGATCCTCAGGGGCGATTTGCGCGCGGAACGACCCGATTGGCGTGCTGGATGCGGCCGGAGTGCCGCTCTGTCACAACGACGACCGACCGCCCCGCGTATCACAACCGCTGACGGCACAATGGATTAGACGATTCTCATTTCCCCGCGCGGTGGTCCTCAGCGTGGCGTTGACGCCCCTGCAATGCAAGCCAGCGTGTTGCGACGAGGCGTGCGGCACGAAGGCGCCCATGGCACGTGCGCCGCCCAGGATCCGTAGTGAACTGCCCGCCCTCCTGCGGCCGACATGCGGCTGCCGAGGTCGAACGCCACGGAGGACGCCATCACCGCGATCGTGAACGCCACCACGATCATCGGCCAGCTGAACGCGAGGATCATCTGGTCGTTCATTGGATCTCTCAGCGCAGCGGCTGAATGCATGCCGCAATGACCCATCGACGACTGCAAAGGCGTGCTCGCTCCGTGTATTTGCGTCTCGTGTGTCGTACATTAGCTACACCACCTGTCACCAGCTGATACTGTGTGTAACCCTCCCCGGCTGAGACGGCGAGGTGGTGAATATCATTATTGTTGACTTCGCTACGACTCGACCGGCATAGTTCCGGAGGGAAGCGAGGTGAGCCGCAGAAAAATGTTCCTAGGGGGTCCCGGTGAGCGTGCCGTCTACTTACGTAGCTGGTGAGGGAAACCGAAATGGACCAATGCCCCAGTCCGGCGGTACAAGGGGGTAACGGCCATGTTCAACCGGAATCGCATGCTGTCTGCTGGACCAGCTGATGAAACACCGACGACAATCCCGTACATGATGCACTCGCATGAGCCACTCGCATGAGCCACTCGCATGAGCCACTCGCATGGCCACTCGCATGAGCCACTCGCATGAGTGACGCCTTCAGACTCCGCTTTCAGGCGGCGCTGGGCGGCGCGTATGCGCTCGACCGGGAGTTATCGGGCGGGGGGATGAGCCGGGTGTTTCTGGGGCGCGATCTGATGCTGGGGCGGCAGGTGGTGCTCAAGGTGCTGCCACCGGATGCGGCCACCCAGGAGCCCTCAGCGCGGTTCCGGCGGGAGGCGATGCTGGTCGCCCGGCTCCAGCATCCGCACATCCTGCCGGTGTTTGGCGTCGGGGTGGTGGACGACATCCAGTACTTCACGATGCCGTACGTCGAGGGTGGGACGTTGCGCACGCATTTGGAGCAGCACCGGCATCTGCCGGTCGTGGATGCGCGCCGGGTAATGTGCGAGATCGGGGATGCGCTGGCGTGTGCGCACCGTCAGGGCATCGTGCACCGGGATGTGAAGCCCGAGAACATCTTCTTGAGCAGCGGACTGGCCGGACTCTCCTCGCAGACTTCGGGGTGGCGCTTGCGCTGGGGGAACCAGACGGCGTGACGCAGGCAGGTACGACCGTGGGGACACCGGCGTACATGTCACCCGAGCAGGTGGACGGCCGGCCGCTGGACGGGTTGAGTGACATTTATAGTCTGGGTCTGGTCGGGTGGGAGATGGTGACCGGGCAGCGCCCATGGTCGGGCGACTCCGTGTACGACGTGATGTACAAGCAGAAGCACGAGTCGCTGCGGTCGCTCGACAGCTTCAACATCGAGATCGCGCCAAGCTTCGTCCGGGCGATCGACCGGGCATTGCTGAAGGATCCGAAAGAGCGGTGGCCGAGCGCGGAAGCGTTTGTAGCGGCGCTGGATCCGGAGCACGATCATCGGTACGCGATCTATCCGGGTGCCGGGTGGAGCGCGCCCGCGGCGGTGTCCACGGATCTGGATGAGGTGAATTCGGATGACCCGGATGTGCGTGACGACGACGTGGTGGCCCACGAGGATGCGCCGACAATCGTCGCGCAGCAGCACCAGCCATTCGAGTTTCCGCAGCGGCAGCGTCCGTCCGGCGCGACGGGAGCGATGGACTCCCAGGAATACGAGTACCGCTCGCGCGTGGGGTGGCGGTCATCAATGTACGGGGCACGAGACGAGCGCCGGGCGGAGCGTGGGCGGTCGGCACGTGTGATGTCGGTGGCTGCTGTGGCGCTGGTGATTGCGGGAGCGGTGGCGGGTGCGACGACGGCGGGGCGGCGGTTTCTGATGGCGCCGTTCAGCACTGCGGCGGTAGCGAGCGAATCGCCGGCCGGGACACATGCCGAAGGCGAGATCGCGGACATCGGGAAACAGCAGCCAGCGGAAGTCGTATCGACACTGACCGCGCCGGCGCCAAGTACGCTGTCGGTTGCGGGTACGGCGGTGGCGGCACCTGGGGTGAAAATCGTCCCGCGAGTGGCTGAGGCGACCGTGTCGCACGATTTGCCGCGGTCGCGGCGCGGCGGCCGAGCATATGCGGATGCGCGGCCAGGGCTGTCGGTGCGCGCCCGAGTGGCGACGGCGGAGCTGCAACTGCGTGCGTACGAGCGGTTGATGGCGCATGAGCCGGCGGCGGCCGGACAACAGAACACGCCGGCGCCGGCAGTCCAACCTGTGGTGCGTGCTCCTGCGGTACCTGCTCCTGCGACAAGTGCTCCTGCGACGAGTGTCCCGGTATCGAGTGTGCCTGGAGCGAGCGCGCTGCCGGCGAGCGCGCCGCCGACAAGCGCACCGGCTGTGAGCACACCTCGGGTAAGTGTGCCGGTTGCGGCACCACCAGCGGTGGCGTCCCCTGCCCCGTCCCCGGCGCCGTCGTCCGACCCGCCGCTCGCGCCGGCGATACCGACGACGAGTGGTGAGTCACCGTCCGCGCCGCCGAGTGGGGTGAGCGGGAATGCTGGGAGCGGTGCGCCAGTTGTTGCCACCGGTCCGGCGAAGGCAGTTCGCGTGCGTGGCGCCGCCTTGACGCCCGGTTCCGGGCTCGGCAACGGCACACCGGTGTCATCGGCAACCTGCCGCCCTGCGTTTCCCGGGAGTCATGTGTGTCGCGTGTACGATGCGCACACAGGCCAGGTCGTTGGGTATCAATTCGTCCCTGGCGGGACGTCCGCACAATCGCGCTAGCGACGCGCTACAACCGCCACAACAAACAATCGTAGGTGGAACGGCGCGCCGTCATTTGCGCGCTGTGAGGATGCGGGTTGGTGGGAAGATCCACGGCGTGATACCGTGGGTATTGACCTCACTCATGCCAGCCGCGCGCAAGTCGGCGGCGTACTGGCCGACGTGGCCCAGGTCCATGATGCCGATCTGCCCGCCGGGGCGGAGCACGCGGACGAACTCATTGATCGCGCGGCGGCGCTGGTCGCGTCCACTGATGTTGTGGATGACGAGGTTGGAGACGATGGCATCGACGGATCCATTGGGGAACGGAAGCTCGCGGATGTCGGCGTCGCGGACCTCGACGCGATCGGCGACGCCTTCGGCGGCGGCGTTGGCCAGCGTGGCGGCGGCACTGTTCTCGCCCTGATCGCGCTGCGACCAGATGTCGACGCCAATGGCGCGACCGGTGGGGACACGGTGGGCGGCGCCGATCAGGAGGAGGCCGTGGCCGCAGCCGGCGTCGAGGACCGTGGCCGACGGGTCGAGTTTGAGCCGGTCGAGCAGTCCGTCTCGCGCGCGAAGTTTGCCGACGCGACTACTGAGGTACATGAGCGATCCAAAGAACGCGAAGTAGCCGCCTGTCCAGGTGAGCGAGACGCCGAGGTCGTGGTAGCCGGGCGGGGTGCCATGGCGGAGCGAGGCGGCGACGAACAGGCAGAGGGCGGCGGTGACGAACATGCCCCGGACGGCGCGGGGGGCGTCGAGGCCGTAGTCGGCGCGGGCGGGGCGAGACGGGGACTTCTCTGTCACGGTGTTGTGCCCTCAGAACGGATCCCTAAGCCATCGGGCGTCATCCTTGCAGACCGGTGTACGTTACCGACTCTCGGGCAACTCATCCAGCCGAAGCCTGCCACGGCGTCACGCCGCGAGTGCGTGTGATGGATCAGTTGCGCCCCGTCACCATTTTGCGGTACGCAAGCAATCACGATCGTTTCGGCCATATCGGCCCATAAGGAGATCGCCATGAGTGGTTCGGAGAGTGGCACGCAGAATGAGGGCGAGGAGCTGCGGCGGGTGTCGGATCAGATCGCGGGCAGGTTGCGGGGGAAGAACATCATGCTCACAGGGCATGAGGGGCGTGAGGATCTCGCGCAGCTCGAAGAGGCCGTGGAGCGGTTCGAGGCGGAGGTCGACCGCCATGGCGGCGACTTGATGATGGACGAGGCGCCGGAGGGCCAGGTCGGGCAGCCCGACGACGTGCACTTCGCGTTGCCAAGGCGGAGCGATGACGAGTCAGTGGGGAGCTATCTGGAACGCCTCGCGCGGGCGACCGATGAAATCCGGCACCACCCGCGGAAGCCGGACTAGCACGGATTAGCCGCACACGTTGGCGGCGCCCAGCACCGGGACAAAACGACGATACGGCAACGGGTACCGCAGTCAGCGTGTCTTACCTGTACGCGGTGTTCACACCTCACACAGGAGCCCACATGCCCAGATCTGTTCGTCGTGGTTGCACGCTGCTCGCGGCCGCAGGGCTAATCGCGGCATACACCGGCTGCTCGAGCCCCACGGGACCGAGTTTGGTCTCCGGCGACTGGAACGACTGTCAGAGCACGTCGGGCACGTGCACGGACTTGTCGCTCACCGAATCGGGGAACACCCTGAGCGGCAACGCACAGACGTCCACCGCGCTCTACACCGTGACCGGAACGTATGACCGCCCGCACGTGTCGCTGGTCGTCGTGCCGGGGAATGGGGGCGCGACCATCCGCTACGACGGAACCGCATCGGGCGGAGCGCTGACGCTCCGGACGGACGGGTCGAACCCGCAGACGCTGGTCTTCCAGAGAGGAGGAGTCGTGTTTCCCGACGGCGGTACTGACGTAGCGCGCTAACCCATCGGCGCACACACACCAGCGCGGCCGGTTTTTCCCGTTACGCATGTCCACGGCCCCCGTGTTCAGCAAAAGGACACCGGGGCTAACCGTCCCCGCCGAGAAATACGGCAAGTCCGTCGAGGCACCCGAACCATCCCTGCTCGTGGACGTCGCGCACCGGGATGCTGGGAATGCGTTCGTGCGTGACAGTCACTTCGGTGTTGGCCCCCCGCGGCTCGAACGTCACGCTCACCCGTTCGGACGGTCCGGTTCCGGTGCCGAGGTGCCAGCTATAGACCAGGCGCTTCGGTGGTTCGATCACCTCGAACTCACCGGTGATCCACACCACGTCGCCGTTGGGAAACTGGTTCGCAATGCGGTAGCCACCACCCACCGTGAGATCGACGGCGGCGTCGATACACGTCACGGACTGCGGGCCCCACCATTTCTTCAGCTCGTCGGCCTGAGTCCACGCGTCGAACAGACGTTCCGGAGTGGCACGAATCGTTTTGCGGACGATGAGCGTGACTGATGGTGGTGGTGCACCGGGATCGGAGGGGTATTGAGGCACAGACGCCGGCAGCCTAACGGTCCGTTGCCGTGCCGGGCGTTTCGACGTGCCGGGCAAGCGAGTCCAGGGTCCCTTCCCAGAATGGCGCGTAGTGGCTGATCCATGCCTCGGCCGATTTGAGCGGCGTGGCATTCAGTGAGCACTCGTGCACTCGGCCATCGATCGTCCGCTCGATCAGGCCAGCACCCTCCAGTACGCGAATGTGTCTCGAGAGGGCGGGGAGCGACATCGCGAACGGTTTCGCGAGCTCGGTGATCATGGCGGGCCGAGTGCGGAGCCGAGCGAGGAGCGCGCGGCGGGTGCGGTCGCTGAGCGCGTGAAAGACGGCGTCGAGCCGCTCTTCGCGGGGTGCGCGCCGGCGGGCGGTCCTTGACAATCTGGCCCTGGTCACAAGATTGATATTAAACCATCTTGTTAACTATTGCAACATGACCCGCCCGGCTCCTGATGGTGCCCGCACCGTCCTTCTTTCACGAGGGTTCCTCCATGACAGTACCGGTCCTCACACGGCGTGCGTTCGCCGTCAGACTTGCGGCCCTGCCAGTCGGGCTTACGGCGGGCGCACGGGTGTTCGGAGCTGAGCGGCTGGCTGGCGTCGCACCGACGGACGACGATGGGCTGACCCACACGTCGGAGGCGATCCATCAGGAGATCCGGTTCGACGCGAGTCGCCGGCGCGTGTACGACGCACTGACCGTCGGCAAACAATTCGACGCGGTCACGCAGCTCAGTGACGGGGCGCAACTCCTCGCCGCGCCCGGAGCGAAGCCCACGACCATCAGCGAAATGCCGGGCGGAGCGTTCGTGCTATTTGGAGGCTATATCACCGGCCGGCATCTCTTGCTGCTACCGGGCGAGCGCCTGGTGCAGGCGTGGCACGCGGCCAGCTGGAAGCCGGGCGAGTATTCGATTGTGAGCTTTGTACTGGCCGACGAGGGTGGGAAGACCAGAGTCGTCTTCGACCATCGAGGGTTTCCGGACGGTACCGGGTCACATCTGGCGTCGGGATGGCATGCGCACTACTGGGAGCCGCTCGCGAAGTACCTTGCGGGGTGACACCGCGACCTCACCAGGTACGCGACGGCTTCTCGATCGGACGCCCATAGCCAAATGTACACTTCGGCCCTGGAGGACGGCACATTACTGTGCACCGCCCCCGCCATTCCACGGCCCTTCTCTGGATACCCCGTCCATGACCAGCCACGTAGAGGCGTTCGACCGCTGGATACGAACAGCCTTCGTGCAGATGAACACCGAGTTGGAGAATCTGTACTTCGCGTCGAACGACCGCTCCCGGGTGGAAGGCGTCGGGGACCCGATCAAGACCGCACTTCGGGATGAGGGCCACAGCTACGTGGTCGACCTGCTCGAAGAAGGCAACACCGGAGATGGTTTCGACGTCGCATTCGGCGTCCTCGGCAATGTCGGCATGTATCTGGGCTCGATGCGGCGGCACGAACTCACCAACCCCGCACGCGAGGAACGGTCTCCATTTCGGGAGGCGTCCTCTCTGGCCCTGCACGTGGGCGCCTCGCTCGGCATGGCGCCACGATTCTCCACCGCCCACCTCTCCACTCACAACCTCGCGCTCGCGGGCGTGCGCAAGAGCTTCACCTCGCTGCCCGACGAGTTCCTGTTCATCGATGAGAACACGCGCGCCATTCTCGCCCTCCAACGCACCGCGGATGCGCTGACGAGCGTGGTACACCTCGGCGTCTTGAGCCCGGTGGCGGACGTGATGTTCGATACCGCCAAAGCCTCGTTGCGCGACGCCATCCAGTTCAACGACCGCCTGATGAACCAGCTCGACGTGCAGCGCTTCTTCTATTCGGTACGACCGTACTACAAGCCATACCGCGTCGGCCGGCAGGAATATCGCGGCGCGAATGCCGGCGACTTTTCGGGGATCAACGAGGTCGATTTGCTGTTGGGTCTCTGCCGCGCCAACGACGCGTACTACTCACAGCTGCTGGTGGACAAGATGCTGTATATGCTCCCATCGGATCAGGCGCGTCTCCGCGACTGCATGACGCGACGGAGTCTGCTGGATGAGCTCCTGGCCCTGCGAGAGGAGCACGGGAGTGCGGACTGGTTCCAGAGAAACGCACGGGCGTATCTGGAAGTCTGCGATCTCTTCGGGAGATGGGCTGCGCAGCACCATAATGCGCTGGTCAAGCGATTCATCGAGGAGCCCGCCTCGGCGCTCAACGATGACAGTTTGCGAGGCATCACGGCCAGCGGTCCGCCGCTCTCGGTTCTACTGCATTCGCTTGAATTGCTTCGCGATCTGCGCCTCGCCTCGGATCGTCCCGACATCACGACGCGCCATGACGACCTCCTGGCGTTACGACGTGCCCTCGTTAGCGCTGCGTGACCGGCGCCACGACGCCGGGCACGGAGCGTCACTAGCGCGGTTCGGCTCCGCTCACAGATTCACGAGGCCTGGCCGGTCCTCCTCACGGTCCCGACTTTGCAAAGCACTGCACCCGTGACGCAGTCCGCAATCCCGCAGCGGCCATTCGGCCGCCACCACGACGTCACGATCTCGGCCCTCGGCTTCGGCGGCCACCACCTCGGCGACGCCCCCGACGAGCGGACTGCCGTCCGTCTTGTGCATGAGGCCGTTGACGCGGGCATCACGTTCTTCGACAACTGTTGGGAATACCGCCGCGGCAAGACCGAGACGCTCATGGGCAAGGGTCTCGCCGGCCTTCCGCGACCGCGTGTTCCTCATGACCAAGGTCTGCACGCACGGGCGCGAAGCCCGGCTCGGTCTTGAGATGTTGGGCGAATCACTCCGCCGCCTCCGCACCGATCATCTCGACCTCTGGCAAGTGCACGGCGTCTGTTTCGAGAACGACCCGGACTTGTTCATCCGGCCCAATGGCGCCGCCGAAGCGCTTCTGAAAGCCAAACGCGACGGCATGGTGCGATTCGTCGGGTTCACCGGCCACAAGGATCCCGCGATCCATTCTCGCGATGCTGGCAACCGGGTTTCCCTTCGACTCGGTGCAGATGCCCCTGAACGCGTTCGACGCCTCCTTTCGGAGCTTCGAGACTCAGGTGCTCCCCGAGCTCGTCAAGCGCGGCATCGCACCGCTCGGCATGAAGCCATTGGGCGGTCACGGTGACCCCATCCTCGAGGGAGTAGTAACGGCCGAGGAGGCGCTGCGATACGCAATGAGCTTGCCGGTCGCGACAACCATCACGGGCATCGACAAGCTCAATGTCCTGCACCAGAACATCAGTATCGCGCGGGGCTTTCAGCCAATGACTCCGAGCGAAATGCAGGCACTGCGGGACCGCGTGCGGCCGAATGCCGGAGACGGTCGATTTGAGCTGTACAAGCTGTCGCTCAAGTTCGACAACCCCGAGGCCCGCCTGGCGCACGGCTTTCCGATCGACGATCAGCAGTCGGAGGTGAAGGACATGCTCAACGCTACGGCCAATACCGGCCATCCATTTCCGCCGATTCAATGACGGGAGCAACCGTGCCCCATCGCCCCATGGGGAAGACGGGCCTCGACGTGTCGATCATCAGCCTGGGAGGATTCCACCTCGGCTCCGCCAGGGACCAGCCCACCGCCAATGATATCGTGGCGCGCGCCCTGGACGCGGGGGTCAACTTCTTCGACAACGCCTGGGACTATCACGATGGGCTGAGCGAGACACGCCTCGGCGAGGCGTTGGCCGGCAAGCGTGACCGGGCCATTGTGATGACCAAGGTCTGCACGCACGGCCGCGACGCCAAGGTCGCAATGCAGATGCTGGACGAATCACTGCGCCGATTGCGGACCGATCACATCGACGTGTGGCAGATCCATGAGGTGATCTACGACAACGACCCGGACCTGATCTTCGCGCCTGGCGGAGCGGCCGAGGCGCTCGTGCAGGCCAAGCAGCAGGGCAAGGTGCGATTCGTGGGCTTCACGGGCCACAAGGACCCGTCGATTCACCTGCGGATGCTGGAACACGGATTTCCATTCGACACCATCCAATGCCGCTCAATTGTCTCGACGCGACGTTCCGGAGTTTCGAGCAACGCGTGCTCCCCGAGGCGACCCGCCGCGGCTTGGCGGTATTTGGTATGAAGAGTCTGGGCGGAAGCGGCGAGATCGTGAAATACGGCGCAGCCACGCCGGTCGAGGCGCTCCGCTATGCAATGAGTTTGCCCGTCGCTACGACGATCAGTGGCATGGAGTCGCCGGACGTGCTCGCGCAGAATCTGGCGATCGCAACGTCGTTCACGCCAATGACCCTGGACGAGATGCGAGCGCTACGCGAGCGATGCCGGCCGCTGGCCGCCGACGGCCGCTTCGAGTTGTTCAAGACCACGAAGATCTACGATGGCGCGGTCGGTCGTCAGCAGCACCACTTCCCGCCCCCGGACAAACTTCCCGCGTAAACCAGCACGGCTGGCCGCGCGCGCCCGCAGCGCCTCGGCCCAGCGCCTCGGCCCCCTGAGCGCGAACGCGACGGGCCGGCGCTCATTAATGTCGGACGCAGCTACGTCATACTGGCTGATATAAGACCCGCGCATTGGGACACACCCGACTCCGACAATCGAGACAGCTCCAGCGGCCCATCGACGCCGCGCGCATTGGCATTACATTCGAGTGCCCCACTCAAGAACAGGGGCGCTCGGGCACGACGACTACTCCGGCCACGAGGTCGCTGTGCACGATCTTACGCACTTTACGTCAGACGATGCCGCCGAGTGCGGCGCGGCGATCCGCGACGCAGGCATCGGGGCAAGTAGCCTCGAGGAAGTAGCGGCCAGAATTGTCCACTTCCTTCGCTCCGACCTCACGTCGGTCGAGCCGGTGCCGAGTGGGCACGCCGCCAGGGTTGGCGCACCAACTCCTCCGCCGGGCGCTTTGGTCAGGTGCTTCGTGACGGTGCCCTATCGAGAGCTTGACGCAGACCTGCAAGCGTTCGCGAGGGACATGCTCGGTTCTCTCGCGCCAACGCCAGAGATGAAGTGTCTAACACTCCTGGCCAGTGCGGGTGACTTGCTTGACTGGAACGGGCGGCTCGGGTCGAGACGCCATCGGACATTGCCGCTGGCGAGCGAGCAGAACGCGTTGCGGTCACCGATGATTGCGCAACTCATGGAACAGTTCGGCCTCGAGCTGGGGACCATGGTCACGCCAGACCCGGAGATACTGCTTCACGCGACAACCCGGCAATTTGGGCGTGTTCCATGTGGCCGAAGCGCCCGGCAGTCCATTCATCCCGGCCCAGCGTGATTTCGTCATCCCGTTCGGGATTCGCTCCGTGGTGGGTTTCGGAGGCCTGTTCCCGTCCGGCGACTTTTTCGCGTTCGTGATATTCGCGCGTTGTACGATCAGTCGCGACACCGCCGAACTGCTCGGCCAGTTGTCACTCAGTGCACAGAGTGCGTTGCTCCCCTTCGCCGAGGAACGGCGATTCGTTTGACGATGTACCCTCGGGCGTTGTCGATCGTGAACACCCCTAACAAAGTCCCCAAAAACAATACAATGGCGTTTACGTCGTGCGGCCGCGAGCTGCTCCGGCCACATCGCATTGAGTGCATCGACGGGGGACATTCGGCGCCATCACCGCACGAGGCTGCCGATCCAGCCAGATAGTGACTTCACGCTCGGTATCGACGCTTACCGGGATCACCGGCGAGCGATACATTTGCTGCCCACTCGCATCGGGGGAGAAAATGCCCATTCTCATGACGCATGCCTCATATTCGCAGGCCGGCGTTAAGGGCCTTATGCAGGACGGCGGTTCGAAGCGGAAAGCCGCTGTCAAACAGATGGTCGAGGCGGCAGGCGGGAAGCTGCACGCGTTCTATTTCGCGTACGGCGACGCCAATGTCGTCCTTATCGCCGAATATCCCGACAACGCCACCGCGTCGGCGGCGGCCATGAGTGTCGGCGCGAGCGGCGTGCTATCGTCATACCGTTCAATGGTATTGGTCACGCCCGAGGAAGTCGACGCGGCGGCGAAGAAATCAGTCACCTACCGGCCGCCAGGGGCAAAGTAGCGGCTGCAGCCACGCGGTGATATTTCAGCGCTGGACAAACAGTTCGTTAGATCGGTTCGCTGCTCGGGAGCGTCGTCGGCTGCTTTGTTGGCAGAATCGCCAGCAGGACGAGTCCAATGACCAGGGTGACGGCCTCATTGTAGGATCGCGATGCAGGCCGTCACCCCAGGCTTGGATGGTCTCGATAATGCCGCCCGCTCGGTGGGGTGGATGATCAGGCGTCTCGTAGCAGCAGTCACAATGAGTCGGCCAGCTAGACCTGGCTTCATACCGGAGCTTGATCTGGTGTCGGCACCCGCGATAACGGGAGCAGCGATGCGCACTTCGCTGGTGGGTCTCGCGGTTATCGCGCTGGCGGGCTGCACGTCACCGCAGCATAGCCTTGACGCCAACCATGCGTCCGCCTTACGGGATAGTGTGGGCGACTACATCGCCGGCGTGGCGCACCGGATCTCCGCCAGTGGCCCAAAGGCGTGGACAGGTGAGTTCGCCAATGATTCGGCGTTCTTCATGGTCGCCAACGGTCAAATGGCGTTCAGTGACTTCGCCGCTTTGTCGCGGTTCATGCCGGTGTTCGCACACGGCGTCCCGTCGATCACTCTCGAGTTCTCATCGGTTCGTGTTGACCCCTTGGCGCCTGGTCTCGCGGCGTTCGCTGCCCACTACCACGAGGCGCTGACAGACTCAGTTGGGCGACACACGGACGATTCTGGTTACCTCACCGGGGTAGCCATGCACTCGGCCCTCGGCTGGCGCTTGCGCGAGGCCCACTGGTCACACCCGGATCCCGTCACTGCTCAGCCGCAGTGAGGCCCGACGCCCATCCGGCATAGCGTACCCCTCGGCAGCCGCCCGGCTACCCGCGACGCTGGCCAACCCCTTGGCAAAGAGTGGTGTCGAAACCACGACATTCTCGGGGCCTGTTGATCACACCGGCAAACGCCGCGTTGCGCCTCCAGGCCCTGGGCGGCGCGCCGGAATTCACTGATTGCGGAGGTATTCATGTCCCGGCTGGCATTGCTTCCTGCTGCGCTTCTCGTCGTAGGCTTTCACAGCGCCACTCGGCCATCAGCCCCGGCATCAGTTGGCGAGCGCACGCTCGAGCGGATGCACGCCGCATACGCGGGCTCGTGGTACAAGACTTTGACGTTCCGTCAAAAGACCACCGTCTTTTCGGACACGGGTGCGCCACAGATCCAGCAGTGGGAAGAGTCGCTCGCCGAGTTGAACGGGCGGACGCTCCTCCGGATCGACAGGGGGTCGCCGAGCGAGGGCAATGGAGCGTTGTACACGACTGATTCGGTTTGGGTGCTGCGCAAGGGCGTTCTGGCGGCGTCCCGTCCGACCGGCAATGAATTTCTGCCGCTGATCGAGGGCGTGTACGTGCAGCCTGTGGCGCAGACCGCGGAGGAGTTGCGCCGGGAGCATTTCGATCTCACGAAGGGCTATGAGCGCTCGTGGAACGGTATGCAGGTATCAGTGGTGGGTGCCGAGTCGGCGGCTGATACGACGAGTCCGCAGTTCTGGGTAGATCACAAACGGAACGTGCTCGTGCGGATGGTGATCGCGTTCTCACCGACGCAGACGTTCGACGTGCTGCTGGGGCACTATGAGCGGGCCGGGCAAGGGGTGGCTGGCAACACATGTTGAGCTGCGTTCGGGCGGCCACCCCTTTCAGAACGAGGATTACAGCGATTGGCATGTGGACGTTCCGTTGTCACCAGCGCTGTTCGACGTCAATCACTGGACGTCCACGCCGCACTAGGCCAACGACGCGTGCAGAAATAGTAAAGCGAGTACACCTTGATTCCTCCCAACCCGGGACGTCTCACGAATTAGGCCCGTCCTTCTCGCTGCGCCACGAGAGCGATACGTTCACGGATGGCTGACGCCGCCGAGACCCCGTCGGGAGAGTCCGTCGCCGGCGCGCCACGCCGGGGCGCGGGGCGTGGACTCACGCACCCGGTGGCATCGCTCCGCGCCGCACCCCCGTGGGCAATAACCTGGCTCGGGATCGTCGCACTCGTTATCGCTATCGTCCTGAGTGTCGTTGCCCATCGTCCGGGATCGGCACTTAAAGGATATGACATCCAGGCCGCCATTCTGACGATTACCGCCGTATCACTGTTCTTTACCGCGCAGGTAACGCGCGAGGCGACCAATTATCAGAGGGATCGAGACTTCAGGGAGCGGCGCGAACGCCGGCAGGCGCTCGCTGAAGCAATGATAGTGGAGCTGACAGAGCTTCGAGGCCAGGCCGAGCATTGGAACGACAGGGCCATGAAGCGAGAACTGACTTTTGTCGTTGAATATCCGGTGCTGACGCACGCTCTCGAATCGGCAGCCCTGTTCAACCTCGTAGCGGTGCGGGGGCTGACCCGGACATTGCACCAGCTTGCGGAGCTCCGATCAACGGTCACAAATGTGCGCGAGGTGATGAGCGCGGGAGAATCGGTGGACGACGAAGCCCGCAAGGAGCTCAGCGATGCAGTGGAAACGGTTGTCCGATCGACCGTAACCGATATCCGGCTACTGATGGTGGCGCTCGCCCATGAGCGCGATGGCAGATTGGATTAAAGGCGCGCACCGGCACCCCGCCCTTTTGTCCGACAGCAGCAGCAGCAAGCAAGAGGATGGATGCCTCCCAGCATCCCAGCGACCAGATAAGGTCACCACAACATCACACGATGATGGCCGCGCCAACGGGAATCATTCCAGGCGTTGACTGACCGCCATGATGTTCCCTTCGGTATCCGTGAACCAGGCGATTTTCACGTCACCGGCGGTCGCGATATTGTTCTTCATGGGCGCGCCGGGCAGCTCGTACACTTCGAACTTCACGCCGCGCGCCTTGAGATCGGCCACCTCGGCCTCCACATCGGCCACCTGCCAGAACGCCTGATTGGCCTTGGACGTGCCGGCGTTCGGCGTGACGTACATGAACACCTCCGCCCCGCCGCACTCATACAGAACCGCCTCATCGAACACCTTCTTGGGTTCGAGACCGATGGTCTTCTCGTAGAAATTCCGGGCGCGGGCCACGTCGGACACCGGGATGAACGCGCGAATCGGTGCGGTCTTCAGCATGGGGAAACCTCAATAGCGGGACATGGTCCGTGAGCCGATGACTATATGATGGTTGGCAGTGCTGCCCTCCACGCCGACGGCGCGGTTGGCACCCGAATATAGCCCGAAAGCGCCCGGGTTTGTACGTTGTCGGGATGGCGGCATCGATTCCTCCCGGATGGCACCACGCGCTCCAGCCGCCGCTCACCTACCGGGTCGGCCCCCGCCTCTATTTCGTGGACCGAACGGGCACCCCATGGCGGGTGCGTTCCGTATACATCGCGCCACCGGACTGGCGCATCGTCGTGCGAGTGCCGCCATTCGCGCGCGAGTATTGCTCGCGGTTGTTCGTGGATCCGTCAGGCAAACGGATGCTCTATTCCCCCAAGTACGACCGCGGTGCCGAGTACAACCCGGACGACTGGTCGGCGCCGACACTTCGAGCGGCAATTGGGCCGGTCAGGAGCGCCGGCTCGCTAGCCAGCTGGTCTTGCAACGCTGAGGTGCACAGCCGCCAGCCGCCGGTCGAGCGTGAATAGTGGAATCCGTGCCGCGACTGCGGCGGCAATCAGGTGTACGTCGACCCACCCGAGGCCCTTTCCCGACAACGACCGGCTTTCCAGAAAATGCAACGCCTCATTGTGCGACACGGGGGCCACCGTGGGGAGGCGCGAAAGCAGCGACAGGACCTGCTGTCGCATGCGGATGTTACCGCATGCCAGTTCGCCCATGACGAACGGATGTGTCACGACCGATGCGTCGTGTAGGGAGTGGGCGAGGGACGCGTTACCGTGGCGCAGGTGATCGATCCACACCGATGTATCGGCGAGAATCATGACGCCGTGCGGCGCTTGCTGCGGCGGCGAGAGATGGCACGCAGCCCGGGCTCGGAACCGCCAAGCTGGGCGAGGCGCCGAGCGCTCTCCCGGGCGATCAGTGCTTCGAGTCCAGCCCGTACGAGCGCAGTCTTCTCTGCGATCTGCGTCAGCCGGGCAGCCTCTGCCAGCAACCCGTCATCGATATTTAGTGTCGTTTTCATATGTATGAATATGGCTATGTGGTACATATCACGCAACCACGTTTTAGAACAGACACGGATAGCGCGATGGGACGTCCGGGCCAGACCGGACAGTGTCGGAGACGGACGGTAGGACGCTTTACCCGATGAATCGCGCGGCGTACATTGTCCGCCCACTCATACGCGGGGAACGGTACCCATCCTCATGCGATTGCGACAACTCGTGACCTCATGGTGAGGATCTGGGCGGCCGTCCTGTGCGCTGTGCTCGCGTCTGGCGACCTGTACGCTCAGTCGCGTACCTGGCAGCCGTCCCCAGGCCACACTCAGATCCCGCTCTGGCCGGGCAACGCGCCGGACTCCCAGCTCGTCGCGGGACCGGAGTTCCTGTCGGAGACGGGAAAGGAGGAGCTCATCGCCGGGCGGCCGTACGCGTACGAGCGGAACGTCTCTCGGCCGACCATGACCGTCTATCCGGCACAGGGCAAGAACACGGGCGCCGCAGTCGTCGTTTTCCCTGGTGGTGGATATCAGATCCTGGCCATGGATCTCGAGGGCACCGAGGTCTGCGACTGGTTGACTCCCAGAGGCATCGCGTGCGTGGTGGTGAAGTACCGGGTGACGGATGTGGGTCCGTATCCAAAATCCGGCCCGTACCCTGAGGCCAGGATGGCCCTGGAGGATGCGCAGCGGGCGGTGGGACTCGTGCGATCCCGTGCCGCCGAGTGGCACATCGATCCGCGCAAGATCGGCGTGCTTGGCTTCTCCGCGGGCGGGCACCTCGTCGCAGCCATGAGCGTGCACTACGACAAGCGCCTCTATCCCGCTGCCAATGCTGCCGACGCCGTCAGCTGCCGTCCGGATTTTGCAGTGCCCATTTATCCGGGGCATCTCTCGCTCAGCGCGGCAGAGTCAGATGCTCGTGTCGGCACACAAACGGTTGTACCTCGGCATCTCTCGAGCCCGGACGGATCTGTCGGTCCATTCGCGGTGAATCCAGACTTACGTGTCACCAGCCAGACGCCGCCGACTTTTTTGGTGCAGGCGGCGGATGATTCAGGTGGACGATGTCGCCAACTCGCTGGCGTACTATGGTGCGCTGAAGAAGGCTGGTGTGTCGGCCGAGATGCATTTATTTGCCCGCGGCGGCCACGTGTTTGGCATCCGGCGCACCGCGTCATCGGTCACGGGCTGGCCGGACTTGATGGAGGCGTGGCTCAGAGAGATCGGGATGATTTGACGGTGCGGGGAGCACCTCCCCGCACACAGTCGTCCGTCCAGGCCAGCCGTCTACGCGCGTTTCCTGGTGAACAGCAGATAGAGGATGATCAGGAGCAACAACAGGCTGAGACCACCGCCGCCGTAGTACCCGACACCGGGACCCATGTAGTAGCCACCGCCGCCAAAGAGAAGCAGTAGAACGATCAGGATGACGAGCAGCATGACCCAGACCCTCGCAGCGGGGGTGAGAAACGCGACAGCCCCGATCGCAAGGGATCGAGGGCTGTCTGGTGCGCAAGCCACAAGTGACCTGCTGGCTCCGGGTTAGCGGAACCAGTACCATGATCGACTAAGGCAAGTTCGGGACCACGATCCTGAGCGTCGCTACGCGAACGCGATTCTGCTACGCCTCCTTATTCCACCCGTGGAACCGTGAATGGTCGCCGGCCTCCCACGCCGCGCGCAGTCCGGGGTCACTCAGATCCCAGTCGGGACGGGTCTCGCGCGTGGCGTCCCGCAGGTCGTGCCACAGGTCAGCGATCGACGGCCTCCCCCAGAACCAGTAGCCGTTGTAGATCCTGGAGATCACGAGACCCGGCTTGAGTACCAGGGTGTGCGGGATCATTGGGTTGTGCTCCGGGTCCGTGTACTCCTGGATGTCCAGGTCCTTCTGAATGACCCGGTCGACGTCGGACAGGAAGGTCCATTGGGCGCCGAGTGCGGCGCGGAATTCCTGGAGCGTGTGGTGCTCGTCGGTGGTGATCGTGACGATCTGCGTGTAGGCCACCGCGATCTTCGGGTAGAACTCGGCCAGCTCCTGGTGCTGCTGGTGTTCCTTTGGGCAGTAGTGGCCGCGGGCCAGGGTGAGGATCAGCGGATCGTCGCCCTGTAGCTCGCTGAGTTTGCGTACGGCGTTGGTGTGATCGGGTAGCTGGTAGTCGGGCAGCTCGGCGCCCGGCACGATGTCAGACCGCATCAGCAAACTCCTCTGGGTATGTCGTCGACTATATGAAGCGGTTCAGCTCGCCGAGACGTCGCGACGGACTGGCCAGGCCCCGCGGGCTTGTCGTGGGTCGGGCCGTTACCGACATTGATCCGGAGCGAAGTATTGCAGGGGTCATACCGTCTCCCGATCTGCGGATCGGGATGGTAATCAATCAGGGGCACGATGCCACACAAGACCGAGGGAGTCGATCCTGGAGTGAGGCCGAGCGGGGACGGCTGCGTGGAGTGTCTGGGTGATGGTGGATGGTGGTTCCACCTCAGGCGGTGTGCGCAGTGCGGGCATATCGGGTGCTGCGACACGTCACCGAGCCAGCATGCGACGGCGCACAATCACGAGACGGGTCATCCGGTGATCGCGAGCTTCGAGCCCGGCGAGGACTGGTTCTATGATTACCGGACGCAGGATTTCGTTGACGGTCCAGCACTCGCGGCGCCGCGCTGGCATCCGGCGACACAGCCCGTGCCAGGGCCGCAGGGGAAAGTCCCGCGCAACTGGCAGTCGCGCCTCAATCAGTAGCTCAGACTTCCGAGGTGACTGACCCCGCCGATCCGGAGTTCATCGCGCGCGTCCGTGCGAGTTTCGCGCGGCAGGCGATGATGCAGACCATTGGTGCGGTGCTGGAGACCGTCGCGGCGGGGCGAGCTGAGATCAGTCTCCCCTTTCGGCCCGATCTCACCCAGCAGCATGGGTACCTGCACGCCGGCGTGGTCGCAACGATCGCTGACAGTGCGTGTGGCTATGCGGCGTACAGTCTCATGCCGGCCGACGCGTCGGTTTTGACGGTGGAGTACAAGATCAACCTGTTGGCGCCGGCCACTGGAGACCGATTCACCGCGCGCGCGACGGTCATTCGTCCGGGTCGGACGCTGACGGTCGTGGAGGCCGATGTGTTTGCGTCCGCTAAGGGCGAGGAGCGGCGCATCGCGACCATGCTGGCGACGATCATAGCGCTGCGGGATCAGCCGGATCGGCCGGCGTAGGGGATTCAGGACCTCCGATCGTTATGTGCCGTGCCGTCGCAGGTGTGATGTCGCTGCTCGCGATGGCGGGCACCGCAAGAGCTCAAGCCGACACGTCGCTCAGGTGTCTACAATGGAAGGCTGCGATGGCCCTCCAGGACTCGCTCGCGACGAGCCAGGGCGCTACGCCGCGGGTAAACGCTTTGCTTGCTCACCCGGTCAGCGCGTCCTCTCACGGATGTTTGTGGACGGCGGTGGACGGGTATGTACTGGGGCTACGGATAGATCCCAAAGCCACATTATTCTGGGTCAGCTCTGCCGCAGATCTTCTCGTGCACAGTCTCGGGCGATCGGATTCCGCGGCGTCGCTCTACGAGCATGTGGCGGCACAGGACACGAGCGATGTCGATCTCTTCGAGACCATGGGTGCCATGTACGATCAGCTGCATCAGCCAGCGGCGGCGCATTGCGCCTTCGTTCGCGCGGTGATCGCTGATTCGACTCGGGTGCTTGGCTGGGCAGGACTCGCGAGGCTCGCGGCCCGTGCTGGGCAGTCGTCGGTCGCGTTGGGTTACTGGGCCCATGTCCTGCAAATCAGTCGAGACTATTTGACGGTGACGCCGGGAGACATTGGGTTTGGCGTGCCGGAGCCCTTTCGCCCGGATTATATCGTCGAAGATCAGGCGTTGTATCAGCGGGTGACGGCGGAGACGCGCGATCGGCCGCGTGCGACGCCAGTGTCAGCGGTCAGGGCTGAGGGGCCGGGGTGTTGGCAGCGGTGGGGGAAGCGATAGCGAGCCGGCGGTCCCGCCTTGGAACTTTACGCTGACGAGGACAGGAGCGACGCGGCGTCCTGACGCTGTGGGTCTCTGACAGTGGACGCGAAGATGCTCCACAGCAGCAGTGATCCGATTGCGAAGGAGCCAAGCACCAGGAAGGCGAAGCCGTAGCCCTGCCACTGGGCCAGCCAGCCGCCGATCGCGGGGCTCAGCGACGCGCCGACGCCTTGGACCGTCATGACGGCGCCCTGCCCCACATTGACGCGGCCGGTGCCGTTGAGGATGCGTGCGACGAGAGCGGGGACGGCGACACTCTGGAGGCCCGCGCCGACGCCGTCGAGGATTTGCACGGGGAAGACACCCCAACTCGTCATGAGCGCGGAGGCGACGACGCCGCGGATCGGCAGGACGGCGAAGGATATGAGGAGCGCGAGCCACAGGCCGCGCGAGCTGACCATCCGGGCGGCGACAATCGAGGCGAGCACCATGGTCGCCTGCGCGACGACGATCGTTGCGGCGACGAAGATCGCGGGATTGCCTTTCTTTGCGCTCACCACCGCCATGCCGTAGAGCGGGAGCATGGCGCCGTTGCCCATGTGAAAGAGCGCGAGCGCCGCGGCGAGCACCAGCAGGGGTTTGCATTCCAGCAGGACCGCGAGGCGGCGTGGTTGCGAGTCCGCATCGTCATCGGCCTTCAATCCGCGGGCTGCGCGATCGTCGATAGCACGTGACGGGATGCGGAGCACTGATGCGATGGATGCGACCCCGAACGCGACGGCGAGCCAGAAGACTGCGGGGAGGCCCAGCTTCCAGCCGAGGAGGCCGGAGAGTGCGGCGCCGGCGGCGTTGCCCGCGTGGTTGTAGGCCTGGTTGACGCCGATCTGGCGGCCGAACCCTGCCTGTTGGAACATGCCGAGTGTGAT
The DNA here is from genome assembly GCA_963757855.1 of uncultured Gemmatimonadales bacterium. Lineage (GTDB taxonomy): Bacteria > Gemmatimonadota > Gemmatimonadetes > Gemmatimonadales > Gemmatimonadaceae > Palsa-1248. The sequence goes on from CAVWTI010000021.1 coordinate 125,523, forward strand.
GCCGATGACGGCGGGACCAATGGCGGCGCCAGCGATCGCGGTGGCGACCTGCGAGGCTGCGACGGGCCAGAACGACTGCGACATGAGGACGACACCGGACGCGAGAACAGTCGCGACACCGGAGATCGTGACGAGCCGGCGCTTATGGGTGCTGGCATCGACCCATGCGCCGGCTGGTGCGGTCATGATCATGCCTGCCAAGCCGCCGATGGTCATCACGGAGCCAATGCGGCCGCTTCGCCAGCCATGGGCGAGCAGGAATACACCGAGGAACGGACCGATGCCGGCCTGCATGTCGGCCATGAAGAAGTTGAGGGCCTGGAGCGCGCCTCGTCCCTCGATGGCACGTACGGCTTGGCCGGGCGTCGAACACGCGGGGTCCGGTTGGCTGTCGGTCTTAGCTATTCCCACTGAGCAGCACGAGGTCGTCTTCCTGTGTGTTGCGGTTAGGCAGTCGAATGGTGCTCAGCGGGCATGACCGATATCAGCTCAAGGTCGCTGGCTGCCGGTGCAGGGAGCGAGCCACTCCGCCGGCGAGGTCGCCCGCTGGGCGAGCGGCTCATGAAATACCTTACGGAGTGACATCGCCTGCCCAAGGGGTACTCGCCGTGTTCCTGGCGCGCCTCGCCTGACTACCCCCTCGTCCGGCGGGACCATGCGATCGGGCCCGTCGTCCGCGATACACATCCCCGCGCTGGATGGCGTCCGAGGGATTGCGATCGCCATGGTGCTGCTGCACCACTGCGGGTGGCCACGCGTCTTCGGCGAGGCCGGGTGGATCGGTGTCGATCTCTTCTTTGTGCTGTCGGGGTACCTCATCACCGGCATCCTGTCCGACACGCGCGACAGCGCAACGCGGGCGCGGTCGTTCTACGTGCGGCGGGCGCTTCGGATCTTCCCGCTCTATTACGCCGTGCTGTTCGCGCTGTTCGTCGTCGCGCCGGCCGTCCATCCGATATCCTGGGCGCAGTACCATGCGCTGGTGCCCGAGCAGGTGTGGTACTGGACCTATCTGGCCGACTGGAGGATGGCGTTTGCCCACCCGCCGACGGTGACACTGCTCGGTCACTTCTGGACGCTCTCGATCGAGGAGCAATTCTACTGGGTGTGGCCGCTGGTGATCTGGGCGCTCTCTCGCCGAGCGGCGATGCGACTCTGTGCGGGGATGCTGGCGGCCGCATCGCTTCTCCGGGTGTACCTCGTCCTGCACTACCCGCTGGTCATCAATCCGTCGTTCGACGTCGCGTTCGAGTATCTGTTTCTGCCGACGAGGATCGATGGGCTGGTGGTGGGGTCATTGTTGGCGCTTACGCTCCGTGGTCCGGATGGAGTGGCAGCGGCGGTTCGATGGGTGCGGCCAGCGGCAATCGCCAGTGCTGTCGTGCTGGTTGTGCTGGTGGCCTGGCGACGATCAGCGAGTCATGACGATCCGTGGGTCATCATGATCGGGTACCCTGCCCTTGCGGTGGCATTCGGCGGAATGGTGCTGTACGCAGTGGTGCGCCGGTCCGTCGTGCTCGAGCTCGGGGCGCTTCGCACGTTGGGTAAGTACAGCTACGGGCTCTACGTCCTCCATGTCCCGATCGCGACAGTGGCGCGGCTGACGTTTCAGATCCCGGATGCGAACGTCGGCGCGGGCCGGCGGTTTACGGCGATTGTGTTGCCAGTGGTGTTCGCGGCGGCGTTTCTCAGCTACCACCTGTTCGAGAAGCAGTTCCTGCGGCTCAAGGATGTGCTGGGGCCACGTCCGGTGCACGCATCCGGAGCGCGCGTCATAGCGGCTGGCTGACTGCGCACAACATTCATAGGTACAAGACGGGCACAGAAACGGGTAATGCGTCCTAACGACAGGTGCGCACTCCGCCACCGGCCGGCCCCTTGTCCTACCGCGGCCCGCGCCCCGCCAATCTGGCCTGCACCTCGGTCGCCCAGTTCGTGACCTCGACGAGCTTGTCCAGAGCCACCGCGGCCGGCCCGGTGGGCACGACCGTGCGCATGAACACGAATCGCTGGCCGTCCGGCGCCACGTCGTAAGACCGTGCACTTTCCCCATTGTCGTAGTAGAACTGACGCCCGTCGAACAGAACGGTTTGCGCCCCGAGCGTGAACGTCGCGGCGGGAACCACAGTGGCGGCCACGAGCGCGTGCGCGGCGTTCCGGAAAAAGAGCTCCCGGCCACTTTGCGCCCAGCGCGGTTCCGTGCCGCCGGCCTGTGACACCTGCACCCGCCGGGAGTTCACATCGGGGAAGGGCCGAACGTACACCTCGAAGTGCCCGGTCTCGTCGGAGGAGTAGGCGAGCCAGCGCCCGTCGGGCGAAAGCGCCGGATACACCTCGGCAAAGCCCGGATCTGCCATCAGCGGCGTCGTCGTCCTATCACCCCGGTGCGCCAGCGCGATATCGCGTAGGGCACCGTTGATATCGAGACGCAAGATGAACTGGGTGGTGTCTCGCGTCGGCACGACTTCGATGATGCTGCGCGTACCTGCAGGGATGAGCGTGTCCACGGCCCCAGTCCCGTCCGCCCGCCGCCGGAGGAGCGACTCATGCGTGTCGTTGTCTCCCTTATCCTCGCTATAGACGATCGACCGCCCGTCCGCCGTCCACACAGGGCTCGCGCCATCACCCGTGAACGTGAGTGGCGTCAGGGCGTACGGAACGGCGTCGAGCTGCTTGACGTAGATGTCGCCGTTACCGCTCTTGGCGCCACGCTCGACGCTCAGCGCCAGGTGGCGCCCATCGGGCGATAGTGCCAGGGCGCCGGTACAGCTGCAGCTTTCGCCAACGGTCAGGGGGACGGTCCACCCGGTATCGATGGGGGTCGCCGCGCCTGTGCGCGTGACCCACACGGGCTGGTAGCGGCTGGCCGTAGCTACGGCACCGCCGGCGACGTACATCATCGTGCCGTTTGCCGACACGGCGATGTCGGCCGTTACGAGGCCGGTACGAACACCACCGAGCACCGGCACAGGCGGCCGCGTGAACCGGAACGCGCCGAGGTCGAAAGGGGCAGCGAGCACGCCCCCATCCTTCCGGACGAACGCCACCACGCCACCCGGGAGCGGCCAGCCGGCGAGGGCATCGGATACGAGGACCGTCGACTTGAGCGATCGCAGGTCGAGCACTCGAAGGTCGGCTTTGTCGCAGAGTGACGTGCACGCGGTGAGCAATGCACTCGCTCCGCCGGGTAGCCCCACCACGCTGACGATCTGCCGGCCTGCCGTGTCGGTCGGTGCCGGCGCCTTGACCACCTGGCGGGTTGTGCCACCATCCTGCGAGACCGCGCGCACGCCGGCCCCGGCGTCCACGTACAGGATGGTGCCATCGTCCATCCATGCGAGGGAGGACAAGACGGTGTGGGCGGAGTCCGCGATGACGACCGGCGCGCCGCCGCCCCGAGGCACCTTCTTCACCTTGCCATCGCGCGCGACGAACGCGATCCACGCGCCGTCGGGCGAGAACCTCGGCGCCCCGCGGTACGAGGCCACATCATCGGTGCCGGCCAGCGGAGTGACGTCGAGGCGGTCGCGCTCCTTGGCAAAGAGCTGCCATCCGGACGCATTGCTGTCCACGAGCACGACCGTGCCACCGTCGGGTGAGATCGCAACCCCGCGTCCAATCATCGCGACCCGAATCTGCGGCGTGTCCCAGAGCACCGTGCGGTAGCGGCTGACGACCGTCTGAGCTGCCGGCTTGAGCCAGCCCCAGAGCGTCGTGCCGAGTAACAGCACGGCGACCGCCAGTGCGGCGATGAGGGGTCTCGTGAATACTTTGGCCCGGCCACCAACGGTGCTCGCCGCCGCGCCGATCAACGTCGCGGTCGTGTACGTGGGATTGCCCAGTGCATCGCTGAACGCCTTGGCACTCTCGAACCGGTCCGCCGGGAGCTTCTCCAGCGCCTTCGCCACCGCTGCTGCGACGTTCTGGGGGACTGATTTCCGGAGCGTCGTCACGAGCGGCGCCGGCTCGGTGATGATCTTCATGATGATCTGCTGCGCCGACGATCCGACGTGCGGCGGGTTCCCGGCCAGCATCTCGTACAGCACGGAGCCCACCGAGTAGATGTCCGAGCGGCCGGTGATCTCCTTCTCCCCCGTCGCCTGTTCCGGACTCATGTAGTGCGGCGTGCCGAGCGAGAGACCCGTCTCGGTCATGCGCCCGCCAGCCGCCGCGCTCAGCGCCAGCGCGATCCCGAAGTCCGCCACCATCGCGTGCCCGCCGTGGAGCAGGATATTCTCCGGCTTCACATCGCGGTGGACGATCCCGTGCTGGTGCGCATACTCCAGGGCGTCGAGCACCTCCCGAGCGATCCGCACTGCCTCGTCGACGCTGAGCTGCGTCTCGCGTGAGAGTTTCGTCCGTAGCGTCTCCCCCTCGACGTAGGGCATGACGTAGTACAGGAACCCGTCGGCCGTGCCGGAATCGAAGAGCGGCAGGATATGCGGGTGCTGGAGCGCCGCCGTCGTCTTGATCTCCTGCACGAATCGGTCGCCGCCGATCACGGCGGCGAGCTCGGGCTTCAGGAGCTTGAGGGCGACGTTGCGGTCGTGCTTCAGGTCGGCGCACAGGTACACCGACGCCATGCCGCCCTCGCCGAGGTGGCGCTCAATGCGGTAGCGGCCGGCGAGCGCGGTGTTGAGGCGGTCGGTCTGCTGGGTCACGCCGGTCCTGGGTGGGGGGCAGGTAGAGTATACGCCCCGGCAGAGCTCGCAGCGAATGCGCTGCTCGTGCGGAGAACCGCGGCGCACTGCCCGGCGTTGTGCCGGCTGGCGAGGCTCGAAGCTGGGACCCGGAATGGGAGTTAACGCGCCCTGGGGGCATTCAACAGTCCCATTTATTGACCGTCAGCGACCTCGGCTATATCGTGGGAGCCCCGCAGGATCTGTAGCGGCGTCCGACTGAGGGAGCAATCCGCCATGGGCTCCGCGACGTGCGTAACCGAGGCTGATCCGCGGTTTGGTCTACGGGCTGGTGGGCGGACGCGGGCGGCGTTGGTGGTGTCGATGAATGGGTGCGGTGGGGATCCGTCTGCTCGCGAACACCATCGTCGGGGTCGGCATCCTTTTGAACTATCGCGCGCTCTTCTGGAAGACGGCGCGCCCGCTGCTGCGGCGCGGCGACCTGGAGTCGCTGCTGCACGTCGCCTTCGTCAGCCACCACCTCATACGCTTCGCTCAGAGGTCCAGCGGGGCAACGCGAATGCCTCGTTCTACTCCGCGAAGTTGCGTGAAGCCGCCGCCCAGCCGGGTTAGCACCGATAGCCGACTTCGCGATAATGCCAATGCATTGCCCAAACCACTTCTAGAATCCGCCAACTGACGCGGCGCACTCAGTGTAACCCAACGGCACTGGGTAACCGTGCGCCCGAACACGTCCGCGTCCATCTCCAGAGGATCAGGTGATTATTGAGGCGTCACCTTGTGCCACCAAGACATCACGGCACCACTGATGCCTTGCGGTGGGCCGCCGGACGGCTTGGGTTTGTGCGGCGCGGCAGGCGGCAGCATTGTTGTTACGTGTCCGGCGGCTACTGAGCCGCCGCCGTATAACTGCGCGTTTGCCATCATCCGGCAGGCATCAGCGGTGGAGACGCTTTGCAATGCGGATCCGAATGTGCTCGGGCGCCACTGCACTGTGCAACCTGTCCCAGAATCCGCGGGTGTGGTTGACGAACCGACGAGCCGGCTGAACGTACTGCTCGTTTCGCTGACCAATCCCAGCGACAATCGTTGAGTCGTCTTCCGATATCCCCCACCACCAGACATCTTGCCCAGAGGGGGCCGTCAGCGTGGTGTGAGTCTTCGACGGTAGGCTCCACTGATGCAGTTGGGTTTGGTAACTAGCGGTGTGAATTGTCGCATCGATACATGTTAGCCCGGTGATTACAATGCTACCGGACGTGCTACAACTGTAGGGCGTGCCGAACGTCGTATAAATCGTGTCCTGGTCGATCGCTAGGAGAATTGCATCGCCCTGAGGTGCATAGGCCAGACGCAGATTGTCCTGGCGGCCGTCTGACTGCCCGACGAAGTAATACATGCACCCCACACCCGGCTGGTTGACCGTGCACACAGTGTCGTCCTGCATTTGATTGCCGACACTTACCGGGAAGGACACGGTCCCGACCGTGTCATATGGTCCACTTCCGATATTGACTGTTGAGGTTCTGACCACAGCGTATGTGATCGTCGTCCCGTCGCTGGAGCCAAGGGTGAGCACCGCACTGTCCGCGTCGTGATTGAATGCCCACATCGAGCGATCGGTACCGGCGGCAATGGTGTCCTGCAATGTAGGGCTACCGCTTTGTGGGGGTTCCGCATAGCTAGGTGCATTGTTGGCGGCAGTAGCAGAATCTTGCACCTGCGTGGGTGTGCTCCATGATGCACCATTGAACGACGAGCTGTAACGCCCCTGGGCAGTTGTGTATTCGATGCGATGACCACCATGCATCGGCATGACGCTCCACGCAGGCCCGCTTATCGAGAACAGCGCTTCAGCTCCGCTCGCCCGCTGTGCAAAGACAGTGCCGCCGGCCGCCCATACGCGGTTACCGCAGAGCGGGAACCCTGTGCGTTGGGCAGCGAGCTTGAGTGATTGGTACGCATTTAGAATCGGAGTGGTGTCGCTCGACCTCCGACCGCCATTCACCGCCCCGGAGACAATTAGCGAATCGACTTGGTCCGCTGAGAGCGCTGAGTCGAACGCGAATAGCAGTCCTGCTACGCCAGCTACCAATGGCGCTAATGCGGAGGTTCCTGTAAACGGTTTCGCGCCGTCATCGCGGTCCAACGACAATACACTCTCACCGGGGGCTGCGATCGTCACTAACGAACCTCGGTTGGAAAATGAACTCCTTACATCCGCCGAAGACGTAGACTCGACCACCAAGACTCTCAATGGAAAGCGATTACGGAGGGTCGGAAACGAATTGAAAAACGCATTGTTCTTTTGATTGCCCGCTGAGAACACGTAGAGAGGGTGAAAGCCTGCCCTATCCACCTTGCCTAGGGCCGTGTCCATTGCAGCAGTGATGCGGTCGACCTGGTTTACAGCAGCGGTGTTTGTTGAGTCGACGGACCCGGTATCAACTACGAGTGCGCCTGATAGGTTGACGACTCGAGCACCACTTTGAGCAGCGCGCGCCAACATCGCAATGTCGCTACTGGCGGCAAACATTGCTGAGGCAGGCTGCGACCTAGAGAAGAGGTGTAGCCCGGCCACCCACATCGTTCCCGTCATCCCGATCCCGTTGTTTCCCCTGGCACCCACAACTGACGCGACCGCCGTCCCGTGCCGGTCGCCGGTGGTGGGTAAATATGTCGGAGAATTGGCAACATTGGGCGTCAAGTCTGCCACGTTCATGAAGCCTTCGTCTAGAACTGCGACGGCTGTCGACGCAGAACCTGTGTCGCACCCCCACGCTAAGGGCGCCGCAATGCGCTCCAAACCCCAGTCGGGACCGAATGCCTGACCTGGTGACAGAATCCACCCAGCTCCCGTCGTCGAGTCACTGGGTCGCCTGTAGTCAAGTCCCTGAGCCGTATCGACCAGAAACTCGGGCGTGATTGCGTCTACCTGAGCAAGTGTTGTTAGCGAATCAAGAGCCCGTTCAAGTGCCGCGCCTGTGCTATCACTTACCACGCGGACCAGATAGAAGCCTGTCGAGTCGAGATACGTAGTGCCTCCCACCACAGTCCCACCTATCTTGGCGACTGCTAGCGCCCGGCTATCCAGAGACGCGGTGTCCAGGAAGTCGATCACTGCTATGTTCTCAAGTAGTGAACCCGAATAGCTGGGGTCACTCTTGGTCATGTTCACGCTCGCATAAATGCTATCGGGTGTGGTGCTTGGCGCGGTTGCCGGCGTTGAGTACTCAGCCGGAAAATCGGTGAATACGCACACACCGAAGTTGAATCCCGTGACGCCAGCTGACAGCTGAATTTGCCAGTTGCGGGTTGGGGTCGTGTCGCCCGCCGGTAATAACTGGCTTGCCAAATAGTAGGCTTGGTGCGGTCCCGTAATACTATCTACTCCGTCTGCGTTGATGACTGTCACTGTACCGGTACCAGAGGTCACATACGGCCCGAGGCAAAAGAACGTCTCCACCCCTGTTACAGTCGTGCCGTCCGGCGTGCCCATCGATTGGCCTAGATCGTTGGTCGTCTGCTCGTTAAGGGAGAAGACTCCAGTCGTAGAATTGAATGCAAATGAGCTCAGGCTGATGCCGAAATACTGTCCCTGAGTACCACCGACAAATTGAGCACGGGTTGTGATTTTGTTGGCCGCCTTGTGGAGTGATCGTGCTTCGCCAGCGGTCTCGCGGCTAGGCCGTGGGGGGCAACACACGTCACGGCATGCGTTCTGGGTTTGGCAGAGCACCGTACTGCCGTTCGAATGGCGACCCTGCCACGGTGTGCTACGCGTCCTAACCGCGTCTCGGCAGCACGCGGCGCGAGAGGATTACGGTCGGGCTGCTGGCATGCGAGCCCTGCGACAAGACACACCACCGCCGTAGAAACCCATACCCGGATGTACAAGGCGCGACGTGGCAACATGGGGCCAAGACCTCGCAGTGATATCGTGGTGTACCCACTCGCGATCAGCGCAATCCTGAGCCAGTCGTGAAATCGTCCTGCGAGTGACGTCGACCTATTGGGTTGGCAGCGCGGCCAATCCACAGGCCTGACAACGCCTTATCTGATAGACCTTGCGCACGAGCCGCGCTCTGCACCCTCGGCAAACACGACCGGGCCTGCCCACCGTATGGTGCGGACGACGGCAATTGGATTGACCATCGCGTCCTCCAAACACTTTGGTAGCATGTTTGACCTTGACAGGACGTAGACGTAGAGCGTGTCGTGACGTGTGGAAGCGCCAACGACAGCAATGTCGTCGCCTGCGTGGCGCATGCCATTGCCGGCTGCGACAATCATTTCGCGCGAGAAGTCGACGGTCGCCGCTGCCCGGCAGCAGGCACTCGCGTATTGGCCGTGAGACGTTACCTGCATCCATAGGGAGTCCCAGGCGACAGAGTTGCGAGCCACGGCCCGCAGCGGCCCCACTGTGCCGAAGACATCCGTTAAGAAGGCAACAACCATTGGGTCGGTACTAAGAGGTGTCGTGACTACCCAATGTGCTCCTTGTAGCCGGGACCACGCCGTTGTGTCCCACGCGACACTGTCTTGCAAGACCTTCTGGGGCGACTGCAACGCGGGACGTACTGCACGCGGGGAGCCCCCGAGGCTAAGTGTCGCGAGAGTACCCGCACAGGAGATGAGCAAGCGGCTTATCGCCATCGCTGATTCAGCAGGAGTGGATCGTGACTCGCTTGACCGTGAACATCCGGTGCAAGGAGGAGGCGTAGATTGTGCCTTGACTCGGCCAGCAACGTAGTACGCGCGGCCAATCAATCGCTAGCTAGGTGTCGCACTGGATCAACCAGCGTTACAGTGAGTACGTCCCAGTTACATAGGCTGGCTTGGGACAGCCATGGGTATCTCCGCTCATGCCGGACTGTGATACGCACGAGCACCTGCACGGTCGCCGGCGCAATGGCTCACTCCAACGCCAACGGATGGACAAACTGGAGGATCAGTGACGATTCTGGACGACCTGATTCGACACGACCCTGAGCACACATCGTTTGACGTTAAGCGATCTCAATACTCCAGGGAGCGTCATGACGACCTACTGAAGGACGTATTGAGTATGGCCAACGCACACACATCATCTGACCGCTACATTGTGTGCGGGGTCAATGGCTCGGGCCCGAATCAGCGGTCGTGGCCGGGCGTGCCCGAAGCTGAGCTGACGGATGCCGCGGTTTACCAGCGCACGCCGGTCCATGACGCGACGGCCGTCCATCGTTCGACGTAGAAGTGATCGACGCGCTGCGTGGTGCGCGGCAATCGCATCATCTCGTCCAGCGTGGGCAGCAGCGGCTGCCCCACCAATCCAGTCAGCTCTAAGGCCCACAGCCTTCCTCGCGATGATCAAAGTCGTCAGGCGGTAGGCTCGAGGCGATGCTGACGTGGAGCGGGTTCACGTCGGCGGACAGGGTCAGGTGCGGATCGCTGAGATAGTTCACCCTGTCGACGATTAGTGGCCTGTCTGCCTTGAGGAATAGAAGCGCTCGGGCCGGATCCAGCCTGCGCACCTCGTCAGGAAGCAGCAGCGGTCGTCCGCGATCCGTAGTCATGGTGCCAAATCGCTCCTGAGTCGAGGCGAACGTTGCCCCTGGGACACGACTTGTGCCTTGCGATGACTGGCTGCTGGTAAGGCGGACGGTAGTGTCGCCGGAGAGTCTCGAGAAATATTCCGCCGTGCGAAGGTCATTGACACCGAACACTTGAACCACGTCGGCTGAAGCGATCAGGGTTTCCCAGTCGTGAGGGTAGCGGCTCTGAAGCTGTGGAAGATCCTGGGTCAGGAGCCACATGCGGGCGTTGTAGCCTCGCAGAATCGTCATGTGCCGAATGATCGGCTGCATGCGGCCGAGATTGGAAAACTCGTCAAAGAGAAGCAACACACGGTTGTCTCCGACGTTTGGGGCCCGGACCATGGCGTCGAGCGCGCACCCAATCATGAGACGGAGCCACCGACGGTATGTATCGAAGATGATACGGCGGCAGGACCAGATAGACGGTCGCCGGCTCTCGCTTCAAACCGCCAAACGATACTGATGACGTCGACAATACCGCTGTCATCCGCGGACTGCTTAGGAAGTGCGTGTGACGTCGCGCGGTCGAGACCACGCCACTCTGTTCCTTCTCGGCCTTCTGAAGCAATTGATTGCCTGCTTCAGCGATAAGACCATTAGCCCGGTCACTGCGCTGCATATCGTTCAGGGTCGCGATAAATACACTTTGCTCCGCTGTCAGCAGCTGACGCACCCGGGTAAGTGTCCGGGCTACCGGGGGCTCGTGGGCCGCGACATAGAGGAGAAGGCCAGTCAGGAGCGCACGCGCTTCCTCCGTCCAGTGGGCGGCATCCTCACTCGATGTTCCGTCAGGCACAACCAGCATGTCTGCGAGGAGTGTGGCTTCGTCATATGCATCGACCGAGCTTGTGTCGATCATATCGAGCGGATTAAAGCTGTCCACTCCGCCCGCGATCCCGAACGGGTCGAGAACATGGACCCGCTGGCCAAGCATCCGGCGCGCGCGCGCAGTGACCGCGACGTTCTCGCCTTTCGGATCCGTTACCAGAACTGAACCTGGATACGTAAGGAGGTTGGGGATAACTGAGCTCACGCCCTTTCCAGACCCAGTGGGCGCTATCGTGAGCAGATGCCCCTCGCCGGTCAGGCGAAGGAGGCCGTCCCCATCACGACCGACAATCACGCCTGTGTCGCGCCGAAGGCGTGAGGTTGATCCCAACCGTGCGGAGCCCAGAGCATCCGGGTTGCTCTCGCTCCGTCTCGCTCTCCTGCGTGCACGCCAGGGAGCCGAGATCGCAAGCAACGGGGAGATGACGCCGACGTAGAGAACGGCGGTTCCGATGACAATGTAGCCAGTGATATTAAACGCGACGACAAATCGCTCACTGGGGTGCGTGTTGATCGTCCGAATGATGATCTTGCTAAGCACTAGCCAGAGCATGAGCCCACCGAACGCCGTAATCAGCACTCTGCGGAAGGGGCGGAACACGGCGCGAGCACTGCTCACGACCATCTGCTCGACGATTGCCACGGCTGCCTCCTTGCTGTCTAACTATTGCGGAGGCAGCGGCCGTTGCGAAGCGGCGTCTTGTAACCGGTCGATTCGGTGCGTCACCGCCGGCAGACAGCTCCGGGGACCGAGTTGGTGTCCTAATTCGCAGACCTGGCCGATCTAACCGAGAGCGCGATCGTGGGGGTTGGGGCGCTCAAGGGCGGCAGCAGCGGTCGAACGGACTTCGGCCATTTCTGCTGAAGAAAGCGTGCGCTGGAGCAACTGCATATTCGCAGGGTTCAACCGATTGGCTTCGAGGCCTAACTGCTCCCTGACCTTCCCTGGATCGGGATGGTTGGCGCGGTGCCGTTCGAGAGTTTCGCGCGCGATGCGCGCCGCCGCAGAGGCCGATTCTACGTTGGCGCGAGCCTGTCCCTCGGAGACCAAAGCAGCAGACCGTTCAGCCGCCTGCGTGGCTTGTCTGGCTAGCCGCGAGATGGGCAGCGGGGCTTCGCGAGCCTTAATAGGACCACGCTGCGCATGGCTCGGATTGGCGTGTCGGGTGACTGCGGCTCGAAATGCACCGAAATGCTCGGGGGAATCGGCCAGCAGACGGCACGCGCCTGTCGTGCCTTCGACTCGGTCGAACGCGGCAAACGCAAGCCGAGCGGCGTCCGGGACTGCGTAAACTTTGTCGAACTCGCGGATCAACTGATTCAAGAGAACACGCGTCTGCTTGCCACTTACCTCCACTGCGGTTAGCTCGGCACGCGCCCGCTGGAGAGCGACTGCGGTGTCTCGCGCGGCACGTTCGATGACTCCATCATTGGCCAACAGACGGACTAAGACACCGATCCGATCTGCAGCGGTTGGGGCGGAAGCCTCGGGAAGTCTTTCACCGAGTCTGGCCTCGAGACGGGGAAAGCCGAGATCTGGAGCGACACGCGACGCCTTGACGCGAGTGCGGCCATCGCTAATCACAATGCCTTTCGAGGTGGGTGAGATGGTAAGGCCGCGTGCCGCGAGCACTGCTTCGAGTTCGCGCCAGTATCGGGCCTCACGACACTCAGCGAGGGCACCACGGGCCCTATCCAAGAGCGGAACGCGACCGGTTCGGCCGGCGAGCCGCCGCTCCCCCCAAGTGAGGTCCGGCGCACGTGAAGCGGGTAGAGTCTGTGCCCGGTCGAGCGCCGGCGACAGGCGGCCGGGCACCGCCCGCATTCCGAAATCGCGCTCCGCGTCCCGCAGTGTTGCCTCAATAACATGGCGATCCTTCCACCGCTCCCACGCGACACCAGTCGTCGGATGCACGCGATTGACCATGAGGTGGACGTGTGCGCACGGGCGGTCGTTGTGTGCGACGAGGAGTGCCTGGTGCTCGGCCAAGCCAAGCCCGGCAAGGAGGCGATCGGCCACTTCCTCCATTTGGGAACGGGTTGGCCGGTCGCGGAGATCGAACGAGACCATGACATGGTAGCAGGGTCGCTCGACGCGCACGCTTTGGTATGCGGTTGCTTCCATAATGACCGGCGCGACAGTCAAATCGACAATCGTGAGACGACGCCCTGCGATCCATTCAACGCGCTCGGGCTGACGCCCATCAGTACCGGCGGCCAGATAGGCGGCTAACGGAATGAAGCGCGGTGACGATGTCGTCTTTGCGATCACGTCAAGGTGGCTTGGCGACGGGACACCAGTCGGTCATTCTAACAAATCTGGCTTAAGCGAGTCCGACATAGAAAGTGTTCGACGCAAGCGGCCGCTGGCGAGCCGCAATACGGCACGGAGCTCGCGCAGAGCAACTTGACTGCCTTCGCCAGGGACCACGCTAAGCGCGAGACCAATTTGGTTAAGCGTGGAAATTAGGTCGGCAATAATGTCGGCGCGTTTCGCTCGTGGCACACGATTGAGGGAGGCGCCACGAAGATATGCCGCCAGAGGTACGTGCGATGCCTTGGCGCGCGCCCGCACAGTTACGAGTTCCTCTGACGTAAATCGCACCACCACGCGGTTTGTCCGGCTCGACATAGACGTTGATGTAACTCCGACTAATACCAGCCTCAGAGCGGCGTCTCAATTCTAACGCAAATGCGAATATCGAAAGCCTCGCGCGAACGGCCGGATACACTTATCGGTTGGAATACAGAATGCTGACATCGGCGTCCCGGTTACCTAGCGTACCGATGGGTTACGCAGAGCACCAGCACGCGGATTTTAGGTCAATCGACATTGGCGATCACATTGCGGACCTGGCACTCGCGACCGTCTGGCATGAGTTTGATTTTGACTATACGGCGCGAGCTTCCCAACATGCAAAGCCCGCTGATAGGCTGGTCTGTCTCAATCTGGTGACAGGCCAATGTGTAGAGTTGGTCGTCGGCGCTGCGGCCGGACGCGCGACACAGCCATGATAGTCCCGCTGCCAGGCCCCGAACTGCAACCCGACAACTGGGCTCGTCTCGCTGATGACCTAGACCGCGCGGTTGCTATCATGGGCGACCGAGGAGTCTCGCTGCCAAGGTCGCATCGCCTCGATCAAGCGTCCGCACTTCTCCGCAACTGCGCTCGAGCAAGGAGCCTACCTCCAGACGCCCTCAAGGATGGAACCGTCGTGCACGGGTTCCGGGCTGCACTCGACTTCATCGAGATCGCCCGCTACATGCCACAGGCACTCACGAAACGAGATCTGGGTGACTACGCTCTGGCGATGAGAGGTAGCGTGGCGGAGGATGAAAAGGACCGCCAGCCATACCAATATCAGAGTTCTCTATGGTTCGGCACGGTCCTCCACCGGGCCGGTCTCAGGCCGGAAGTCCCGAAGACGCCGCGGAAGGGCGCGACCCCGAATCCCGACTACCTGGTCGAGGATGGATCAGCGCTGTACGGAGTTGAGGTCAAACGTCCCGGCAGCTGGCGGGGTCTCCATGCGGACCATCTGCCCAAAGCCCTGGAGCAGCTCGAAGCCTACAACGCCCCCGGCGCCGTCGTCGTAGACGTCACCGACTTCGTTGACGCCCCCACGTACGAGGATTTCGACGGAGCCGTAGAGTCACTGGGCGATCGGCTTCGTGATGTCGTTTGGGACCTTGATCGGAGTGTACGGCGGCCGGGCTACGCATGGCTGATGGGGCTCGTCGTGTTTGCCCGGGGCGCCTTCGCCGCCACCCAATCGGGCGACATACTCCGGATCGCAAACGCAGCGTACGTCGCTCGCTTCCGGGTCGGCGGGGGCACTATCCGCGACCACCACGCTGCTTGGCTCGCGGACAGCATCTACGACGGCCTTGCTTCCTCGTCCGAAGCAGCTGGCGGAAGTGTTAACCGGAGATAGAGCGACACCGCCCGGTAATGGGCGAGAGAGGAGTGTGTCAGCCACCAACGGCGTCACGGCCACTCTGAGAATCGGTTCCGCGCGAGATGCTAAGGGTGGTCGTCCGGCGCGTGTCGCCAACCCCGTTGGCCTACATCACGTAGCCATTGAACCACATCGTCGTATGCCTTTAGATCGAGTCGGTGTGGCTCCGCCTCCCGCACCCGGCGGGCATCCGCCGAAAACAATGATGTGGTGACCAAGAGGCCAGACGTTGCACGGCCCGCGTGCACGACACCCAACAATTCCCGCGCTAGACTAACGCCAACCCGTCTGTTGGCGCCATACCGCTTGCATTCGACGAATACGATGAATGTGGCAGCCGCGGTGCTAAGACTAGCGACTATGTCCTTCCCGCCATCTCCGCGTCGCCGGCGTCACCTCCACTTCGAAGCCGTCCCGGTCCAGCAGGTCCGCAACGAGTTGCTCAAACCGTCGCGGAGACAGACGATAGAGCAAGGCGGGATTCTTATTGAGCTCGCAGAGTAATTCTTGTCCGACCCCGATCGCCGTGGTGATGATGGCCCGGCGCAGGTGCCCCGACCCTGTCGGCCGCCCGTCGGCGTCGAGGATGGTCGCCTGGGCTTCACTGGTCACCACATTTTGTTGACGCCACTTGCGGTAACTCGGCAAGCGCAGTCGGCGCAAAATGACCCGGTTGACCTCGCTGCAGAGCAGCAACTCAGTCACCCTGAGATGCGATCCTTGACGGAGCGCCGCTACCGCCTCATCTCCAATCGAGAGTATCTCGTTACGTGAGATGCTTCCCTTATACGCTTCAAGCGCGCTATCCAAGAGATCGTCGTAGACCCTTCGCTCGCGGTGCGGCATCGCGGTCACAATCAGGCCTTGAGCGAGCCGTCACGACCTAACGGGCGCGGCACTGCGAGTTTCGTCACTGCATCCGTTGCTTGTGCAGTACATGCACACATCCGACGACGGCGATGGCCCATTCCCGCGTTCCTTGAGCGACCGGGTGGAGCGGTGCATGGGGGTATCGGCGGCGCCAAGGAGCACATTTTTAGGATCAAACGCGAGAAACTGAACTGTCGCCAGTCTCATAACCTTAAGGTCTCCGCACTGGACGTGATCCTCTGCCATGACGTAGGCGGCTCGGTGACCATCGATCACTAGCGAGTCGCCACTGTGAGCGCTCGTGCGCGTCCACATTGAGATCAACGCGGGCTGTCGCGCCACACGACGTGCCCCGGCGGAGTCAACGTAAATCGTGTCGTACGGGTTCTCGGCGTCTCGGACGGGATACCACGTCTCGTCCGTCGTCGGCATGCCGCGGGCCTGCGGGCCTCGCTGTGCGCTTATCGCGTCCTTTAGCCAAGCGCATCCCGTGCGGAATGCAACCGCCTCTATGGAACCGGGGACGGGCTCGCTTGGTCGCCCCTCCTCCGGCGTTACCGGCATTTGTCCCGAAAATGGCTCGACACCCGTTTTCGACGCCGGGGTCATTTCCCCCCGTTTCGTCTCAAGTGCGACCGTGCCTTCCGAGCAGTCTATGGCGAACTCGAATATGATGTCTGCGGATCCGGCCGCCGTCGTAAGCAGGTGTCGCATCCAGATATGCGTGCGTGGCGGACCTACCTTCCGAAGGGATCTTGCAGCCCATATGGAGTCGCTGGTGTCCGCAGCCTGGACGCCGCCAAGCAGCTCCCACTGATGGAGCGCCTGGGCAGCGGTTTGTCGGCTAGCAACTGCAAGGGCAAGCACCAACAACAGGAGCCGACCGGGCGCATTCACGCGGGTGTCTTGAGGACCTCGCCGAGCGGAAGTGGAATCGCCGCATTCCTCGAGGCATCTAGCGGTAGTTGGGGTGAATTGCGGCCTTGGCAATGCGCTCAACCTCGTCCTTCGACAAATGGTTCTTATCCGCGCTAAGGCGCCACTCGTCGAGTTGCCGTCTGTAGGTATCGAGGCTCGGACCGTGACTGTCGAAGTCGTCACTTCCGCTACCGATATCTGAAAAGCGGCCTCCATCAAGGCCGCAAAAATACTTGGCATACGCCATCTGTCCGATTTCAGCATTCCCATCGAATCCATCAAACGTGATAGACCGCTCGTCAGCTGCTCCCTTATCCGGAGCTAATTTCAGGCTTCTGAACATTTGAAGGATTTCGATGACCTCGTGCGAGTCGTCCTCTGATACCACAGCATCGTCGCCGTAGATCGACGAAGCGATCTCGTCGTAATGGGCCTCGTACCCACACTCAATCGCCTCTCGGTTCTTGCCGAGAGTCTTCGCGTCCTTCGGGTAAAGGGCCTCGAGAATGCGATATTGGTTAGCGAGGATCCAGCGCTCCACTCGGGACAATTTCATAGTCACCTTTGGCGGTATCGCCCGTCACGGGATGGTAGGTACGGGATCCCCGCCGGTGAAACGATCGAAAGGCCGAGGTCCAGAATGAGTACCGTGCGGCCACCGGCGGCGCCCTTGGCCATATCTCGATCACACGTACCGTCCGCAGCGCTTTGCGGACGTTGCCCGCTGTGAGGACCGGTTCGCCGCACCACTGACTAGCTCGCTCGCCCTGCGGCTGCCCGGCGGCCGGGCGTCACTCGGAGTAGCGACCCCGAGCACGCGTCGCACGTCCGGTCAATTGAGCGAGATCACGGTACATGTACCGTTTCTGGAAAGCCGTTTAGGACACGAGGTGTGGCGTGCTCGTTCAGCGAGCCATTGGCCTCACAGTTGGGCCTGCGCGCCCTGGCTCCCGACTACTTATTAATCGCGTTCAGCCGAGCGACTTCTGTGGGTGTCGTGGCGAGTGCGGCCACGTTGACTGGAGGCATCATAACAACGCCGTTTCTTGAGCGCAGAGTGACGTTCGCAACGACATCACGTAGGAACGGGAATAGCAACGCCGGCGCGTTGACGTGCGAAAACTGCACCAAGTCCATGTTTTCATTGCCGGCAACGAGTCCGAATCGTCCCGTCATTTTGACGTTGACAGCAAACGGGGAGGGGCCGGCCTCGGGTCGCACCTTGAGTGACAGTGTGACTTCAAGTGCCGAACCGTCGGGCGCAATGGAACCCAAGGACTGAAGTTCAAACGCCAGTCGAGCAGGTCGGCCGCCCTGATTTTCGTCGATATCAGTGAACTCTAGCCTATCAACGAAAAACCCTCGAATCTCGATACCGGGTTGTTGGGTCTTATCCACGGTACCACTACGCGGCTTGGGGCAGCTTGGTGAGCTGCGGATCATCGGCCGGGTATCTGCTTGTATCGGCGACTAGTTCATTCGACGCGTAATAGTGCCATGTCGCTTGAATCGTTACCGTCGGCTTTCCGACAGCACCGACTTGACTCTCCGTCGGGGCAAGGTTTCCGTTTTCCGACGTGAATGGCTTCCACGTCGAAATGACCTGAGACCGAATGGTGCCTTCAATCCAATCCCACGTCTGTAGCTCGTCACGCTGAAACTCGCGCGCTCCTTCTCGGATGGGGAACTTTGCTCCTACGGTCATGATTCCGAACTGCCGTTGCGTAGCTGGCGCAATTCCGACCATCTCCCCGCGCGCGCCGCATCGACGGCTATAGGATCAACCGTCCCAATCGGCTCGCTAAGAACTCCTAATGGAATGCGCCGACCATTCCATGCTGCCACAAGCAGGGGCTTCTTAAGGGAGGTAAGGTCTGCGGGAATTATGAGGTCGCGCGCTGTGGCCAGAGGCAGCAATGGCTGCTCGTGATATACCGGCAACAGACGCACGTCTTCCTGCTGCTCGCCCATGGCGGTTCTCGCGAACACGACAAGGCCAATGAATGGCAAGGGACCGACTCGCCGCAACTCGCCCACTCTCACTTCAGAAGCCATTAAGAGCCCCTATAGATCGCCAATCAAGTGCAGCCTTTCGAACTCGTCCAAAACGCTCTTTAGCTCTTCCGCAGTAAGCACGCCGACATAGCGGTCCCCGAGTAAACAGCTCCGGACCGAAGCCTCTGATATGACCGAAGTAGAATCGCGTACCCGGGGTCAACACCGCGACCGGAATCATCACGGCGGTACGAGCCTCTGCACCGGTGGGATCCTTGTGGGAGCAGAGCACCGCGCGAACGGGCAAGCCGCCGTATGGGCGCTCGATGACCACACCGGGGTGCGGCTCCGTCAAGCCGATCTGCCACGCGCTTGCCTCGAATTGCCAGACAGAACCCTGGTGGAGAGGCGACTTCCGCTTTGACGTCAGGGAGTTGCAGCGTCAGAGTATTTGCGGGCCTGTCACGAAAGTAGCTTGGCTGGCGTGAGTATTACCAGACCCTACCCGAAAGAACCCCGGCATCGCCGTCCCTAGCGGAAGACTACTGCTCGGCAGTCGAGGCAACCACGGCTGCGTGGCAACGTTAGTCTCGTCCACTCGACGGTGCCAACATCCCGAGTAACACTTTGGTTCTCGTAGTCACAATCGTTTTGCCGGTAGCGCTCAGCTCATAGTGACTACGTATTCCCCCGGGCACGCCGTACGGGGACGTAGATCAGATAAATTTGGCCGGTTACTCGGTCAAATGATCAAGCCCACAAAAGATGATGGCCTATTCGGCTGGATCGCGTAGGTGAAGGCCAGTTCGTCAAGGGCGTCGCCGTGGCCGCGATAGTTCGCGGCTTCAACTCGCGTGGCGGCATAGTGCCCCGGAGTATTGTTCCACACTGCAACTTGGCCGAGATGAGCATTGCGATACCGCGACGAGGTGTCGAACAGCGCGCGCATCGTCGACCTCGGGAATTGAGCGCACGCCGACGGCTAGCGCAACGCCATGAATAGCTGGGCGGCCCATTCACCGCATAAATTGCCTTCCCCGGCGTCTGCCCACGCGTCCCAACTTGCATGTCGCCCGCTTAACGCCCGTTTGCATCGTTGAGACGGTCATCGATATGGACGCGCGCACGCTCAAGCTGTCGATCCGATGCCTGCACGGTGCAGTGGCATCTTTGCCAGCGTTCAATCAGGCGGGTCAAGACGAACATTGGGCAGGAACCCCAAGTCCTTTGTATTCGCCGCCGATTCTGACGAAACGGGGGCCTCCATCCTTTTGCTTGCTTCGCTTCGGCGCGTCTTGCGCCGACACTACTTCGTCAGAATCTCCTCGAAGACATCGATCGCGCGCGGGTCGCCGGATTCTCCGAGCCAGAACAGCGCCTTCTTCCGAAGCGCCGGATCCGAATTCGATTTGGCGATCTGAATGAGGGCCGGAACCCCTTCATCGCGCGGGCGCTGTGACAAGGCAAATACCGCCTGTTCGCGGACGGGTTCGTCCACTCGCTGATCGCGTGCCAACGAGTCGAGGCTGGCAGTCGCGTTCCCCGCGGCCTGGCCCATCCAGAACACGGCCTGTTTGCGCGTTTTCTCCGGGCTGCTCGAATCCCGGGCAATCGACGGCCAGTGAGGGCCAGACAGTAGCGCTATCAGCAAGCGTCGCGGGAAAGATCGCGTCGCTGCCCGGCGATGACGGGAGGCGGTGCGCCAGTCCGAGGAGATACTTCGCGGCCTCGCTCGCCGAAACGGTACCGAGGTCGGTGACGTGCATGTCGTCTCTTGGCGTGCGCCAGCGACCACCGACATAGGCGTGAAGCGCAAACGGGGTGTGGTCGCGAACCTTCATGACCAGACGCACTGGCCCGTGCTCGCAATCCTGGTCCCACTCGATGTCGTCGGACCGCGAGGAAGAACTCCACATCGTGTGGTCATGGCTACCCGTCATGATGGAGTTCCCTTCCCCGCAGATATCAGGTCGCGACTGCGAAACTCATACGCACTTCACCGTCGGCTGCTGCCGCGACGCGGCTCTCCAGCATACTCTGAGCCGACAGCGTGCTCGCTGCCACACAGAGCGCCGCGATACAGGCGCCTCGGGTCACGACGGAGTAGGTGTTCATTGTCCGATCAACTCCTCGAGGAACTTGGCCGCGCGTGGATCCGAGGACTGTCCGAGCCAGAAGACCGCCTTCTTGCGGAGTTCCTGGTCCTTGTCGGTCTTGGCGATGTGCATGAGCGCGTTCACGGCGCCCGTATCGCTGCGCTGCGAGATCGAGAAGATCACCTGCTCTCGAAGGTCATGGTCGGGAGTGCGATCATAGAGCGTGACGAACCGGCCTATACCGACATCCCCCTGGCTGGCCCAAAACACCGCCTTCTTTCGAATCTCCATCGCGATGTTGCCGTCGGCACCGACACCGAGCAGCCAGTCACCCTCTCCCTCATGCTGCGATACCCCAAACAGTATCTTCTCCTGCAACGGCTCGCTCTTGGTGCGCGCAAATAGATCCTTGAGGTACTTCGCGCCCGATTCGCCTCCGCCTGACCAAGCCAGAAGATCGCCTTTTCACGCAACTCGATCGGCATGTCCTCCGACTCGCCGGCTTGGCGCAATGCGTCAATGCGGTGGCGATCCGACTGCTGCGACAAGGAGAACAGCGCGCGCTCGCGGACCTCCTCATCCCCCGGGTGCATCGCGATGCTATCGAGAATGCGTGACCACGCGAGGATCCTGAACCTGCGACAACCAGAATACCGCCTGCTTGCGGAGTTCCGGATCCGGGTCGCCTCGGGCCACCGACAGCAGGATGTCGGCACTCTCCGGGCTTTCCTTCTGAGACACCAGGAACAGCGCTTTGCGCCGCAGCCCTACCGAGCAGCTTTCACGCCGAGCGAGCACCTTTCGCAGAATTGGCAGCGCCCGGTCGGCGTCCATCTGAAGGAGGCCATTGAGCGCGGCGATCCGGACATCATTGTCGTCATCATCGCTCGGACATGGCGCAGCAGCAGATTCTGCCTGTTTGACGATACGCTCCGCGCACGACGCGTCACCCTGGCGTGCCAGAGCCGTACAGATCCGGGTGCGGAGTGTGGCCGCATCGCCATGGGCGCCGTCCGCGGGATAATTGACGGAGAGCTGGCGCAAGGCACCCAGCGCATTGTGCAGGTCTGAGCCATCGCCACTCCGATAGAGCGCGAACGCCTGGTAATACAAGGCGACCCGGACGTACGCAGACTTGGGATAGGTCTCACCGATTTGCCCGAATAGCCCCGCGGCGCGCTTGTAATCACCATCGGAGAGCGCGGCCCGGGCGGCGCGATAGAGCGAGTCGGCCGGGTCATCATTTGCCCAGGGAGCGGGGGCCACCACGTGCGCGGGTTGCGCCGGGGCCTGGGAAGCGCCCCAGGTGGCCAGCGTCCACCCCGTCGCCCGCACAGAGGCGAGATCGCCAATGGTGCGCCCTACCCAACTACCCGCGTCGCCGAGTTGGCGGCCGACGGATCGGGCCGCTTTGCCAGCAGGGGTCAGGGCGATTGTCATCATCAGCACGGATGTCAGTGCGGTCGATCGCATGAGAATATTCCTCCGAATGCCCGACTAGATACCGGCAGCGCCCGCGGGGACCGCGTAGCGGATCCGGCTCATGACGTGGTCGTGTTCAAGTGTGCTGTCGATCATCTGGCGTTCGGCACCGGACGGATCGGGTGCCAGTTCCACCAGCTGTACCAGGACGAGTTCCAGGTCTTCGAGCAGGCGCCGTTGTTTGGGGTCGGCGCCGGCAGGCGAGTCGAGCAGTAGGCGCGTATTTGACAGAATATCCCGCGCCCACCCCGCGACCTCGGTCGCGCCAGTCTGGCCATTTGCCGACCGCCCCTCGGTGCGATACGTCGTGAGCAATGCCTCGGC
Organism: uncultured Gemmatimonadales bacterium; assembly: GCA_963757855.1. Taxonomy (GTDB): domain Bacteria; phylum Gemmatimonadota; class Gemmatimonadetes; order Gemmatimonadales; family Gemmatimonadaceae; genus Palsa-1248. The sequence continues at coordinate 148,214 of CAVWTI010000021.1, forward strand.
CTGCGTGAGGTCGTGCGCCACTGCGACCTGGTACGCGATGCGGTCGCCAGTGGCAACGATCTGCTCGGGACGCGTTGGCTTCGATACTGCAGCAGCAATGGGGCGATCGGCCCGCGTTCCGGTCCAACGGCCGATTGCGATTCCGGATGCAAGCACCAATCCGGCGGCGATCGCCGCGGGCCATGCGGAGCGCCACCGCCAGGCACGATGCGACAGAACACGAGGAGCAGGCGACACCAGTCGGACTGGGGGCTCAGCGCGTGTTTTCGCGCGAGCGGATTGGATAGCCTCCCACATCGCATCACGCGGCACTGCCGGTGGCGGCGCATTGTATTCGCGCGCCACCTCCAGCAGCGACGGATCGAGGGGTTCGTTCTCCGCGTCGTCGAACATCATGACAGCCATTCTCCTGCGAAATCGGCGAGCGCCGTGCGGAGCTTGGCGCGGGCGCGGAAGAGCTGCGCTTTGGACGTACCAGAATCAATCCCGAGCGCGTCGCCGATTTCCTCGTGGGTGAACCCTTCGACGTCGTGCATCACGAATACCGTCCGATAACCGGGAGGGAGTGCATCGATCGATTGGGCCAGACGAACCTTGAGATCTGGCTCCGCCAGCCGCACTGAGATACTCGGCTCCGCGACGCCATCGAGCGGCGCTTCCCGCGATTGACGGCGATTGACCGAGCGCACGCGGTTGAGCGCGACCGAGACTCCGATGCTGTGGATCCAGGTCGAGAGCGCCGATTGGCGCCGGAACGTGGCGATGCGGTCGAAGGCGCGAATGAACGTGTCCTGGGTGATATCGCGGGCGAGATCATCGTCTCCGGCCAACCGGTAGGCGAGCCGGTAGACACGGTCGACATGGGCATCATACAGCGCCCGTTCGGCCGCGGCATCACCAGCCACTACCCGATCGATTAACTCGCCTTCGTCCACCCAGCCTCTCGGTTGGGGCTATCTGTTGGGCTGCCTGTCACTTCGTCTGACAGGGGCGGCGGGAAAAGCGTTGCGTGCGAAGGCCGGGCAGGCTCCTACAGAGATTCAGCCAATCCTATCGGGCCTGGGCCGCGAAAATCCATAGTGGCCGTAGGGTCGACACGATCGTGGAAACGGGCACTGGGCCAATGTACCGTGAGTCCCAACTGCGTGGCGAGTAGGTAGAGAGCAGCCATACCTCTCCCGGGCGAACCGCATATCGTCCGTCAGGTACGCGCCCCAACGGCCGCCCTTCTGAATCTTGCGCCAGCGCCGTTGTACCTGGTGTGGCTTCGCCGTTAAGCGAGAGTCCGCTTGTGCGAACTGTCACGGTGTCTCCCGCAACGGCGAATATCGACTTTCCGACCGGTGCTGTACCGTCGGTACAGCTGCCGCGATGGAGATAACCACGCGCCCGGCCCCATGAGGCAATGGCGGCGGGCAGGCATGCCGTGACGAGCGTGCCACGACCAACGGGCCACTCCAAGCCGACTTCTCGTGCCATGTACCAGCCGACGGGGATGCTCGAACTGAGGTTGAGTCGAAGCGGCGCCATATATAGCGCCCACAGGCAAGCCAGTCCTCCTGGGAGCCACGCGCTCCCTGGCCACCGCCAAGCCCTACGCCTGCCTTCACAATCACCCGGCTTTGCCAGTTCCTGCTTCATTTCGTCGTCGCCCGCGAGAATGAACCTTGGAATTTCAGGGCACAGGGACGCGACGCCGTCCGGCGGTCCGTAATCTTGTTGTCGCCCCCGACGGACTGTGTGATCTCGCCGCGAATGTGCGCTCGGTCGTCGCCGGTTTCCGCTCGCGACGCAGGTTCGGCTCGTCAGTAGGCACGACCGCCCTACGACCCTGCTCCATCAGCCGCCAACTAGCGACGACAAGCGCAATCGACGATGCAGCCAAAATGACCCACGCCGTTGTGAAGAGGTGTGTGTATCCTGGTATTCGCCGGTACGCCCCGTACCAGACAAAGATCCGCAAAGGGGAATACACTGGCCCGCTGCGGAGCACGATTGCGCTCAGAGCAAGTGCACCCCACGAGAGACCGCCAGCGCGCCAGCGCCGCGTGCACAAACAGGCGAGGGCAAACCCGGTGCAAGCAACTGCGGCTGCGTCCAACCACCCCTTGGCCACAATCGGCCTAAGAAGCAATGGGGTGCCCAAGTGGTGGTGATAACCGAGGCGAACCGCGACGAACTGCGTCGACAGCCCCATGCCCCATAGTACGTCAATGAGCACCACGATCCAAAATGCGTTCCAGCTACTGGTGCGTGCAGCAACGAGTCTTGACCCAGGCCTCATGGAACGTCCTCACCGTCCCATCAACAGTGATTGCGCGACGTAAGCGCCATCGAACATGATGTCGTCTGCCACGAATACGTTGAACGGCTGGCCCGGCCGGATGGTGATCGTCGGCGGAGTGTCGAGACCGCGCTTCGCACTCTCCAGGGCAACGTCACCGAGGTTCTGACCTAGTGCGCCCGCAGCGATCTGGCGCGACGACGGTGCGGCGTACAATGTGGACTGCTGAGGCTGGGACAACTGGACTCCTGCGGATATGACGGACGTCAGCAGCGCCGCGCCATAAATACGACCGTAGTGGTGGTTCACCTCGTCATGTAGACCGACCTGTCCGCGCTCATCCACCGCAGCCAGATGCGGGAGCGGGAGGCTTCGTCCGTCTGGAAGGATCAGGCGCGCCCATGCAACGATCAGCCGCCCCGTATTCGTGGAGCGGTTGTCGTACGAGCCAATCAGCCGTGAGCCCTTCGGAATGAGCAGAATCCTTTCCGTTCGCGAGTCGAAGACGTCGCGGCTCGTCTGGCCTAAGATCTCGCCTGGTAAGTCAGAGTTGATCCCAGTCACTAGAAGCCCGGGAATCACGGTTCCAGCACGCACCGCGAACACCGAGCCAGAACTGTCCGCCGACACCGTAAAGCCTGCTGGCGATTCGGGCCGCTGCCGCGCACCCTCGGGTGCCGAGGCGCCGCTGACCGGAGAACCGGCTTCCAACGCATCCGGAGCGCTCTTTGTTCCAAAAGAACTCGGGGCCTGATTTGGGCCGTCATTACCAGCGCTGCCCTCGTGTGGAGGCGATTCAGGGCCGGCATTCGTCGCCGCGACAGCACTGCCAACACCAGCCGTAGTTGCCATGAAGGACGAGGCACCGTTCTGACGATCCAGGACCAGGACGGAACGGACGAGTGCCATCTGGTACGCTTGACTACGCGCCGATGGCCCCTTCCCAGTCGGGGGGCGCATCGTCGTCACTGATGCATACTCTGTCGCACCCGCCGAGCCGTCCCTATCACCGGCGTACCCAGACGCCCCGGGCTGCGCGTCCTCGGGCAGCGGAGGAGGAACGGGCAATCCAGCGGGAGCACCATCCGCATATCCGTGGCGCGGATTCAAAGTAGTGTCGACCGACCCATCGCTGCCGCCCGTTGCCCTGTTTCGCAAACCACTGAGTGACTCTCGGGGCGGCTGGTCCAAAAAGGCAGGACGAGCCGGCACTGGCAATCCCGGCTCCGCTGTGCCTGCAACCCCATTCGCAGCATTTGGGGGCACATGCGTCGGCCTCGTCACGACCACGACTGTGAGCACCGTGATTCCGGCCAGCGCAGCAGCGACCGTGAGAGCGTTGCGGTTAAGACGCTTCGCTAGCGGCAACGGTGGCCAAAGTGGATCTGATTGTGAACGTCCAGGGGCATCGACAGGACGTCCCGCCAGACGCGAGTCCGGGGAGTCCGTGCTCTCTCCCGTCAGTTCAATCGCGTCTGCTGCCGTCACTCGCTCTGCGAGGCCATCGGTGCCCCTCTCCGCGCGCGTCATCTGTTCCCGGCCGACTCGCCCGCGGTCGCGCCGACCCCAGAAGCATTGGCTGAATCACTGATGTCATAGCGTAGGTTGTCGAGGCGAACGCTCCGTTCCTGGCGTCCTTCGCCAGTTATCAATATCGCCGACCTGAACACCCGGTCCGTCACGTAGGTATCACCCACGAGATTGTAGTTGAGCAGGACCTTGGTGCCATGATCAGAGAGCACAAAGAGAACCGGAGCTTCGCGGTGCTCTGCGCTCGTTGGCAGTTTGATATAGCAGTGCGCCCCATCGTCAAACACCGCCAACGGCACCCACGCGACATGACGGTCGTGACTGACCTTATAGGCGAAATTCAGCGCACTGATCGTCGCAGCCGTCGGCGTGACTATTGCCGGTGGCGGCGCAGCCCATGACTCTACGAGAGCATCGGGATAGTAGAATCGCACGTGACGGACGTACGCACCGTGCGGGTTGAGGCCGGAGCGAGGACACGGCGGACTGTCCAACGTCAGGTCATAAATGCGCCCGGTAGTGGTGGCAAGCACGAGATTTGTAGTCAGTCCGCAATCGTGCGGCTTAACTACGACCAGCGGCGTTTGGCCGTTCGCCCCAGCGACAGCCAGCTGAATTTCCCAGCGCTGCGTATCGCCGGCAATCTTGCTGAGTATGCGCTCCCCCGCTTCAAGTTCGATCACGCACGCCCGAAGCGGCGCGCATGTCACAGTCGGCTGCGAATGACCGTACGGAAACGTCTCAAAGGCGCCCTCCTCGACCGTGCGCGCCACGCCAGTCCTCGCATACTCGCGGGCGGCGGCAACCACAGGATCAGTACGCGGATGACCGTCAGGATCTGAGGCACCCGATTGGTGCAGTGCCGTGCCACCAACAGTGTCGCACGCCACTCGACCAAACCCGTGCGCGCTCACCGACAGGGAGTCTGCTGCCGGACGCCGGGCGGCTGCTGATGTGTCACATGCTGTGGCGTTTGCGCTCAGCGAGCCTTGCCTTCCCGATCCATCGCCTTGCGCCTCAGCATTGGTCGCTATCGACCCAATGGCTATCGCTATGCCGGCCCAAGTCCAGACAACCCTCATCGGCCTCCTCCGTCGCTCGACTTGAGAGACATGCGTGGCGACGCGTCGCCTCATTGTCCAGCCCCTCCGTTGTCCGTAACCTGAGTCCAGTTAATCGACGTTATAAACACACCAAGCGGGTTGTCCTGGACGGCGTCGACCGTCGTGGGAACTCTTAAGCGCACTGTTACGTACCCCTCCCAGGCTGTTACACGAGCCATCGCCCCTGCCACCATGGGGAACTCGGTTTCCGTCCACCGAAGTTTCCAGGTTGATGACGATGGCACCGCCAAAACGGCCGTAACCTCGACCTGGCGCGTCATGGTCTGGCCCAGCAGCCGCGGATCGTGAGACGGGTCCGCGAAATACGTGTTAAGCATTACGGCAGCCGCCGATCCTTGATCCACAAATGCATACGCCCGGCGCATCAGGTCAGCCTGAACCCTTGGCGGCGACGCGGGGAGTATGGTCCTTACGGTTCGCACGAATCCGGCGAGCTGGGAGGCAATCAGGCGAGGTTCAGGTGTCGCCATGATCTCTGCCTCCTTTGCCGTCATGACTTGCCCCAGCTTATCGACTTCTACGACGTATGGTATAACCCGCACTGAGCTCGCCACGCGGATAAATGCAGTGACGCATACTGTGAGTAGGGCAAGTGACCACAGCGCGACCAACTGCCAATTGCGCTTCCCTCGCGCAAGGTCACCGAACGAGTTGGCGAACTCGCGCCGGGCCGTAAGCATTCGCAGGTCCGCAGTCATCGCGAACACCAGACGGTATGGTTCATCCCAGGGCCCTGAGCGCGTGCGCAAGCCCGAAGTTGTGGTGGCCGGTAAGGCGTCTCGCTACGTCGCTAGGCACGCGGCTCACCACATATGCGAAGGCCAGCGCACCGCCTGTCACCTGCAGCAAAGGGCTGGGTTCTGCAAAGATTTGACTGCTAGCGATGACGCGGACAAAACCCTGCGTCACATCCATGCCAACGCCAACAAACAGGTACAACAGGAAGATTCTTGCCCCAAGGCAGAACGCATACGCCACGATCTGTTCGGCAAACCCGGCAGTCCACCGGGACGCCGCAAAGCCGAGGAACAGCACGCCGCCGCCCAGGACCACCACATAGCTCTCTATCATCACGATAAGCACTTGAATCGCGATGATGATGTAGGCGGCAGCCACCGCGATGGCGCAGAACAGTGCGAACGCCCCGATCAGGATATCTCGGGCCACCACCGTGAGTGAAATCGCCTGCAGAATGGAGAACGCGAGTGATCCGCCGACCGCGATGATCGCGTCAGGGCTCATGGTGCCGCCGCCGACCACCTCCTCACCCGCAGAAGCGAACCCGTTGAGAATCGCGGGAAACCAGAAGGTGAAGGACGTGATCAGCGTGAGCAGAAATGAAATGAGCAGAAACTTGAGCAGAAACTTGGCCGCCAGATCGTCGAGACTGTCCCGCTTGAGGGTCCAGACCAGTCCAGATACACAAAACTCGAGTGCCGCCAGTAGCATGAACGTGCGCTGGGCCAGAGGGACCAGGCGGGCACGCCAACCTCCGGCTGCCGACTGATAGGCGTTGCGCAAGCTGTCCAAGTATTGGCCCCCAAGAGTGACACCCTGAGCTGTGGCCACCCCCGTGACAGCGGCACTGACCACAAGGACGCACGTGAGGGTACAGAGCGTGCGCACACGAGGCGTCACGGCGTCACTCGCAAACTCACGTTCGACAGTGCGGTCTGCGGGGTGGCAAGCACACTTAACACCGCTCGCGCGGCCGCATCTCGCTGAGCTTCTTCATTAATGCGGTTAGCGAAGTAGACCGCCTGGATGTTGGTCTGGGCCATTGCCGCCTGGCGCAACAACATCAGTTCTTCGGCGGAGTACACGGCCGCCGCGTTCTCAAGTTCGAGCGCTTGCTCATGCCCGTTTACAGCACCGTTCAGCTGCTTCATTCGCTGCAGAGCCACACTCCCCGGGCTCACCGTAGCCTGCTCTTGCGCGGTGGCCTGCACAGCCGCGCCAAACACGTCGACAGCGGCCTGGCTTTGGTTGCGCTCCGTTTGCGGCCAGTCGGTGATCGGCTGAGTCACGGGAAAATAACTGTGGAATGTCGAGCCTACGTCCGACGCGGCGTAGCCGAGTGAGTGCTCGGCACCCATTACTCCGCCGATCGCTTGGAGCGAACCCCTGACGTTTCGCCATGGGGCGGACGACAGTTTGCTGAGCGCCTGTAGCTGATACTTGACTTGATCGATCTGATACTTGATCTGCGTCATTTGGTTGACGTAGTGCAGTACATTCTCCGCATAGTTCGCTGGGTCATAGACGGCGACTTGAGCGCGAGCCTCGAGCGGTGAGGTCCACACCATTACGGTCATCAGCGGTACCATCCACCAATCACGACGTGCACAGATCAGCCTTGCGTTCCGCCGAACGCTCGATTCTGAATTGCCGCTGGGTCGAACCTTTGGAAGGACTGTTCGCGCTGCCAAGGCGAAGGACATGCAGTGGCGCGTCATGGTCGAACGCTCCCTAGTGAATGATTGGATACTGCTGATCTGTGATTTGGGGCGAGCCCTCGGGCCCGCCACACCTCTTGCCTAGAGCGTCGTGCAGATTCTTGAGGCCTTGCTGCGCGAGCCATTCCGGTGGCCATGCGGGACCGTATCGCTCGATCAGACCCTCGACGTGACGCTTGACACCCTCCATTGTCTGACCGGCTGGCACAGACAGGAACGCCAAGGCGAAAGGGCCCAATGCCAGTTCGAAGAGACGGCTACCGCGCGGGGTCTTCATGTAGTAGTGGCGCTTCGGTGTGGCTGTCGCCACCGTTGCAATCTCACGGTCGTTGAGACCCAGGTCGTGGTAAAGTGACGCCGCACTTGGTGAGGCGGCATCTCGCGTTTGGCAGGTAGAACTTGGTCGGGCAGGAGTCGATCACCGCATGCCTCGCCGCCAATTGCGCTAGTTGGGCAGGGCTTTGGGTGGCGAGCACCACTGCGCCGTTCTGCTTCCGCAGAGTCAACAACCACTGGGTCACCCGTGGTCCAAACCTCGGGTGGAGAAGCGCCATCCACGCTTCATCGATTTCAATGAGAGTGGGCCGGCCGTCCAGCCGCTGCTCGATCCGGCGAAAGAGATACAGGAGCACCGGGATAGCGATTCTGTCATCGAGCGAAAGCAGGTGGCGGAGCTCGAAGACGGTGAACTGGCTAACACCGAGGTCATCGTGCGACGCATCGAGGAGTTGCCCGTAAAGACCCGCAAACGTGTAGGGTCTCAAGGCGGCCGATAGCTCGGCGTGTTGAAGCTGGGTCAACAGTTCTGTCAGGGTACGGTGTGCTGGCGCATTCTCCGCGATTAGGGCCAACGCACGATCGATACGGAGGCGATGGAGCGGCATGACGGTGACTCCCTGCAGGGCGGCCAATGTCTCGATCCACTCTGCGGCCCAGGCCCGTTCACTAGGCTCGTCGACACGGGCAAGCGGCTGGAATCGCAACGCATCCGGCAGGCCGGCCGCCAGGTCGTAGTGAGAACCACCGAGGGCTTGAGCCAGCAACCACATCGAGTACCCAACATCAAACACGAAGACCTGCGCGTCCGCATACCGGCGGAACTGGGCGGCCAGGATTCCCAGTAGTGTGCTCTTTCCAGAGCCGGTCTTTCCGAGCACAAGGGCGTGGCCGACGTCCGAATCGTGCAAGTTGACCCGGAACGGCGTGGCGCCTGCCGTCGCCGCCCATAGCAACGGGGGACTGGCAGGCGGGAACAAGGGTGAGGGGTTGGCCGCCAGCCCAGGCCAAACGCTCGTGACCGGCAGCAAGTCAGCCACGTTGCGCGTGCTAACCACGGGTCGCCGGAGGTTGGGATAGCCGTGACCGGGGAGCGTCCCGAGGAACGCCTCGAGTGCGTTGACACTTTCGACGCGGCCCGCATAGCCCGAATCGTGAAGCGTCTTGACTATCTCCGCGGCCACGGCATCCGCCCTTTGCGGGTCCGGGTCGGTCACCACAACTACCTGATTGTAGAAGCAGAACCGGACCCCACCCGACGCATTCTCAGCGGCTGCCTCGCCGGCATCCTGAGCCATGCGCCGTGCGTCATGATCCAGAAAGAGATCGGCGTCAGTTTGCGTGGTCGCGTTACGAGCCTGGCTCGCCCCGCCACCTCCCGCGATGTCCTGCAGCCATGCCGCGGCACCCTTCCGCTTCTTGTACCATGTAAGCTGGTGACGTCGGATCAAGCGGCCGGCCGTCCGCTGGCTGAGCGGTAGCACCCGGTTGCTCCATCGAAATCCAAATGGCAGCGTATTGAGTAGATCGAGCGCACCCGCGTGTGACGCGTGCGGATACCCGTGTACCGCTACAGTCCTTATGTGATTAGCGCCGATACGCGGCTCGAACCCGCCGACCAGTTCCCGATCAGCTAGAACGACATTGAGATACGAACCATGCTCTGGCGCGCGCAGTGGGTGCGAATCGCCCGTAAGGCACGCGTGCAGGTGTCTCACCAGGGTATCCGAGTCCAACCTGCTAATACGGAGGCGAGATGACAGACGATGCTCAAGACCCTGAAGCGCTGCCTCAAAGGTCTCCAGTACCCTATTCCAGTCTGCCGCCATGTCATTCTGCTTTGGGTCGCCCTGGACAAACCACGCGGCAAGACGGTTGAATAGTTCCGGCGCCGGGAGATACGTCGCCACCAGCATGTACGTCGATTCATATTGCCGACCCGCCCGCGCCTGATACGCCGATCGCCGCTCCTCATCGATCAACTGTGTTATCGCGTCGGGAAAGACGGACGGCGCATAAGGAGCGGATGACTGCCGGATTGCGTCGACATGGAGCATCCAGTCATCAGCAAATGGCACGAGAGCGTCGTTCACATGCCTGGACAGGACGTTGAGTTCTGCAGTCGTGGCTGCGGTCACGTCCGGCCCTGTGTACTGAAAGCCAGCCAGCAGGCTCCCATCCTTCTGCATGACCACGCCATCCGCCACCATGAACCCCCACCCCAAGAGGTCGGCCAATCCGGCCGGCTCCTGGCGGTGCTCACGGAGCCGTGCACCGGCGCGCGTTGCCACCGCCCCCGCGGCGAGACCCAATGCCGCAGATATGATATCCATGGCGACCTAGCGCACCGACGGGATTGATGGGTGCACATCCAGCTCGCGAGCGGTTGGCCTTGCGTGCGCCGGGTAGTAGTCACGGCCACTGAGGCTTCTGACGTACACCTGCGAGATCTCTGGATCATCGCTCGCGAGTCGTACCATCACAGCATGCACCACCGTGACGTAGAAGATTGCGAGACCGATCGTCGCGACGTGAAAGCCAACGCCAAGGAGGAGGCCACCAGCCGCCAACCCTTCGACAATGACCGCCGCTGGCTCAGCTCCGGCGAACAACACTGGGCGCAGGAGTGAGGTATGGACCGGGTGCTGTTCCAGCATGTCAGACTACCGCTCCGACGAACGCCAACGACGTAACGATGTTCGCAGCACCAATTGCGATCGCGGCTCCAATGACGATCTGGCCGAAACGCTTCGCACCCTCCTCCGAGCGACTAAAGGCCCAGATACCGCCGCCAATCACAAACCCCAATCCCGCCACGATGCGGGCTGTAGGGCCTGATAGGTTGTCGAGCAAAGTTTGCAGGGGACCCGTCCACGGCATCGACGCGCCACCGCCAGCTCCAGCGGCCAATGCCACGGATGGTGTGCACAGCACGGCCATCACAGCGACCGCGACAGCAGCGGCCAATACAGGGCGTCGTTTAGAAGGTTGATATCGCCGGCCTGCTCTGCGTGCACGACTTCCGCGCCAACATCCGCTCATTGCCAACCCCCATCCGAAGTGAGATGCTCGAGCCTGACTCGGCCGTTCTCGGCCAATCCAACCACCCGCGCAAGTTCCGAGAGACGCCGGCTGCGGTGGCCTCCCTCGATAACGACCACGACGTGGATGGCTTCGGCAATCAGCGCCGCCTGAGACGGCACGTTGTTACGCTGCGCCAGCCGATCCAACCGCAGCAGCGCACCGGCGGCGGTGGCGGCGTGACACGTCCCGCAACCGCCGGGATGCCCAGTCGCCCAGACGTCGAGCAGTTCGAGCGCTTCTGCGCCGCGCACCTCTCCCACCACCACGCGGTTGGGGCTTGTTCGTAGCGTAGATCGCACCAGGTCGGCCAGCGTTAGGCCGGCCCCCGTCCGAAGCCCCAGGTGGTCGAGTGCCGCACACCGCAGCTCAACGGTGTCCTCCAGGAGGACGATGCGCTCCTGAGGGAATCGCTCGGTAATTTCCAGGAGAATCGCATTGGCAAACGTCGTCTTGCCGCTGTTGGTGCCACCGGCGATGAGAATGTTCTGGTGCGCCACAATCGCGGTCAGCAGTGCTCGGTATTGAACGAGCGAGACAACGCCTGCCTCGAGATAGTCGGCGAGCGAATACACGATCGCCGGTGGCTTGCGAATGGTGCACGCCGGAGCTGCGGTGACGGGCGGAACGAATCCCTGAAGCCGGCTCCGCCGAAAATGAAGCGCAGGTAGTTCGGCTTCAATCCTTGGTGCCGCGGCCCCTAACGTGACATTGAGGCTCGCTGCCACCGAGTTGAGAAACATCTCCACTCGGATGGCGTCCAGTGCGTGACCAGACTCCACGCGTCCGTGCGACCGTGTGTCGTACCGGATGTGACCATCTTGTGGGTTGATGTAGATCTCGGTAACGTCGTCGTTCGCGAACGCCGCCATGACGGCGTCGCCGAGGAACCTCGCCATCATGTCGGCGTAGGATTGCTCGACCGCGGCCGGCACAGTTCGATCGGCTGCGAGTTGCGGAAAGTGTGCAGGTCTCATGGACCGTTGCTCCGCCGAAGCGGAGTGGCACACGCGCTCGCTCTGTGGTGTCAGAGCGAACCCGGTGCAGACGACAGGATCAACGGGTGAAGATGCGTACAGAAGTGTCTCACGCGCTGCGGGGACACCCAGTACGCTGCGATCGGACAAACTATTACAGCATGCCTACGGGCCTGTCGGTGGTGCTGCGGACGGCCAGGAAAGGACGGCGAACCGTCGCCCTGCAGCGCATGGCGCGGACGCCGGGAGTTACCAATGTTACCGCAGCATCCCGCCGGGCCGGTCGCGACCGGCCCCTACAAGGGACGACCTAGGGTCGAAGCGGCCGGCCTCAGCCGGGCGTTGGACTACGGCTTTGCGGCGACCTCGCGAAACAGGTGAAACGCGACCGCCTCCTCCCAATCCGGTGGCTGCCGCAGTAAGCCCGCGACCGCCTTCGTTGCCGCATCATCGCTCGCCGCGGCGAAGAAACCCACCTCCACCGTTGCACCGTCCGGGTCGATCAGGTGCGCGGCATACATCATCTGGCCAGATGCCGCCGGGTAGTGCGGTGGATCCTGGAATGGGCTCGTGGCCGCCATTGCATGCGCCTCAGGTATTGGGTGAGAGACCGAGTGGCCTCAGCTGGTCGTGCAATCCAGACCTGGTGATGGTGCGAGTCACATCTCCGTGTGTGACGTGTCCTTCACTTCGCTTTCGCGCTGCGACACTTGGTTTCCAGCGGCAAGTGCCGATGGTGCCGCGGCATCCGGCGGGTCTGACCGCGACTCGCCCCCACCGGGCACGGCTCGGGTCGAGCCACCAGCCCACTCCCACGGCGTGCCCACCACACCGCCCGATGCGCGCACCACGATGGTCTGAGCAATCCGATCGTGCGTCGTGCGGCAGTTGGATGTCGTGAAATACTGGACGAACCCCAGACCCAGCTCGCCCGCCGACACGACGTAGCCCAACGCCCGCTCCAACGCATGCCACAGCGAGATCCGCTCGTGCACCGTCGAGACGACACGGATCCCGCACAACCGCTTGCCAAGCGTCAGCCCATTCGCCGCAAAGACCGACAGTGTGAAGTACGTCGCAACAGCCGCAATACTATACCAGTTCGCCTCCGGCCCGAACGCCAGCACAATCTTCAGATGGGTGCCCGGATGCGTCCGCTCCCAGAACGACCCCGCCGGCTGCGCCACCAATGCCGCAAGCGCGAACACGGCGACAAAGTCGATGATGATCGCGGACGCGCGCCGGCCGAATGACGCAAGAGGAACTCCCTCGAGCGCCAGCATCCGACCCGTTTCAGCGGCGTGATACGTCCGACTGCGTTTGACTGCCGAGCGCGTTTCCACGGTGGGGAAAGTTCCCTCCGCACCGGTCTTCCGCAACGGACGGAATGCCGATGCTCGCGTTCGCGCCTCGATAGAGACCCCTAACTGCCACCTACCCCGCAGGGCCTACTTCGTAATAGGCGCGCAGTTCTGCGTGCGGTGCGTGTCCGCCACGTAGAACACTTTCCAGCCGTCGGGGCCTTTGCGCAGCAGAAACTCGTCGATCCCGCAGTGGTTGATCGCCGTCTCGCCACCACGGGTAAAGGTGAAGTACGCCCACAGCGACGCCATCTCGCCGTCGCTCTGCACCTTGGGATCCTTCATCACCTCATTCCCGCCGGGGCCCGTGCCTGATCCGATCCGCTGGATGAACTGATCGATCGGCGTCGGCGCCTTGAAAACGGCGTCGCTACCAGCCGTCTGCAACACCGTGGACGGGAGCGACGTCGAGCGAAGCAGCGCCGTGTCCCGCGTGCGCATGCCCTCGAAAAACTTGTTGACGACCGCGATGACCTCTTTCTCGTCGGACTGCGCGTGCGCCACGGTGGCCGCGAAAGGCAGACACATCCCGACGCCCAACATCACGCTGGAGATGAGGCGGAGCGAGGCGAAACGAGCGGCAAGCTGCGAGCGCGATGACATGGTGACCGGTACCCTCGGCGACTGGTGAGCGCTCGGCACGCCGCACCCATGCGGCGCCCGCACGCGCGTGTCTCACCCCGAGAAATTACGCCCCCTCACGCGAGCTCGCAGCGCGCGACGCCATGTCCCACTTTCAGGGAACGCGCTGCTGGCCGCACCGTACGCCCTACTGCAGGGCCAGGTGCCGCGTCAGCCAGCTCGCCATGACGAGGAAGTATTCCGCGGACTCGGGCTTCTGCTGCTCGAGGGCGCCGTTGTCCCAGTCCATGTGCTGTTGCTTGGGGAACGACAGCAGATGGTCGGCGTTCGCGATGACGTAATAGCTGATGTTGGGATGACGCGCGGCGATCGGACGGAGGCGGTCCATCGAGGCAGCGACAGGCACCCAGGGGTCGGCGCCGCCATAGAAGATGAGAACCGGGACGCGGACCTTCTCGAGAGGCGTGATCGGGTCATACTGCATGACACGGAGCCAGGCAGTGTCAGGTGTAGTGGCCGGTATTTCGTCGACAGTCCGAAGGAAGGCATTGTTGAACCACGGCTGGGTGCTGGCGCGTCGCGTCGCGGCCACCACCGAATCATACGTCCCGTGACCCGCGTTGTACTCAGCTTCCGTCGCCCGAAGCGCAAGTGCCTGGCGCAAGGCGTCGTGTCCGTATCCCCGGATCGAAAAGATGTTGTTGACGGCGAACGTCATCTGATCGGCAGGCGTGACCAGTGGCGCCGAACACGAAATGGCGAACGCCGCGTCCCGCGTCTCACTGGCGGCCAGGATGGCTAGCCATCCCCCCTGGCTCAGCCCCCAGAAACCGATGCGGCGTGGATCGATGCGTGGATTGTGCTGGAGGACGTGGAGCGCGGCGATGCCGTCCCCCGCGAGATCCTGAAACGTCGAGTGCGCGTTGCTGCCGCCCGATTCGCCGCTGCCTCGGCGGTCGAATACCAGCACCGCGACGCCGATGGCCGGCAACGCGGTGGCGAGTTGTCGGTAGAGTGCGAAGTCACGCGTCGGGGCCTGCGCGCCCCAGAGCACGACAACGGCAGGGACGTGATCGCCGACGGCGGGCAGGTACAGCGTGCCAGCGAGGTTCACGGAGGCATTGCTGAAGTGCACCGGCTGCTGCGTGATGGCAGGCGTGGGGTCCGCGTGCCAGTCGGGTTGTTGCGCGAGACTCGCCGTGGTAATGCACAGCAGGGCGCCGACAGCGGCCAGCGACGCGTGGGGCATATGCGACATGCCCCGAATACGTGCTGCACCCGTCGCAGGTTTCAGCCGAGATCGTTGGTAAGCGTCCCATCCGCGATGGCGATGCGGCAGCCCATCGCCACCAGTTCGGTCAGCGAGTCTTATTCCATAACTGGGATCAACGGCCGCGCAACGACTACTGGACCGTGATCACTCCGGTCATCGCCTTTCCGTGGATCGAGCAATGGTACGAATAGGTCCCGGCGACCGTGAAGGTGCGCGCGTACGTGCCCGAGCTCTGGAACGGCGACATCAGCGTCGTGTCAGCGTCGAACGTCACCGTGTGGATGACATCACCTGGGAGCCAATTCCAGGTGACCAGCGTGCCGGGTGCTACCGTGAGCGAGGACGGCTGGTAGAAATCGTTGCCGACGTTCACCGTGTCGGGGCCTGGCGTCGCACCCCCGCCGCCACTTGAGGAGCCGCCGCCACCGCCGGTGGGCACGCCTGGTGTCACACCGATGACACCGGCCGCCGGGCTCGAGGATGATCCGGCGCAGGCTGTCGCCACTGCCACCGCCACACAAGCCGCGATTACCGAGAGATGCCGCATTGTCTCCACCCTCCGCTCCTGCAGGTTGGAAGCAATTTCCCTGCCCCTTCCCCGCTCCGAAACCGCTCTGGGGCGAACGCATGGATACCCGGGGCGAACGTCGGGGCAAATCCCTTAACTTCCCGGTGTACTGGCTGTCCGCCGCGCGGATCGGAATAATTGTCTGATCCAAAATCGCATTGGTTTCCCTGTCACCTTCTCTGACCCTCCCGCCACTGCGCCCAGACACGAAACAAGGTTTTCATTTCGGCGCGAACTTTCTGTTCGCGCCAGCGCCCACGTACGAGCCCGCGGGTCTTCTGCAGCTGCAGCAGGCACTGGCGGAAACCAGTGGGGCGCTCGTCTTCGACCAGACTCAGCGCACGCCGACGGGGATCGCGCTCATCCGCCAAGGGCCGCCGCTGCACGTGACCGTCGGCCTGGTGGGTCCTGGCATTCGGGCAACTCCTGATCGCCGCGCCGCAGCCCAACCGGGCCCTGGTGAGCTTCATTGAAGATGCGGAGATGGTCGTGCAGGCATATCGCCGCGTGTGGCCCGGGCCGATCCAGCTCGTGCGGCGCGACTGCACCCTCCGGTATCTCTATGCCGTACGTGAGGGACACGCAATGCAGTTCCTCTGGGAGCGGCGGCTGCACCAGACCGAGAGCGCGCTGAGCGCACTCGGCCGCCCCGTGCTCGGCGGAGGCCTCCGGCTCGTGATGCCGGCGCGGCCCAATGTCGCCGACGATGCGTCGGTCGAAGTGAAGATCGAATCCTTTCTTCCTGACTCGCGCCAACTCTTCCTCGAGACGCAATTCGTGTGGGAGTCTCTGGCGCCACCGGGGACGGAGCCGGATCCGCGGCCGTTGATCGAAGCGGTGGACGCCTTCAACGACGGCGCGCTGACGGCGTTCGTCGCGGGCGACGGATCGTGAGCGTGGCCCCGCCGGAAGCTCTCGGCCGGGAATGAGCCGAGCCCCGAGGCGCGGCCGCCTCGCCCAACTGGCGCGGGTCATTCCGGCGCCGGTGCGTACCAGCGTCAAGGAAGCCGGAAATCGCCTGCAGGCCATCCGCGCGCGACAGCGCTTCGACGCCGCGAAGTTCGAGAGCAGGACGCTCGACATCCGGGCGCTCGATATCCTGCAGCGACGGTACCGCGTGGCCGACGTCAACTACGACTACACCCCCGCCGAACGGCTGGCCCGCGGGCGGGAGCGACGCTCGGCCCTCGAGACCCACGCCCCGCGAACGCGAGGGGCATCTCTGAGATCGGATCAGCCGATGCCATGACCTCGGCGGAGCTGGCGCGCGCGGGATGGAAGGCAACGGGCATCGATATTGACATCAGCAGGACCGACGTGCGGGCCAGGGATGCCGGCGTCACCGTGACGGAGATGGACGCGACGCGGCTGCTGTTCCCGGACGCGTCATTCGATCTCGTGTTCTCCTTCAACGTGTTCGAGCATCTCCCCGATCCGGCATTGACTTTCTCCGAGATCGTGCGTGTATTGCGGCCCGGCGGGATCGCCTACATTTCGTTCACGGGGCTGCGCTGGTCACCACACGGCGCGCACATGTACAAGGTGATCAATGTCCCGTACATCACCGTGCTGTTCAACGAGGCGGATGTCCTCGCGTATTTGCGCGAGAAGGACCTGCCGGACCGGTTTCCGTGGGTGAACGAGTATTCGATCGAGCGGTTTCGGAAGGTGCTCCGCGGGCACGCGAGTACGCTGGCCACTCTGCACTACGGGGAGACGTGGAATCGATGGCATACGGATCTGATCGCCGAGTATCCGGGGGTGTTCAAGGCCCGGGCGCCGTCGTTCGATTCGCTGCTCGTCGATTCGGTGCATGCACGTTTTCGACGGCTGTAGCAGGCCGGCGCTGGCGGAGTACTGGCATGCGTCAGGGCCAGTCATGACCGGCCCCTGCCAGCGACGATCGCTGTCTGCCGAGTGAGCCATTGGGGCTCATGGGAACGGCCGCGGGCGCGGCTCCGGCCAGGGCCACGGTCCGAACGATTCAGCTCCGGCGAGGCCACGCACGGCTGCCTCACGCACCGACGCGTCGGTGGAGCTCAGCAGGTCCGTCAGCGCGCGGTCCGAGCGGCCCCCGGATTTGATCAGCGCGCGAACAAGCGCGCGGCGGACTTCGCTGACTTTCTCCACGTTCAGGGCTTCCTTGATCGCGCCGAGCGCCGTCGTGTCGCGGAACTGGCCCAGCGCCCAGGCGGCGCGCAAGCGTGCCTCGTCGTCCTCGTCCTTGAGGACGTGCAGGAGTCCCGCCGGCACTCGGCCGCCTTCGCTGCGTTCGGACAGCTGGCCGATAGCCCAGGCGGCCGTGCCGCGAACGCGGGCGCTGTGATCGTCGAGGGCGGCGGCGTTGAGCGCGTCGGTGGCGGCCCGGTCCTCCGTGCGGGCGAGGGCCCAGGCCGACATCTCGCGCACTTTGTCATTGTCGTCCTTCTGGAGTGCGGTGATGAGTGCCGATGCGCCGCTCGTGGCTTCGGCATTCCCAATGGCCCACGCGGACATTTCGCGGACGCGCGGGTCGCTGTCGTGGCCGAGGGCCGCGGCGAGAGCGTTTGCGGCTTCCCGCGCCTCGAGTTTGCCGAGCGCCCAGGCGGCGTCCCGGCGGACGGAGGGTGCGGCGTCCTGCTGCAGCACGCGGATGAGCGAAGGGACGGCGCTCGTCGAATCGTACCGGCCGACCGCGCCGACGGCGGCCAGGCGCACCGTCGAGTCGCCGTCCCGGAAGAGCTGCACGAGAGATGACAGCGCTCGGCCATTGCCGATCCGTCCGAGTGCCCACGCGGAATTGGCGCGGACCGCGGCGGTCGCGTCGCGCAGGGTCTTGATGAGCGCATCGGCGGCGGTGCGGGCCTCGGAAAGCCCCAGGCCGAACGCCGCGATGGCGCGGAGCGAGGCGTCGGGCGACGTGAGCCTGGATTGGAGCGCGTCGGCGACGCGGTCGCCAGACTCACCGCTCAGCAGCCGGACCGAGAGCTCGCGGACGCAGGCGTCATCCGATGCGAGGCCCGCGAGGAGGCGGTCCTCGTCCGCAGCCGGCAACTCCGTCGCATTGCGATCGCGCTCGTATTCAGCGCCCACGCGCGCGAGTGGTGTGGACGGCGCGTCGGTCCAGTAGCCCCATCCGGTGTTGCGGATGGCGTGTGCGGCGAGTGCGCAGATGACGGGAGGCGCGCCGTGTGCGGCGGTGAGCAGCGCCGCGACATTGGGGGGCGCGACGGCTGGTTGGCCGATGGGATCGCGAGCGGGTGCGCGGTGAGGCGCGATGCGCATGCCAGGCGCCCGGATCGCCATTGACAGCAGTGACACCATGAGCAGACGCCCGATCGTGCGATACATGGTCACTCCTCAGCGGCCAGGCGCGCCGCAGCATCCAAGGGTGAAAAATCAGCATACGAAGACGTGACCCAAGGCCCAGCGACCGTAGGGGGCGTCAGGCCAGGGTGATCAGGGGAACGGGCGAGGTTCTGGGCGGGGGCGGGGCCATGGACCCGTCGCGCGGCCACCGGCCAGCACGCGGACGGCCATCGCCTTGATGCGCGGGTTGCTCGACTCGAGGAGACCACGGATCGCATCCAGCGCCTGGTCGCCCATCGCGGCCATGGCACGCAGGCACATGATCTGGGTGTCCTCGTCCGGCGCGGCACGCAGTGCGGCTTCGATTCCGGGGAGCGACGCGGGATCGTGGATCTCGTAGAGCGCCCATGCGGCGGAGCTGCGGGCTTGCTCGTCGGGGTCGTGGAGCATCGCGACGAGCGACGCGGGCGCTTGCCGAGGCTGGACGTTGCCGAGCGCCCACGCGGCGCGCTCGCGGACCCGGGTGCTCGAGTCCGTGAGTGCCGCAACCAGCGCGTCGGTGGAGGCGCTGGTGCCGCGATCGCCGAGTGCCCATGCAGCCGTGGCGCGCACGTCTTCGCTCTTGTCGTGCTGCAGCGCGGCGCCGAGTGCGGCGGCTACGGCCGCATCGTGCTCGTAGTTGGAGAGGGACCACGCGGCCATCTCGCGGACGTGCTCATCGGCATCGTGTGCGACCGCGTTCACGAGCGCATCGGTCGCAACGGAGGATTCTGAGAAATCGTGCAGACCCCAGGCGGCGATACGGCGCAGCCTCCCACTACTGTCGGTGCGAAGGACCTTGGCGAGCAGCTCGGCACGCTCGCCCGCGTGTTGCGCGTGTTCGGACGGGGATCCATCGGAGAGCGCGCCCTCTACCGCGAAGAGGGACGTCGCCTCGACAGACGTGTCGATCTGATCGGCGGGGACCGTGTCCCGCGAGGACAGCGAGCTACGAAGCGAACCAGGAAGTGGTACCTCGTGTTGCACCGGAGATAGCGGCCGCTGTGCTGCCGGGGCGGCCATGGCCCGGGGCGGCGATGCGGAGCGGCGTGGCTGTTCGGGCACCGGCGCTTGAGCCACCGATGGCGCGATGGGTGAGGCGGAACGGTCGCTGGCGACCTGGCGTAGCGATCCGTCTGCCGCGCGCGGTGCTGGTGCGGCCGCGGCGATGAGACTCGCGCTGAGCGCGAGCACGGTGATCAGCGCGGCGGACTGGCCGCGGCTCGGCGTGGAGTGGCGGAGGTCCGGATCGAGGATCGCAAGGAGACGGCCCTCGAACTCCTTGCGGCGCGCCATGGCGAGGGCGACCGCGGGCGTCGCGGTGGCGCGGACAGACGTGACGATGTCGAGCAGGTGCTCAGCGTAATCGGTGGCGCGCGTGCCGCAAGCGAGTGCGAGGTCGTCGCACGCGCGCTCGCTCTCGGAGCGGAGGCGTTTGGCGGCCACCCAGACCAGTGGATGGAACCAGTAGAGCGCGCAGACCAGGCGGCCGAGCATGTGGCCCATCAGGTCACCACGCCGGACGTGCGCGAGCTCGTGCAGCAGGACCGAATTACGGCGGGCAGGTGACCAGGCGTCGCATTCCGCCGGTAACACAATCGTGGGCGACAGCACACCGCAGGCGAAGGGCATTCTTGATGTCGGTGCTGACGAGCAGACGTGGCGGCGCGGTGAGTCCGAGGCGATCGGACACTTCCAGGAGCGGCGTCTGCCAGGCGGGATCATCCAGTGGCGATGCGCGGCGCACGATGTGGCGGACCGCGAGCGCGGACCAGCCGAGGGCGGCGGCGATGATGAGTGCAATCACGGCCCAGAGCGCGAAGCTCAACTCACCGACGAAGGATCCGGCTTCGATCGCTCGGCGCATCCAGCTCACGGCGGGCGCGGGAGACGCGATCGTCGCGGGCGCCGCCGGTACGGTAGCCGCGGCGCTTGTGGCTGGTGCGGTGGTTGATGCGGTCGGAGCCTCGGCACGATCTGATGCGGTGCTGGCGACTGGCGCAGCACCGGGCAATGCGAACTCCGTCGCGACGGTGCGCGATGGGAGGATGCGAAGCGCGAGCGGAGCCCACGCGGTCAAGGCCGGGACGAAGAGGAGTGTGCCGAGCGTGACGAGCCACACGAGGTGGCGGGCGCCGGCGGATGCGCGGTGCATTTGGCGGGTGATCGCGACCGCGGCGACAAGGATGATCGTCGCCTTGGCGAGCAGCACGGCGAGATTTCCGCTCCAGGACGGAAAGCCGGCGCTGTAAAGACCGGCGACGTGAAGTCCGACAACGTCTGGAAGATGGCCGATGAGCATTGGCGTTTACCTTCCGCGCTGCCGAGCGCGATTGATGGTCTTCCGGAGGCGGTCGACGTCCTCGTCGTTCATGTCGACATCGGACATCCGAAGGAGTGCGGTGACCGCCTGTTCGGGCGAGCCGGCGAAATAGGTACGAACCACGTGAGCGAGCGCGTCGTCGCGGGCCGCTTCGGCGGCGACCGCCGGGAAGTAGACGTAGCGCGGCCCGTCCTCCTTGTAGCGTACGAATCCACGCTCGTCGAGGATTCGGAGTACGGAGCGGACGGCCGAATAGGTGGGGGGATCGGGGAGATCGCCCATGATGTCGGTGACGGTGGCTTCGCCGCGACGGTGGAGGATGTCCATCACCTGCCGTTCGCGGCGGGAGAGCGCGGTGGAGGCCGGCTTGCGAGGTGCGGGAGGATTGGGCATGGCGATTTGGCCTGAGACGGTGGCGATCCTGTGCTGATAAATCAGCAGTGCTGATATTTCAACACCGCACGGCGTCTGTCAAGTGTCAAACTGACCCAGGCTGACCGTCGGCCCGGTGGCCCGGTGGCCGACCGGTTCGGCGCGCCGCGCTATTGCGCCTTTGCCAATGCGGGGCTGGCGGTGGCGCCGTCAGTGACCGGAAAAGCGTCGGACATCCTGCGGCAGGGTAACGCGAAGCCGAACACAACACCTTCGCCGGGGTGCTCCACCCAGACGCGCCCACCCAAGCTCTCGACGACGTCACGCACGAGACTGAGCCCCAGCCCCGTCCCCTCGACATCCGGCAATATCGATTCGTGAGCGCGGAAGAACCGGTCAAACAGCTGCGCCCGTGCGGCCTCCGGAACACCGCGTCCGTTATCGCGCACCTCTATGATGACTTCCACGGGTGTGCCATCCGGACTCAACTCTGTGCGAGCATTGACCTCCACCCATGACCGCGGCTTCGATGGGTCGGCGTACTTGATCGCATTCGACACGAGGTTCGTGAGGCAGAGCTCGACCCCCGCAGCATTGATCTCGACAGGCGGGAGATCTGCCGACAGCCGCACCTCCACGCCTGCCGCTGCCGCGGAGTCTCGGAGCTGCCGCGCGACTTCGGCCGCAGCGGCAGGCAGCGACACCCGGCGTTCGTGACGCGAGTTGGGATCCACTCGCGACAGCTCTAGCAAGTTCTCGAGGACGAGCCGCATGCCGTTGGCATTCCGAACGACGACGCCTGCGAGTGCCGCCTGTTGCTCGGCCGAGGCGTCGCCCATTTGCAGCACCTGGCCGGCGCCAAGTGTCGCGCCAATCCGGTTCCGCATCTCGTGGGTGAGCGCGCGGTGGAACCCCCGGAGGCGCTCCTCGCGTTCGCCGACCTGGGCCTTGGACAGTTCGAGGAATCGCATCGTCGTCGCCTGCTGGACGAGTACCACCGCCTGGAAGAGTCGTTGGGCGCAGGCGAGGATCTCGCCGCGGCTGCACGGCATGTCGAATGTCGTCAGCTGCCCGGATGAGGAAGGCAAACAGGATGCTCCCCAGCAGCTCGAACTCCTTGAGGATCTCGTATTCGCCAAAGCCCTGCCGGTGGCGGAGGGCCCCGAGCTCGCGGGCCCGAAAGACGACTCCCGCGTCAGCGAGGATCAGGTCCTCGGGCTGCTCGATGAAGTTGGCGATTCCGGTGATCAGCAGCGGCATGTGGTCGAGCAGATCGTCCGTCGGGAAGATTCGCTGCGGGTCCAGCGCCACTCGGTCGGCGATACGCTCGAGCCATCGGCCCGTGAGCTCCATCCGCGAGTCGCGGAGTAGCGCAGCGAGGGCTGCCGCCAAAGGGCAATCCGGCAGGCTCATGGTGATGGTCACCGAGTGATGATTGGTCAGCGACGCCTCCGACGCGAAGCAAGGAGGCGTGGACGCTCGCGACCGGCAGCGCCGGCATCGAGACGCTTCCGCCCAGTCGTTGGCGTACGTCTGAATCTGCCGCGTGAACATCCCCCCGGCAATCGCGTAACCGTCGAGGACGCTCTGGACGGGCCGCCTATGCGCGCGGACCGATACTCGGCCGGCTTGCGCCCCGAAGGCGCCGCGACCGGCCAGATCCCTACCCTGCTTCAGTCGTGGTGCAGGCCGATCGGCGTGAGCATCGAGCGATGGGTGCCCTCGGCGACCGGATCGGTTTCGCGGAGCACCCCGTCCGCCATCCAGCATCCCTTGTGGCTGCCGAGTTCCTGGCGGGATAGGAGGAAGACATAGACGGCGCGGTCGCCATTGGCGGCGGTGATCGCCACGCGTTCACGCGCGTGGTCCGCGGTCACCGTGACGGGACCGCGGTCCGCCTTGGAGTGGCCGATCATCAGCCGATAGGCGGGGCTCTTCACCAGCGCGCGGAAGCGCTCAAGCGGGCCGGTAATGTCGTGGTTTTCCGGCGACGTGAAGGCGAACGTGATGGCGATCCCGTGGTCGGTGACCGGGTCGTCGTTGTGCTGGAGGGCCCGGAGCATGATGCCGACGACGTCGTCCGGGGCGAGCCCCGGATCGGGCATCGGGTCGTGTCCGGAAATGGCGGACCAGGCCGAGCCAATGGACTCCGGCGCGGACGCGTTATGCGCCCAAGCAGGAGTCGCGGCGAGGCAACAGGCGAGTATCACACCGCCCGCCCACGAGGCATGCCGTCCGGTCCAGGCGGATGCCGATACGAACTTCGATCCAGCGGCCGTTGGGCTGGCCCCAATGCACTGACCGTGCAGGTTCACCGGTACCTCCTCAGTAGCTCCTGGGAGGGACACGCCCGTCCCTGCCAGGATGTGCTATTTCCTGGGAGCGCTCGAATGTACACTCTACGTGCGAGTCTCGCCGCAGGTTTCTGGGCGAGAATGTCAATTTCCGGAGTTTCTTCGATGATCGGCACGTCCTGTCGCCTCCGCCGGCTCGCCACCGCGATGACCCTCCTGGGGG
The DNA here is from genome assembly GCA_963757855.1 of uncultured Gemmatimonadales bacterium. GTDB lineage: Bacteria > Gemmatimonadota > Gemmatimonadetes > Gemmatimonadales > Gemmatimonadaceae > Palsa-1248. The sequence goes on from CAVWTI010000021.1 coordinate 172,265, forward strand.
CCGCCAGTACCGGGTATTTCACGTCTGCGCGAGCCCAGGGAGGGCCGGGACCGGTGGCGCCCGCCGCAGCTTCGGGGGTGTCCGCGGGTGCCCCGACGGCGGCCGATTCCGCCCGGGCTTCGTCCCTGCTGCAGGCGGTCCGGTCGGATCTGCGTGGGTCGTCGCTCACGATGCAACAGATCCAGAATGCCGAGCGCGCCCGGGCGCAGTTGGAGGTCATGCCGGAGGGGCTGGACGCGTACAAAGTCGCCGCCAACAATGCGCTTGGCATGTTGTTCCGGTCCGCCGATCTCGATACCGGGATCGCGTTTCACGCGAAGGCGGTGATGGACCTGGCGCCGCACCTCGACTCGGCGGATTGCGTGCGGCTGGCGCACCCATTGATCCACGCGTGGCGCAACCTCGCGGAAGTGTTGGCCGGACATGGCCAGCCGAAACAGGCGCTCGCGCTGTTGCGTGGCGCGCCGGCGGCGTTGCCACACGTGCCGGATGTCGCAAAGGAGCTGTCGACGGAAGTGGCGCGGTACGAGATGATCGGGCATCCCGCGCCCAAAATCACGGCGCCCTACTGGTTCGGGGACGCCGCCGGCACGAGGACACTCGACCCCGGCGCGGGTGGCGCGGTCACCATCATCGAGGAGACCGCCTGGTGGTGCGCGGCGTGCAACCGGAGCTATCCGGCAGTGCTGCGGATCCAGCATCACTATGGCGACAAAGTGCACGTCGTGCTGGCGACGAACCTCATGGGGCAGTTCAAGGCGGACACCGGACTCGCGCCGAACGCGGAGCTGGCGAAGCTGCGCGACTATTTCGCGGTGGAGAACAAGCTTCCCTACCCTGTCGCGGTGGCCGAGAATCCGGGCGAGGAAGATCACGACTCGATCTCGAACGCCTACCACGTATACGCGATCCCGCAGGTGGTGGTGGTCGATGCGCACGGCATCGTGCGGCACATCCTGCTGGGCTGGGATGTGGGGAACGACGACCGCCTCGACCGGGCGGTGAGTGCCGCGCTGGGCGGTGGCCCGCTTCAATAGGCGCGCAACGGTTCGCTGTCCCGATCGCTGTGATGACTAGGCCGGCGGCGGCCCTCCGAAGCCCATGCGCTGCGCGGGAGATGGAGTCGCGGTGGGATCGACCGCGGCGACGAGATTCGCGCGGAGTCCCGCGGTGATGTCGTCAGGATGCACCAGCTCGAGCCGTGCAATGGACAGATCGCCGTGCTGGCCACCGAAGACACCGTCCTCAGCCTGCGTGGTGCGGTGGATCAGAATGCTTGCTGTACGGTTCGTGCTGCATGAGGCGGACGGCGACATCCTCGGGGAAGAAGACCTGGCCGATGTGCGAGGTGTGCCCGGCCTGGTACGATGTCCCGCCGGCGTGGCCGCCAATGCGCACCTTGAAATGGATGTGATTCGTGCGGCCCATGTAGAATCCCGGAAAGACCGTGCGGAAGTTCACGGTGCCATCGGTGCCGGTGATCTGTATTCCGCGAAGAAACGTCAGCGCATCTGTCGGGTGGCTCTCGGGTGGGGCGCCCATATTGCCGGGTGGCGGGCCCATGTTGCCGGGCGGAGGCCCGCCTCCGCCGCGACCTCCAGGACGGCCCGGCCCCCCGGGAGACTGCTTCGTGAAGCCGGAGTAGAGACCTAGGGCATCACAGTGCCAGATATCGACCGCAGCATCCGGGAGGGCTTTGCACGTGCGCGCGTCGAGTACGACAAGGCGAAGATCGAGCGGGACGCCGGGCTTCCCTTCGACGATGTCCGAGCGCAATAGTTCGCCGGCGACGTAGAACGGGCCGACCTCCTGCTCTGGCATCAGCCTGCAGACATCGGCGTCGGATGGGAGCCCGAGCGCGTGGGCGGCGCGCTGGAGATGGAGCGTCGTCGCAAGCGCCACGCTCGTCGTGATGAAGTCGCGGCGGGTGAAGGAGCGGTCGTAGGTCATTCATCCTCCCTGCTCGGGGGGCAGACTGGCGGATTGTTCTGCGTGACCGCAAGCTAGCGCGCACTGTTGGCGGCCGACGACAAGACTGGAGCGTAGATCATTCTCATCGCGACGCGGTACCGAATGCGGAAGACGCTCGCCACTGGATTCTTTCTTGCCGCCAGTCTTACCGTTGCGGCATGCGGGACGAGTCACGATCAATCACCACCGGCGGAGAAAGCGGCGGCGCCGACGGCGGCGCCGAGCGCGCCAGCGGGTGTGCCGATGAACGAGGCGGAAGTCGTTCACTCATTTCCGCATGATCCTGGTGCATTCACCGAAGGCCTCGAGTGGTACGACGGGCATCTTTACGAAGGGACGGGGATCGAGGGCCGGTCGGGCGTGCGACGCACGGATCTCACGACGGGCGCGGTTGAGGCGAGCGTACCAATGCAGGGGCCGCAGTTCGGCGAAGGCATCACCGTGTATCACGGGATCCTGTACGAGCTGACGTGGAAAGGTGGGATGGGATTCCGCTATGACCCGCAGACCCTCGCCAAGCGCGGGACGTTCACGTACACGGGCGAGGGATGGGGCATGACGCACGACGAGCACTCGCTGATCATCAGTGACGGCACGAACGTGCTGCGGTATCTGGACCCGAAGACGATGCAGGTAGAGCGCGCACTGGCAGTGACGGCCGAGGGGATGCCGCTGGTGCGCTTGAACGAGTTGGAGCGGATCCACGGGGAGATCTGGGCGAACGTCTGGCAGGCGCCGCAGATCGCGCGGATCGATCCGGCAACGGGGCACGTCGTCGGGTGGATCGATCTCGCGGCGCTCGTGCCACCTCCGCCAGCCGCACCGACGCGCGATACCGTCGATGTCGCGAATGGCATCGCGTACGACTCGGCCGGTGATCGGATCTTCGTGACCGGGAAGTTCTGGCCGGTGTTGTATCAGATCAGGATTGGCGCGAAGCGGTAAGGACGCGCCGCCAGGCGGTTACTTGGGGAGTCTGAGAAAGAGTTCGCCCTCGAGCCAGGTGGGCTTTGGATCTTCGTGGCGCTTCGATCGATATGACATCTGTGTGATGTAGCCTAGCGCGGCAGCCTCGCCGTTTTTCGCCTGGATGCGCAGCGCTGCGTTGGAGTCCGGCGGACGAGGGCGTCGCTCACGCGCTGCAGCGCTATCCAACGCCGCCTGCAGCGGAATCTCAATGAATCGATATGCCATCATGTGCTACGCGTCAGCGCGGTCGTGTCGGGTGACAGCTTGAGATAGGTCCCGTCCATGATGCGCACGGAATCCCGTACGGAACGGAGCGACATTCTGATCGCATAGCTGTAGCCATCAATGGCGATCGGGGGCAGCGGTGCGGCGCTGTAGGTCCGGAAATCATTGTCCAGGATCGTACGTGCCGGGCCCCACGTAATCCAGATCGAGTTTGGTCATGATCGTGGCTGCGTCCGGCTCGGCGATGACCGCACTCTTGTACTACTTTAGTACCGCTATCCATCACCACGGTTTTCGTGATCGCACGCGTATGCGCGGCCAGCCTGATCGAATCAGTGAACCACGACGATACGGCGTTGCCTCCGTGTGTTTCCAATAGATATCGGAATCCACCGCTGATCTCATGCTCGTCGGCGATCGAGACGTCATGCGTCGCCGGACGCAGGTGGCCGTCGTGCAGGAGCCCGTTGCGGGTGAGCAAATCCCCCAAGCGATTAAGCTGGCTGCTGCGAGACACGCTATACGCGCTCCACGGCCCAGCAAACGTGAGGAGCGCCAGCGCACACAGGCTTGCGGGAATGACCTTGATGTTGCGCGATCGCGAGGTGGTGTAATAGAGCGCGATCGCGGCGAGCCAGATGGAAAACACGATCGGGAAATACCGCGGCTCGGTGATCCCGTACTCGGCCACGCGTTTCCAGAGCGCCATCCAGAGCATCACGATCGACGGCATCAGCGCGATGTAGAAGCCTTTGGTGAACGTCTTGACCCAGGCGTAGCGCTCGCGCGTTTCCAACGGATAGACCAGGAGCCAGGAGAGCATTCCCACGCCGGCCGCGCTGGTCACCAGATAGCCGATCCACCCGCTGGGCCACACTCGGGTGAGAAAAACCTTCCCGAGTTCGAGGGTGAGGATGACGAGGTAGACCGTGACGATCGGGATGAGCACGTACTGCGTGAGGATCCTGAGACCCGCGGGATAATCCGTGCGCGCCTCGAGCGCCGCGAAGTCGTCGGGGACTCCCGCCAGGAAGAACCACGTGTTGAACATGAAGACGATCACGAACCAGAGCTTGGCGTAGCTGCCGCCCGGTAGCTTGATGCCAAGCAGTTTGTCCAACGCCAGCAGCGCCACGGCGAGACCCACGTAGAGCACGGCCGAGTAGAGGGCCGCCGTCAGAATGCGCAGGAAGAGCGCCTTGTTGTATTGCCAGAACCCGTTCGGCTCATCGAAGCCCAGGTACGGGAGAAACGCCACGAGCAGGTGGAACGCGACGCTGAGCTGCGCGTAGCGGAGCCACTGCAGGGCTGGCGACCAGTGAGGAAATGCGCTCCAGAATGCCAGCAGCACTCCGACGCCGGCCGCCGGGAGCAGCCACTGGATCGCCGCCGATCGGACTCGCCGTTCGGCGACGAGTGTCAACGCGAACAGGAGCGGTAAGCCGAGTGTGGCAGTCGCCAGGAGGCGCGTGTAGTCCTGCTCGCCGCCCGGATGTTTTTCCAGTTCGATCGCGGAGTACGTCGCGACGGCCGCTACGGCCAGAACGAACGGAAATCGCCGCGCGGAATGCAGCGCTGCCGAGACGACATCACCGATCGCAGGGAAACGCATGTGAATGCGCATGTGTAGGGCGATGGTGGTGGCGGCGCGCGCGAACGCTGGAGAGCATGGCGCGTTCGGGCGCGCATCGCAACGGCAGCACTACCCCGGCGGTGGGTTCAGGCGCGCCCGAATCGACTCCGTGACGCAGTGCTCCCAGGCGGCGATAGGCCCGGGGACGGCCGGCCCGGCATCGAGATCCTGGCTCCACATTCGGCCGCCGGTGGAGTAGCGGTAAACCTGCCGGCCGCCACGAACCCAGGTCTCCACGAGGAGACCTTCCGGTTCTGGCAGCACGAACTCGTAGACGAGCTCTTGCGTGGGTTGTTGGGTCACGGGCCCTCCGAATGGAGACCCGAATATAACCCGAAGCTAGCCCGCTCGCCGGGGGAGTTTTCCGGGCGTCAGGGGCTGGCGGGCGGCGGCGTCCGCCGACGGTGTTTCGGGTGCGCCGGCGCGTGCCCCTTGGCCGGAACGGCGCCCGCTGTCGCAGGGGTGGCCGCACCCGCGCTCACCTGGCGGGTGGCCAGCGTCCACACACCGGCGACCGCTGCCAGAGCTACCGCGACCAGTGCCAGGAACGCCGCGACCTGACGCGGCCGGATGGTCGGAATGGAGATGCTGGGACGCGGGAGGCGCGGGAAATACCGGGACCGCAGCAGGCGGCGTGGGTCGAGCGACTGGAGCGTGATCCCCTTCGCCCGGTCGTCTTCCATGCCGGCGTAGCGGATCTCGAGGCGGCGCGCGACGGCGCGCCACGCCTCGTCTTCATTCACGAGACGCTGCACGACGAGCCGGGGCGCAGCCCACGCCGATCGCATCGCCTCGAGCGCCAGTGGTTCGCCCGTGGCGTCCACGACATCCAGCTCCAGCGACGCCTGCTCGGCCGGAATGCATTCGCCGGCCAGGTACATCTCGATGCGCTCGGGATCGATCGTCGTGAACCGTTCGCTGCCTTCGATCGCTTCGCGAGTCGCGGGCGCGGTGGACCAGGCGTTGATCATGTCGTGCGGCGAGCCAAGTCTCCGGCGCATCGCCTGGGCCGACGGCGTAATCTGGGAGTGCACCGTGCGCACGTTCATGCCGAGCACCGTCGCGATCTCGGCACGCGTGAGATGGTCGGTCCACCGCATGTACGCGACGACGCGCGACCGGCCCGGCAGCCGCGCGATCGCGACTGTCACCGACGCCTCCAGCTCTTCAGCGCCGACGCCGTCGTCGCCGTGGACGCGATCGAGATCCGGGACGTAGGCCGGACCATCAGGGGGCAGCCCGGCATGCCAACGTGATTCGCGGTGCATGCGGTGCAGCGCTTCGAGCGCGACCCGATGCGTCGATGCGAACAGGGTGCCACGGACCGTGCCGTGGAACGCCCAACTGTGCCGGCCGCGCCAGAGACGGACGAATACGTCTTCGACGACCGCCTGCGCGGCGGAGAGCGACTGGACGTAGCGGTGCGCGAACGCCGTCAGGGGGCTGGCGTACTGGCGGACGAGCGCCTCGAACGCCTGCTGGTTGCCGCTCCGGACCCGGTCGATCCACTCCCGATCCTCAGGCACGAGGGCCAGGGGCGCGCCACTCACCGGCACGACCGGCTCATCGGCCAGCGCCGGCTTGGCAACCCGAGGGCGGAGGGGGCGACGCCCCATACGCGGCACCTGCGGAGGGTCGAACCGATCGCCGTTTCTTGCGTGGCGGCACGGCACGAACGGGGACACGGAACAGTTGGCCGGCCGAGCACGTGCTCGGCCGGCCGAACGACGAGTCTGACACGCTACGGCCGGGATGGTCCGGGCGCAAGCACGTCTGTGACATCTGTGCATGGCTTGTGTTTGGACCCGCGGACGGGCGCCCCGGCGTGGCGACCCTGGGCACATGTCTTGCCTTTGCGGCCTTCGACGACTCGGAGCGCGACGAAGGCATCGTTTGCGCCATGCCGTGGCGATCGCCGCGTGGTGGTCACCCTCCCTTACGCCGGAACCGCGACAATGGAACCTGTCAGACCCGATGAACTCACGGCATCCGGGGTGTCGTGGGCGGCGGTCATCGGCGGGGCGTTTGTCGCCGCCGCGATGGCGCTGATTCTCCTGTCCCTGGGCACCGGTCTCGGGCTCTCGTCCGTCTCGCCTTGGGCGAACAGCGGCGTGTCGCCAATGGCGATCGGCGCAGCGGCGATCGTGTGGCTGATTGTCGCCCAGATCCTGGCGTTTGGGTTTGGCGGCTATGTGGCGGGCCGGTTGCGAGGGCGATGGGCGACGGTCCACAACGACGAGGTGTATTTCCGCGACACCGCGCATGGTCTGCTGGTGTGGGCCGTCGCCGCGGTCGTCACGGCGGGCGTCCTCGCGACCGCGGCGGCCGACATGGCTGGCGCTGGGCGCGCACGTGACGCCGGTCGTCCGGGCGGCGCGACAATGGGTTCTGAGGCGTCCGGACCTGCCGAGTATGCCATTGATGGCGTGTTCCGGACCGCGCGGCCGGCGCCGGAACGTGCGGATGCGGCGGTGCGCGCCGAAGTGGGGCGGATCTTCGCGCACGCCCTTCGGAACCGGGAGATGGGCGCGGCCGACAAGACGTACGTCGACAGTCTGGTCGCGTCACGGACCGGGTTGAGCCAGGCGGACGCCGATCAGCGTGTGACGCAGGTGTTCAGCGACCTGCAGGCGGCAATCGATGTGGCCCGGCGCCAAGCCGCGAAACTCTCGCTGTGGGTGTTCATCGCGCTGTTGACCGGAGCGTTTTGCGCGAGTCTCGCGGCGACGATTGGCGGCCGGCAGCGGGACCACGTCCAGCACATCTGACGCGCCTTACCCTAACGACGGCTCACCTACGACGGAGTCCTCATGCGGTCGATATTGCTTCTCTTGCTCGGCGTGCCTCTTCCGATTCATCATCCTGATCGCGCTGTTCACCCACTGGTAGGCCGCGGTTGGTAGGCGCGCGCTGGTCGGCCCCCGGCTATTTCGCGGCGGCGCGTTTGAGGATGGCGATCTGGCCGGCATGATAAAGCGTGTGCTGCAGGACGCCGTGGAGGAGCACGTACAGGTTGTCGGGTTTGCCCGGCGTGCGGTCTTCGAGGTGGGATTCACCGAGGGCGAGAGCGGCGCGGCGGAGCTCACCGTGGGACCGTTCGAGCGCGGCGACCGCTTCGTTCCACCCCGCGGCACTGGGTGCCGGAGGCACCGGCCAGTCCTCGGCGTCCGTGGGCTCCACGACCTCACCGGCGACGCGCCGCCGTCCGATCTCGGCCCACACAGTCATGTGGATCACCAACTCCCAGATCGTGTGGGCCTGGAATCGGCCGCGCCGCCGCCATCTCGGCCGAGACATCGGCCAGCAGCGCGCGGACTGGTGGGCCGTGCCAGGCGTCGCCTTCGACGCCACGATAGAACTGATCCGCGATGCGGTCGCACTCATTGCTCACCCATGGATAATCGCGCGCCGGCGTTCGCCTGGGTAGTGGATCCGCTGTGCGATCGCGGGGCTACGACCCGGACGGCACCTCGTGCAGTAAGCCGGCGATGGTGAGCTGGGCGACGAGGTCATTGACGGCGGTCGCCGCTTCGTCGCGCGTAATGCCGTATTCGGTGACAATGGTGACAATCGCGCGCTCGCCATCCCCGTGTTCCTCGAGAAGCGCCCAAATGCGGGCGCCGGTTTCGTTCAGGGAGTAATAGCGTTTCGTGCCGGTGTGCAGGACCACGCCGCCGCCGGGCACTCCAGCGAAGACGGCATCCGCGGTGGGAGAGACGCGGGTCACTGCATCGTCTCGTCGTGAGATTGAGAGGCGACAGCGGCCGAGGATGCGCGTGCGCGTTCCGCTTCAGGTGGCAGCCAGCGACCCGCGATCATCCCCACTGCGCGGCCGGGCGCCGTCACTCCCTTCGCGATCAGACGGAGGATTGGTCCGGGCCGGCCTTCGGCGATCTGGCTGAGTGCGAAGACGCGCGGATCGGCGCCGGCGGGCACACCGGGTTGCGGTGCGGCGATCAGCCGGGCGCGGCCGACGCGGCCAATACGGCGCCACGCGCGAGCTTCGGCCGAGGGATCGGTGGCATACCAGCCCGTCATACCGAGTGAGACGGCGGCCATCACCACGGTCGTGAGCGCCCGGTGCTCATGGTGGCTCATTGATGAACTGCGTCGCTGCCGCGGGTCGTCGAGCGCGGCATCGGCGCTCCACGCTTCAGTGAGATCCAGCACATCGCGAAGACGGTACCGGATCGTGCGGTGCACCGACCACGCCATGCTCGAGCGTGTGCAGCCAGGTCACCATCGCGCTCGGCACCTCCAGCGCGGCGCCCCCGAGTGGAACAATGCGCGCGCCATCCCAGACGCGGGCGTCGAGCGGGGAGCCCGCATCCGCCAATCGCCCGTGGATCTCGATAGGCAGACTGTCCGCGCGCACGAGGGTCGGTAAGTGCCGGCCCGGCGTGCCAGTCGTGTCGGGTGCGTAGCCCAGCCGTGATTGCAGAGCCTTGTGCAGGGCGGCGCCCGGCGGCCCGGGGACAAGGAGATCGATGTCCGCCATCGTGCGTGATCCCGCGATCTCGCCGGCGAGGAGGCGGGCGCTGCCTTTAAGGACCAGCACGCGTGCGCCGGCATCGGCTGCGACGGGCGCCAGCTCGGCAAGCTGCTGGACCATGGCGACCGCATTCCGGAGTGCGCGCTCGCCCGCGGTCCTGATGATCGGCAGCGCCGGTCCGAGCACATCGGCGAGCGCGGGGTTGCGGCGGCGCGCCGTCTCAAGCCATGCGGCGCAGCCTTCGAGGTCGAGCACACGATCCCATGCCTCACGCGGGATGCCGGGCGCTCGGGCGCGCTGGGCATCGGACGGGCGGCGGCCATCGGACGATCGTGGTGAGAATGTCGTAGGCAGCACGCGCCGCGGCAATGCGCGCGAGCTGCGCGCGAAGCCCACGCTGCGTGCCGGTGGGATTACTGCGCCGGTTCGGCTGCTGCTCGGCGTACCGCATGGCGCTCGGTCTCGCTCCGGCCGTGTCGCCTACCCGAGCGCAGACGCGAGCGTGACATCGATCCGGTCCAACTGGGCGGGCGAGTGCACGAGGCGGAAACTAGGGACCGCGATGGCGATATGCCGGAGCGCGGCCAGGTGCGCGGGCGATCCGCCATCGGCAATGAGGACCCATGCGGATTGCTGCACCAGCTCGACGAGGGCTTCAGCGGGCGAGATGCGCGCGATGCGATCGGCGGGGCCCTGCTCGACCCATACGAGTGCCGCCACGGGTGCGGACCGCGTCCCGCGCACCGGGACTTCGGCGCGGTGCCGGGGGTCGTGGGGTAGCATGCGCGCGTGGCGCGTGCCGGCTTCGAGCTCTGGGAAGAGTGGGATCAATCCGGTGCTGACACGCAGCGGCTCGCGCCAGCGATAGGCGATGACCGGACCGGTCCGCGCGGCTTCCGTGATCACACCGTCGTCGCCCAGGATGGGCCAGCCTTTTCGGGCGAGTGCGTAGGCGAGCGTGGATTTGCCACTGCCGGTGGGGCCGGTGAGTAGCCATGCGCGTCCGGAGGGATCGACCGCGCCCGCGGCGTGGATGTAGTAGCGGCGGCGTTGCCGAAGACGGAGGATGGCACCGGTGCGCGCCAACTCGTGGCGCGAGGCGCGGCTGGCGCCCTGATAGCCAATGCCGCGAACGAGGCGCCCCTCACGCACCCAGAGCTCGGCATGCGCGATCTGATGGATCAGCCGGGCGCCGTCGGGTTGGGTGTAGCCGTGGATGTCATTGAACTGCCATTCGGCGACGGCGGATGTGGAGTCGTGCACGTCGCCGGCGGTCACCGGCACCGCCAGTGGTTGGCAGTGCCGGTGCGGCCATTTCCCTCAGGTCTGCGGCTTACAGGCCAATGCCCTGCAGGACGACGCCGTTGTCGCCCACCACGTAGACATTCTGGGCGGCCGTGCCGTAGATCGCACGGAACGCCGAGGTCACCGGGACCGCGAGAGGGAGCCAATTCGATCCATCGAAGTGGAGGACCGTGCCACCGTCGCCCACGAGATAAGAGTCCGTGGGAGACGTGACCCACGTGCCGTGGAAATTAGTCAACGTGTTCGTGGACGCAGCGGGCAGATTGAGCGTGGTCCCGGATGACAGGCGGTATACCACACCGGAGTCACCGGCGACCCAGACATTGGTCGGTGCATTGCCGAACACCGCCGTGAGGCCCTTGGAATTGGCGGGGGAGAACCCCATGGCGCGCCAGCCAGCCCCGCCCGGATTGATGTAGGCCGTGCGATCGTCGGCGACGGCGTAGTAATTCTGCGTCGTGACGCCAGCCCAAACTCCCCGGAGGTTGCCGGGCCCGGTACGCGTCTGGAACGACCACGCGCTGCCGTTCCAGTGTTCGACAAGACCGGCGTTTCCGACCGCGTCGATATTGTTGGTACTGATCCCGAAGATGCTGTTGTAGCCCGTGGCACCAGAGGGCGGCGTCACGATGGCCGTCGACCACGACGAGCCGTTGTATCGGGCAATGTCTCCCAGCGGACCGACCGCGAACACATTCGTCGGGTCCTGAGGCCCACACGCCGGACATCGAGTCATCGTCGGCGACATAGGCATTGCTCCACGTGGTGCCGTTGTAATGGAGCATCGTGCCGATCGTGGCTGCCCAGACATCCGTGGCGCTGTTCGCGAAGACGGCGCGGATGGGGAGTCCGCTCTGATTGGAGAGCGTGAACTTTCCACTCGCCACCGACAGGAACGAGCCACCGATGCCGACCGCCCAGAGGGTCGAGCCGGACCCGCCAGAGGTGATCGACGTGATGAGGAAGCCAGAATTGCGTGCGACCGTGCTCCACGTGGAGCCGTTGTAGTGCTGCGTGACGCCCAATGCACCGACAGCCCAGACATCCGACGGGCCGGTTCCGCCCAAGCCGGAGAATGTGTGGCCGGTACCACTCGACTGCGTAGACCAGCTCGCGCCATTGAAGTGCACGATCGTCCCGATCCCGCCGACGGCGAAGACATTCGTCGCCGACGTACCCCACACGGCGATCAGCGGCTGCGTCGTCGGAGACGCGGACTTCGCCCAGAAGCTTCCATTGAAGAACAGGATCTGGCCGTCGTCGGCGACCATCCAAATGTGCGAGGCGTCAGAGCCCCAGACCCCATGAATGTTGCCGGTCACCTGGAATGGGAACGTGATCTGCGTCCACGATACGCCATTGTAGTGATAGGCGATGCCGCCGTTCGCGCAGGCGTAGTAGTTGGACGCCGAACTGCCCCACACGCCCGTGAAATCGACCGACGCGATTGAGTGCCGTGCGAGTCCATCTCGAGCCGTTCCAGTGCGCGGTCGAGCCCAATCCACCCACGACCCACACGTCGGTGCTCACGGTCCCATACACACCGGTGTAGCTGGCGTATTGCAGTCCGGTGATGGGCTGCGCCCAGCCGCTGCCGTTGTAGTGGACAATCGTGTTGTTGAGGCCCACGGCCCACACGTCGTTCGAGTTGACGCCCCACGTCGCGTTCAATTCATTGGACGTGACGCCCTGCCGCAGCACGGTCCATCGGAGCACGCTGGCCTGCGCCGGGACGGCGGCATCGACTTCGACGGAGAAATTCACGCCGGTCACACCCGGCGCGAACAGGAACTGCCAATTCTCGATCGCGCTGGTCGCGCCTGAGGGGATGAACGGCGTGTACTGGAAATACGGGACCGTATCGCCCTGAAAGACACCGGTGCCGCTGGCATTCGCGACCGTCACGGTGCCCGATCCGCCCGATGCGAACGGCCCTGACGAGAAGAAGGCGCGCACCGCGGTGGAATCCGTGGTGGTGCCATCGGTGGTGCCGATCGGCTGCGCGAGCAGGTTGGTGATGCTGACGTTCAGCGAGAAGATCCGCGTCGTGCTGTCGAACGCGGGACTGGTGAGATTGAGCTGGACGTTGACGGTCTGCTTCCCGAGGATGACGTCGGAGGCTTTGGTGCGCCCACCGCCTTCGGTGCCGGCATTACGAGTGCAAACGGCCGTCGGCGCCGCGTGCGTTCCGGCGGGCGCGAGATGCGCGGTGCAGGAGAACATGCCGCGGACGGCGCTCGGATTGAGCGACGATAGCTGCCGCGCGTTCGCGCCCATGGGGGTGATCCCGTCGTTGCATGCGACGACGGACGCCGCGGCGAGGAGGCCTGCCAGCGCACTCGCGCGGAGGATCAACCGCTTGCGACGCGTGTGATGCAATTGCGGTTTCGCCAATGCACTGACTGACATGCAGGTCGTCCTCCGGAAGCGCGAAAAGAAGTGCCGCGACGAGCCCAGGCCGGACGGACAGCGATCCGGCGTCATTGTGATGCAGGACGCGCGTTCCAGACCAGAACGCGGGTGCCGCAACGTCATTAAGATTCGCCCAGGACCGGCCGCCAAAAGCCCGTGGTAAGCTACGGGCCGGTAAGGTCCGATTTGGTGATGTACGTCACAATCTGAGGGACAGTTCACGGCAAACACCTGATCCGGCGGGCTGGAATTCGTCCCGTCGCGGACCGCGGTTACAGGGGCCGGTCCGACTGGCCAATTTCGCATCCCCCAGCCGCCATTGACGACGCACCATTGGACACGCAAACATTGGAAAATCCTCATCTTACGAGCCGCGACGATGCGCTTGCCATCGTCCACGAATACACCGCCAGCGAGTCGCTCCGGAAGCACATGCTGGCCGTCGAAGCGGCAATGCGGGCGTACGCCGGGCGGTTCGGGGAGGACCCGGAGCGGTGGGGCTGGCCGGCGCTGTTACACGACTTCGATTACGAGCGATTTCCAAACGCCGGCGACTCCGCGACTGAGGAGCATCCATCGGCTGGTGTGGAGATCCTGCGAAGCCGGGGCTACCCCGAAGACGTGCTCCGGGCGATCCTCTCTCACGCGCCGTACACGGGAGTGCCGCGTGACACCCAGATGGCGAAAGCGCTGTTCGCGGTGGACGAGCTGACGGGACTGATCACGGCATCGGCGCTGGTCCGGCCATCGAAGAGCGTGATGGACCTGGACGCGCGGTCCGTGCGGAAGAAGATGAAAGACAAGGCGTTTGCGCGCGGCGTGAGCCGCGAGGATGTCCAGACCGGAGCGACGGAGCTCGGGCGTCGACCTGGACGAGCACATCCAGTTCGTCATCGGTGCGATGCGAGGCATCGCGCCGGCGCTCGGACTCGCGTAGCCCGATGCCGCGCCGCCGGCCCGGGCGAACGTTCGCCGTTCGCGCCGCGCTCTACTACCTGCTCTGCTGGTCGGTGATCGGATTCGTGGTCCCCGCCACGACTGCCGGCCGATGGATTGTGCTGGCACTTGCCGTGTCTACCACGGCTCCACTCGTCGCGTTCATCGTGCGTGGCGGCTGGCGCGCGTACCCGACGGCGGCGTTCCGGGTGCTGGTGATCCGGCCGATCCTCTATACGCAGCTGCTATTGCCACTGGTGGCGGGCGGCTCGCTACTCGGATTGGCAGTGGGGACGGTGATCGGCCACAGCGTGGATGGCGGCCGGCTGGGCGCGGAGATCGTGCTCAGTGTGATGGGATTGCTGCTCACAGCTGGCTACATCGGATCGTCGCGTCTCGTGCGGCGGCCAGTGGACGTGACGGTGCCGGGGCTGCCCGCGGAATGGGATGGTGTCCGGATCGCGCAGATCTCGGACCTGCACGTGGGGCCGCACACGTCGCGGCGCTTTCTCGCGCGCATCTCGGACACCGTCACGGCACTCAAGCCGGATCTGATCGCCATCACGGGCGACCTCGTGGACGATCGTGCGGAGGATGTCATGCACTTCGCCGCGGCAGTCGGCGGGATGCGGGCGCCGCTGGGCGTGTACCTGATCCCCGGCAACCACGACGTGTATGCGGGCTGGGAGGAGGTCGCACCGCAACTCCGCGCGATGCTCCCGGACGCGACGCTGCTCGTCAACGAGGCGCGGATCCTGACCCGCGGGGGTGCATCGATCGCGGTCGCGGGCACGGGCGATCCAGCCGGGCGTCACGGATCCGCGGGGGTGGCGCCGGACATCGACCTCACGCTGCGGCGCGTGCCGCCCGGCACCACCACGATCGCGCTCGCGCACAATCCCGCGCTGTGGCCGGCGCTGGCCGAACGGGGCGTGGCACTGACGTTGAGCGGGCACACCCACTGGGGGCAATTCGCGTTGCCTCGGCTGGGGTGGAGCCTCGCGAGTCCATTTCTCGCGCGTGCGATGGGTGCGCACAGCGAGGGCGATTCGCTGCTCTACATTAATCCGGGCACCGGCTATTGGGGCGTGCCGTTCCGCATCGGCGCGGGCCCGGAGGTGACGGTGATTACCCTGCGGCGTGGGTCGCAGGCGGCGATCGCGGCCGGGCGGGCGACGCGGCGTGCCGTGTCCGCCGAGCCGGCGTTCGCGGCGGATTGAGGGGCAGAAGACACCGTTACAACTGATCGGGCCGGCGCCTGGCTGACGGCGCGGGGATGGGTCACTATAATCCCCGCATGGACGAAGGGACCTCGCCGCCACCGGCTGACCAGCTTCTCGCGCTCCCGGCGGACGAGGGATGCCGCCGGGTAGCGTTGGCGCTGCTGGCATCGACCGTCGCGGCGCGGGCTCGGCTGGACGATCCGGATGACCGGACTGCACTGCACGATTTCCGCGTGGCGCTCCGGCGGCTCCGGACCTGGCTCCGGGCGTACGAGTCCTATCTCGCGGGCAGCATGCGCAAGCGCCACTGGCGGCGGCTGCGGGAGATCTCGCAACTCGCGGGCGTGTGCCGTGACAACGAAGTGCACGTCGCGTGGATCCGCGACGTCGAGGAATCACTCAAGAGCCGCGAGCGGCCGGGCGGCGAGTGGTTCCTGCATCAGGTGGCGGAGCGACAGCGGGAAGCAGATGCCGATTTCCGCTCGATGCTCGATGACAGGTTCGAGGGCACGACGCACGCGATCGGTGATGGGCTGGCGGTCTATGACCGGCGCATCGACCTCCGGGACCCGGTGCCATCGCGCAAGTTCGCGGCAGTGGCCGCGCCGCTGATCGCCGCACAGGCGACGTCACTCGGCGAGCGTCTGGGCAGCATCGAGTCGATCCAGGATCAGGCGGTGGCGCATTCCGCGCGGCTCGCGGCGAAACGGCTGCGGTATCTCCTCGAGCCGGTCGCGCCGGGCGTCGATGGCGGCACGGCCCTGATCAAGCGTCTCCGGAATCTGCAGGACACGATCGGCGAGATGCACGACGTACACGTGATGGCCGACGAAGTGATCGAAGCGGCGGAGCGTGCGGGTGCGGAGCAGACGCGGCGCGTGGCGACAGCGTTGCTCGAAGGGGAGTCCGACGCGGACGCGCACCAGGAGCACGCACGCGATCCGCGTCCGGGGCTTCTGGCGATCGCGACACAGCTTCGCCGGCGTGGTGAGGCGGCGTTCGCGGAGCTCAAGACCCGGTGGCTGGGCGAGCATGCATCGGATCTCACCGACGCGGCGAAAGCGATCGTCGTGCGACTCACGGCAGAACCGGCGTCGGCGCCACGGCCGGTAGTCGTGAAAGTGGCAGAGAAGCCCGTGGAAATCCGGGTGGACACTCGGCCCGCCCCGCGAGCGGATGCACCGGCGGCTCAAGCGGCTGCGCCGCCGAAGGCGCCGGCGGCCGCCGCAGCTCATCCTGCCGCGCAACCAGGTGGCCATCCAGCGCCGCGTCCCGCGGCCGCGCCGTCATCCGCATCCTGCTCGATGCTCGGCCCACCGACACACGGCCGGTAGGCACGCGGCCTGAGGGAGCGGCACGGCCACCGGCGATTCCGAGTGCTGCGCCCGGCGCTGCGCCCGGCACTGCGCCCGGCGCGGCCCCGAGCGCGCCTTCGCGCCCGGGACCGCCGAATGTGGAGCGGCCTACCGGCTAGCCGTATTCGACGGCTTGCTGGCCGCCTTGAGCTCCTGTGCCGCCCGTGTCACGAGTGCGGCTTCAGCCTGGAGTACTTCGCCCACGCGGACGATCTGCGCGTCCGCATCGGTCCACTGGTGTTGTTCGATTGCCTCTCGCACGGCGGGCACGGTCTTCACCCCGTAGCCCGTGTACAGACCCGGCGCGTAGATGAGGTGCTGATACCACGGCCGGCCGGGCAATCCTTGCGGTGACGTAAGGGCGCGCTCGCTCTGCACGAGCGTGGTATTGATGCTGGCGATCGCCGGCGACGCCAGCGCTGCGCCATCGCCTGCCTCGGCAGCCGTCATCGCCTGTGAATAGGCGGCCGCCGCCCGGGTGAGTGCTTCAGCGCCGTTCTGCAGCGGCGCAAAGTCCAGGTGTGGAGCGAGGGGCAGCGTGTCGGGTGTAATCGTCGGCACGGCGCGGATCGTTCGTGGCGCTGTACACGCCGTCGCGTACCTCACGATCCAGCTCGGCGATGGAGTCCGCCTCGTGCTTCGCGAGCGTGTCGAGCTGCCCCACGTAGTGGTTGACGGTCTCCGAGAGTCCAGTGAAGTCGAACGGAATGAGCTGCGCATCGGCCATGCGCATCACCGCCGTGCCGACTGTCTGCGCGAGCGCACGTCCGTACACGAAGTTCGTATCCGCGAAATGCGTGTACCAGTAGAAGTCGTCGTAGACCGAGTGATAAATGCCGCCTTGATCCTCGCCCCCGTAGCCGAGGTTGGCGGACGCGATACCGGCGTGCTGGAGGAACGGCGAATAGTCGGAGCCCGACCCCAGCGCATCAATGTGCAGGTTGGCGCGGGTGCGGAGCTCGGCGCGCTCGCTACCCAATGTCGCGCGCATGAGGCGCTCCGCCTGCAGGCGCTTCCACACCGGCCTGTTCGTCTCGGGGTCGGTGATGTCGTGTGCGACACCATTCAGGAAGGCTTCGAGCACGTGTGAGCCGCCGACGTTCAGGAAGCCACGCCCGTTCCCGTCGGTGTTGAAGTACGCGACCGCGTGCTGGCGGAGCTCAGCATCGTGCGTTTCGACCCATTCAGTCGAGCCCAGAAGACCGGGCTCCTCACCGTCCCACGCGCAGTAGATGATCGTGCGGCGCGGGTGCCAGCCCTTGGCGACGAGGGCGCCGAGTCCGCGAGCTTCCTCGAGGAGCGCGACCTGGCCCGCGAGCGGATCCTCGGCGCCGTTGACCCATGCGTCGTGGTGGTTGCCGCGGACGACCCATTCGTCGGGTGCCGAGGAGCCGGGGATCCGTGCGATCACATCGTAGAGCGTCTTCATGCCCCAGTTCGACTTCAGATGCAGGTGGACCTTGGCCGGTCCGGGGCCCATGCGGTACGTGATCGGGAGCGCGCCGCGCCATTCGGCCGGCACGACCGGGCCTTCCATCGCGGCGAGGATCGGCTGCGCGTCACCGTAGGAGATCGGCAGGACGGGAATCTTGGTGAGGACGGTGACGTCCTTGAGATCCAGCCGCTTCGCATCCTTGGTGGCGCCGACGCCAGGCGTCAGCGGATCACCGGGGTGGATCTCCATCTCCATGACACTGCCGCGCTGCACGCCCTCGGCCGGGCGCATCGGGCCCTTGGGGAAGACGGGTCCCACGGCGTAGCCGTCGTCACGCGGGTCGGAGTAGATCAGACATCCGACCGCGCCATGCTCCGCCGCAACCTTGGGCTTGATGCCGCGCCAGGATCCGCCGTACCGCGCGATGACGATCGCGCCCTTGACGTTCACACCGTGCCGGGCGAGCACTTCGTAGTCCGCGGGGACGCCGTAGTTCACATACACGACGGGCGCCGTGACGTCGCCGTCGATCGAGTACACGTTGTACGTCGGCAACTGCTCCGACTGCTGCGCAGACGTCGGGTCGCCCGCGACCGTGGGCTCGTGGAGCGCGAGGCGGAAGTGCGTGGGCGACACCATCTCAACGGAGCGCTCGAGCGGCGTCGGATACAGCACGTCGAACGATTCGATCTGCGCATCGAGTCCATAGGACTTGAATTGCGCGAGGAGCCATTCGGCGTTGTCCTTGTCATAGGCCGTGCCGACGTTATGCGGACGGGCGCTCAGGCGCTTGAGCGATTCGCGCATACGGGCCGGCTCGGGGATCGCCCGGAACTGGCTCTCCCAATCACGTTCTGTCTTGGATGCATCCGCGGAGTAGCCGGCGAGCGGCGCGTCCGGTGCGGGCGGCGGCGACCAGCCCGCGAGCACCGCGACGGAGAGGACAAGCGGTGCGCCGCACAGAGCGGCTCGTTTCCACGGTGCAGTCATAGAGAGGGAGAGTGTAAAAAGGAGAAAGTTGAGAAGAGATGAAAACAACGACAAAACAACCGCGCCTGCTAGGCGGTGGATTGGACGAGACCGGTGAGCGCACGTTCGTCACCGCGTTCGAGGGCGGCTTCGGCGACCAGGTTGGCGTGGTCAGCGTCCACGCTGGCGACGGCGAGGGTCTGACCCTTCGCACGGAACGCGACCGAGGTTGGCCCCTTCCCCGGCGTGCCGGTCATGTCGGTCCGTTCCCACTGCTCGGCGTGGCCGGTGTAACGGACGGCGACGTCGTAGTGCTGGCTCCAGAAGAATGGGACGGCCTCGAAGCGTTCGCGTTGGCCGAGGATGTTGCGGGCGGCCGTCTGTCCCTGGCGCTCCGCGAGGACCCAGTGCTCGACGCGTATGCGAGCTCCGGTGTGCGGGTCAGGCCAGCGAGCAATGTCCCCCGCGGCGTAGATCCCCGGCGCGGTGGTTTCCAGGTACTCATTGACGGTCACCCCGCGATCGATCGCGAGTCCCGCCTGTGCAGCGAGATCGGTGCGGGGGCGGACGCCGACGCCGAGCACGACCAGATCGGCGCTCAGCGAGGTGCCGTTGTCGAGGACCACTGCGCTCGCGTCGATACGCGCCGGCTTGGCCTGCAGGTGGAACACGACCCCGTGCTTTTCGTGCAGCGTGCGGATGTAGGCGCCGAGTTGAGGACCAAGGACACGTTCGAGCGGTGTGGATTCGGGGGCGACGACGTGCACGCCGAGGTTTCGGTGGCGGAGGGATCCCGCGACCTCGAGACCGATGAAGCTGGCGCCGATCACGACCGCACGCTGCTTCCCTTCCGCCGCGGCGATGATCGCGCGGCTGTCGGCCCAGGAGCGCAGCGTGAACACGTGCGGCCGGTCGCTTCCCGGGAGATCCAGACGAATCGGCTCGGCGCCCGTCGCCAGGAGGAGTGCACCGTAGGGCAGGCGGCGATTCGATTCCAGGACGACCTCGGAGCGCCCGGCATCGATCATCGTCGCGCGCGTGCGGATGACATCGATCTGGTGCGCTTCGTAGAACCCCGGAGGCCGCAGCGGCATCCATTCTTCCTGCGCGGTGCCGGCCAGGTAATCCTTGGAGAGATTCGGGCGGTCGTAGGGCGAGTCGGACTCGGCGTCGACGATGGTGACCGATCCCACGAACCCTTCCCGGCGGAGCATTTCCGCGGCGGCCGTGCCAGCGGCACCCGCACCGATAATCACGACGGACTTCGGCGCTGCGCGCGGCACGGGCGGAGCATTCACCGGGGCGAGCGGGTCCCGCTCGCCACGTTTGGCGGTGACGAACCACCGGCCGTCGCGCCGTTCGACATCCCAGCATGCGACGGGGTTGAGCGCGGGGGCGCGGAGCGCGGCGCCGGTCCGAAGGCTGAAGCAGGCGTGGTGCAGTGGGCAGCGGATCGTGTCGCCGACGAGCAGTCCTTCCGCGAGCGGGCCGCTGTAGTGGGTGCAGGCGGCGGCGACGGCGAATGCTTCGTCGCCGACGCGGGCGAGCACGACGGGCTCACCGTTGGCGTGGCCGAGGAGCAAGGCGCCGTCGGTGAGGTCAGTCTCGGCACAACCCTTCGACCGCAGGTCGGGCCCGGTCAATGGCGCGGAATCATCCGACATATGTCATGCCTTTTTCCGAGGCGTTGGTTTCCGTCGTTTCGCTGCTGTGTGTTCCACCGGCGTGCGTTTCGCTGCAGTGCGTTTCGTTGCGGTGCGTTTCCTGGTTGGGCGGCTGGTCTGCGCGCGTGCTGCAGCGTGTTTTGCCGGTCGTCTTTGCGACGCGTTTCTTGGCGGCCCTCTTCTTCACACGCGCGGCGGCGCGGGCGAGCGCCTTCCGCCTTGCCTCCACGGTGTCCGGCAATTCCAGGCTGCGCCAGAGGTACCATGCGGCGAAGGAGGAGTATGGGGACCATGCTACACCGCGGATGAGGACCTCCTGCGGCGTCGGCATGCGGCGGAGATTGTAGGCAAGTTGCACGGCGATGCGGACGCCGAGGTCGAGGTCGGGCAGGACATCGGGGCGGCCGAGGCGGAACATCATGAACATCTGGGCGGTCCACTTGCCGATGCCTTTGACACTCGTGAGCATTTCCATGAGCGCGTCGTCGCCGAGCTCGTGGAGCTGATCGACGGCGACCGCCCCCGCGATCACCCGGGCCGCGAGATCCTTGAGGTACAGTGTCTTGGCGCGCGAGAGGCCGGCGGCGCGGAGCTGTTCGTCGGGCGTGGCGAGCAATTCCTCCGGTGTCGGGGCGCGGCCGCCGTAGAGCGCCTCGAAGCGGCCGTGGATCGTGCCCGCCGCTTTCCCTGACAACTGCTGGTAGACGATGGCGCGGGCAAGCGCACCCAGGTGCGTCCCTTCCTTGCGCGGGCCGGGCGGCAGCTGGCCGACGCGATCGATGATGCGGCCGAGGATGGGGTCGGCCTGCTTGAGATGCGGGATCGCGGGGTGATCCATGCTGCGGTCAGCGGTTCTTGAGCGTGCGGTCCAGAAAGTCAGCACTTTGTTCGTAGGCCTCGACCCAGTGCCGGTGCTGGACGAAATCGTGCACCTCATCCGGGAACACGATCGTTTCGACATGCACGCCGCGTGCGCGCAGGTCCTCGGTGAGCTGGACCGTCTGGTCGAAGTTCACATTGCGGTCGTCATCGCCCTGGATCAGGAGCACCGGCGAGCGCCACGTGGACACAGACGACATTGGCGACGACCGGTAGGCCAGTCGCCGAGCCTGGAGATCGCGCTCCGAGTCCCAGCCGGGGATCAGCGCATCGAACTCCAGATTCCAATCGTGCACGCCGTGCCAGTCGACTCCAGCGGCATACAGATCCGACGAGCGCGCGAGAGAGCGAGTGCGGTGAGGTAGCCACCGTACGGAGCCGCCCCAGGCGCCAATGCGAGTGGAGTCAACATCGGACCGGCCACGCAGATAGAGACCGGCGCCCGCCACATCATTGTACTCCGACGCGCCGGTGGCGCCGTAGTTGAGAGCTTCGCGGAAATTCAGACCGTAGCCGATCCCACTCCGATAGTTCACTGACAGCACGACATACCCGTGATTGGCCAGGTATTGATTCATGCCGTAGGCGTTGTTGTAGTACTGCATGTAATGCCAGCCCAGGAGCATTTCGCGGCGCGAACCGCCATGGAAAAACACCACGGCGGGATGGCGTGTGGGGTGCGCCGCGTCGTCGTCCGGTGGGAGAAAGAGCTGGCCGTGCAGCTCCATGCCGTCCGCCGCGGGAAACGTGACGAGCTGCGGCTGGACGAGCGATTGCAACGGAAACGATGCGGGCAGCGCGTCGGGCGCGAGCGCCTTGATGGGCGCCATGCTCGCCGGTGACGAGCGCGGGCATACCGGGACGGGCCGCGGTGGAATAGAGCAAGGCGACCCCGCTCCCGTCCGCGAGCGGCGCGGGCGACCATTCGATATCGCCCTGCGCGGAGTCCGAGCCGCCGACTACACGCTCGGCATTGGCGCCACCGACGACCGGGATGCGCCAGAGGTGCCGCCGTTCGAGATCAGTCTGATTGCTCTCGACGATGAGGGCCGAGCGGTCCGGGACGAGCGCGGCGGATTCGACCTCGAAGTCGCCGGGGGTCAGTGGCGACGCATCGCCGCCGGCCGCGGGCACACTATAGAGGTGCTGCCATCCGTCGTGTTCCCAGGGGAACACGATGAGACTCCCCGCCGTCCAGAACAACTGTATTGGCGCATCGAGCTCGTGGAAGACACTGCCGCGTCCCTCGGCCGCGTGCCAGATCGCGCGTCCGATGCCGGTGGCAGGATCGGCCAGCCAGATCGACCATGGCTGTCCGGCGCGCTGGGCGCCGAAGACCGATGTGCGCGTGCGGGCGGGGCGGCGGACGAAGGCGATCGCGCGGCCATCGGGAGACCACGACGCGTGGGCATCGCGGTCGACCGAGGGAGCGAGGTACGTCAGCGTGTGCGCGGTGAGATCATAGACCCCAATGAAGCCGTGCGAGCCGCGGTCGCTCACGAACGCGAGGCGGTTGCCATCGGGGGACCAGCGGAGGCCGGTAGCGCGGCCGCGCGTGTGGGTCAACTGGGTCGCCGGTGTCCGCGCGTCGGCGGTCGTCGACCAGATCTGATCCTTGATGACGTAGGCGACCCGATTGCCAACCGGCGACACCGCTGGCGAGTGCCCCTCGCCCAAGCGGCGCGGCGCGCCAGCGGGGCGCATACCGGGACCCAGGGCGATCGTCCACACGGCTTGCTCGACACCGGACGCAATGAGCGCGGGATTGGGGATCTCACCGTGCGCGTTTGCGTCGCCGCCGCGGACATATACGAGACCATGGGCGCCGGCGAGCCAGCGGACATCGGTGATCTCCTGGCCATCGTCTCCCGTGTACGCCGTCACCTTGTGCGGAGCGTATGACGGCGGCGCGGCGACCCAGATATTCCGCGCACCTGCGCTGTCGAAGACCCACGCGACCGCACCGCCGGTAGGCGCGGCCGTAAGCTCACTGGGGAATGGCGCGGAGAGCACCTGCGCGATGGTGAATCCTGGCGCTGCACCGCCTTGCGGCGTGCGCCGCCTGCGACGCGGCGCGCTCGCGCGGCCGCGGCGGAGATGGCATTGCGGCAATGCGTGGCCGCTGCGACCGAGCGTGAGCGCGGCGAGCCACGCGGCGCGCCAGGCAGGAGTCATCGGATGCCTAGCGGGCAAACAGGCCTTCGATCGATCCCTCGGCCAGCAAGTGACCACGCAGGGAGAACATGATGTTCGCCGCGGTCGATTGCGGCGTGATGCCCTGAATGCTGGGCACATCGAGCGCGTAGACGTGGAACATGTAGTGGTGTGGCTGGTCGCCCTTGGGGGGGCACGGACCGCCGTAGTGGCTGAATCCGAAGTCCGTGTATCCACTCTTGGCGCCCTTCACGGGGCTCGAGTTGGCGCCCACGCCGGCCGCGAGGCTGGTGACGGTCGCGGGGATGTCGAACACCGTCCAGTGCCAGAATCCCGTGCTCGTCGGCGCGTCGGGATCAAAGAGCGTCACGACGAAACTCTTGGTCTCGGCAGGTGCGCCAGACCACGACAGCTGCGGCGAGGTGTTGCCGCCGCCGCAGCCGTTGAACTCCGTCGAGATGGGGAGCGAGCCGCCGGCGGTGAACGTCGTGCTGGTGACGGCGATCGGCGCCGGGTTGGACGGAGTGGCGGGCGCGGCGAAGGGTCGAGCGGACGACGCGGGCGGCGCGGTTGCAGCAGGTGCCGGGTGCGTCGTATCCGCGGCGGTGGAGGTGGTGGTGTTAGCGGAGGCGGGTGCCGATCCGGACGGCGAGCAGGCCGCGGACAAGTGCGGTGCCGAGTGCGGTGCCGAGTGTGGTGACCACCGCCGCCATGTGCCTGATGCGATTGCCGAAGAACCCCGTGCGCATTGCCGCTTACTCCCCGAGAGTGTGAGGCCCATGCATGGCCCGGCGGACCGGCGGCCGGCGCCGAAGTAATGATAGGAGGTAAAGACTAGGGATTAGGGACTACGGGCTGGGAACCTCCTCAGTCTCGCTGCGCGCTATTCTGGGGTGGGCGCTCGTAGACTGGCGCCCCGCCGACTACGGTCATCAGGACTTGTGCGTTGCGGAGCTCGGCTGGCGGGGTGTGAGTGAGGTCGCGGTCCAGGAGGACGAAGTCGGCCAGTTTGCCGGGGGCCAGCGTCCCCTTCTCCCGTTCCTGGAACTCGGCATAGGCGGCGCCGCTGGTGTATGCCCGCAGGGCCTCCTCGACCGTGATCTTTTGTTCCGGGAACCACCCATCCGGGTGGGCGCCATCGAGCGTGCGGCGCGTGACTGCGGCGTAGATGCCCTCAATGGGCGTGGCGGGTGCGACATCCCAGTCGCTCCCGAAGGCGAGCCGCGCGTGGGCGTCAAGGAGCGAGCGAAACGCGTAGGTGGTGCGGGCGCGTTCGGTGCCGATGCACCCGTTCCGCCCAGCGGCCGTCGTCGATCGCGTGGTAGGGCTGCATGCTGGCGATGACATCCAGTTTCGCGAAGCGCGGGATGTCGGCGGGCGCGAGGTGCTGGGCGTGCTCGATCCGGAAGCGGCGATCGCGCGGCCCGTTTTCCTTTTCGACGCGCTCGAAGATATCGAGCTGCGAGCGAATCGCGCGGTCGCCGATCGCGTGCACCATCACCTGAAGGCCGGCTTTGTCGGCGCCGAGGGTGCGGGCGTACAGGCTTTCTGGCGGAGGTGACGAGGAGACCGGTATCGGCTGGCGCATCGGTGAAGGGCGTGAGCATCGCGGCCGTGTGCGATCCGAGCGAGCCGTCTACGAAGGCTTTGCATCCGCCAATGGTGAGCCACGCATCGCCGTGGCCGCGCGCGGCCACCGTATCGCGAAGGCGCTCCCAGTCGGCGAGCGGCTGGACGGAATAAATGCGCGTCTTCAGGCGGCCCGCCGCGTGGGCGCGCGCGAACGTCGCCAGGTCGTCCCAGGTGTAGCCCATGTTGACGACTGAGGTCACGCCTTGCGCGGCGACATATGTCATCGCGGCTTCGAGTGCGCGGTCCTTGGCCTCCGTCGATGGGTCAGGAATCGCGCGCGTGATGAGCGACATCGCGTTGTCCTTGAGGATGCCGGTTGGCTCCCCCGCGGCGTCGTGGACGATCGTGCCGCCCGTGACATCGGCGGTCCCCTTGCCTACGCCCGCCGCGGTGAGCGCGGCGCTGTTGGCGAGGCCCATATGGCCGTCGAGGCGCTCGATCCAGACAGGATGGTGTGGCGTGACCGAGTCGATCCAGTCGCGGCGCGGCAGCTCGCCGCCCCAATTGGTGTGGTCCCACACTCCGCCCTGAATCCAGGTGCCGGCGGGCACGGTCGCCGCAAATGCCTTGATGCGAGCGATGAACTCCGCGGGCGTCTTCGCGTCTCGCAACTGGACGTCGGTCAGGTCGAATCCGCCGTCGACGAAATGCACGTGTGCGTCGATGAAGCCGGGCACGAGCATCGCGCCGTGCGCATCGACCACGCCGGGTCGCGGCGGTCACCAGTTTCTGCACCTCGGCGCTCGATCCGACCGCCGCGAGCCGGCCATCGCGGACCGCGACGGCGCTGGCCCAGGGACGGGACGGGTTCGCCCGTCCAGACGTGCGCGTTGACGATGGCGAGAGAGACCGGGCCTGACGGCGGCAGCGGGGACGAGGCTGGCGGGGAGTTCACGCGGGCGCCGAGGGTGAGGAGGAGGGCGAGAGCGAGCGGGGATTTCATGATTCAATTTGGGGCTGCCCGCATGTGTGGTAGCTCGCACACGGGCCCACCCGATATTCTTCAGCGCAATGCATCGGCTGCCGTGTCCGGCGATCCATTCACCTCATTGTCCCCTGTGCGGCGCTGGTGGCCGGGTGTGGCGGCGCATCATTCGCTGAGCGGCGGGCTGGGCGTGACGGGGGCTCACGTTGCGTCCGACGATTCGCTGTCGGCGGCTATCTCGCGGCGGGTTGCTGCTGTCCGGGTGCCGCGGCAGGGGTGTACTACCGCGCCGCTGACGTGCCCGGCGACACCGTGAATGTCAGCGCGGACGCCAGTTTTCATGCCGCGAGCACCATGAAGATCCCGGTGATGATTCAGGTGTATCGCGATGCGGAGGCGGGGCGGCTGTCGCTCAGCCAACCTGTCATGGTGCGGAATCTGTTCGCGAGCATCGTCAATGGGTCGCCGTACGCGCTCGATCCGAAAGACGATTCCGACAGCGGCATGTACGATGTCGCGGGTCACACGATGACCGTGCACGACCTCATGCTTCGGATGATCCAACGCTCGAGCAATCTCGCGACCAACACCGTGATCGGACTGGTGGGTGCTGCGCGGGCGGATTCGACGGCGCATGCGCTCGGTGCGACCCACATTCATGTGCTGCGCGGCGTCGAGGACGGCAAAGCGTTCGACCGGGGGCTCAACAACACCGTGTCCGCGCGGGACCTTGGCGCGCTGCTCCTCGCGATCCAGCAGGACCGGGCCGCGACACCGGCCGGCTGTGCGGCGATGCGTGACGTGCTACTCGGGCAGGAGTTCAACGCGGAGATTCCCGCCGGGCTGCCGCCGGGGACACGGGTGGCGCACAAAACCGGGCAGATCACGGGTGTATTGCACGACGCGGCTCTGGTCTATCCGGCGAAGGCCCCGCCATATGTGCTCGTTGTGTTAACGAGCGGGATACCCGATGAGCGCGTGGCGAGAGCAATGATCGTCGATATCTCGCGAATGGTGTACGCGCATTTCATGGGTGGAGGCCGCTGACGCAGGCTGGAAAGGCGTGCGGCACATTAGCGCTTCGTAATCCGGCACGCTGTTCGTCCCGGCCGCGTCTGGTAATTCCCGCCAACGTGGTCACAAGAGTGGACGCAGGAGTGGCCGCAGAAATGCATTAGAGCGGGTAGTTCCCCGGTACCGAGGCCCGCGCCCTCGGCCGGGCCCGCCCCCAATGCGTGCAGGAGGCGTACTGTGGACGAATTCGACGCCGCTCTGCTCGTTGGCATCGGCTCCACGACGATCGGGATGACCCTGACAGCTCCGCAGGGCCGATTCCTGTGGGCCAATCCGGCGTTCATGGCGAGCTCCGGGTACAGCATGCCGGAGCTGGTTGGCATGACGGTGTACGACATCACCCATCCCGACGACGTGACGCGTGTGCGCGCGCAGGCTGAGCGGTTGTTTGCGGACGGCGCTGCTGATGGGGCACCCGATATGACCACCAATCTGGCGATCGAGGCGCGCTACATCACCAAGAGCGGGATGTGGATGTGGGGGTGCGTGAACATGACCGTGGTCCGCGACGCGGCCGGTGATCCCTCGCGCGTGGTTTCGATCGTCGAGGACATCACGCCGCGCGTTCGCAGTTTGCGCGACTCCCGCCGCGTTGAGCACGTGTCCGCGGCGCTCGCGGGCGCGATTACACCCGACGATGTCGCGACGGTGATCGTCGAGCATGCCGTGCCGGCGCTCGGAGCGTCGGCGGGCGCGATCTACCGGCTGTGCGACGATGGGGGCTCGCTCGACCTCGTGCGCGCATCGTGGATATCCGGCCGATTGGAACAGGGCGTGGCATCACATTGCGGCGGATGCGAACCTGCCGCTCGTGGAGGCGGTTCACAAAGGCGTGCCGATATTCATCGAATCGGACGTGGAGTGGGTCTCGCGGTTTGCTCACGCGGGGCCGCTGCGGGCGCTGGCGGGTAGCCGGGCGTGGGCGGCGCTCCCGCTGGTGGCTGAAGGGCGGGTGCTGGGCGCGCTCGGACTCAGCTTTCAGAAACGGCGGCGCACGACCGCGGACGACGGGCAGCGTTTTGATGGCGATACGCGCCGCTTCATGGTGTCACTCGCGCAGCAGTGCGCCCAGGCAGCGGAGCGCGCGCGGCTGTACCAGGCGGAGCGGCATGCGCGGGCGGATGCCGAGAGCGCGAACGCCGCGAAGAGCGAGTTCATGGCGGCGATGAGCCATGAGATCCGCACCCCGATCAACGCCATTCAGGGTTACGCGCAACTGCTCGAACTGGGACTGGCCGGCCCGGTGACCGATTACCAGCGCACGTATCTGGCGCGGCTGGCGAGCAGCAGCCACCACCTGCTCGGACTCGTGGACGACGTGCTGGATCTCGCGAAGTCGGACGCCGGTGAGATGAGAGTCGCGCACGAGTATGGCGGACGCCGGACTGGCCATCGACACCGCCCTGGATGTCACGCGACCACTGGCCGCCGCGCGCGGCGTGCGGCTGCTGGACGACCGGCCGGGTGGTGCGCGGGTGCGGTTCGTGGGCGACGAGCATCGCGTGCGGCAGATCCTCATCAACCTGCTGACCAACGCGATCAAGTTCACGAACTCGGGCGGCACCGTGACCGTGCAATTCGGGACCGTGGCGTCGGCGGCGCCCGCCGCGCGCGTTCGCGGGAGCGGGCCATGGGCATTCATCCGCGTCGAGGATACGGGGATCGGCATTGCGCCCGCGGATCAGGCCGTGGTGTTCGATGCGTTTCACCAGGTCGAGCGCGGCCCGACGCGGACCCGTGGTGGCACCGGGCTGGGACTGACGATCAGCCGCCGGCTGGCACGCTTGCTGGGAGGCGACGTGACTCTCGAGAGCAAGCCAGCGACGGGCTCCGCGTTCACCGTGTGGCTGCCGTCGGCCGAGCCGGCGACCGACGGGCGTCCGGAGATCACCGGCGAACGCACCCCACACGGCAAGCGACTGGCCGCGGTCCTCAGCATGCCGGGACTCACGGACCTTGGCGCGTCACTTCTCCGCGAAAGCGATCGGCTGCTCGAGTCGTTTGTGGGACGACTGCGCGCCGACCCGCTGATCCCTGGTGCGCACCGGCTCCGCACAGCACCACTCGAAGATCACGCGGTGACGTTGCTGGCGGACATCGCCCAGACCCTGGTGATCATCGGCGAGGCGGGACCGGATGCGGCGGCGCTGCTGCGAGACGGGAGTGCCATCCAACGGGTCGTCGCGGAAACTCATGGGGCGCGGCGCCATGCCATGGGGTGGAGCATTGAGGCGCTGCGCCGGGAGCTCGACATCCTGCGAGACGTCATCATGACCGGTGTGCGGGTCCACACCCGCGATGGTGAAGCGCATCCCGAGGACGCCATTGGCGTGCTCACTCATCTAGTAGACAGGGCGGCGATGATCAGCCGGCGATCATGGCATCGCGCAGCACACGGGCCCGGGGAGATGCCCATCGAAGGTGATGTCCTCCGCGCGCCGGACATCGCGGACATGCCGCCGCCGGGCTAGCCCTTTCGAGCGATCAGTGGCGGCGGGTGGTACGCCGCGTGGCCGCGTGTCGCGTACGGGACATCGGGCGGCGCGCCACCCGCCGGCCAGTCGCCTGATTTCCCGGGCAGATCGGGCCGCGGGTGCGACATCACGAACGCGGTGAGATCGTAGGCCTCCTGATCACTCAGCGTGCCCGGCTGATCAAAGGGCATGGCCCGCCGCACGAACGCCGCGAGCCGCTGCTCGCGCGCCATGCCGGCTCCGATCGTGAACGACCGTGGCCCCCAGACTGCCGGCGCAGCGGGGGTCCCACCGCCATCGGCGGCGTGGCAGCGCGCGCAACGGGCGCTGAATAGGGTGGCGCCACGTGCCGAGTCGCCGGTGAGCGGCGCAATGGCCAGGCGTGCCTTCTCCTTGCACATGCGCGCCGGGTGCGATCCCCCTGGAGAGGAACGCGAGATAGCTGACCATATCGCGCATCTCGCGGCTTCCGACGGATAGTGGACGCCCGGCGAGACTGCGCGTGAAGCAGAAATTGATGCGGTCCTCGATCGTCGCGACACTCCCGGAGCGGTCGACATACCGCGGATAGCGCACGAACGCCCCGACGAGCGAGAAGAGCGGGCGGCGGCCGCCATCCAGGTGGCAACTGAAGCATCGGAGGTTCGCTCCGACGTATCCGGGCAGGCTGTCACCGGTTTGCGTGAACAGTGCCAACCCGCGCCGCATGGATGCGCCGAGCGAATCGCGGGGGATCGCGCTGTCGGGCGGAATGACCGAGGCGGTGAGCACATCCGGGGCAGGCGCCGGATGCATCTTCCGCCCGGGCGGCATATCGGGCGTTGCCTCGCGGTCGCACGCCACCAGCGAGATTGCGCCGGCAGCAAGTGCGGCAGCGAGTGCGGTCGCGCGACCTCGTACGAGCACGCGCCGCCAAAGTATGGCGGTCGTCACCGGCCCTGGCCGGTGATCACGTCGTGGCCATCGCGCCGCCAGGCGGCCATACCGCCGCGCATCTCGGCGACATTGCTGAAGCCCGCTGCCAGGAGCACACTCACGGCAATGGCCGCCCGTCCCCCGCCCTGGCAGTGCACGACGAGTGGCCGGTCGCGCGGGAGCTCGGCGACGCGATCACGGAGGGCACCAAGGGGTACGTGCACGGCACCGGGGACATGGCCGGCATCCCATTCGGCGGCGCCTCTGATATCCACGACCGACACCGCGCCAGTCGCAATCTCGGCAGCGACCGCGCTGATGGTCGTGTGCGCCACCTGCTCCAGCGGGCGCCCGCTGCGTTGCCAGGCTTCGATCACCTCGGGTCCGGCGTAACCCACGACGTGGTCGATCCCAATCAGCGCGAGGTCACGCACGGCGTCCGCGAGCTCGGCTTCATCGCCAATCAGCGTGACCGCGCTGGCCGCGGGGATCAGCGACCCGGCCCACTGCAGGAATGCGTGATTGAGCGGGATGTTGAGCGTGCCGGGGATGTGACCGGCGGCGAAATCGGAAGCCGGGCGGATGTCTACG
Source organism: uncultured Gemmatimonadales bacterium (assembly GCA_963757855.1). Lineage (GTDB taxonomy): Bacteria > Gemmatimonadota > Gemmatimonadetes > Gemmatimonadales > Gemmatimonadaceae > Palsa-1248. The sequence goes on from CAVWTI010000021.1 coordinate 203,498, forward strand.
ACGATCGCGCCTGATTCCACCGCTTCGACGAGGTCGGCCGGCGTGACGAGTGCGGGGCGTTTGACATCCTGCCAGCGCCCTGGCCCGCGGGCATTGATGCGCTTCATCTCGGCGAAGTACGCTGGCGGCTCGGGCTGGCCCGCGAGCACGACCCGCACGAACTCCGCTTCATCGTCCAAACCGAAGGCCCAGTTGTAGCGCCGTTCGTAGCCGAGCGTGGACTGCGGGACGCCGCTCAGATCCTTGCCGCAGGCGGAGCCGGCGCCGTGACCGGGCCAGATTTGCAGATGGTCCGCGTGGTCCGCGAAGCGGCGGACCGAGGCGAAGAGCTGGCGCGCCGCGGAGTCCGCGGAGCCGGCGACATGCACGGCCCGCTCGAGGAGGTCGGGGCGTCCGACATCACCGACGAACACGAAGTCGCCGGTGACAGCGGCCATGGGTTCGCCGGCGACCGAGGAATCCGTGACCAGAAACGACAGGTGTTCAGGCGTATGGCCCGGAGTATGGAGGACCGAGATCCCGACCAGGCCGATGCGGAGTGTATCACCGCCGTGGAGCAGCGTCGCGCCCGCGTCGGCGAGATATCCATCGGTATAGGACCATGACCCGCGGCCTTCGCCGGAGAGATAGAGGCGGGCGCCGGTCCGGTCCGCGAGCTCGCGGCTGCCGGAGATGAAATCCGCGTGTACGTGCGTCTCGGTCACCGCCGTGATGCGGACATTTTCGTCGGCAGCGGCGGCGAGGTACGGTTCGACATCGCGCAGCGGATCAATGATGATGGCTTCGCGGCTCTCGGAATCCGCGATCAGATAGCTCGCCTGCGCGAGACGCGGGTGGTACAGCCGCCGGACCAGCATCTACGCCTTACCCGGGTGCCAGGACGATGCGCGAGTGTAGCCTGCCGACGCGGCGCCGGCGAGCACGCGCCAATTCTGGAGGAGTACGAACGTGCCCACGCACATCAGGAGGACGGCGAAACCGCGCCGGAGCGACGCCGGGGATACGTGTCCGACGAGGTGCGAGCCGGCGAAGAGGCCGGCGATGGCCACGGCGGTGAAGAGGCTGACGACATCCCAGGGTATCGCCACGTGTCCAAGATAGCCGACGATACCGGCCACGCAGTTCATCGCGATCACGAGGAGCGACGTGCCGATCGCGAGCTTGATGGGCACGCGGCCCATGAGGACGAGCGCGGGCACGATGAGGAAGCCGCCACCGACGCCGACGAGCCCTGTGAGCAGGCCGACGCCGATCGCGACCGGGACGAGGCGCCATACCGATTGGAGGCCGTCCGAATCGGGGAGACTGCTCGCCGAGAGGTCCGCGGCACCGGGGCGCGCGGTGCGCGCCATTGAGATCGCGGCCGCGCACACGACGATCGCGAGGAGCAGCAACTGCGTGGGTCCGCTGATGAATTTTGCCAGGCGGGCGCCGCCATATGATCCCGCCATGGCGACCAGGCCGAACCGAGATGGCGACCTGGAGATCGACCCGGCCGGCGCGCCAGTGGCGGGCGGCGCCGACAAGGCTCGCGGTACCGACCACGATGAGGCTCATCGCAATCGCCTGCTTGGCCTCGTATCCCATCACGTAGACGAAGATCGGCACGGTGAGCACCGATCCACCGCCACCGAGCAACCCGAGAGACAGCCCGACGATCAGCGCCAGGACGAGGCCGAGCACCGTCACGAGCGAATCCGCGTGCGCGGCCCCAGCGCTGGCGTCAACCGCCGTAACAGTACGTACAGCCTTTTTCCTGCGCGCGGTTGACGGCAAGTACGCCGACGGGCACGATCGTCATGCCGGTCACGAGATTTGCGGCCCACTCCTTCTTCGCGTCGTCCGCCGAGACCTTCGCGGCACCGGCCATTTTCCCGCTGAGCACTGTTAGGGCGACGTTGCAGACGGTGAAGATCACCCCGCGGCCGACCAGCGTAGGGATTTCTGCGCCGGGGAGCGGCACGCCATCCGCATGGAGGAACGGGTTGCGCGTAGTGACTGCTTTGGTGGCGGGGTCCGTGACGTTGAAGGCTTTGCCGATGCCGTATTTCTCCCACATCGCGTCGGAGAGTCCCATCGATCATCGCGAGGTGGCGGAGTCCAACGACGGCCGTGAGGTCATGATCGCCGAGGCCATAGGCTTCCTTGTTGAGATTGAGGAAGTTGGCGGCGAAGGCCATGGCGAAGCCGTCGTTGAACGAGACCCCGTCGAAGAACTGTTTGTGCGTGCCCTTGATGCCATTGAGCCAGGCGTCGCTCCAGGGACCGGCGAACCCGGATTTACGGAGTGGTGCGGATTCCGCCATGGCGGACGCCATTGGGGCAGCGGTCATGGACGCGGCGAGTGCCGCGGCACCGAGCGTGACGCTTTCGATGAACGCTCGGCGGTCCGTGCTGGGCGACTGTGCTGCGCTGTCATTGTGTGGATTGGCGGGTGACACACCGCGGGCTGCGTGGCTCATGTCCGTGTCCTCATGGAAGTATTATCCGGCCCGTACGACGCATTTGAACGGCGTGCGCGGCAAGAGCTCAGAACCCTGCCACGAGCCGCCACCGATCATGTCGGGCCGGACCGGACCTGCCAGCGCCGATGGGGTGGAATCTGCACCCTGAATGCCGAGGGCGACAGTTTCGGCCGGGACGGACCCGGCGGGGGGCGAAAACGAACTGGCCCGGGAGAGGAGCCCCGGGCCAGTTGCTACGGCCAGCACTACAAGTAGTACTACGGCCAGATGCTGCGATCAACTGCCACTCCTGCGGGGCGTTACGGCGCCGTGTCGTCCAGCGTGACTGACGGCGTTTCCGTCACGTAGAAGTTGGAGCTGGTATTGAACGCGAAGACCGTCGAGTCGAAGCCTGTCGCACCGGCCGTCGTGAACGGGCCCAGGGCGGTGACGACGTGCGAGATGTCGGGGAGCGCGGTGGAGAAGGTGCGCTCGAATGCCAGGTTGTTGACCGCGTGGCCCGGTGGGACGACGGATTCAGGGGAGCCTGACAGTCCCGTGGTCGCGCCCAGCGAAAGATCATTGGCGATCACCCGGCCCAGAGCGCGGTGCTCGCACTCGATGCCCATGATCTGGCCAGCGAGAACCTTGAGCGAATCCGTCGAGAGATCGCGTATTCCGATCAGGTACGCCGCGATGAAGGCATCCTCGAGCGTGATGAGCGTATTGATCGTCGTGGCGCCGGTCGGGTCCGAGAACATCCCGGTGGGGAAATAGAAATTGAGTGTCAGCGGCTTGGCGCCGGCACCGACCAGCGTCGCGTAGTGAATGCCTTCCTGCTGGCGGGCGGCGAACAAGTAGGACTGATCAGGTGCGTTGCCAGCGAGCGCCGCGTACGCCGGCGAGCTCTTGATGATGTTGTCATACATCACACTCGCGAGGGCCTCCGCCGTGGCGGCGGCACTGATGATCTGCTGATCGAGTGCGGCTGAGCTGCCCGAGGAGCCGGTGGGCTCCGTGGTGCTCTTGCTGCAGGCGGCGAGCAAGCTCGATGCCGCCACGCCCGCGCCGACGGCGCCGAGTGCGGACATGAACCGGCGCCGGCTTGCGACGGCCGTGGTGAGTGTGTTCAAGTCGGTGAGGTCAAGGCGATTTGCCATACAATGATTCTCCGCGAGGTAAGGGAGCGAGCGTCGCGGTGTCCCCCACCGCTCGGCATCACCCGGGGACTCGTGCCAATGACACCCCTACGCCGGCCAGCACGGGATCGGATCTGTGGTGGGGAAAGGATTTCCCCCCCCGCACCCGGCTGGTGATCGGATGATGGATCGCGGTCACAGATCCGATCGCCCGGTCAGTCCGTAGACATCCCCGAAGCCTGGATGCGTGCTGCGATCGCGGTCACGCACTGGCAATCCCACACCTGCAGAGGACCGATCGCATATGCGCAATACCTACTCGCTGTGTCTCACCCTGGCCGCCGCCGTCGTGATGGCGACGCCAGCCGCCGCCCAGATGGCCAATTCCGATCCGATGGTTGGTGGCCAGGCGATGTATCCCGCCAAAGACATCGTGACCAACGCAATGAACTCGGCGGACCACACGACATTGGTCGCGGCAGTCAAGGCCGCGGGCCTCGTCGAGACGTTACAGAGCAAAGGCCCGTTCACGGTCTTCGCGCCGACGAACGAAGCATTCGCCGCGCTGCCCGCGGGCACGGTGGACAACCTGCTCAAGCCCGAGAACAAGGCGGCGCTGACGAAAGTGCTGACCTATCACGTCGTGGCGGGCGACTACAATGCGGCCGCGATCGAGAAGCTGATCAAGAAAGGCAACGGCACCGCGTCACTCAAGACCGTGAGCGGTGGCACCCTGTGGTTCATGATGAACGGCCCGATGAACGTCGTGGTGAAGGATGAAGCGGGCCACGTGGCCGACATCTCCACGTACGACGTGCGGCAGTCGAACGGCCTAATTCACGTCGTGGATCGCGTCCTCATGCCGAACATGTAAGCGTTGCGGTGAGTATGTGCGCGTGAGCTCATGCTGGCGTGATTCGCCCGGCATGGTAACGGGGACGGCCTTCGCGGCATCGCTGCGAAGGCCGTCGCGTTTCATGGCGCGCACCGCTCGCGCGAGACTGGGACCTGATGCCAGGTTCGTCCCATTGTACGATTTGTTGACGGCCTCAAGCATTGGCGACGGACTGGAGCGCGGTCTGGATGGACAATTCTCGCGCAGTTGCCGTGTCGCAACGGGGCGGCGCGGAGTGAGCCGGTCATTCCGTCTGTCGCGCCCTCCCGCCCCCCGAAAAACCGGCCGTGACTCCGTTGCTGGCGGGACGTCTCCTGTGCACAGCGCTGTGCACAGCGAACGTTCCGCGCGTCATGACCGCGACACGACAAAAAAACTGGGGGCGAGCCAATGCTGGACTTCTCGACGTTCAAGAGGCGGTCTTCCAATGGCTCTTCACCGCACTCCGGAACGGCGGACCGATCGCGGACCGCGGCCTCCCCGTACGACTTCGGCGCCATGGAGCTCCTGGTGACGCGCGCCGAACGGGCGGCCGAGCAACTGCGGACTCTCGATACCACGATCGATCGCGCGGCACAGTTCGCGGCACTCGACGAACGCATCGCGCGCATCGAGTCGAGCCTGGCCCAGATCGAGGAAGTCGCGAAGCAGGCGGAAGCGGCGCAGGATGTGGCCGCGGAGTTCGCGGCATCGCAGGAAGCCGTCGCGGAGCGGGTGGCGGCGTCGGGTGAGGAGGTCAATCGCATCCGCACCTCGTGCGGCGAGCTGCTCTCGAAAGTCGACGCGGCGCTCGAGTTCCGGACGGAGCTGGACGACTTCCTGACCTTGCGGCCGGAGTTCGCGGCGCTGCGGCTCGATGCGGATGCGATCACGGGGCGGACGCGTGACCTGTCCGACACGATCGACCGGCTGCGGTCGGTGCACGACGATGCGGTCCAGGCGCACCGGCACGCGACGTCGCGGCTGGACGGGATCGACCAGCGGTTCCAGGCGACGGCGAGCAAGCTCGATTCGATCGAGCGGCGCGCCTCCTCGTCGGAGCAGGCGCTGACCACGCTCCTCAACCTGGCGCGCGGCGTACCGGAGGTGCACCACCAGCTGACCGTCCTCAAGGCAATCACCGACGAAGTGACGCAGAAAACCGCGATGGTGGAGCGGCAACGCGAGGGTATCGACCGCGTCGCGGCACAGGTGTCGCATCTCGTCACCCTGACCTCGGACCTCGAGTCCGCGTTCCGGCGACAGGAAGAGCAAGCCGGGACGATGACCGCGATCGACGGCAAGCTGGCGGCGCTGCACACGCAGCATGCGGCGGTGCTGACACGCATGAGCGAGATCGCGGCGACCCAGCGGCAGCTGGACGAGGCCGAGCGAGATGGAGAGCGCGCGCTCAATGCATTGCGGGCCGACATGCAGACCAGCACCGAGCGGTTCGAGATGGAGAACCGCAGCCTGGACGCCGTCAGCGAGCGCATCGCGTCACTGCGCGGGGGTGTGAAGGATTGCGAGGTCCGGCTGGCGGATGCGACCGTGGCGGCGACCGGCGTGGCGGAAACCGAGGCGCGGGTCCGGGCGCTCACCACGCAGGTGGCGGGCGTGTCGGACGAGGTGCAACGGATCACCGTGCAGGCGGAGCGGTTGCGGGCGGTGCGAGACGACGCGGGCGAGTTGGGCGCGAGCGTGGCGGCGATGACCATGCGCGTGGAGCGCATCGAAGCGGCGCGCCCCTCGGTGGAAGCCGTGGCGCGCGACCTGGCGTCACTGAGCGGCACGCATGAAGCGGTGCGGGATGGGCTCGAGCAGGTCCGCATGGCGTACACGGAGATGACGCGGCTGCGGGAGCGTCACGCCGAGGCCGACGCGTGGCTGGCGGAGACGGACCGCAAGCTCACGACCTTGCGCGGGCACGCCACGGAGCTGCAGGGCATGCGGCCGCTGGTGGATGCGTTGCGCGGGCAAGTGGACCGCGTCACGGCGTCCGTGTCCGCCATCGAGATCCGCAGCACCGTCGTGGACGACCTGCAGCGGCGCATCGGCGAACTGGATTCGATGGTCGCGCAGCTCGGCGAGCGCGGAGAGGCCGTACGGGCGCGGATGGAATCGGCCGAGTCGCGATTCGGCGAGCTCTCGCGGGAGGCGGGGAATGCGCAGCGCGTGGCGGCGACGATTGCAGCCGTGGCGGCGACCGTGGAAGTGGCCGAGCGGCGGCTGAGTGGCGTGAGCGGGACGATCGACACCCTGGAGACGCGGGCGAGTGCGCTGGATGGATTGAGCGAGCGGATGCGGATCGCGGGCCAGGATCTCGACCAGCGCCAGGGCGCACTCGACGCGGCGACGCAGCATCTGGCGCATGCATCGATCGTGCGGCGCGAGGCCGCGGACGCCGCGCAGCGGCTCGAGGAGGTGTGTGCGGCATTGACCACGCAACTGGGGACGGCGGGTGACGGGACCGTCATGGTCGCGCAGATGCTCGATGAGATGGAGGGCCGCGTGAGCCTGCTCGGTGACGTCGAGAAGCGCATGCAGCGCTTCGAGGACCTGCTGGCGGAGTGGGAGCGAGCGCAGACCGTGGCCGCGCACGCGCTGGAGCAGATCAGCAATCGCCAGGCGATGATCGACGCCGTGGACGGGCAGATCACGCATCTCAGCGAGATCGCGGAGCGGACCGCGGAGGACGTACGGTCGATCGCGGCCGCGCGGCGTGACGTCGAAGAGACGCGGGCCCTGCTCGATTCCACGCAGGACGCACTGACGAGTGCCACCGAGTCGATGCGCGGATTCGAGGGGCGGCAGCAGCAAGTCGAGCAGCTGGAGCGGCGGCTGGCGCGTGCCGACGCGCTGGCCAGCACGGTGCGATCGACCGTTGAAGTGATCGCGGCGCAGCGGTCGGTCGTAGACCAGGCAATGGAGCGGTCGGCGGCGTTGGGGCTGCAGGTGAAACAGGCGGAGGCGTTGAGCGAGGGATTGCGGGCCCAGTGTCATTTGGCGACCCAGCTGCGGAGCGCGGTGGAACAGCTTCGGCTGGAGAGCGCGGCCGAGGAAGCGGGGCTCGTCACGCGTGGCCGGGCCTGATTCTGGTGTAACAGCAAGGCGGCCGTCCGGTGTAACCCACCGATACCCTATGTAACCCGACTGGCGGATGCGCCCGTGGAGCGGGCAGGATAGTCGCGCGGGGCGCATGTGGTTGCGTTGCCGCAACACGGCGGGGCTATTGACGGTTGGCGACAGGCCCGGCAACGTGGTGGAGCCAAGGAAAGCCCAGTCCGCTACCCCCGGCACCCAAAACGTTACCGCCACGTGGTCACCATTGCCGCGCTCGTTCATGATTCGGCTGCTCGAGCTCGCCTGCGAGGCGCAGTGCGCAGCTACGCGAAGCTCGTGTTTTGCGACGATCCGGTCGCGTTGGCGAGCGCCGTCACGGATGGAGCGGCGACGGCCATCATCACGGAGTGGCGTGATGGCGCGGGCAGCACGATCGAGAGCACGGTGCGCTCGATGCGTTCGGAGTATCCCAACATCCCGGTACTGGTCTATGCGCCGCTGACACCGGAGGGCGCGCACGACATGCTCGCGGCGGCGCGCGCGGGCGCGGTCGACGTGATCATCGCGAACTTCGATGATGTCGGGATCACGCTGGGGCGCCGGCTGGCGGCGGCGCAAGCGACCACGTTGTCGGATCGCATCGTCGAGCGGTTAGCGACGCTCGTGCCGCTGCCGGTGGCGCAGATGCTCGAAGTATTTCTTCCGCCACGCACGCACGCCACCCTCGGTCGGCGGCGCGGCGGCCGCGCTCCAGGTACACCGGAAAACGTTGGCGCTGCACTGCGCGCGTGCAGGACTGCCCAGTCCGAGCGCGTTGTGCTGCTGGGCGCGGCTCATCCTCACGTCCCATCGTCTCGAGGATCCCGGACGTACGACGGAGCACGGCGCGATCGAGAATGGGATTTCCGTCGGGCTCCGCGTTCCGCAACATGCTCCGCCGCTACACCGGGCTCTCACCGCAGGATCTGCGTGAGCGCGGTGGGAGTCTGTGTCTTGCCGAGATGCTGACGGCGCAGCTGGCATCGCGCGGGCCGGGACTCTATCCCGGGCGGCGCAGAGCAAAACGGGAGAAGAGTGCGGCGGAGGGTGCGGCGGCCGTCTCCGACAGTACCAGCTAAAACACTACCAGCTAAAACGCTACCAGCTAAAACACGACCAGGCTAAAATTCGCGGGCAGCTCGTGCTGGGGGGTCGCGAAATCGCGGCGCGGCAGGACGTCCGGGGCGTCGGCGCGCATTGCCCAGCGGACAACTTCTTCCCGCAGCGTACGCCATGGTTCGGCCAGACGGTCCACCGTGTCGCCGTGCAGGTTCTGGGCGCGGCGCCAGGCTTCGCGTACGTAGGCAAGTACGCGGTCCGCGCGTTCTCCCTGAGCGCGGCGCCCACGGACGAATGACGTCACCGCGGATCGCGCTTCCGCGCGCACGGCCTGTCGTTCGACGGGCGAAGCGGGGGATCGCAGCAATGCGCTCAGTGCGTGCACTAACTGCAGTGGGGCGGTGTCGTCTGTATCCATCACGGCACTCCACTCCGGGGGAGGGGGAAGATACTGATCCAGGCGAACGCCGGGAGACTGTGATCCGCCCGTGACATGTTCGTGACACGGGCCGAACCCGGCGTGTGCGTTGGCACGGTTTGTGGCGGCAGGCATCACCCGTAGACCGCTCCGCAACACATTGGAACTGGCTCACATGGGCGGCCGATGCAGGCACGCTCGCGCCAACCAGGACATGCAAGATCTGTCCCGCGAGTCCATCCCCGCTTCCCTGCACCGGACGATGCGGTACCATTCGGCTCTCCCCAACAAACCTTTTCATGAGCCCGCCATTCATGCGTCTCGCCGCCGCCGCATCGCGTCTCTCGCTGGTACTCACCGCCGCGCTCGCGCCAGGCGGGACGTGGACCGTCGCCGCGCCGATTCCCGTGCGCGTGCAGGAACAGAGCGGGGCGCTATTCGCCGGGCGGATCTACATCGCCGGCGGATTTGATTCGGCGGACGCGCCAACCGCCGTCGCTTACCGCTATGACCCCGCGCGCAATGTGTGGGCGCGCATCGCGGATCTTCCGCAAGACCGGCATCACATGCCGCTCGTTGTCGTCGGCGATACGCTGTACGCCGTCGGCGGTCTCGAAGGACAGCAATTCGTTCCGCAAACGACTCTCTGGATCTATCGCGCGGACCACAACACCTGGGAGACGCGCGCGCCGCTGCCCGCGCCGCGCGGTGCGTCCGCCGCTGTCGCCGTCAACGGCAAACTGATCGTCGTCGGCGGTTTCGGCGTACATCGCACGCTGCTCGACTCGATCGCCGTCTACGATCCCGCGACGAACCACTGGGTGAATCGCGCGCCGATTCCGACGCGCCGCGACCATCTCACCGCGAGCGCGGTGGGTGGCATCGTCTACGCTATCGGCGGGCGGCCGCTCGATCCCGGTAAGAACTTCGACGTCACCGAGGCGTACGATCCCGTGGCTGACCGGTGGACCACCAAAACGCCGATGCCGAGCCGGCGAGGCGGTCTCGCCTCGGCGGTGGTGGATGGGCGAATCCACACGTTTGGCGGCGAGCGACGGGATGGCGTATTCGCGAACCACGAGGTCTACGATCCCGCGCACAATGCGTGGAGCGTGGCGGCACCGATGCCGACCGCGCGGCATGGTCTCGCCGCCGTGGCAGTTGGCGACCGGATCTTCGTGATCGGGGGCGGCCCGAAAGAAGGGAGCGCGCAGACCGACGTCGTCGAGGTCTGGCGGTGAGCACTGCGGCTTTCTCCCCGGACGACGTCGCACGCGAGGTGCAGGAGGCGGATCTCCGCATTCGCCCGCACATCCGCGAGACGCCGCTCGAGTACTCGCCCGTCCTGAGCCGGGATACGGGGTGCGCGGTGTACCTCAAGCTCGAGAACACGCAAGTCACGGGATCGTTCAAAGCGCGGGGCGCGTTCAACAAACTCCTGTCACTGACGGAGGCGGAGCGGTCACGCGGCATCGTCACCGCCTCCACGGGCAACCACGCGCTGGCCACGGTACACGCGCTGGCAACGCTCGGCATCGCTGGCGAGATCTTTCTGCCGCGCAGTGCGTCGCCCGTGAAGATCGCGGGTCTGGAACTGCGCGGGGCGAACCTGCGTCTCGTGGACGACGATCCCGGCACCGTCGAGATCATCGCCCGGCGCCGGGCTGACGAAACCGGGCGCGTGTACATCTCGCCGTACAACGATCCCCAGATCATCGGCGGACAGGGGACGATCGCGGTCGAGCTGTTGCGGCAGACACCTCGCATGGATGCCGCCTTCGTGCCGGTGGGGGGCGGCGGGCTGATCGCCGGGATTGCCGGCTATCTCGCGGCGACGGATGAGGGAACGCGTGTGGTGGGGTGCCAGCCCGAGACGTCGCCCATCATGGCGCGGAGCACCGAAGCCGGGCGGCTGGTCGAATTGCCCAACCTCGATACGGTGTCGGATGCGACGGCGGGATTGGTCGAGCCGGACGCGATCACGTTTCCGATCTGCCAGACGTGTGTGAGCGACTGGGTGTTGCCGAGCGAAGCAGAGTTACGCTCGGCCATCCGGCTCATCGTCGTGCATCACTCGGTGCTGATCGAAGGGGCGGGCGCGTTGGCGGTTGCGGCGTTGTTGCGAGTGGCGGCGATGTATCGCGGCCAGACCGTCGTGCTCGTGCTCAGCGGATCACACATCGCCGGCGCGGTCCTGGCGGAGGTGATGGCGCAGGAGTGAGTGCGTGCGACGTCTAGGTGTCGGTCTTTGGTACCAGAACTCCCTGCGGCATGGACTGGCGCTAGCCCGAGTGGCTGTGGTGACGTCCGTTGGCCGCGGGGGTGGTCTGGACCTGCTGTCCCGTGATGACGAAGCGGAACTCCTGCGTGACGAGCTGCCGCACGAGTTGGCCGCGGACTTCACCCGGTTCGAAGCGCATGCCGGGGAGTGCAGCACGTACGGCTTCGGCGAACGCGGGGTGCGACGTGCGGATGATGCGCAGCGATCCACTGTCGGCGAGGCCCGTAGTGTCGACGATGTATTCCACGGCAACGACGCCTTCGATGCCCTCTTTCTGCAGGAAGTCGGGATACGCGGGTGCGGCACTCGCGGGATCCCGGCGCACAGGCCGGCCCATCTCCGATTCAATGTAGACGCGACCGCCTTCGCCCGGGTCGGGGACTTTGACTGGCTCCGGTGCGGGCGGGACAGGTTTCAGCTCGGCACCCGAGCCTTCCTTGTGTGCTTTACCGGGGCTGGACTGGCCGGCACCGGGTGAGGTGGACAGCGTGGACCAGTGCACGGTTTCGGCGTGCGGGCGCGGCGAGTGTCCGGGAAGCAGCGGCAGCAGATAGACCACGCGGTGGCCCGGCGACGTGTCGGCGGGCTGTGAGCCCATGACGCGTCCTTCTGGCGACACGACGGCATCGAACAGGCTGGCCGAGATCACACTCGCGACCAGCAGCGCCATCGGCGACCAACTGCGTGAAGCCTCGCGCGCGAGTCCCGCTAGCACTCCCTGTCTCCTGAGGTCCCGGCCAGAGCGGCCCGGGAGCGTGGCGAATCACATTGGGGACAGAACTGCGGACAGACCGAACGGGCGAACGACAGGACGACCCACTAACCGAGACTGGGCGATTCTGAGATATGAGACGGCTCGATCTGGTAATTAGTGACCGGAGTACCCCCGAAAGGTTCGCTCCTCCTCGAACCGTGTGTGGTGTTGGCTGCCATCTACATGCAGGTTCAGCGGTTGCCAAGCAAACTCAACCATATAATCGACGGTCACAAATGCGTAAGTATGCGACTTGCATTTGGGAGGGAGCGCGCGGGTTACCCGGGTGGGGACCATCCGCCATCGCGCGCAATGAGAATCACTTATCCAGGCAGGAGCCAGCAATGCGCGTCTCTTACGTACTCTCAGCGGCGGCGCTCGCCGTGATCGTCTCCACATTCGCCCCGGCCGCGGCCCAGGGTCAGGTCTATCTCGGCTTGGGCGGGGGCGCGACGTTCCCCGTGAGTAATCTCAGCAACAACCACGGGACCGGCTATAACGTGCTCGCCGATCTTGGCGTGCATATCCCAACGACTCCGCTCGGCGTCCGGGTCGACGGGATGTTCAACCAGCTACCGGGCTCGGAGGGCGTGGGCAGTCTGCAGATCTGGACCGCCAACGCAAACCTGGTCGTGTCGCTCGCGCACGGCCCCGTCGTACCCTACTTGATCGGCGGCGGAGGCTATTACAACGGGTCGGTCCATGTGTTCGCCGGCTCCAATGGTATCAACTCCTCCGGCGACACGCATGAGAATGATTTTGGTCTCAACGGCGGCGGTGGGGTCAAAGTCGGATTTGGTCCGGTCGGTCTCTTCGTCGAAGCGCGGTATCACTACATCTTCGAAGGCTCCCACAACTACGAGATGGTCCCGCTCACTGCCGGCGTGCGTTTCGGCGGCTGACCGGGCACAGACGAGTTGCTGGCCCGTGCGGGCATGTTGCCCGGCGGGCCGGGAGCGGGGACGGATAGCAGGTGGGCCGCGTTGGGCAGGCGCGCCGGTTCGGGGTAGGTTTTGGTGATGCCATTGGCCGGGCAGGTCCGCAGTGTTCCGATCAGCAGCCTCCGGAGAAAGCTTCTTGCCGCGTTCGGCTCGGCGGCGCTGGTGCTCATCGTTGGAGCGGCTGGCATCGCGAGTGTCGTCTCGCTCCGCAGGGCGTATCGGGCGGTCGAGCACACGAGGGCCGTGATCGAAGCGTCGGACGACCTCATTCGTGGGCTGACGGATGCGGAGACCGGCCAGCGCGGGTTCGTGATCACCGGCGCAGACCGATATCTCAGCTCCTACCGGGCGGGCGTGCCTGATGTGGCAACGGCACTCAGCGCACTGCGGGACCTGACCGCCGGGAACGCGGGCGAGCGGGCGGAGGTGGATTCGCTGGCGACGTTTTCTGCGCTGAAGCTCGCGGAGCTGGATACCACGATCGCGGTCCGGCGCGATTCCGGACTTGCCGCTGCAGCGGCAGTCGTGCTCACGGATCGCGGCCGGAACTACATGCTCGGCGCACGGCGGATCGCCAAGGCCGTGCGTTCCGACGAGCTCACCCTGCTGGCCGTGCGGGACCGCCAGCAGCTACAGAACGCGGCGATCACCTTCATCGTTATAGGTGCCGGGAGTCTCATCGCATTCGCGCTCGCGGCATTGATCACGCAATCGATCCGTGCCGACGTGGAGCTCCGGGAGCAGGATCGGCTGCAGATCGAGGCGCAGTCGGCCCAGCTTCAGGACCAGGCGGCCGAGCTGGAGGCGCAGCAGGTGGAGCTGGAAGCGCAGACCGACGACCTTCGATTCTCGAACGACGACCTGCAGGCCGCGAACGCGCGGGCGGAGCGGGCGCTGCGCGCACATCGCATTGCGCTGGCGCGGGTCCAGCGGAGCAACGAAGAGCTGGACCAGTTCGCGTACGTCGCCTCGCACGACCTCAAAGCGCCGCTCCGCGGGATCGCGAATCTCGCCACGTGGCTGGAGGAGGATCTCGCGGGGACGATCACGCCCGAGGGACGCGAGCACATGACGCTCCTGCGGGGGCGTGTGCAGCGCATGGAAGCATTGATCGACGGGATCCTGCTGTATTCGCGCGCGGGCCGGGTTGGCGCGAGCGCCGAGACGGTGGATGTCAGCGCGTTGCTGCGCGAGATCGTGGAGTTACTGGCACCGCCGGCCGACGTGAAGGTCGTGATCGGGCGGGAGTTCCCGGTGCTGGAGACCGAGCGGGTGCCTTTGCAGCAAGTCCTGCTCAACCTGATCAGCAACGCGATCAAGTACAACCGGCGTTCGGGGGCCGAGATCAGGGTGGACGCGGTGATGACCGATGGCACGTGGACCTTTTCCGTCGCCGACAACGGGCCGGGGATCGCGCCCGAGTTTCACGAGCGGATCTTCGGAATCTTCCAGACTCTCGAAGCGCGGGACAAAGTCGAGGGGACGGGGATCGGGCTTTCGGTGGTCAAGAAAATCGTCGAGGCACGCGGCGGCCGGGTGACGATCGAATCCGGGGTGGGCAGTGGCGCGACGTTCCGTTTCACCTGGCCCGAGCGGCCCATCGAGGAGAGCTGAACATGGCCGAGCACCTGTTGAATATCCTGCTGGTCGAGGACGACGAAGTGGACGTGATGAACGTCCGGCGGGCCTTTCAGCGCGCGCACGTGTCGAACCCGCTGCACGTGGCCGGCAACGGAATCGAGGCGCTCGAGATGCTGCGGGGCGACACGCTTCCGGCCGACCGGCGGCTGGTGCTCCTCGATCTCAACATGCCGCGCATGAACGGCATCGAGTTTCTGCGGGCCGTGCGCGCCAATGCGACCCTGCGATCGTTGCCGATCGTGGTGCTCACGACCTCCAACGATGAGCGGGACAAAGTCGACGCGTACAAGCTGAACGTCGCGGGCTATCTCCTCAAACCTGTGACCTTCACGGATTTCGTCGACCTGATGGCGGCGCTCAACAAGTACTGGATGCTGGTCGAGATGCCGTGAGGTTCCGATCGTGGTAGCGGGCGGCCGTTCGGCACTTCCCTGGCCTTCGCGGGATCCGGCCGGGAGTGCGCTGGGCCAGCCGCCGGGGACTGGCCAGGCGCCACTGCGGCTCCTCGTGGTCGATGACGACACCGTCGATCGCATGGCGATCCGGCGGGCGATCGGTGCGACGGGGCTTGTCGCGTCGGTCGAAGAGGCGACGGATGTCGAGAATGGCGATCGCCGCCCTGACGGCGTTGCCGAGCGACTGCGTGCTGCTCGACTACCAACTGCCGGGCCGCTCGGGACTGGAGCTGCTGCGAGAGATCCGGCGCCGGGGCCTCGACGTGCCGGTCATCATGCTGACGGGTACGAGCGACCCCGAGACCGCGGTCGCTCTGATGAAAGCCGGCGCCGCGGATTTCCTCTCCAAATCCGTCCTGGTAGCTGACCGGCTCGAGCCGGCGATTCGGAACGCCGTGCGGGTGTCGCGTGCCGAGCGGGCATTGCGGGAGAGCCAGGCGTGGGCATCGACCGCGTTGCGGAGCATTGGCGACGCGGTGGTGACCACCGACGTGCATGGACGCGTGACCTATCTCAACCGCGTGGCGGAAGAGTTGACCGGGTGGGCGGCGGCCAATGCCGCGGGCCGGCCGATCGTCGAAGTGGCGGACGTATCGCCGGAGGGTGGCGGCGTCGCCCTGCACGAGCGGGTCGCGCAGGTGATCGCGGACCATACGTCGGCATCGCAGGGTGACATGGTGTTGCGAGCGCGGGATGGGCGGCGCGTGTCGGTCAATGTGCGGGTGGCGCGCATCCGTGGTGACCGGCCCGAGGGTGCGGCGCCGGGAGGCCCGGCTACCGCGGCGGTGGGCGTCGTCGTCGCGCTGCACGATATCACGGACCGGAAGGGTGCGGAGGCGGCACTCGAAGACGCGCGCCGGGACGCCGAGCGCGCACGGCGGGAGGCGGAAGCGGCGAACCATGCGAAGAGCGAGTTTCTGGCGACGATGAGTCATGAGCTGCGCACGCCGCTCAACGCGATTGGCGGCTTTACCCAGCTGATCGCGGACGGCATCTACGGCACCGTCGAACCGCGGCAGACCGAAGCGCTGGCGCGGATCAAGCGCGCGCAGGAGCTGCTGCTAGGATTGATCAACGCCGTGTTGAACTTCGCGAAGGTGCAGGCGGGGCACGTCTCACTCGACGTGGCGGACTTCGGGATCCTGCAGATGATGGAAGATGTGCGAGTGCTGGTGCTGCCCCCGATGCAGGCGAAACAACTCACGTTCACGATCGGTGCGGCGAGCGATGCGGACGCGGTGGTCCGGGGCGACCGGGAGAAGGTGCAGCAGATCCTGCTCAACCTGCTGAGCAACGCCGCCAAGTTCACGGCGCCAGGCGGGCGGGTGGTGGCCGAGTGGCGGCGGGCGGGCGATGTCGTGAACGTGACCGTGACCGACACCGGGATCGGGATCCCGCCGGACAAGATCAATCTGGTGTTCGAGCCATTCGTGCAACTGGGGAGCGATCGCACGACCGTCGGCCAGGGCACGGGCCTTGGGCTCGCGATCAGCCGGGAGCTCGCGCGGTCGATGCACGGCGAGCTGTCGGCGACGAGCGAGCCTGGTACGGGATCGGTCTTTACGCTGTCGCTGCCGGCGGCGGGTCCTGGGCGAACGTAACGGCGGGCGTGAGTGCGGCCGAAATAATCTCGACCTGGTCGCCCACCGTGATCGATCCGGCGCCTGTGTGGATGAGATTCTGCCCGAACATGACGCCCCTGCCCTGCACGCGCCGGTAGGTCGCAAGGGTGCGCAGTGGTTCGCGGGCGGTTGCCGCGGTGGCCTGGTCGGTGGTCGTGATCGGACATCGCGCGCAGGGTTTGACGACCGCGAACTCGATGGCGCCGATCCGGATCAGGGCCCAATCATCTTCGGCGTAGGGGTAGGCGCCCGTGACCACAATGTTGGGGCGGAAGCGGTTCATCGGCAACGGCTCGGCGAGGCGGCGATTGAGATCGTCGAGTGACTCCTGCGAGATGAGGAGCATGGGGTAGCCGTCGGCGAACGACACCTGGCCGTTCAAGCCGTCGCTGTAGACCGGATCGGTGTGGCGGACGAAGTCCTCGGGCATCCGGACGAGGCGGCAGGGGTGGCCGAGGAAGGTGGAGAGCCACACGGCGGGGGCGTCACCCTGGTCAATGGTAGCGCAGGTGTCGGCCCAGACGGCGACGTCGCGGCGGGCGCCGTCGGTGCGGGGGCAGACACGGAGTGGCGTCATACCCTCAGCCGACAGCACCAGCGCGTCGCCGTCAGTCCGTGGATGGATCAGCGCCATCCGCGGGAATTCGCGCTGAGTGAGGAATATCCCGTCCGCCGTGGTGACCAGCCAGGCGCGGTCGCCGGCGAAGCCACGGGCGTCGATCGTGGCGCGGGTGAGCGACGTACCCGCGCACGACTTGACCGGGTAGTAATGGAGGCTGGACACCCGCATCATCCTGGATACTCGGCGGATGTTTCGCGGCGCGCTACCCCTCCACAGAGAGAATCATGCTTTTCATGGTCATTGAGCGGTTCAGGAATCGGGATGCGGTGGCGGTGTATCGGCGGGTGCGCGAGCGTGGGCGGGCAATGACGCACGGGATCCAGTACGTGTCGAGTTGGGTCGAGACCAATTGGGACCGGTGTTTTCAGCTGATGGAGGCCGGCGACGTACGGCACTTTGAGCCGTGGATCGCTCTGTGGGCGGATGTGGTGGAGTTTGAGATTGTGCCCGTGATCACGTCGGCGGAGGCCAGAGAGCGGATCGCGCCAATGCTGTGAGGCCCGGTGGCTGCCGGTGGTGGGCGATCGGAGGGCGAATGACGTGCAGCGGGCGCACGACGGTGACTTGTCGCGCGCCCGCTTTTCGATCACGTACTTCTGCTGAGGTCCTTGCTGCGCATTATGGCGCGTGTGGGCCCGCGCCGGGCGGTGCGTCAGGCGATTAGTTGTCGGTGATCGTGTAGACTCCGCAGCCGGTCCAGGTGATCGTCGCCGTGCCTGTCGCGCCCTGGCCGCTGAAGCCGACGGTGACGACGCCTGCAGTGACACCGGTGGTGCAGGTGGCCACGTCGACGGCGAGCGGGGTCGGTGTCTGCACGGTGAAGGCGTAGGTGGTGCCGTTGACGGTGAACGTGTCGTTTCCAGAGATGTTGAACGTGCCAGGCGGGAGAGCGTCGCCTTCGACCAGCAGTGAGCTCGTCGCGGGGAACGAATACGTCGAGTTCAGCTTCTCGGTGACCGCTTCGGTGACGGCATTGGGCGACGTCTCGGCGAAGTTGTAGGTGTAGTTCGCCGCAACGGTGATGGAGCTCAAGGTTTCGCCGACGGCGAGGGTGCCGTTGATGCCGATCGACGCGTCGGCAGTCGATCCCGACTCCGTGATGTCGAAGTTGTTGATGGTGCTCGTGTAGCCGAGGCCCGGTGTGTTGGGGGTCGCGGCCTGGATCTCGATCGAGCCGGAGATCGCAACCGTCTCGCCGTCACTCGTGACACTGCAGTCGCTCCCCCACGTCTCGGTGACGTCGTCCGGGATGCCGTCGCCAGCGGAGCTGCTCAGGCTCCCGGTGATCGCGGGGCAGTCCGTTCCTTCGAGCGCGTGCGTTTTGCCCTTCGCAAAGAGCTGCGCCAGGGTGGGGGACACCCTCTTGCCGAAGGGCTCGACGCGGTAGAACAGGCCGACGAACGACGTGTAACTGGTGGTCGTCATGGCGGAGATTTCCGACGCAATGCTCGACGCGACCGACGCGGCGACTTCGCTCTGCACGGCCTGCGATGGCAATGTGCCGGATCCGGTTTTCGTGCCGGTCGAACTCCCGCTGCTACACGCAGCCAGGGCTGCCACGCAGACCCCGGCCGCGAACACGCGGGCCAAACCATGGTGATGTGTGCGCATGGGCAGAGCTCCAATTGAGAGTTGACGTGGGACGGAAGAGACGACGGCGCCGCGGACGACAGCCTGCATCACAGAGCGGATCGCGACAGGGTCAGTGCCCCGGGCAATGGCCGGCATCGCGCCTGGCCGCGAGGTGATACTGGCGGGACGGTGGTGGAACTTCGGGATCTCGTGATGGCCCCCAGATATAACACCCGTTCAAAACGCGTCAATGCAGTTCCTCCTGCGGGATGCCCACCCGTCAAAATGGCCGCTTACCGGCAGATGTGTCCTTTTCCGCCAGCGTCCCAGGTCGTCCCGGCGGCCGTTCAGACGATCCCGTTGCATGGCAATGCGCGAGTGACGGGCGAAGACCGTCAGGTGCGCTGATCCGCGCGGCCAAGGCAGGCGAAACGACACAGAAAAGTCACCGAAGCGAGACCTGCGCGAACCGCGACAGGCGACGTAGCAAACCCGCCGAGGGCTCGGTGCATCAAACCCAGAGACACGCGGACCCCGATAAGCGGCGCCTCCGGACGGATGGCCGATTTTGTCTGTTATCCGTCATTGCGGCCATCGGTGGCCCGGTCATACAGTTCCAGCGTCATCACCGGCGGGAACCGGCCCGCGACAGCCCAAGAGGGACAGTGGAGACACGCCGCATCGGGTTCCTGGGGTATGACCTCGTCCAAGCGCTCGATCTGATCGGGCCGTCGGACGCGTTCGCCTCTGACGCGTTTGCGTCCGAGATCTCAGAGGGACCCACAGAGCTTGGCAGTCTGGCCCCGGTCCGGCCGCCATACGAAGTGGTGATCATCGGGTTGACCGGTAAGCGATTCGTCGCCAGCTCCGGCATCACAATGCACGCCGACGTGGCGGTGCCGGCGCCGATCAAACTCGACACGCTGATCATCCCGGGTGGCGCGGGATTGCGGCGGCCCGGCATGTCGGAGCGGGCGGCGGCGTGGATTGCGAGCCGAGTGCCGCAGACCCGGCGCGTGGCGAGCGTGTGCACGGGGATCTACGGGCTGGCGCGCACCGGACTGCTCAATGGGCGCCGGGTCGCGACGCACTGGAGCGCGGTGGCCGACGTCATGCGCCGCTTCCCTGCCCTGCACGTCGAGCCGGACGCGCTGTTTCTCAAAGACGGGCAGTTCTACACATCGGCAGGTGTCACCGCTGGCATCGATCTGGCGCTGGCGCTGATCGAAGAGGACCATGGGCCCCGGGCAGCGTTGGCGGTGGCGCGCGAGATGGTCGTGTACTTCAAGCGACCCGGCGGGCAGCAGCAATTCTCGGAGCCGCTGCAGTTCCAGCTCGAGACGGCCGACCGGTTCGCGGATCTGGCGACGTGGATCCAGTCGCATCTGCGGGCGGACCTGTCGGTCGACGTGCTGGCGGCGCGCACGTTCCTCAGCGTCCGGCAATTCTCGCGGGCGTTCAAGACGCGGTTCCATACGACGCCAGCGGCGTTCGTGGAAGAGGCGCGGCTGGGTGAAGCGACGCGGCGATTGACCGCACAAGGCGCGAACATTGGGTCGGTGGCGCGGTCGGTAGGTTATGCGAGCGAAGACGCCTTCCGCCGGGCGTTCGAACGGCGGTTCGGCGTGTCGCCGAGCAATTACCGGCGCCGGTTTGGACACAGCACCAGTTCGTTTACCCAGGCCGACGCCGACACGACGCGCGCGGCATCCTAATCCGCAGGCCGATGGCCAGGCGCCATTCGAGAGAGGTTCTGATGTTTGCGCCTGCCCGTCACTGCCTTGCGATCTTCGCCTCCGGCGCGATCGCGTCCTCGGCTTGTGCCCAGCCCGCAGCGGCGCACCGCGATCAACTCGTGGTGTCCCCCGCGTGGCTGGCGAGCCATCTCCACGACCCGGACCTGGTGCTGCTCCAGGTCGGGGACTCCGTGGAGTTCCTCCGCGCGCACATCCCGGGCGCGCAGCCGGTGACGCTCGCGCAGATCTCAGCCGGCATGACCGACAACATGGACATGGACCACGGGTTGATGCTGGAGATGCTGCCGATCGACACGCTGCGGGTGCGGCTGGCGGCGCTCGGCATATCGAACCGGTCGCATGTGGTGGCGTATTTCGCGACGGACCGCATCAGCCCCACGACGCGGGTGCTGTATACGCTGGCATACGCAGGGCTGGGATCGAGTGCGTCGTTGCTCGATGGCGGGATGCCGGCGTGGCAGCGCGATGGTCATCCGATTGAAGCGGGGCCCGCGAAACCGGTGCGTGCCGGCAGCGTGACCGCGCAGCCCCAGCCTGCACTGGTCGTGAGTGCGGAGTGGGTGGAGTCGCATTTCCGGAAGCCCGGGATCGCGCTGCTCGATGCCCGCATGCTGGGGTTTTATGACGGGAGCCGCGCGGATGACGGGCCGCGCCGGGGGCACATCCCGGGTGCGCAGAGTTTGCCGTTCGAGGATCTGTACGACAGCACGGGTGCGTTGCGGCCCGCCGCCGAACTCAATGCGCGGTTCCGTAAGGCGGGGGTGCAGAAGGGTGATACGGTAGTGGCGTACTGTCATATCGGGCAGCGGGCGACGGCGGTGTTGCTCGCGGCGGAGACGCTGGGGTATCCGGTCCGCCTCTATGATGGGTCATTTCAGCAGTGGGGGCGGCGGCCCGATCTGCCGGTGGAGAATCCGGCGGCGAAGTGAGAACGGGAGGTCTAGTCCGCGACCATCGTAATCGCCGGATCAACGCGGGCGGCCCGGCGGGCGGGGATCAGGCACGCGATCGCGGCGATGACGAGGAGGCCGGCGGCTACCAGGGCGAATGTCAGTGGGTCTCTCGCGGTCACGCCGAAAAGGAGTTTCGACATGATGCGGGTCGCGGCCAGTGCGGCGGCGAGGCCCACTGCGATCCCGGCGCCGGCTACGGTCAGGCCCTCGCGCAGGATCTGGGCGTAGAGTTGCATCGTGCCGGCGCCCAATGCCATGCGGACTCCGATTTCGCGCAAGCGGCGGCCGACGGAGAATGCCATCACGCCGTAGATGCCCACGGCGGCCAGCACCAGCGCCAGCGTCGCGAAGAGGCCGAGTAGCATCGCCCGAAAGCGGTCAGCCGATACGGACGAATCCATGAGGTCTCGTACTGTCCGGATCCGTGCGACCGCGAGCTCGGGGTCGAGGCGTTGGACTGCCGCGCGCAAGGACGCGGCCATGTCGTCCATGGGAATGGCGCCGCGCATGACCACGGCGAAGCTTCGGTACTGGCCCTGTGAGAACTGCGCGAAGGGGAAGTACATCGCGGACGTCGCGCCGCGTGCCAGGCCTTCATAGGGAACGTCGCCGACCACGCCGACAATGGTGTATTCGTTGGCGGCGCCCTTGCCACCGACGCTCAGGCGCTGGCCCAAGGGCTCGGAGTGCGGGAAGAACTTCCGCGCCAGCTCGCCGCTGATCATCACGGTCTGCGGTCCGTTACCGTCATCCCGCGCATCGAAGACGCGGCCGCTGCGGAGCGGGATGCCCATTGCCGCGAAGTAGCCGCCATCGACCGCAATGACGTCGGCCAGCGGGGCGAACTCGAACTCCGGAACCGGCTGGCCCACGACGAAGAAGTCGGACGCGTATCCGAACACGTCCGGCGGCAACCCGACGCTCACGCTGGCTGCCGTGATGCCCGGCACCGCACGCACCGCGGCGAGCAGGCGGTTATGGAAATCCAGGACCTGTGGCGACGCACCGTACTGCGCCTTGGGAAGAGCGATCGAGGCCGTCACCACATCATCGGCGTGCAGGCCTGTGTCCACCGACAGCAGCTTGCCGAGGCTTCGCACGAGGAGGCCCGCCGTCACCAGCAGCAGGAGTGAGAACGCGAACTCCGCGCCGACCAGGATGCTGCGCACACGGCGCCGCCCACGGCCGTCGGTGCTGCCACGCGCCGCGATAGTGATGCCAACCGAGGGTCGTGCCGGAGCGCCGATCAGTGCTGGCGCAAGGCCGAAGAGTATGACGCTGCCCATCGAGACCGCGGCGGCAAGCAGCAACACCCGGGCGTCCACCCCGACGCCGACGTCGCGCAGGAGGGCGAGACTCGGCGGTGCCGCGGCCACGAGCACCCGCACGCCCCACATCGCGAGGAGCACCCCGGCCGCACCGCCGGCGAGCGCCAATAGCACGCTCTCCGTCATGAGCTGCCGGATGATGCGCGCGCGACTGGCGCCGAGCGCGGTGCGTACCCCGAACTCGTGCTCGCGGCTGGTGGCGCGCGCGAGTGAGAGATTCGTGACGTTGAGACAGGCGATCAGGAGCACCAGCACGACCGCGGCCATGAGGACGAGCAGCGCTGGCCGAAGCGGCTGCGCGAGTTGCTCGGATACCGGCGTCGCGACGAACGTCCAGTGCGCCGGTCCGCCGGGGAAGTCCGAGCGCACACGGTCCGCGGCGCGGCTGAACGCGCCCTCGAGCTGCGCGGGCGTAACTCCGGGACGGAGACGGCCAATCGCTGACCAGCCCCAGGGGCCCTGCCGCGTGGGCGTGGGCAGCATGTCGTTGAGCCAGATCTCCGCGGCCTCGCTGCGCGGGAACCAGACCTCTCGTGGCATCACACCGATGACCGTGACCGGCGAGCCCTGGATGCTCAACTGCTTGCCGATGATCGCGGGATCGCCGCCGAGGCGGCTCTGCCAGAAGCCGTAACTCAGCACCACCTGCGGCGGGGCGCCCTGGCCGTCATCGCCGGTGCGGAAGACGCTGCCGAGCAATGGCCGGATGCCAAGTGTGGTGAAAAAGTCCGCGCCGACGACGGTGCCAAAGACTCGTTCCGGACGAGTGCCGATGACCAACGAGAAGCCGTCGCGGTCGGTGGAGTACGTCGCGATCGAGGAGAAGATGCCGTCGATCTGGCGCAACTCGCGGTAGTCGGCCATCGACAGCGAGCCGACACCACCTTGCGCCTTGTCATTGGTCTGATAGATCCGGAGCAGGCGTTCCGGCTCGGGGAATGGCAGCGGACGCAGGAGCACGGCGTTGCACACCGTGAACATCGCCGTCGTCGCGCCGATGCCGAGTGCGAGCGTGATGATGGAGATCGAATGTGTATCCCGGGGCGTTGCGGAGGGCGCGGATCCCATACCGGACATCGCGCCAGAGGTCGGTGAGGAGACGGCCGGACGCGTGTTCGCCCGCGAGCGTATCGGTGACGGAGGCGGAGCGTTCCGTCGCGGTGAGTGCGTTGGCGAGGGAGTTGCTGAGGGAGTTGCTGAGGGAGTTGGTGAGGGAGTTGGTGAGGGAGTTGGTGAGGGAGTCGCCTGCGAGTTCATCGCGGACCGCGCGCAGTGCTGCGTCTTCCGGAACGCCACGGGCGAGCAGGTCGGTGTAGCGGTCCTCGAGGTGTTGCGCGAGCTCCTCCGCGATGTCGGATTCGCGGCGGGGGCTCAGATTAAGTGGTGAGAGGCGATCGTGGATCGCTGGACGCCAATCAGGCATTGCCGAGCTCCGCGATCTTGCCGATCGCACGGACGAACTCCGCCCAGCTCGCGCGTTGCGCTTCGACGACGGTGCGGCCCGCGGGGTGATGCTGTAGTAGCGGCGGCGGCGCTGGCCAGCCTTCTCCACCCAGCGGCCGCGGATCCAGCCGCGGCCTTCCATGCGGTAGAGCAGCGGGTAGAGGGACGACACCTGGAATTGCACCACGCCATCTGAGCGGGACTCGATCAACTTGCTCAATTCGTACCCATGGCGCGGCTCGTAGCGCAGCAGGGACAGGATCAGGAACTCGGCGCTCCCCTTCTTGATCTCGGCTGGCAGCATGCAGGCATATATATGATTCATATATATGGGATGCAAGGAACAGCGAGATGGTTGGCAGCGCCGCGGCGCGTTCGGTGGGGCGGCGGCGGACGGGTTGCCTTCGCGGCTGGCGGGTGAGAGGATCAAGGCATGGGTGGCGCGGTGATGGCCGCTCCGGCGGAGCCGGAGTACCGGGAGTATCCGCCGCCAGCGGCGTTGGCGGGGCATTCGGTTTGTATCTGGACCCAGGTGGTCCCCGCGAGCTGCGACGTCATCACGCAGCGGGTGCTGCCGGATGGGTGCGTCGACATCGTCCTGATCAACGAGGACGCGCCAATTGTGGCGGGGCCCTGGACCGAGCCGTTCACGGCGCGGTTCACACCGGGGAGCACGATCATCGGCGCGCGGTGGTATCCCGGCCGGGCGCCCGTACTTCTCGGATTACCCGCGGCGGCGCTCCTCAATCAGTCCGTGGCGCTGGGCGATGTCTGGAGTCGCGCGAGCAGTTTGCCGATCGCGCAGATTGCGGGCGAACGGACGACGGATGGTCGCCGCGTGGCGCTCGAGGGTGCGCTGGTGGCGCGACTGGGGCGGGCGGCGCCGGCTGATCGTGCGATGCATGCGGCGGTGCGGTGGATCGCACGGAACCCGCAGGGACGCATTGATCAACTCAGCCGGTGGGTGGGCATCAGCGGGCGCCAGTTGCAGCGCCGGTTCGCGGCGGCGGTTGGGTATGGGCCCAAGCAATTCCAGTCCGTGCTGCGCTTTCAGCGGCTGCTGGGCCTCGCGAGCAGCACGCCGGCGCCCCGAACCCTCGGGCAACTGTCGGCGGCCGCCGGATACGCGGACCAGTCGCACATGACGCGTGAGTTCCAGCGATTCGCCGGGCAGCCGCCCTCCCAGGTCCTGCGCGCTGCCGGCAGTGCGCTCGTCCTGTCCGATCTCCTCGCCGCACCGGCCGAGCGCGAGTTCCGCTGAGCCGCTGCGCGGATCAACTTCAGCGAAGGACTGCCAGCGGATCCGCGCGGCTGGCGCGGATCGCGGGCAGGAGCGCACCACAGAGGGCGGCTCCGATGATCACACACGCCACCGCGATGTAGTTCACCGGGTCGGCGGCGGAGACACCGTAGAGGAGACTGCTGGCAGCGCGGCCCGCGAGGGCGGCTGCCGCGAGACCCAGGACCGTGCCGAGGGCGACGGTACGCATCCCGCGGCCGACGATGGTGCGTTGCACCGCGCGAGGTGTGGCACCAACGGCGACGCGGATGCCGATCTCGCGCCGCCGCTGTTCCACGACATAGGCGAGTGTCCCGTAGACCCCCTGCACCGAGATGAGCAGCGCGCCGAGCGCGAACACCGCGAGGACCATGGCGTCGAGGCGCTGCTGCGCCATCGCGGCCGAATGATACTCGGTGAGCCGGACGACATTGCCGAGGGGGACGAGCGGATCCGCGGTGGCGACCGCGGCCTGCATCGCGCGCGCCATTTGCGCCGGTTCACCCGGCCCGCGCACGACAAGCGTGCCCCAGCGCATCCAGCTCTCCGTGTGCTGGACGTAGGGCATGTAGATCGCGGGGCGGTCACCGGTCGTGAGTCCATTGGTCTTCGTATCGCCGGCGATGCCGACGATCGTCATCCACACCGCATCGCCGGATGCACCGGGCCGTTTGATGCGGTGGCCGATCGGAGAGCCGGAGGGCCAAAGCTCGTGAGCGAGCGCTTCGTTGACGATCGCCACCGGAATGCTGCGTTCATTGTCGGCGTCCGTGAAGGCGCGGCCGCCAGTGATCGGGATCCGGAGCGTGCCAAAATAGTCACCGGCGACCGGGCGGACGGAGACACTCGTCTCGGTGCCAGGGGCGACTGGTGGGGCACCGTCCACGACGATGCCCTGCCCTATCCCGCCGCCGGGGCCGAGTGGCAGGCCGACCACCGATCCTGCGGCCGCGATCCCAGGCGTCGCCGCCAACTGCC
Source organism: uncultured Gemmatimonadales bacterium (assembly GCA_963757855.1). GTDB lineage: Bacteria > Gemmatimonadota > Gemmatimonadetes > Gemmatimonadales > Gemmatimonadaceae > Palsa-1248. Next base: position 230,160 of record CAVWTI010000021.1, read on the forward strand.
GCATGACATTGCGGAAGACCCGCGTCTGGTTGCTCGCGTCGGTGTAGCGCAACTCCGGCAGCACCAGTTCGGCCGACATGACGTGCGATGGGTCGAAGCCGAGCTTCACGTGCTGCAGTGCAACGAACGTCCGTCCGAGGAGAGCCGACAGTGAGAGCACGACCACCGCCATTCCGGCCTCCGCCGCGACGAGGCCGCCGAGGAGCCGTTGGGCCGCGCGGGAATCCTGGACTGCGGGCCGCAATCCGATGCGGCGCGTTGCCCGAAGCGCGTGCAACACAGGCACTGTCGTGAGCACGATGCCGCTGGCGACGACGATCGTGGCCGCGAAGGCGATGACGGGCCAATCGACCCGGATATCGTTGGCGCGCGGCAGCGATGCTGGGAGCAGGCCGAGGAAGATCGCTCGGCCTCCCGCGGCGAGGGCGATTCCCAGAATGCCGCCAGCGATGGCGACGATTCCGCCTTCGGCGGCCAGCAATTTCGCGAGCTCACGCCGCCGGGCGCCCAGTGCGACGCGGAGTGCGACCTCCGGGCCACGAGCGCTGGCGCGGGCGATCAGGAGGCCGACCAGGTTGGCGGTGACCAGAACGAGCACGATCGCGACGGCGCTTTCGAGGACCAGAATCGGTGTGCGGACCTGCCCCACGAGTGCGGCGAGCAGCGGCGCGGGCACGGCGACCTTCCCCGTGTTCGTCTTGGGGTACGCGTGCGTGAGGTCTGCCGAGATGGCCGCCAGCTCGCGAGTGGCGCCGCTCCACGTCGTGGCAGGAGCGAGGCGTCCGACGGCATCGAACATCCCGGTGCCGCGTTGGTCGAGCGCCCACGGCGTCTCGCTCGCGATGGGGAGCCACACATTGATCTTGTCACCGAAGACATCCGCGGATGTTGGCATCACACCGACGATCGTCGTGGGCCGGTCGTTGAACGTGACTACCCGCCCGACAACGGAGGCGTCGCCGGCGAACTGCCGGGTCCAGAGCCGTTCACTGATGACCGCGACGTGGGGCGCGCCGGGGCGGTTGTCGGCGGGACTGAAGAGACGCCCGCGCAGCGGCGTCTGGCCGAGGATTCTGAAGAACTCCGGTTCGACGACGCTGCCATTGAGACGCTGCGGTTCGGCCGATCCCACGAGATCCACGTTCCACTGGCGGAGCACGGCGGCGACCGGTCCGACCGTGCGGCTCCGGGCGCGAATATCATTGACATTGGGGATGCCGACCTGCGTCACGCTCGTGAGGAGCGCCACGCGATCCGCATCCGGGTAGGGGAGAGGCCGGAGTAGCACGCCGTGCACGACACTGAAGACCGCGGTGTTGGCACCGATTCCGAGGGCGAGTGTCGCGATCGCCGCGATCGCGAAGGCCGGATGGCGGCGTAGTCCGCGGAGGGCCAGCTGGATATCGGATAGGGCTGGCATAGAGTACGAAGGAGTGCGAGACAGTGGATAGAAGAAAGTGGACAAGGCGGACCGGCAACGGCGACGAAGGCAATCGATGTGCCGTGCACCAACTCACGTTTGGACAGTGCGAGCGCCTGATTCAGGCATCCGAGCGCTGGGGCGCGGGGCATTGCTGTCCGGTAGTGGGACTCGGCGGACCGGTTTCGGACAGCGCCACCGTGGCGGCTTGGCGCGCTGGGGCCTAACGTAGCGGCACGGGCGGCGCTCGAAGTGGCGATCGGCCCATCACATCCCGGAGAGCGAATGGCGCGATCACGCGGCGTACATGGAGTGCTGCTGGCGGGCCTGGTACTAGCGGCCCTGGTGCTGGCGACGGCGGCCGCCACCACCCAAGCCCGGGGTCAGGGGCGACCAATCACGGAGCGTGACCTGCTCGCGTTCCATTGGCTCGCCGATCCGCAGATCTCGCCCGACGGATCCGCCATCGCGTACACCCTGGTGAGTGTCAGCGACAAAGACAACCGCTACGAGACGTCGGTATGGATGGTTCCGGCGCGAGCGGGTGCCGAGCCGCAGCGTCTCACCGCGGGTCCACGTGATGGGTCGCCGCGGTGGGCGCCGGATGGGCGCGCGCTCGCGTTCAGCCGGGCGGTGGACGATACGTCGGCGGCCCAACTGTATCTGCTGTCGCTGGCGGGCGGCGAGCCGCGGAGACTCACCGATCTGGCCAAGGGAGCGAGTGGCGCGGCGGTGTGGTCGCCGGACGGCCGCACGATTGCGTTCACGAGCACGACGCTGCCCCGTGATACGGCGGCGGCGATGCGTGATTCGGCGGCGAAGAAACTCCTGAGCGACGTCCACGTGATCACGCGGGCCGAGTATCGCAGCAACGACCGTGGGTGGCTCGATCCGGCGCGGCACGAGCATATCTGGCGCGTGGACGCGACGGCGGGCGGTGAGAACCCGGTGGCCGCTCGGCAACTGACGTCCGGCGATTTCGATGAGGGCGCTCTGGTGTGGAGCCGCGACGGCAGCGCGATCATCTTCGAATCGGACCGCGTGGCGGAGCCCTATTACGACAACCCTGACGCCGACGCGTACACCGTCCCGGCGGGCGGTGGTGCGATCTCGAAGATCATCGACATCGATGGGCCGGTTCGGGGAGCGGTGCCATCGCCGGACGGGCAGACGTACGCGTTTTCAGGGTGGATCAACCCGGCGCACCGGCAATCCTACACCCAGGCCGGGTTGTTCCTGTACCGGCATGGCGCCGCCAAGGCTCTGACCCACGGCGGCGACGCCGACGTGGGCAGTGCGCTGACCGGCGACCAGCATCCACCGCGCGGTGGTGGGGGCACCCCACTGGTGTGGTCGGCGGACGGGCGGACCGTGGTGTCGGCCATGACCTCGCATGGCCGGTCAAATCTGATCCGGTTCGATATCGCGTCAGGGCATGCCGACTCGCTGACGACCGGTGCACAGGACGTCATCGCCTATAGCGCGACGCCGGACGGCCAGCGATTCGCGGTGACGATCGGCGACGCCGCGCATATCGGCGATCTGTATTCGCTCGATGCGGCGTCACACACGCTGGTGCAACTGACCCACGTCAACGACGCGTTGTGGTCCGGGCTGCGCGTGCCCGCACCGGAGCGCATCGTGTATCGCAGCTTCGATGGCACGCCGATCGAAGCGTGGGTCTACAAGCCGGCCGATTTCACCGCGGGCAAGCGGTATCCGCTGATCCTCAACATCCATGGCGGCCCGCACGCGGCGTACGGCGAGACCTTCTTCCATGAAGCCGCGGTGATGGCGGCGCGCGGGTACGTCGTGCTCACCCCGAATCCGCGCGGCAGTACGTCGTACGGCGAGCACTTTGGCAACATCATCCAGTACCACTACCCCGGTGACGACTACCGGGACCTGATGATCGGCGTGGACACCCTCATCGCGCGGGGATACATCGACCCGCAACGTATGGGCGTGACAGGTGGGAGTGGTGGCGGCTTGCTGACCAACTGGGTCGTCGGTCACACGCACAGGTTCGCGGCAGCCGTCTCGATGCGGTCGATCGCCGACTGGGCGGCGTGGTGGTATTCGGCGGATTTCACCCTGTTTACGCCGTCGTGGTTCCGCGAGCCACCATTCCGCGATCCGCAGGATTACGCGCGGCGGTCGCCGATCACGTACATCGAGCAGGTGACCACCCCGCTCATGCTGATCGAGGGAGAGGCAGACAGCCGGACGCCGTCGGGGTCGGGCGGCATGACCATGTTCCGGGCGCTCAAGGCGCTGCACAAGACGACGGTGATGGTCTCGTTCCCCGGCGAGACCCACGAGCTCTCGAGGTCCGGAAAGCCTCGGCACCGGGTGGAGCGGCTGGAGCACATCCTGAACTGGTTTGACAAGTACCTCCAGAATAAGTCCGTGGCGGTCTACGACCAGCAGTAGGCCGCCATGGCCTGACCCCGCGATCGTCTCTTTCTCGACCGAGGCGCCAACCGCCCGAGCCCACGGCGTGTCAAACCAGCGCTCGTCGTGGTCCCGTGCATTCATCCGAGAATTGGGGGTGTGTCGTCTATGCGTGAGCAGCACGTGTCCGAGCCTCGCCGCCGGATATTTCCGGTGGCGCTCATCGCGGCTTTCCTGGGCGGTGCACTGGCGTGGGTGGAGGTCGTACCGGCACAGAGTGCTCCGGCGACGGGCGACGCGGTGATTCAGGCGATGCACGACCGGTATGCGAAGACGTGGTATCACACGCTGACCTTCACACAGAAGACCACGCGGCGGACGCCGGCCGACACGATGGCGATCGAGACGTGGACGGAGTCAGCTCTGCTTCCGGGCCATCTACGGATCAACATCCAGCGCGCCACCGGCCACACCGTAGCGATCTACTCGGGCGACTCGCTGTTCATCGTCAAGGGCGACAGCACCACCAACCGGGTTGCGAGCCGCAACATCCTGCTGATCATGGGATTCGACGTGTACACGCAGCCGGCCGAAAAGACGCTCGCGGCGTTGCATGCCGAGCACTATGCGACCAACAGCGTCCGTGAGGACACGTGGGAGGGCCGGCCGGTCTACGTGATCGGGGCGGCGGCCGGCGATCTGCGGACCCCACAGATATGGGTGGACAAAGAGCGATTGCTGTACGTCCGGAGCCTGGCGCCGGACGGCCGGGACTCGGCCAAGATGAGTGACGATCGCTTTGACAACTACGTGCGGGTCCCCCATGGCTGGCTGTCCGAGACCGTCGAGGCGTATTCTGGCGGGAAGCTGATTCAGAAAGAAGAGTACACCGACATCAACACCGACGCCAAGGTGGACCCGAAGATCTTCGTGCCGCCGGCGCCCAAGCACTGACCGGAGCTCGGTGATGCATTCGGTGATGATGTTTGTCAGGCGTTATCTGAGCCGGTATGGCATTGTGATGGCCACCGTAATCCCGGCATCGGTCGCGCATGCGCAACCAGCACCGGCGACGCTGCGGTACTCCGTCGATCTCACTGACACGGCGCATCACGTGTTTGTTGTCGGATTGACCGTGCCACCGCTGACGGCGGCGAACGCCGTCTACGAGTTTGCGGCAACGGCGCCCGGCACGTACCAGACGATGGACATCGGACGCTTCGTCCGCGATTTCAAAGCGTACGACAGCCATGGCGCGCCGATCGGTGCCGAGCATATCAGCACCAACGAGTGGCGGCTTGCCAGTCCGGAGCGAGTGCATCGCATCACCTACCGGGTGCTGGCGACGCGGGACACCACGGTCAGCGTCGATCCGATCTATCCGATGTGCGGGACGGCGCTCGACGCGAGCTATGCGCTGATCAACGGACAAGGCGTGTTCGGGTTTCCGCGTGGGATGCAGGCGGTCCCGCTCACCATCCGGTTGAAGTCACCACCGGGGTGGACGTATGGGACACCGCTGACCGACAGTGCCGGCGTCTTTCGCGCGGCGACCTACGACCGGCTCGTGGACTCACCCATCCTCCTGGGCCCCCACCTCACACGGACGACCTTCGACGTGACGGGCGTGCCGGTGACGATCGTCGTGCGGGCGGCGCGCAACGACATCCGGGCGGACCAGCTGCGTGTGGCGATGCGGGACATGCTCAATGCGGCTGGGTCGTTCCTGGGCAAGCTCCCGGTGGACCACTACACGTTCCTGTACGATTTCGGGCCACTGCAGCGGGTCTCAGGGGCGTGGGAGCATTCGTACGGGTCGGAGTACGTGCTGGCCGACCTGCCGTACACCCCCAACTACGGGGCCCAGATCCGGAGCATGGCGGCGCACGAGTTCTTCCATGTGGAGACCCCGCTCAACATCCACTCCGAGATCATCGAGCACTTCAACTTCGCGACCCCGGTCGCCTCCCAGCATCTGTGGCTCTACGAAGGGACGACGGAATGGGCCGCCCAGAAGATGCAACTCGTCTCGGGGTTGCTGACCCTGCCGCAATATCTCGACGTGATCCTGCAGAAGTCGCGCGCGGACCGGACCACCTACGACACGACGTGGTCGCTGCGGAAGATGTCGCTGGCATCGTACAGCGATTCCGGGCAGCAGCAATACATCAACATTTACGCGCGCGGCGCGCTGGTCGCCGGGCTGCTGGACATCAAGCTGCTCGAAGAATCCGGTGGACAGCGCGGGCTGCGGGAGCTGGTGCTGGACCTGGCGAAGGAATACGGGAAGCAGCGGCCATTTCCCGAGAATGGTCTGATCGACACGATCGTGGCGCGGACCTCGCCGGACGTGCGCGACTTCTTCAACCGCTACATCCTGGGGTCCGAGCGGCCACCGGTGAAAGCGTACTACGCCAAGCTCGGGATCACGCTGATCGAAGATGACAAGGGATTGCCGCTGCGATTCGAGATCGATCCGTCGCCAACGCCCGGCCAGCTGCGGCTGCGGCAGGCGTGGATGGGCGACAAGGCACGGATCGCGTAGGCAGCAGGCCAGAGTGCCCGTGTTTCGGCGGCCGACGACCGCTTATGTGCGACGCTGGGGGCGCCCCGGTGCTGGTTCCCACTCCCAGTTGGCGATCTCTGGCAGATCGACACCATACGTGTCGATGTATTGCCTGTGTTCGACCAGCTTGTCCCTGAGTTGCTGCTTCAGGTAGACGCCTCGGCTTCCCGTCCGGGGCACACGGTCGACGACGTCCATGACGAGGTGCCACCGGTCGAGATCATTCAACACCGTCATGTCGAACGGGGTCGTGATGGTTCCCTCCTCTTTGTATCCGCGGACGTGAATGTTGTGGTGGTTGGTGCGGCGATAGGTGAGACGGTGGATCAGCGTCGGATAGGCGTGGAAGGCGAAGATGACCGGCCTATCGCGCGTGAACAGGCTGTCAAAGTCGGTGTCGCCCAGCCCGTGCGGATGCTCACTCTGTGACTGAAGCTTCATGAGATCCACGACATTGACGACTCGTATCTTGAGATCGGGGAGATGCTGCCGGAGGATGGATACAGCAGCTAAGGTCTCCAGCGTCGGCACGTCGCCGCAACATGCCATGACCGCATCGGGTGCGTCACCCTGGTCATTACTGGCCCATTGCCAGATGCCGATGCCTTCCGTGCAATGGTCGACCGCAGCATCCATGGCGAGCCATTGGGGAGCGGGATGTTTGCCCGCGACGACGACGTTGACGTAGTGGCGGCTCCGCAGGCAGTGATCCATCACCGACAGGAGGCAGTTCGCATCCGGCGGCAGGTACACGCGGACCACTTCAGCTTTCTTGTTGACGACGTGGTCGAGGAAGCCGGGATCCTGATGCGTGAACCCGTTGTGATCCTGGCGCCAGACGTGCGAGGCAAGTAAGTAGTTCAACGACGCGATAGGGCGCCGCCACGGCAGCCGCGACGTCACCTTGAGCCATTTGGCATGCTGGTTGAACATCGAATCCACGATGTGGATGAACGCCTCATAGCAGTTGAACAGCCCGTGCCGCCCGGTCAACAGGTAGCCTTCGAGCCACCCTTCGCACTGGTGCTCGCTGAGCACTTCCATCACCCGGCCCGTCGGCGCCAAAAACTCATCGTTAGGCACCGTCGCGGCATTCCACTGGCGCGAGGTGACCTCGAACAACGACTCCAACCCGTTGGACAATGTCTCGTCGGGCCCAAACACCCGGAAATTCCGCTGGGTACTGTTGGCCACGATCACATCGCGGAGGAACGGCCCGAGCACGTGCGTATCCCCGATGCCGTGCGCGCCAGGGAATGGGACGTCTGCCGCATACTTGCGGAAATCCGGCATTCGAAGATCGCGCAGCAGGATGCCGCCGTTGGCGTGCGGATTCGCTCCCATGCGCCGGGCCCCCACCGGAGCCAGCTCGGCGAGTTCTGACTGCAGGCGTCCTTGACCATCGAAGAGCTCGTCCGGCCGGTAGCTCCGAAGCCAGTCCTCAAGGAGCTTGAGATGCTCCGGATGCGTCGCCGGGTCCGAAAGCGGGACCTGATGCGACCGAAAGGTGCCTTCTACCTGCAGTCCATCGACCATCCGCGGGCCCGTCCACCCTTTTGGTGAACGGAGAACGATCATTGGCCAACGCGGCCGCTCAGTGATCCCGCGCACGCGGGCATCATGCTGGATGCGCTGGATCTGCTCCACCGCAATGTCGAGCGTCGTGGCCATCGCCTCGTGCATCAACGCGGGCTCACGCCCCTCGACGAAATAGGGCGTCCACCCGTAGCCACGAAGTAGCTGCTCCAGCTCTTCCCGCGGGATGCGGGCGAGGATGGTTGGATTGGAGATCTTGTACCCGTTGAGGTGCAGGACCGGCAGAACGGCGCCGTCCGTCGCTGGATTGAGAAACTTGTTGGAGTGCCAGGCGGTGGCGAGCGGCCCCGTCTCGGCTTCCCCATCGCCGACGACGCAGCCGACCACGAGGCCCGGATTGTCGAACACCGCGCCAAACGAATGACTCAGCGAATACCCTAGCTCCCCGCCCTCGTGAATCGACCCAGGACACTCCGGCGATGCATGGCTCGGAATGCCGCCCGGAAACGAGAATTGCGTAAATAGCTTCCGCAGTCCGGCTTCATCCCGGCTGATGTTGGGATAGATCTCGCTGTACGTGCCCTCGAGATACGTGTTGGCTACGACGGCGGGCCCGCCGTGGCCGGGGCCCGACACATAGATCATGTCCAGATCGTACTTCTTTATGACCCGGTTGAGGTGGACATAGATGAAATTCTGCCCCGGAGTCGTACCCCAGTGCCCGAGCAGCATGCGCTTGACGTCGCCGAGCGTGAGCGGGCGTTTGAGCAACGGATTGTCGGAGAGATAGATCTGGCCTACCGACAGGTAGTTGGCGGCGCGCCAATACGCGTCAGTCCGGCGGAGCATGTCCGGCGTCAAAGTTGGTGCGCGCTCCTGCGCTTCACTGGACATGGGACTCCGATTCAGCTGGGAGGAGCAATTGGGCACGTCGTGAGGACGGCGCGGGCAATCATCATGGCCTCGTCCGTGCGAATGACCCGGACTGTGACTCGGGCCGCGTCCGCTGAGATCACGGCAGCGGTCGCCGCATTCCGGGATTCGTGCACCTCGATACCGAGAAAGGCCATGCCGTCACAGATGCGAGCGCGGATCATCGGCGAATTTTCACCGATGCCTCCCGCGAACACGATCGTGTCCACGCCGCCGAGTGCGGCGGCGAACGCGCCAATCCATTTCTTCGCCTGGTAGCAAAACAGGGCCACTGCTTCCGCCGCCCGGCCATCGGTCGCTTCGTGCGCGAGCAAGTCCCGCATGTCAGGGCTTGTCTCCGACACGCCGAGCAGGCCGGACTCGCGCGTCACCATACGCTGCAACTGCGAGGTGTCCATGCGTTCGGTGCGCGCGATGTAGTCCAGCACTCCCGGGTCGATGTCACCCGTCCGCGTGCTCATGACCAGTCCTGACGAGGGCGTGAAGCCCATGCTCGTGTCGATGCTCCTGCCATCGCGGACCGCGGCCAGGCTGGCGCCATTGCCAAGATGCGCGAGGATCACGCGTCCTCGCGCGGCAGCCGGATCGAGCCGGCCGAGTTCCTCCATCAGGTAGCTGTAGGACAGGCCGTGAAACCCATACCGCTTGACGCCCTGTGCCGCGTAACGCCGGGGGATCGGGAGTACCGTCGCGACCGTCGGCATGTCGTGGTGAAACGCGGTATCGAAGCACGCGACCTGAGGCAGAGCCGGGTGCCGCTGCAGGAACGCTTCGATCAGACGAATCTCGATTGACAGGTGTTCGGGGTCGTATGGGGTGATGCGGTGCAGTTCCGCGAGCAACCGCGGCGTCACGCGTTCGGGTTCGGAATACGCCATGCCGTGCACGACACGGTGCCCCACGGCCGCGATGGATCCAAACAGGGGTTGCGCCTCGAGCCAGCCTATCAGCACCCCGGCTGCGGCGTGCGCATCCCGGGCGTCGACAGCCTGATGAGATGATTGTCCTGCGTGATCGTTGACGGTCAGAGTCGAGCCGCTCAGGCCGACCCGCTCGATGTGCCCATCCAGGTAGCGACGCACCGGCTCCGTGACTTCGTAGACAGCGAACCGAATGCTCGACGAGCCGGCGTTGATCGCCAGGACGAATGGTGGATCAGATTGCATGATATCCCTGGACCGTGCCGCGAAGCCACCCAATCGGCGGCGTGGCCGTGCGTCCCGCACCAGTGCAAGATGCGAGCGCGGATAGCATTGTCACCCACTCCGTCAGACTGGACCGGGAGCGTTCATTCCCCGGGGGATGACCCTCCGAGGATTCAGCGTGTCAAGCGTCCCCTGAATCCCATTGGTATGCGTGTCGTCCACAGCGGCTCCGGTGCCAAAACATGGCACTAACATACCGCGCGGCATTGACTGTTAAGAGGTGATGATCAAGCGGGAATTATGATGTCGTCACCGGCGACGGATGCGCATCCAGTCCCGGGAGCGATTCTGTTAATGTTGGGGATCGAGGGTTCGGGACCAGGGATTAACCGGAGGCAGAATGGGATCGCGGGTAATCGGAACGGTACGTCTCGCGTGCGTGGCCGCACTGCTCATTGTGGCGCCCGGATTGGGCGCGCAGCGCGTCAAAGTGACGCTCAGCCCCTCGGTGGCAAGCGCTCCCGTGACGGGGCGGCTGTTCGTGTTCCTGACGCAGCAGGCGACGCCGGAGCCGAGGGTGCAGGCGGGGTCGTACACCGGAAGCGTGCCGTTCTTCGGAGTGGACGTCGACCAGCTGCATCCGGGCGCGTCCGCGGAGATCGACCTCAAGACCCTCGGGTTCCCGTACACAAGCCTCGCCGACGTTCCGCCGGGCGACTACTACATCCAGGCGATGATCGAGCCGTACACGCGCTTCGCGCGCGCGGACGGGCACGTGATCTGGGTGCACAACGACCAATGGGAGGGCCAGCGCTTCAATCAGTCGCCCGGCAACCTCACCACCGAAGTCGGGCACATTCACTGGGACCCGCAGAACCACGTCACTATCTCCCTCACCCTGACGCAGGTGTTGCCGCCGGTAACCGTGCCGCCCGACACCAAGTACGTCAAGCACATCAAGATCAAGAGCGAGCTGTTGTCGAAGTTCTGGGGGCAGCCGATGTATCTGGGCGCCGTGGTATTACTGCCGAAAGGATTCGACGAAGAGACCACGCGGCACTATCCCGCGATCTACATCCAGGGGCACTTCGGGCTGCGGCCGCCCTTCGGATTCACCGAAGAACAAGGGACGGAGACGCCAGAGGCGAAAGAGGCGCGATTGGCACGAACCGCGCGGGAGCCCGGGTGGGAGTTCGGGAAGGCGTGGCTGAGCGATGATTTCCCGCGGATGGTGGCGGTCGAGTGGGAGCATCCGACCCCGTACTACGACGATTCGTACGCCGTGAACTCCGTAAACAACGGGCCGTATCAGGACGCGTTGCTCACCGAGCTGGTGCCACTGCTCGAGAAGCAGTTCCGGCTCATCCCTGAGGCGAACTCGCGATTCCTGACCGGTGGATCGACGGGCGGGTGGGAGTGCGCGGCCCTGCAGATCCAGCGTCCGGATTTCTTCGGTGGCGCGTGGTGTCTCTATCCCGACCCCGTCGATTTCCACCGCAACCAGCTGTTCGACATTTACAACGACACAAACGCCTTCCGGCCGAATGGGGCGAAGCCGCCCTATCCGGAGCGCTACATGGCGCGGACCGAAGAGGGCCAGCCGTTGCTGACGCAGCGGTTGATGGGGCAGCTCGAGGCCGTGCTGGGCGGCAAGGCGCGAAGCGGGCAGCAGTTCGACGCCTGGGACGCCGCGTACGGGCCGATCGATGCCGATGGGTACCCGAAGCGCCTGTGGGACCGGCGTACCGGGACGATCGATAAGACCGTTGCCGCGTGGTGGCGCGACAAGGGGTACGACCTGACCGACAATCTCGTGCGCAACTGGGACAAGATCGGGCCGTCGCTCACCGGCAAGATGCACGTCTATGTCGGCGACATGGACAACTACTACCTGAATCTCGCGGTGTACCGGATGGAAGCCGCGTCGGCGAAACTCACGAGCCCGAGCGCGAACTTCGATTTCGGGTACGGCCTGCCGATGAAGCCGCATGGGTGGCAGCCGTGGACGAACGCCGAGCTGGTGAAGATCATGGATGCGTATCACGCGGCGCACGCGAACAAGCCGGTCGCGCAATGAGCGGCCTGCAATAGGCGGCCTGTCGTGGACATCTACGCATTGCTGGACAGTCATGGCATTCCGTACCGGCGGTACGATCATGTCGCGGTGTTTACGTGCGACGAAGCGGACAAGGCGATGCCGCCGACCGGTGCGGCGCACACGAAGAACCTGTTTCTGCGTGATAAGAAGGGTCATCGGCACTGGTTGCTCGTGACGGTCTGCGAGAAAGCGGTGGATCTCCGGCGGGTGGCGGAGCGGATCGGTGCCGGCAAACTGAGCTTGGGGTCACCCGAGCGGCTGGAGAAACACCTCGGCGTGACCCCCGGGTCGGTGACGTTGCTGGCGCTGGCCAACGATCCGCGTCACGAGGTGGCGCTGCTGATCGACGAGGATGTGTGGCGAGCGGAGACCGTGCAGGCGCATCCGTTGATCAATACGGCGACGCTGGTGATCACGCAGGCGGACCTGCGGCGGTTCCTGGGAGTGACCGGCCACGAGCCGAAAGTCATTCCGGTGGAGAGCCGCGTGGTGGTCCCATAGCGGAGGGGTGTGCGGACCTGTATTGTTGCCGGCGCCACTCCTGATGAGGCGACCGCGTGACGCAACTGCATCTCGATACCGGCAACACCGGGTTCATGCTGCTCTGCTCAAGCCTCGTCATGCTGATGACGCCGGGGCTCGCGTTTTTCTATGGCGGACTGGTTGGCCGGAAAAACGTGCTCTCGATCATGATGCAGAGCTTCACGTCGATGGGGTGGACGACCGTGCTGTGGTGGGCGTTCGGGTTCTCCATGTGCTTCAGCGGTGATCTCAAGAGCGGCACGGACTACGCCGGCATCATTGGCAACTTCGACTGGGCGTTTCTGAAGGGCATTCGCTCAACACCCCGTCGCCCGCGAACGACACGATCCCGCTGTTCGTGTTCTTCGGGTACCAGATGATGTTCGCCATCATTACCCCCGCGCTCATCACTGGTGCGTTCGCCAATCGCGTGCGATTCCCTGCGTACATGCTGTTCCTCACCGGGTGGCTGGTGCTCGTCTACTTCCCGTTCGTGCACATGATCTGGGGAGGCGGCATCATGGCCCAGTGGGGTGTGCTGGATTTCGCGGGCGGTATCGTCGTACACAATATCGCCGGCATCGCGGCGCTCGCCTCGGTGCTCTACGTGGGGCGCCGGCACGTCGTGGACCGCGGGCCCCATTCTATCCCACTGGTCGCGCTGGGTACCGGGCTCCTGTGGTTTGGCTGGTACGGGTTCAACGCCGGCAGTGAGTTCCGTGTCGATGCCGTGACCGCGGTGGCGTTCATCAACACCGATCTCGCGGCGAGCTTCGCGGCGATCACCTGGCTGGCGATCGACTGGATGACGAGCGGGAAGCCAAAGTTCCTGGGACTCCTGACCGGCTCCGTCGCGGGGCTGGCCACCATCACACCGGCTGCTGGCTACGTCTCTCCCACCGCGGCAGTGGTCATCGGGATCCTCGCTGGCATCATCTGCTTCTACGCCGTGGCGCTCAAGAACAGGCTGCGATGGGACGACGCCCTGGATGTGTGGGGCGTGCACGGCGTCGGCGGATTCCTCGGCATCTTGAGCTGCGGCGCGTTCGCGAGCCTCGCCTTCAACCCGGCTGGGACGAACGGCCTGCTCCACGGCAATCCTCACTTCTTTCTGGTCCAGGTCGCCGCTGTGTGCATTTCCTCCGTCTGGGCGTTTGTCTTCACCTATGGTATGCTGTGGATCATTGACCGGATCACGCCAGTGAAGGTCGGTGAAGCCGGGGAGACCGAAGGTCTCGACTCAGCGTTGCATGGCGAAGTTGCGTACATTGAAGCATTGTAGCGAAGCAGTGAAGCCCGCATCCCCACGCAGTTCCCCAGCCAACACGCGACACCTTATTTGCCAGTGGAGCCACGATGACACAGCCCGATAACCGGTACTCTGACATGCTGTACGGCGGGAATATCGCGCGGCGCGAGTTTGTCGCCGTGTCAGTCGGTGCCGTCGTCGCCGCTACTCTGCGGCCTGCCATCGGGCCAGGCATCCGCTCGGCGGGGATATGGTTCCCCGACCTCGTCGAGACCAACGTCAGCGTCACGACGCCCGATGGGGTGTGTGATGCGGTGTTCATTCATCCGAAGAGCGGTTCGCATCCGGGCGCGCTGGTGTGGCCCGATGTCTTCGGCCTGCGCCCCGCGATGGTGGACATCGGCAAGCGGCTCGCCGCGCAGGGGTACTCGGTGCTGGTGCCGAATCCGTTCTACCGAGTCGGAAAGACGCCGTTTCCGGATGCGTCCAAAGTCAACCTCAAAGACTCGGCGGACATGAAGAAGATGCAAGCGTTGATGGTGGCGGGGCATGCGCCCGGTAACGTGGAGAAGGATGCGCCGGCGCACATCGCGTTCCTCGACGCGCAGAAAGAAGTTGACGCGAAGAAGAAGATCGGCGTGCAGGGCTACTGCATGGGCGGCCCAATGGTGGTGCGGACTGCCGCGGCGGTGCCGGACCGGGTGGGCGCCGGCGCGTCGTTCCATGGCGGCGGGCTGGTCACCGACGGCCCCGACAGCCCGCACCTACTGGCGCCGAAGATCAAAGGGCAGATGTATTTCGCGATCGCGGCGAGTGATGACGAGCATCAGCCTGACGCAAAGGACAAACTCAGAGCCGCGTTCACGGACGCGAAGAATCTCGCGGGCGTCGAGGTCTATCCGGGGACCATTCACGGATGGTGCGTGCCGGACATGCCCGTGAGGGACGGCAAGCCGATTTACAGCAAACCCGACGCGGAGCGGGCGTGGGGCAAGCTCATTGAGCTGTACAAGACATCGCTGGTATAACTGCCGGGACCAACACGGCCCGCCGAACTCGGCTCGTTATGAGGCGGACGGGGGTGGTGGCGGCGGCGGGAGCACGGCCAGGTCGGCGGCCATGCTCAGGACGCCCTGCACCACCTTGCTCGCGGCGCCCGCGCCGCTGTCCATGAACAGGACTTTGCCCTGTGAGTGATCGGCGACGTACTTGAGCGCGTCGGTGTACTCGAGGAACAGCAGGAAGTTCGGATCGACACCGGCTTCCTTGAGACTGTCCGCGGCAGTCTTCATCCCGTCGGCCACGTTCTTCCGAAACAGCGCGAGGCCTTCGCCACGGAGCGCCGACGCGGTCTTTTCCGCTTCCGCGCCGATCGTCTTGTAGGCCGCTTCGGCTTCCGCATCCTTGGTGCGCTTCACGAGGAGCGCGGCGCCTTCGTTCGCGGCGGCCGCAAGGAGGTTCTTCGACGACACGACGCGCGCCATCGAATCCATGATCACCTGGTCGAACGTCATGTCAGTGATCTGGATGTCGCGCACGACATAGCCCCAGTTGAGCACGACCTCATCGAGATTCTTCTTGGTGTGATCGACGATCTCGGCACGCATGCCGAGAATGTCGGATTGTTTCGTCGTGGCGACGAACTGGCGGATCGAGCCGTCGATCGTGCGCTGGAGGGCGAGCTGGAACTCCACGGGTGAGGCGAAGCTGAAGACCGCCTTTTTGATCGCTTCCTCGTCGGAGCCCGCGACCGCATAAAGGACCATCGTCGCGAACTTGACGTTGGCCTGGTCCTGCGTGATGGCCTGAAACTCCATCTGCAGCGCACGATTCTGGAGCGTAAGCCGGGTGATCACCGTCTCCCACGGCATTCTTGAAATTCAGGCCTTCGCGCATGACGCGGCGGTATTTCCCAAATACTGTAACGACGCCGACCGTCGCCTGGGGTATCGTGCGGTACGTCGACGCCAGCACGAAAAAGGCCACGAGCACTACAATGATCAGGCCGGGCATGGGGTCGCCTCGTGATGATGGGTAGTTAGTGCAGCCCGACGACGCCGCGCGCGGCATGGAATAGCCGCTCGGAGTCATAGCCAATACCGTCCTTGAACACCATCTCTGCATTCTCGATGTCACGGACGCGTGATGACGGGTCGCCGCGGACAACCAGCAAATCGGCCACCTTGCCTGCGGCGATGGAGCCGATGCGATCGGCGCGGCCGAGGTACTGGGCGCCGTTGAGCGAAGAGATCTTGATCGCCTCGGCTACCGTGAACCCCGCTTCCACGAGCAGCTCGATCTCGCGCTGGTTGGAATAGCCGGGGACCACACCGCCGTATCCGGTCGGATCGGATCCTGAGAGCAGCAGTCCACCCGCGGCGGCATACGCCCGCTCGAACTGCATCTCCTTGTGGAGCAGCGTCCCCCAGAGCGCCGACGTATCATCGCCAATGCGGGAGCGGCCCTGGAGGTACTGGATGCGCGCCTCGGGAGTCATGGCGTCGAGCGCGCCCGGAATGATGGGCGGACGGTGGGGCGCGAACGTCTCGAAGACGCCCAGCGTGGACGTCATGGCGACGTGCTTCGACACCAGGTCACGAATGAGTGCGGAGACCGAGTCGCCGGCGATGTCGATCGCCGCGATCGAGCTCAGCACCGCGCCCCCCTTGGGGCAGACATCGGGCTGCTTGTCCTTGACGAAATCGCTCGAGACCACGATCCCATGCTCGAGATTGTCGATGCCCAGTGCGGCGGCTTCGCGGAAGGTGACCGAGCAGAGGTGGCCGGTGATCTTCAGATTGCGGCGATGCGCCTCCGCGACCGCGGCGCCCAGCTCGGCGCGCGTGACATCCATGTACAGCTTGAACGAGGTCGCGCCGTGCTCGGCCCAGTAGCGGACCATGTCAGTCGCGTCGGCGGGCGACGACAGCGGATGCACCTGGTAGAGATTGAGACCCGGGCCTTCAATGTATGGGCCGGTGACATCCATCTTCGGCCCGACGATGGCACCCGAGTCGATCATCGCCTTCACGTTGAGATCCGTGTAGGGCTCCATGCTGCCGGCCGTGCGGATCGTCGTGGCACCGCTCGCGAAGTACAACTTCGGGAAGCTGTACGCGTTCTCGTTGTAGATGGAGACGCCGCCGGTCGGGTAGAACATGTGCTCGTGGAGCATCACGAGGCCCGGCATCACCGTGCGGCCGGCGAGGTCGAGGATCTGCGCGCCAGCGGGCACCTGCGTTGTCGAGGCGTTGCCGACGGCGAAAATGAGCCCGTGGGACAGCACGATCGTCTGGTCATCTCGCGGTGCGGCGCCAGTGCCGTCGATGACCCGGACGTGCCGCAGCACGACGACGGGCGTGTCGACGACGACGTACTGTTTGGCGTCGGCAGAGAAATGCAGGTGCTGGGCGGCAAGGAGTGCCGGGGCGAGGGCGAGCGAGCAGATCGCCGCAACGATCGTGGCGGAGAGATTCACACAGCCTCGCGAGCGGGAAACGGGCGGACTCGGCAGGAGATGGCGGAGGAACAATACGCCCCCGTCCGGACGGCGGCTACCTGGCACGCACAGGCGCCAGCGCAGTGGGGCCTCATTCGCTCACATCCGGCGTGGCGGCTAACTTTGTGCCCCCGCGACTCTTACTCGAGGTACCGCAATGAGACGACACTGGCTGCCGATTGCCCTGCTCGCCATGTGGGCACAGCCCGCCGCGGCGCAGGATCGCGTCGTGACAATGCTGGCCGAACTCGTAAACGCGCCGGGTGCGCCGGGATTCGAGGATTCGGTGCGGCATCTCATGGTCGACTACATGAAGCCGATGGCGACGAAGCTGACCTACGACGGGATCGGCTCCGTAATCGCGCAGCAAGGGACGACGGGCCCGCGCATCATGGTGGACGCGCACATGGACGAACTGGGCGGCGTCGTGCGGCGCGTGACGCCCACGGGATTCCTTTCCATGCAGAATGCTTGGCGGGTGGTTCGACCAGGCGTTGGTCGATCAGCGGTGGGTGATCATCGGATCGAAAGGACCCGTGCACGCCGTAACCGGCATCCGGGACATCCATGTCGCGTCGCCTGAGGAGCGGACGAAAGTTTTTCCACGGGAGTCGATTTTCCTCGATGTCGGCGCCACCAGCGATGCTCAGGTGAAGGCCATGGGCATCTCGCCCGGCGATCCCGTCGTTCCAGACGCGCCGTTCGCCGTGCTCAATGGCACCAACAACTATCTCGCGAAAGCGTGGGACGACCGGATTGGGCTTGCCGTCCTCATCGAAGTCATGCGGCGGATGGAGCATACGCCACACGCGAATACCATTTATTACGCGGCCACCGTGCAGGAGGAGATCGGGCTGCGTGGCGGACAGACCTCGGCGTCAATCGTCAAACCCGACATTGGCATCGCGCTGGAGGCGGGCGTCGTGAAGGATGTGCCCGGGGTGCAGGCGGAAGAAGCACAGGAAGTGTTGGGCGGGGGGCCGGGAGTGTTTCTCTATGACGCCAGTGCGCTGCCGAGCCGGAAGCTCGTCGCGTTCGTGAAAGAGACGGCTGCCGCGGCATCGATTCCGTTGCAGTTCGATTTCATCACGGGATATGGCGAGGATGGCGCGGCGATGCAGAAGACGGATGGAGGTGCACCGATCGTGAATCTCGTCGTGCCGACGCGGTATACCCATGCGCACAATGGCATCATCAACCGGGCGGATTTCGATCGCATGGTGGATCTCGTCACCGCGATGGTGACGAAGCTCAATGCGCCCACGGTGGCACGGTTGCGGGATTACGCGCCGGCGCCGTAGCGCTCCCTTGGACTCGCCGAAGCGATCTCAGCA
Organism: uncultured Gemmatimonadales bacterium; assembly: GCA_963757855.1. GTDB lineage: Bacteria > Gemmatimonadota > Gemmatimonadetes > Gemmatimonadales > Gemmatimonadaceae > Palsa-1248. The sequence goes on from CAVWTI010000021.1 coordinate 248,856, forward strand.
GGCTAACCTACGGGAACCGGCGGCGCCGTTTGCCACCTCTTCTGTGCAGTCCGACCGACGATCTGTGAGCGGGAGGGAGACGCAGGTGGGTGTATCAGAATCGCATGTTGAGATTCGCAGCGAGCGTGGAGACCGGCGACCAGCGGAGCGCGATGCCGCTGGTCCCGGCGGGACGCCCGACTCGTTACTGAGCGCCGCCAAGCACACCCTCGAGATGATTGCCGCGGGCGCGACCATCCGGGAGGTCCTCACGAGTCTGTGTGAGGCGATTGACGCGCAGGACGCCGCGATGATGTCGACGATCCTGCTGGCTGACTCTGACGGCCGGCGTCTCTGGCCTGCGGCTGGCCCCCGCGTCCCGGCGGGTTGGACCGAAGCGATCACACCGCTCGTGATCGCACGCGACGCAGGCTCCTGCGGTGGCGCCGCTTTTCTCCGAGAGCGCGTCATCATCCCGGATATCGCGAATGACTCCCGCTGGTCGGACGTTCTGCCCCTGCAGTCGCGAAGCGTGGCGCTTGCCCACGGCCTGCGAGCCTCGTGGTCTCAACCGCTGATCTCGCAAGCCGGCGAGCTCCTCGGCACCTTCGCAATGTACTACCCGACCCGTCGCGCGCCGAGCGCGCGCGAGCTTCAACTGATCGAGGACGCGGGACGCATCGCCACGATCGCGATCGAAAGCGACCGCGCGCGCGCCGCGCTGAAACAGGCGGTGCTCGAGGTCCAGGCCTCTACGGACCGGCTGCGGCGGGACGAGCAAGAGCTCAGACAGATCACCGATGCGATTCCACAGACCATCATGGTGCTAAGGCCTGATGGTGCCGTCCTCTACGCCAATCAGGCGGTCCTGGAGTTCACGGGAATGACGATGGAGGAAGTACTCATCCCCGGATTTCGTGCGCGGCTCTTTCACCCCGAAGACGTGGCAAGAGTCGCGGACGAGCGGCGCGCGGGGTTGGCCAGCAACGTTCCCTTCGAGAACGAGCAGCGAGCCCGGCGTTATGACGGCCAGTACCGGTGGTTCCTCATCAGGTACAATCCACTCCGCGATGAACGCGGCGCGGTCATCCAATGGTACGCGACCGGAACCGACATCGACGACCGCAAGCGCGCTGAGGAACGGATCCTGAGCGAGAACATTGTGCTGCGTGAGGACGCTGATCGCGCTTCAATGTTCGAAGAGATCGTGGGATCGTCCGCACCATTGCGGCGTGTCCTCTCCCAGGTTGCCAGGGTGGCGCCGACTGATTCCACGGTGCTCATCACGGGTGAGACAGGGACGGGCAAGGAGCTCGTGGCACGCGCCATTCACAAACGCTCGAACCGGGCCAGCCACGCGTTCATTCGCGTGAACTGCGCGGCGATCCCCACATCACTCATCGCGTCCGAGTTATTCGGTCACGAGAAGGGCGCGTTCACAGGAGCGCTGCAACGGCGGCTCGGCCGCTTCGAGGCCGCTGACCGCGGCACTCTCTTCCTGGACGAGATCGGAGATCTTCCCGCTGAAGCCCAAACTGCATTGTTGCGAGTCCTGCAGGAGCGTGAGGTTGAACGCGTCGGCAGCAATCATCCAATCTCCGTCAATGTCCGCGTGATCGCGGCGACCAACCAGGATCTCGACGACGCGGTGGCCAACGGGACATTCCGGCAAGATCTCTACTACCGGCTCGACGTCTTCCCGATCGAGGTTCCCCCGCTTCGCGAACGAGCGGACAATGTGCCCATGCTCGTGGCCTACCTGGTCGAGCGCTACGCCAAGAAGGCGGGCAAGCACCTGCGCCACATCGAAAAGGCGACGATGCGTCGCCTTCAGGCTTACGACTGGCCAGGCAATGTTCGCGAGCTCCAGAATGTGATCGAGCGCGCTGTCATACTCTGCGAAACAGACACGTTCTCGGTAGACGAGTCCTGGCTCGTCAGAAAGCCGCCACGCCTGGCAACACGGGTCGCGCCGCTCAGAGGGACACTCGTGGAGCGTGAGAAGGAAATCATAGAAGCCGCGTTGGCTGACTCGCACGGGCGAGTCTCCGGGCCATCCGGCGCCGCGGCCAAGCTCGGGATCCCGCGCCAAACGCTGGATTCCAAAATCCGGACGCTGCGGATCGACAAATACCGCTTCCGGACCCCGTAGCGTCGCACGCGCCGGGCGAACGACGAAAACTCGGCATTTTCCGAAAAAACGGCATCGTCTGTAACGGCCAAGTGGCTGCCTTCCAATAGGTTAGCCTAGGCCCGTGGATTGCCTTTGCGGCGCCCGTACCTCGACACGAGCCGATGACGCTCAGGATCGAAACGACGCGCGATCGCGGGACAACGGTGCACCACCTCATCGGTCGCATCGGTTCGGAGAACGTGGCCGAGCTCGAAGCCGAGGTGCGCCGGGGCCGAGGCAGAGTGGCTCTCGATCTCGAAGAAGTGATGCTGGTGGATATGGACGCCGTGCAGTTCCTGGTGGCGTGTGAGACAGAAGGGATCCAGCTCCTGCATTGCCTGCCCTACATCCGCGCGTGGATGGATCGCGAGCAACCGGGAGCAGACTGAGCATCGCGTGGCCGAAGCCCCAGCCAGACACGACGAGTTCGCGGAGACCCAGTGCCGACAGCAAAGAGCGCCCCGTCCACGACATCAATTCATGGCGTGTCTCGGACGGTACATCGGTGGACCGTCGATATCGAATCCACGCCGAAGGATTTCAGGGCGCGGTACGAACAGGCCGTTCCACCCCTGCCGGCCGCAGACGTCGAGGCCCTCGCGAAACGGCACGCGCCATGGCAGGAGATGCTCGACCTGATGGCGAGGTCGGCGCCATTTGGCTTCGTCATTTACAACGTGATCGACGCCGACCCGTTCATGCGATTGTCTGGTGCGCCGGCGTACTGCGTGTCGTACCTCATGGGTAACCACACGATCGCGGCGCGGATGTTCCGATACGAGCCCGCGATCCTGCTCCATGCTCCATTGCGGACCGCGATCTGGGGAGACGCAGACACACTCGCACATTTCAGCTTCGATCAGCCGAGCGATCAATTCGGAAGCTTCGGCATTCCGGAAGTCACCGCCGTCGGAGTAGAGCTCGACCGCAAACTGGCCGCCCTGCTCGACCACCTGGGTGCCCCCGTTCCCAATGCACTCCTGTCAGGTAGCACCTCACCCTTCTGAGAGGAACATTCCCATGACGCCGGCGCGTGCAGCCAAACCGAGTATCGTCTTCTGTCACGGGATCTGGGCCGACGGCTCGTCCTTCAGCAAAGTGATTCCCGCGCTGCAGGCCGACGGGCACGAGGTGATCGCTGCCCAGTACGGCCTCGACACGCCTGAAGGCAATGTCACGACGGTCAAACGGACACTCGGGCGCGTCGCCAGCCCAGCGATCCTTGTCGGTCATTCCTACGGAGGAAGTGTCATCACGGCGGCAGGAACTGATGACCGTGTCGCGGCGCTTGTCTACATTGCCGCCCTCGCCCCCGACGCAAACGAAACGTCACAGAGCCAGCAGGGGCCGTTTCCCGTCACCGACGTGTTCAAGTACGTCGAAGTCGCGGACGGGCGCTTGTGGATGCGTCCGGAAGGCATCGCGTGCTTTGCGGGAGATCTCCCGGAAAAAGAACAGCGGCTCGTCTGGGCAACGCACTATGCGCCGGCCGCCGACCTATTCAGCCGGAACGCCCCTGGAGTGGCCTGGAAGACAAAACCGAGTTGGTACATCGTGGCCAACAACGACCGTACCGTTCATCCCGATTTGGAGCGCTTCCTCGCGAAGCGCATGGGTGCGACGACTCGCGCCATCGATAGCAGCCATGTCGCAATGTTGTCTCACCCTGACGTGGTGATCGACGTAATCCGTTCCGCGGCACGGGCTGTCCAGGGTTCGGCTGCCACGAGCGATCGCGGCGCGGCCGTTCCCGCATAATATAGATGCCGGCCGTTCGTCTAGGCTGGGACGTGTTCGTGACGCCAGGCCTACCCATTGTCACTCGCGACGCGCCGCCCGGCGTCACAGAGACGTTCTTTCAGGCGACGGCATCGACCCTCATTTACGGGGCATCCAATGCCGTCCTGGTGGACGCCTTCATGACAGTGAAGCAAGCCAATGCTCTGGCAGATTGGGTGGCGACCAAGGGCAAGAACCTGACGACCATCTACATCACCCATGGTCATGGCGACCATTGGTTCGGGGTTGGTACGCTGCTGGAGCGGTTCCCCGGCGCCATCGCAGTCGCGACGCCCAATTCGATCAGAGGAATGCGCGGCAACGCGTCACCAGAGGCACTGGAGACAGTCTGGAAGGCGGGCTTTCCTGGGCAGATTCCAGACAGGCTCGTCATCGCGCAGGAGCTCCATGGGGATGTGATTCATCTGGAAGGCCAGGAATTGGTGGCGGTCGATCTAGGGCATACCGACACCAATGACACGACGTGCCTGCACGTCCCTTCGATCGGTCTCGTCGTCGCCGGGGATGCCGCCTACAACGACGTCCACCTCTATCTGGCAGAGTCGAATCCGCAGAAGCGACGGGAATGGATCGCCGCACTCGACACAATGGAGTGCCTCAAGCCCAGCGCGGTCGTCGCGTCACACAAGCGGCCCGACCGCAAGGATGATCCCAGGATCATCGAAGAGACCAGACAGTACATCCGCGACTTCGACCGGCTGGTGGAGCAGACGACGACTGCTCAGGAACTCTATGACAAGATGCTGGCACTTTACCCAAACCGGGTCAATCCAGGCTGGGCCCTCTGGAGTTCAGCGCGCGCAGCCAAACCATGAGATTAGACCTCAGGCACGTACCGAGAGATCATTTTCCGCGAGGACGGGCACCATGGCAGCTTCAATGACCTCAACGACCGCTGGTGACAGCACGATCACCGCGCCGACACGGTTCCTGCAGGCCAACGGCGAACGATACGCATACCGGCGGTTCGGCCGCGGCGCTGCCCCTCCATTGCTGTGTCTGCAGCATTTCACGGGCACGCTCGACAACTGGGATCCGGCAGTCACCGACGCACTCGCGTCGGGACGCGAGGTCATTCTCTTCGACAATGCCGGGGTCGGAGGATCGAGCGGCACGGTGCCAACGACCATCGCCGGCATGGCCGCGCACGCGTCGGCATTTCTGGACGGCCTGGGCTTGAGCGGGTGTGATGTTCTCGGGTACTCGCTCGGCGGCATGGTCGCGCAGCAAATGGTGCTGGACCGCCCTTCCATCTTCCGGCGCATGATCCTCGTAGGCACAGCGCCGCGCGGTGGCGAGGACATCATGCATCTGGACAAACCGATCCTCGCCAAGCCCCTGAGCGATCCAAGCCTGAAGGGGTATGACGTCCTGCAGAAAATATTCTTCGCGCCAACGGCGACCAGCCAAGCGGCTGGCGCGGCGTTCACCGAAAGGCTGGCACAACGACGCGAGGACCGCGACACGGCCTCCGGGCCAGCAGTTGCGGGAGCGCAGATCGCCGCATTCCGGGAGTGGGAACGGTTCACCGGAGAGCACTTCGGGACGCTGAAGGGCATTCGCCAGCCGACTCTCGTCGTGAACGGCGTGCACGATGAGAATGATCCCGGTTCGCAACTCCTATTGGTTGAGCGAGAACTTGCCCAACGCCGTGCTCATGACGTATCCGGATGCAGGGCACGGCTCGCTGTTCCAGTTTCACGAGAGCTTCGCGCACCAGGCGCGAGAGTTTCTCGCGGCTGACTCGGAGTTCGCGCCCTACTGACTGCGGATTATCGCCTTGCCGAACCGGGCTCGCCGACCCGACAATGCATTTCCGCCTTGGTCGTTTCCGGCAGGATCTGCGCGATCGTGCTCTGAACCTTGTTCTTGAGTGAGCCCGCGACGACGTGGTCCTTGCCGGCCATCATGGCCTCGTAGCCATCGCGCGCGACGTCCGCCGGGTCATCCTTCTTCCCTGCGCCGACTTTCGTGTCCTCCATCCCGGCGCGCCGAAAGAAATTGGTGTCGGTGGGCCCCGGCTGCAGCGCCGTCACGGTGACACGGGTATCCTTGAGCTCATTACGGAGCGCTTCGGAGAAGGACAGCAGGAACGCCTTCGACGCACCGTAGGTCGCCTCGAACGGAGCCGGCATCTCGGCCGCGATCGATGACGTGATCAGCACCCGGCCGCGATCCCGCTCCACCATGCCGGGGATCAGCAGTTTGGCCATGTGAACCGGCGACGCGACGTTCAGCGCGATCAGGTTGAGATCATCCTCGAAGAGGAGATTCCAGAAATGGACCTCCCACTCCGACACCAGCATTGAGTGCCAGTGCATCAACGGCAGGCCAGCTGCAATGATCTGCTGGCACACCGATTCGACGCCATCGAACGTGGCGAGGTCCGCCTGAATGGCGTCCACGCGCGCGCCGAACGCGCGAAACTCATCGGCAGCCGCGATGATGCCATCGTCTTCCGCTATAACCAGGAGATCAAAGCCGTGGTCTGCAAACTGCCTCGCCAGCTCATATCCGATCCCGCTGGAGGCGCCGGTCACCACCGCAAGCTGTCCGTCGTGGGAATCGGCACTGCTCCTGTCGTCCGCTGCGTTGATCATTGTAGCAATCTCCTCTACTGTTGGAAGCGAGGCCCAAATGGGCCGATCGTCAGGAAGGTGAGAGCACGACCTTCGTGCACTTGTCTCGTTTGTCGCGGAAAATCCGGTACGCATCCGGGGCGTCCGACAACGCCAGGCGGTGGCTGATGATTGCGGTGGGGTCGAGATCGCCACGCACAATATGTCCGAGCAGCGGCTCCATATAGCGCTTCATGTGGGTTTGGCCACCGCGAATCGTCAGGCTCTTCCCAAAGACCGCACCCATTGGAAACGCGCCGACGAAGCCAGTGTAGACACCCGGCACCGACACCGTCCCGCCCTTGCCGCAGGCCTGAATCGCCTGGCGGAGCACGTTCGCCCGGTCGAGCTGGATCCTCACGCCTTGCTTGAGCCGGTCCGCGAGCGCGAACAGATCGGTACCGTGTGATTCCATGCCGACGGCATCAATGCAGTGGTCCGGCCCGCGTCCGCCCGTCATCTGCTTGAGCGCCTCCACCACATCACGCGTCTCGGCATAGTCGACCGTCTCGGCACCTCCCTGACGGGCCAGGGCGAGACGTTCCGGAATGCGATCGATCGCAATGACACGCTCGGCGCCAAGCAGGAAAGCGCTTTTGATCGCGAAATACCCGACCGGACCACAGCCCCAGACCGCGACGACATCGCCGCCACGGATACCGCACTGCTCGGCCGCCTGGTACCCGGTGGGCAGGATATCCGAGAGAAAAATCACCTGCTCGTCGGACACATCCTCCGGGATCTTCATCGGCCCCACATCAGCAAACGGAACGCGGATGTACTCGGCCTGCCCGCCCGCGTAACCGCCGTAAAGGTGCGAGTAGCCGAAGAGAGCCGCGCCAGAGAACCCGTATGCCGCCTCGACGACGGCCGCGTTGGGATTCGAGTTGTCACACATTGCCCAGAGGCCCTTCGCGCAATTGGCGCAGCGGCCGCAGTCAATGCCGAACGGAACGACGACGCGATCGCCCTTGGACAAGTTCGGGACGGCTCTGCCCGTCTCGACGACCTCACCCATGCATTCGTGACCCAGGATGTCGCCCGGCTTGAGGCAGGCGATATAGCCGTCATACATGTGGAGGTCCGACCCGCAGATCGCGGTCGTCGTGATCCGGATGATCGCGTCCCGAGGATTCAGGATTTCCGGTTCGGGCACGGACTCGACGCGGACGTCCTCCTTGCCGTACCAGCAGAGTGCCTTCATCTCAAGGTTCTCCCACCGGCTGGCCTTCGGTCGTGGCGACCTCGCCTGCTTCCATGAATTGCTTGAACCGGCGCAGGTCCTCCCGGATCTGCAGGTCGGGCTCTTCGCCAAGGAGCTTCGCGACCACGACACCGAATGCGCCGGCTGGCGGATCGTAGGCCAGCTCGACGTGTATCTCGGTGCCTCTCTCGCCGGGCGCACGCTGGAAGCGGACGGATCCGGCGTTCTGGACTGCGGCACCATTCACGGATTTCCACGCGATGCACTCGCCAGGGGAATCGGTGATGATCTCGGCGTCCCATTTGACGGTAATGCCGGCGGGACCGCGGGCCACCCACTGTGAGCGGCCCGAGGGGTGCTCAGTAACCGATCGCAGGTGCCGCATGATGCGCGGCAGGTTGGACAGGGACCGCCAGAACTGATACAGCTCTGTCGCAGTGGCGCGCACGGTGACCGAGCGGCGGACCAGTATCCCGCGGTGCGCATCGACCGCAGCTCCGTCGCCGTGTAATTGCCGAAGAGGCTGGCGCGTGGGGACGTGCGAGGCCTTCAGACGCCGATACGCGATCGTGCCAGCGACGACTCCGACGGCGCTCCCGACCACCCACGGCCACGAATGATTCTCGTGGGAACGCATACCAATCGCCTACGCAAAGCTGATACCGCGCGAAAGGCACGCGGACTGCGATTGCGACAATGCCGCGTACCCTATTCACAGCCCGGGAGATACCGAATGAGTCCGACTCAGAGCACGACTTCGCGCAAGTCGAAATCAGGGCGACGTTCAATGAAGCGCGGTCCGGTGAAGAACCCAGCGGCGAAGAAATGGTCGGCGTCGGTCACCAGGCACAGCGACGCGCTCGACTTGCAGCGCACGGTATTCACCTGGAAGGATCCGAAGCGCATAGCCGCGTCGCTCAAGCGCTCGGCAGAGCGCAGCACGCGGCGAAAGGGCACGCCGTTTCAGTCCGCCATGTCCATGCTCAACTTCTACGTCAATCGCGCGGGACGCGAGCTCAGTCCGTCACAGCACCGGGTGCTCGAGCGCGCCAAAGGCGAGTTGCGGCGACAGTTCGGACGGCCGGAGCGTCCGATTACATCTGGCCGCTCAGCAGGCCCTCGGGCATGATCGGGAGCACGATGTGGGACGGCATTTTTGGCGTGCTGTAGATCCGCTGGGTGGCTTTGACGAAGTCGCTCGCCGTGGCCTTGTAGATGCTCGGCACGAACTGCTGCGGGTTGCGATCGATCAGCGGGAACCACGTCGACTGCACCTGCACCATGATGCGGTGGCCCTTGAGGAAGACGTGGTCATGGTCGCGGAGCGGGACGTCCCACTCGATCGGCGTGCCTGCGACGAGTGCGTGCGGGTGCTCGTTGCTCGCGAGATACCGGCCACGGCGCACTTCCATTGCGATCGGCAATTCGTATCCGTTGACCGAGTGCGCGTACTGCCCCGGCCGCGGCCCCGCGTCGGCGTTCCACGCATTCGCCTGTGCGCTTTCGGGATAGACATCGATCAGCTTCACGATGAAGTCGGCGTCGGTGCCCGACGTCGACGCGAACAACTTCGCCGACAACTGGCCAGCCATCGTGACATCGTGGTCGAGCGGCTCGCTCACGTACGAGAGCACATCGGGCCGGTGATCCACGAAGCGCTGGTCGGCGACCTCCCACGTGCGCCAATCGCCGGCTGGATAGGTGGGTGAGATCGGGCGCGTGCGATAGGGGACGGGGTTCGCCGGATCAGAGACGTACTCGCGGTACGGGCGAGCCGCCGATGCCGTGGGTGCCACGAACGACAGCGTGCCGTCGGAGTGGAAATAGAGGTTTGTGGCGGATGCTTCCTTTGGCGGCCACACCTTGAACGCGCGCCACTTGTTCGAGCCGGACTCGAACGTCGTGGCCTGCCAGTCCGGCTTCTCGCCGGACCCGTGCAGGTAGTATCGGAAGAATGGCGCCTCGATCTGCTCGCGGAACTCGCGTGCGGTTTCGTGGCCGCCGAGGGCGATCAGGCCGATGCTGTCGGCTTTGGGGGTTTGCCATTCGCCGTGATACCACGGCCCCGCGACCATCAACGCCGTGTGATCCGGGTCGTGCTCTTCCTCGTGTCGGAAGATCTGCCACGGGCCCCACGGATCTTCTTGATCCCAGAAGCCGGCGACATTGAGATTGGGGACCGTCGCCGCGTGCAATTGATTGACCCACGCCTCTTTCTTCCAGAACGCATCGTAGTCGGGGTGCTCGACCGTCTCGTTCCAGTAGGGAATCGAGCCGTGGAGGTATTTGGCGTTGATGTTGGACAGCGGACCCAGGTCGAGATACCACTGATATGAGTCGTACGTCTCGAAGGCGAAGTGCGTGTTCTTGTTCTTGTCCGCCTGTTCGTAGACCGCGTACTCGAAGTCGTAGCTCTCGCGCAGCGCGCCGTAGCGGTGGTCGTCGTCGTTCATCCACTGATCCACCGGTGACGCCTGCTCGCTGATGGCCTTGAGCGCGGGGTGTGGGTGCAGCAGCGTGAGGCCGGTGGTGAGGCCATCGTACGACACGCCGTACATGCCGACCTTACCGGAGTTGTTCGGGACGTTCTTGAGGAGCCAGTCGATGCTGTCGTAGGCATCGGTCGTCTCGTTCGTCGCTTTGGGGTCGTTGGGGTCAACCCACGACGAGAGCTTGAACTCGCCTTCCGACTTGAACCGGCCGCGAAGGTTCTGGACGACGAAGATGTAGCCGTCCTGGGCGAGCTCCTTCCAGTTGGCGGGCATGCTGTCCGGCGCGTGGCTGGGCACACCGTAGGGCGTACGGCGGAACAGGATCGGCAGAGGGCCGGACTGGTTGGCCGGCGCGATGATCACGGTTTGCAGGTGGACACCATCCCGCACGGGGATCATGACCTCCTGCAGCGTGAAGAGCGCGTCGTGCGCCGGGTGCAGTGGGTGCCTGGTGAAGGCGGCGAGCGCGAGGATGATACCGAGACCGAGTAGAGCCGAGCGGCGCATCAGCGCTCCAGTGTGAGATCGTGCGGGTGATCGCGTTCGCTCACTGACATCACGGCGTGATCGAGGCGAGGCCGTCGAGGACGGCCTGGACATCGGTGGTGGTCGTGCGGGGATTCATGATCGTGGCGCGGAGGACGCGCCGGCCGTCGAGCATCGTCGTGGTGATCCACCCCGCACCCGAGCGGTTGTAGGATTCGCGAAGCTGGCGATTCAGCTCGTCGGAGCCGCGGCGGCGGAAGCAGACAATGTTGCATTCCGGCTCGTGCACGGCCTCGAACGCGGGATGCTGGCACACGGCATCATACAGCGCGTGGGCGACGTCGCATAGGTGGTCGTACAGCGCCCCGATCCCGTCCGCGCCGTACCGCTGCAGCGAGACCCACAATTTGAGAACATCGGCGCGCCGCGAGCAGAGGAAACTGCGGGGACCCAGGTCGGGCAGCGTCTCCGCGTCGTTCCCGTGAAAGAGATAGGGCGCCTGCTGCGCGAACGCGGCATCGAGCACCCGGGCATCGCGCACCAGCAGCGTGCCCGCCTGGAGCGGCAGGAGCATCATCTTGTGCGGATCGAGCGCGACCGAGCTGGCGTGCTCGATTCCACGCACGTGGTGCCGGTGTGTGGGCGAGAAGAGCGCCGACGCGCCGTGCGCGCCGTCAATGTGCAGCCAGATCCCGCGTGCGGTGCAGATCTCGCCGATCGCCTCGAGATCATCGAACGACCCGGTGGCGGTCGATCCCGACGTCGCGACGACCGCCATGACCGGGCGATCGGCGGCATCGAGCGTCGCGGTGAGCGCGCGCGGATCCATGCGGTGCGAGACACTGGGCACGACGCGCACGTTGCGCAGTCCGAGTCCGAGCGCGCCCGCGGCACGAGTCACCGCGTAGTGCGCGTGCTCACCGCAGACGAGGAGCGGCGGAGTGGCGACACCGTTTGCCCAGGAGTCGGGCAGCAGGGCCGCGCGCGCGGCGAGCAGCGCGGTGAATGTGGCCTCGCTCCCGCCGGTGGTGAGCGTGCCGCCGGCTTCCGGTCCGTAGCCCGCGAGCGTGGTCAGCCAGCGGATGACCTGGTGTTCGATGACCGTCGCGACGGGGGACATCTCCCAGACGGCAATCGACTGATTAAGGGCGGCGGTGAGGGATTCCGTCCAGATGGCCACCGGGAGCGGTGCCGACACCTGGTGCCCGACATAGCGCGGGTGGTAGAGGTGATTGGAGTCCGGCAGGACCTCATCGCGCAGGCGGGCGATGATCTCGCTGACCGGCCGTCCCCCGAGCGGAAGCGGCTCAGCGAAGCGGGCGGCGAGCTCTGTGCGGGAGTGCGACGTCGAGACGCGGCTCGAAGGGTCGCGGGTCGCGGCCAGGTACTCTACGGCGAGTGCCGAGAATGCGTGGGCGACATCGGCGCCGCAGTCGGCGTCCAGCGCCGCGAGGATATCGGTCGGCATGACGCCATAAAGTAGCACGCGCCACGCCACGTACGAACCGGTAGTTGCCTTGTTAGTTGCCTTGGTAGTTGCCTTTGCAGGGGCCGGTCATGACCGGCCCTCTCGCCTTGGTACCCTAGCGTCGGTCCGCGAAGAGAAATGTCAGCGCGGCGGGCAGGCGCGCGGCCCACGCGCCGTGGGTGTGCGTGGCGCAGGGCGCGACCACGACGCGCAGCCGCGTGGAGTCGAGGCCGTCGTGCTGCAGCAGCGATTCGACGCGGTGCACGTTGGCGACCATGTACTCGGCGCTGTGAGCCGTTTCCTCCGGGCGGCAACCCGGGGCGTCACCTTCGTTGGTGCCCACGCCAAGGTAGACGCGCTGGGGCCAGGTGTGGAATGCGCCCGCGTCATGGATGATCTCGTCGCCGTACACATTGAACGTCGAACTCTCAGCCAGCAGCATCCCGAACACGCCGGGGCGTACCATCACTACGTAGGTGCTGATCAGAGCGCCGTATGACGAGCCACCGATGCCCGTGTGATCGGGGCCCGCGAGCGTGCGATAGTGCGCATTGATATACGGCATCACCTCGCCGATCAGGAAATCGGGGTAGCGTTTCCCTTGCGGGGCCGGGTCATATCCCTTGTAGGCGTGCGCGGCGGTATCGGGCCATGGGAGATACTCGTGCGCCCGGGCGTCGCGGCCGGCGTCGTCGACGCCGATGACGATCATCGGCGGGATGCGGTGGTCCGCGACCAACTGGCGCACCGTTTCGTCCACGCGCCACTCCGACCGTTCGAAGACGGACGTGGCAGGGTCGAAGAGGTTCTGGCCGTCGGCGAGGTAGAGCACCGGATAGTGGCGGTCGCGGTTCTCTGGCGCGTCGTAGCCGTCCGGCACGAGTACGCGCAGGTAGCGTGCGTTGGCGAAGACCTTACTCGTGAACCGGTGCAGGCGGAGGTCACCGGTCACGTCGGGCGAGCGCACCCGGATTGGCGATGCATCGGCTTGGGCTGATGCCGGTACAGGCGCCGTCGCGCACAACGCGAGGACGGTGAGTGCTGGCGCGACAGCGCGAGATCGGAGGGCAGCCATGCCGCCAAGATATGACGCCTGGGGGGCCAGGCGATTGGATGAAACGGCCCTGCCCTGCTGCTGGCTACAGACTACGGAAAGTAGAAAGTCCGGAACTGGCTAGCCTACGTGCGAGTGGGCCTCGTCGGGATAGGCGACCGCCCGGACCTCTTCGGCGTAGGTGGACACTGCGCCACGGATCGTGGCGCCGAGTTCGGCGTAGCGCTTCACGAACTTGGCGTTGAAATGTTCGTTGAGGCCGAGCATGTCATGAAGGACGAGGACCTGGCCGTCGCAGTGGGCGCCAGAGCCGATGCCGATCGTGGGGATCGTGACCGCCTCGGATACTCGGCGCGCGACATCGGCGGTGATGAACTCGAGCACCATCGCGAACGCACCAGCCTCCTCGAGCGCGCGCGCGTCATCGATCAGGCGTTCGGCGGCACCGTCGCCGCGTCCGTGGACGTGGATGCCGCCCAGGACATTGAGCGACTGGGGCGTCAGGCCAATGTGGCCCATGACCGGAATCCCGGCAGTGACCAGCGCGCGGACCGTCGGTGCGAAGTCCCGTCCCCCTTCGAGCTTGACGGCACCGGACGCCGTGCGTTTGAGGATCCGGCCTGCGTTGCGCACGGCATCACGTGGCGAGACCTGGTAGCTCAGGAAGGGCAAGTCGATGACCACGAGCGCATGGCGGGCGCCGCGCTGCACACTGCGGCCGTGGTAGATCATCTGATTCATCGTGACTGGGACCGTCGACGACATGCCTGCCAGCACCGGGCCCACCGAGTCTCCCACGAGGATGACATCGACCCCTGCCTGGTCGACGAGAGAGGCGAAGAGCGCATCGTACGCGGTGATCATCACGATCTTGCGCTTGTCGCGCTTCATCGCGGCGAGGTCCGTCGTGGAGATGCGGGGGCGTGGCGTGGAGGGAGGCATGATTCAGGAATTAGGGACTAGGGGTCTAGGGATTGCTTGTTCGGGGGAATCCGTCTGCTATGGTGGAGGCTTAGGGGTGCAGCTGCTCGCCGGATTCGGCCAACGCGACGCGAATCGCACCGACCGGGCACTGGGCGGCGGCGTGGAGAATGACCTCCTCGGACGCCCCGGCAGGATCGATCACTTCCGATTGACGGTATGCGTTGTGCCGGAAGACCGCCGGCGCAATCGTCAGGCAGGTGCCGTTGCCGACACAGAGGTCGTGATCGACCGACACGTGGAGCGCGCGCATATCCAGTCTGATCTTACGTCCAGCGGACCGGGAGTGCGCGGAGTGACCGGAACTGAATGCTCGGCTCGTATTCCAGGTGGTCCGAATCGAGTCTGATCTTGGGGAGCCGTTCGGCGACCGCGCGGAAAACCTCCTGGCCTTCGACGCGGGCGAGAGAGGCGCCCAGGCAGTAGTGGATGCCGGTGCCGAGTGAGACGTGGGGGTTGGGCTGGCGGCTGATGTCGAACGCGTCGGGATTCTCGAAGGCGGCCGGGTCGCGATTGGCGGAGGCGATCATCCAGCGGATGCGATCGCCCGCGTGGATCTGGCGCCCATGGAACTCGACATCGCGGGCCGCGATGCGCTGCGTGGACTTGACCGGCGGGTCGAACCGGAGGCACTCCTCGGTCGTGCCGCGCGCGTAGCGATCGGGGTCGGAGACGAAGCGCGCCCACTGGTCCGGGTGGCGCAGCAGCGCCAGGAGGCCATTGCAGATCAGGTTCATCGTCGTCTCGTGGCCGGCGAAGAGCAGGAGCGCGGCGTTGACGAGGACTTGATTGCGGTCGAACACCCCCGCTGATTCGCCGCCCGCGAGCACCGACAGGAAGTCATTCGTAGGCTCGGCGATTCGGCGATCGATCAGGGGCGACACGTAATCGATCATGCCCTGGATGCCTTCCGTCAGGGGCTGCAGGCGGTGTGGCTCGCCGCGATTGATGTAGAGCAGCTTGTCGGCGAGATCGCGGAGATGATCGCGATCACTTTCCGGGACGCCCATCATCTGCGTGATGACCCGCACGGGAAGCGGGGCGGCGAGATCGCGGTGGACATCCATGTGGCCCTTGTCCTGAACCTCGTCCAGGAACTCTGCCACTGCGGCGCGCACGAATGGCCGCCATTTCTCCATCGAGCCCGGGGTGAAGTACTCGTGGACGACCTCGCGCATCCGGGCGTGCGCCGGACGGTCCTGCTCGACAAGCTGGTCGCCGCGGAACGCGCGGACCCCGTGGAGTAGGTGGAGATCGCCGGGATGGACCGGTGGGTACGGGGGGCGTTCGTCCGTGCGGATGACCGCCGAGGAGAACGCCTCGTGGTTCCGGACCATCCAGACCACGTCCTCATAGCGCGTGATCACCCAGAGCTGGAACGCCGCATTCCAGTGGACCGGGTCCTCTTCGCGGAGGCGGGCGAAGAGCGGATACGGGTCAGCGATGACATCCGGCGCGAAGAGCGCGTCGAGGTCGATATCAGCCATTACAGAGTCCTTGGCCGGGCGGATGGGGACCCCCGCGATCGCGGCCTAGAGGGCACCCTGGCCAGAAAATGGCGGCGGGGCCAGATATTCGCCAATACTATTGTCAGCCCATCATTCATACGCGTGTCGTCTTGATAGGACGCGCGGCGCGTGGGGTGCCTGGCTTCCCGGCCGGTCGTGGGCCTGCTACATGACGGAAACGTCATTCCGCTGTCACCGTCGCGTCATCCCCCGTGTGCAACTTCAATGCATCGGCTGGTTGACGTGGTCGAACTGCGGAACGGGGTCCGAGCGTGCTCGCGTATGCATGGGCGATAATTTGCGCCATTGTGGTCTACCTGGTCGTCACCCGGTTCATCCGGTCACGCGGCCACGTCGCTGGAGAGGAAGTTTCAGCGCATCGGCAGGCCGGCGGGAAAGACCCGGTCTGAGATCATTGCGATCGTTGGCAAGCCGACTCAAGCGTCCCGGCTGCCGGGTGGGCAGTCGCTGCTGCAGTGGATTGCCACTGGGTATCACATATCGCTCCGCTTCAGGGGCAATGTCTGCGACGGGGTGGTGCTAGAAACCAACGCATAGCCGGGCCGCCGATGCCGCAGTTCGCCCGGGCAGTCCGGCGGAGACGGCGACGTAGCGGGCGCCCTGGAAATTGCGCCGGCCGATGGTATTCGCCGATACTGTAGTATGTCCTCAATCGATATGCAGGACGTCTGGATGCGCGTCCAGCTCCGCCATCTCCGCTATTTCATTGCGGTGGCCGAGGAGCTGCATTTCAGCCGGGCGGCCCGGCGGCTGAACGTGTCGCAGCCACCGCTCAGCCAGCAGGTGCGCCAGCTCGAGGCGATCGTGGGCGCGCCGCTGCTGGTGCGGACGAGCCGGCGCGTGCAGCTCACCTCCGCGGGAGTCGCACTCCTGGACGGCGCGCGCCGGTCGCTGGCGGAGGTCGAGCGGGCCGTGCTCGCGGCGCAGCGCGCCGGGCATGGGGAGCGCGACGTGCTGAGGATCGGGTTCACCGATTCCGCGGCGTTGGGGGGGCTTGCCGAGATTGTGCGAGCGTATCGCGCGGCGCATCCTGACGTCCACCTCGACCTCATCGCCGGCACGAGCGAGGAGCAGATCGACGCCCTGGAGCGCGATGCCGTCAATGTGGCGCTGGTGCGTGGCCCGGTGGCATCGGCGACGGCGCGGACCGTGACCATTCGCCGCGAGCCGTTTGTGGTGGCGTTGCCCGCGGGGAGTCCGCTAGCGCGGCGGAGCGTGGTGCCGGTCCGGGCGCTCCGGGGCGAGCCGTTCGTGTTGTTTCCTCGCCACCTCGCGCCGGCATCCTATGATGTTGTGATCGCCATGTGCCGGCGGGCGGGATTCTCACCCGACATCCGGCATGAGTGCGCGGATTACCAGACGATGCTGAGTCTTGTCGCGGCGGGGCTGGGCCTCACGCTCGTCCCCGCATCGGTGCGGAATCTCGGACGTGCTGGCGTGGCATGCCGGCCGCTGAGCGGGTCATCCGCCAAGGCGGAACTGGCCCTCATGTACCATCCGGTGCGGTTGTCGCGGGCTCTCGAGACGTTTATCGAAATCGCGCAGGTGGTGCCGCGGGCGAAGCGGCGCGCCTGACTCTATCGCCTGCTACGGCAGGCGGTAGATATCGAGGATGCCGCTCGAGGCGTGGTCGTTGGCGCTGCCTTCGGGGACCGCAATGCGGCCGTCGGCGACGATCGGACTGTTCCAGTGGCCGACCGCCGAGGGGAGTGCGGTGATCTGTGTGCCGGACGCGGGCTGGTAGACGCGGAGCCCGTTGCCGCCCTGGTCGAAGACGAAGAGCAGACCGCCGGCGATGACGGGGGTCGTGCCGATGTTGGAGCTGTGCCAGGCGAGCGTGAGCGTTCCGCCGCTGAACGTCCACGCCGCGGTCCCCCGGCTGTCGGCGCCGAAGATTGTTGTTCCGGTCATCGCCTGCGATACTGCGAACGACCCGAAGAGATCCGTCGTAGACGGCGTCGGTGTCACCTGTAACTCGCCGCCCTTGTGAGCCGTGGCGCCCGCCGTGCCCGCGATGGAAAGGACGCGGATCAGGCCATCCTTGCCGCCCTGGGCGAGGTAGCCATTGCCGAGGAAGGCGGGAGATGTGGAGCCCAGGTCCTGGTCGGTGGAGTCGAGGCTCCCGGTATTTGTCGGCGTGTAGTTGCCGAGGATGTGCGTGGCGGACGAGTCGAGCCGCACGAGCGCGTCGCCCCAGTTGGTGCTGCCATCCCAGAGACCGTTGCCCATGGCGACATAGATGTCGCCGGTCGTGGAATCGATGACCGCGCCGCCGCGTCCCCAGATCGCCGATCCACTTTGTGCGCAGCTCGAAGGCGCGATGAGAGCGGACTGGGTGCTGCAGAGCGAGTTCCAGACATGCAGTACCTGGCCGCTATTCGCATTGAGGATCACGAGGTGCCCCTGATACGGCGGCGCGTCACCCACATAGCCGCCCGTCGTGGCGAACACGTGGCCGGCGAAATAATTCAGCGCTGACGCGATCTTCTCGCTTTGGGGCAGCAGCGTGATCGCGGTCGCCCACACCGCGTGGCCGTCCGAGACCGCGAGCTTCTGCACATTGCCATCGGGCGACGCGGCGTAGATATAGTCGCGACTGGGATCGGCGACCGGCGTCGCCGTCGTGACCTGCGCGGAGCCGGCCCACGAGTCGTAATTCGTGGGCGTGTAGGTCCACAGCAGCGCGCCCGTGCTGGCGTTGATCGCGACGGTCTTGCCGTACGTCGTGGTGACGAAGAAGACATCGTGCGCGGTGCCGCCGACTTTGATGTTGCTCAGGTAGATGGCGGACGCGTCGGCGGTGCCGGGGATCGTGACCTGTTGCCGGACCATCGATCCGACATTGGATGCCGTGATGCTCGTGGGGGCGGTCGAGGCGCTGGAGCGTCCCACGTCCCACCCGAAGCGCACCCAATCGTGGCCGTTGGTGGTGACGCTATCCGTGCGGACGGGCTGCACACCTGTGGTGCTCGAGTGACACGAGAGGACGCTGGCGAAACAGGCAGCGAGGGCAGCAATAGAACAGCAACGATACATAGGCACCCAGAGGTCCGAGTCGTCGGTTCTTACCGTGCGGCGATCAATGCGCGTGCCTTCCGGTGAGCGACGAACGACCGGGTGTGCTCGAAACGGGGTTCGCCAGCATCGCCGACGCCGGCGTAACCTCTTGTGCTCCATAAGGCAGGACCAATGCCAACACACACAATTCGGGACGAATCGCGTTCGGGTGCGATGGGCGGGCGTAATTCCGGCTCGCGAGACGGCGGCGTGGTACGGCCAGTATCCGGAGGGGCCAGTCACGACCGGCCCCTACCAGGACGAATTCGTGTGGGCTTCCCTGAGAGCCACCTAATACACCCCTGACCCGGTGCGAACCACTGCTGTGCCGGCGCTCGTTCGATTGGCGCCATTCGGGCTGCATGCCGTGTCGCGCCGTGCCGGACGACGACAGTCAGTAGTACTGCCGGCGGTAGGTCAGCGCAAAGGCAATCGGCAGCCCGACAAAGATGCTCAGGGCGAGTACCGGAGCGAGGAATGCGCACGCGGTCCCCAGCAATGCGACAATCAACTGAATACCGAAACGCCGCACAATGTAGCGTCGTTGGCTGGCTGTCGTTTGCTCCGTGATGTGAGAATGGTCCGCGACGAACCACACACCTGCCAGCGCCGACGTACAAGCGGCGAGATTGGCACCATAAATTGCGAGCGCCACCGGCGCGAGAGGGTAACGACCGAGCACCGCGGTCGAGAAGGGCAACACGGCAATCGTGAAGAGGAACAGCATGTTCGCCCAGATCAGAGCGACTTTCACGCCGCGCAGTGAGGCGAAAATCAGGTGGTGGACGAGCCAGTAGTACGAAACGATTGCGAAGCTCAGTGCGAAGGTTCCGAGCCTCGGCGCAATCAGGACGAGCCCGTGCGCGAGTTGGGACACGTCGCCATCAGGAGGCCGTACGTCGAGGATGAGAAGCGTCAGCGATACCGCGAAGACGCCGTCGCTAATGCCTGCTGTCCGGTCGGTTCGATATTTCCGGCCGGTCGTTGGTCGTTCCTCCTTCACCGAACTTTCGCCCCTCATGAAATTCTCCAGGCAATTGCGTTTTGATGCGGGTCGTCCTTGTTACGCGCTTCGAGGACCGGTCACGACCGGCCCTCACAAAGCCGGGTGGACACACCTCTACCAGGGTACCGGAGCGAATTTCTGCTGCATCAGCGCCTTCAACTGATCGTGCGGCAAGGCCTGCAGGACACGGCCGTTGGGGCCGGTCATCGTTTGCGCGCCGACCAGTGCATTGACGATCGCTTCTTCCGTGGCCTGGATCGTCGCCAGGAAGAGCGGGTCCATCTCATCGTTGTGCAGCATGTCGATGTGCGCGACAGGGCTCGAGGGTGCGCTCTTGGCGCCCGGCGCATGGATCCCAATGTCGTCGGCCAGTGGATTCGCAGTGGAGAACGACATGAAGATGTCGCCGGAGCCGTCGCCGGAGGTGCCGCCGACGCGTCCCAGGCCCAACGTGGCGCGCTTGCAGAGGCGGTCGAGCTGCCTGGAGACGAGCGGCGCATTGGTGGCGACGATGATGATGATCGATCCGACATCGCGCTCGGGGTCCGTGGGGAAGCCCATGCCGACGGGACTGGGCGACGCGGTGATGAGTTTGCCGACCGGGACCCCGGCAATGTGGAGCTGTGACCGTGAGCCCGTGTTGCACTGCACCAGGACTCCGACCGTATAGCCGCCCTGATCGGCGGGAAGCACGCGCGAGGCCGTGCCGGTGCCGCCCTTGAAGCCGAAGCATCGCATGCCCGTCCCGCCACCAACATTTCCCTCAGCGACGGGTCCGGCCGCGGCGGCATCGAGGGCGTGGAAGGTGTCCTCCGGGTGCACGTGGAACCCATTCACGTCATTCATCCCGCCATCGAATGTCTCGGCCACGACCGGAAGCGACCACGGATAGGTCGAAACTCCTTTCGGTTCCTGGTCTGCCTGGTGCTTCACCTCCCAGGCGATCACGGCGTCGCGGACGACGCCGACGCTGTGCGTGTTGGTGATCATCACCGGACCTTCGAGGAAGCCGCCCTCGATGAGCCACTCGGTGCCGGTCATTTCCCCGTTGCCATTCTGCGAAAAGAAGCCGCCGAACACCGGGTCCTTGTTGTTCTTGCCGCGCGGGAGGACCGCGGTGACGCCGGTGCGGACGGGCCCCTGCCCGACCACCAGCGGGCCGTCGCCGGAGATGAGTGTGGTGAAGCCCACCTCGACGCCGGGGACGTCGGTGATGGCGTTGTTGCTGCCGGGCGTGCCTTCGAAGGGAACGCCGAGGTCGCGCGCGCGGACGGACGCCGGGGCGGCGTGCGTGGGAGGCGCCGGAACGGAAACGGGGCCCTGCGCCCGGGCGAGAGCGGCACCGCTCATGAGCACCATTGCTACGGCAAGCCGCATCGCCATCGTCACGACCGTCTTCATCTGCATCCTCCGTTTGTGCTCAGATCGCCAGAATTGAGAGGGACACACTCGGATTCCATCCTCTACGCGCGTCGCCCCGAGCCAATCTGGCGTGCCGCTTGCGGAACTGCGAGGCGGAACGCCCGTTACCGGTAGGGGAACTCCGGGTAGCGGGCAAAGAGCGACGGGTCGCAATCCGGGGCGCCGACGCTGCGTTCGATGGTGACGTCATCCGTCTCCGTGTCGGCGACGACGCGGATACTGAGGCCGTTGGCTGCCCATACGCGAGCGACGTTGCTCTGGGGCCACGCGAGGTTCACGCAGGCAGTTGGAGCGCCGTTGCGGGCGCTCACGTCGTGGGCGATCGAGTCCGCCACTTGGCGGCTCCGGTGGTTGGCCGTCCGAAACACGCGCCCGGACACGAGCGCGCGGCCCCCAGCAGGATCCCGAAAGAAGTATCCGTGTGCGGGGGTCGTGCCGCCTCGGCACGCGACCGTGCGAAACACCGCACCCTCGGGATCCGTCGCGACGTAGCCCGTATTGAGGAATACCGTATCACACGCCAGCGGCGCGAACAGCGACCGGACCGAATCCGCGGCGGCAAGCAGGGGATCCCACCCCTTCGCGACGCCGGCGCCACGAGGCAACGCGCGGCGGTGGGCCGCCGAGTCATTGGCGCACGCGACCAGCACGGGGACGATGAGAGCGATCGCCAGCGGGCGAAGCCGCACGGTCGTGCCTCCTCGGGACTGCGCTGATGTACTCACCCGGCAGCGCTGTGGCCAGGGGCCGGGACGGCGCATCTCTTGCTTTATAGCCGGGCGGAGGGTTGCCATGAGCGATGCCGATGATATAGACGCCCTCGAGCCGCCGATCCAGGCGATGCTGGACGCGACGAACCGGGGCGACCGGGAGGCGTTGCTGGCGGCATTCGAACCCGACGCGGTGCTCGTGGACTGGGGCCGCACGTTCACTGGCAAGAAGGCGATCGCCCGCTGGAACGACGACGAGAACATGGGCACGCACAACGTGATCGCGGTGAACGGCGTGGAGCGGTCAGCGGATGGCGTCGCCGTGAGCGTCTCCGTCTCCGGCACCGGCTACACTGGCGACGGCACGCTCACATTTCAGCTCGGTCCGCACGGTATCCGGCGCCTGGTCATTACGTAGGCCTGCGCACGCGCACCGCATTCGTCCTGGTCAGGCCCGTTTCAGCATCTCGAGCGCCTGGTGGGCCGCGCGGCGGCCTTCGGTGCTTGCTTCGATCCAGTTCTGGTTTCCGGCAAGCTCCGAGTGCGCGAACATGACCGTGCCGAGCGGGCGGCGTAAGCACATCGCTCGGCGCCGGCTTGCCATCGCGGCCGGCGTAAAAACCGGGGCCGGGTGTGACGTAGGCGTGCCCCCAGCGGTTGAGGACGATGCCGGCGACATCGCGTTTGGGGTCGAACCCGCCCGGGCTGAACATCTTGCACCATCTGCTGCAGGATCGCGGACTCATAGTCGCGGTACGTCGTGCCGAAGAGGCGCGCGCGCGCGACCTTGCCCTGCTCCGCCAGCGGGAGACCGTGCTGGTTGAACGGGACATAGAACGTGAGGATGTTGGGCTGGTCGGGGTCGAGCGGCGGACGGTAGTCGCCGATGTACATGTTGGGGCGGATGTTGGCGGTGAAGCCGAATCCGCCGCGCCATGAGCAGGCGGTGTAGCCCATCTTGTAGAGGAAGCGCCAGTTGTCGAGGGCGACATTCGCGACGAGCATCGGTGCGCGCGGGAACTCGTTCATCGCCTCGCGATACTCGTCCGGCAAGTGCTGGATCGCGTGCTTGGCCGTCCAGTTGGCGGCGGCCCAGATGACGGCGCGCCCACGGACCGTGTAGAGACGGTTGTCGCGCGCGTAGGTGATCGTCGCAGGCTCGCCGTTGCTGCCGCTCCCGCCGCCGCCCGCGTCGTGCACGAGGCGAATGACCGTCGTGCTGGGACGCATCCGCACCGGCGCGTTGGGGCGATCCAGTGCTTCGGGCTGAAGCCGGCCGTTGTGGATGTCGGCGAATGCCGAGCCGCCTGCGATCGCGCCCGGAATGAGCGCTTTCACGAGGCAGCGCATGATGCCGTCGTTGCCGCCCGGGAACGAGTGAAAGTCGCCGGGGACATTGGCCATCTTGTGATCGCGGATGAAGAGGATCCCCGACGGCGAGAGGCCGGTGAAGCCGGGGAACTCATCATAGAACGCGGCGTAAGCGGAGAGGACATCGCTGCCCAGGCCAATCGACGCGGAGAGCAGCGGGTCGGCGTATCGCGCCACCTCAACCGGCAGCTTGCGCACATTGGTGAGGTATTGCTCGTACGTCATGCTATCGAGGTACTTCTTCAGACTCGTCGCGTCGCCCTTCCACTGTTCGACCGGTTCATTCTGCCAGCGCAGGAGCTCGCGGCGGAGCTCGCGCGACCAGGGCGTGCCCTCGAGATTGTGGCCCCAGGGATTGCGGACCCAGTGCGGCGTGGGCTCATCGAAGAAGAATCCGTGGTTCTCGAAGTCATCGGCCCAGACCTGGTGGATGAAATTGTCGCGGCCGAAGAGCATCGGCGTGCGATCGGCGCGCAGCGTTCCGTATTCGAAGTCTGGAGGGAGACCCAAGTCGCGCCACATCTCCCCGCGCCATCCTTCCCGGGGAGCGTCGGTGTCGTTCGAGCCCTGGGGGCCGATGAGGCGTTGGCCGCGGACGACGAATTCATTTCGCTTGGCTTCGCCGCCCATCAAGTTGTTGTTATCGAGGATGAGCACCGTGCGGCCTGGGCCGCCTTCCTTGATGTAGAAGTACGCGGCCGCCATGCCGGAGAACCCGCCGCCAACGACGACGAGATCGTAGACCTCATTGGTGGGCGACGCGGCGGCAATGCGTTGTTCGTAGAGGCCATCGCGGAGTCCGTGGCCGGCGGTGACGACGTCCCAGGTATTGCCATTGGCGCGGGCGTAGTCGCCGACGCCCGAGAAACCGGCCCACGGGTTTGTGGGCTGGGCGGTGGCGCCTGCTAACGACGCGCCCGATAGCGACGCGCCCGCGGGCAGTGCGTGCGCGGGCAGTGCGTGTGCGGCGGGCGCATCGGCGCCCAACAGCGCGGCACCGGCGCCGATCGCGACGGCATTGAGGAAATCGCGGCGCGTGATGTCGCGACCCATGCCAAGGTCCTCTTCCTCGCTGGAGAGCGGCGGGCGTGGGGTGGTGGAGTCATCACTCATGGGAACACCTACTGCGAGGTAACAAACGAGGGACTCATATTCTGGGACTGTCGTCGCACGCACTGGGAATTGAGATGCGCGCCGGGCGCGGCCGGTGTCAAGACCGAAGGGTGGGCGCGATGCGTTGAAGCGGGTCGCGGAATCGGACTAGAATCAGTGACCGATTCGCGTTCTCACTGATTCGGGGAGATGCCGATGAATCCGTACATGTCCGTTGTCGATACCCATGCTGCTCATTGGCGGCCTGCTGCCGCATGACAGCGCCGCGCAGAGGTCGCCGGCGCCGACTGGTCCTGAGCCTGGGGGCGCGCTGCTGGCGAGGGTCGTTCTTCCCGCGAAAGGGGATGCGAAGCTGACCGTGAGCACGCCGGCGTGGAAAGCGGGCGGAGACATCCCGTTCGAGAACACGCAATATCGCGGCAATGTGTTCCCGGGACTGGCAGTGGAGCGCGGGGCCCGCGGGTACCCAGTCCTACGTGATCATCATGCAGGATCCGGATGCGATGCGGAACGGTGCGCCGATTCTGCACTGGACGATGTACAACATTCCCGCGATCGGTGACGAAGCTCGAGGCGGGGATGACCGCGCCGCCCTCCGGCGCGCAGTATGGGCCGAACATTCGCGGGGCGAGCCAGCCGTACATGGGGCCGCGGACGCCGCCGGGTCCGAAGCACCGCTATCATCTGCAGGTATTCGCGTTGGGGACGACGCTCGGCCTGTCATCCACCGCGAATTACGGTGATCTGATCGACGCGATGCGCGGGCAGGTGTTGGCGAGTGGCGAAGTGATTGGGCTTGGGCAGGCGGCCCCGCCGGGGTCAGGGCACTAGCTGGAGATAGATGCCCCCGCGGGTGATGGGAGGGCCGGCGAAAACCGGTGATGACGCAGACAGCGACCTGATGTTGTGGTATTGATTTCGATCAGGTCGCTGAACCGAGTCGCCGCATCGTCTTGCGCCGGCCACAGCAATTGATCGCATCCCGATAAGTCCGCGATCGTACGGCTCCCTTGGGAGTGGGCATAGCGTTTGCCTTTTGTCCCCCGGCAATGCACCCACAACACAGGGGAGAGAATGCGACGGGACATCCTACGGCACGGCCTGTGGTGCTTCGCGGTGGCGGCCGCGCTCTCGGGCATTACTGGCGCCGCGCGCGCGCAGTCATCAAGCCAGAACACACCGCAAGACACCACGCACATGAGCGATTCGGCACACAAGGCAAGAAAACATCACAAGATGACCAGCAACGGCAGCGTCGCGAGCCCGGCCGACAACCAGAGTCAGTCAGGCGTTGTGAACAGCTCGGGCAAATCCACGCTGGGCTCGAAGATCAAGAAAACGACTCCGACTCAAGGGCAACCCGTGACGGCCAAAGGCGACACGCTGCGGCCAGCAACGGGCACGAAGACGTCGCCCGATACGACCAAGCCCGCGTCGCCCCAGTAACACTTGCGCTGGATGTCCGTGGGGCCTGTCAGGATTGGCCTCACGGACGATTGTGGCCAGGGGCCGGAGAGCAGAGCGCGTTAGCGTTCCGCGAAGTACGCGGTCAGGGCGATATCGGTGAGCTGGAAACGTGCGGCTTCGCTGTCATCGCTGATAGCTGACGGGTGGTTTGTCGTGTCCCACGCCTGTCTGATGATCAGCACCATTTGCTCGGGGGCGAGGCCGTCGACTCGGGCAACGCGGGCGCAGGAGCAGAGCGCCGCAACCGAAGCCTCACTTGCTTTCCCGTCGGCGCGGCAGCGACGCACGGCGTCCCGGAACGCCGCGCTAAGTGCGGCGTCGCGGTAACGCGCCACGTGAGGACCGGCGTCGGCAAATTCGGATGCGTCTGGGAACATACTTTATCGAATGTGCGTTGGCATCGGCGTGGCGTCCGCGACCGATCGTGCGCCGCCTTCCAGTACGCAGCAGTCGCCGACGGCGTTTAGGTCGCGCGCTGTGCGAGGCCCCAATATTTAAAGCCGTTGCGGGTAATGCGAAAGATGAGGATCCGCCCCCGCACGATGGTACGGTGTCGTACGAAACCGTGTCGTCAGGTCATGCGCGCAATCAGCCGTCAAATCTCCGCCGGAGTGACGTGAGGAGTACGCGTGTGTGCCCCACGTCGAGACGCGGACCTCAGGTGCATGGCGACTGGGCGATGGCGGCGCCGAGGAGGGAGCCGTAGGCGGCTTTGACGACGGCGTAGCATTCGCAGGCGGCGCTGGCGAGGCCGTTGCGATCGACGACGGTGATGCGGCCGTGGCGATACTGGATCAAGCCCGATCGTTGCAGCGTGCCGCAGGCCTCGGTCACACCCGCTCGGCGCACGCCCAGCATGTAGGACAGGAACTCCTGCGTGAGCAGCAGTTGGTCGCCGGCGACCCGGTCGTGGGTCATCAGCAGCCATCGGGCGCATCGCCGCTCGAGATCATGAATGCGGTTGCAGGCGGCGGATTGGGCGGTCTGCTCGAACAGGGCTTGCGCATACAGGCGACACAGGCCGTCGAGTGTGGCGGCGGACCCGGCACGCGCAGGTTCGGATGCGTGGCCGAGCGCATCAAGGAACGCCGGCGTGGAGATACGGCGCGCATCGCCGGCGATTTGCGCAATGCATTGAGTCGGCGAAGTCACGGCACCGAGTGCGACGGAAACACCAACGACGCCATCACGGCCAATGGTGCCGACCTCGACGCCGGCGCGTCCGGCCAACTGGCGCACCAGGGAGAAGACGGCGGACTGCGGGAAATACACATAGCGGATCTCGGCGCCCGGCTCATACACGACCGTGCCGTGGGGGACCGTGATGTGCTGAGAATGCGGGCGCAGCCGGTCGTAGGCCGATGCCGGGAGGGCGCAGAGGATCTGATTCCGTTCGCGAGCGTCGGGAGCCATTGGGCTGCTCCTGTTGCCGCCACTGGATTTCGCGGACCTGGCTCGCTGTGAAAGTGGCCGCTCGTCTGGCCCGGGAGTCCGCCGCTTTGCGAACATGCGTACATCGCGGCCAGGACAATTCGCCCTGGCGACATTCGGCAAGGGTAGCATGACCCCTCCGGGGCCTCGATGGGTGGATACAAACACCCACCGGCCGGGCAGAAGGAGGAGCGCCCCCTTGTGACGAGCGGTGAATGCCGGCCTCGAAGCGCCGGGTCGAGCTGGCAATTGAGCGTTGGCAAGGTATCGGGTCGGCGTCGTGCGCGCTGACAACTCAGGAGTGCGTCCGGTAGCGTACAATCGCTGACGCCGATGCGGTTTACGCGGCCGACCTCACCCGGTGCATTGACCGGACGACGGTTGTGCGGCATTGTCGATCCCGGACTACCGCGCGCCATCGCTTCAGCGTGCCCTTCATAGGAGCTCCGGTGTGCGAGGTCGGTGGATGGATTTCCGCGGGCCGCCGATCCGCGGAAGTGGTCTTGGGGGCGCGACGGTGCGCGCCGATTGGGGCGGCTGGGTGAGCAGGTCGAAATAGCGGCGGAGGTGTCGGACCGACGCGTCGAATGGGGCGACGTCGCGATGGGCGCGCGATTGCATCACGCCGCCTTCCATCACGGTGAGCACGAACTGCGAGAGCGAGGCCCGGTCGAGGTCCGCGGGCAACCGATCGCGCGCGGCATCAAGGCACGCTTCGATCGCGGTGGTCCAGCCGTCGAAGTTCGCCGCCAGGAGGTGGTGAACCTCCGTGCGATCATCCGGGATCTCGAGCGCCAGACGGCCGATCGGACAGCCGTAGGTGCACGCGGTCTTGACCAGGTTCTGGCGGTAGAAGGCCAGGACCGCGAAGACGCGCTCGATCGGGTCGGGCGACTGGGCGAAGGCCGGCTGCATCACGAACGGGTCCAGGCCCATCAGGTACCAATCGAGGACCGCGAGGAGGAGGGCCTCCTTCGATTTGAAGAAGTGGTAGAAGCTGCCCGAGTTCACCTTGGCGCGGGCGAGGATTTCGGAGACTCCCGTCGCGGCATAGCCCTGTTCCCAGAAGAGGTAGACGGCAGCGTCGATCAGGCGCGCGCGGGTGTCTGGTAAGGACGACTGTGGCGGCATTGGTTGAATGATCAACTAACACATTGTGCTGTCAATAAGTAGTTTGGCGAGTGATGGTTAGCTGGTATGGCCTACGACGGGCCCTTGCCGCGGCCGGATCCGTAAGGGCCGGTCGGCCCTACATCCCTGATGCGTTCTACTTCAGGCGCCAGATGTCCAGGATGCCGGTGGTCGAGTGGTCTCTGGAGGTGCCTTCGGGAAGGGCGATCATACGGTCAATGACGATGGGGCTGTTCCAGTGGCCGGTGCCGGCGGGGAGGGCCGTGATCTGGCTGCCGGAGGACGGGTCGTAGACCCGGAGGCCATTGCCGTGGGCGTCGTAGACGTAGAGGAGGCCGCCCGCAATCACGGGACTCGTGCCGCCGTTGTTGTTTTGCCAGAGCGGATAGAGTTTGCCGCTGTTGACGGTCCACGCGCTGGTGCCGTCGTTGTCGGTCACGTACACCGTCGTGCCTGCCGCCGTCCGCCGGACGGCGACCGCCGTGAACACTCGGCTTCCGGATGGTGGCTTGACGGCCTGGAGCTCGCCGCCCGAGTGAGGGGCGGAGCCGGTCATGCTGGCGGCGCTCAGGAGGCGGATCTTGCCGTCTTTGCCGCCCTGGACGATGTAGCTGCCGGCGAGCGCGGGCGAGGTCGAGCCAATGTCGGCGTCGGCGGCCGCGAGCTCGTTGGAGTTGGCCGGGGTGTAGTTGCCGAGGAGTTGCGTCGCGTCCGAGTTGAGCCGGAGGACGGCGTCGCCCCAGTACGTCTTGCCGTCCCAGTGGCCGTTGCCGGTGGCGACGTAGATGTCGCCGGTAGGCCGAGTCGATGACGGCACCGGCGCGGCCCCAGATGGCGGATCCACTTTCGGGGCAGTCGCTGGGCGTGATGATCCCCGGGCGATCGCTGCAGAGCGAGTTCCAGACGTGGAGGAGCTTCCCCGTCGCGGCATCGAGAATCGCGACCTTCCCCTGATATGGCGGGGCATCGCCAATGTAGCCGCCGGTCACCGCGACGACGTGACCGCGGTAGTAGCTGAGCGGCGAGGCGATCTTCTCCTTTTGCGCGAGCGACGTGATCGAGGTGCTCCAGACCGCGCGGCCGTCGGCGATCGCGAGCTTCTGGACGTGGCCATCCGGTGACGCGGCGTAGAGGAACTGGCGGCCGGGGTCCGCGACCGGCGTGGAGTTCGTGATCTGCGGGGAGCCAGTCCACGACTGGTAGTCCGGCGGCGTAAACGTCCACAGGATCGCGCCGCTCAGCGCATCGATCGCGATCGTCTTGCCGTAGGTGGTCGTCACGAAGAACGCGTCGTGCGGCTGGCCATTCACGGCCACGCCACTCAGGTAAATGGGCGAGGCATCGACGGTGCCGTCGAGCGTGACCTGTTGGCGAACCATCGTCTTCACGTTGGTCGCATCGATCCCGGTGGGCGCGGTAGAGACGCTCGTGCGGGCGAGGTCCCAGCCGAATTGCGTCCAGTCGTGGCCGCGGGTGGCGTTGCCGGATGATGGAGCTTGCTGGGCCGGAAGCGTGAGGAGTGGGAGGGTGATAAGAACGGCGATAGAGTGCATGAACCGGCGCATAGGTACCCAGGGGGTTAAGAGTTCGACTGCGATTGGCTGTTTTCTGCGTGTGTTGGCGGGATCTGCCCTAGTTACTAGTCACATAACGCCTATAGGTTGCAGGCAATGGTTAGACCGGCCAATGTGGCTCATGTACTTTATATAGCCGAGGTCGGCCCGACCGAAACCGGCTGTTTGGCTGTCGCGTGAAGTGGCCAATCTGGTGGACTTGGGAACTGGAACTCACGCCTCACCTTGAAAAAAGGATGGAGGATCGGCAGTTCACCGAGGTTGATCTCCGGCGCATGCTCGAAAACGCTGGCGGCTTCCCGACCTGACGTAGTCGAGCGGCGCTTCGTCATTGAGACGAGGCATTCGGGACGGCAGTGGGAGGTGATCATCGAGCCTGACGCTGAGGAAGTCTTGCTGGTAGTGGTGACTGCGTACCCTGTGGCCCGGTGACACTATGCGTGACCGCTATCTCGAAGTGACGTTTCGCAAAGGCAGGCCAATCGCGGGCTATCTCTATTTGCCCCGGCCTGGCGGCGTTCATAGCGCCAGGACCGAGCCAGCTGGCTCCGGCATTCTTGTCGACTTTGGCCCGGACGACAGCGTGATTGGCATCGAGATTACGTCGCCGCGCGCGATTTCGCTCGAAGCGATCAATGCGGTACTATCTGGCATCGGACACACTGGTATCAGCGCGGAAGAGATCGCGCCTTTGCGCGCTGCATAAATCGGCCGACTGCAGCCATCATACTGCGACGAAATGGCCGGCTCGCTTAGCGCGCGGCGGAAGCTAAGCCGATAGCGCGAAGCCGCGCGCGCCGGTGTCGGCCAAGCTGACCGCGGCGGCTTGTTTGATGGTCCGGAGGCGTTCCGAGCGCTACTCGCGAGACGCCCCCGGCCAAACGGACCGGCGAGGCTGCTACGAAGCCTCAGGCGCGCCGACCTAAACGGGGCACGCGCTGAATACACACTAGCGCTTGTGCTGGCGGTACTGTGCAATGAAGCCCGCAATGGCGCCAATGGCACCGCCCGTCATCGCCACGAGAATCACCGTTGCAATTACCCCCGCGACGCTGAGCATCCCCGGTGGACGGCCGGGACCAATGGCAGCCGATGCCGCCCACCCGATTGTCGCTTCGACAAACGCGACAATGGCAGAGCCCACGGCAGCCATCCCGATATCTGCACGACGGCCGATATCGAATCCGACAAATGCGTCAGATGAGCCACGATCCGGGCGCCGCGATGCCGTAGTGGAAACCAAACCTCATCGCCGCGAACGAAGCGACGATGTCGAACACGACAATCACCACCGCTCCCACCACGACTGGCGAATAAGGAAGCCGTTGGGAATGCCACCTAGGGACTCGCCAGCGGGTGGGACACTGCCAACGCCCTCGGGTGATTGAGACCCTGCCCTGCTGTCATCGTGGATGGAAGCTACTGTCCCAACCCCGGCCGCGGACCATCCACTTGCCATCCGCTGGCCTCTACGAGGAGCCGCTGCTTCGCGATGTCCGTCGCATCGACGCGCACCGCCACGGATGCAAGATTTTTCACGACGACTTCGGCCTTACATCGCGCATCGAGCGGATGCTTGCTCGCGACGGCGATCGCGCGCATACCCGCTGCGCGCGCGGCTTCGAGGCCGGCGGGCGCGTCGTCGATCACCACACACTCGGCTGACGGCGCGCCACAGCGCGCGGCGGCCGCGAGATAGCCCTCCGGGTCTGGCTTGCCGTGTGCAACGTCTTCGGCACACACCATCACAGGTGGCATCGGTAGTCCGACGAAGCGCAAGCGGTGCTCGGCCACCGCCCGGACACCGGATGTGACGACGGCCCACGCCGTGAGAGGGAGCTGCTCAACGAGCGCTCGCGCACCCGGCGCTGCGGCGAGGCCCGTCGTCGCGTGGGCCTCATAGGCTGTGAGCTCCGCCACCTCGTGCTCCGCATTGAGTTGCGGGGCGACGAGACGCACCGTGTCGAGCGCGCGCCGCCCCTGCGCGGCGCGTACGATGGGCGCGGCGTCGAGGCCGTGGCGGGCAGCCCACATTCGCCATGTCTCCTCGACGCTCGCGTCCGAGTCGACCAGCACCCCATCCAGGTCGAACAGTATGACCTGGCACGAGAGCCGCACGATGTAGCCGGGCATAGACGCAGATCGCGGTTACGTCAGGGAGAGGAAGAGGATTACTGGCTCCTGGACGGCCAGACCTGGTTGCCGCGGTTCATGTCTGGGAAGAGGCCTTCCGGGTCGATCTCGACTTTCGTCACCGCAGGCGACGACGGGACGTGGACCACATGGCGGCGGGCGCCGGCGAGCCAGACCGACACCGGCAGCTCGATGCGCTGCACGTCCCCGCCGGTGCGCGTGATCGCGAGGCGGACGGGCATGGGCGCCAGGCCGCGATCTTCGATCACGATCGCGGTGGTGTCGCCACGGGTTTCGACCGCGGCGATCGCCTGGTCGAGTGGCCACGGCTCGTAGAACCACGTCGTCCAGAACCACGACAGGTCCTGCGCGGACATCTGCGACATCGTATTGAAGAAGTCGTACGGGTACGGATGCTTGCCGGTCCAGCGACGGCCGTACTCGCGGAATGCCTGGTGGAACGTCTGCTCGCCCAGCACGCCGCGGAGCGCCGCCAGGACCGCCGCGGTCTTGTCGTAGAACATCACGAAGTAGAACTCGCGCGGGTACAGATCGCCGTCCCACATGAGCGTCATGTCGTTGCCGGCACGGGCGGCCCCAAGATACAACTCACGCTGGCCCTGCTCGGAGTCGTTCGGACGGCCGCCGGTCCGTGGCTCGCCGTAGATCATCCGCATTGCCTGCGCGACATCGTACTGCGTGAATCCTTCATCCATCCACGGGTAGCGCGCTTCATTGGATCCGACCTGCATCGGAAACCACATGTGCCCGGTCTCGTGCATCAGATCCCCCGCGAGCTTCAGCGTATCGGCCCAGGGTGAGATCAGCGTCATCATCGGATATTCCATTCCGCCATCGTCGAGTACACCCTCCATCGACGTCATCTCCGCCCACGGATAGGGCCAGAGATACACGGAGAGTTTCTCGATCGCGTCGCGCGTGTAGCGCGCGCCGCCCAGGGCCCACGCGGCCGCGGGCTTGGAGATCTGGAAGAGACAGAAGATGTCGACGGTGTCCGGCGCGGCCGCGTTCTCGGCAGCATTTTCGGTGCGCGGCACGAGCGCGCGCGTGGCGTCCCAGACATAGCGGTCGCTCGTGCCCCACGCGAAGTCGCGGACGTCCTTCGCCGTGAAGTGCCAGGTCGCGTTCGCGCCGCCAGGCCGGAACGACGCCGCGGCGGACGGACCCGGCTCCGACACGTGCACCACGCGACCCGAGCGGCGGGCGTCGGCGAGTTTCGCGAGACCGGCGGCTGAGAGGACCTCAGCGGGGTTCTCGAGCTTCCCGTCGCGCCGACCGGCCACGCATGCGGGACCGTGAGCCGCACATCGTAGTCCGCCGGATCCATGTAGAACTCCGCGGCGAGCACGTACGGGTCGGTCACCCAGCCGCTGACATCATCGTAGACCGCGATCTGCGGATACCAGTAGCCCATGAAATAGACGTGGTGCCCCTCTCGGCCCTCGCGTCCATCGGACGGCGACTGCGGCGGCACGTAGGACCAGGTCAGCTCCAGCCGCGTGCTGTCGTGCGGGACGAGCGGAGCAGCCAGCGGGATCCACATCACGGTGCCGTCGACGACGTACCCGCTGGGCGCGGGGTGTGTAGCGCTGGCGCCGGTGATGGCTTCGGCGGAGACACCCGCGGCCGCGGCGTGCATCAGGTGGCCGGCGACGAGGACCGGGCCCAAGGTGACGCCGCCGGTGATTTCGGCTTCCTGGTGGCGGGGACTGCCGGCCGCGAAGACATTCTGGCGGAGGTAGACCGCGATCTGCCGGATCGTGTCGGGCGAGTTATTGAGGTAGGTGACGCGCTCGTGGCCGGAAACGCGGTTGGTGGGGACGTCGAGGCGGCCTTCGATCGTGTATCGCGCGTGCTGGATCCAGTAGTCTTCGCCAGGGGCGCCGGAGCGCGTGCGAGTGCCGCGGTCCACCGCGCGGGTGAACTCCGGGATCTCGTAGACCGGCCCGGGCACCGGGCGGCCGCTGGCCGCCGTCATGGCGGGGTCGAGGGGCACCGAGGGGCGCGACTGCGCGAGGGCCGATGGAGCATAGGCGGCGCTGAGGCACACAGCGGCGACGCACGCGGCCAGGGCCGGCAGCGTGGGCAGCGTGGGCAGCGTGGGCAGGGCGCCGATGCGGAGCGCGCGGCCGGCCAGACGATCGGAGAGGAAAGTCACGGTGTTGGAAAATGAGGGCAACTATTGATACCGAAGCGATTGTCGAAAGACTCTATGGGCAGGTCTGTCGATCCGCAACACGCGCGCGAGGCAATGTTCGCCCCGTATTCAACCGCTTCGGAGCCATCGCGACGGTGATTCGCGAGTCCCACAATTTGCGCTTCCTGCACATCGTGCAGGAAGGAACCCCTGCGACTACCTGCTAGCGCTCGCTACCTGTTACGATAGCGCGTGCTTCTTCCGCTCCTCATCGCCGCCTTCCTGCCAGGTGTCGCGCCGCTCATGGCGTTCCAGACCGGAGGGCCTCCGCCCGCGCCGGTGCCGGCCGCCGTGGCGCCGGCGACCGATACCGGCCCTCCGAGCGACGCGAAACGTCCGAAACAGGGCGATTCGGCCGTCGCGGGTCTCATCTACAATGGGCGGAAGGGCGATCTCAACGTCCGGATCCCACGGTTCGACAACGAGATCGACGTCGACGGGACGCTGAGCGCGCCGGTCTGGCAGCAGGCCGCGCTCCTCAACGGGTTCTCCGAGTATTTCCCGGTCGACGGGCGGGCGGCGTCCGATTCCACTGAAGTCTTCGTCTGGTACAGCGCGACGGCGATCTACTTCGGGATCCGCGCGTTCGAGACGCACGGCGCGGTGCACGCGACGCTCGCGAACCGCGACCTGATCGACGGCGACGACAACGTGCAGCTCATCCTCACGCCATTCGTGCACGGGCGGCATGCGCTGATGCTCGCCGTGAATCCATTTGGCGTGCAGGAAGACGGCACGATCACCGAAGGCGTGCTGGCCACCGGATACAATGTCGCCGCGACGGGGCCACCTCCGGTGGATCTGAGCGCGGACTTCGTGTACGAGTCGAAGGGGCATCTCACATCGTACGGCTACGAAGTCGTCATGCGGATTCCGTTCCGGAGCTTCAAGTACCAGCAGAAAGATCCGCAGGACTGGGGGCTCAACATCATCCGGAACGTGCAGCATCTCTCGGAGATGGACACGTGGGTGCCGACGCGGATCGCGGCCGCCTCGTTCCTGGCGCAGTCCGGGACCCTGGTGGGCCTGACGGGCCTCGAGCGCGGCCTGGTGCTCGATCTCAATCCGATCGTGACGGAAAAAGCCCTCGGCTATCCGGGACCGGCCGGGTCGGGTAATCCGGCAAGTGGTCCGGCGCCATGGATCGAGCGCGTGGAGCGGCCGCAGTTCGGAGGGAACGTCCGGTGGGGGGTGACGCCCAACCTGACCTTCGCCGGGACATTCCGGCCGGACTTCGCCGAGGTTGAATCCGACGCGACGCAGTTGCAATACGATCCGCGCCAGGCGATCCAGTATCCCGAGAAGCGGCCCTTCTTCCTCGAGGGGATCGACCAGTTCAGCGTCCCGAACAACGTCATCTACACGCGGCAGATCTCGGCACCGATCGGCGCGGTGAAGCTGACGGGCAAAGTCGGTGATTTCAACGTCGCCTATCTGGGCGCGCTGGACGATGAGGGTAATCCATTCGCGGCGGGCGGCGGCCATCCGATGTTCAACGTGTTGCGGACGCTGACGGATGTCGGCGAGGCGTCGCAGATCGGATTCGTGGCGACCGACAAGGAGGACGGCGGGTCCTTCAACCGCGTGGTCGGCGTCGACACCCGATTCACGTGGGACAAGATCTACTCGACTGGCGATGCAGGGAGCGACGAGCTCGGAACGGGTGAACACGCCGTTCATCACCGATACCCTGCCGGCAAGCCAGTCGCGTGGCGCCGGGCCGATGTGGGACATGCATTTCGTGCGGGCCGGTCGCGGGCTCGGCCTCAACTACGATCTGAACGGCATCGATCCCGAGTGGTCACCCGGCGCCGGGTTTGTGAGCCGGGCGGGGGTGACGACGCTGACGGCGGACAACCGGTATACGATCTACTTCGCACCGGGCGGGTTTCTCCAGACGATCACACCGGATTTCACATTTCAGAACATCTGGACCTACCGGAACTTCACCGATGGCGGTCCGACCGAAGACCGGAAGTTCCACTTCTCGGCGTTCGCGACTCTGTTCGGCGGGTGGCAGCTCGAGGGCGCGATGTTTCTGGAGCACTTCGGATATGATCCGCAGCTCTATCAGGACTACTTCCTGGGTCACACTTCGGGTGGCGTGACCACATACACCCCGTTCGTCGGCACCGCGACGATCCCCAACACCGACTGCGTATTCGCCATCCAGACGCCGTCGTTCGCGAAGTTCGATTTCAAGCTCAATTATCTGACGTGCCGCGACGAGAACTTCTACGAGTGGGCGTCGGCCAACATCAACAGCACGTCACTCACGCTCGACTGGCGCCCGACGCCGCAGTTCCGCGGACAGCTCACCTACAACGCGCAATACTATCACCGCCGGAGTGATGGATCGCTGGTGTCGCAGACGATCATTCCCCGGCTCGACATCGAGTATCAGCTTTCGCGCCCGATCTTCTTCCGTCTCGTCGGGCAGTACCACGCCGTGTACGTGGACAGCTTGCGAGACGCTTCTCGCACCGAGCTGCCGATCTACACCAGGGATCCGAACACCGGCATCATCTCGCGAGCCGTGCGGACGACCACCAACATATTTGGCGGCCAGGCATTGTTCGCGTACCAGCCGATTCCCGGAACCGTGCTGTTCGTGGGCTACGGCAACAACCTGACGGAGCCGGTGTCATTCCGGATCCTGACATTGACGCGCGAGGCGGACAGCTTCTTCGTGAAGTTCAGTTATCTATTCCGAATGTGAGGATAGAGCCAATGTCCACAATCAGCAGACGGGAGTTCCTGCAACTGGCGGCGGCCATTGGTGCGACGGCCGTCTGGGGAGATCCCTTTGCGACCGTGCCTGGCGGTCCGTGGCTCGAGCGCCGCGATCTGTTTCCGGAGGGTGTCGCGTCCGGCGATCCTGACAGCAACAGTGTGATCCTGTGGACGCGCCGGCCGCCTGCTGGCGACAAAGCCGTGTCGAACCTGCGCGTCGAGGTAGCGGAGGACGAGCAATTCCGCCGAGTGGTCGCGAGCAGCATGGCCGTGGTATCGGCGGATTCGGATTGGACGTGCCGGACCCTCGTGGGCGGTCTCAAGCCGGCGCGAGTCTACTGGTACCGGTTCACGGACCCGGACGGAAATGGGAGCCGGATCGGCCGGACGATTACCGCACCGGCCAACGACGACGCTCGGCCGGTGCGATTCGTATTCGTGTCATGCCAGAACGTCAACGACGGCGCGCAGAACGCGTACCGGCGGATGATCTACGAAGACGAGCGTACGCCGGAGGCTGACCGTATCGGCTTCATCCTCCACCTCGGCGATTTCATCTATGAGCTCGTGTGGTATCCCGAGGACCGGCCGCAGGGGATGTACGATCGCAAAGTACGCGACATCCTCAAGTATCCGCAGGGCGAGAAGCACGCGGACTTTCACATCCCGACCAACGTGGACGGGTACCGGACCGTGTATCGCGCCTACCTGAGCGATCCGGATCTGCAGGACGCGCGGGCGCGGTGGCCATTCGTGAACATGTGGGACAACCACGAGTTCAGCTGGCTGGGGTGGCAGTCGCTGCAGATTTTCGACGGTGTGACGCGGCCGCAACAGACGCGGAAAGTCGCGGCGAACCAGGCGTTCTTCGAGTATCAGCCGGCGCGGGTGACGAAGCCCAGCGGGCCATCGCTCGATCGGTTCGATCCGCCGCACGTCGAGGATGCGGCGATCACGCAGTTCGACGACCACGGGCTGGGGAACGAGCCGAACAACCTCATCGCGCTGAAGAGCCTCACCGGGTATCGCGCGCTGCGGTGGGGCAAACACGTCGAGCTGATCGTGACCGATCAGCGCAGCTATCGTTCGGAAGAACCGACGGGGAGCGTGGAGGCGAAGCCGTTCACGAGCCCTGACTTTCCGGACATGATGCCGCAAGAAGTGGTCGAGATCCTGGATGCGGGCAGGACATACAACGGCGGGAATCCGCCAGCGGTGATCCGGTTCGGCGGCGTGGAAGTCGGGAACTTCAACAAGGACAAGCCCGCGCAGACCGTGCTGGGCGCCGAGCAGAAGGCCTGGTTCCTGGAGCGGCTCGGGAAGTCGGAAGCGACGTGGAAGATCTGGGGCAACACCGATGGGACGCTGGACCAGCGGGCCGATCCCCAGAACCTGCCCGAGGGGCTCACGAAGCCGTGGCCGGGCGCGGGGTATTCGGCGGCGCCTGAAGAAGCGCACGCTACGGCCTACACCGAGCGTGGTGAGATCTACGACTTCGTGCAGGCGCGTGGGATCACAGGATTCGCGACGGTGGCGGGCGACCGGCATGCGTTCTGGGCAGGGCTGGCGGCGAAGGCGCTACCTCCGAAGCCGTTCGTGCCGGTCGGGATCGCATTCATCACGGGATCGATTTCCGCGCCGGGGCTGATCGAGGCGTTGGAGCACACGTTTCCGAAAGATCATCCGCTGCGGGCGCTGTACGTCGGGCAGGGGCCGCAGGATCAGGGGCCACAGCCGACGTACAACATGCTGATGCGGCATGGGGTACGGTCGTGTCTCGAGTATGCGCGGAGCGGGGACATCGCGAAGGCGCGTGCGTCATCGAATCCGGATCTGGCGCCGCACCTCTCGTTCGTGGATGCGGGCGGTCATGGGTATTCGGTGGTGCGCGCGACAAGTCATGCGCTCGAGACGGAGTTCGTGTGCATCCCGCGGCCGGTGGAGCGCAGTGCGACGCCGGATGGTGGGCCGCTCCGGTATCGGGTGACGTTTCGGACCGAGTTGTGGGAGAAAGGCGCGGCGCCGAAGATGGAGACGCGGGTGATCGAGGGGGATCCGAAGTTTTCGGTGTAGTCGCGATCCTGCTGCATCCGTCCGGTTTCGGAACAGAAATCCCGGGTCCGGGCATGCCGGCATGGGTGCTTTGGCGCTAAGCATTTTGCAGGGCGTTACTTAGATCGCGACACGGTCTGGCATGTTCCTTACTGGTGTCCCGCGCATGGACACACTCCTTCAGGACGCCCGCACGGCGGCGCGCAGTCTCCTGCAGTCGCCGTGGTTTTCCATCACCGTCGTCGTGACTTTGGCGATCGCGATTGGGGCCAACACACTGGTCTTCAGCGTCGTCGATGGGGTGCTGCTCGGCCGTCTGCCGTTTGGCGCGGCGGACCGGCTCGTCGCCATCACGTCCACTAGTGAGCGCGCAGGCGAAGGGAGCACCGTCGTCTCGGCGCCGGATTTCACGGATTGGCGGGCGCAGGTTCACCGGCTCGACGGGCTTGCCGCGTACGCCCTGGAGACCGCCAATCTCACCGAGGCATCCGGTCCGGCACGTGTGAGCGCGGCGGACGTGAGTGCGAACTGGTTCACATTGCTCGGCGTGCCAATGCAACTCGGCCGGGCGTTCGCCACCGGCGAAGACGCCGTGACAGGACCGCACGTCGTCATCGTGAGCGATGCCTTCTGGCGCTCGCGTCTCGGTGCCGACCGGTCCGTGAGCGGACACCTGATCCAGCTCAATGGCCGGCCGTACACCGTGATTGGCGTTGCTCCTCCGCGGTTCACGTTTCCCGGGCGCCCCAATGTCTGGCTGCCTCTCGTGATCCCGCCGGAGATGCTCGCGCATCGCGGCGACCACTACCTCGCCGTGATCGGACGTGTCGCATCCGGTGCAACATTCGCCGGAGCGCGGGATGAACTCGTCACCGTGACCGAGCGGTTGCGGTCGCAATACATGGACGCGGACGCGCCGTGGCACTACTCGCTCGTGCCACTCGGGGAGCCAAATGGTCAAGGACGCGCGCACGGCGCTGCTCGTGCTAATCGCGGCCGTCGGGTGTGTGCTGCTGATCGCGTGTGCAAACGTCGCCAATCTCGTGCTCGTTCGTACAAGCGGGCGGGCATCGGAGCTGGGCGTGCGGATGGCGCTCGGCGCGCCCCGCGGGCGCATCGTCCGCCAGCTCGTCACGGAAAGCCTGTTGCTGGCGCTCGCCGGTGCGGCGGGTGGTGTCGCACTCGCGGTCGGCGGGATCCATCTCCTCGTGGCGATTCGTCCCGGCGACCTGCCGCGGCTCAATGACGTCTCGCTGAGCTGGCGTGTCCTGCTCTTCACCTCAGTCATCGCGACGTCGGCGGGCGTGTTCTTCGGTCTCGCGCCCGCGCTGGCTGCGTCGGCGCCAGACATCATCCAGTCACTCAAGTCCGGCACGCGCGGGCTCGGGCATCGCCGGACCGGGCGCATGCGGAGCGTCCTCGTGGTGGCGGAAAACGCGCTCGCCGTCATACTGCTCGTTGGTGCTGGTCTGCTGACGCGCAGTTTCCTGCGCCTCGTGACCGTCGATCCGGGGTTTCGCGCCGAGGAGGTGGTGCGGCTGTCGGTGAGCCTCCCGGACAATGGGTATGCGACATGGGAGAAAATCGCTGGCCTGACACAGGGCGTCGTCGGGCGTTTGGAGAGACTGCCTCGAACGGTTGCCGCCGCGGCCGGGTATGGCGTGCCGTTCGGGCAGGAGGGGATCAGCCAGACGGTGTTCACGGTTGCGGGACGTCCGCCTGACCCGCCGGAGCATCGGATGTCGGCGATCCTGCAGATCGTCACGCCGGATTTCTTTCGCACACTTCGCATTCCGCTCCGGAAGGGCCGAGCATTCACTGGGGGCGACCGGGCGGGCGGCCATCTCGTCGTGCTGGTGAACGAGGCGCTCGTGCGAAAGTATTTCCCGGGAGAAGATCCCGTCGGCCATCGCATTGCGATTCCGTGGGGGACGGCGGCCGGGCGGGATACCGTGATGGGTGGCGAGATCATCGGCGTGGTGGGCGATACCAGGACAACCGACCTCACGACACCGCCGGATCCGGTGGTCTACGCGGCGTTCGATCAGCAGCCGGCCAGCCCGATCACCTTCATCGTGCGATCGGCGGCGGATCCGTCGACCGTGTTGGCGGCGGCGAAGCAGGCGGTCGCGGACGCCGATCCTTTGTTGCCGGTCTATGATGCGCGGCCGTTCGCCGCATCGGTCCTCGAGTCGGCCAGCCGTCCGCAGTTGTACGCGGGAGTGGTTGGCGCGTTCGCGGTCGTCGCGCTGGTGCTGGCGGTCCTCGGCATCTACGGCGTGGTCGCGTACAGCGTGCGAGAGCGGCGGCACGAGCTGGGGATCCGGATGGCGCTCGGGGCGCGCGAGGGGCAGGTCATTGGACTCGTCGTCGCGCAGGGTGTGCGGCTTGCGGCCATCGGTCTGGCGATCGGGTTCAGCATTGCATTGCTCGGTGGGCGGCTTCTGTCGGCAATGCTATTCGGACTGTCGCCGGAGGATCTCACGACGTATGAGATCGTGTCTGTCGCGCTGATGGCGGTTGCCGCCGTGGCCTCCTGGGTCCCGGCGCGGCGTGCGGCAGCGATTGATCCGGTGAGTGCCATGCGGCCGGAGTAGAAAGCGGGAGTATTCGGCGTAGTAGAGGACGCTTTCGAGCTGATGCCCTGATATGTTTCGGAATTCACCGACAATCAGGAGCTCTGGTAGATGTCCAATGATTTCTGGAGGGGGTTCCTGATGGGAGCCGGGATGGTGCTTGCCGTGTTCACGGTGGCGCGGGTGATGATGCGGGCGCGCCGGGTGGAATCGAAGCCTTAGCGTATCGTTCCGTTCTCAACCTGGCGGCATGATGCCCACTGAAAAAGAGATCGAGGCGGAAGTCAGGCGGCTGCTGGCCCTGGATCCGGCCGCCCTGGAGTCGGAACTCCTGGCGGTCGCCGGCGCGGACGAGGCCTTTCTAGAGAGCCTTCCTCTGCAGGTCACGGTGCCGCCCGAGCCGCTCAAGACAGTGTTCGCGTCGCTCAATCCGAAGCAGCGGCTCGATGCAATCAGGCGAGGGATCGAGGAGCAGCTGGACAAGCGCCAGGAAGACCTGCGCCAGCTCGTCTGCGTCAAACTGAAATACTGCGATCGGCGCGGAGAGAGTGAACTCAACCTCGTCGTCGCCATCCTGTCCGGCATCCTCGGCCACAGCGTCCTGATCCTCGTGTTTCCCAAAGCGTGGCTCATACCGATCGTGATCGTGTACCTGTTCCGAAACGGGTACTTCGACCGGCTCTGCAAGTGCGCGAAGAAAAAGTGCAATGCTTCGCTATTTGATCGGCCCACCGCCGAGCGGCCGGCCAGCGCACGCCATGGGCGCAGAGACGTGACGCGTCGTCACGGCCCGAGCGTGGCTATCCGGCCGGTGACCTCATCGAGGTGAAGCCGAAGGATGACACGGCGGAACGGGACCGGGTCGTCCGCGGAGCCGGTTCCCGGCACGAGTTTTTTCAACAGCTCGACGCCGTGAGCGAACGAGTGCTGATCGACGGCGGGCGAATCCGCCTCCAGAAAATACACGGCGCCGTGTACGACGACGCTCCGCCACTCGAATAGTCCGCTGACCTCGTCGACCTCAAACGCCACCCATTGGTGGTGTTTGAGAAGCGCGGCTTTCGTTCCGTGGGAGGTTCGGCAGTAGATCCACCCATCAGCGTAGACGTAGTTGATCGGTTCAATGTCCACACGTGAACCAGCCGCGAAGGCAATGCGACCTACGTTGTGCGCCGCCAGCAGAGCCTCGCACTCTGCACGTGTGAGATCGCGGATCGCCGGCTTGTGTGATTCTGGCATGATAGTGACCTCCTCGGTCATGGATTCACTGGAACGCGGACATCCGGTGTCGGGGAATATCCGACATGATTGGCTGGTGTCCCCGACTATCAGGATGCGTGGCGGATCGTAATCTCAGCGACAATGGTTTGCGCGAGCGTCGCAGGCCCTCTCTGAGGTTCACCATTCCACCATGGACTTCGTATGACGATATCATCATCCGATCAATCGTGGCTCGACGCCAGACGTAATCGCCGCCGGTTTCTGCGCGAGGGTGCGTTTTCCGCCTTTGCCGTAGGGGCGCTGGCGGCGTGCCGGAGCCGGGCCCTGGCGGCTGCCGATTCCGTGACCACGGCCGGGACGGCCAGCGGCGCCGCCGCCCCGCACCGGCGCCTACCGCACGCGAACTCGCGGACCAAATGGATGCCGTGTGCGAGCGCGGCGTCAAATCGTTTCCCGCGGCCACGGACGGCAAAGGCAATGTGCCGCTCGAACCGACCATGGACGGCCATGTCAAAGTGTTCGAACTCACCTGCAAGAAGG
Source organism: uncultured Gemmatimonadales bacterium (assembly GCA_963757855.1). Lineage (GTDB taxonomy): Bacteria > Gemmatimonadota > Gemmatimonadetes > Gemmatimonadales > Gemmatimonadaceae > Palsa-1248. The sequence continues at coordinate 292,395 of CAVWTI010000021.1, forward strand.
CGCAATGGGAGACGTCCCCAGGGCAGCGCGTCGAAGCGTGGACGTACAACGGGATGGTACCAGGTCCGCTGCTGCGCGTGCGCGAGGGCGATCGTGTGCGGGTCAAGGTCACGAACGCGCTCGACCAATCGACCTCGGTCCATTTTCACGGCCTGTCGATCCCCAACGAACAGGATGGGGTGCCATTCATTACTCAGCCGCCGATCAAGGCAGGGGATACCTACACCTACGAGTTCACCGCCCCGCATCCCGGCTCACATATGTATCACTCCCATTACAACGCGACGACGCAGGTCATGAAGGGCTTGCTCGGAGCATTCATCATTGACCCACGCGATCCGAGTAGTGAGCCGCACAGTGACATCGATTACGTGATGATTCTCAACAATGGGTTGGGTGGCTTCACGCTCAACGGCAAGAGCTTTCCAGCGACCGAACCGATCGTGGCGAAGCAGGGACAGACGGTGCGTATCCGGTTCATGAACGAAGGAATGCTCATCCATCCGATGCATCTTCACGGCATGCCAATGTTGGTGATCGCCAAGGATGGGTGGCCACAGCCCGCTCCGTGGAAATGTGATACGCTCAATGTCGCGCCTGGCGAGCGGTGGGACGTCCTCGTCAAGTGCACGAACCCGGGCACGTGGGCGTTTCATTGCCACATTCTGCCTCATGCCGAGGCTGAGACCGGGATGTTCGGGATGGTGACGGTGCTGATCGTAACGCCGGCCAAGGCCTGATCACCGGATCGTGATTCAGTAACTCATACGGCAACGCGGCCCCGCCGCCGATGACGACGGTCTGAACCGCACTACGCACCGGACGCGCGCCTTCAACGGTTAGGCCGTTGCTTGCGTAGCTCTGGCTGTACAACCCGGATATTGCGCGATGTATCCGGCATTGCGCCATCATCCCCGGGTCCTTTACGCGGAGCAATCAATGGCCCTCGTCGTTCCGTCGGATCAGCAGCGGCGTGCATCGCCTCTGCTCGGCCTCGTGTATCAGCGGCATTCGGTGCGGACGTACACGGCGGACGTCGTGGACGACTGGCGGCTTTCGCTGCTGCTGGACGCGGCGGTGCATGCGCCGACGGCCAATCATCAGGAGCCGTTGCGGTTCGTGATCGTCCAGAACGCGGACGTCCTGCGGCATCTCTCCGATCGCGCGAAGCAGATGGCGAAGGCCAATGCCGCCGCGCATGGGAACATTCTCAAGCGGCCCGGATCGGCGGGCAATGGCGACGGCTCGCCCTTCGCGGACCCGGACTACAACATCTTCTACGACGCCGGGACCCTGGTGGTGATCTGCGGTACGCCCGCCACCGAGTACATGGCCGCGGACTGCTGGCTGGCGGCGGAGAATTCGATGCTGGCGGCAGCGGCGGAAGGACTGGCAACGTGCTGTGTCGGGTTCGCGACGCCCATGCTCAACACGCCGGAGTCAAAGGCGGAGCTGCAGATCCCGGCGACGCTCTCCGCGTTCGCGCCGATCATCATCGGTGTTCCGCGCGGGCAGATCTATCCGGCGGCACGACAGGATCCTGTCATCGTCAGCCGGATCCGCTAATTCGCCGCCGCGGTGAGGGCGAGCGGCATGCAATGGGGGATTGGGTGGGGCGCACCCCTGCGCCGGTTGTGACCTGTCCCTACGAGCGACGAAGCGGTGCCGAAATGCAGAAGGGCCGGTGTTACGCCGGCCCTTCTGTTCCAGGTTTATCCTGGTACTGCTCCTTCATCGCACTACCGCGCCGCAGTCAGTTTCCGGCCGCGTTGGTTGGGGTATTGGTTGGGGTATTGGTCAATGCCATCGGGGCCGACGAGAGTTGGCGGACGGCGTCTGCCAGCTTCGCCACCTTGGCGGCATCGGCCGCACCCGCCGCGTCGCCGTCGACCTGCGTCGCGAGCTGCGCGAGCGCATCGTGGCGCTGCGCGCCTGATGCCTTCTCGGCAGCGTCGAGTCCCTGGCGGATCGTCGTGATCTTGTCGGCGCTCAAGCCGTTGTTGCGGGCGAGCTGGTCGGCGTAGGCGCGCGCCAGTGCGAACGACGGCGGCCACACGTATTTCGGCTGGCCCTGCACGTTGAGCTCAGGCAGGTGCACCGACTTCGCGGCATCGAGCTCGTTCTTGCTGATGAGGCCACTCGGGAGCAGCTCCCAGATGTCCAGACCGCGGGCGATCTCCGAGCCGACAATGACGCCGTTGTACCAGTAGGCCGACCATTCGCCGCCATCGGCGAGGCGCGTCGAGTCCACCGGGCCGCGGTCGAAGAATGCGATCTCCTTCGGGTGCTGCGCATCGGTCCAGTCGAACACGGAGATGCCACCCTGGTACCAGGCCTGCACCATCACGTCGCGTCCGGGGATCGGGATCAGCGATCCGTTGTGAGCGACGCAGTTCTCGTTGGAGGTTTGCGGCGCCAGCATCTTGTAGTAGCTCTGGAATACCAGCTTGCTGTCCTGGATCGCGAAGATCGCGTCCGCGCCCCAGTCGTGCGGGTCCGATGCGCGGCACTTCGGCTGGCCCCCACCCCCCCACTCATCGGAGAAGAGGAGCTTCGTGCCGTCGTTGTTGAACGTGGCGGAGTGCCAGTAGGAGAAGTTCGAGTCGGAGACCGCGGCGAGGCGCACCGGATGCGCCGGGTCCTTGATGTCGAGCAGCATCCCGTAGCCTTCACAGGCGCCGCCAGCCAAACCGATCGCCGGATAGACCGTGATGTCGTGGCATTGCGTCGGCGTGAAGCCCTTGCCGGAGCATCCCGGACATTCGGCCGCAATCATCTTGTCGACCGTTGCCTGGACGGACTGGCGGAATGTCGCGCTATCAGCGGCAGTGGCCGGACCTGTGCCGCCGCGGGCCTTGACGATCGCGTCGAGCTGCGGCTTGACGAACTGGTCAGGCAGCACCGCTTCATCACCGAAGATCACCGCGGTGAACTTGCCCTTGGCGCGCTGGGCAGCGGCGGCTTCCTTGTCGGCGGACGCTTCGCCGTGTGACTGCGGAGTGCCAAGGCCGGTGAAGAGGTGCGCGGAGCTGACGATCGCAGCCTGCTCGGGGTGCGCGAGCGGCACCTTGATGATTTCGATACGGAAGAGCGACGAGTTGGGGTTCTGGTCGGGCGACGCGCTGACACACCCGGCGAGCTCGCTCGGTGAGCGGACGCCTGCCGAGCCGGAGACGTAGACATACACGTTGTCGTGATCATTCGGATCGACGAGCAGCGTGTGCGTGTGCGACCCACGGCAGGTCTGCACATTGGCGACATTCTTCGGGTGCGTCAGGTCGGTGATGTCGAAAATGCGAATACCGCGAAGGCGTTCCGCGCTGACGGTGTCCTTGACGCCCTGGTCGCCGCAGTCGATACGGCCCCCCGTGCCTTCGCCGGAGACGAAGAGCAGGTTCTTGTAGACCGAGACATCACTCTGCGAGGCGGGGCAATAGTCCGAGCTCTTGAGCGTCGGCGCCTTGGGGTTCGAGATATCCCAGACCTGAAAACCGTTGTAGCTGCCCTGGATCGCGTATGGCCCGGAGAACGCGAGATCGGAGTTCGTTTCGCCCAGGAACTTCCCGGTGGGACGACTGTTGGATACCAGTCGAAGGTTCCACTGCGCCTGCTGCGCATCCCAGAGACCGGCCTTGAGGCCGACACGGGGATCGGGACTGGGCGCCGTCGCCGACATATCGGCCGCGGGTGACGCGCCGGAGCTGGACGACATTCCCGAGTGGGCGCACGCCGTCGCGGAGGCCGCGCACAACGCGAGCGCCAGCAGCCGGCCTGCCGATGAGTGGTTACCGTCTCTCGCGAATGCTCTGCCTTGTCATTGACACTCCGACTTGTGGTGGTGACGCCGTGCCAGCCCGTGCTGCCGTGCGCGCGCCGGGTGAAGATAGCGGTGGGGTGCGCCAGGTGCGGCGATCCGGCCACCGCGATGACGGGGCGTAATGGGACGCAGACATTAGCACCAATTACATCACCCGGGCAACCTCCGACGCCTGCCTGCGGGTCCAAGGGACTAGGGCGAGTGCGCATGGCGCGGCACACCAACTCACAACGGTCCCGCTTTTGTGCGATCAGTCTCGCCAACGCTGATTGTTGACATTGGCAACCTTCTTTTTTACTATAGCAACCATATGCCCATGTAGCCGCCGCCCCCCCGGCCTCCCTCCCCTGCCGTATGGCCATCACCGAATCTTCTCCGGGTCCTGTTGTCGCCCCAACGCGGCGACGCAACCAGCCCAATGCGTCGCGACCGCGGATCAATGCCGTACGGCGATTCAACCGCTTCTACACCCGGCAGATCGGCGTACTGGGGGACCGGCTCTTCAGTCCGTTCACGCTGACTGAGGGCAGAGTCCTGTACGAGATCGCCCACTCCGCTCCGGTCACCGCCACGGTGCTCGGCCGCGAGTTGGGGCTGGACGCCGGGTATCTGAGTCGCCTGCTCCGTGGATTGACACGACGCGGGCTCGTGGCCGCGCGAACGCCGAAAACCGATCGGCGTCAAAGCCTGCTCTCGCTGACAGCATCCGGCCGGAGAGCGTTCGCCAGGCTCAATGCGGCGACGCGCGCGGAGATCCAGGCCATGCTCGATCGCGTGCCGCCGGACGAGCGCGCGCGCCTCCTCGAGGCCATGCGAGATATCGAGGCGCTACTCGGCCCCCCGGCGGACGCGCGCGTTCCATACATCCTGCGATCCCCCGAGGTCGGCGATATCGGATGGATCATTCACCGGCAAGCAGTGCTCTATACGACGGAGTACGGATGGAATGGTGAGTATGAGGCGTTGATATCACGCATCCTCGCCGACTTCATCGACCAGTTCAATGCCACGTGCGAGCGCTGCTGGGTGGCCGAGCGGGATGGGCGCATCATCGGGTCGATATTCGTCGTCAGGCATCCGGAGCGGAGCGGTGTGGCCAGGCTGCGGATGCTCTATGTAGAGCCGGCCGCCCGCGGGCTCGGTGTCGGGAGGCGGCTCGTGCAGGAGGTCACGCGCTTTGCGCGCCAGGCTGGCTATCACACACTGACCCTGTGGACGAATAGCGTCCTCACGCACGCGCGCAGGATCTACGAAACCGAAGGGTATCAACTCGTCCACGAGGACCCGCATCACAGCTTCGGCAAGGATCTCGTCGCGCAGACCTGGGAACTCCTTCTATAAGGTGCGCCCGTGCCGGAGCCTTCACGACCACCCTCAGCGCACGTATGTCATGGCGCAGGGTGAGACCAGCGAACCGCCGGCGACGAAGACGACTGGCTTGGGCGACGACGGCGACGTGATTTCCTTGGCGATGTATTCGAGAAGCCAGCTCGTGGTGACATTCGAGACCCAGAGATTGCCCGAGCCGTCGAAGGCGAGCCCGCAGGGGTTGTTCAGCGCACTCTGATTGCCGCTGCGCACGACGACCGCGGGAACGGGATTGCCGGACGTCGCGAGCTGGCTGCTCGAGTAGCCAACCACGAGGTTACTGAAGAACACAGCGACCCAGAGATTACCCCTGGCGTCGAACGTGATGCCTTCGGGACCGTTGAGGGAGCCGAGTCCATCATCGCCGAGTGTGACGGCGGGGATGGGGGCGCCGGAGGCGGAGAGTTGCGCCGGCGTGAACTCGCTGAGCGCGGCGGAGTCGCTGATCCACAAGTTGCCCGAGGGATCGAAGGCCATCCCTTGCGGGTTGGTGATCGAGCCGGCGGTGGAGGCGACGCGGACGGCGGGGATCGGGCTTCCCGACGACGTAAGCTGGCTCGTGGAGAACTCGACGAGCGTGTTGGCGTTGGTGCCGGTGGGTCCGCTATTCGCGACCCAGAGATTGCCGTGCGGATCGAAGGCGAGCGCGGCAGGCTGGTTGAGTGAGCCGACCGCGGTGGCGGAGATCAGGACGCTGGGCTTGGGCGTTCCAGTCTTCGTGATCTGCGAAGCCGTGTATTCGGCGATCGAGTTATCGAACGGATTGGCTGCCCAGAGATTGCCGTTCGCGTCGAGCGCGATGCCGGCGTTGCCGTCGTTGGTGGTGATGACGACCGCGGGCGGGAGCGTGGTGCCGGTCGCGATCTGGCTGGCGGTGAAGCCGAGGATCGAGTTGGGATTGGGAGCGGTGTTCGAGCTGCCGGTGTGGGTACTGCCGGAGTTCGCGACCCAGAGAGCGATGGGTCCACTCGCCGGCGCGGTCGGCTTCGAGCATGCGACGAGCGCCAGAGCGGCGCTCACACCAAGTGCCATCGCCGCGGCGACTGCGATACGATCGGGTACGGACGCGGTCCGCCGTGCGTTCCACCACATGCTCGCTAATACCCCCAAAGGACCGGGTTCGTTGACCGGATCGGCCGCGACCGGGGCGTTCCCTGCCCCGCGGCCCCGGCGAGTGATACGGGCCTCTTCTAATGAAAGTACCTGAGGGGCGCTACGACTGCGCCCCTGCCAGGACTCTCGCGTAGACGTCCGTATCGACGTTTCCCCCGGAGATGACGATAGCGGCCCGGCGGCCCTGGAGAGACTCGCGTTCGCGGAGCAGGGCCGCGAGGGCGGCGGCACCGGCGCCTTCGGCGACCGTATGGGTGTCGGCGAAGATGGCGCGCATGGCGGCTTCGACCTCGTCGTCGGTCACGCGCACGATGTGGTCTACGCCGGCCAGGATGAACGGGAGCGCGTCCGGGTGTGGCGTGCGGCAGGCCATGCCATCGGCGATGCGGGTCGACACCTGGTGGTCGATCGCGCGGCCGGCGCCGAAGGAGAGCGCGTAGGCGGGCGCGGCATCGGAAACGACGCCCACCACCTTGGTCTTGAGACCGAGGGCATCGCGGGCCGCCATGGTGCCGCAAATGCCGGAGCCGAGTCCGATCGGGACGTACACCGTGTCGAGATCGGGGGCAGCGCGGAAGAGTTCCAGCCCGTAGGTGCCAATACCGTGGGCAAGCCGCGTGTGGAACGATGGCATGCTGTGCCAGCCATTTTCGGCCGCGAGTGTCGCCGCCGTTTCGACCGACGCCTGGAAGTCATCGCCCGACACGATCACCTCGGCCCCCAGCGCGCGCATGGCGGCGTTTTTCTCGACGCTGTTGCCATGAGGGACGACGGCGACCACGCGGAATCCATTGCGGCCGGCGGCGAAGGCGACCGACTGGCCGTGATTACCGCGGGTGGCGCAGACCACGCACTCCGTCTCGGGTCGCGTGCGGCGGAGGTAATCGAAGTACACGAGACCGCCGCGCATTTTGAAGGCGCCAAGCGGGGAATGATTTTCGTGTTTCGTCCAGAGCTCAATGCCGGCACGTTGCTCGAGGAGCGGCCACCGGAACTGTGGCGTGGGAGCCATCGCGGCGTAGACCAGCTTCGCGGCGGCTTCCAGCTCGGCCAGATTCGGGAGCCGGGCGTCCGAGTGCGTCTGGGTGTGGTCTGCTGAGCGGGCTTGAGCGACGGGCATGGGAGACCGGGCCAGAGCGGGGAGTAGCCTGCGGGTCTCTCAAATAAAAGGAGCCGGCAGGCCCCTCCGCAATCAGTCTTCGCGCATGGCGTTCACGGGGTCGACCCGGATCGCGCGGCGGGCCGGGACAATGCATGCAACCGCGACGGCGCCGAGCAGGCCACAGCCGACCGCCAGGAATGTGACCGCGTCAGTGGACTGGATCCCGAACAAGTAGGCGCACAGGGAGCGGCCCGCGACGAAGGCACCGGCGGCCCCGAGCACTAGTCCTATGAGCGACCATCCAAGACCCTGGCGGAGGACGAGGCCGAGCACGCTCCGAGTCCTCGCACCCAGGGCCATGCGGATCCCGAACTCTCGCGTCCGCGACGTCACCAGGTACGCCAGCACGCCGTACACACCGATCACGGCCAGAGCGAGTGCGACGAACGCGAACGCCGATATGAGTGCAGTGGCAAACCGGCGGGCGGCGAGGCTCGAGCCAAGAATGTCGTCCATGGGCCGCACTTCCTGCACACCGACGTTTGGATCAGCGGCGCGGAGCGCGCTGCGTAGCGCACCTTCGGCGCGGGCGGGATCACCAGTCGTGCGGACCGCAATGTCGAGCGATCCCCACGGCTGCTGTTCGTCGAACTGGAACGCCGTCGGCGCAGGGTCCTGGCCCATGCCCTCGTAACGCATGTCGCCGACCACGCCGACGACCGTTTCCCATGGAGTAGCCGGGTCGGGTCCGAGCCGCATGCGCTGGCCAACCGCATCCTCACCCGGCCAGAAACGCCGAGCCATGGTTTCGTTGATCACGACGGCAATGGAGTTGCCGGGCAAGTCCGTCTCGTTGAAGAACCGGCCACGCACCAGCGGGACACGAAGTACCTCGAAGTAACTCCCGCGCGTTCCCATGCAGTGTACTTCGGGCAGATGATCGAACGGTGCCGGGTGTCGCTCGACCATGAGGCTGCAGGTCGAGCTGGCTTGGAGTGGCAGGCCGCTCACTGCTCCTATCGCTTCGACACCCGGCGTTGACCGCAGCCTGGAGAAGACACTGTTATAGAACTGGTTGACGACCGGTAACGAATCGTATCGGGTACCCTGCACCACGAGTTGCGCAGTCAGGACGTGGCTGGAGCTGAAGCCCATCCCGACCCGCTGCAGCGCGTCGAAGCTGCGCACGAGCAGACCTGCGCCAACCAGCATGACCATCGCGAGCGCCACCTGCGCGACCACGAGGATCCGGTGGACACCGCCTCCGCGACCAGTCGCGCGCGCGCCGCTCTTGAGTGCCTCGTGCAGCTCGGCCCGCGAGCCGTCGAGCGCGGGAATGAGGCCAAACGCAACTCCGGTACAGAGCGACACGATCGTCCCGAAGAGCAGCACCGGGCCACCGATGGAGACGTGTGCCAGAGGCGGCAACGTGCCAGGACTCAGGGAGAGGAGGAACCGGGTCCCGATAGCGGCGATCGCAAACCCGAGCACGCCGCCCGTCAGCGCGAGTAGGACACTCTCCGTCAGAAGTTGGCGCACGAGTCGTCCGCGTCCGGCACCCATGGCTCCCCGTACGGCCATCTCGCGCCGGCGCGCCATTGTCCGTGCAAGCGTGACATTGGCGATATTCGCGCAGGCGACGAGAAGAACGAGCCCGGCGGCCGCGGCAAGAAGCAGGATGGCGGGACGCAGGTCGCCGGCCATCGCTGCTGGCAATGGCATTACCGTGACGAGGTGTCCGGTGTTGGACTCCGGATACACCTTCTCGAGACGATGGGCGATGCCGAGCAAATCCGCGGTTGCCGTCAATGTCGTGGCGCCTGGGCGGAGCCGCCCGATGGCAAGGAGATTGTGGAACTTGCGGGCGCGGTTGGCGTCGGCGAGAACGGGCGACAAATCGAGCGGTACCCAGAGATCCTCGCGGTAGCCGAGGCTGAAGCCCTGAGGCATGACACCAACGACCGCGTACGGCTCGGCGTTGAGCGTGATGTTGCGCCCAACGACACCGCGGTCGGCACCGAACGCGCGTTGCCAGAGGTCGTACGAGATGACCACGACGTGCTTCTTTGCCGGTGAGTCCTCATCGGCCGCGAATGTCCGGCCCTGAATCGCTCCGACCTGCAGCACGCCGAACAGGTTTGCGGACGCCTGCAACCCGAGAAGAACCCTTGGATCCGCGCGAGGGTCGGTGTACGTGTACTGGCCGCCGGAGAACACGGCGAGACCGGTGAGCGACCGCTGCATGGCGCGGTAGTCCATCACATCGGCGGCCGACAGCTGGTCCCGCCGCTCGTGGCTCGGAATGTTGTTGTCGTATATGGCGACAAGGCGATCCGGCTGGCCGTATGGCGGCGGCTGCAGGAGCACGGCGTTGGTGACGCTGAAGATCGCGGTGTTGGCGCCGATCGCGAGGGCGAGCGTGAGGAGGGCGACGGCGGTGAAGCCCTTGTTGTGGCGGAGCGTGCGGAGACTGTAGGAGAGATTCTGCTGCAGCTCGGCGAGCCAGTCGGACATGCGCACGCTCAGGGCAACGGGTGTCGGTGCGATGGATCCCGGTAATGGGATGCCAATCTGGCGCGGATGGTTTGTCGCCTAGGCGAGCTCGATCCAGACCGGGGCGTGGTCGGAGGCCTTTTCGCGGCCACGGAATTCGCGGTCCACGCCTGCGGCGGTCAGACGTTTCGCCAGCGCGGGGCTCAGGAGGAAGTGGTCGATGCGGAGGCCTGCGTCGCGGCCGTACGCGTCCCGGAAGTAGTCCCAGAACGTGTAGATCCGCTCGCCCGGGTGGAGCGTGCGGAGCGCGTCGGTCCAACCCTGCGTCATGAGGCGGCTGAACGCTTCGCGCACCTCGGGCCGGAAGAGTGCGTCGTCGCCCCACTTCTCCGGTTTGTAGACATCGAGCTCGGTGGGAATGACGTTGAAGTCGCCGACGAGCACCGACGGCGTGCGGTTCGCCAGCAGCGTCTTGGCGTGTTCCTCGAGGCGGTCGAGCCACCGGAGCTTGTACTCGAACTTCGGGCCGGGTGCGGGGTTGCCGTTGGGGAGATAGAGACAGCCCACCACGATGCCGCCGATCTCCGCTTCGATATAGCGGCTGTGCAGATCCTCAGGATCGCCTGGCAGCACTCGGCGGGATTCGACGGCGGTGGTGTCGCGGGTGAGGATCGCGACGCCATTCCAGCTCTTCTGGCCGTGCCAGATCGCGTCGTAGCCCGCCTCGCGAATGGAGCCGATCGGGAATTTCTCCTGGGGAGCCTTCAACTCCTGCAGGCACACGACATCGGGCTTCGTCTCGCTGAGCCAGTCGAGGAGATTGGCGAGGCGGCCGTTGACGCCGTTGACGTTGTAGGTCGCGATGCGCATGTGCGTCTTGAGGATAACGTGTCCGTGGGCCGATCGCGAAGTTGAATTAGACTTCCGCGGCATGGCGAAGACCAGTGCCGGGCTATTGATGTACCGGATCGAGAGCGGTGTGCTGGAGGTGCTGCTGGTGCATCCCGGCGGCCCGTTCTGGGCGGGGAAGGATCAGGGCGCCTGGTTCGTGCCGAAAGGTGAGATCGAGCCGGGCGAGAGCGAGATGGCGGCCGCGGAGCGCGAGTTCGAGGAAGAGACCGCCATCCGGCCGGTGGGGCCGTACCTCTCCCTGGGCAGCGTCAAGCACAAGAGCGGGAAGACCGTGATTGCGTGGGCGTTCGCCGGAACGTGCAATCCCGCGGAGGTGAAGAGCAACACCTTTACCATGGAGTGGCCGCCGCGATCCGGGAATCAGGCGGAGTTTCCGGAAGTCGACCGGGCGGAGTTCTTCACGGTCGCGCAGGCACGGGCGCGGATGCATACGCAGGAACTCAAGCTGGTGGAACGACTGCGGGTGATTCTCGCGCGTGGCGAACAAACCGGCGTACCAGCTGGTGAACAGGGCGCATCATGAGGACGAGCGAATGAACGATCTCTTGGCGGAAGTGGCGCGGCGTTCCGCGGCGTATCTCGGAGTCCGTCCCAGGGCGGCGAGTCGCGCCGCCAGCGGAGAGCGTGGCGCGGCTCGGAGAGTTGGGCGGCGCGTTACCGGACGGGCCGAGCGATCCCGCGGCGGTGATCCGGCTGCTGGATGAGATCGGGTCGCCGGCGACCGTGGTGTCGACTGGCGGGCGGTACTTCGGGTTTGTGATTGGCGGCGCGTTGCCAGCCACCCTTGCCGCGAACTGGCTCGCCGGGGCGTGGGATCAGAACGCGGGATACACCGTGATGTCACCGGTGGCCGCCGCGCTCGAAGCGATCGCGCTCGGCTGGTTGCGGGAGATCATTGGATTGCCCGCGGGGTGTGGCGCGGGGTTCGTCACCGGCGCGACGACGGCGAACTTCGCGTGTCTCGCGGCGGCGCGGACGGCGTTGCTCGGGCGGGATGGGTGGAACGTCGAAGAGAACGGGCTGTATGGCGCGCCGGAGCTGACCGTCGTGGTGGGTGGCGAGGTGCATGTATCGGCGCTCAAAGCGCTGGCGATGCTCGGGCTTGGGCGCGCGCGTGTGACGCGAGTGCCAGTGGACGATCAGGGGCGGATGCGTGTGGATGCGCTGCCGGCGCTCGACGGGCGCACCATTGTGTGCATTCAGGCGGGGAACGTGAATACCGGCGCGTTCGACCCTGCCGGTGAGATTTGCAAGCGCGCGGGGCGTGCCGGAGCGTGGGTGCATGTGGATGGGGCGTTCGGGTTGTGGGCGGCGGCGGCGCCCAGGCGGCGGCACCTCTTCGAGTCGTTTCTCGCCGCGGATTCGTGGGCGGTGGATTGCCACAAATGGCTGAACGTGCCGTACGACTCGGGGCTGGCGTTCGTGCGGGAGCCCGCGCATTTGCAGCAGGCGATGGCGCTGAGCGCGGCGTATCTGCCCAAGGACAACGTGCGCGAGCCCGCCAATTTCACGCCCGAGGCGTCGCGCCGCGCGCGCGGCGTGGAGATCTGGGCGGCGTTGCGGTCGTTGGGACGGTCAGGGTTGGCGGAGATGGTGGAGCGCAGCTGCGATCTGGCGGTGCGGTTCGCGGACGGATTGTCGCGCGCTGGCTTCCCTGTCCTGAACGATGTGGTACTCAACCAGGTGCTGGTGTCGTTTGGAGATCCGGCGGAGACGCGGCGGGTGATTGCCGCCGTCCAGCGGGATGGGACGTGCTGGTGCGGGGGCACGGAATGGCAGGGGCATACCGCCATGCGGGTCAGTGTGTCGTGCTATCAGACGACCGAGGAGGACATCGACCGGAGCGTGGCGGCGGTGGTGCGGATAGCGCGAGGCGCCCGCACATAGGCCGGCAACCAGTTGAGTCCGCGGTGATGTCTACCTGGTTGGCCGCGCAGTGACGACGTAGAATTGCGTTTTGGCACATTCCCTCCATACCGACAACCACCATCTATGCGAAGCACTTCCCTCCTGCTCATCGCGGGCGCCGTCGCCTGGTCTTTTTCACCACTGCACGTTGGGAGCATCGTTCGTTCGCACGCGCCATCGCTGCATGGGACCCTGCTCGCGACGAACATGAACGACAACACCCTGACCGTACTCGATCTCGCGTCGGGGCGGACCGTAGCGACGTTGCCGACAGGGTTAGCACCACATGAAGTGGCGGTGTCGCACAATGGCAAATGGGCGGTTGTCTCCAACTACGGTCCGGCCAAGCAGCCGGGTAATTCGCTGACCGTGGCCGATCTCACGACGCGGGTGCCCACCGTGGTGCGTACGATCGACCTGGGCGAGTATCACCGGCCGCATGGGTCGGTGTTTCTACCCGGCGACACGGCACTTCTCGTCACGTCCGAGGTGAGCCAGGCGGTCATCGTCGTGAACATCGCGCATGGCACGGTGAGCGCGAAGATCCCGACCACGCAGCATGCGTCGCACATGGTCGTGCTGACCGCCGATGGCCAGCACGCGTTTACGACGAACGTCGCGGACGGCACGATCTCGGAGCTGAATGTGAACGCGCACTCCTTTGTCCGAACGATCGCTGTCGCTGCCGCTCCGGAGGGAGTCGCGGTATCGCCGTCGGGCGATCAGGTGTGGGTGGGGAGCGACAAGGACAAGGTCGTGAGCATTGTCACACCGGCATTGGGCATGGTCGCGGATACGATTGGCGGGTTCGGGCTGCCGTACCGGCTGGCGATCACGTCCGACGGGAAAACCGCGATCATCACCGATCCCGTTAACGCCGTGGTGCGTTTCTTCAATACCGCGACGCGGGCGGAGCTGGGCAGGATCACCTTTGCTGCCGACAGCCTCGTCCCGACTGCGGAAGTGCCGGGGTCACCGTGTCCGGAGGGTGTCACGGTGGCACCGGACGGGAAAACGGCGTTCGTGACGTTGCAGGGACGGAATCGCGTCGTGGCGATCGACGTGGCGTCGCGCACGGTGCTGGCGACGATGCCCACTGGCGTTTGGTCCGATGGTGTCGCGTACTCCGTCCTCACACGCTGATCTGCACTGCCCATGGGACCGATGCGATGGATACTGACAGCGGGGCCGGTGGTGCTGCTGGCGGCGGGAAGCGCGCATCGGCCGTTTGGCCAGGCGGCTCCGGTCGTCATTCCCCTCGACGGGACGCGCGGTCTCACGCTGATCAGGACTCGTGCGCAGGCAGTGAGCTATCAGGGGCGCAAGGCGGTGAAGCTGACCGAAGGATTCCTGACGGCTGACACGACCGCGGGACTCGAGGAAGTCGCGCTGCTCGATCAGCCGGCGTTTCGTGATGGGACGATCGAGTTGTGGGTCGCGGGCACCGTGGCGCCGGGTGCTCCGGATGATGCGCGAGGGTTTGTTGGGCTGGTGTTCAGGAGTGCGGCGGACGGGTCGCGCTTCGAGAACTTTTATCTGCGGCCGACGAATGGGCGGGCGGATGATCAGCTCCGGCGCAATCATTCGACGCAGTATGCGTCGTTACCGGATTATCCGTGGTTTCGCCTGCGGAAGGAGACGCCTGGCAGGTACGAGTCGTATGCGGACATCGTACCTGGCCAGTGGACGCACCTGCGCGTCGTGGTGAAGGGGGAGAGGGCGAGTCTCTACGTCAATGATGCGGCGCAGCCATCTCTTGTCGTCAATGATCTCAAGCTTGGGGCGGGGGCGGAGGGGAAGATCGGGTTGTGGATTGGGCCGGGGACGATCGGGTATTTCTCGCGGATGGTGGTAAGTCCAGCATCGTAAATGTCGTCATAGCAAACGTTTATGGAATGGTTGATTGATGGTATTACGAATGGTATTGTTATGGTATGTCAGTTACCATTCCAATGGACCGCGCGGGACGGGTGGTGTTACCCAAGGCGGTGCGGGAGCGGTTCGGGCTAGCAGGCGTCGCCCACGAGCTCGAGGTCGTCGAGAATCCAGAAGGCATTCTCCTTCGGCCGGTCGGCGCTGATGTGCCCGTCACGCGCGACGCGAGCGGCTGGGTCGTATTTCATTCCGAATCCGACGGCGGGGCACCGCTGGATCCCGTGGCCCTCGTCGACGAGGAGCGCACACGCCGGATCCGTGAGATCGCCGGCGAGTGAGTCCAACTGCGCCGGACGCATTCTTCTGTGACACATCGGTCCTCGTGGCGGCGTCGGACACCGCGCACGAGCACCACGCAGCATCGCTAGCGGTGGTTTCCACAGCGCGGCGGGATCGCGCCTTCTGTGCGGCGCACACACTCGCCGAGCTGTACGCCGTCCTGACAGCGATGCCGGCCCCACGAAGACGTACCGCACCTGATGTGCTCGCGAACGTGCAACACGCAGCGAGTGTGTTTACGCCTATTGCCCTAAATCCAGGCGACTATCTCTGGGTCCTGCAACGCGCAGGAGCGCATAACATGCGCAGCGGACAGGTGTATGACGCGCTGATCCTAAAGGCCGCAGAACGTGCAGGCGCAGCGACAATTTACACGTGGAATGTCCGGCATTTCTCGCACGTCGCGTGGCCGGCAGTTGCCGGGCGCATTCGCACCCCGCGCGATACGGCGTCTTCGCGCTCCGTTTAAGATGTGAAGTAGAGACCGCCGTTCGGATGGACGGTTTGGCCCGTCATGAAGCCGTTGGTGGCGAGGAGGACGGCGATCGACGCCACTTCCTCGGCGACGCCGAAGCGGCCCATCGGGATCCGGTCTGGGGACACGTTGACCAGTACGCGTGTCATATCGGATTCGATCAAGGCCGGTGAGATCGCGTTCGAGGTGATTCCCTCTTTCATCAGCAAGGACGCGTAGCTGTGCATCAGGCTTAGCATCCCGGCCTTTGAGGCGGCGTAGTGAGGGCCGATGGTACCGCCCAGGTTCGCGGCGACTGATGACATGAAGATGAGGCGCCCCCATTTCGCGCGGCGCATCGCGGGCAGGACTGCGGCGGTGACGACGTAGGACGACCGCAGGTTCACGCGGATCATCTCGTCGAAGTCCGAGAGCTGCACCGTGTCGATTGTGCGCTGGTGCGCGATGCCGGCGTTGTTGACGAGGATCGCGATGTCGCCGATCTGGCGCGCGACCGAGGCGACCATCTCCAGTGACACTGGCTGGGTCCGCGACGTCGGCGCGAATCGCGATCGCGTGGCCGCCGGGTGTCGGTGATCTCCTTGACGACGGCGTGTGCGGCGTCTTGTTGCGTGCTGTAGTTCACGGCGACTCGGGCGCCGGCCTGTGCGAGGGCGATCGAGATGGCGCGGCCGATGCCGCGGCTACCGCCGGTGACGAGTGCGATTCTGCCGTCGAGGGTCATTCGTTTAGAGCGATTGGCAACTATGACGTGCGACGCCACTCACGACGGGTGCCGTGAGATTGGATCGCCCGAGAACGTTACCGGACGCGATGCAGGAACTACGCCTTCTTCGAGTTGGCTAATCAGGTCCAGCAGACCGACAGCTTCCCACCATCGATTTCGCTTGCCATTGAAACCGGTACCAGCACACCTGCCGCCGCCAGCTGCTCGACAGCTTCAAATACTCTGCTTCGGCCGCGACGCGTTGCGGCGGTGGCGACCGACACGGAGATCACTGGATGTGCTGGCAAGACATCAATGATCGCCCACTCAGCTGCGTCGGCACGAGGGCCGTGGCCGCCCACGCGGAGTTTGTCGCGCCACGTGTCCTGGAGAGCGCTAACTGCGGTGATATACCGGGCGGCGAGACGCGCGGCCCGATCTGTCGCTGTGGCAAAGTATTCAAGCCAATCCGAGACGCGATCCCCGCGAAACCGGGTTAGTCCGGCGATATAGCGGTCCTTTGCGCCTGGCAAAGACCACGCTGACCGGCGGTACGAAGTGCGGTGCAATGCCCCGACGCCGGAGCACGACGTGGACCAACGCCCGACCCGTCCGCCCGTTTCCGTCATCGAAAGGATGGATGGTCTCGAATTGTGCGTGTACGAGTGCGGCTTGAACCAATGGCGAGAGCGAGTCGTCATTGATCGCCTCATAGAGATCCGTCAGGAGAGGGTCGACGTTCTCTGGCGGTGGTGGCACGAAATCGGCACCGCACGGATTGTAGTCATTGCCACCAATCCAATTCTGCAAAGAGCGGATGCGCCCGGCAATCGCTGGATGCGGCCCACGATCGAGCAGTTTCCGGTGGATGCCGATCAAGTCTCTTTGATCGAATCGATCGGATTCCGCAGCTCTGTCGACGGCGAGCGTCATCGCGTCAATGTTCGCGAGCACCTCCAGGGCCGTCGGTCCTGGCGAGATGTTCGATTCTGCCTTGGCCTCCGCCCGCGCGAGCTCGCGGACGCCCACCTGCATACCTTCAACTTTTGATGAGGCGATGGACTCCGTTCTCAGGAGGAAGCGCGCGAGTGGGACTAAGGCGGGGCCGCCAATCGCATTGAGCTTCCCAGCGAGGACTCCGCCTCGGATATGAGCCCTGCCAGCCGCGCATCGAGATTGAGGATGAGTGACGACAGCGGCTCGGGGAGGAACGCATCGTAACGACACGCACGCCGGTATTTCGGCGGCGCGTCCAGACTGGGGTCAAATCGCCAGGTTTTCGTGATGAGGCGGCCAGGCATTCATCTAAGGGACAAAGTTGTAAGGGACAAAGTTGCTGGCTGGATAACTGGGACTAAGGTAACTCCATAATCCCACTTAGGCAATAAGTGGGACTAACGGCCGCTCCCAAATCCCGGATGTCCGCGCTCAGCCCTCCCACGACCGGGGAGCAGTCACCGAGTCCTGCGTTCGCCGCTGGGCGTCGGCATGGAAGGCCGAGCCGCTCTCGGTATGGGTGACTTTGCACGCGCCTGGCCGATCCAGCCGCACGCGGATTGCCGACATAGCTCCTTTACGCTCGTGCGATGGCCCTCGCGATCGCTGCCGCAAAGCGGGGCGCAGCGGCGGCGGCCTGGGATAGATAGAGCTCCGGCTCGATGAGCTCGAGCTCCATCAGGGTGAACACACCGCCTATAGCGACGCCGTCCACTCTGGCGTAGGTGGGTACGGACGGTGCATGGCGCACTATCGCTTCAGCGTGGCGGATGATTTCAGCGGGTGCGTGCGTGATCTCGAGCAGGCCACCGTGGTCGAGTTGCACACGAAAATCGCCTTGCTTGGGGAGCTTCCGCGCGGCGTGCGAGTAGACGCCATCGAAAAAGACGAGGGACAGCTCGCCCAATGTCGCGATCTCCTCGACGAATGCTTGGACGATGACGTCGCCGCGTGCGGCCAGGGCACGAAGCCGCGCCGTGTCCACCGGCTGGAGCGGAACAGTCGCACGCCACGTTTCGTATGCGGTGGCCGAGACCGCGGGCTTGATCACGACATCCCTGGAAGCCAGTGCCTCGATCGCTGCTGCGGCTTCTCCATCGGTCGCGCCCCGCTTGACGACGGTCGTAGGCGGGATGGGGACACCGCGCGTGCCGAGTTCCGGCAGATACGTCTTCGATGCGTTCCACCGAATGGTCCCGGCGCTGTTGATCACGGGTACGCGGGCGGTCTCGAGCCGGCCGATCCAGTCCAGGAACTCGTTGATGCGGTGGTGGTAGTCCCAGCAGGAGCGAATGACGACGGCGGCGTACTGCGTCCACTCGATCGCGGGATCCGACCACATCACTGGCTCCGCGATGAAGCCGAGCGCGTGAAGCGGCGCAAGCAGCTGCTGGTCGCTTGGTGTGAGGGGGATCGATGTCGCGAGGGCGACCCGTGGGGGAGCGGCCGGTTGCCGAATCATGTGTGGACCGCGCTACTTGCCGAGTTTTGCCTTCTCCGCGACAATGGCGACGACCATCGAGCCGGCGTAGGCATCCGCGGGTGGGTCCTGGTTGGCGAGGATTACGACCGTGTAGGGTGAGCCGAGTATGAGGTAGAGGTGCGTGCTGACCCCGGGGAAGCCGCCGCCATGGCCGACGATCGTGCGGCCGTAGGTGTCGTTGATCTCCATGGCGTAGCCGTACTTGTCGCCGGTCGGGACCGTCCCGTGTGGTTTGACCATTTCGGCGAAGGTCGCCGGGCTCACGAGTTTCCCATCGCGGAGCGCCGCGGCGAATCGGACGAGATCGCCCGCGGTGGAGATCGCACCGCCTGCAGGACTTCCAATATCGTGCTCGGCCTCCTGCCAATCGGTTGCGGGGCCCTGAGGTGTGAACTTCGTGTATGGCGTGACCAGCAGCGGCCCGGCGTACGGGACATTGTTCGGATCACTCGCGTGCATTCCGGCGACGGCGAAGATGTGTTTGCGGATGTAGTCCGGGTAATCTTCGCCAGAGACCTGTTCCACGATCGCCCCGGCGAGCGCCAGGCCGGCGTTGCTGTAGGACCAACTAGTCCCGGGAGGAAAGAGCGGCGCGGCGGTGTCGTAGAGCGGCATGAACTCCGATGCGCGTTTCACGCCGGTCTTCATCATCTCGGGGGTTCGCTTGGAGAGGAAATCACCGAGTCCAGCGGTGTGGGAGAGGAGCATGCCGACAGTGACCTTGCGGCGAATCGTCTCGTTCGGGTAGTCGGGGAAGAACTTTCCTACCGTGTCGCTGAACGAGATCTTGCCCTGATCGACGAGTTGCCCGATCAATGCGGCGGTGAACATCTTGCCCATCGACCCGAGTGTGAAGCGCGTCGAGTCGGTAATCGGCGTGTGTTTGGCGCGATCCGCGTAGTTGGCGCTCGCAATGGCAATGATCTGCGTGCCACGCGCGACGGTGACGATTCCGGAAAAGAGACCGCGCTGTGCCAACGTCGCGATCTGTTGCCTCACATCGCTCGCGAGGGCGGCGTCACTCAGGTCCCTGGGGAGCGCCGATTCGGGCGGCGACGCTGGCCGAGTGCCGAGGCGATCGAGCTTGCCGGCGGTGGTCGCGACCAGTGACATCTCATACCAGGTGCCTGAGGTGAGGCCGAGCATGACGAGCGTGATGGCGTCGGGCTCGGACTTGGTGATCGAGGCGACGCGAAAGCCGCCGTTGGCGGCGCATTCCTCGGCATCGGTTCGTGCGCGGAGCTCTGCCGGGAAGCGCTTCGCCGCTTCGTCCGAAAGGTTCGCGGACTCCCATTGCGTCATTGCGCCGACATCGGCGGAGCGACACTGGTGCATCCAGCCGTCGGCGAGGTGACCGGCCGTCGTGGCGGGTACAGCGACCGGCGCGGTTTGCGCCATCGCCATCGGCGGGGTGAGAGCGAGTGCGGCCACACTGGCGCGCAGTGCCCGGAGCAGTGAGCGAATCACGATGGTTCCTCGGTTGGCGGAAGGCCCGTGACGTGTATTGGCTGACCCATCTATACGACGATTTCGTCCCTTGTAGGGGCCGGTCGCGACCGGCCCCTACGGATGTCTGCCGAACTCCGCGACTATCTCATGCCCTAACCGCAACCAGTGGTCATTGGGCAGGTCTTGTGTTTCTGAGTGTCAGGTTCAGAGCCGCTGCGCCGACCAGGCCGACGATCAAGGCCGCGCACCAGAGGGCCGTTCCGCCAATTCGTTCCAGTGCGATGATGCCAGCCCAGGGGCCGACGATCAGGGAGAGACTGTACGCCGCGGAGTAAGCGCCTGCGTACTCACCGCTCCGTCCCTGGGGCGCGAGGTCGGTGACGTAGGCGCCGGTGGCGGGCATCGCGATCATTTCACCGAATGTCCATACGATGACCGTGAGCAGAAGGCCGAGGCGCGTGTGCAGCAGGGCCATGCTGCCGAAGCCGGTGGCGATCAGGACCGCGCCGAGCGTGATGGTGGAGCGGTGGGACCATTTCTGCATCGCGAGGTTGAGGGGGAGCTCGATCAGGACGATGAGAATCGTGTTTGCCACGAACAACGTGCCGTAGAACGACGGCGGGTAGTGCAGGTCCCGGACGAGATAGACCGACATCGCGCCCTCGGGTTGGTGGAACACGATGAACACAAGCAAAAGACCCGCGAGGAATAGCAGCGCGTGCGGATCGTGCAGGACGCTCGAGAAGCGCAAGGCCTGGTGCGCGGGCCGATCGCTGGTGGTCCGCGGCGTGACGTCCCGCATCAGCGGCCGCCGCGCGAGGATCACGGCCAGAAACAGTCCGGCGGCGAGTGCCGTCCCGCCGTCAGCGACAAAGAGCAGCGGGAACGACAGCGTGGCGAGAAATCCGCCGACGGCCGGCCCGATGCTCATGCCGAGGTTGATGGCAAGGCGATTGAGTGCGATCGCGGCCTTGCGTTGATCGGGGCGGACGAACGACGTCAGCGCGGCAAGGCTTGCGGGGCGGCCCGATTCCGCGACCATCGCCCAGATGAACGTGAGCGCGAGAAAGAGTGTGAAGTCGCGCACGAGCGGGAACGCGAGCAGGATGGCGCCCGAGGCCACGAGCGAGCCGCGCAAGACGGCGAAGGCGCCGAATCGATCGCAGAGGCGGCCGGCGATTGGGCCGCTGATCAGGCCGCCGAGACCGTAGACCGTGAGCGCTATCCCGGCGAGCGCGAGGCGGACGCCGAGGAATTGGCTGACGTAGAGGACCATGAAGGGGACGACCATGCTGCCGGCGCGATTGACCAGCGTCGTCGCGAACACGATCCAGACCGGTGCGGGAAGACCGGCGGCGCCCTGCCATGGATTGGTCTTGAACACGAGCTTGCGCATCAGGCGGACAAATTACAGCGGCCCACATTCTGGGATTGCATGGGCACGCATTGGCTGGAGCCCGGCTTCCCCGCCAACGCCGGTGCGTGCCGAGCCGTATGGGTCGCCGGTTGGCGACCGTTGCCGCGGCATGATTTTCTCTGCCTACTCTCCTGACCTCGCCCCCCTCCCCCTCCCCCTCACACTCCTCATTCCATGGCTCCCCGGCTCATTCCGCTGGCGGTCGTCGCGGCCGCGATGGGACTGGCACCCAGCCCCGCCCCCGCGCAGGACCGTGCCCAGGACTCGGCGTACGTGCTGGCCAACTATACGAAGCAGGAAGTAGAGATCCCGATGCGGGACGGTGTGAAGCTGTTCACGGCGATCTACGTCCCCAAGGATCAGACCAGATCGTATCCCATCATGATGCAGCGGACCCCGTACAGCGTCGCGCCGTATGGTGCCGACAAGTATCCGCGGATGCTGGGACCGAGTGTGAGGTTTCAGCGGGACGGGTTCATTTTCGTGTATCAGGACGTGCGGGGGCGGTACATGTCGGGTGGGGAGTTTGCCAACGTGCGGCCGCTCAAGGATAGCTACACGGGTGCGACCGACACTGATGAAGCGAGCGACACTTACGACGCGATCGACTGGCTGATCAAGAACGTCCCGCACAACAATGGGCGCGTCGGGATGTGGGGGATCTCGTATCCAGGCGGCTATGCGGAGGACGCGCTCGTGCGGTCGCATCCCGCGCTCAAGGCCGTGTCCCCGCAGGCACCGGTGTCGGATTGGGGGCATGGCGACGACTGGCATGACAATGGGACCTTCCGATGGCCGCATGCGCAGGGATTCATCGCCGGATTCGATCGTCCGAGGAACGGTCCCACGACGACATACGGCCCGCGGCCGGTGTATCCGACGCCGGATGGGTACGAGTATTACCTCGGCATGTTCACGCCCGGGTACGCAAACTCGATGTACCTGCACAACCAGAATCCGTACTGGGATTCACTGATCGCGCATCCGAACTATGATGCGTTCTGGAAAGCGCGGAACGCGCTGCTGCATTTGCACGACGTGAAGCCCGCCGTGATGACGGTCGGCGGATGGTTCGACAACCAGAACCTGTTTGGTGCGCTCAAGGTGTTCAAGTCGATCGAGACGCAGAGCCCGAGCACGACGAACTCGATCGTGATGGGGCCCTGGACCCATGGCATGTGGGCGCGGGGTGGGGCGGACAGCGCGCTGCGCGACGTGGAGTGGGGGTCGAATACCGGCCCGTACTATCAGGACAGCATCGAGTATCCGTTCTTCGAGCACTACCTCAAGGACGTGGGTCCGGCGTCGACACCGAAGGCGTACGTCTTTCAGACCGGGTCGGACCGGTGGCAGAAACTGGATTCGTGGCCGCCCAAGGGCGCCGTGGAGAAATCGTTGTTCCTGCAGCCCGGTGGCAGGATCGCGTTTACGCCGCCCAAGGCCGGCAAGGCGTACGACTCGTACGTCGCCGATCCGTTCCACCCGGTGCCGTACACCACGGACATCGCCATCGGAATGACCGCGACGTATGCGGACGAGGACCAGCGGTTCGCGGAGCACCGGCCGGACGTGCTGACGTATCAGACCGACGTGCTGACGCATGACGTCACGATCGCGGGGCCGGTCAATGCGACCTTGTGGGTGTCGACCACTGGCACGGATGGCGACTACATCGTGAAGCTGATCGACGTGTTCCCGGACTCGACGCCCGATCATCCGTCGTTGCCGCCGACCGTGCACATGGGGCACTACGAGATGCTGGTGCGGGCGGACGGAATGCGGGCGCGGTTCCGCGAGAGCTTCGAGCATCCGAAGGCGATGGTGGCGGGGCAGCCGACCAAGGTGCCATTCGAGCTGAATGATGTGAACCATACGTTCCAGGCCGGTCACCGGATCATGGTGCAGGTGCAGAGCAGCTGGTTCCCGATCGAGGACCTGAATCCGCAGACGTTTGTGCCGAATGTAGAAATGGCGAAGCGGAGTGATTTCCAGGTGGCGACCCAGCGGGTCTATCATACGCCGGCGATGCCGTCACAGCTGAAGGTGCTGGTTGTGGAGCCGACAGTGACGAGTAGCCGATAGCGGGAGGGCGATTCCCGTCTCATTGAGGTCGCGGCCTGAATGACGCGCCATCCGTAGAGGCGGGTCATGACCCGCCCCTACCAGGGACGACGTCGTGCGGCGGCCGATCCCTATTCGCCCGGCGGGCGGCCTCCCCCGCCGCCACGTCCCCCACCCTGGCCGCGCGTGCCAGCTCCCTTGATGCTGTCGGGCACTTTCTCCCACTGGTCGGCAGTCAGCTCGCCCTTGGCCTCGGCAACCGCCGCCACCATAATCGTCCGCACCACGCCGAACTGCCGCCGCATGATGCCGAACATCGTCGTCGCGTCGATGTTCGCGCCCAGCTTCGCCAGGTCGGCACGCACGGTGCCGGTCAGCGAATCCACGCGGATCTTGAAGACCTGCGATGAGGCCTGGAGCTGGTTCTCCTGGTCCGGGCTCAGGCCCAACGTGTCCTTGAGCGCGATGATCTCGTCGAACGGATTCGGCAGCCGCGCCGCGAAGCGCTGCGAGATCTGGTCGGGAAGGCTCTGCTTCTGATCGGCCGCCGCAGCCGCCGCTCCACCGCCGCCACCGCCCGGCGTGGGTCCACCACCACCGCCGCCACGACCCCCGCCGCCCAGGAATCCGCGGAGCTGCTGCTCGGCATCACCCGGTCCCACGTTCAACCGCCCGCCAATCACGAACTCGAAGGGCTGCCCATACGCCTGCCCCGCACTCGGCCGGCCGAAGTGCGTGTTGACGACGTACTTGTACTCGTTCGGTCCCGGAGTTGAAGCCGGTGATCGACAACAGCGTCGGATCCGGCGCCGCCGGCTGGCCCCAGCCCTCGAGATGGTTCGGGCCGTGGAAGAGCAGATCGAGTCCGGTCAGCGTGTTGATCAACTGAATGGAGATCGTCAGCCGCCGGTCCAATCCCGGCCGCGGCAGGGCGGATATTGACCTGCCAGTTGAGTGACGTCGTCCACGGGCCGAAGCAACTGTTGCGGGCCGCGACGTCGCCGAGCTGCGACTGCAGAGACAGTCCTGAATCCGCCCAGGACCCGTGGTCAACAGCGTGCGCATCGCCGACGCGACCGCCGGATCAGTAACCGGATTCGACGGGTTGAAGATGAACGCGCGATCGTTTCGCGATGAACCGTCGCCGTTCACGTCACCATTCACGATCGGCGAAAACGGCGTGCCGGAGCTCAGCTGCGCGATCGCCGTGATCTCGACCAGCGGCGTCACCGGATACGTCAGCGTGCCGACGAACTGATCCTGGCGCTGGAGATCGCTCGTCCCGAAGGGCTGCACGTTCGGGTTGCCGGCCGTCGTCGGTGACGAGAACCCGTACACCGCCGACCCACCCGCGAACGACGACTGGTCGCGCACCCGCGAATACGTGTACGCCAGCGAGTAGAGAATGCCGCGATCGGTGAAACCATTCGCGCTCGCCGTGACCTGGCGCGTATCGGACTGCAGGTTGGAGTTGAGCGAGAGCACCTGGCCGTACTGCGGGTGCAGGCGCGAGGCACCGAACACCGCGGCGCCCGTCGTGGGATCGATCGCCGTCGGGGTGACGTAGACCGGCCGGTTGCCCTCGTTGGCGAGGCGGAACTGCGGGACGGTATCGAGGTTGAGGTCCGTGACTCCGAACAGCGACTCGCCGCGGGCGTACGTGCCGTCGATCGAAATATTCACATGCTGGAAGAACCGGTGCGACACACCGAGCGACCCGCGCCACGCCCGCGGCGCCTCGAAATCCGGCGCGAATGTCGTGACGGCGCTCCGCGCACCCAGTCCGAGCGACTCCGCCGGAAAGACCGGTAGCGAGCTGGCGAGACACTGCGTCGGTGGCGAGGCCGTGCCCGCGGCGTAACCCGCCCAATCGGGCGTCGGCACCTGCGGGCCCACGCACACCAGCTGCGACTCCGCGCCGAGGGCGCCGGTTGCTGATTGCAATGACGAGAACAGGTTCTGCGGCGTCGGCGCGCGGAACTCGCCGACACCACCGCGAATGATGGTGGGCGCTGAGAAGAAGCCCCCGTCGGCTCCCCCGCCCCCGCCGCCACCACGTCCGCCGCCGCCCCCCCTGCCCCCCCACCGCCGCCACTACCACCACCCCCCCGATTACCGCCGTTCAGGATATACGTGAACCCGACGCGCGGGCTGGCGTGGATCTCCGAGGGCCAGTCATTGGTCTTGCGGTGGAACAGGGAGTCGATCGCCGGGTCGTACGCGGGCGCGCCGCTGTACATCGATCCCTCGACGCGGGCGCCGTAGGTGATCTGCAACGGTCCGGTGCGCCAGGCATCGCCCACGTACACCGCGCCGTTCACGGCGTGGGCTTCCGTGTTCTGCACGCCGAACTCGCGGGTGTACGTGGACGGCGAGTCCGCCTCGAATGCCGAGAGCGAGTTGTAGGTGTAGGTGCCTTCCTGGTCCGGCGTGAGATCCTGCCCGAACCGGGCGATGTTGATCAGCGCGCCGAGCTTGATCCGGTGCGATCCCTCGCCCGGCAGCACGGAGATCTC
Organism: uncultured Gemmatimonadales bacterium; assembly: GCA_963757855.1. Classification (GTDB taxonomy): domain Bacteria; phylum Gemmatimonadota; class Gemmatimonadetes; order Gemmatimonadales; family Gemmatimonadaceae; genus Palsa-1248. The sequence goes on from CAVWTI010000021.1 coordinate 318,425, forward strand.
GTCGGTGGACTCGACGTAGTCATTGAATGTCCGCTGCGGAACCGCCGGGCTTCCGCCGAATCCCAGCGAGGACACGCCGTATCCCAGCGCCTGCGTCTCGTCCGTGTCCGCGGCCTCCGGGATGACCGTCACTCGGCCCGCCGGCATCGAGAGGTACGGATCGATGGTCGTCTGGGTGTGCGAGACGTAGGCGCGGAAGTCGTTGATCGTCGCGTCGCCGATGTGCGAGGTGAGACCCAGGAACAGGCCACCGCCGCCGCTCGAGTTGGCGGTGCCGACCGTCGGGAGCGAGAACACGGAGACGCGGCTCCCGTCCTGCGCCGCGGCGCGGAAATCTCCGCGCAGCGTCAGTGTCTCGTCGTCGGAGAGCAGGTAATCGAAGCGCTGGAACCCGACCGCGGAATTGACTGCACGAAGCGCCGGCACATTCGGCGACGTGAGCGGGACCCCGAGCTGCCGGACCTTCGACGCGAAGAGATTGACCGTGTCGCGCGTGATGCCGAGTGGACCGAGGGTCGACGAATTCGCGTTGAGGAGGTCAATGAGGTCATCGTCGCGGCGGCCCAGCTGAAAGGCGGTAAACGTAAAGACTTTGTCGCGGACGATGGGGCCGCCGAACCCGCCGCTCAACTGATACTGATTGCGCAGCTGGCCAAACGTGGCCGGTCCCTGCGTGCCGAACGCGAGGTCCTGATTGCGCACCGTGAACGCGAACGAGCCAGCGGCGTCGTTGGTGCCGCCGCGAGTGGTGGTCGCGATCTGGCCCCCGGTGAACTGGCCACGCGAGACGTCGTAGCTGTTGGTGACCACGCGGATGTTGCGAACGGCTTCCGTGGGCACCGATGTGCCCGCGAAGGACAAGCCGTCGACCGTGGTCGAGTTGAGCGACTGGCGCTGCCCGGCGACCGAGAACGCCGTCGCCGTCGTGTCGGTGGCGGACAGACCGACGACACCAGGTGAGAGCGTCGCGATGGTGGCGAGATCACTGCCGTCGATCGGGAGCCGCTCGATCTGCGACGGGGTGAGTGTCAGGCCCGTGCTCCCGGCATTGGCGGCGGAGGCGCCGCTGGGCGTGCGCCCGCGGGTCGTCACCGTCTCCAACTGATGAACCGACGTCGACATCTCGATGTTGGCGACGAGCCGGTCTTCATCGGCCTGCCGGGATATCAGCATATCGGACGCGGCGTACCCAATGTACTTCACCTGGACCCGGTACTGGCCGCCGCCATCGGGGAAGATCACGGTGTAGCGGCCATCGCTATTGGTGAGGTGCGACCGGCTGATATGGGTATCGATCGACGTCACAGTCACCGTGGCGCCAGTGATCGGCTGCTTGTCAGGGCCGGTGACTTTGCCGGTCACGATGTCCGTCGTGGCACCGACCTGGGCGAGGGCCGTTGCCACCGGAAACAGCCATCCCGCGAAGGCCAGCGCGATGGCGCAAGTGACGGCTCGATAGTGGTTTCGCTGCATGCGGAAGCTATACGACCGGGATGGGGCGGATGTTGGGAACGCGCGTGTATGAAGACGACAGCGGGGGCGCGTTGCAATCAGCTTGCCGGGATGGCACGATGCGCGCTACCATTGCTCGCATGGCTTCCGGCGGCTTGTGGAAGGGCGTTAAGCGGGCTGGCGCAATCGACGGAACTCCGATTCGCTCGCGAGCGCCGTCGGCGCGCCGGGCGGAAGGGATGCGGGTGTACCGGGCGCTCCGGGACGCAATCATCTATGGTAAGCTCGCGCCCGGCGCTCGGCTCGTAGAGGACCAGCTCGCGATCCGGTTTCGGGTGAGCCGGACGCCGGTCCGCGACGCGATCCAGCGGCTCCAGCAGGAAGGATACGTCGTGACGCCGCCAGGGTTCCGTCATGCGCGCGCGGTGGTCGCGCCGCTGACGCAGGCGGACGCGGAGGAACTGTGTGCGCTGGCGGGGTGCCTCGAGGGGTTTGCCGCCGCGGCGGCCGCGCGGTTACCGACCCACTTGCGTCTGGAACTCGCGGGTGAGCTGGTGTCGCTCAACGACGCGATGCGGATCCTGGGCGATCGGCCGGAACCGAGCCGGGACAAGCTGCACGATCTCGATGCGGCGTTTCATCATGCGTGCACGCTCGCCGCGGCGGGGCCGCGGCTTCTGGCCTTGCTGGAGGTGGTGAAGCCGCAGGCGGAGCGATACAACCAGCTGTACGCCAACGTGCTGCCCAAACGCATCTCGGCCACGGTGACCGAGCATGAGGCGATCATCCGGTGCATTCGCGCAGGGGATGCGGAGGGGGCGCGGATGGCCGTCGAGGCCAATTATGGACATGGAACGTCGCAACTGACGACGGCGATGACGCCGGCGACCTTGCGGCCGAGAGAGAAGAAGAACAGAAAGTAGAAAGTAGACAACAACAATGGCCCGCAGGGCAACCATTGGTGGCTGGCGCCGGGTCCAACGACGTACCCCACACATACTGCGTACACGTGAATCGAACCGGTCAGACGGGGCGGGCTGCATGCTGAGCTTGAGAGGGTTGGGCGCGATGGTCGTCGGGCTTGGTGCTTCCGCGGGCATTGTGCGCGGGCAGCCTGCCGCCGCATCAGGCTCCGTGCGGTATCCGCCGATCGCGATCGAGTATTCGCATCTCGCGAATGGGCTCAAAGTCGTGCTGGCGCGGGACACGACCACGCCGGTGGTCGTCGTCGCCGTGTACTACAACGTGGGGCAGCGGACCGAGAGCCATGGGCAGGAGGGATTCGCGCATCTGTTCGAGCACCTGATGTTCGAGGGATCGACGCATCTCGGACCCGGGGAATTGGTCAAGCTGATCACAAGCAACGGCGGCACCCTCAACGGCAACACGCGCTACGACTTCACCGACTACTTCGAGATCGTGCCGCCCGCGGCGTTGCGGCTCATGCTGTGGGCGGAGGCCGACCGGATGGGTGGGCTCGTGGTGGATGATTCGGCGCTCCACCGGCAGAAAGAGATCGTGAAGAGCGAAGTGCGGCTCTCGTACATCAATCGGGCGGACGGCGGGTTTCCGTGGCTGGATGTGCCGCAGTACGCGAATCGCAACTGGCAGAACGCGCACAATTTTCGCGGGCTTCCGGCGCAGCTCGATTCGGCGACGCTCGATGAAGTCCGGCGGTTTCACGACACCTACTACGTCGCCAACAACGCGGTGCTTGTCGTCTCCGGGAACTTCCGGCTGGCTGACGCGCGCGCCTGGGTGGCCGAATACTTCACGCGCGTGCCGCGCGGGGCGGATTTCACGCGGCCTGACGTCACCGAGCCGGCGCAGACCGCGGAGCGGCACGGGGAGCGGATCGACTCCCTGGCGCGCAGTCCGGTGCTCGCGGTCGCGTACCACATGCCGCTGCGCACCACGCGGGCCTACTACGCGATGGCGGTCATCGACCAACTGGTGCTGCAGGGTGATGACAGCTGGATCCGGCGCGCCGTGGTGCGCGGATCAGGCCTGGCGGACGCGGTGTATGGCGGCGCCAACCTGCAAGGCAACATGTACAACTATCAGGGCCCGATGCTGTGGACCGTGGCGGCGAACTTCGAGCAGACCGACCGGGCGCCGGCGATCGTGGATTCGATCCAGACGGTGCTGGACCGGCTGGCGGCGCATCCTCTGACCGCCGCTGAACTGCGCCTCGCGCAGCAGAAGGCGCGCTCGGCCTACTACGACATCCTGGATTACCTGAGCGGGTTTGGCCGGGTGGATCTCCTGGCGTCGCTGGCGCTGTTTGATGATCGTCCGGACGAGATCAACGGCCTCGAGACAGCGATCGACCGCGTCACGGCGGCCGACGTCATGGCGACGGCGCGCGAGTACCTCACTACGACCAACCGGACCGTCTACGTGCGGCGGCCACCGGATGTCGTCGCCGCGGGGGCCGGACGATGAGACTTCGCGCGCTCGTCGGGGTCGCGTGCATGGTGCCATTGCCGGCGATGCTTCTGGCGCAGACCGCGCCCGCACCGCCGCGGCCATCGGTCGGTGCGCTCACGCGTGCGCCGGCGCTCCTGCCGGTGCGGACGTCGCTTCCGAATGGCGTGCGGCTCGTGACGCTGGCGCACGGACGCACACCGAAGGCGCTGATTCAGGTCGTGGCCCAGACCGGGGCGGAGGCGGCGGCCGAATGCCGGCTGACGCGGGTGCTGGCGGCCGTGTTCCGCGGCGGCACCGAGTCACTCACCGGTGGTGCGCTGACCGACTCCATCTCGCACATGGGTGGTGCGCTGGCGGTGTCAGCGCGGCCGGAAGGGATTGAGCTGACGCTCGAGGTGCTGAGCCCTTATGCGGTGCCCGCGATCGAGTTGCTGGGCCACATCGTGCGCTCGCCAAGGTTCGATACGGCGACGACGAGCATGGCGGACCAAGCCGTGTCCGAGCGTGGGCCGCGAGCGAACAGCGACGTGAGCTCCGTGGCCGAGGAGGAGTTTCGTGCGGTGGTCTTCCCTGCTGGTGAATTTGGACGGCCGTGCGCGCAGGGAGCGGGGAGCGTGGCGTACACTCCATCCCAGATTCGCCATTACCATGCGGCGCGCGTGACCGGACCTCACACGACCGTGTACGTCGTGGGGACATTCAAGCGTGCCGCGGTCGAGGGTGCAGTTGCGGCGACGTTTGGGTCGCTGGGCCGCGGTGAGGGGGGAGGAGCATCGCGCGCAGGTGGCGGAGCGGCGCCTGCGCCGTCGCTCGAGGTCATCGAGCGTCCGGGAGCCAAGCAGGTCGCGCTCATGGTGGGTGAGCGGGTGCCGGGGCCGGCTGACAGCGATTTTGCGCGGCTGCGGATCGCCGACGCAATGCTGGGCGGGAGTCTGATCTCGCGGATCACGGTGAACATCCGCGAAGCGCATGGTTACGCATACGCGCCGGCGAGCGAGATCGTGTCGACGCCGTCGGGTACGGCGTACTGGGCGGAGGCGACGAACGTGGCGGCGCCGGTGGCGTGGCCCGCGCTACGGGAGATCATCACGGAGATCGGGCGGCTTGGCGCGGAGGCGCCGAGTGATTCCGAACTGGTGGGGACCCAACGGTACGTGCTTGGGCGGACCCTGGTGACGCAGGCGACGCGGAATGAGGCACTGGCTGCGCTGGAGGATAAAGACGCAGGGGCAGCGCGGGGAGCGAGGGCGGCGGCGCCGCGCGAGGATGTGACGCCGAGTGATGTGCGGCGAGTGACGGGGTCGTACATCGCGCCGCGCGACCTTACGATCGTCGTCGCGGGTGATACGGCGGCCATGGCTGGGCAGATCGCGGATCTGCGGCGTGGCGTGGCGGCACTTCGGTCGGGCCAGCCCGACGGCGCGCACTGAACGGGTCCCATGACGACCCGGCCGGCGTCCCCGGATCGAGAACGCCGGCCGGCCCCGCCGATAGGCAACGCGGCGCTACGTGCCCGGACAGTTGATGGCGGTGTTGTAGGTTAGCGTACCACCGTTGCTTATCGAATAGGTCTGGAGGGACGGCGTCACGCAGTTGGCGGGCAGATTGGTGAACGTGAGTGTGCCGTCGCCCTTCGGCACATTGGAGATGGAAAACGTCCCGTCCGACGCGGTCGTGGCGGAGTGCGTCGCACCGCTCGCGCTGTCGGTGGCGGTCACCGTCACACCAGGGATCGCGTCGCCGTCGCTCAGAGAATCGACGGTGCCGTTGATGGTTCCACCGGTCCCCGCACTCCCTGAGCCTTTCTTCGGGGCCGTGATACAGCTCGTGCCCATCTGAAACAGCTCCTCCCGCCAGCACCATACACATGGTTACCACGAATCTCAGGCGCGTCGCTCTGCTCTGGCTCAGCATTCAATCCTCGCAGGTCTGGGGGGTCCAGAACTTCGGTGCCGATGCGCTAAGGGCCAACAATGCCGCGATAGTGCGCGCGCGCGTTGGCCAAGTCAAATGACGTTTTCTTCATAATGCGCATGCCGAAGCATCATCCCGGCCGCGAGCGACTGGTTCGTTTGACGTTCCATACACACGGCCCAAATGACTGACCGGCCGGCATCCTCATGATCGAGGACGCCGGCCGGTCTCGCGAAACAGCGGTGGCGGGTTGACTACACCGTGATTATGGCAGTGTTGTCGAGCAGACGAGATTGAAATTGTAGGTCTGCGTACCGTTACCAGTTAGGTCGTAGTTGGACGGGGTGGGCGCAGTGCAGGTACTCGGGAATGTCGTGACCGTGACCGTGCCGGCGCCGTCGGCAATCTTGGTGATCTCGAACGACCCGTCCGAGGCGGTCGTTGCGGTGTAGGTGGCGCCCGAACTGGTGATCGTCGCCGTGACGATCTGCACCGACTCACGGGTGCCGAGTTGGTGTCGACCGTGCCCGAGATATTGCCTGCCTTCGGGCCCGTGGCGGGCTTGATACAGCTCGTCCCCATCGAAACAGCACCTCCCGCCAGCACCATGCACATGGTCACAACGAATCTGATTCGCGTCGATTTGCTCTGGCTCAGCATCCAATCCTCACGGTACAAGGGGGGAGTTTTTGAAATCGGTACCGATGCGTCAAAGGCCAACGGTGCGCGATAGTTGCGACGCGCGTTGGCCTTGTCAAATGACGTTTCCGTCATAGAGGACACATGTCGGCAATTGCCCTAGAGTGTCGGCAATTGCCCTACCGAATAACCCCCCGATGAACTGTTGCTAGTTCACTGCGCGCAGGTCACGGTGATGGAGATGCTTGTCGTATCGGCCGCCGTTACCGTGTAAGAGACCGGGTTGGGAACGGTGCATCCGCTGGGGATGACGCTGACCGAAACCGTCCCGTTTCCGTCCGGCACATTGGTGATCAGATAATTGCCACTGGCGTCAGTCGTCGCGACGTACTCACCGCCGCTGTCGGAGACGGCAGTGACGGAGGCTCCAGAGAGGGCGCCCTGGCTACTGGAGACGACGCCGGCGATCGTCCCGAACGCCGCGGTGGGAGTCGTGGGAGTGAGGCAGCTCGAAGCGGTAGACACGGCGACACCCAGGAGTATCGCGCAGCATCGGAGCGCGAATGTCACGCGTGGCGAACGGTGGTGAAACACAGGACCTCCCTGATTTTTTTGTCAAGCCGATACCGCTGCGACGCGCGAGGGGTGGGCGGGTAACTGGCCGCCGGTGGAATACATGGTCGTCCACCTATCTGTTGGGCACAGTTTCTCGCGCAAGCAACGATATCGGCAATGGAGGGTGGCCTCAGACCGATCGATTGATACAGCAAACCCCACATCCGTGATGGCATATGGGGTCTGTCGTCCACGCCTAGCCCCTAGTCCTAGTCCCGCCCTACGGCTGGACGTTGGTGACGCCTTCGGTGCCGGCTTTCGGGAAGTGGTCTTCGTACCAGTGGAACTTGCGGTTGATGTTGTCGATAATGTGGCCGGTTTCGGCCAGTCCGTGTCCTTCGCGCGGGTAGCGGACGAACACCGCATCGACGCCCACGTCCTTCAGGGCGACGTAGAACTGCTCCGCCTCCTCGATCGGCACGTCCGGATCATTTTCACCGTGCAACAGCATCGTCGGCGTGTGGACCTGGGCGACGAAGCGGATCGCGGATCGCTTCCACGCCTCGTCCATGGTCGTCCCCTGGTGAAGGAACTGCCCGAACTCCATCTCCTCGTACTGGTTGTAGTAGTCAATGTAGTTGTAGCTGATGATGTTGGTGATCCCGGCGATCGGCACGGCCGCCTTGAACTCATTCGTCTGGGTGATGAGCCAGTCGCTCAACTGGCCGCCGTAGCTGACGCCTTCGATGCCCATGCGCTCGCGATCGATCCACGGATTCCGGCGGACGGCGGCGCTGACCGCGTACAGCACGTCCTGGCCTTCGTCGCCATCCTGATCGCCGAAGACGCCATCAGCGAACTTCTGGCCGTAGCCGGAGGAGCCGCGGTAGTTCACGTGCAGCGTGGCCCAGCCATGCGCGGCGTAGACCTGGTCCTGGAAGTTGAACGCCGGCCCGTTCTGTCCGTGCGGACCGCCGTGCAGCTCGACGATCATCGGATACTTCGTCGCGGCGCCCGTGTCCGACGGGTGCTCGACGAGGCCGAGTGGCCGCACCAGAAACGCCTCGACTTCATACCGGTTGTCGTTGCTGACGAACGTGAGCGAATCGACCGTCGCGACTTGCTTGCCCTTGAGCACATCGGCATTCAGCTCCGTCGCCTGGTGCGCGGGCGTCGCTCCGGTCTTGACGTATAGCTCCGCGAGGTCGCCCGTGGAGTTGAGGGCGTAGGCGAGTTTCCCGTCGGCACCAATCGAGAAGCTCCCGACGGTGCCGAGGTCATTGACCACGACCTGCGCCGGACTGGCGGCGCCGGTGGGCGAAATCGTGATCCGGGCGAGGTGATTGCTGCCCCGCTGCTGCGCGGTGAAATAGATCGCGCCGCCATCGGGCGACCACCTGGGGTGCCCTTCGCGGGAATCCATCGGGGCGCCCACCTCGGTGCGGTGCTCCCCCTTGCTGTCCATGATCCAGACGTGCGTGTCTTCCATCGTCGTCTCGCGATCAGTGACCCCGCGGCGCGTGCCGGCGTAGGCAATCCACTTCCCGTTGGGCGACCAGACCGGCGCGTACTGCGTACTCTCGAGCGCGGTCAGGCGGCGGATGCTGCCATCGCCCGGCTTGACCGCAAAGATGTCGTAGTGGAAGAACTCATCCGCGTTCGGGTCGGGGTTGGTGACGTAGGCGATCTCGGTCCCGTCGGGCGACCAGGCGATCGAGTGCTCGTCGTGCGTGCCGGTGGTGAGCTGGCGCACCTGCTTGGACGCGACATCCACTGTATAGATGTGGAGACGGCGGTTGTCGTTGAAGTGCGTGAAGCCTTCGCTGGCGGTCGGCCGGTAGAGATACCGCGTGATCACGACCGGATCGCCAGTGGCGTTGGCGGTTTCAGGGCCTGGCGCCGACGACACGAAGGCGATCTGTTTGCCGTCGGGCGACCAGCTGGTGTTATCGCCCTGCCCCGGTAGCGGCGAGTTCGAGCCGGTCATCGGCGCGAGAAACGTCGCGTCCGATCCGTCGGGGTGGACGATCCAGAGCCCAGCCTGTTTGCCGTCGGTGCCGGTGAAGCTCAGCCACTTTCCGTCGCGCGACCACCGCGGCGCGCTGGCGACGAAGCTGTCATCCCCCAGCCGCGATGATTTGCGCGTGGCGACATTGATCACCCAGAGCTGCGAGTAGGGACGGCCCGGATGGTCGCGCATAACAACCGTGTACGCGACCATGCGGCCGTCCGGCGACACCTCGGCATCGCCGGCCGATCGGAGCCGACTCAGGTCGCTGGCCTGCAGGCCAGTGGCGGCCGAGGATTGTGACTGGACGGGCGCCGCGGAAACCGCGAGCGCGAGGACGCAGAGCGAGGAGCAGAGCCGATGGACGGTACGCACGAGTCGCCTCGGATAGCGGAAAGGGGAGAAAAGTTCGCGCGGCGAATATCGTACGCGGCCCCCCGATCCGCACTACCCGGTCCAGATGACGAGACCGGGCCGAGTCTAGCCCTTCTTCAGCTCCACATTCCCGTCGCCGGTGGTGAGTGTCACACGCGCCGCGTTGGCGCTGGCACTGCCCACGGTGCCGCGAAGGTGGTGGCTGTCCATGCGGCCGCCATCGAGCGTCAGCGGGAAGTCGCTCTGCAGCATGCCATCGCCTGTGGTGGCTTCGACTTCGCCGGCGAAACTCGCGGGCAGGTAGACCGTGATCGATCCGTCGCCGGTGTGGGCGGAGACCGATTGCCCGTCGCCGGTCGCGCCGACGTGAACCTCGATGCGGCCGTCACCGCTGGTCAGCTTCACGGGCGCGGTCCCCGCCGCCACCTGGATGTTGCCATCGCCGGTGTGGGCGGTGGCGGAACCTTTGATGCCGGACAGCGTGATGTCGCCGTCGCCGGATCGGGCATCCACCATACCCGCGGCACCGGCGATGGTGATCGCGCCATTGCCGCTCTTGGCGACGACATTGGCACCCGCATCCTTGATGTCGATGCCGCCGTCGCCCGTGTGGGCCGCGAGCCTGACGCCGGCCGGGAGCTCGACGGTGAGGTCGGCCCGTGGGCTTTCCCCGTAGTTGTCCCAGTGGTCGTGGCTGTGGGCGCCCGACTCATCGCATTCCCCATTGCGGTGGAGGGCGCAGACTATGACGTCGGTCCCGGACGTCACGACCTGGAACACGAGGGCGCGGTCACCCGAGCGGACGTGCGTACGTTCGCCGTGCACCTTGGCCTGGCCGGAGCTGGTGGCAGTGACGCGGATGTTGCCATCGACATTGGCCAGGTGGAGCGTGCCACCGGCGGGGATGGCGCCGGACCAGTCGAACGTCGGTGCGTCTACCTGATTCTGTGCGCGGGCGGAGCCGGGCGCGAGCATCAGCGTGACCGCCGCAGCTGCGAGAAATAGGGACCGCACCATTGAGCCTCCCAAAGGGTGATGGGAATGAGATGGGGCGGTGAGCCGGATGGTTTGAATGGCGCGTGCCCCATGATCACCGTACGGCAGGAGGCGGGGTGAGTTTCATGGGGCCTCAACCATTCGCGGAGCCCTTGGATCTCTATTGCACCACCTTGCCGTAGGGGGCCACCTGATCGGCGACGGTTTTCCTGTCGCCCGCCACGATGATGGCCATTCTTGTTGGGGTCGAGGTATTGCTGGGCGATCCGCTGCACGTCGGCCGGAGTGATCGCGTACACTCGGCGCACGTAGGTGGTGAGATAATCGTCGCCCAGGCCGTTCAGGTCCACGAAGCCGAACTGCCGGGCCAGACCGGCGGGGCTCGAGCTGCCGAGCACAAACGTGCCGGCGAGGTAGTTCTGGATGCTGCGAACCTCGTCGGCGGTTGGTGCTTCGTTTCGCAGGCGATCGATCTCGCCGAAGATTTCCTTCAGAGATGCGCCCGTGACATTCGTGGTGACATTGGCGCCCTCTCGCCACACCGCGGCGTGGACCCTTGCATTGACTGTACTGAAAGGCGAGTACGTGTAGCCTTTCTGCTCGCGGATGTTGCTCGTGATGCGTGATGCGAACGAGCCGCCGAGCAGTGCGTCGGTGACCTCGAGAGCGATCCAATCGGATTGGCTGGGGTCCGCGACCGGGAGGCCAAGATCGATCGTCGACTGCACCGCGCCCGGGCGATCGATCACCACGACGGTACGCTCTGCACGTGGCGTGGGCGGATTCACCGTCGGTGGTGATCCCGCGGCCCAGCCAGTGAACGCATTGCGCACGGCCTGCTCGACGGCCGCGCTGTTGAACTGGCCCACGATGTAGAGGTGCGCGCGGGCGGCGCCGACGTTCTGCGCGTAGAAATCGCGCACTTGCGCCGATGTGTAGCCCTTGAGCGCGTCCACGGTCGGGAGGCGGCGGCCGTAGGGGTGACCGGGATAGATCTGCGCGTCGAAGCGTGAGAGCGCGACCGTCTGCGGGCGCGTCATGGCGATCGCGAGCTGGCGCAGCCGATCGTTTCTCAGCCGGGCGAACTCCGCTTCCGGGAAGCTGGGGTGCTCGATGACGTCAGCGATGAGCCGCGTGAACGATGCGACGGAATCGCCCAGGACATTGCCCTGGATGATGGTCTGATCATTGCCCGCGGAGATACTGAGCTCAGCCCCCATGCCGGCGACGGCTTCCGCCACGGCGGCGGCCGGGTGCGTGGGGGTGCCTTGCTGGAGGTAGTCCGCCATCAGGTTGGCAAGCCAGACCTGTTGCGGGCCTTCGTCGATGGCACCGGTGCGGATGTCGAGGGACACCGTGGCGACGGGCAGCCGGCCGAAGGGGACCAGCGTGACGTGCATGCCGTTCGGGAGGGAGAACTCGTGCTTTGCCGGGAGCGTGAAGTCTTTGGGCGGCGCTGGAGCCGGCGGGGATTCCCTTGGTGATGCCTGCGCGTGGAGCGACACTGCTGGCAAGAGTGTGAGCGACGCCAGTGCGGCGAACGCACGCATTGCGGCCTTATTGACCAGTCGTCGCATTGGGCGCTTTTCCTTTGGCTACGATGGTGAGGACCGTCTGGTTGCCGGGGCGGAGGTATTCGCGGGCGGTCTTCTGGATGAGGGCTGGTGTGACCGCGCGGAATGAGCGTTCGAGGGTATTGATGCGGGCCGGGTCGTTGTCGAAGAGCGCGAAGGACGCGAGGAGATCGGCGCGGCCGAAGCCGAAGATGCGGCCGCCGAGGATGTTGTAGAGGGCCGCGCGCTCCTTGACCTGGGCGCGGGCAAGGGTGGCCGCGTCGATGGGCGTCTTGACCAGCGAGTCGATCGTCGCGTCGGCGACCTTCAGGATCTCGTCCGGCGAGTGGCTCGCGTCGTGATAGAGCGACGCCATCCACAGCATCGGGCCTTCGTAGTCGAACATGTTGCCGAGGAGATTGATCCCGCCATTGATGTCACCGGTGTAGCCGCCGCGCTGCACGAGCGCCTGGTAGAGCCAACTGTCGTGGCCCTGGAGCAGGATCTGGTCGATCAGCCCCATCGCGTAGTACTCCGGCGTGTTGCGGGGCGGCATGTGGTACGCGAAGGCGAGCGCTGGGCGTGTGGCGAGCGTGTCGTCCTTGCTGGCGCGAATCGGCTTCTCCTGGCGCGGCTCCGTGAGATCGGGACGCTTGGGGAGCGCGACCGCGGGGATCGGCGCGAAGTATTTCTCGACCCACTTCCACGTCGTGGCGCGGTCGATGTCGCCGGTGACCACGAGGACGGCATTGCCGGGTGAGTAGTACGTGTGGTGGAACGCTTCCGCATCGGTGAGCGTGGCGGCGTCGATGTCGCGCAGGTCACCGTAGAAATTGTGCGCGTTGTACCAGTTCGTGTTGGCGTACTGCGGCATGTCGAGCCAGGGAAAGCCGCCGTAGGGCGTGTTGAGCACGTTCACGCGGACCTCACTCTTCACGACCCCTTGCTGGTTCGTGAGGTTTTCCTGCGTGATCGCGAGACTGCGCATCCGGTCGGCTTCGGCCCAGAGGAACATTTCGAGTGTGTTGGCGGGGACGATCTCGAAATAATTCGTGAAGTCGAACCGTGTCGATCCGTTGAGGACTCCGCCGTTCGATTGCACGAGTTTCACGAACTGCAGCTTGCCCAGGTTCTGCGAGCCCTGGAACATCAGGTGCTCGAAGAGGTGGGCGAATCCGGTGCGGTCGCGGGGTTCGACGCGGAAGCCGATGTGATAGTAGACGGCGACGGTGACAGTCGGCGCGGTGGTATCGCGCGCGAGCACGACGCGGAGGCCGTTGGGGAGGGTGCGGTAGTCGACGGGCACTTCGTACGCGCCGCCGCCGGGGGGTGGTGTGCGGTGCGCGGCGTCTTGCGCCACGGCGGGGAGTGGTGCGAGGGCGAGGGCGGTCATCGCGGCGCGGGTCCAGATCGTTCGCATGGTGCCCGGGTGGGGCATGTGCTCGTACCTCGTGCTCAGTTGGACGGGTGAGAGGGCGGCCGAATGTTTGGAGCCCATTCATTGGACAGAGCGTTGCCGCAGGGAAATGTACGAGCGGGGCGTGACGCCGGTTTCAGTCTTTGGGACTGAGGGCGGGATGCCGGCTGAGGCAGGCACCTGTTGGGGCCAGTCATGACCGGCCCCGCAAAGGCACAGGCCAATGCCCGTGCAAAGGCACGCACGGATGTGGTGCGCCCCCGCCTGTCGGGTGCACAGGCGGGGGCGCTGGGCCGGTCCGGGCCGGCCTTTGAGGGTGGTTGGGCTAGTTCTGAAGCGCGCCCATGCTGACGGCGACACCGGCTTTCCAGCCCAGGGCCGACGCGACATTGGTGGGGAGCGGCTGTCCGGCGTTGATGGCTTTGCTGCCGGAGTGGAGGTGGTAGTTCTCCGTATAGACCGCGACGAAGAATGGATCCGATCCTCCATTGATCTCTAAGCCATGGTCTTCGTAGCCGGTCTTCGAGTGGAACGCGGAGAGCGTGGTGAAGTAAGCATTGCACCAGTTCACGACGTTCTTGGCGGCGCTGCCCGACGGGCGGTAGTACCCGTTGTAATCCACCTCGCTGTAGGTGGCGCTGTTGCAGCCAGCGGCACGGTAGAGATTCACCATGAGCGACGTGCTCGCGTTCCAGACCAGGTTATTCACGAACTTCACATTCTTCAGATCGTTGGTCTGGACTTCCCACGCGCTCAGGTCGACATTGAGGCCGTTGTTGATGACGGAGTTGTTGTAGACGTAGGCGTTCTGCGTGAAGTGAACGCCGATGCCGTCGGTGTTGCCGTTGACGACGTTGCCCGCGATGATGATGCCGTTGCCCTGCTCGATGTAGATCCCGTAGCAGGCGCTGCGCAGGACCTGATTGCCGACGATGGTGGAATTGGTGGAGCTGACGTCGATCCACACGGCGTTGGACTTGTTGTCGGCGACCCAATTTCCGCGGAAGACGAAGTTCGTCATTTGCGTGACCTTGATGCCGGCCGCGTACTGGCTCACGTCGTAGTTGCCGGTGTTGTTGTTACTGATGTTGTTGTCCTGGACCACGACGGCGTTCGCGGCGTTGCTGACGATGCCGGCCTGGCCGTTCCACTTGACGGTGTTGTTCTCGACGAGGGCATTGTTCGCCGCGTTGACGCTCAGGCCATCGAGTCCGTTGTACTCGAGGATGTTGTGGTCGACCTGCGTGTTGGCGCCCTGAATGCGCAGTCCGATCTGGGAGTAGTTCTCGAGCGTGAGGCCCGTGACGCGGGTGTTGCCGGCCGTGAGGAGCACGCCGACCGCGGAGGCCGAGAGGGCGACCTCGTGGCCACCGGGATTCTCACCGATGTAGAGCCATTTCGCCCCCGTGTCCACGAAGAACGTGCCGGCTTTGACCTCGCCAACGCTCGAGACGCGCTGCATGGCGCGGCCATTGATGAACGCCATGTGCCGGGCCGCGGCCAGCGCGGCGGCGCCCCCCATTGCCTGCTCCAGGACCTCCTGCTCGTTCTTGACCTGTTCAGCGACTTGCGGCGTGGTGCGCGCGATTCCGCCCATGGTGGCGCTGGCGGCCCTTTCCGTTCCGCCGGTCACGCCGCCCGTCATGGGGACGCCGGCGTTACTCCACGGCGTGCGCCACATGTTACCCATGGCTTGCCACTGCTCACCGCCGATCTTGGTGCCACCGCTCAGGACGACGCTGGCGCCTGCGGCGGGCCGAAGGGTGATCGGGCGAGTGATGACGAGATTGCCCGTCTGGTACGTGCCCGAACCGAGCTCGATCGTCGCCCCAGGGGCCGCGACGGCGACCGCCTGTTCGAGCGTCATTGGTTCGCGCGCAGTTCCGGGGGCAGTCGCGACCCCGGATGGGGCAACCCGAATCGAGGCCGGAGTTCGCAGCCCGCTATAGGCCGGGCCGCGCTGACAGGAGCCGTGGATTCATTACACGCCGTGACTAGCAGGAGGGTAGCGGCGATGAGAGCCGCTGATCGGGCCGGCGGCGGACGCGTGTGCCAGAATGCGTGGCACACGCCCGGGCCGACCGGGTGAACCGGTGCGACTGCGACATGAGATCTCTCCCCTCGAACGTCTGTTCGGCGGCCCGACTAGCATGGTTCGCGTTGAGAGTCACGCGAACGACAGCCTCGTAGCTTTGCGTCGCCGGCTTTCGCCGGTTTTGCCTTTGTCGCAGCCCCGTGAAGGGCGCGCGATCTCGCCGGAGTCCTTAAAGCGCCGGCCTACCTCTGTGTAGACCGATCCGGTACAGCGTGCCGAAGCGCCTTACCACTGCGAAGTTCACAGGCAACGCTTAATTACCTGGCTTCGACGCGCTTAACGTAAACCCATATGCTTCAGTGCGCCAGACTGAATTTTCGAGCCACCTGAGCCTACGGGCACGTCTTTCCAGACAACCTGGCCCCTCTACCCGGGTCCGTCATAGGAGCCGCCCCCGATCGACGGTCCTCCCGACACCCGCTCGCGACTGCCCTGCCGCGGCGAACCCGATACAGGCGTATCACTTGCACCATGTTGATACTTCAACGGCGTGCGCCCCTCACGCGCGCGCTCCGTTGTGAGGTACCGCACAAATGGAACGCCTAAAAAAGGGCCAATCGTGTTTGCGCGCAAGGGGCAAGGTACAAAAATGTGGTACTAAGTTCCGATTCGCGGGGCCGTGGTTGCGAGCGTCCCAGTCGCGGTGGATATTCGAGGCCCGCCGCCGGCTGGCGAAAGCCTGCCCTGCCGCGCTGACGCCGGCCACTATAATCGGAGGAGCATTGTATGCCGTTCCAGATCAGCGAGCTGGTAATTCGTGTGACGACGGATTCGCCGGAGGGCGCCGTCTGGGCGGCCAGGAAGCGGTCAGCGAATGCCGGAAGGGCGGACACACCTGCCTTCCGAACGTCACCGTACTGCCGCAAAGGTGGGTCAACGTGCGCGCCGCCGAACGTGCCAAGTGATTGCCGCAAAGGTGGATCGACGTGCGCGCCGGACGTACCGTCGAACTGCGCCGCCGCAGGCGTGACGTGCGCCCCGCCCAAATCGAGCACGTCGCAGCGCAGACAGGCGGAGCTGGATTTCGTCCTGCAGCAAATCCGGGATGCCGTTGCCGCGGAAACAGCCAACGACGAGGAGCTGGTCACCGCGTAGTGTCGCTGGGCCTCACCCGTGCATCTCAGACATCACGACAGGAGCAGATCATGATGTTTCAGCTCAGAGAACTCGCGATTCCTGTCACGGGCGGCTCACCGCACGATGCCTGGCCGGAGATCGGCTCGACGTGCAGGAAGGGCGGCTCGACGTGCGTCGCTCGTGGTACGGGCGCCCCCCCTGATGCCAGGCACGCGGAACTCGAGATGGTGCGGCGGCAGATTCAGGAGACCGTGACGGCCAGCTAGCGACGGCCACCTGGCGCCTGGCGCGCATGCCGATTCTGGAATCCGCGACGTACCGATTCAATCCCGGCGCTCGAGTTGGTCGTGTTCGACCGGCTCGAGCCCGCGCTGCAATCGAGTCTCGCCAGCCTGGCACGCGACCCCTCATTCTATGGGGTCATCCTTCGCGCCGATCGTCGCGCCGTCGCCGCGACAGCCAAAGCGGTCGATCGCGAGAGCGCGCTCCTGCTCCTGACGCTCCGCACGCCAGGCCCGATCCCGGCGTACGCCCGGCGGTTGCTCGGCGCTGATGCCGCCAAGACAATCACAGGCCTCGTGCTCGACGGCGTCCTCGAAATCGAATCCGCTGGAGAGTTCCGGTCAGGACCGGACGCCGTCAGCGCCATGGAGGGCGAGGCATACGATGGCGCGATCGGCGGCGTAGACGACGCGCCTCACGGGCGCATTGCGCAGCTCTCGATCGGCGCCCTCCGTCACGCCTCAATGCTCCCGATCGACGATGTCGGCGTGCTGGCCGCACGCCTGTACCGGTACAATAGTCTGCCCCTGGCTCCCGGCGGCGACCCGGCACGCACGCCTGCCGACTGACCTCGCGCGCCTCGCGACGCCCGCGGTCGCTGCCGCGCTCGAACGCGACTGGACCTGTACGGCCTCGGGCGCCGACGGCGACTGGTTGTGCTGGTCCGCCGCAGAACGCTGGGAATCCACCGATGGCACCCGCGGCACGTGCAAGCTCTATGTGAGTCCCGCCCCCGTCGCAATCCGCGACGTGTTCGCCGCCACGGTCGCCGCCGCGACCAGTCACCACGCGCTCGCATTCAAGGCGGGCGCCGGCCACTACGGCCTGCTCCGCCCGGACAAGCTGGTCGTCTACTTCCGGCACCGCGACCACCTCTACGCCGCCGCGGCTGCATTGTCCGATGCCCTGCCCGGAGCGCCCGCGCAAGGTGTTCCATTCACCGCCGGCATCACGGCGGACGGCATGCTGTCGTGGGCTGCCGACCCACCCGCGCACGCGGTGGAGCGAGAGCTGGCGCAGTTGGCTCACGACGCAACTCGCGGCCGCTCTCCTCGCGGCCCGGGCCACCGATCCCGAATCACCCGCCCGGACGGACCCGGTGCGCTTCGCGCTCCGGCGCGCTGCTGCGTTACGGATCGACCCGCGGACCTGGGCACCCGCTGACACAATGTGGCTGACGGCCGCACCATGATTCTCGCCGGCCGCCTGGTCCTTCCAACCGGGATCGAGCTGACGCCAGCCGAGTCCCTCCCCGCGGCAACCCGAGCCCTCTTCCCCCACTCGGCAACGGATTTCGTCCTCACCCGCGCACACGCCCGCGAACCCTCACGCGTCATCGACGCATTCCACCGCAGCACTGCTCTCGCATTTCCGCACGCCACGGACCGTCGCGGATGCGGTGGTCGAGTACAGCCGCACTGCCGGTGCCGACCCCGAATCGGTCCTCACCGATGCGTGGCCGCTCATCACGCGGCTCGTCGATGACCAGCTCCTCGTCGCCGAGGACGAGACGACGGATGCCGGGACCCAGCCGCGGCTCACGCCGGGCGCGCGCGCTGGCGACTGGCGTGTGGTACGACTCGTTTACGCGCTGACCGACACGGAGGTATACCAGGTCACCAGCGAGGCCGGTGAATGGTTCGCGCTCAAGGCATCGCGTTGCCCCCCTGAGTCCAACTTCGCGCGATGGTTCGCACACGAGGCAGCCGTCCTGGAGCAACTCGATGGCACCGTCGGCCCACGCGTGCGGGGCCGCGGGATAATCGGTGTATCGCCATACCTCGTCCTGGATTGGTGTGCGGGCTCACCCATCCGACGGAGCTGCGCCGGAATACCGCGCGCTTCCAGCCGAGCACCGCCGCGCCGCGCTCCTCGGACTCGCGACTGCCGTCCTCGACACCTACGCCCGGCTGCACGCGCACGGTGTCGTGCATGGCGACATCGATCCGCGAAACATTCTCGCCGATCGCGACGATCACGTCGTCCTGCTCGACTTCGCACTCGCGAGACGCATCGGCACGGACGCCGCCGTGCCGCGCGCGGGCGTGCCATTCTACTATGAGCCGGAGCTCGCACGCGCGCTGCTCGGACAGCGAGAATCCCCCGCCCGCATCCGAGGCTGGCGAACAGTTCGCGCTCGCCGCATTGCTGTACCTCCTGTTCACGGGCGAGCATTATCAGGATTTCCAGCTCGAGCGGCGCTCATTTCTTACGGCAATCTGCGATAATCCAATGCTGCCGTTTGCCGCCCGCGGCACGGAGCCGTGGCCGGAGGCCGAGGCGGTCCTGGCGAGAGCGCTGAACAGGACACCCGGGGGCCGGTATCCGTCGGTCGCGGCGTTCGCGGCCGCCCTCCGTCAGATCCCAGCCACCGGCGCGAGTACCGATACCGATGCGACGGCCGCCGGTCGTGGGAGTCTGACGCACGACCGCTCGTACGAACCGGACGACGCGCAACGCATGCTGCTCGGCGCGTTCCTCAGCCGAGCCGGATATGACCACGCCGATGCGCTGCCACCAATGCCGCTCGCACCGACGGCGTCGGTGATGCACGGCGCGGCCGGTCTCGCGTACGCGCTCTACCGTCTCGCGCTGATCCGTGGTGATGCGCAGATGCTCGCACTGGCGGACCTGTGGGCGTCGCGCGCCGTGGCGGTCGCCCACGCGCCTGACGCGTTCGCGGACGTGGCACGAGGGCTGACCAGTGCGGTCCATTGCGCGAGCACGCCGTATCACACGATCGCCGGTGTCCACTGCGTTCGCGCCCTGATCGCCAACGCCGCAGGCGACCGCCAAACGCTGGCCGAATCCGTGGATGCGTTCATCAGCGCCTCACCCGTTCCGGCCCATGGCATGAACCTCGATCTGATGCTCGGCCACACGGGTGTGCTGATCGCGAGCGCGCTGCTGCTCGATGCCGTCGCCCCGGTGCACGAGTACGCGCGACGCCTGGTGGCCGAGCACGGCGCGGCCGCGATGGCAGCCATCGAGGAGGCCACCGCGGCCCTGCCGGCGATGTGCGACGCGCCGGGATTCTCCAGCATGGGCGCCGCGCACGGCTGGACTGGTCTGCTATTCGCCACGCTCCGCTGGTACGCGGTGTCGCGCCAGCCACTGTCCGCGGACACGATCCGGCGGCTTCGGGAGCTGGCGTCGTACGGACAACCATGGGGCCGCGGGATGCGGTGGCCGCACACGCTCGATCCGCGGTCCGCGGAACACGACACCTTCCTGTCTGGCTGGTGCAACGGCACCGCGGGGATCGTGGCACCTCTGGACACTCGCCGCACAGCTCACCGGCGACCCGGCCTTCGATGACTGCCGGCCGACGCCGCCTGGAGCACGTGGGAACACGCGACCGACTCCCTCACCAACATTTGTTGCGGGTTGGGGGGATTGGCCTACGCGCTGCTCGCGCGATATCGCGCCACCGGCGACGCGTCGTGGTACCGGCGCGCCATCGCGCTCGCGGTGCGCGCGGCGCGAGTCGCCGCCACCGACCCGCCCCCGCATCCGGACAGCCTCTATCATGGCACTGCGGGCATCGCGCTCCTCGCCGCCGAGCTCGGGCGGCCACAGACTGCCGCCATGCCGTTCTTCGGCAGCGAAGGCTGGTGCTGGGACACGTCGCGCGCGCCGTAGGGAGGACTGTCCCGCCGAATCGGTCCGATGCGCGCTCACGAGCCGGTCGAAGCGCGGGTTGCCACGGAGGGACGCAAAGGTCGGATCGATACGGATCCACCCCGGCGACAGGTAACCGGGATGGCTGACCAGTGTGTCGAGCACATTGATCGCGCGCTCGGACTGTTTCGTTATCGCATAAATGCATGCGAGGTTGTGCAGGTAGACGACGCCTACGCGCGCGTCGCGCGCGAGCGGCTGCATGGCGACGCCACGTTCGCCCGCCCTCACCGCATCCGCGGATCGGCCAGCGTACGCATACGCGACACCCAGTCCGCTGTAGACACCCGCAATGGCCGGCATCTTCGCGATCATCGCAGTGTACGCCGCCACGGCGCTGTCGGCATATGCACGGGACCGCGGTGTGTCGCCCAGAGTGCTGTACGCTTGCGCGAGCGTGAGCGCCCACGTCGGACGGTCATTGTCGAAATCGGACTGACGCAGCGTGAGCAGGAGCCGGCGCTGGGCGTCGTCCAGTATCCATTCCTGTCCACGCTCCGGCGCTATGGCGCTGACGAGCGACGTCTGGTCCACCGTCGCGGGCACGGTGCGAAGCACCTGTTGCGCGCCGGCGAGGTCGCCCTCGCCCAGCGACGCCATCACTCGCCATTCGACATAGGTGAGATCGCCAGGGTTGAGGGCGCGCGCGCGGTCGAGCGCCGCCTTCGCAGCGGGATAGCGGCGCAGGTACATGAGCGCGAATCCCAGGTCGGCCTGATTGCCGGGGTCTCTCGGATCGAGCTGGACCGCGGTCTGAAAGCTCGCCACCGTCGAATCCCACTGTCCCAATCGTTCCTCGGCGTACCCGAGCTGGTCGAGCAGCTTTGGATTTGTTTCTGCGTGAGCCGACCGGGCTTCACCGAGCGCCTTCACAAAATCGCGCTCGACCACCGAATAGTAGTAGCTCATGGTGGAGTGCGCGTCCGCCAGATCCGGACGGATCGCGAGCGCCCGCCGCACATCGCGCAACGCCGAATCGCCCTCCTCGGCCGATGCGCTGCCGCTCCCATAGATGTTGATATGCGCGTAGGCCAGGTTCGCCCAAGCCTGCGCAAACCCCGAGTCGAGGTGGACCGCTTCCTGATAGGCGGCAATCGCCGCGCGCTCGGAGTTAGGGCCATTGCCCTCCTCATCGTACGCTTCGCCGCGGAGAAACGCGTCGTAGGCATCCATGTTGAGCGTGGGCCGCTGGGCCAGGGTCGCGCGGTCACCCGCGCCCAGCGTGATCCGCAACTGCTCGGCAACCGCCGTCGCGATGTCAGCTTGAACCTTGAACACATCGACGAGCGGTGCGTCGATCGACTGCTGCCACCGGGCGGTGGGAATCCGCGCCCCGTCGACCTGCACCAGCTCGGGATCGACGCGCACCCGCGGCTCACCCGAGGATCCGGAATGCCGGTCCCACTGCACGTGCCCCACGAGCAGATAGTGCACCCCCAACTCGCGCCCGATTTCCTGGGGTGATTTCCGGGTGTGCCGGTAATCGTTGGAACTCGCGCTGGCGATCACCTGCAGCCCCGGCAGCCCCGTCAGCTTGCTGCGGATCTCGTCCGTGATCCCCTCGGCGAAATACGCGTTGGCGGAGTCGCCGACGTTGTCGAACGGCAGGACCGCCAGCATCACGGGGCCCGATGCGGCACTGCTCGTTCTATACCAGTAGTAGCCGCCACCAGCGAGCAGCGCGATCGCCAGCACGGCCGCGGCGAGCCATTTGAGCGGGACGCGCGGCTCCCGCCCTCCCTGCGCGGCTCCCGCCTCCAGGGCCGCCACGAACGCACCGGCCGTCGGATAGCGGGCGGCCGGCGTCGCGGCGAGCGCTTTGCGGATCGCGGTATCCATGCCGGGCGCGACGTCGCGACGGACGATGCGAATCGATGGGGCCTGCGTGGCCATCATCTTCGCGATCATCGCCTGCGGCGTGCTTGCCGTGTACGGGGTCTCGCCCGCGAGCATCTCGTAGACGACCGCGGCGAGCGCGTATTCGTCGGTCCGCGCGTCGAGCGTGCGGTCGCCGCTCGCCTGTTCAGGGCTCATGTACGCGGGCGTGCCGACCGCGAAGCCCGTGTGTGTCAGCGTCTCACCACTGTGCCGGCGCTCGTCGCCCGGTTCCGTCGCCGGGTCCATCGACCGGGCAACCCCAAAATCCGCGAGGAGCGCGTGGTCGCCGGAGAAGAGAATGTTCTCCGGCTTGATGTCGCGGTGCACGAACCCGGCACGGTGCGCGTAGTCCAGCGCGCCCCCGATGTCGCGGGCGATGCGGAGCGTGTCCTCGACCGACAGCTGGCGTTCGCGGCGGAGCCGGTCGCGGAGGCTTTCACCTTCCACGAACGGCATCGTGAACCAGAGCTGCCCGCTGGGCGTTTCGCCGGAGTCGTAAACGCCGAGGATGTGGGGGTGCTGGAGTTTGGCGGCGAGGGAGATCTCGCGGCGGAATCGTTCGGGGCCAAGCGTGGCGGCCAGCTCCGGGTGCAACACCTTGAGCGCGACCGAGCGATTGTGTTTCGGATCGCGGGCGAGATACACCGTCGCCATGCCGCCACGTCCGAGGATCCGTTCGATGGCGAGCTTCGCACCGAGCGCGGCCTGCAATTGCTCGCGCTGATCGGGGGACGTCACGCCGTGCACTCGGACATTGGAGACGTCCAATGTGCACCCTGCCCCACCGGGTAGCCAGCCGCTGGCAGGCTCAATAAATGGCCCTGAGTCCTGCGGGGAGCGTTCAGGCGGATGTCCTAGGCGGCCGAGGGCGGGCGGAGGAGATTCCGGTCATTGAGGAAGCGTTCCATCGTATCGGGGCTGGCGGTGGGATCGGCGAGGGCGACATAGCCGTCGGGCCGGATGAGGTACGCGGCGCCGCGGGCGAGGCCTGCCGTGTGCATCGCGGGAAGCCATGGGAATGCGTGGAGGGCGAGGCCGCGCGCGGCGCAACGTTCGGTGAGGGCGCCCGCGGCGTCGCCGTAGACATGGACCTGCCAGGCGAGCGATGCGAGCGGCGCGAAGTTGCCGGGGCCGGGGAAACCCGGGGCGGCATCCGCATCATCGCCGAGCGGGACCCAGGGCAGGCGGTCACCGGCGTGCACCTGGCCCGCCTGTCCGGCACTCAGCCAACTCGATGGATAGTGGATGCCGATCTGCGACACTGTGCGGAACATGAAACGGCGCACCGCAGTGAATGCCGCGAGGATCGGAAGGACGATGGGTATGACGTAGAGGCGCAGCCAGCGAACGGGCGCGCTGCTGTTGGTGACGAATTCGAACGCGCGGTCGGTGGTGTGTACCAACTGCCGCGCGAAGGCGATGCGTTCCGGCTCGTAGGTGGCGAGGATGCGCGCATCGGCCTGGCCGTGGATGAACGCCGCGAGTTTCCAGGCGAGGTTCACGGCGTCGCCAATGCCGGTGTTCATCCCCTGCCCGCCGACGGGGCTATGGACATGCGCGGCGTCGCCGAGCAGGAAGACCTGGCCTTTGGTGAAGTAATTGGCGACGCGGTGGTGGACGCGGTACGTCGAGAACCAGCGGACCTGGCTCACGGTGAGACCGATGTCGGACACGACCTTGTGGCCCACGTCCTCCCAGGTGAGCGGTGATTGCTTCGCGCTGGCATTGGGGCGCACCGCGCCGACGATACGCAGGTGTCCGGCGCCTTTCATCGGAAACACGGCGGCGAAGTCCGTGGCTTCGAGCGCGACGTGGAGCTGGCCATCCGATGCGACGCCGATGGCATCCACGTCGGCGACATAGAACGTATGGGCGTATGTGCCGCCTTCGAACGTGGCCCCAATGCCTTCGCGCACCGTGGAGTGGGCGCCGTCGCAGCCCGCGAGGAACATGACGTCACAGGATTCGGCCGCGCCGCCGGCGCGGGCCAACTGGACGCGGATGCGGGCGCCGGCGCCGGCGAAGCTGGCGACCGACGTGCCGCGTTCGACTTCGATGCCGAGGGCGGAGAGCTGCTCGGTGAGGAGGCGTTCGTGCTGGTCCTGCGGGAAGATCGTGAGGTGCGGGAAAGGACTCAGGCCGGCGCCGATCGCGCCGAAGGCGATGTGCGCGACCTTGCGGCCCGCGACCCAGAGATTGGCCGACTCAAACTGGCGGCCGCGTTCGACGACTGTGTTGGCGAGTCCGATCTGCTGATAGAACTCGAGCGTGCGGGCCTGGATGGCGAGGGCTCGCGACGTCGTGCCGGGTTGGGCCACGGGATCGACGATGCGGACGCGGACGCCCTGGCGCGTGAGCATCAGCGCGAGGACGAGGCCCGTGGGGCCCGCGCCGGCGATGAGGACCTGCGCTTCGCGCTGCGGCTGTGCGGGAGAGAGCGGGTTGGTGGTCATGGGCGATCCGGCGTCAGACAGAAGCTTGGGCTCGTGCGAGCCAGTGTGTGAAGAAGGGGTCAGACAGGCGCCAATACGACGCGCGTCCCGTACCGGATTGTGACGTGGCGTAGTGGATGAGGCCGCGTTCGTCGAGTGCAGCGAGCGTGCGCTGCATCGTGGAGGGTGCGAGGCCGGCTGAGCCCGCGACCTCGGTGATCCGGAAATCGGTGGAGGGTTCGAGTGCAACGGCTTTGAGCGTGCGGCGCTGGGCGCTGGTGAGACTCGCCCACATCAGCATGTAGTGCGGGTAGTGCTCGCCGACAATGCGATCGAGGGCGGCATCGACGCTGGCGGCGGTAAGGAGTGCGGGATCGGGGCTGAGCTGGAGGTCGTCCCAGCAGCGGCTGGCGAGCCATTGGACATTGAGCGGGACATCGTCGGCGGCGTCGAGGATGCGGTCGATGGCGGCATCATCGATCTGCGCGCTGGTCGAGGCCAGGCCGTGGCGGATGAATGGGCGGAAGTCGCTGCGCGGGATGGGACTGAGGAGGTGGAGTCGGCCGAGGTGCGCAAGCGGCGCCGTGTCGAGGAGGCGAAGGCGGGATGTGGCGAAGACGTAGCCCGTGAAGCGATGGGAGCCGATGGCTGATCGCAACTCCTGGGCGCTGTCGTCGCCGCCTTCGGTCAGGATCTCGTGAAACTCATCGAGGACGACGGCGGTGGGGCGGCCGTGCGTGGCGGCGAGCTGCTCAATGCCATCGAGGACCGCGGTGAGGATGGTGATGGGTCGCCGGCGTTGGGCGGGGGTTGGTGAGACGCCGAATGGTGAGGCGTTGGGTGGTGAAGTCGTAGGATGCGCTGGCACGGATCGGCGCGAAGAACCGGCGGGCAATGTCACCGGCGTGGTCGAGTGACGTGGCGAATGTGCGGGTGGCGCCGGAAGCGATCTCGCGGGCAAGCGCTTCGACGGATTCGTGAGCTTCGGCGTCGTAGGCGAGGACCGCGACCCCGAGGGTGGTGGCGTTGTCGCAGGCGGTGGCGAGGACCGCGGACTTACCAATGTGACGGGGGCCGCCGAGGACCACGCGGCCGGCGCTGCAGAGGGCGTCGACGAGGGCGGCGACGTCGGCGTCGCGAGCTACAAGCGGGGCGACGGTGTCGCCGTACCAGAACGGGTTCTCCGCGTTTTGCATTACGCTTTGAGCGGACGCCGAGTGCGGTCCCCGTAAATCATTACTAGCAATGATATTGCCGGACAGACTCCTGCGCCAGAGAGGAATCAGGGATTGGTGGTTAAATGCCAGTACCTAGAAGTTCATGTCCACAAACCGCATGGCCGGGATGGGCTGCGCGGGGAGCGTCACCTGCGTGAGTGAAGGGATTGTCCCCGCGTTTCGGAGGGCGAGCTGCACGTTGTACGTGGCTCGAGCGCATGCGGCTGCGGAGTCGGACTTGAAGCGGGCCAGTGGGATGCCGAGCCAGGTGCAGCCTCCGGGGGCTTCATACCAGGAGACGATGCCGGCTGCCGAGTCCTGGCTGACCGTGGTGCCGTGTTGCCAGAGGAAGCCGAGCCATGCGCCGCCGAGTGAATCAATGGCGAGCGCGGCGTGGGTGCGGTGGTGATCCGTTGTGGTGATGGACGCGGCCAACGCGCGGGTCAACGACGCGAGGGAGCGGGTGGGTGGCGACATCGTCTGGAGGCTTCCGGCCGGCATCGCGACCGGGACGCCGTTGCCCGTGTATTGCTGGGTCACGAAGATCAGCCACGTCTGGTAGTCGGGCGTCCACCCGAAGACGACGGACAGTGAGTCCGCGATCGCGCCGGCCGCGTTGGTATCGACCGCTGTGCCGGCGAGCATCCACATCGCGAGCGGGCCGTTGTCCGTGGTGACGGTGACGATAACCGGCTGCAGCCCGCGGTCCGCCAGGTACGCGACCTCCTCTTCGGCGATGGACTTCGGAGCGAAGTGGAGACCGGCCAGGGAGTCCGCGCGAAAGGCGCTATCGAGGACTTGCGCGAGCTGCTTCGTCCCGACGCCGGCGGTGATGGTATCGGGGCTGCACGCCGCGGTGACTGCGGCGCCGATCAGCATGACTCCGAGCAGATACACGCGGCGGGACTTCATCAGATCTCCAGGAGAGCGAGTTGAGCTAAACTGAACCGCTTAAAGCGTCCGCAACTTGCGTATTACTTGGAATAACTTCATGTGAACGACGTAACTGATTAGGCCAGTTAGTCTTAATCTGATGGCAGGAACATCTGCTTACATATGTTCGTGTTCGTGCACGCGCGCCGCATGCTGAGAGTGATTTGGGCAAAAAAGCCCGCATTCGCGACCCGCCAACTGTGCGCGCCAATGTGATGGGCGCGACGGGCTGGGTGACGATCCTTCCAGGCGAGAGGCGGGCGCTACAGGTGGCCGAACTCATCCGTAACGCAACCTACTGTCGCGCCCGCTAAAATGAGAAGTCTCTAATGTTGACAGTGGTGTTGGGCCCCTCGCCGGGCGCACAACCCTGACCCGAATGGCAGCGTCGCCCCGTCTCCGCGCGTGGCGGCGGCGGTCTGGCGCACTCACGCCAACGGGGTTAGCTCACATCGTCGCGTGCACCGGAGACACAGCGCATGATCAAGCGCATGATCAGGAGAGCCCGCAACCAATGACCGTTCCGATTCCGCCGGGGTCCGTCCCCGCTGGGCCGGTTGTACCGTATGAAGGCGGCCCGCTGGTCATGCCCGACGAACACGTTCCCGACCGGCAAGGCGTGATCGCGTGCCTGTCGAATACCACCCGGAATGGCACGTGGGCATTGCCCAGGCTTTTTCGCGCGCTCGCGATCATGGGTGAGGTCAAGCTGGATCTG
Source organism: uncultured Gemmatimonadales bacterium (assembly GCA_963757855.1). GTDB lineage: Bacteria > Gemmatimonadota > Gemmatimonadetes > Gemmatimonadales > Gemmatimonadaceae > Palsa-1248. The sequence goes on from CAVWTI010000021.1 coordinate 346,077, forward strand.
CGGCACGTGCAGCTGGGCGCCGGGACGTCCGAGATCCAGGTGCGCGCGTTCATGGGCAACATCGAGATCACGGTGCCGCACAACCTGCGGCTCGAGTGCGACGGCATCCCGTTCATGGGTGAGTTCTCGGTCAAGCGAAAGTCGGCGCGGCATCCATCACCGGATGCGCCACTGGTCCGGATCACAGGCGGAGCGTTCATGGCGAGCGTCAAGGTCCGCGTGATCGACCCCGGCGCGCCCACGGCAATGGATAAGGTTCGGGCCTGGGTAAAGGGGGAATGACATGGCGCGCGTCGTCGCGCTGCTCGTGTTTGATGGATTCGCGGATTGGGAGCCGGCGTATGTGCTCACCGGGCTGCGCCGGTGGGGCGGCAGGACCGTGACGACGGTCGGGGTGCGATCTCATGCCGGTGATGTCCATGGGCGGGTTGCGGGTCGTTCCGGACCGGACGCTCGCCGATCTCTCGCCGCAGGAGACCGAGATCATCATCCTTCCCGGCGGAGACGCGTGGGAGTCCGGCTATCCGGCGGACCTCCTCGATCCCGTGTTGGCGCAGATGCGCTCGGCAGGCGTTCCGATCGCCGTCATTTGCGGCGCGACGATCGCGGCGGCGCGGGCAGGGCTTTTTCGGGGGCGCCGGCATACCAGCAACGGCCGGGCGTTTCTCGAGCGGCATGCGCCGGGAGCTGGGGAGCGGGGCGAGTATGCCGAATCGCTGGCCGTCACGGATGATGGCGTCATCTCCGCGTCCGGGCTCGGCGCCGTGGAGTTCGCCGGAGAGATCTTTGCCGCACTTCATGTCTTCGACGCCGATGCGCGACGCCAGTATGCCGAGGAATGTATCGTGAGGGGCGGATGCCTGCGTCGTGACGATCCGTCAATGACGACGGGTGGTGACAATGGCTCGTGACGATCCAATGACGCAATGCGGAGATCAATCGGGACAGCAATCTGCGGCCACAGTACCTGGCCGGGCTCGCGCTCAACGATGCGCAACCGGATCGCATCTACCAGGATCTCGTGACGTACCGGCGAATGCCGGCGTTTCTCACCGAGTCGGCCGCAAGTGTCGATTCGGTGACCAGGCAGATTGGCGTAGACAGGAGAAAGTAGAAACCTCAATAACGGTCTAGAGATGGTAGAGGGACGTCGCCCACACGAGGGGGACGTAGCCTCTGGCGCTGTGGGTCTGCGATCGCGGGTCGGCGAAGAAATTGTCGGCGGCGAGTGTCTTTGTGGCCATGCCGAAGACGTAGTGCCAGATCTCGCTGAATGGGGCGGCGAAAGGGAGGCCGTCGCGGACGGAGGAGAGGCCCGAGAGGTCGTGTTCCATCGACGGATGGCTCGCCGCGAGCCACTCGGTCATGATGCGGCGGCTCAGGGCCAGCGCGGAATCGAGCATTGGCTTGTCGCGTGACGTGAGCACCGGTACCGCGACGTCGTAGGTGTCGCCTGTCTTCCTGATGTACTCCAGTGCTTCGAGAAACGTGAGCGAGGCGTCGAAGCGAGTGGCCGAGATCGGGACGCGCGCGCGCAATGCCGGCTCCGTGAGTGGCGCCGCGGCCAGCGCTGTCATGATGCGCCCCGCATCAGCAGTTGCCTCCTCGATATAGGCGATGAGCTCGCCCTGCACCGCGCCGTAGGCCGCAGCGTCGCTTTTCAGGTAGGCGAGGCCATCCTCGGCCGGGCCCTCGAAGACATCCGGGATGCCGTGCAGGCGAGGAATCGACGGTCCGTCGCCGAATGTGGTGAACGTCATCTCCGGGCCCGGGAGACTGTGGCTCTCCGAGTAGATGCCATCGCCAGGATTGTTGGCGCCGGGCTGGTTGGAGTGAAACAGGTACGCGTCGCCGTTCGGGTAGTGGGTCGGAGCGACGCGGTAGTGCATCTCCGTGGTGAGCTTCAGGCCATCCCAGTTGAGCGACATCCCCGCAACAACCGCGAACGCCAGATCGGGGCGGAGCGCGGCTCGATGGTACATGGTGAAGAGCCGATCAAAGTCGGCGCGATGGGATTCGTACGCCCGAGCGAGCGACGGGCCGTAGGTCTGCGATGCCGCGTAGATAGCGCGCTGATCATCGGCGGTGAGGACGAGGTAGGCGATGGCGTAGAGCGCGCCTCGCGGGCGGAGGATGCCGAGTGTGACGAGGTCGGCGCGCGAGACTGGAGCGCCCTGGAGCAGCGAGTCGATATGCGGGGCGCTGACGGGAGCGGCGGCCGCGTCGAGCACGACGCGCTCCACGGCACGGAGACTGAGCACGAACGTCGGGTCCGCGAGCCCGGTGGCATGCTTCACCCCGGTGATACCGGTGCGGAGTAGTGGCGCGGAGTCGGTGGCCGTCGTTTGGCCGACCGCAGGGCTGAGCGGGATCAGAGTCCCACAAAACAGTGCCAGGAGGCGCTGACGCCGCACGAGGCGATCTCCGCGGGAGGGACGGGGGCGTCTGACAGAGGGAGTTTACGTTACTACGAGCGTCCGCACCGGAAGATTCGTCGTGCGGCGCCCGGCCGGCGATTCGGCCCTTCACCCCATTGCCACTCGAGATAACTGCTGTGAGTCACGCCACTGGATATGCCACCGATAGCCCCAAGAGCAAGCTCGGACCCTTTCAGTTCGAGCGACGGGAACCGGGACCAAAGGATGTACGCATTGAGATCCTGTTCTCGGGCGTCTGTCATTCCGACATCCATCAGGCGCGTGACGAGTGGGGTGGGTCGATCTACCCGATGGTGCCCGGACACGAGATCGTGGGGCGCGTGACCCACATTGGGGCCGGCGTCACGAAATTCAAAGTCGGCGATCTGGCCGGCGTCGGGTGCATGGTGGATTCCTGCCGGGAATGCGGGAGCTGCCGGGAGGGCGAAGAGCAGTACTGCGAGCGTGGGGAGACGGTCTTTACCTACAACGGCCGCTTTAAAGACGGGACGCCGACGTACGGTGGGTATTCCGACCACGTCGTGGTGGACGAAGCGTTCGTGCTGAAGATCAGCCCCAAGCTCGATCTCGCGGCGACGGCGCCGCTGCTGTGCGCCGGGATCACCACGTATTCGCCGATGAAGCACTGGAACGTGCGCCCCGGGCAGCGCGTGGGCGTGATCGGATTGGGCGGGCTCGGTCACATGGCACTCAAGTTCGCGCATGCGTTTGGCGCGCACGTGACGCAATTCACGACCTCGCCCGGCAAAGAAGCCGACGCGCGGCGGCTCGGCGCCCACGAAGTCGTGATGACGCGGGACATGGACGTGCTGGAGCCGCTCGAGGGCACGTTCCATTTCCTGATCGACACCGTGTCCGCGGACCACGACCTCAACCCGTACCTCCGGCTCCTCCGCCGGAACGGCACGATGGTGCTCGTCGGCGCGCCGGAGCACCCGGCACCGGTGGCGGCGTTCTCACTGCTGGGGAAGCGGCGGTCGCTGGCGGGATCGGCGATCGGCGGGATCGCGCAGACCCAGGAGATGCTGGACTACTGCGCTGAGCACGGGATCGTCTCGGATATCGAGATGATTCCCATCCAGCAGATCAATGAAGCGTACGAGCGGGTGTTGAAGAGCGACGTGAAGTATCGCTTTGTGATCGATATGGCGTCGCTCAAGAACAAATAGGACCCAGAGAGTAGAAGCAACAACCGATGCGCGGTTAGCCTCGGCCCGCTACCGCGCCCTGTTGAGCGAGCACCTGGTGGACGAAGCTGACGGAGATCGAGCCGTCGCCCACCGCTGACGCGACGCGCTTGACACTGCCGGAGCGCACATCGCCCGTGGCGAAGACGCCCGGGAGGCTCGTCTCGAGCAGAAATGGCGCGCGGCCCTGGGGCCAGCGGGCCACGCGGAGATCCTCGACCGTGAGTGCGGGGCCGGTCTTGATGAATCCATGCTCGTCGAGCGCGATGCATCCATTGAGCCAACCGGTATTTGGCGTGGCGCCGGTCATCACGAAGACATTCGAGATATCCTTCTCCTCCGTCTTGCCGGTGCGGTTGTCGCGCCATTGCACGCGTTCGAGGTGGTCCTTTCCCTCGAAGCCGACGATCTCGGTGTGGGTGTGCAGCGTGATGTTGGGCGTTTCCTCGATGCGTCGTATCAAGTAGCGCGACATGCTGGCCGCGAGGCCGTCCGACCGGATGAACACGTGGACCTGGTCGGCGGTTTGCGACAGATAGACCGCGGCCTGGCCGGCGGAGTTGCCGCCGCCGACGATGATGACCTCGGAGTCACGACAGAGTTGTGCTTCGACCGCGGTCGCGCTGTAATAGACCCCGAAGCCATCGAGACGCGAGATGTTCTCGAGCGGCAGCCGACGGTACTCCGCGCCGGTGGCGATGACGACCGCGCGGGCGGAGACGCGGGTGCCGGCATTCGTTTCGACCACGTAGGGCACGCGATCGCACAGCAACTTGCTCGCGCCCTGCGCGATCAGGATTTCCGCGCCGAACTTCTGCGTTTGCGCGTAGGCGCGGCCCGCGAGCTCCTGGCCGGATATACCGGTTGGGAAGCCCAGGTAATTCTCGATCTTGGATGTCGAGCCGGCCTGGCCGCCAGGCGAGTTGGGTTCGATGACGAGGACGTCGAGCCCTTCGGACGCGGCGTAGACCGCGGCGGCGAGGCCGGCCGGACCGGCGCCGATGACGAGCAGGTCGCGCACCTGCGAGTCGTCGATGGCGTCGTTGAAGCCGAGGCAGGCGGCGATTTCCTGATTGGACGGATTGCGGAGGACGGATTCGCCGCGGCAGATCACGACCGGCGTGTCGGCGATCGTGACGTGGAAGCGGTCGAGCACCTCCTGAACATCCGGATGCGCGTCGAGGTCGATCGACGTGAAGGGGTGACTGTTGCGGGTCAGGAACTCCTTGATGCGGAGCGTTTCCGACGTGTGGCTGGAGCCCACGAGGACGACATTGCCGAATCGGTGCGAGATCAGCTCGACGCGCCGCAGGATGAACGCGCGCATCATGATCTCACTCAGCTCACTGTCCGTCTGCACGAGATCGAGGAGCTGCTCGCGTTCCAGCTCGATGACCTCGCCGGCTTTAGTGGCGACGATCTCCACGAAGCCGCGCCGGCCGGAGAGGATGGTGACCTCGCCGTTGAACTGGCCGGGGCCGAAGACGATGATCACCTCTTTGTCATTGGCGTTGTCATCGGCGGCGTCGCTCGAGCTGGCCCCGAGCTGATCCCTCGTGCGGGTGACCGTGATCTGGCCGGAGATCACGACGAAGATGCGCGTCGTCTGATCGCCGGTGTGCATGAGGACCTCGCCTTCCCGGACGGGGCGGCAGTGACCGTGCTTGGCGACGCGCTGGATCTGCACATCGGTGAGGACGGGATTCACCGCGCCGGAGGACTCGATGGCGGGCGTATCGTTCGGGGTGGTGCGTGTCGGGTTCGTCATGAGGCGACCGTGCTGGTGAGCAGGGATGGGCCGATCTCGCGGATCGAGCGCGAGCCGGAGAGGCCCATCTCGAGATCCGTGTCTGCTTGCAGGTTGCGGATGACCTGACGGACACCAGCTTCTCCGGCGACGGCGAGGCCGAAGGCGTAGGGCCGGCCGATCATGACCGCGGCGGCGCCGAGTGCGATGGCTTTGAGGACATTGGCACCACGGCGGATGCCGCTGTCCATAAGGACGGGGACGCGGCCGCGCACGGCCTTCGCGATGACCGGGAGCGCGTCGGCGGCGCCGATGGCGCCATCGACCTGCCGGCCGCCGTGGTTGGAGACGATGATGCCATCCGCGCCGTGCTGGATGGCCAGCTCCGCATCGGCTGGGTGCATGATGCCTTTGAGGAGAAATGGCAGCTTGGTGATGCCGCGGATGAAGTCCACGTCCTTCCAGCCGAACGCGGGGTTGACGAAGATGCGCAGCCATTCGGCGATCGCGGCAGGCATGTCATCCGTGGGCGGTTTGGCGAGGCGGGCGAGGAACGCGGGGTCGGAGACGTAATTCGCGAGGCCGTCGCCGTTCAGGAATGGGAGATAGGCGTTGGTGAGGTCGGCTTCGCGCCAGCCGAGCATCGTCGTGTCGAGCGTGAGCACCAGCGCGCTGTAGCCGGCGGCCTCCGCTCGGCGCACCATGCTCGTGATGACCTCGTGACTCCGGCCGGCGTAGAGCTGGAACCATCGTGGGGCGTCGCCCATGGTGGTCGCGACTTCCTCGAGCGTGACGGAGGAGACGGTGCTCAGTGTGAACGGGACGCGCATCGCGGCGGCCGCTGCGGCGGTGGCGCGCTCGCCTTGCGGGTGGATGATGCCCTGGACGCCGACGGGTGCGAGGAAGAAGGGCGCGGAGGAATGGGTGCCGAGGACGGTGGTGGAAATGTCGCGATCGCCGACATCGAGAGCGACGCGGGGCCAGATGTGGTGGCGAAGGAGTGCGTCGCGGTTGGCGCGCATGGTGTCGCCGCCGCCCGAGCCGCTCGCGACGTAGGCATAGGCGGTGGGGTGCAGTTCAGTGCGGGCGTGGCGGTCCCAGTCTTCGAAGGCGAAGGGGAGCCGTGAGTCCGGGTGGGTGTGCGAGGGATCCGAGAACACCTGGATCTGCACGTCTGTGCCTAGCGTGGGCATGACACGATCGGAGAGAGAGTAGAGAAAAACCGGGCGGCGATGACGCTAATTATGTCTGAATCGCGGGGTGGCCGGCGATCGCGACACGGAAGGGGCGGCCTCGTGGAGAATCGGCGTCATGGTATTTGGCGACGAGCGCGGCGAATGAGTCCATGAGCTCGTCGGCGAAGGCGCGCTGGTCTTCGGGTGACGCGAAGCGGACGTTGGCTTCGAGCGCGAGTGTGGGAAGCGCGCGGCCGGTGGTGGCGGCGAGGTGCCGGAGGGTGCTGACGGCGGCGATCGTGCGGCTCGAGGCGATGATGAGGGCATCGCTCGAGAAGCGATCGCGGACGGTGGTGGGCTCGGCGTGGGTGACGCTCGCCGCCCCGAGTGCCCGCGGGGAGATCGCGTAGTACTCGGCCGAGGCCTGGAGAAGGTGTTCGATGTAGTTGCTGCTGCGGCGTTCTCCGACTGAACGGATGAGGCCGGCTTGCTGGAGCGCGCGGATGTGGTAGCCGACGCGTTGCCTGGGGAGGCCCAGGGAGCGGGCGACGCTCGCGGCGGAGTCGGGCTGGCGGAGCAGGGCGAGGATCCGGAGCCGGACCGGATCCATGACCGTAGCGGCCTCATCCGTTGATTCGATGACAGCGCAGCCGGAGGGCATAAAGATGTTGCGTGAGAGAGGAGCCGTCGTAACTGGACAGTGAATTTTGCCCGCTATTTTATCCCTGTCAATGATAGTTATTCCTGTCAAGCCACCAGTTATGGCGATCCTGGGCCAGTGAACGCATTATTGCCGCTCACCATTCCGCTCGGAGCGATAGTGACGATCATTTTCCCGAGACTCCTCGACTACAACGACATCACGCTGCTGCTCATCCGATTCATGATCGCCGCCGTGTACATCACCAGCGGATGGCCCCAACTCCGGGATCCGGTAGCCAAAGGGAAGCAGAATGACGTGACCCCCGGGCTCATGCGGTTTGTCGGGACGGCGGAGGTGCTGGGCGGATTGGGGGTCCTGACCGGCGTCTTAGCCCAGCTGGCGGCAATGGGGCTCATCCTCATCATGTTTGGCGCGATCAAGAAGAAGATGCTGGACTGGCATACCGGCTTCTGGGGCAAGGACAACCAGGGGTGGAGCTATGACCTGGGCTACGTGCTCATGTGCCTCGTGATCGTGACCACGGGTGGGGGCAGGTACGTATTGCCGTCACTGTTTTGAGCCCCGGCCGTGCCTCTGGCGTTGGGGGGCGAATAGGCTGATGCTTCACCCCGCCGGATCCGTGCAACTCGTCGAGATCGCGAGCGGGGTCCACTTCCATTGACCGTCTGCCAGAGGAATGCGCGCATGCGAACAGTTTGGAGCACAGCGACGATTGTCGCGCTTGGAACCGCGATGCTGGGCGCGCGGGGGGCGGCGGCGCAAGGAACGACGTTTGACGGCACGCTGACCTATGTGATGCACAGCGAGAACGGCAAGACAGCCACCCTGGTCACGGCGACCAAGGGCAAGAAGGTCCGCGTGGACGTGGCCGATCCGGCGAATCCCGCGCGGCAAGCCGCGTTCGTGATCGACGCTGGGGCGCACACGCGCACGATCCTGCTGCCGTCGCAGAAGAAATACATCACGATGCCGGAGAGCATGGTTGGCGCGATGGGCAAGAATGGGTGGTGGCATGGGAATGGGCGGAAACGGCGCCGCTGATGTGGGCACACCGCCGAAGTTCAGCTTCACAAAGACCGGCCGCACGGAGACGGTCGCCGGCGTGAGCTGCGAAGTGATTCACGGCACCGGGACGGCGAACGATGGCAAGACCGTCGAGGGCGACGTGTGCGTCGCGAAAGGCGTTGGGTTCAACCCCGGGACATGGTCGCAGATGGGCGGCGGCCAGGCGCCCGGTCACGCCAACATGGACGCCATTCGCGACGCGATTGGCCCGGGAAACGGCGTCCTCAAGATCGACATCCACGAAAGACGGCAAGCAGGAGTTCGTTCTCGAAGTGACGAAAATCGACCGATCGTCGCCCAGTGATGAGATCTTCACCCCGCCAGCCGATTACACGACGATCTCAGATGGGTGGGATGCCCGCCGCGGGCACGAAGCACTAGTGCACGAGCGACGCGGGCACATACCCCCCATCGTCTTGCCTGAGGAGCGCGCGCGCATGCGACACGTGTGGAGTCTCGCGTCCGTCATCGTCCTTGGAGTGTCAGCGGCTGGCGTCTCACGCGCTGGGGCGCAGACTACAGGATTCGAAGGCACGCTGACGTTTCAGATGCAAGCCGAGCATGGCACCACCATGACCATGGTCTCGACCACCAAGGGCAACAAGCTGCGGATGGCGGTCAGTGACCCCGCGAACCCCACCCATGCGGGTGAGGTCGTGATGGACGGTGACGCGCACACCGAGATGATGATCATGCCGCAGCAGAAGCAATACATGGTGATCCCGCAGAGCATGATGGACGCGATGAAGAACAGGGCCGACAGCGGGGTGAAGTTCACATTCAGCAAGACCGGCCGCACGGAGACCGTTGCGGGCGTGTCGTGCCAGGTGGTGCACGTGTCGGGCACGAAGAATGGCGTGCTGCAGGAAGGCGACATGTGCGTCGCCAAAGGCGTCGGGTTCGATCCGGCGGCGTGGTCGAGCATGGGCGGCCGGTCAGGCGCTGGAGGCGAGATGGCACAAGTGCGCGCAGCCGTCGGACCCGGCAACGGTATCATGAAGATCGTGACCACGAGCGAGGGGAAGCCGCTGTTCAGCATGGAGGTCACGAAGGTCGATCGCTCGCCGGTGAGTGCCGATGCGTTCACGCCGCCGGCGGGATACACGCAGATGCAGATGCCCGACGGGGCAGGCGGCGCACCGCGGTAGAGAGGAGCGAGCGTGATGCGCGGGTTCCGGGTGCCGAACCCGCTCACTCTGCTCGTAGGCTGTACCATCATCGCGGCGGCTCTCACCTACGTCATCCCGGCCGGCGAGTACGACCGCCGGAGCGATCCGGCGACCGGGCGGTCCGTCGTCGTGAGCGGGACGTTTCATCGCGTCGCGGCCGATCCCGTCGGTCTGTTCGGCGCGGCGGTGGCGATCCCGCGGGGGATGATCGACGCGGCGGCCGTCGTATTCTTCGTCTTTGTCGTCGGTGGCGCGTTCGGCGTGGTGGACAAGACCGGCGCGCTGCACGACGGGATCGACTGGCTGGTGCGGCGCCTGGGTGACTTCGGCATCCTCGCGATCCCGCTGGTGTCGCTCGCGTTCGCGGCCGGTGGTGCGCTCGAGAACATGCAGGAAGAGATCATCGCGCTCATCCCGGCCCTGCTCGTGCTCACCGAACGACTCGGCTTCGACGCGATGACGGCCGTGATGATGAGCGTGGGCGCCGCCGCGGTCGGGTCGGCGTTCAGCCCGATCAATCCGTTTCAGGTGCTGATCGCGCAGAAGGTCGCGCATCTCCCGCAGGGATCCGGCGGGGTGTTCCGGACGGTGACTCTCGCGGTCGCGCTCGCGCTGTGGATCGGGGCGACCATCCGGTATGCGCGCCGGACACGCCGGCCGGTGGATCCGAAGACGACGGCGCCCGTCGCGGCGCGCATGACGCGCGGACGTGTCGGTGTCGTGATCGGGATCGTGCTGCTGTCCTTTGGCGTGTTCGTGTGGGGCGTAATGAGCAAGGGATGGGATTTCGACCAGGAAGCCGGGCTGTTCTTCGTGATGGGCGTGGCCGCGGGCCTGGCCGGTGGGTTGGGGATCGAGGGGACAGCGGACGCGTTCATCGACGGATTCCGCACGATCACCTTCGCGGCGATTCTCATCGGCGTGGCACGGTCGATCTCCGTGGTGATGACCGAAGGCCACATCATCGATACCGTCGTGCACGGACTGGCGGAGCCGCTTGGCTCGCTACCCGCTGGTGCGTCGGCGATTGCGATGATGGCGATGCAGGCGATCGTGCACGTGCCGGTGCCGACCGTCAGCGGGGATGCCGTGCTGACGTTGCCGGTGCTCGTGCCGGTATCCGATCTGATCGGACTGTCCCGCCAGGTCACGGTGCTGGCGTACCAGTTCGGCGCGGGACTGTGCGAGCTCGTCACCCCGACGAACGGCGGGCTGATGGCGATTCTCGCGGCGGCGAGCATCCGCTTCGAGGATTACATCCGGGTCGCCGTGCGGCCGACTCTGATCGTCGCGGGCTTCGGCGTCGTGTCGCTACTCATCGCGATCGCGATCCACCTGCAGTAGGACAGAGCGCGACGGCCGTCGCAAAAACGACCTCAACGGGAAAGTGTAGCCACTCACCAGCCGTCGGGCAAAGGTGCTTCGGTTTGTGGGACGGTCGTCAGCCCGGATCGAGGGCGTGGACGAATTGTTCGTGCAGCCGGGGGTGGGCACGCCAGATGTACATCCCCATGGCCACGGCGGCGATGATGTTACCGATCATCACCTGGTACCACGCGAGGGCACCGAGTGCGGATGCGTGCTGCAGGAGGGCGACGAAGCCGTAGAAGCCGACCTCAAAGGCCGCGAACAGCATCACGAAGCCCAGCAGGATCGCGGGCTCTTCGCTGGCCCAGGCGGCGGTGGCGGCGGCCGCGATGCCGACGAAGATGAACGCCACGTAGTGAAACACGGTGTAGCTCACGACATAGAGGAATGGCATGTCGTCCATGGCCGCTGGGTGCACGACCGTAATCAGCGCGCGGCCAAGCGTCGTGGGCGTGAAGAGTGGGTGAGCGCCCAGGATGTCGATGAAGAAGAACCAGACGGCGACGCAGCTCGCGCCGATGAGACCAGCAAAGGCCCCTTCGCGTAGTATGGGGTGCGAGGTATTGGTAATCGAGCGATAGAGTGCGCGGGTCGTCGCGGGATCGCGGCGCCACGCGACCGTCAGAAGCAGCACGAGGAGCACGAGCGGGATCAGGACACCGGGCTCGCCGCTCATTTGCTGCGTGATGGCGGCGGGGATCATGAGGAGTGCGAGTCCGAGCGCGGCGTAGATGGCGACGCCGGGGATGAGGAGCGCGATCGCACTCACGACTTCGACGACGCCTACTACCGTGCGGATCCAGCCTGGGAAGCCGCGCATCGCGGCCGCTTGAAGCCAGAGCGGGGCGCTACCGGTGATCTTGGGGATCCCGGCCACGAGGAACACGCACGTGAGGAGTACGCTCAGCGCCAATACCAGGGCGCTGTGAGTCCGTGCCTTGTCCATGGGTCGCCTCTCCTGCTGCTTCCCTTCCCTAATTGTGGTGGGGTTGGCGGGAGAGTCAAGGACGAAGGGCCACTACTAGAGAGGAGTCCGTTGAATGAGGGAAGGAGGCTAGTCGTCGTTGAGGCTGGTATTGCGGCGGAGGTGAGAGAAGGCGAGCCAGGCGAGCGCGGCGGCGAAGGTGATGCCGGTGATCGTCACCCCGGTGGTCGCCATTGGGTCTTCGTAGGTCAGGTCGATCGAGTGGGCGCCGGCTGGGAGGGGCACTCCGATCAGTGTGTAGTCCACGCGAGCAGCCACGGCAGGATGGCCGTCCACGGTCGCGGACCACCCCGGGTAGTCATTCTCTGAAACCACTAATGTCGATCTCGCAGGTGCTGGTGCGCTCAGTACGACGGTGATGTGCCCCGGCTCGTAGCGCGTCACCTTCGCGGTCAAATCCAATGGTGGCGGCAGCGTTGCCGGCGCGGGACTCGTGACGGGGACTCGGGCCGCGGTGTCGAAGAGCGCGGCGACGCGCGGCGGGAAGCGTGAATCCAGTATCGTCGCGAGCGTCTGGTCGTCGGTCGCCTTGATCGCGAGCGGGACGACCCATGCGGCCGGATTATCGCCGGGTAACCGATACAGCGACACCATCGAGCCCGCGACATCGCGGACCGGGCCGACGATCCGCCGGGCACCCGGCATCGGCAGCGAGTCGAGATCCGTGTAGAGAAAACGGACGTTGAGCAATGCCCAGATCTGCGGTGTGAATGCTCGGCGCGCGTGATCGTCTTTATCGATCAGGACGTCGTAGCGGCGCAATTCATTGCTGTGGTAGCCGGTGACTTGCCGCATCTGTGAATCATCAGGCCATCGTACTCGAGCTCCACATCGCCGGGCACTGTGTGGTTCGTGGGCAGCGTCAGCACTCGGCCGGGTTCGCGCTGGGCGAGTGCGGAGTCGATCGCCGGGTTCGACGCGTAGGTGATTGACGCGGGCGGGGACCATTTCCAGTACTGCCGCTCTTCGCTCCAGAGATCGAGTGCGATCACGGCGACGAGCGCCCAGCCGCCGGCGACGCCGGTCAGCTTCCCGCGCGCCATCAGAACGATGATCGTGGCGGTCGCGGCGACCGCGATCAGCGCGCGCACGGCGCCGAATGTGACGGCGGAGGCATTGGAGAGCACGTCGCCGTAGGCGTCGGGTGAGGCGAGTGCGGCGGCGACATTGGTGAGGCCCCCTCCGCCGGCGAGGAGGGCGATCAGTGCGGCGAACGCACCGCAGGCGATGAGATACGCTGGAGCGTACGCGCCCTTCGATGGCGGCTTCGGCGCCCTGGCCGGCGAGTGCCGCGATCGCGAAGGCGGTCGAGGAAGAAGATCGTCGAGGGCGCGCGGAAGAATTTCGTCCCCGGGACGAGCGCGTAGACCAGGTGGAAGAACGGCGTGTAGCTGCCGAGCGTCCACAGAAGCGAGATCAGGCCGACTGTGATCCAGAACCAACGTTCGGCTCGGCGGCGTGAGAAGAACGACGCGCCGGAGAGCATGAGGACGGCGGCGCCGAGGTAGTCGGATTGGAAGTGGATACCCGTGCGGCCCCAGTAGCGATCGAGGATGCCGAAGAACTCCGGGAGGTACGCGCCGAACAGTTCCTCGGGCGGCATCGAGTATGAGCCGGACCACGCGTAGCCGCCAGCACCGGCCTGGCCGCCGCCCGCGCGGGGCGAATACTTGATGTATTCGAGGACTGGCGCGAATTGGATCGCGCCCATCAGAAGGCCGAGGGCGACCGCGCCCAATGCGAGAGCGAGGCGGCGGATCATGACCGGCTGCGGAGTGCCGCGCGTTTCGGGCGCCCAGAACGCGAGATAGAGACCGATGGCGCCCGCGCCGACGAGCGAGTACTGCATGAGCTGCGGGTGCGGGGTGAGGATGCCGAGTCCGGTGATGAGCGCGAGCGTGGGCCATGCCCAGGCACGGCCATCGCGGAGGCCGCGGACCAGCGTCCAGCCCATGAGTGGGAAGAGCGCGCTGACGTAGAGCTTCCCGTCGTGGCCCGGCGAGACATAGGATGCGATCGGGCCACCCATCATGTAGGCGAGGCCGCCGACGAGCGCGCCGATGAAGCTCATGCCGAGCGCGCGGAGGAAGACGTACGTGAAGAGACCGGCGAGGAACTCGTGGACGATGAAGAGCCACGTGACCGCGACATCGGGACGTGCGATGATGCGGAGGAGGATGGCAGGCGGATAGAACGTGTCGCCGTTGACGGAGCCAATGAACGGCATGCCGCCGAAGAGGTACGGGTTCCATTGTGGAAGGTGGCCCGTGGCGTGCCAGAGCGCGGCGCCGAATGTGCGGACGGCGTATCCGCCGATGTACTGGTCGGACGTTTGAGAGACGAGGAAGCCGCCAGTCAGTGCGGGGTAGGCGAAGATCATCGTCACGACGGCGTAGAGCGCCGCGGCGGCGAGAAGACCGCCGCGGGGCGAATCGATCGTCGCGGGGAGTGGCGTGGTGGCGGGTGTGGCGGCGGCGGCTGCGTTGCGCTTCTTAGACATTGTGTGTTGTTGAGCGAATCTGTTCCATCACGACTGATGCGGCGGCAGACGTCCTGGACGCCGACACCGGTCAAGTCGCAGACGATGATGTCCGAGTCGGACGTGCGGCCGGGGGATTGGCCGCCGGTGATGTCACCGAGTTCCGTGATCCGCGATTCTGGCAGGACGCCGGCATCGAGTGCGTGGTGGATTTCACCCAGCCGGCGGCATTGGGCAAGACTGTCGGCGACGACGAGATCGGCGAGCGCGAGGACGTCAACTTCCAGCTCCCGTTTGTCCGGGCCGTCGGAGCCGACGGCAATGACCAAGCTGCCAGGCTTCACCCAGGCAGCACGTACGAGTGGGGCGCGGCTGGCGGTGACGGTGATGACGACGTCGGATCCGGTGACGGCTTCCTCGAGTGTGTGGGCGACGACCGCGTGGACTCCGGTGGCGGCGACGTCGGCGGCGCAGGTGGCGGCGGCGTCACCGCGGCGGCCCCAGATCTTGACCGTGTCAAACGCGCGGACGTGGGCGAGGAGCTGGATCTGGTATCGCGCCTGGGCGCCGGTGCCGATGATGCCGACGGTGTGGATGGACTGCCGGGCGAGGTACTTGGCGGCCACGGCGCCAGCAGCGGCAGTGCGGAGGTCGGTGATGTAGCCGTTATCCAGCAGGATCGCGGCAAGCGCGCCAGTGCGGGCGTCGAAGACGACGACGATGCCGCCGTTGGCGGGGAGGCCGAGGGCTGGATTACCGGGAAAGCCCGAGGCGAATTTGACGGCGTACCAGGGGGCGGCGTGAAGGTAGCCCGCCTTGATGTGGATTTCCCCCTGTGCGTCCGGGATGTCGAGATGGATGACGTTCGGAAGCTCGGCCTGCCCGCGAGCGTATGAGGTGAAGGCGTTCTCGACGGCGGTGATGCAGGCCGCTGGGGTCAGCAGCTCGCGGATTTCGGGTTCGGTGAGGACAAGGGCGGTGCCGAGGCGGGCGGGCATGCCGTGAACGATATGCGGTGGGGCTTCGGCATGAGATGGGGTGGTGGTATTGCTGGCATCCGTAGGGGCCGGTCGAGACTGGCCCTACCAGTGACACAGCCGTGCGGTGCTGATCCAATCGGGCCGGCCGATGTCAGGGCTTGTCGAACCGGCACATGAAGCCCCAGCCCGCGGTGTTCTCGCTCACCGCTAGCAGCAGTTCGTTCGGGCCCTTCTTGAGTGGGAGGAAGACGGCGTCGGCGTAGGGGTAGAACCATCCGATCTGGCCAGGGAAGCGGTAGTACATCGAGTTCCGGCCAGCGTACAGTGGTTGTCCATTCACGTAGACCACAACACCGTCGCTGTAGCCGATCCACATCTTGCGCGTCTCGTCGCGATCGGCGGCGATCGTGGTGCGCGCGTAGACGACGGCGGTGCCCGGCAATGGATGCGCGGGTTCGTCCCGCAAACGCCTCGGGCCTTCAACTCTGGGATCCTTTCGGTAGCGGGCGATCAGCACGATGCCCTCGCGCTCGGCCCTCACCGGTTCCCATTTCAGCGTCGCGACCTTCGGATAGACGTCGGGGTCGGCTTGCGTCACCGGGAACTTTTCGGAGATCGTCCAGCCGTCGGTGATCGCGCCAGGTGCGAAGTGGTGCGTGAGCGTGAGCGGGTACGTGGTGGTGTCGGGGCGATAGCGGACATTCGACAGATACCCGCCGCCGT
>CAVWTI010000022.1:0-245587 GCA_963757855.1 uncultured Gemmatimonadales bacterium
CGTCACATATCCGCATGGCTGTCAATGTACGCCTGGGCTTCTTCGGTCGCCAATGATTGAGCGGGCGCGCGAGCGGGCAACGTGAGTGATCCGGCGAGCACACATTCCGACCGTGCCGATCCGGAGCATCCGAGCGAGTCGCGACTCACAATGAATAGGGGACACGCGCATCCTCTGGGAGAAGTGGTCGGAGCCGAAGTTGCGACCGGCTGGCCGTTGCGTCAAGAATCGACACCACCGTCCCGTTTTGTGATACTCCTTCGTTGGGGGATTAGTGGCGTCTCCTGTTATCTGTGCGGGAGCCGGACGTCCCGGCCTGACCGTTGACGGTTTGTTACGCCCGGCCTGGCACTGCTCCGCTAGCTTCTCGCGCGGGAACCCGGGGAAGGCCGCCTCTACGGGAGGGACACACATCGTGAGATCCTGGACCGCGCGGGGTCAGGGCAGGGCGAGGGTCATCGGAATCCTCCAGGGACTGTGTGTGGCGGCACTGCTGGCCAGCCGCTCGCTCGCCCAGACGGCGTCGCCACTGAGCCTTAAGACCCAGAACGTATTCCTCATCGTCTCCGACGGTCTGCGGTGGCAGGAGGTGTTCACCGGCGCCGATTCGCTGCTGATGAACGAGGAGCATGGCGGCATCTGGGAGAGTGCGGACGCACTCCGCCGCGCGTTCTGGCGGGCGACGCCAGCCGAGCGGCGTGCGGCACTCTTTCCCTTTCTATGGGGGACGGTGGCCACGAGTGGCCAGTTGATCGGGAATCAGCTCAAGGGCAGCGTCGCCCATGTCGCGAACGGGCTGGCCTTCTCGTATCCGGGCTACAACGAGATGCTGACCGGGTCGCCCGATCCGCGCATCAACACCAATAGTTTCGGCCCCAATCCGAACGTCACCGTGTTCGAGTGGCTCAACGCGAAGCCGGATCTGCACGGCCAGGTCGCCGTGTACGGTACATGGAACACGTTCAAGGACATCTTCAATCAGGGGAGAAGCCATCTCCCAATGCTCGTGGGCTGGGATCCGCCCTATAGCGGGGCGGCGCTCACGCCGCGCCAGCGCCTGCTCAACGAGCTCTATGCCTCGACGATCCGATTCGATCAGGAGGTATCATACGACGAGTTCATGCAGGTCCCGCTGCTCGAGCAGGTGGCGAGCACCCATCCGCGTGTCGTGTTCGTGGGATACGGCGAGACCGACGACTGGGCACACGCGGGACGCTATGACCTTGTGCTGCGGAGCGCGCACGCGTTCGACGAGTACGTGAAACAACTCTGGAACACCGTGCAATCCGTGCCGAGCTACAAGGGACGCACGACATTCATCATCACGTGCGACCACGGCCGGGGCAGTGGGCTGGTGGACTGGAAGGAGCATGGTGTGGACCAAAAGGGGTCCGACAACATCTGGCTCGCGGTCATCGGGCCGGATACACCGCCCGGGGGAGAGCGGCGCAACATTGCGCCGGTGATCCAGGCGCAGATTGCGGCGACGATTGCTACCCTGGTCGGGAAGGACTACCTGCACGACGTCCCGTCCGCGGCGCCGCCCATTGCGGAGGTTCTCCCGCACTAGCGGGACTCTCGATATCACCGGCGCCTGGACGACGACACCGGCGAGGCGACTCGATCCGCGCATGCTTATGGACCATGCCTCCATCGATTACAATGTTCTGGCCGGTAATGTACGAGCCCGCGTCCGAAAGGAGAAACTCCGCGGCTGTCGCGATCTCGCTGGCGCGCGCGGGCCTCCCGAGCGGAATCGTCGCGATCGTCGCGGGATCGACCGCGTGCGTGTCGACGAATCCTGGCAGCAGCGCGTTCACCCGAATGTGTGGCGCGAGCCGCTCAGCCATGAGCCGAGTCCACGCGGAGAGCGCTGCTCGAAACACGCTGGACACCGGCCGCGTCGCGTCGGGCCGCACCGCCGCGTAGCTCAAGATCGTGACGATCGCGCCTGCCCCCTGGCGTTCCATCACGGGCACGGTGAGCCGGGTGAGACGGAACACACTCTCAAGGATCAGGTGGTAGCCATTCTCCCAGTCCGCATCAGTCAGCGCCAGGGGATCGCCCTTCGCCGGATGCCCGGTGTTATTCACGACGCCGTCGATCCGTCCCCAACGTGCCACCGTGGCGGTCACGAAATGCTCGAGCGCATCGGCCTCCGTGATCGAACCGCGCACCGCAATGCCGCCTAACTCACTAGCCAGCGCGTCGACGCCGCTCGACCGCGCCAGCAGCGCGACAGACCATCCGCGTGAGGCGAGATGGCGAGCACGCCGGCTCCGATCCCCTGGCTCGCCGCGGTCACCAGGGCCACAGGTGGGACTCGACTGCCATCAGCAGCGCGCGCTCAGCTCGCGCGCGGTCATGAGCACCCAGCACGAGCGCCGGTCGTCAGGTCCCCGGCCGTCGTGCGGGCACGACCAATGCTTCGGTGGAAAGGGGGATGACATAGGTGCCGCCCTGTAGATTGACGCCCGTGGTCTCAATGGTGGCACCATTTCGTGCGAAGACGACGCGGCCGCCTACGCGGATCGACACCACCCGCAGTTGCGACAACGGCGGCAATTCGACGTCGTAATCCAAGCTCGGCACGGCGCTATTGTCAATCGAGATGGTGTCTGGCGAGACGGTATACGTCACACTGTCGGCGCTGGCCAGGACTGACACCCGAGCACCACGCGGATCCGGCGCGGATGCGGTTGCGACTCGAATCTCGCCCCGCGCTTGAGGGAGGCGGAAACTCACCACCGCATAGTGCCGCGCAATGATCGCAATCCCCCGGGGCGCCGTCGTACGGGGTGGCGCGGCCAATGTGGACGGCAGGCTGCCTGAGGCGACGGATGGCCCCTGGCAATGCACCGTCAGCCACGCCGCCATCGAATGACGCACCGGCGATCGTGGCGCGACCGCCGCGGCGGCGACCAATGCGGCGACCAGGAGAATCGCTCCACGCCGCACCACGGCGCCAACGGAGGCGCGCGCGACCCCGGCACCGGACCCCACGCGGCGTTCGTCCCGATTCATCACGCCGCCCGTGAGTCGGGGCGCCGGCCGGCATCCGGCTGTGTGGCGCGCATCTGGATGACGGAGAAGTCCAGCGCCGGAATCGGATGATCGAGCGCGCGGAGCATGTCTGCGACGTCGCGATCGGCGGCGCGGGCAAGCTCCACGGCGTTGCCGCAGGCCGCGCAGCCGGCGGCGTGCGCCAGGGCAGTTGCGCCGGAGCCCCCGCCGCCGCCAGGGTCGAGCGCCGCCCCGATCGCGGCGTCGAGTCGATGCATGACGCCCCCGGCCCTCTTCGGACCGTGCATCGGTCTCGGCCGCATCCGGCAACGCGATGCGAAAGGCTGGAGTTCGCCCGCACGAGCAGCGTGCCGACACTGCCCTCAGCCACGCCGACCAGACGCGCCAGATCGCGGTAGCTGTAGCCTTCGTGGCGCAGGATCAGCAGCTGCCGGTCCCGTGAAGGGAGAGAATCGAGAGCGGCACGCGCGCGCGCGCGCCGCTCATTGGCGAGGACCACCGACTCCGCGTCCGGTGGCTCGGCGGCAAAGACGGGATCGGCCGCCCACTGCGCGGTGAGCTCACCGCGCCGGCGACGGACCCGCCGCTCGTCCCGAAACAGGTTCGTCGCAACTGTGGTGAGCCATGCGTGCGGATCGTCCGGCATGGCCCCGCGACGGTAGAGCCGCACGAATGTCTCCTGGGCGAGATCCTTTGCCAGATCGGGGTCACCCGTGAGCCGGTCCAAGTACCGGAACAGGGATTTGTACCGAGCGTGAAAGAGCGCCTCGACCGCTCCGACGTAGTCGGCCTTCTCGTAGGGCCCGGTCATCGAGCCGCCGGTTTCACCCTGATTGAGCGCGCGAGCGGGCCCGTTGTGACATCGGCGCCCGCTTGACCGCCCGGGCGAGAACTATCCGGACGTCAAGGGCGGTATGGCCGCCGGTCAACGCGGGAACGGTCGCGACCCCGCGCCGGCTGAATATGCCCAACTCACGCCGGCGAGCAGGGAGCGTGGGAGCAGCACGATGGGGCGGAGTGGAGCGCCCAATTCTCGCGGCAGGAATGCTGCGATGTTGCCGTGGTTGAGGGCGTTCGCAAGCGTCACGAAGGTCGACATGTGGCCGCTGGCTGGCCCTACGCGCCATTCACGGCGCAACTGGATGTCGGCCCGCATGTAGGGAGGGAGAGAGGCCGGTGACGCCAAGGCGCCGGGCAGCCCGTGATCCCCGGGCCTCGTTGCGCCGCCATCGTCGTCGGCATCTCGCTCTCCCGGCGCCACCCCGTCGTCGTCAGCGTCATGCCCTGCCGACAGAGCGTCCAACGAACCAGGGCTCTGCCCGGAGGCCATCCAGTTCGCAACCCGCAGCTCGGTCGTGTGGCCGAGGTGCACGGCCGCCGCCGCGAACAGCGCCTGGCCGATCTCGCCCGCCGGATGATAGCGAACCGCGTCGAAGCGCTCGACGGTCGTCCCGAGTCCGTACGCCGTTTGCCAGGTGAGGCGGCCAGCGACGCCATCCAGCTCCATGCCACCCCCGGTCACATGACCGGAATGCGCGGTCAAACCCGTACACGGCGAACGCGTAAGGGTGAGCGGGACTGACGACGGCGAGCCCAGACATCTGGCGCGCATAGCCATTAACGCTCAGGCGAGCCACTGTCGCAAGCTGCACGCTGATGCCGGCCGTGGCCGCATCGCTTTGGGCGATTGGCATGCCGTCCATCCCCGCCGCTACGGGGAGATCGAGGCCGATCTGCGAGCCATACGGTGAGTCGGGATCGCGGAGTGACTGCACGTATTAATGCGTGCGCGCTAGTCCGGCAGAGGCGATGACGCCTGGCGCGAGGCGCACCGTAGCGGCGAGCCGCGGCTCGATTCTTGGAGTCGTGCCGGTCATGGCGGCTCCGCGAATTCCGGTGGTGATCTGCCATGCACTGTCCACCGGTCCCCAGAGGTGTTCCGCGAACGCACCGGCGAGCACAGGCTGGCCACCCACATCGAGGGGGGCGCCGGCGCCCATCACCCAGTGCGAGCGCGGACTGTCCCGTTCCCGTCGCCGGGCCGCCGGGATTTCACATTGTCTGGCGTGACATGGTATCGCACCGCCAGTACGTCCACGTCGGCACCCAATGTGGTACGATGTACGGAGACCTGCGTCGATGCTTCGAGCTGATGCACGCCACTCTCAAGCGTGGGCGCCGACATGCCGAGTTGGCCAGGGACGGTGGCCGAAAATGCCGCGCTGGAGATCCGAGTTGCGAGATGCGCATACTCGCCGAGTAACTGGGTCCAGACCACGCCGGCGGTCAGCGTCTGCCAGGGCGCGTGCATGCCCGCACCGATCGACCGGTCCGGCACCAATTCGTCGTCGGGCGTCACCCGGTCGCTGCTGCCCACCGCCACGACACGAATCGACGTTGGCCCGGCTGCGAGTGACGCCGTCGCCAGTCCATTGCCCCACTGATCTCGAAATCCGGCCGCACCAGGTGCCAATGTCGAGACGCCAGCGTCACTGACCCGCCCCGCGACCAGGACGCTCCCCTGAGCGCCGCCAACGGCCAGCGGGGTCGTCCACGTTGCGCGCGCGGCATTGGGACCGAGGGCGGCGATCCCGGACGATGTAGCACCGATCGAATCCCGCGTGCCAATGTCCACCACGGCCGCGAGGCGGTCGCCGAACGCGGCCGGCAGCGATCCATCGTGTAGCGTGACGCTGGCAACGGCGTCCGGGGGTATCGCCGCAAGCGAGGCGCCCGCGTGCACTGGATTCCAGACTGGAAGCCCGTCGACGCGCACAAGCACTTGGCCAGCGGGCCCACCCCGGTCCATGAGAGCACCCGGCCACTCGGGACGCATGGCCATGGCCGGATCACCATCGAACACCCGAAACACATTCTGGGTCACCGGTGGCTCCGGCAGCGTCTGCCGGCGATCCCTGCCAGCGCCAATCGCCGGGGCCTTGGGCTCCGTGGTCGATAGCCGCGGCCGGGGACCGCACCGGCGCGATACCAGGAACTCGACCAGGAACTCGAACGGAATCGAGCACGACGAGCCCGGG
Source organism: uncultured Gemmatimonadales bacterium (assembly GCA_963757855.1). Lineage (GTDB taxonomy): Bacteria > Gemmatimonadota > Gemmatimonadetes > Gemmatimonadales > Gemmatimonadaceae > Palsa-1248. Next base: position 6,063 of record CAVWTI010000022.1, read on the forward strand.
GGCGAGGCTCACGTCCAGGCGGACGATTCCCTGAGGCGCCGCAACTACCTGCACCGTGAGCGTATCGAATCCCGGGTGGGCGACCTGCATCGTCACCGTCCCCGCCGCGATGTGGCCGGCGACATATCGGCCGCTCGAGTCCGACCACACCGTGCACAGCAATGCGGCGGCCCCGCCACCGTGACGCGCGGCGCCATCCATCAGCTCGATCTCGGCGCCCGGCACAGGCAAACCCGACGTCCCGCTGTGTACGGTGCCAGTGATCGAGCCGGACGCGAGAGTATCCACGCCGCAGGGTGTCCGCGCCATGCCGGCAGTCCGGAGCCACGACGATCGCGGCGTCGACGCGGCACTATCTGAAGGAGTGGCGATAATGGCGACTGCGGCCGAGACCGCCAGCGCGTATCGTGTCACAATCCGGGGAGGCCGCACGTTCTATGGGTCAACATTGATGCAGATCGCCCGGCATCCCGTTGCCTTCACGCCCGGACCACGCTTCCAAGATGATCCACGTTGCGCTCATCGCCTCGCTGGTCGCGGGAGGTCTCGGGACCGGGGGCACTGGTCCCGACTGGCCTTCAGCTAACGTACTGACCGGCTCGGCGCCGGACACATCGGTCGCAATGTCTGCGGGCATGTCGTCCGACAGCCAACCCGCGCCATCTGCCGGCATTCCTGGTACTCAGGATGTCACGCCCCAAATCACGCGCGGTCCACGCGCCCTTCCGGCCGGATTCAGACGTGAGCCGGACAGCGTCATTGATCTGGGCGGGAACGCACTCACGGCCGCCGATACGACTCCACCCACATCCAAACGCCCGCGCGCCATTGAGTATAGCGACTGGTATTATCGGCGCCTGACTATGCACCGCATCGGGAGTTACGTCGAGTTCCCGCTGTTTGGCGCGGAGTACGTGCTCGGAGAGACCCTGCTGCACGATCAGCAACAACTCGGCTTTGTGCCCGAGGGCCAGCACCAATATACCCATCGGGTTCCGCCGAGTTTGCTGACGGCTCATACACTGGTCGCGGGCGGTTTGGCCGTGCTCTTTGGTTTCAATACGATCACCGGCGGCTGGAATTTGCGGGAGTCACGCAAAGAGCCGGTTGGCCGGACGCGGCGGATCGTCCACTCCGTGCTGATGCTGGCGGCCGACGCGGGATTCGCCGCGACCGGCGCCGCGGGAGGAGGGGCGAAACACAGTCAAACCAACGCCGACTTGCATCGCGGACTCGCCGAGACGTCGATGGGTGTCGCGGGCGCGAGTACGATCATGATGTGGGTCTGGAATCACTGACGTCATGTCCGGGATCATCCACGCGTTGGCGCGACTCCTCGCTCCATGGCAGTCGGCGTACAGTAATTCGAAGACGGTGTCGAGCGCCGTTATGTTCGTGCATCTCGCGGGGCTGCTGTTCGGAGGCGGATTCGCCGTCGCGGCAGATCGCGCGACCCTCCGTGCCGCCCGCGCGGCACCCCAGCAACGACTGGTGGCCCTCGTCGAGCTCGACGCGGTACACCGTCCCGTTCTCGTAGGCCTCGGCATCCTGTTTGCGAGCGGGATCCTGCAGGTCACCGCCGACATTGAGACGTTCGCGAAATCGCCGGTTTATTGGACGAAGATGGGGTTGGTCGTGTTGCTGCTCGCTAACGGGTACGTCCTCAAGCGGACGGAGACACTCCTGCGCGCTCGGAACGGCGGTGAGGCACGCGATCCGCTGTGGGCGCGCCTCCGCATGACCGCCGCCGCAAGCGTCGTGCTGTGGACCGCGATCGTTTTGGCGGGAACGGTGTTGAATAGTGTGAGCTGATGCCGTTTTCCTGCAGCCCGGCTGCCCACCCTTGTTCGGCCTCAACAGACGTGATATGCCCATCCAGGTGAATCGTTCGGCGCTCGCCAGTGCATGCGCGAATTGTGCGCGCCGTGACCGGCGCGGTTTCTTGCGAGATGCCGTCGCGGCCGCGGCGGCGGCGCTCGGCGCCCTCGGCGTGCGCCCGACGATTGCGGGGGCAGTGCCCGTGCATTGGATCTCTGCCCGGGATCGCCGCGCGGCCGGCCCGACATATCCGTTGCCCGCGGCCGACGGGGTGCAGATCGATCGCGATAACCAGGTGATTCTCGTGCGGTGGCAGGGCGCGGTGTACGCGTTCAACCTGTCCTGTCCGCATCAGAACACGGCGCTCCGGTGGGATGACGCGGACGGGCGCTTCCAATGCCCGAAGCATCACTCGAAATACCAACCCGACGGCACGTTCATTCCGGGGCGAGCGACGCGTAACATGGATCGCCTGTCGCTCCGTCGCGACGGCGAGACGATCGTGGTGGACGTCGACGCGATGCACAAGAGCAACGACGACGCGGCCGGCTGGGCGGCGGCCGTCGTGCGACTGTAGCCGCCACGGTACCAGCAACCCCGAACCCGCGCGGCGGCTGCGAGCGGCGGCCTTCGCCAGCCGTCCTCGGCAGCCGTCCTCGCCAGCGGGCTGCCGGGCGGTGGCCTACAGGCGCGTGCTCAGCGTGACCGTGATCCGCCTGGCGTAGCCCGGCGTATAGAACGGCTCGACGATCGGGTTGGCGGGCGGCGTGTTCTGATTGTACGGCCCGAGGAAATTCTGCGACTCGATGCCAAACGTGTAGTACTGGCGATTGAAGAGATTCTCTATCGCGAGCTCGGCCCCGAACCGGTGATAGCCGGCGCGCGCGCGGTGAGTCCCGCCACCGTATACCCAGGGACCTCCTTCCGCTGGTTCGGCTCGTCGCCACGCAGGAATTGCCCCTGATAGCCCCGTATCGCGAACTCCCCGTCCAGGATCAGTGGCCCGAAGAGATGGGTCACTCCGGCGCCGGCGCGACCGCGATGCAACGGGGACAGCGGGAACAGGTCGCCCGGCTTCGTCGGCTGAGGGTTGCTGTCGGACGTCGCGATGAGGACCGCGCTCTGATAGGTAGCGGCGACATAGCTGTACGAGCCCACCAGCCGAAACCCTTCGGGCAGGCCAACCTGCGCTGAGGCTTCGACTCCGGCGCGACGGGTATGCGGGGCATTGAGGAAGTATTCCTGCGTCAGGTTCGGCGACGCGAAGACGATGTCGTTGTAGACATTGGTCCAGAAGGCATCGACGTCGAGTGAGGTCCGGGAGGTGACATCGACATTGACTCCGGCTTCATAGTCTTGTGTGGTCACCGGCTCCAGTCGTGGGTCATTGCCGAGCGAGAAGGGGAGGGAGCACGGCGCCGTCGGGCTGGCACAGGCCAGCTCGAGCGGCGCGGGCGCCCGAAACCCGCTCTTGTAGCCGGCAAACGCTTTAATGTCGTCGGTGAAGCGGTAGGTGACCCCGATCTCCGGTGAGGCCCGGTTGTAGGTGCTCGTGCCATCGTTGCCCGTATCGAGGCTGTCGCGATACGGGATGTGCACGTAGTCGGCGCGCAGGCCCCCCGTGATGTTCAGGCTCGGCGTCACCGACACGACCGCCTGCGCGAAGGCCGCAGCGTTGTCCTGATGGATCGTCGCATCCGTGGTAATCGAGTCGGGAAGACCGCCGCCCACATTGATGAGGCGAATGTGCGCGGACTCCCGCGAGTATTCCATGCCGATCGTCCAGCCCACCGGGACACCGCCAATAATCAGCGGGCGCGTCCACTCGAGGGTCGTCCCGCCGGACAGGTTATTGGTGAATCCGTCGGTGTTAGGCGGTGGCACGTTGCCATTGAAGGCCTGCACATTGTCGCGGCGGCCGAACAGGGTCCCGCGCAAGATGCCGCCCGCCAGCGGCTCGTTGCCCCGCAACGCAAGGTCGACCGCCTCCGGCTCGAAGAAATCCCCCGGGGTGTAATTGATCGTCGGGCTGACCGCGATGTAGCTCGCCGGGAGCGAGCCCGCCTCATAGATCTTGTCGTGTCCGTACTGGATGTCGAGCGCCACATCGCCACTATCGTGCGACGGGCCCCATTGATGCCCGATCGTCGCGAAGAGATTGCGGGTATTGGAGCTGGTCGCCTGGCGCCAGCCGACCTCGTTCTCGCCGGAGAACGCGAAGAATCCGTCAATCCCGTCCACCTTGCCGCCGGCGGTCGTGGTCAGCGTCTGCTCACCGAACGAGCCCGCGCCGGCTTCGAGGGTCGCTTCGGGTTGGTCCCCTCCGCGGCGCGTGGTGAGCAGCAGCGTCCCTCCGAGTGAATTACGCCCGAACAGGACGCCGGGACCGCGTACAAGACTCGCCTGATCGAATGCGGCCGCCGGAAGCAGGTCGAAGTTCACCTCCTGCGCGTCCGGCTCGTTGACGCGCACGCCGTTCAGAAAGACGCTCACGCCCTGGGGATTGCCCACGACGGGTGAGACATTGAAGCCACGCACCTCGACCTCAGGCTGGAGCCGCGCGCCCTGGTCATCGAACATACTGACCCCTGGGAGGGCCAGTAACGCGTTATTCAGGGTTTCGGGCCCGGGGATCGCTTTCCGGAGATCGAGTTGTTCGACCTGCGCCGGAGTGGCCTCGGTCGCCGCGGACAGCCGCGTGCTGTTCACGACGACTGGCGCCAGCCGGTGCTGCGCTCGGCGCGAGGAGTCCGCGCGGATGCTATCGGCGACCGTCGCCGAGTCGCGGTGCACGGCCGGCTGCTGGGCAGGCAGCGCGACTGCGATCGACGACCAGGCGAGCCCCGCCGCGGCGACTAGCCGCGGGCGGCACAAATCGGTCACGTGCCCGGCGCGGCGGCGAATTTTCCCGGACCCGGCGCGTCCCGCAAGCCGGCTTCCTTGCACTCCTTTTTCCGCGACAGGAACAGCAACGGGTCGCCTGCCGCAAAGGCGCGTGTCCTGGCGCGATCCTCATACACGATGACGCAGTCGACGACCTGGCCCGAGCGGCTGACGGTCACGATCCCGTCGTTCATGTTGGACCCGCCGGAGAGGTCAAAGCAGCAGATGTCCTTGATCTGCGCCTGCGCGACAAGCCGCGGGCGGGCGAACGGACCGTATGAGACGAGGATGCCCGCCGTGGCGGCGCTCAGCGCGGCGATCGCCACGAAACTGATGGCCGGCACCGACACGACGCGCGAGCGGCGCATGGCGGGCCGGGCGCCCGTCAGCTCCAACAGCGCCGCCACCGCGTGGCCACGGGCTTTCGCGGACTGACGGCGCTGGGCGCAGCGGGGGCAGATCGCCAAATGCAGTCCGTACCGGAGTGCCGTCAATCCCCGGACTTCGCCATCCAGGTATTCGCGGATCTGGCCAGATCTAAGGTGCGTGCTGAGACGGGCCCTCAGATGCGTCATGAGACGCGCGGTGAGGAGCCGCCGCGAGCCCTCGCGGGGCGCGGGATCCAACGGGTGTTCAGACATCGGTTGTCTCGGCAGGCGTTTCGTACGTTGCGCTATAGCCGGCGACAAATCGCCGGTGCGCCCGCGCCAACAGCGGTCCGACCGACGAGCGGGCGACGCCCAGACGTTTCGCGATCTCGCGGTATGTGCCGCCCGCGTGATGCAGCAACAGAATGTCGCGATCCCGCGGGCGGAGCGTGCCGAGCACTCGCCGCACCGTGGCGACCCGTTCATCACGCAGCAGGGCATTGTCGGCGCCGTCCGGCGCGTCGTCCGTCTGCTCCCACCGTGGGCCTGCCGCGAACCGCTCGCGCCGGACGCTCGCGCGCCTGTGATCGATCGCCAGGCGGCCCGCCACGGTGAACAGCCACGCTGGCGAATCCTGCGGCTCTTCGCCAAGCAGGCGTACGAACGCCTCCTGCGCGACATCCTCGGCGTCGTCGGGACTCCCAAGACTTTTCCGAGCCGACCGGACGAGGCGCGGATACCAGGTCTCGAACAACCCAGCGATGTTGGTCAGGGGCACGTCACTCGCTCCGCGAGGTGGTCAGTCAAGCATCATTACCAGCGTTCATCACTAACGTTTATCGCCAGCGTCCTCGTCGCTCCGGGCAGGATGGTAATCTGGCAAGAGAAGCGGGATGCCGCAGGCGGGGCCACCGGCCACCCGGGCGCCGCCAGCAGCGCCGGACGCGGTCGCTAGATTCGACAGGTGGACGTGAACGGATGACCATGCAAATCAAGCACCTCGAATACCTGGTCGCCCTGTCCCGCGAGAAGCATTTCGCGCACGCGGCGGCGGCGTGTCACGTCACCCAGCCGACGCTGTCGGCGGGCATCAAGCAGCTCGAAGAGAGCCTGGGCGTGCTGATCGTCGAGCGCGGCCAGCGCTTCCGGGGGTTTACGGCGCAGGGCGAGCGCGTACTGGGCTGGGCCCGTCGCATACTGGGCGATGTGGATGCGCTCCAGCGCGTGGTCAGCGACGCCGATGGCGAGCTGGTCGGACGGCTGCGACTGGGGGTGATCCCGTCGGCACTCGCAACGGTCGCGCAGCTCACGGGACCGTTCACGACGATGCATCCCAAGACGTCGGTCACAGTTCTGTCGCAGACGTCGATCGACATCCAGCGCGGACTCGACGACTTCAGCCTGGACGCAGGGCTCACCTACCTCGACAACGAGCCTCTGACGCACGTGCGGCCGTTCCCGCTGTACCGAGAGCGGTACCGCCTGGTGACACCCGCGTCAGGGCCGGCGGCCTCGCGATCGGAGATTCCGTGGCGTGAGGCGGCGGAGTTGCCGCTGTGCCTCCTGACGCCGGACATGCAGAATCGCCGCATCATCGATGGGCATTTTCGTGCGGCTGGTGCGGTCGTGCGCCCGCGCATTGAGACCAACTCGCTGATCACGATCTGGACGCATCTTCGCCGTGGCGGCTATTCAAGCGTTCTGCCCGAAGCGATGCTCGGCATTGTCGGCGACGCTGATGGGCTGACGACGATCCCGCTGGTGGAACCGGAGGCATCGCAAAGCGTGGGACTTATCACGCCCGACCGCGATCCACCCACGCCACTCGCCGCCGCATTCCTCTCCGTCGCGGAAACCGTGCGCGTGTCGGTGGAATGGCCCGCGAAGCGGGCGTAGCAACCTCCGCGTCACCGGCCCACCGCCGCCCGCACCAGGAGGTCCCGTTTCGCTCGGATCCGAGACGGTGATTGACGCGCCCTATCCCTGATCGGCGCACCCTATCAGTGAATGTTCTCCATCTATTTGAGAGTACATGCTGCACGTACATCTCTGAGTAAGGGGAATTGTGACTCCGGCAGGGCCTCGGGACGTCCCGCAAGTGCACGCCGGCATTTGTCCTTCATCAGCGTGGCAAAGACTATGAATTACTCCCGGTTGACCACCCCACTCGTTCGGGATAACGGGTCGCTGCGTACGGCGACCTGGGACGAGGCACTCGACCGCGCGGCGATGGGATTTCGCGGCGTGATCGAGCGGCACGGTGGCGACACGCTGGGGATTCTCTCGTGCTCGAAGGCGAGCAACGAGATGAACTTCCTGGCGCAGAAGCTCGCGCGTATCGGGTTCGGCACCCACAACATCGATAGTTGTAATCGAACGTGACACGCTCCTAGCGTCGCCGGTCTGGCGGCGGTCTTTGGAGCGGGCGGGGGCACGAGCTCGTACCGCGAAATGGAGGAGACGGACGTCGTCTTCCTCTGGGGCGCGAACGCGCGCGAGAACCATCCGATCATGTTCCACCACGTGCTGAAGGGCGTGCATCGTGGTGCGCGTCTGTACGTCATGGACCCGCGCCGCACGTCGTCCGCACAGTGGGGCGACCGCTGGCTTGGGCTGAACATTGGCACGGACATCGCGCTGGCCAACGCCATGGCGCGGGTGATCATTCACGCGGGCCTCCAGAACACGGCGTTCATCGAGAACGCGACCACGCACTATGAGGCATACCGCCAGCATGTCGAGCCCTATACGCTGGCGTTCGCGGAGGAAGTGACTGGCGTGCCGGGCGCCGTGATCCGCGAGGTGGCGCTCGATTTCGCCAAGGCCGACCGGGCGATGATCTGCTGGACGCTGGGTATCACGGAGCATCACAATGCCGTCGACAACGTCTGCGCGCTGATCAACCTCGTGCTGCTGACCGGCCACGTCGGCCGGTTCGGTTCGGGCGTCAATCCGCTCCGCGGGCAGAACAACGTGCAAGGCGGCGGCGACATGGGGGCGATCCCGAACCGCCTCGTCGGCTTCCAGGACATCCTGGACCCCGCGGTGCGGGCGCGGTTCGACAAGGCGTGGGGCATCACGATGGCGCCGCACATCGGACTGACCATGACGCATATGTTCGAGGGATGCACGAGGGGCATTTCCACGGCCTGTACGTGATCGGCGAGAACCCGGCGCAGTCCGAAGCGAACCAGGAGCACACGCTCAAGGCGCTCTCCTCGCTCGACATCATGGTGGTGCAAGACATTTTCCTGACTCGCACCGCGGAACTCGCTGACGTGGTCTTGCCCGCGTCCTCGAGCTGGTGCGAAGCCGATGGAACCGTCACCAACAGCGAGCGCCGGGTGCAGCGCGTCCGCAAGGCGCTCGAGCCGCCACACGATGCGCGCGACGACATGTGGATCATCACTGAGATCGGCAAGCGGCTGGGGGTGGACCTGGGGCCTCCGGATGCCGAGACGGTGTGGAACGAAGTGCGGTCGCTCGCGCCCGAGATGTTCGGCGGGGATGTCCTACGCGCGGCTGGAATCCAACAAGGGCCTCCAGTGGCCGTGCCCGACGGAGTCGGATCCTGGAGCGATGTTCCTGCACGGACGCCTGTGGGCGAAGCCGCGCATCGCCCACCTGCGCCATTCACGTTGGTCAACCACGAAGGTCCGGTCGAGATGCCGGATGCCGACTATCCGTTCCAGCTCACGACGGGCCGGCGGCTCGAGTCTTAACACCGGCGTGCAGACTGGCGGCTACACCTCACCGCTCCGGCGCGGCGAGACCGCCGACATCTCGCCGGAAGATGCGGCCACGCTCGGCGTCGAGGATGGTGACGCCGTGCGCATCACGTCGCGGCGCGGCAGTGTCGTCGCACCGGTGCGTATCGATCCGTCGCTCCGTCCCGGACTGGTGTTCATGACGTTCCACTTCCAGGACATGGTGAACGTCAACATGCTGACGACGGACGTGTGGGACGCAAAGTCCGGCACGTCCGAGTTCAAGGCGTGCGCCGTGCGCCTCGACCCGGTCCGGGTAGAAGAAGCCGCCGCGGAGCTGGACGCGCACGAGCTCATCCCCGGAGACTGATGCCGCGACCAGGCGCCCAACCAGGTGAGGGATGGATCTCAGACTAACGCTTGCCGAGCCGACGGAGGACGAGCGGGCGGCGGTTGACGCATGCCTGGGCCCTCCGCGATCGCAGTGGGATGGCGGCGACCGCAACGCCACAGTTGTCAGCCGGTCGGCGTCGGGTGGACGGGAGCTCGGGCGGGCCTCGCGCCATCTATACTGCCGGCGCTCCAGGCCGTGCAGCGCCGCTTCGGGTGGATCACCGAAGGCGCGCTCATCTACATCTGTGAACGTCTCGATGTGCCGCCGGCGGAGGCGTACGGAGTCGCGACCTTTTATGCGCTGCTCTCCACGACGCCCCGGCCACGCCGCGTGCTCCACGTCTGCGATGACATTGCATGCCAGTGCCGCGGCGCGAATGAGATGATCGCCGAGTTGGAACGGACCGTGGGGGCTCCGCTCTCGCATGGCCCGCATGGCGATCACGTCGTGCTCGATCCCGACGCGCCGGCCTGGATCCGCAGCCCCTGCCTCGGTCTCTGCGATCAGGCGCCCGCGGCGCTCCTGCAGGTGGCCGGCGAGCGCCCCGGCGACACCCTCTTTGGCGCCACCACGGCCGCCGAGCTGCGTGCGGTCCTGGGCGGCGACGATCGCGCGACCGCCCGGCCACACCCGCGGCTCCCGCAGACCGGTGCGCCGGAGCTGCGCCTGCTTGCGCGTGCCGGGGTGGCCGATCCCACGAGCCTCGACGCCTATCGGAGCGCGAACGGATACACCGGGCTCCGGCGCGCCTTCGAGCTCGGCCCGGCCGGTGTCATCCGCGAAGTGCTGGACGCGAAGCTGCTCGGCCGCGGCGGCGCCGCGTTCCCGACGGGGAAGAAGTGGGAGGCCGTCGCGCGACAGCCCGTGCGGCCACACTACGTGATCTGCAACGCTGACGAATCGGAGCCGGGGACATTCAAGGACCGGGCGCTGATGGAAGGCGATCCGTTCGCGCTGGTCGAAGCGATGACCATCGCCGCGTACGCGACGGGCAGCGAGCACGGGTACATCTACATCCGCGGCGAATATCCGCTGGCCATCGAGCGGCTGGAGCACGCGATCACGCAGGCACATGCGCGTGGGCTGCTGGGCGAGAGCGTCATGGGCCACGACATGCGCTTCACGCTCGAAGTCCGGCGGGGCGGGGGAGCCTATATCTGTGGCGAGGAGACTGCCCTGTTCAACTCGATCGAGGGATTCCGCGGCGAGCCGCGCAACAAACCGCCATATCCCGTAGATGCGGGGCTGTTTGCACGGCCCACAGTCGTCAACAACGTCGAGACGCTCTACAACATCCCGCTGATCGTCCGTGAGGGCGGCGCGGCGTTCGCCGCGATCGGCACTGCCCAGTCCGCGGGCACGAAGCTCTTTTGCCTCTGTGGGTGCGTCGAACGCCCGGGCGTCTACGAAGTCTCTTTTGGCGCGACGCTCCGAGACCTGTTGACAATGGCTGGCGGGGTGCCCGGGGCCCGGCCGCTGCAGGCGGTGCTGGTCGGTGGCGCGGCCGGCGTTTTCGTGCGGCCCGACGAGCTGGATATGCCGCTCACATTTGAGGGGACGCGCGCGGCGCAGGCGACGCTGGGATCCGGTGTGATCATGGCCGTCGACGACACGGTCGAGCTCACACCGCTCCTGCTCCGTATTGCGGCGTTCTTCCGGGATGAGTCATGCGGCCAATGCGTGCCGTGCCGCGTCGGGACCGTGCGCCAGGAAGAGGCGTTGTACCGTATCGTGCGGCAACGCATGCGTGGGTCCCTCGCCGGCGAGTTAGCACTGCTCGGCGAGATCGGCCTGGGGATGAAAGACGCGTCGATCTGCGGACTTGGACAGACCGCGTACAGCGCCGTCGAGTCAGCGATTCGCCGGCTCCACGTCTTCGGCGATCCCGCCGCGGCCAATGGTGCTGGCAACAGTGCTGGCGACGGAGCGAAGCCCACATGACGGCGCCCAACACGCTCGTGCAGATCACACCTCCGCGGCGCACGGTCGAGCTCAAGATCGATGGCGAGGCCGTGTCGGCACCCGAGGGGTCGACGATCCTCGACGTGTGCCAGCAGCATGGGCGTGACATCCCGACGCTCTGCTATCTGGAGACGCTCCATCCCGTCAACGCGTGCCGGGTCTGCGTCGTCGAAGTCGAGAACTCGCGTGTGCTCGTCCCGTCGTGCGCCCGCAAGATCGAACCCGGCATGATCGTGCAGACCGATTCACCCCGGGTGCGGCATAGCAGGAAGATGGTCCTCGAGTTCCTCGCGTCGTCGGTGGACCTCTCGACCACACCGCACGCGGCGGAGTGGGTCGCTGATTATCAGTGTCACCCCGAGCGGTACGGGCCGCCCGCGCCGCCTGCTGCCGCGGGTGTGCGGGATGCCGCGCACGCCGGACACCATGAGCCGCCGGACCCCGACTTCGCGGCGACCGTTCACCAGCCTACGACAATCGATAACGAGCTATACGTCCGCGACTACGGGAAATGCATTCTGTGCTACAAGTGCGTCGAGGCGTGCGGCATTGATTATCAGAACACGTACGCGATCGCCGTCGCCGGGCGCGGCTTCGATGCGCGGATCTCGACGGAGTTTTCGGTGCCGCTCCCGGGATCGGCGTGCGTGTACTGCGGGAATTGCATCGCCGTGTGTCCGACGGGTGCCCTGATGTTCAGCTCAGAGCACGATCGCCGCGAAGCGGGGACGTGGGATGAGAGCCGCCAGTCGGTGACGGACACGATTTGCCCGTACTGCGGTGTCGGCTGTACGCTGTCCCTGCACGTCCAGGACAATCAGATCGTGAAAGTGACGTCGCCGTTCGACGTGTCGGTCACGCATGGCAATCTCTGCATCAAGGGGCGGTTTGGATGGCAGTACGTGCAGAACCGGCGCGGCGACGGCAACGGCAAGCGCTCGAACGGCGTCCCACGACGGCCTCAGGATGTCGCGGCGCCGGCGGACGGGGCGGGGAAGGCCCACGGCACCGCGACTGACCGGGGTGTGCCGGGCGATGGTGACGGGAAGGGAGACAGGAAGGGCAACGGACACCTGTGAGTGACGTTCCGCTCCCGCCGCCGCTGACGCTGGGTCATCCGCTCTTCGGCCTGGGCTACAGCAGTACCCATTCGGGAATATCCGTACGTCGCGTTGCACGGCGATGGCGCGACGTCGTCATCCGCGGAAGTCGCGGAGGAAGTCCCCATCGCATTCGTGTACAACGGGCGGCCGCACGTCGTGATGATGGCGACGCCGTCGGATTTCGAGGATTTCGGCACCGGCTTCTCGCTGTCCGAGGAGATCGTCGGCTCGCTCTCCGAACTCGAGCGCATCGAGGTCGTGCCGTACAGCCAGGGTGTCGAGCTTCAGATCCAGATACCGCTGGCGCGCGCCGAGGCGGTCGCGGGGCGGGACCGGCAATTGGCAGGACGGACGGGATGTGGTCTCTGTGGCGTGCAGACCATCACGGACGCGCTCCGTCCGACGCGCACCGTCGCGCAGCGGTGGACGCTCAGACGGGGCGCGTCGTGGCGGGCGGAGTCGCAACTATCGGCGCGGCAGGAGTTGAACCGGACGACGAAGGCGGTACACGCCGCGGCGTGGGCGGGACCCGATGGGGAGCTGCGGGTGGTGCGCGAGGAATGTCGGCCGGCACAACGCGCTCGACAAAGTCATCGGCGGGCTGGCCCGCGAGGGGCTGGACCCATCAGCGGGATTCGTCGTGATGACCAGCCGGGCGAGTTATGAGCTGGTGCAGAAGGCCGCGGCGGCGGGGATCCCGTTCCTGGCGGCCGTGTCGCGTCCGACCGGCCTCGCCGTGCGGTTGGCCGATGCCGCGGGGATGACTCTCGTCGCGCTCCTGCGTGGTGAGAGCGGCAACGTGTACACGCACGCCGAGCGGATCGACGAAGGCTGACGGCCGGCACGTTGGCGCCGGCGTGTGGCGAGCCCACGCGGCCAGCCTGACGGGAAGGGCCAGCGGGTCAGCGGCGGCGGAGGGGCTGCCGGGCCGCGGCCATTTCGAGCGGGTCGCCGGATGGGCGGAGCGTGTGGTACCAGAGTGCCACCCGCGCCTGGAGCACGTCCGCATCGCGGTACCGTTCGGGGACACCGCAGGCGTAACGGGTTGCGTCGCCGCTGACCTCGAGGACGATCACGGGATCGACTGGCGGCGGCGCATCATCCCCTGCCGCCCTGGCGTCGCGAGGGAAGAGGGGGATGGTGTCCGTGGCAGGGCCCATGGACAGGGTGAACTGCCGGCCTTTCGTGCTCGAACGTGATCGGAAATCTCACGACACTCCTGGTACGGACGCGATTGGTGCATACAGGTGATGGGCGGGTGCGCATTAGGTGACGCCCACCGGCACGACGGGCAACGCGCGCGCGGAGCGTGGCGCCATTGTGTGGCGGCCGGGGTACTCAACACCGCGGTGATTACTTCGGCGAGCGATCCGCCGTCCAGAGAGATCGGGAGCGCGTCACGGTGGCGTGGTCCCGTGGGCGGCCCGCACCGGGTCCAACGCATTCTGTCCGCCGGATGAGGGAGGAGTGAGCGTGCAGCAGGTGAAAGGGGCAGTGCTCAAGTCGCGGTTGCTGTTTGTGGAGGAGCATTTCGGCAAGGACGGCGTGTCGAAAGTGCTGGACAGTTTGTCCGAGCAGGACCGCAGTGTGCTCCGGCTGATCCTGCCGGTCGTGTGGTATCCCTTCGCGGTGGGCGAGCGGCTCGACGAGGCTATCGTGCGAGTGCTGGGTAAGGGCGACAGCCAGTTCTTCGAGCGGCTGGGGGCGGCGTCGGCCGAGCGCAACCTCAGCACCGTGCATCGCGGGTTTCTGCGGCCGGGGCATCCGCACGAGTTCCTGGAGAAATCGCCGTCGATCTACCGGACGTATTACGAAGTCGGCCGGCGGGAATACATGAAGACCGGGCCGAACGCCGCGGTGCTCACGACATATGATGCGGAGATCTTCAGCGCGCCGGATTGCCTGACGATCGTCGGATGGCACCGAAAGGCGCTGGAGATGTGTGGCGCGACCAGCGTCCGGGTCCGCGAGACGGAGTGCCGGGCGAAGGGCGGTAAAGTCTGTCGCTACGAGCTGACCTGGGCGTGACCGAGGGCCGCCGCGCCCTTTGCACGCCGGCGTCCGCCTCGGCGCCCCGTCAGGCGGCCGTCAGGCGGCCGGCGCGAGGCGGTCACGGACCAGCTGCCGCATTGCGTTGAGCGAGCGCCAGTAGACGTCTTCGATCAGCCAGTGCGCGAACTCTCCGTTCCGGCCGACGCTGTAGAGTCCGTCGACGCCAATTGACCGGGCGAGTGCCTGGCGGTCCTGTTCGTATTCGTTGAGGAAGACCGGGTAAGCGACCGCCGAGCGTACGACCCGGCAGCCGAGGTAGCGCTGGCGGATGTTGGGGATCCAGGTCATGTGCTGCAGGCAGCGTTCGCCGAGTTCTTCATCGCTCGATGTCCAGATCGCGTCGCCGACGTCGCATCCCAGGTCCGCTGTGAGGAGCGTATGGCCAGACGGCGCGAGCCAGGGCATGGACAGGGGCGTCTCGGTGAGCCGGAAGAAGGGCGCGCCCTCGTCCGGCGTCCACAGCATGGTATCTGGCAGGTACCCGCGGCCGGTGAATCGCAGATTCGCGAATACCATTGGGCGGTAACGGAACCGGGCCAGTGGCCGGAGCGCGTCAGTACCTGTGACCATCCGCGAGAGGACGTGGACTGGGGCCGTACTGACGACGGCTGCCGCCGGGATTTCGCGGCCGTTGGCGCGCACGCCAACGACGCGGCCCTCGTCGACGAGGATGCGGTCGACCGGCGTCTCCAGATCGACGCAGGACTCCAGCTCGGCCGCCAGGCGTTTGCAGAGGAGCGAGACGCCGCCGGTCGGATAGACGTGCCACACATAGCGCGTTTCGGGCAACTCGTGGCAGTACCCGATCGCGTTCGCGCGGTGCCGGATGCGTGAGTTGATCTTGAGAGCGACCGTGTGCCCGATGCTGTGGTTGAGCACGGTGGCGACGGCGGGTGCGAGATCGGTCGCGCTGGCACCGGACCATGCTTCGAGGAGCGGGATCGCCACCTCGTCGGCGAGTGCCGAGCCGTAGCGGGCGCGGAACACATTGGCGGCGGAATGTGGAGGGTCGGTGGCCCAGTGGGCGGCCCGAGCGCTGAGGCCGCTCAGCAGAAATCGAGGCGACCGCATGAGGCCGAACGGGTAGCTGTAGCTGCGGCCGCCGAGCCGCACCATCTCACCGTAGTGGGCGATCGGGAGGCAATCGGCGCTGACGCCGATCGCGGCGGCGAGGCGATTCGTGATGAAGTGGGCGCCGAAATCGTAGCTGAATCCCTGCGCATCCACGTGCGTCGTCGCGAGCCCCGCGATCTGCGGGCCGGCTTCGCAGACGCGGACCGGGATGCCGCGGCGGCGGAGAAATGCGGCGGCGGTGAGACCGGCCAGGCCGGCGCCGACGACGATGACCGGAGGAGGGGCGGTCCGAGGGTCAGCCATGGCGAAGGGCGGAACCGGCTGGAGTGGGCGCGGGGGCAGCTGCGCTGGTTGCGGGACGGCGGAGGACGACGCGGAGCAGCGCGCCTGACCCGGCGATCTGGTGCGCGGAGTCGACGAGCGTGAAAGCCGCGAGTGCGACGGGCGACCGGAGGCTGAACCGTTCGACGATCCACGACGGCGCGCCCCAATCGACGAGGGTGTTGCGGAGCGAGTAGACCCAGTTGACCGGGCTCACGACCGTCTCGACCGACTCGACCTCGAGCGCCGCGGTCGCGCCCAGGCGCTCGAGCGTGGCGCGGTTGAAGAGATTGAAATGGCGGGGGAAGTGGTAACCGCCCCAGTGGCGTCCGCCGAAGACCGCGAAATCGAGTGTGGCGGTGTTGTCGGTGACGATAACGGCGCGCCCGCCGGGCTTGAGCAGCCGGCGGACGGCGCGCAGCACACCGGCGGGGTCGTCGACGTGCTCGATGGTGGCGATGAGGAGAACGAGATCGTAGCTGGCGGGTGGCAGCGCGAGTTGCTCGACGGTGCCGTGATGGACGGTGAGTCCCGCGCGCCGGGCGGCGTCCACGGCGCGGTCGCTGGCGTCAATGCCTTCAAGCGTCCATCCGGGCTGGCCGAAGTCGCGCAGGAGGCGGAGATGGAAACCGTCACCGCATCCGACATCGAGGATCCGGGCATTGCCGGTGAGGTGGCGGCACCACTGGAGTGCGCGCCGTGCTTCGAGCCACCGGCGCACGCGGTAGACAAATCCGAAACGCTCGGCTGAGAAGTCGAACGCGTGGTAATTCGGCGGGTAGATCCGGGGCAGCTCAGCGGGCGCGGGGCGCGGATCGAGGTAGATCAATCCGCACGACCGGCAGCGCATGGCAATGAACGTGTCCGGGCTGGTGTGGTACTCGAAGTCCTCACCGATGCCGACCGGGACACAGTCTTCGGCGCCGCACACGCAGCAGGCGACGTGGGACAGCGCGAGCCCGCGGGTTGCGGGAGCGGTGGCGTCATCGCCACTGGCGTCATGACCAGTCGCGTCACTGCAGGTGGCGTCACGGCCGGTGGCGGCGTTGCCGGCGGGTTCAGACGGTGGTGGGGAGTTGGACGCGAGTGCCGGAGACGAGTGCGCACCGGACGAGGGAGTCCGTTTGCGTCGCTGTTCGAACAGTTCCGGATGCACAGCCATAGGGGACCGTCGGCGGTGGTACGTCGGAGGTATCCTTTGCAACTCGTGCGCCAAACTCGCGCGGAGTCGGGCACATTGGCGATGGTGTACCGTGGCGTGATGGACTCGCGGACCGTCGTGTGCAGGCGTCAGCCGGACGTCATACGGAGGACTCGTATGCCACTCGCGTGAGGTGCCGGCCGAGCGATTCCGAGCGAGCGTCACACGCCGTGGCGCGTGCGTTTCGCGCGCGCCGGCATTTGTCGCACACCAAGCGTGGCGGGCGGACAGGGCGCGGTCAAGAATTGCGCGCGCGCAACAGCACCGGCGACAGCACCGGCGACAGGGTCTGGCGCCAGGGCGGCGATGCGTGTGGGGCATATGCCGGTGGCGCCCGGCGTGGGCCGGAGCGCGTTCTTCCTCTGGCAGACGCTTGCGATATCGTGGCCGAACGGCTGTATTTACGCGGTCACGTGCACGAGATCCGGCCCGATCGTGGCGGTCATTTGCCCGCTGCGCGTATCGGTTGCCGTACCATTTCCGCTTCCTGTTTATCCATGCCCGCAACTGGCGCCGCTGCTCGTCCGGCACCCGCACCACTCGACGAGAGTCTGACTGACTGGATGCAGACCCGATACCGGGAGCTGCTGATTGTGGTGGTGGTGGCGATCGTGCTGATTGGCGGGCTGATGCTGTACCGTTCGGCGCTGTCGACGCAGGCGGGGCAGGCTCAGGCGGCGCTGGCCGGGCCGGAGCAGTCGTTGGCGAGCGGGAACCTGCCGTTGGCGCAAGCCGACCTCAAGAAGCTGATCTCGCGATACAACGGGACAGAGGCAGCGGCTCAGGCCGCTTTGCTTCTGACATCGACGTACTACGACCAGAAGCAGTATGTCGAGGGTTTGGCGGTACTGAACCAGACCAAGACGTCGGGGGCGGCGAAGCCATTTGCGGCGGCGGTCGAGTCAATGATCGGGGACGGCTACGGATTGCAGGGTAAGTACGCGCAGGCGGCGGCGCATTTCGCCGAGGCGGCGTCCCGGTCGTCGTATCCGACCGAGAAGGCGCGGTATCGTGCGAGCGCGGCGCGCGCCAATGCCAAGGCTGGTGACACGGCGGCCGCGGTGGCGATCTGGACGGCGTTGGCGGCGGACCCGAAGAGCGGGCAGAGCCAGGAAGCGGATCTGAGGCTGGGCGAGCTGACCGCGAAGCCCGAGAAGTAGCTCAGGTAGGGCTGGGCAGGCGGATCCTCACCGCCTCCGTTAGGTAGGTCCCGGCATCTCGATCATGGACTGGCGGCCGCGGGCCGACGGGCGCGCAGCGTGGGCCACGGGCGCGCTGTGTGGAGAGTGCCGGCGAGAGTGCGGCGAGAGTGCCGGCGAGAGTGTCGGCGAGAGTGCCGGCGAGAGTGCCGGCGAGAGCCCGGCGAGAGTGGCAGCGAGCGATGGCGGGGCCAACCCGCGGCCGCACCTCACAGGTTACGTGAACCATGCTGTACGGCGCGTCTGACGCGCCGCCGTCGCCACGCTGGGCCCATGCTGTCGTCCTGACATACTACGTATAATGGATATTATGTAAACTCCCACCGTACGACTGTGTGGAGAACTGGCGGCTTTAGGGGCCGCCTGCCCCCGCCGGCCTTGAGGCTGATGCCGGTTCGGAGGGCGAATCCGATGCCGGGTCGGTCGCGAATGGGTCCCGTTTGGCGGACCGGATGAACGCATCGAGGGTCCGGTGTGGGATGCGCAGCCGGCGTGCGAGCGCGACCTCGATCGAGTCCGAGCGCCGGAGGCCGCTGAGTGTGGTGAGCAGCTGGTCGAGCGTGAACCGCTGGGCTCGCGCGGCGAAGGCGGCGAGCGTTTCCGGCCACATGGCGTAGCCGATGATGCGAGAGGCGGGCATCGAGGCGGCGGCCGTGCTGAGGACGGCCATGGCCAGGCGCTCGAGCGGGTTGGTGGCATCGCGATGGAGCGGATACGGGGGCGCCGTCCAGTCGATCGGAGCGATCTGGCTCCAGGTGGCGAGTCCGGCGTCGGCGAGGACCGCGGCGTAGGCGGCGGGTCGTTTGGCGGCTGGGACGGTTGGCGCGGCGTCAATGAGGTGGTCGAGCACCGAGATGGGGACGCCGAGGCGGGTGGCGAGCAGGGCGCGGAGGCGAGTGTAGCGGCGGTGGCGGCGGAAGAGATTGGCGACTTGGGAGTCGTCGACCCCTGCCCCTTTGGCCCAGGCGACCAGCGGTTCGGGATAGAGGACGAGCTGGACGATCTCGCTGGCGGAGAGTGCGCTCAGGTGGCGGCGCACGTTGTCGGCGGCGGCGCGGACGATGGGGTCATCGTCGCGGCGTTCATCACGTCGTTCCTCCCGGCGGGTATCGCGCAGGTCGTCCGGTGCCATGGCTGGCGTCTCCTGGGGCTCCGGCGTGTGCTCGGGGGCCGAGCCGGAAGGTACTCACCCACCACACGAGGGACAATCGGCTAAGCGATTGCCGGGCGGCCGGTTGTGGAGCCCGGCTGTGCGCGGGGGCTGGTGGCCGCGGACAGTTACCGTGGCAGAGGAAACTTTCCACATACTGGGTCACTTCCCCAGGGCCCCACCCGAACCCGCGCGCTCCTCGAACACTCGCATGGTCATGGCCTCCCCTGCCTCCCCTGCCGCCCCTGCCGCCCCCTGCCGCCCCCTGCCGCCCTGCCCCTCTTACAGTCGCGGTCGCTAGAGCATCCAAAGTCGGCATGCGACGGATCAGCGGTCTGAATGCGTCCGTAGGGGCCGGTCACGACCACCGGCCCCTACCAGGAACGAATTCGGCACTCCGTCAGCCGAGGGCGCACCCGCGCGCACCCGCGCACCCGCGCACCCGCGCACCCGCGGGCACCGGCGCGCTCGGTCAGCCGCCAGCCGCCGCCGGGGGCGCCGCCGCAGCCCCCTCCACCCGGAGATGCCGCGGACCAGGTGCCACCACATCCGCCAGGTCGTCCGCCAGCAACCGGCCCACCAGCTCCTCCACCCCGGCGCCATGGTCCGCCACGGTGACAATGTCGGCCTCCGCCTTGAGTGCGGGCAGCGCATTGG
The DNA here is from genome assembly GCA_963757855.1 of uncultured Gemmatimonadales bacterium. Lineage (GTDB taxonomy): Bacteria > Gemmatimonadota > Gemmatimonadetes > Gemmatimonadales > Gemmatimonadaceae > Palsa-1248. The sequence continues at coordinate 25,952 of CAVWTI010000022.1, forward strand.
CCACCGCCACCGCACACCCGCACGCCGCGAGGAACGCATGGTCATTCTCGGCGTCCCCGACGCCGATGGCCGCATGGGCCGGGATGCCGAGCGCGGCCAACGCGGCCATCAGCCCGCTCGCCTTGTTCACCCCGGATGGCAGCGCCATCACCGATCCCTTGTTGAAGATCAGGTGCCACTCAATGCGCGACTTCCGGATGGCGTCCAATACCGCCGGGGCATGCGTGTCCTTGGTCGCCACGATCACCCGCCCGACCGACAACGGGGTCACGTGCTGCCGCCGGAGTGCCTGGAGGAACCGCTCAGGAGGTCCCACCGCCAACGGCCGCTCGCGCCCCGACGACGGCTCCGCCAGCAGCGCCCCGTTCTCGGCCACGATCAGATCGAAAAGGCCGAGACGCGGGCAGACTTCCCGCAGCTGTGCCATCTCCCGGCCCGTCACGAGCAACACCCGCCGGCCGGATGCTCGGCACCGTATGAGCGCCTCCGCGGTCGAGTCCGCCAGCTTCCCGCGCGTCGCGAGCGTGCCATCGTAGTCGCACGCCAAGGCCAGGTATCGCATGATGCCTATCGCCCCCGGCTGGCGCGCGGGCGCGTCTGGATCGACGGCAGCTGGATGGATCGCACTAGCCGTCAATCAGCTCGCCCCGGTATACGAGACGCGCCTCCCCACGGAGCGCCGCCCGCCACGACTCGCCGTCCCGCTGTACTGTGACGTCGAGCGGCAGTCCGGAGCGTGTCCACAGGCGAACCGGTGACGCCGCGGCAAGGCCCCACGCCCCAAGCAACGTGGCCACGGCCACGGACCCCGTGCCGCATGCCAGCGTCTCGCCCTCCACGCCCCGCTCGTACGTCCGCATCACCCAATCGCCCGCGGGCCGCCCACGGCCGGTGGCGGGCGCGACGAAGTTGACGTTCGCGCCGGGTGCGCCCGCCGCGGGGTGAAACCGGAGCGCACGGCCCCGGGCGGCTACGTCGGCGTCTTCGACGGTCTCCATGAGCACCACGAGAATGCGGGACACCCGCCACTGCGTATCCGATCCGCTGTTCGCCCGGCAGCGGATCGATCGGCGCTTCGGTCTCGACGCGCGTCACGGGGCCAAGGTCGAACTCCGGCAGCCCGGCGGCCATGCGGGCCGTCATGACGCCGGAATCGGTGGCGATGCGAAGCGCCGGCCCGGCACCCAGGCCCAGCTCTCTCGCGAGCCGCATGGTGCAGAGAGTCGCGTTGCCGCACAGCTCTCCGAGCGAACCGTCGGCGTTGTAGTAGCGAATGCCAATGTCCGCACCCGCGGGTGCGGGCCCCACGAAGACAATCCCGTCCGCCCCGACCCCCGTCCCGCGCGCGCAGATCCGCCGGATGCGCTCCGGTGTCCCCATGGCCCCCGCGTCGTCGTGCCTGGCGTCGACGAAGACGAAGTCGTTCCCGGATCCGCTCATCTTGTAGAACTCGCGCATCCCGGAAAGTTACACGGGGATGGCCCTGCCGGGCTCGCTGGGGGGCGACCTACACCCGGCCCGTCATGGACCACCAGCGCAGCCGCCACACCATCCACACGGCCTCGCGGACAATGCGCTTCGACATCTTGCTCACGCCCTCGCTCCGGTCCACGAACGTGATCGGGATCTGCGCGATCCGGAATCCGTGCTTCCAGATCCGGAAGCTCATCTCGATCTGGAATGCGTAGCCGTTGGAGCGGACGGCGCCCAGGTCGATCGCCTCCAGCACGGCGCGACGATAGCACTTGAACCCGCCGGTCGCGTCGTCGAGCGGGAGGCCGGTCACCCGCCGCGCGTAGATGTTCGCGGCGTAACTCAGGATGAGCCGCGACATCGGCCAGTTGACGACGGTGACCCGGCCGCGGTTGTAGCGCGAGCCGACCACGAGATCGGCGTGCTGGATCGCCGTCAGGAACTCACTCAGGTGCGCGGGATCGTGCGAAAAGTCGGCGTCCATCTCGAACATGTAGGCATAGTCATGTTCGAGCGCCCACCGGAAGCCCGCGACGTAGGCGGTCCCCAAGCCCATCTTCAATGGCCGGTGGAGGATGTGGACCCTCGGGTCCCGGGATGCCATCCCCTCGACAATGCCGCCCGTGCCATCCGGCGAATTGTCATCGACGATCAGCACGTCGAGACGAGGATCCTGGTGGAGGACGGCAGAGATCAGCCGCTCGACGTTGGCGCGCTCGTTGTAGGTCGGAACGATCACGAGGGCGCGTTCAGCCATGTCGCCGCCGCTCGCTGGCCAGGGCGCCCGCCCACCAGAGCACCGACCCGATCATCGCCACGAGGGTGAGTGCCGAGCTCCACCCGAACACGGGGTTGTGGTACTCCAGATCCACCGTCGTGCCGCCCGCTGGCAGGGGCACGCCGATCAGCGTGTAGTCGGCACGGCCGACCGGAGCCGGTTTGCCGTCTACGGTCGCCTGCCAGCCCGGGTAGTAGTTCTCCGAGACGATCAGCGAGGCCCCATTGGGCGCGGGACGATCGAGCCGGAAGGTGAGATGCCCCGGGTCGTAGCGCACCGTGGTCACGGAGATCCCGAGTGGCGCCGGCGTCTGGTCCACCTGTTTGCCGGTGACAGGTGCCGCCGTGTCGTAGATCGCGGCGACGAGCGGGTCGAACCGCGCGTCGGTCACGGTCGCGAGCGCCCGGTCGTCACCGACTTTCACCGAGACCGGCGTCACCCAGGCCGGTGGATTGTCGCCGGGGAGCCGGTAGAGATAAACGGTGGTCCCCGCGGCGTCGCGCGCCGGCCCGGCGACGAGTTTCGCATCGGGAAGCGGCACCGCGGCGAGGTTCGTGAGGAGGAAGCGGACGTTGAGCAAGCGCCAGATCTGCGCGGTGAAGATCGGGCGGAATCCATCCGCCTTGCCCGCCAGCACGTCATAGCGCTTCAACTCGTTGCTATGGTACCCGATCGCCTGGCGGATGTCGTGGATCATCAGCGCATCGCCTTCCAGCTCCGGGTCGTGCGGCGCCACATCCTGCGCCAGCGGCGCGGCGAGCACGCGCCCGGGCTCCTTCTGTGCGCGCACGTAGTCGATGGCCGCGTCAGACGCGTACGTGACCGACGCGGGCGGCGAGAAATGCCAGTACAGCCGCTCGACGCTCCAGAGATCGGCCGCCACCAGGATGGCCAGCACGGCGGCCGCCACTATCGCGGTGATCCGCTGCCGCTGGTAGAGGAGCACCAGTCCGCCCGCGAGGACCACGAACACCAGGCAACGAATCGACCCCAGCGCCACCGCGGACTGATTCTCGGCCACCCGGTCCGCCATCTCCGGCACCGCGACGCCCGCCGAGAGTGTGGTCAGCGCTCCGCTGACTGCGAGGAGCGTGATGCCGAGCGCGACCAGCATCCATGTCACGAGGTAGCTGGCCGGGATCGCGCGGCGGAGAATGTTCTCGACGCCTTCCGCGGCCAGCACGGCCACGGAGAACGCGCTCAGGAAGAACATCATCGACGGCGCCCGGAAGAACTTCGTCCCGGGGACCAGCGCGTAGACAATGTGGTAGAGCGGCGTCGACCCGCCGAGCGACCAGATCGTCGCGGCGATCGCGATGATGAGCCAGTAGCGAACGTTTCGCCGCCGCTCGGGAGCGGCGCCGAAGGAGGCGCACCCGCGAGGAACAGGGTCGCGGCGCCCAGATACTCGCTGTGGAAGTGGATGAAGTTCCGGCCCCAGTAGTTGTCCAGGATCCCCGAGAACTGCGGGAGATACGTATTCATTAATTCTTCGAGCGGCATCGAGAACGCGATCGCGAACTCGTAGCCGCCCTGGCCGCCGCCGGCGCGGGGCGACGACGCAATGTACTTGATCACGGACGCGAACTGGACCGCGCCCATCGCCATCCCAATGAGGACGGCGCCGAGGGCGAGCGCGAGCCGCCGCGTCGCGACGGGCCGCGGTGGCGTGAGTCCGGGGCCGCTCCAGAATGCCAGATACAAACCGAAGGCGCCGCACGCCAGCAGCATGTACTGGAAGATCTGCGGGTGGGGCGTGAGCAGCGCGAAGCCCACGGAGAGCGCGATCGCCGGCCAGGCCCATGCGCGTCCGTCGCGGATCCCGCGCACGAGGAGCGGCAGGACCAGCGGGAGGATTGCGCTCACGTAGAGCTGCCCGTCGTGTCCCGGAGACACGTAGGACGCGATCGGCCCCGACATGAGGTAGGCAAGGCCGCCGATCAGGGCGGCCTGGAATCGCAGGCCGGAGCGTCGCAGGAACAGGTACGCGAGCCACCCGGCGAGAAAGAGGTGGACGACGAAGAGCCACGTCACCGCCACGTCCGGGCGCAACAGCAGCCGGAACAGGACGCTCGGTGGATAGAAGATGTCGCCGTTCATCGAGCCAATGTACGGCATCCCGCCAAACAGGTACGGGTTCCACTGCGCGAAGTGACCCGTCCGCGGCGAGTACCTCCTGCCCGAAGGTCGCGCACGGCGTATCCGCCAATGTACTGATCGCTCGTCGAGTGAAACGAGGAACGCGCCGGTGAGCGCCGGAAACGCGAAGACCATCGTGGCCGCGGCGTACACGAGCGCTGCCCATGCGGCGCCAAATCGCGGGCCGGAGGCAGTCGCCGGCGGACGAGGGGGTGTCATCGGGGACGAAAGGTGCGCGTTGCGGTGTGCGCGCGCTAGCTACTAGGTTCCGCGCGCATGCACGGCCCGGCACTCCGCGAGTTCTACGACCGCGAGTATCACTTCGGCGAAGACGTCGATCGGCCGAACCCCGATCGGCTGTGGCGCGCTGTGCGGGAGCTCGAGCCGCTGGCCGGCACGACGCTGCTCGACCTCGGATGTGGCGTCGGCTGGGCCACCCGCCTTGCCGCGCGGCACGGCCAGGTGCGCGACGCAGTCGGTCTCGATTTTTCTCGCACGGCACTGCACGCCGCGGCCGCGATTCGCGAGGATGATCCGCCAGGACATGCTGCCGATCCGTCGGGCGTCCCCCCTACGGGGTGCCGGCGCGGATTGCCTGGGTCTGCGGCGATGGCACCGCACTGCCGTTCGGCACCGGGACGTTCGATCGCGCATTCTCCTTTGGATCAATGGAGCATTTCCCCGACGTCGCGGCCGGATTCCGGGAACTCGCGCGCGTGATGCGCACCGGAGCGATCGCGGTGACGGTCGTTCCCAATTTCTACGTCCGGACCGCGCAGCCCGTTGAGCATCGCGACACCGAGGCAGGGTGGCGCCGGCTGATCACCGGCGCAGGCTTGGAGGTGCTGCGCGTGCGCGCTGACCCGGGCCCAGCCATCCTCAAGAACCGGCGACCGGGACGTATCGCGCTGCGCCTCGGACTCCGCGTGCTCGGACTGGTGCCGGCGTTCCGCTACCAGTTCATCTTCGTGATGCGGAAGCCCTGAGCGGCGAATCACCCAATCGGCCCCGACGACCGTCGCGGCGCCGATGATCTCGAGCGACACGAGCCACATCCGCGAGGCGATCGCCAGAACGAGGGCGCGTTCCGGGCCGATCGCCGGCTGGAGCGTCACCACCAGCGCGCCCTCTCGCACTACCAATCCGCCGGGCGCGAAGACCGCGATCAGTCCCAGGAGATAGCTCCCGACGTACGACGTCGCGGCGAGCCACAGGTGCGGCGCGTCGTCGCCGAACAGCGCGCGGGCGAACAGCCAGAACCCCAACCCGTACGCGGCCCATCCGAGCGCCGCCCGTACGACATACAGCGCGAACGCGCGTTGCGGCGGCGCGGGCAATGGCACGGCGCGTCCGGTGATCCGCTCGGCCCACGCGCGCGCGATCGGCAGCGCTCTCGGGAGCGCGACGATGAGACCCGCCGTCGAGCAGGACGCCGAGCACGAGCTGAGACGCCGTGTCGAGCCGGCCGGTCCACGCGCCGAGGAAGTGCGGAGCGCCACTGAGGATCAGGACGAAGCCCGTCGCCAGGAGCACGAGCTGTTGCAGTAGGACCGCCACCGTCGCGGCCACTGGTGACGCGCCGGCCTCGCTGCTCATAGCCGCCAAGCCGGCGAACTGCCAGACGCCGCCCGGCGCGTATCGCGCGAGATTCGTCACGAAGAAAATGCGGACCGCACGAAACCACGACAGCCGCGTCGGGGAGTGGCGGAGTGCAGCGTCCCACCAGGGCAGGCTCGACGCCCAGAGCTGCACCAGTTGCGAATAGGACGCCATCCAGACGGCGGACGCCAGCAGCAGGACCGGCCAGTGCACGTGCGGGCGCGCCGCCCTGAGGGCCGGCGACGACGATCTGACGAGACCAATCAGCGCGACGATCCCCGCGATGATGGCGACGACCTGCACGAGCGGCAGCAGGCGCCGCCAGCGCAATGGGGGCGCCTGCGGCGCGGGCTGGCCAGCCGGGCCGCCGGACTCGATGGCCTGGCCGGCGGCGTCCCGGGGAGGACTCATCCGCGCAGGTTCATGACCGGAATCTCACAACCGGGAGAGTATACGCGCGTTGCCCCGTGCGCGCTCGCCCGGCATCATTGCTCCGGTGCGCATCCTCATCGTCTCGACCGCGTTCCCCAGATACCAGGACGATCCCACGGCCAAGTGGCTCGTCGAGACGATCCGGCGCCTGGCGGCCGAGGGATATGAGTTCGAGGTGCTCACGTCGGCGTACCGCGGCGGTGGCAACACCGAGTACGGGGGGATCCCGGTCCACCGGTTTCGCTACTTCTTCGCGCGCTGGGAAAACCTGACCCACGAAGAGGCGACACCGGACCGGATGCAGCGGTCGCTGTTGTACAAAGGCATGGCCCTCTGCTACGTCGGCTTCGGCACGGTCGCCGCGTGGCGACTCGGCCGCCGGGGGCGGTTCGACATCGTGCACGTGCACTGGCCCGTGCCGCACGCAATCTTCGGATGGGCCGCGCGGGCAGGCAGCGCGACACCGCTCAAGATCATCGCGCATTTCTACAGCGTCGAGCTCCAATGGGTGCGCCACTCGCTCCGGGTGCTCCGCGGATTTCTGCGCCGCGCCGTGACGTCGGCCGATCGCGTGGTCGCCATCTCGAACAGCACGGCGGCCGAGGTGCGATCCGTGGCGCCAGTCCCGGTCGAGGTGATTCCCTACGCGGTCGATCTCCCGGTGCCATCACTCACGGCGCTCCCCCGCGCGAAGGCAGCGTGTTCGGTGCTGTTCGTGGGCCGTCTCGCGGAGCGGAAAGGCGTCCGCTATCTCATCGACGCGGTCGCCGCGCTACCGGGCGAACTGCAGCCGCATCTCACCATCGTCGGCGACGGACCGGAACGGCCGGCGCTCGAAGCCCAGACGCGCGCGCTGCATGCCGAGGACCGGGTGACCTTTCTCGGTTGGGTGACCCCGGAGCAACTCAATGCCGCGTACGCCGCGGCATCGGTGTTTGTGCTGCCTGCCGTCGTCGACGCCCGTGGTGACACCGAAGGTCTGGGCATGGTGCTGCTCGAAGCGATGACGTACACGGTACCGGTCATCTCGACGCCGCTGGGAGGCGTCACCGATATCGTGCAGGACGATCGGACCGGACTGCTCGTGCCTCCAAACGATGCGCCGGCACTCGCCGCCGCGATCGTGCGGCTCGCCACGGATCCCGCAATGGCCAAGCGTCTGGGCTCCGCCGGACGCGACTACGCGTTGAGCCACTTCAGCTGGCCCGCGGTGCTCGCACAGTGGCGGGCGCTGTACGCCGGGGTCCTCGGCACCTCGAGCCGATCGCGCTGACCGGGCCGGTGACCGGGCCGGTGACCGATCCTCAGGCGATCGGCGCTGCCGGCGTGGCGACCATCCGTTCGAAGCGCGGGTTGCCCTTGAGCGGCGCCCATGTCGGATCGATGCCGAGCCACGCGCCTGAGATGAAGTACGGGCTCCCGAGGACGATCTGAAGCTGGTCGAGGGCCTTGTCGTAGTCCCCGCAGGTCATGTAGATGCGGGCGAGCAGGTAATGCCCGTAGTCGATCCGTCCGAAATGGTCACCCGTCGCGATCGCGAGTGCCAACCCGGTTTCGCCCTCCCGCTCCGCCGCTGCCGTTTGGCCCTCGTTCGCCAGCGCAAGACCCAGGAAGAGGTGCTGCTGTTCGTCCCTTGGCGCCGTCTTGACGCCGTCCGCATATGCGACGCGCGCGGAGTCGGCAAACACGCGAGCGCGGACGCTGTCGGCCGCCAAGCTGTACATCTCCATGCGCACGATGCTCCAGGTCCCACGATCGTTGTCGAACGCGTCCGGTCGCAGGGTCATCAGGACCGCGCGATCCGCGCTGTCGAGCGCCCAGTAGAGATCCCAATAGTTGGCGACGAACGTGACGAGAGCGCCTCGGTCTAGCGTGGGTGGTGTATCGCGCAGAATCGTCCGGGCGCCAGCCAAATCACCTTGTCCCAGGCTGCTCATGGCGCGCAGCTCCGTCAACTCGAGGTCTCCTGGCGCGAAAACGAGCCCTCGCTCGGCTTCGGCGCGGGCTTCGGGGTATCGACGGAGCCAGAGCAACAAATGGTCGACGTTCCCCGCCGCGCGCGCCGAGCGGGGATCGAGCGCTGCGGCCTGTCGCGCGTGCTCCAGAGCGACGTCAAAATTACCGGATGCCGCCTCGATCCCGCTCGCCGAACCAATCGCCGCGCCGTACGACGGATTGAACCGCAGCGCCGTCGCGTATGCCGCACGAGCCGCGGCCAGGTCATGCACGACATTGAGGTAGTAGTAACCGCGCACGGCGTATCCCTCCGGCGATAGCGGCGATGCCGCGACGGCCCGGTCGGCCGCCCGGCGAGCGGCGTCGCCCTCCGCGGGCGTCGGCAGCGCCAGGACGAACAGCTGCGAGTGCAGGAGTGACAGCTGTGCCCAGGCTTTCGCAAACGCCGAGTCGAGCGCGACCGCCTGCTCGGCGAGCGCCACCGACCGTCGCATGGTCGCCGGATCATGCCCGTTGAGCGCCATGCTCTGCAGGTACAGGTCGTACGCGGCGAGATTCTGCGTCGGAGGCGCTTCCAACTGTGTCCGCGCGGGCGCGCTCAGGACGACGCCCAACTTGTCCGCCACGCGGGCGGCGACCGCTGACTGCACCCCGAACACATCGGCGAGTGTGGTGTCGTACGACTGTTGCCACCGCGTCTCGGGTGCGGTGCCCTGCCCCACTTCGACCAGCTCGGGACTTACCCGCACTCGCTTGACGCCATCCGTGGACTGCTCCCACTTCACCCGGCCGGTAAGCAGGTAATGCACGCCGAGCTCACGCCCGATCTGTTCTTGTGGCTTCGCGGTGTGGAGGTACTGGTTCGTGCTGGCGGACGCGATGAGCCGGAGCAATGGGAGTTCTGAGAGCTTGCTGCGTATCTCATCCGTGATCCCGGATGCGAAGTACGCGTTTGCGGTATCGCCGACCACCTCGAACGGGAGCACCGCGACTTCCACGGGGGCGGCCAGCGCGGGCGGAGGGACGGTATAGTGGCGCCACGCGCCGATGGCCCCCGCGGCCACCACGGCGGCGAGGACAAGCGCCGCCGCAATGATCCCCACCCGGCGCATCGCGCGCGGCGGGGCACTGTTGCCGGTGACGGGCGCATGTTCGGCGGACTCCACCGCCGCCGCAAAGGCCGCGGTCGTGGGATAGCGGTCGGCGGGACTCCGCTGGAGGGCGGTTGCCACGACCGCCACCAAAGCCGGAGGCACTCCATCGCGCAGCACGGACACCGGTGGCGCCGCGGTGGCGAACCGTTTCGAGATCACCGCCTGCACCGTCGCTCCGGTGAACGGTGGCTCGCCCGCCAGCATTTCGTACAACACAGAGCCCAGTGCGTACACATCCGCCCGGGCATTCGACCTCACGCTCACCGCTGGCCTGTTCGGGACTCATATACGCCGGGGTCCCGACGACGGTGCCGGCGGCCGTCAGTGTACCGCTCCCGGCTGCCGCGGCGTCGAGTGCCCGCGCCACGCCGAAGTCGGCGACGAGCGTACTGCCATCGGCGGTGAGCAGCAGGTTTTCCGGCTTGATGTCCCGATGAATTACGCCATGCGTGTGGGCGTAGTGGAGCGCCTGCGCGGCCTCGCGCGCGATGCGCACCGCGTCCGCGAGCGGCAACTGACCTTCACGCCGCAGGCGATCGCGTAGCGTTTCGCCTTCCACATACGGCATGGTGAACCACAGCTGCCCGCTGGGCAATTCACCGGAGTCGAAGACGGACAGGATGTGCGGATGCTGCAGCCGAGCGGCCATCGCGATCTCGCGGCGAAACCGCTCGGGCCCCAGCGCGACGGCGCGTTCGGGATGGAGGATCTTGAGGGCGACCGGGCGGCCGTGTTTCTCGTCCATCGCCAGGTACACCGTGGCCATGCCCCCACGCCCGAGCTCGCGCTCGAGGGTGTAGCGCCCACTCAAGGATGCCTGGAGCTCAGCCTGCAGATCGGTCATGGCCCGACACGTCCGCCGGAAGAGTGGTGGGGTATGGTGGCTGGCGTTCCAACCTACCAAACCTCGACGCCGCTGGCGATGGCCATGACACGAACTGTCCGCGGGACGCGGAAACGCATGGATTCGCGGGCACACAGGCCCTATTGCGGTGCGCCCGCCTGGCACGGAATCACGTACAGCAGATCCGCGTATCCGACGCTGGCAACCGGTCGCCTGGCGAGCAGCCACGCCGGCGGAGGCCGATCCCGTGGGAGGATGCCAACCAGGTCATTCGACCGATACCAGCACGCGCCCGCACACGGGCGCGGCAGGATTGTACGCGACGTCAGGATTGCTGCGCAGATAGGCGGAGACCAGGCTCGCGTTCTGGCCGTACTGGAGATTGCTGTCGCCGAGGATGCGATACGCGAGGGTGCGGTCCGGAATCCATTCGTTCATGTACGGAATGAGCCGCGGGTAGTAGCTGGCCATCGAGAGGCAGAGCCAGAGGACGAGGGAACCGAGCCCGATCCGCCGCCAGCGCGGCGCGGTGGCGAAATCCGAGAAGGCCGCCGACGCGATGACGATGATGACGGCGAGCGCGGGCAGGATGCGGCGGATGCCGATCTGCGCCCGATCAAAGAATGACAGCCACAGCACGAGCGCGACTGCGGCGGTGAGCAGGATGCCCTCGCCCTGGAGGATGCCGGCCGCGGTGCGGCGCCTCGCAATCCAGACCAGCCCCAGCACCGCCAGGATCTGGAGAGCGATCGGCTCCTTGAAGAACAGGGCGACGGCGTAGTACGAGGCGAAGCCGCGGAACTGTGGGTCGCCCGCGTGCCCGAGGTGACCCAGGAGGTAGATGTTGCCGAACGTGTCGCCGGTGGCCTCGTGATGCGCCGTCATGTCGAGGCCCTGCAGATATGGGAATGCGACCGGGACGCGCACGCTGCGCAGGATTGGCCAGCGCAGCGCGAATTGCTGCAGGTGGAGGAATGGCGCGCTGGTGAAGCTGTCGGCACTGAGCGTCGTGAGCGGGCGATCGAAGGCGTAGGCCGCGTCGATGACGACAATGAACAGCGCCAGGCACACCACGATGTAGATGCCCGCGCTGCGGCGGGTGTGGGGAGGCGACGTGTGGGTATCGCCGAAGACCGCCAGCAGGAGGAAGAGGCCGGCGATCGGGTACAGATAGATCGCAAACGGCTTGGTGAGCTGCGCCAGCGCCAGCGCCAGCGCACTGAGGAGTGGCGTGACCAAGCGTCGGGCGACGCAGATACCGGCGAAAGACGTACAACGACCCGAGTACGCCGAGGGCCATGTACCCGTCCGTCGTCGCCAGCGTGCCGTGCGCGATGAGGTTCGGCGAGGCCACGACCATGACCGATGCCGCGAGCCCGGCCGCCGGACCGTACACCTCGTACGCCCATCGGTACACGACGACGTTCAGCAGGAGGAAGCGCCAGGATGCTCGCGACGCGTGAGAGGGGGATCCCCTGCAGCAGTGCGAGCGTTCGGGCGGAGGCGCCCGACCGCTCGATATGTTCGGCGATGAACGCAGGAATCGCATTGAGCGCGGTGACCGGCTCCTTGCTGTCAAAGTACGGAGACGCCCGGTCCGGCTGGCCATGGAGGATCCGCAGTCCGTACGCGACGTGCGCGGCCTCGTCGTACGTGCGATCCATGGAGGTCGCGACGACGGCGTTCAGGACCGCGGCGACGCCGATCGTCAGAACCAGGCACGCGGTCATCAGGCGCCGCGAAGCGACCATCACCAGCGCCCGCCGGGCCTACGGTGGTCCGGTGGCCGACAGCTGCTCGCGTGGGCTGCCATCGGCGTCCTCGGCGACCACGCGAAATGCGCGCACCGGGGGTCCGGCCAGCGTCACGTTCCCGTCGTCATCCACACTCGTGGCGCGGACCGCGCGGCGGAGCGACCGCCACTCCGTGATGCGCCGCAGCGTCGCCATGTACGGGCGCTCGGCAGCCAGCGCCGCTACCAGCCGCTCGAACGCGGCGGGCGCGCCGGGAAATCCCAACGCGGCGGTGAGATTGGGATGCCAGAGCCCGACCCAGAGACCCTCGGCCCGCCGGCAGACATCGGCAACTGCCATCGCGTCGGCGATCCAGTGGTCCGGGTCCTCGATGCCCTGGTACTTGCTCTGCGCCCGGTCCATCCACATCAGCGGGACCTCGTCGAGCGGGAGCGATCGCTGGGCCGCGGCATCCCACGCGGGCACGATGTCCATGACCCCCAGCCGAAACGCGTTTCGGTCGGGGAACCCGTAGGTCGCGTCGTAGCGTAAACCCGGCGCTCACCATCCACCGCTGGGTCACGCCCGGGCGCATGCGCAGATAGTGCTGGCGGACGCCGGCTGCCTGGGTACCGGACAGCGTGCGGAGCCGCAGGCGCTGCTCATCGAACGCGCCCGCGGCGTCGCCGGTCGCGAAGCTCCCGTGGAGACCCAGCTCGTGCCCGGCAGCGCCGAGCGCCGCGATGATGCGGCGCGCGGCGGGCGACTCCGCGCGAAACGTGAGGTCTCCGGCGCGAAACGTCGTGGCGGTCGGCGTGCCGCACAGCATGAACCACGTCGACGGCATGCCGTACCGCTGCTCGGTGGCGAGTACGCCATGCACACCGGACCAGACCGGGTCCCCGGCGATCGCCGGCACCGCGGCCGCCGCCACGCGGGCGGCGAGGCGGGCTTGCCTCTTCCCCAGCAGCTCGGCCAGGCGGAACGCCGTGAATGCCGGCCATGCGGCCACGACATCGACATCGTGCGACATGGCGGCGCACCAGCGGTGCCCATCGGGCCATGGGGCGAGCATGCGGACTGGGCGCGACCCGGCGGCCTGCACGACCGCCTCGCGCAGTCGCGCACCCGCCACCGAGACCACCGGCTCACGCTCGACCCCGGCCGCGACGAGCGGGTTTACGGACGACGGCGTGCGGCCATAGCGATCGCGTGCGGTGGCCGACTGTTCGACACCCGCGCCCGCGATGGCAGTGACTGCCCGCAGCAGGGCCCTCGGCACGGTCACCGCCCCGTCCGCGACGACGATCACTCCGGCGAGATCGGCGACCGGATCCGGGCGACGCCGCACCATCGCCGGCGGCATGGGTGCGGCGGCGTACAGCGTCACGACCTGGGGACGGTTGCGCGGCCTGCGACCGGGAGGCTGGCGAGCTCCGCGCCGGGCACGGATTCGAGCACGACGAGACGCGACAGATCGACGAGCACACTGAGCCCGTAGTCTTCGGCGGGGCTCAAGGGTTGCGACGGCGGCGCGATGCGAATCATGCGGTACCGGGAAGATACGCGGGGCGCTGGGCGCGCTTGACGCCTGCCATGCATTCAGGCGACCTTCCCGCGCGTGGCCCGGACGATGCTCCCCAAGTCGCGCATTCCCATCCGCCACCTGTTGTGCTTCGGGTGGCTTCCGAGCCCGCTAAAGGTCTGGGCATACCGGGCGCTGCTCGGCTACCGCATCGGGCGACGCGTGCGGATCGCCTTTGGCGGCGTGGTCATCGGAAGCGATGTCGAGCTGGGAGATCACGTAGAGATCGGATTGCTCACCGTCGTGCAAGGCCGGCGGATACGCATCGGCCGTCACTCGAGCATCGGCACGATGTCCTACGTGTCCTGTGAGCAGATCGAGATCGGTGAAGACGCCCGCATCCGCGAGCAGGTCTTCGTCGGCGGCCCGCAGCTCCCCGAGTCCCGGTTCTCACTTGGCGACCGAACGATAGTGCTGCAGATGGCCAACATCAATCCGACGAAACCGGTGGTGATCGGCGATGACACGGGAATCGGCGGACACTGCCTCATCTTTACGCACGGGGCGTGGCTCAACGCGCTCGACGGTTATCCCGTGACCTACGAGCCGGTGACGCTGGGGCGCAGCGTGTGGCTCCCGTGGCGCGTCTTCGTCATGCCGGGCGCGACCATCGGCGATGGATCCGTGATCGGGGCGAACTCGCTCGTGACGGGCGCGATCCCGCCCAACAGCCTCGCGGTGGGAACGCCCGCCAAGGTGATCCGGTCCGCGCCGGCGTTTCCGCGCACGCTGAGCGCCGACGAGCGCGCCGGCATCGTTCGCGACATCATGAGCGAGTTCGACCGCTATGTCGTGTATTCCGACACGATCATCGCGGGTGACGGCGCCGTGCGCACCTACACGCGCGATGGCCGGAGCTGGACGCTCAGATGGCTGCGGCCGGGGCGGCCACGGGCGAGCTGGCCAGCGCGCAGCGAGGCGACACGGTGTTCACCGAAACCGCGCTCAGCGACGCGGAGCGCGCGGCCCTGCGCGACCGTCAGGTGGCGTGGCTCGACCTGGCAGGCCGCACCCGCAGCGACAGCGGCAATCCGCTGGCGGAGGAATTGGCGCTGTTCATCGGACGATACGGGATCCGGCTCGCGCGGGATGGGCGACTCGTCGTCCCGCTCGGCGCCCGCCGGGCGCTAGCGGCCGATATCGTCCGTCGCCGCGACGTCCAGCCGGCGGCGCACTTCACGCAGCTCGGCGCGCTGGACGGCGATCTGCTCGCCGAGTAGGCCGCCGACCATCAGGACGCTTCCCACGATCACGCACGTCTCCACCAGGTTGAGCAGCGGGCGGAACCCGACGTAGGGCGGGAAGAACCGGAGGGCCAGCGCGACGATCCCGGTGAGAAACCCGATCGCGAACAGCGCGCCGCCAAGACCGCCGAACAGCAGCAGCGGCTTGCGCCCGAACCGCAGCTCGAACCACACCGACAGCATGTCGAGCATTCCGACGATGATGCGCGACCGGTTGAACTTGGACACGCCGGCATTGCGGGCATAGAGCGGGATGGGCACCTCGGCGACGCTATATCCCTCGGCCGCCGCCACCACGATCATGTAGCGATGCCAGTCCGGGCGAATGGGCAGCACCTCCATCACCTCGCGGCGGTACGCCTTCACGCCGTTGAGATCGCGCACGGGAACGCTGAACAGCTGCCGGCTGAGCCAGTTGTACACGCTCGACACGAACGCCTTCTCATACTTCCCCTTCTTGGTGCCCGTGACCATGTCGACCCAACCGCTCAGGATGGGCGACACGAGCGTGGGGAGATCCTCCGGCTTGTACTGCAGATCGGCCGGGTAGAACACGAGCACGCGCCCGCGTGACGCGAGATACCCGGTGCGGAGCGCGTCGGAGATGCCGCGGCAGCGGCGATGCCGGACGCGCACCAGGAACGGATACTGGGCCTCGAGCTGTCCGAGGAGGGCCCACGAGCCATCGACGGAGCCGTCGTCGATGATGATGACTTCGAACGTGACGTCCGAGCCGCTGAAGGCCGTCGCCATCTGCTCCAGCAGGACGGGAAGATTCGCGGCTTCGTCCTTCGATGGCACGAGGACGCTGACGTCCAGGACGCGCGGGGCTGGCGCCAGTCACGGCCACCCAGGTGCACGCCGGGCGCCACGCGGGCGCCGCTCTCCGGAGCGCGACGGGCGCCGGACGGTGTAAGAGGTTCCTCGGTGCGCGTCGCCATCGGTCAGACACGCTTCCGCATTCGGGCTGAGAGGACGCCGAGCTGGTCGCGGTACTTGGCGACCGTCCGCCGCGCGATCTGCACGCCGCCGTCCTTGAGAATGTTCACGATCGCCTGGTCCGTGAGTGGCCGCTTCGGATCCTCTTCCTCCACCAGCTTCTGAATCTGCGCCTTGATTCCGCGGGCCGATACGTCCTCCCCGCCGGTCGTCGAGAGGCCCGAGGAGAAAAAGTACTTGAGCGGCAGCACGCCGCGCGGGGTTTGCACGAACTTCTCGTTCGTCACGCGGCTCACCGTCGACTCGTGCATGTTGATCACTTCGGCGACCTCGCGCAGCGTGAGCGGCTTGAGATACTGCACGCCTTTCTCGAAGAAATCGCGCTGCCGGTCGACGATGTAGTTCATCACCTTGAGCATCGTCTGCCGCCGCTGCTCGATCGCCTGGATCATCCAGTTGGCGGAGTTCAGCTTGTTGGAGATGAACTCCTTGTTCTCGCCGTCGAACTTCTTCTTGTCGCGGGCGATCTCCTGGTAGGCCCGGCTCAACTTGAGGCGCGGCAGGTTCGCGTCGTTGAGGAAGACGTGGTACTGGCCGTCGATCTTGTCGACGACGAGGTCCGGCGTGATGTAGTTGTCGCTGGCGTTGCTGTAGATCAAGCCCGGGCTTGGGGTCGAGCTTCGCGATCTCGTCGGCGGCGTGCTGGACGTCCGTCTGGCTGATCCCGAACCGCTTGGAGATCTCGCTCCACCGGTGGTTGATCAACTCGTCGAAGCAGTCGCGCACGAGCCGGTACGGCACCGACTGGTCGAGCCCCGCCTGGCGCAGCTGGAGCAGCAGGCACTCGCGCAGGTCGCGCGCGCCCACGCCGGGCGGCTCGAGATCCTGGATCCGCGACAGCATCGCCTCGCCTTCGGCGGCCGTGTAGAGCGGCAGGTCTTCGCCGCCGTCGTGCCCCGCGGCCTCGGCCGCCTTGGACACCTCCGAGTTGATGCCATCGACGATCTCGGCCACCGGGCAGACGAGATAGCCTTCGTCGTTGACATTGCCGACGAACTCCTCGGCCAGCGCCGACTCGCGCGGCGAGAGATCGAGCAGCGAGATCTGGTCGAGCAGGTGGTCGCTCAGGTCGCGCGTCGCCGCGGTGACCGGCTCGTAGTACTCCTTCTCTTCGTGCTCCTCCCGCCGGCCGCCGGCATCGAATCCTTCGAGGAGGATCTCTTCCCAGTCGATCTCGTCCTTGTGTTCCTCTTCCTTGGGCTCCTCCGCCGCGGGCTCGGTTTCGGCGGTGGTCTCGTCCTCTTCATCCTCCTCGGGCTCGACCAGCTCCAGAAACGGATTCGTCTCGAGCTCCTGTTTCAGGTGCTGCTGCAGGTCGAGCAGCGGCATGTACAGGAGATCCATCGCCTGGTACAGGCGCGGATTGATCTTCAGCTCCTGTCTCAGCTGCGTACTCTGATGCAGTCCTGTCTTCATCAAACCTCCGGCGGAACCGGCCGATGCCCCGGGCGCGACCCTACGCGGCCGAGAAGCGCGCTCGCAGGCGCGCGGTGAGCGTGGGCCCGAGATAGATCTCGGCCACCGTTTCGTCGAACACGAGCTGCTGGACGGTTCCCGAGACCTTGACCAGGCCGTCGAACATGATGTACGCGCGATCCACAATGTCGAGCGTCTGCTCGACGTTGTGATCGCTGATCAACACGCCGATCCCGCAATGGCGGAGACCGGCGACGATCTGCTGGATGTCGTGCACGGCGATCGGGTCGACTCCCGCGAACGGTTCGTCGAGCATCATGAACTTGGGTTGCGTCACCAGCGCCCGCGTGATCTCGAGCCGCCGGCGTTCGCCTCCCGATAATGCATACGCCTTGTTCTTCCGCAGGTGTTTGATGCCCAGCTCATCGAGGAGGTGTTCGAGGCGCTCGTGGCGCTGCTCGGTCGTGAGCGGCAGCGTCTCGAGGATCGCCATGATGTTGTCCTCGACGGACAGTTTGCGGAATACCGACGGCTCCTGCGAGAGGTATCCGATCCCCCGCCGGGCGCGCCGGTACATCGGCATTTCCGTGATATCCTCACCGTCGAAGCGGATCCGCCCCGCCTGCGGCGGAATCAGCCCCACGATCATGTAGAACGTGGTGGTCTTGCCCGCGCCGTTGGGCCCCAGCAGTCCGACGATCTCGCCCTGTTGCAACCGCAGCGCCACATCGTTCACCACCTTCCGCCGCCGGTACGTCTTCACGAGCCCATCGGCCTCCAGGAGGCTGTGCCCCGGGACCGTCTGCTCCGGGGACACCGGGATCGGCCCGGACGGGCGCTCGCCCGTCTCGAGGAGCAGCCGCGCCAACTCGGACCGGTAGCCGCCCAGCTCCTCCCACACATTGGGCGCGACGGTGAGCTGGGAATCCGGCGCCTCGATGCCGCCAGGCGGCAACAGGACAACGCCCTCCCGTACCAGCCTCGGCAATAGCGAATTCCGAAGGTACGCGCGCACCTCGTCCAGTGAAAGACGTCCCGACTCCCGCTCGGCGTCCCGGCCCTCGGCGCGGACAAGCCGGATGTGATGATCGCGAAACGCGACCGCCACCGCGTTGAGCGTGGTGACGCCCGAGTCGTCGCTGGCCGAGAGCAGGCACCCCAGCAGGAGGGCCAGCGAGCGGTCGGCTTCGGCGATCCGATGCAGGAGAGCCCGCACGCCACGCGGGACGTCTCCGGGCAGCCCGGCGCGCGGCGCGCCGAGATCCGTTCTCGCTCACGACGTGCCTCCGTTTCCCGGCGGGAACAGCCAGCGCGGCGGCTTGCCCATCGACGAGCCATGGCCCGGCCGCCAGGGCGGCGCCTGGCAGCCCGCCGGGCCATGGTGACGGCCGTGGTGCGTCCAACGACGAGAACGACTTGTGCGCGGAATCTGGCCCGTGCTGGCGACGGCTGGCTGGTTGGGGGAGCCGCCCCTGCCGAATCGGCTGGCGCAGCCTTCGCACCCGAGTCCGCAGACCCTGCGGCTCCCGCCTTCCCCTTCTTCTTCCGCAGGTACTTCGGCACCGTGTCCGACAGGATCCGGGCATGGCGGAGCGAATCCTTCTTCACGGTATCCGACTGGGGTTCGAGGTAGACGCCGGCCGCGCTGTCGACCACCGTGACCATGCGGACCTGGCGGTTGACGAGATCGATCGTGATGATGCGGCCACGCACGTAATTGAGGGCGGGCCGAGCCTGAGTCTTGTCGCGTGGCGCCATCTGATAGAACGCACGGGCTTTGACGATCGCTACGACGGTTTTCACCTGGGGCTGGCTATCCTGCGCCGGCGGAGACGATGCGCCGCCAGGCGTGTCGCTCGCGCCCTTTCCGGTATGGCCGCGTGCCGCGCTGACTCCGCCGCCCGGCGCGGGTGACTGCGCCGCCGGTTGCGCCGCGCCTCGCGGATGCGCGTTGGTCGTGTCGAAGTACGAGATAATCGTGTCGCCCTTCATCCAGTCCCGCTCCTTCGACTTGAATTGCGTCGAGTCCGGAATGCTCGTCGCATAGGCTTTGCCGATCGACCGCACCTGGTGCATGACCTGCTGCGGCATGATGACGTCGATGGAGTCCGCGAGCATGTCGCGCTCGGGCGTCGTCGCGCGAGCCCGGGACGCGCCCCAGGCAAAGGCGCGGGACAATACTTTGGCCTCGAAGCGCAGGTCGATCGTGTCCGACGTCAGGTGCATGTCCTTGCTCACGGCATCGCCGTGGCGCATTGCGAGCACGCGATTAAGCGTATGGTTCGACGAGAACAGGTCGATCACGTCTCCCTTAAGCGTAAACGGGTGGGCCTTGTCATGACCCACGATCGTCGGCGAGCCGAGGATGAGCCGGGCGTAGCCCGTCCCCTGATTCATGAACGCTGAATCGCTGGTCGCCGTCAGGTCCGTGCGCTTGATCACCACCCGGCGCGAAGCATACACCAGGCTGTCGCCGTCCATGAATACCCGGTCCGCATCGACGCCAGCCGTATCCGGGGTGGTGCTCGATGAATCCTGCTGCACGAGGTGCATGTGCGGGCGTCCGGTCGCCGTCAGCTGTGCGCGGGTGCGGATCCCGGGGAGGACGCGCAGGTAGTCCGCGTGCGGCCCGTGCATGGTCGTCCCCGACGACATGACGGCGTACACGTCGGTGTCGGCCAGCAGCCGGCCTTCGTTCACGAAGTACGTCCCGTGGTGCGCGTCGACGGTGACCCGTGGCTCGGTGTAGTGGACATGCCCGATCAGGAACAGCAGCTGCTGCTCATCGTAGTACTCGGCGCTGTCCGATTTCAGGGTATTCCCCTGTCCCCGGCAATGCGCCACGACGCCCCCGGCGAAGAACGTATTGTACTTCCCGCTCGGCAACTTGATGGAGTTGCTGTGGCTCGTCGGCGTCGCGTCGGTATAGAGGTCGCAGGGCTTGTTCTCTTCCTGCGCCTGCGCACGCGCGGCAACGGGCGCGACGCCAGCCGCTACGCAAGCGGCTGCGAGGAACCCGGCGGGGATGACACCGCGGACGAGACGGAACGCCGGAACGACTCGCATGCGCGGTCAGGGCGCCTTCTGCGGCGCGGCGGGCGCCGGCTTGGGCGGTACCAGAGGACCTGATCCGGGGCGGATGCCGGCCGAGGGCGGGATGGCGCCGGCCGCGCGAGACGGCGGGGAGCGGGGTGCCGAGCGTCGCGGGCTTGGCGCCGGCGGCGGCCGGCGAAGCGGTGGCGCCCGCGGCCCGGTGCGTCGTGTCCGGGCCTGCGCTGGTGAGGTTGACGACGCCGGCGGTGCCCGCGCACTGGCGGAGGCACCTGACGTTGTTCATGTCGGGGTCGGACGTGAAACCGACCCCGGTCGTCTGGCGGTGTGCGGTGTCGGTCAGCACGAACGGCGAGTCGCTACTGATCTGATTCTGCGCCTGGGCGTATCGGAGCTGGGGCGTGGTGAGGCGCGGGCCGTCCACACCGGTCACGATCACATTGCCCCGGGCCTCCATGTTGCCCGTGCGCGTGTTGTACGTGCCTTCACGCGAGGTCAGCACCGCGTTCGGTGCTCCGGTGACGGTGAAGAAATACGTCGTGTCGACCCGCATCTCGATGCGGGTGTTGTCGTCGAAGAAGTATCCCGTGTCGGCGTGCAGCTCGGACTTCATGACGCCGTGGTCCGTGAGCCGCGACTTGGCGTGATAGAACACCTGATCGGCGGAATCGGCCAACGGATCACGCGCCGCGACGGGCGGTGTCTTGCCGGTCGTGCATCCGGCGATCGCCATGCCGAGGACCGCGACGCCCGCCGCGACCGAGGCCGCTATTCCCGGCCGCATCACGCCGAGCCCCGCCCGCAACAGATCATGCAGGTGCACGATCCCTTCGACCTGGCCATCCGCACCCACGACTGGGAGTGCCATGATGCCTTTGCTCTGCATCCGAAAGACCGCGGCGCTTCCGAGCTCGTCGGCGCGTGTGGTTCGGGGTGTGCGGGTCATCACGTCGGCGACGGGCACCCGCTGCCAGTCCCGGTTGCGCTCCTGCAGCCGCATCATGTCGCCGACCGTCACGACACCCAACAGATACGGGCCGTCATCCACGACCATCACCGTGCCGCGCCGTTCCGCCATCTGCACGACGGCTTCGAGCATCGTAGCCGCCGGCCCGAGTACCGGGAGATCCTCGACCACCATCGACATCGGCCACCCGGGTGAGCAGCCGTTTGCCGAGCAGGCCGCCGGGATGGATGCGCGCGAAGTCCTCGCGGCGGAATCCCTTTTCGAGCAGCAGCGCGACGGCCAACGCATCGCCCACCGCGAGCGCGGCGGTGGTGCTGGTCGTGGGCGCGAGGTCATGGGGGCACGCCTCCTCATCGACTCCGGCGTCGAGGACCACATCGCAGTTGCGGCCGAGCGCGGACTGTGGCGAGCCGGTAATCGCGACCGCGCGGACGCCGAATCGCTGCAGGTGTTCGAGCAGGGCCATGAGCTCCGTGGATTCTCCACCCTTGGAAATCAGGATCGCCACATCATCCGTGCCGACAATCCCGAGATCGCCGTGCACGCTATCGGCCGGATGCAGAAACGTCGCTGGTGTGCCCGTCGATGTGAGCGTCGCCGCGATCTTCCGTCCGATGAGTCCGGACTTCCCGACACCGGCCACGATGACGCGGCCGCGCGATCCCGCGATCAGAAAGACCGCGTCCGCGAAGCGCGCGTCGAGGCGCTCCTCGACATGCTCGAGCGCCACGCGCTCCTGATGGATGACCGTGCGGCCACGCTCGACGATCTCGGTCACGCGAGCGGCGGGATGCGTCATGCGTCTCGCCTGCGTGGCGCCGATGCGACCAGGACCGGCGTGGGTTGCTGGCCATCCGAGCCCTCGGGAGGCGCCACCATGGTGCCCTGCACGTAGCGCTCGACCACCTCGTCCCACTGGCCTCGGGCGCGGAGCAACATCTCCGCGAACTCGCGCACGGCGCCGCGGCCCCCCGCCTGCGAGAGTTGAATCGACGCGACGCGCCGCACTTCGGGGACAGCGTTGCCGACGGCGACCGGGAGTCCGACCTGCCGCAGAATCGCCAGATCCGGGAAGTCATCACCGACAAACGCCGTCTCTTCGAGCGAGATCCCGCGGCGCTGGAGGATCCGGAGCAAGCCGGGCAGCTTCCGCGCCTGCGCGTCCTGATACAGATCGTCAGCCCGCAGCTCGTGAGCTCGCAACCGCACGCTCTCCGAGACGCGGCCGGTGACGATGGCGACGAGGAGTCCGGCCTCCCGCAGGAAGAACACGCCGAGTCCATCCTGGATGTCGTAGCGCTTGAACTCCAGCGGCGCCCCGGCGACATCACCCAGATAGATGCCGCCGTCGGTCAGGACGCCATCGACGTCCAGGCCCACAAGGCGGATCCGCCGGGCCAGCGCGGGGTTGAGCTCAGTGGCGGTCACCGGCGGCATGCGCTCCAGACATCGAGCACGCGGTCCACCAGCTCGTCCAGATCGGCCAGCGGCATCATGTTTGGCCCGTCGCTTGGCGCCGCGTCGGGATTCGGATGCGTCTCTACGAAGAGCCCCTGCGCGCCGGCCGCGACAGCAGCCAGGGCGAGCGCGGGGATGTATTCGCGCGCCCCGCCGCTCGTGCCCCCCGTGCCCTGGCCTGGCCGCTGCACGCTGTGCGTGGCGTCGAAGATCACCGGCGACCGGCAGGTATCGCGCAGCCGCTGAAAGGACCGCATGTCGACCACGAGATCGCCGTACCCGAAAAAGGTGCCGCGCTCGGTCACGGCGAGTTCCGCGGTGCCATGGCCGCGGGCTCCGGCCCGGACTTTCCCGGCCGCGCCACGCATCGCTTCCGGCTGCATCCACTGCCCCTTCTTGATGTTGACCGGCTTACCGGTCGCGCCCGCGGCGACGAGGAGATCGGTCTGGCGGCAGAGAAACGCGGGGATCTGCAGTACATCGACGGCGGATGCGGCCGCGGCGCACTGCTCGGGGTGATGCACGTCGGTCAGCGTCCGAAGACCGGTGGCGTCACGGACGCGCTGGAGTGCCGCGAGACCGGCCTCGAGCCCTGGCCCTCGCTCCGCGCCCGGGTTGGCCCGGTTCGCCTTGTCGAAGCTGGCCTTGTAGATCACGCCGCCCGGTACGCGTTCAGCAAGCCGCGCGAGGTGCTCTCCGACCCGGATGTTGAGGGCGTCATCCTCGGCCACACACGGGCCGGCGATCAGAAAAAACGCATTGGGTGGGAACGCCAGGCGTGCCGATGTCACCGTTCAATCGCCAGCCTCGACCAACCCGCGTGTTGCCGGTGAGGCGACGGCGGGTGGCGTGGCAGCGGCTGCCGTGGCGGCGGCCTGCGTACGAGTGCGAGCATGTTTGACCGCCGCGGCGATGAGACCCGCGAACAGCGGATGCGGACGCGTCGGGCGGGATCGGAGCTCCGGATGGAACTGGCAGCCGATGAACCACGGGTGGTCCGGCAGCTCGATCATCTCCACGAGCGACCCATCGGGCGACAGCCCGCTCAAGCGAAGCCCGTGCTCGACGAACGCCTCACGGTACTGGTTCGAGACCTCATACCGGTGGCGATGCCGCTCACGCACCTCGGGCACCCCGTACACCTCGGCGGCGTTGGACCCGCGGGCCAGCCGGCATACGTATGCGCCCAGGCGCATCGTGCCGCCCATGTCGGTCACGTGCTGCTGTTCCTCCATCAGGGAGACGACCGCGTTGCCGCACTCGGGCGCGAACTCGCTCGAGTTGCTGTCGGACAGATTCAGCACGTTGCGGGCGAACTCGACGATGGCGACCTGCATGCCGAGGCAGATCCCCAGGAACGGGAGGCGCGTCTCGCGTGCCCCGCGGATCGCCTCGACCATGCCATCCACGCCTCGCACGCCGAATCCGCCTGGCACGAGCAAGCCATCGAACGCGGCCAGCGTCGTGCGCGCCGTCGTGGCATCGGTGAACGTGTCACTCCCCACCCACGAGATGTCGACACCCACATCGTTGGCGATGCCGCCGTGGATCAGTGCCTCCTGGACACTCTTGTAGCTGTCGACAAACTCCGTGTATTTGCCGACGACTGCGATCCGCACCCGGGTCCGGGGCGCGATGATCCGCTGCACCATGGCGCGCCAGGCCGACAGGTCCGGGTCGGGCGTCTCGAGATTCAGCCGCTGCACGACGCGGGCGTCCATCCCCTGCTCGTGGAACACGAGCGGGATCTGGTAGATCGTCGGCACATCCCGGCTCTCGATGACGGCACCGAATTCGACGTTGCAGAACAGCGCGATCTTGCGCTTGGTATCCTCGGACAGCGGCCGTTCGGTGCGGCAGATGAGGATGTCGGGCTGGATTCCGATCTCCATCAACTCCCGGACGGAGTGCTGGGTGGGTTTTGTCTTGACCTCGCCGGCCGCCGCGATGAACGGTACGAGTGTCAGGTGGATGAAGAGGGCGTTGTCACGCCCGACCTCCTGGCGGAACTGCCGGATCGCCTCGAGGAACGGGAGCGATTCGATGTCACCCACGGTCCCACCGATCTCGACGATCACGACATCGTTATCGGGCGCGATGCGCTTCATCGCCGCCTTGATCTCGTCCGTGATATGCGGAATCACCTGCACCGTCGATCCCAGGAACTCGCCGCGGCGCTCCTTGGTGATGACGTTGAGGTAGATCCGGCCGGTGGTGACGTTGTTGGTCTGGGAGAGCGCGCGGTCGATGAACCGCTCGTAGTGCCCGAGATCGAGATCCGTCTCGGCGCCGTCGTCGGTCACGAAGACCTCGCCGTGCTGGAACGGCGACATCGTCCCCGGATCGACGTTGAGATAGGGGTCGAACTTCATGATCGTCACGCGCAGGCCGCGTTCGACGAGCAGGCGGCCCAGCGATGCGGCGGCGATCCCTTTGCCGAGGGACGAGACCACACCACCGGTGACGAAGATGAACCGCGTCGGTTGTGCTCGGGCTTCGGTCACCATCAGACGCGTACCTCGGGTAAGAGGGTCCTGTCCCTGCTCCGTTCGTGTCCTGCCACGATCCACAATGCGTTGGCACGGTCCAGATCCACTGGCGTATCGATCCCACCCATCAGCGGAGGCTCGGCAACGACCGCCACACCCATACCCCAGCCGGCGGCCAACGGCCGCAACTGTTCGAGCCGCTCGCTCACCTCCAACGGATGCGTTGGCAGCGCCACCCAGGCGGCCAGCGCAGGGCGCGTGTAGGCGTAGATGCCGAGGTGCAGCCGGATCAGCGGATCACGCGCGGGGCGGTCGTCCGCGTCGCGGAGAAACGGGATCGGGGCCCGCGAGAAGTACATCGCCCGGCCATTGTCCCCGCACACCACCTTTACCGCGCTCGGCTCATCCAGGATCTGCGCATCCGCGACCGCTGCCGCCGTACCGAGTGGAAAGCTACCCGTTGCGACCTGCGAGATCGCGCCGCGAACCGCATCCTCGCCGATAAACGCCTCATCGCCCTGGACATTCACCACGATGTCGAAGTCGCGGTACGACGGGTTGTCCGCGGCCTCAGCCACGCGATCCGTGCCCGAGGCATGATCGGACCTGGTGAGGACAAACTCTCCGCCTGCCTTTCTCGACGGCCGCCGCCACCAGCTCGCTATCAGTCGCCACGACCACTCGATCGGCGGCCCGCATCGCGACGACACGCTCCCAGACCCTGATGATCAGTGGTGCGCCAGCCAGGTCCCGCAGCGGCTTGTTGGGAAGACGCACCGCCCCCAGCCGGGCAGGAATCACCGCCAGGACAGTCACCGGCGACCCGCGCGCGGGGTGGTACAGCGCGATCGGCCAACGAGCGGCCGGAGCCGTCGCGGCCGGGCGTTAGCAAGATTCACGCCATTCAACGTACCCGAAACAGGACGAAAAATCAAACGAAATGGCGATGAAATACGCGCCCAAAAACCGCTGGTCGTCGAGGCCGTCCTCAACCGTCAGATCTGCGGCGCCACGCCACTCAGCGCGATCGATGTATGGCGCGTCAGCGGGTCGATCAGGCCATCCACGCGCAGCAGGAACAGCTGCACCCGGAGTCCGACGTTCTGGGTGAGGTCGGGCAGACTGTGCACCCCGGCGCCGCCGATCACGTAGCGCACGGCGACCGCGGGCGCGCCGAGGTATGGCACGGTCAGGGCGTGGAGCGGGATCACGTACATGGATTCCACCCACAGCAACTGGCCGCCCCCCTGTGACAGCAGTCCCATGGTCGGAATCGTGTACGTGCCCCCGACGTAGGAGAACCGTTGGGCTGGGGCGGTCGCGCCGTCCGTGGCGAGGGCGTGCGCGAACAGCGTGAACGCGTGATCGGAAAAGCCGCGAAACGCGAGCGAGGCATCTCCGGTGATCTGCGCGAAGGGCGCGCCATCGGGCGAAGTCCACGGCACCTCGACTCCGATCTTGGCCGCGGCGGCGACGCCCTCCGGCGACGTCCAGTGGCCGGAGACACCCGCAATGCCGGATGCGATGTGGCCCGCGGGAACAGACGGATTTGCGCGAAGGGTACCACCGAGATCCCCACGGTCGAACAGGCTCCAGACGAAATGCGCGGAGCCGCTGTCGGGGCCAATCGACTGGGAAAACTCGTCACGGACGCCGCTGTAGGCCGTGGCGCCGAGCAGTTCGTCATGCCGCTCCGCGTGCCATTCGAGCGTGACTTCGCCGCGGTCAGCCCGGAAATAATTGCGTCCGTCGGCGCCGCCGACGAGGGTGCCGATCGAATTGGTGAAATCGGGCGCGTTCCAGCCATCGTTGGACAGCGTCTCGCGGGCTCCCATCGCGCGCAGCGTCAGATGGTTGCTGAGATTGACGCTTCCCACGAGTGAGGGATCGAACCGGCCCAGGTTCGAGCGGTACGTCACTAGCGCATCGATGAGGACCCGGTCGTCGGGCAGCGCCAGACGCGGCCCGAATCGGACGGACACGCCGTCGCTCCGGTCGTATGACGGCATGCGGAGTCCGAACAGGCCGGGTAAGTACAGGACATCCCCCAGCTCGATGTGCGTCGGGAGCAGCGAATCCGGCGCGACACCGGCCTTCGTGTTGGGCGCGGAGCTGTCGGCGGGCGGAATGACGGGGGACGATTGTGCGGCCGCTCGAGGGGCGCCCGCGGTCGCCAGCGCGGCGGTGCCCGCGAGCACGCCCGCGAGCACGCCCGCGAGCACGCGCCCGAGGCCAGCGCGCCGGGCGCCGCCCGGCATCAGGCGGCGAGCTGAAGAAAATTGGCGAGCAGCTGCCGGCCTCCTGTCGTGAGGACCGACTCCGGGTGAAACTGCACGCCCCACACCGGGTGCGTGCGGTGGCGAACGGCGTGAATCTCGTCCGGGTCGTCCGCCGCCTTCGCGATGACCTCCAGCGACGAAGGCAGCGAGGACGCCTCGACGATCAGCGAGTGGTACCGCATGGCCTCGAACGGCGACGGCAGGCCGGCGAAGAGACCGGTGCCATCGTGCAGAATCGCGGACGTCTTGCCGTGCATCACGCGCTTCGCGCGGACAACGCGGCCGCCGTACGCCTCTCCGATCGACTGGTGCCCGAGGCACACGCCCAGGATCGGCATCTCCGGCCCCCAGCGCGCGATGAGCGGGACGCTGATCCCGGCCTCGTGGGGCGTGCAGGGCCCCGGAGAGATCACCACGCGCGCGGAGTCCGAGCTGTCCAATGTCCTCCACCGTGATCGCATCGTTGCGACGCACGATGGGGCGTTCGCCCAGCTCGCCCAGGTACTGCACGAGGTTGTAGGTGAACGAGTCGTAGTTGTCGAGCACCAGCACGGGGCCGCGCGGGTCGCGGGCCGGTCGGGAGGCAGGCATGTGCTGCACAGTATACACGTCAGCCGCGTGGATGAAACTGCCGATGGACGCTGCGCAGGTACTCGCGATCGACGTGGGTGTAGATCTGCGTGGTCGAGATGTCCGCGTGCCCCAGCATGTCCTGCACCGCACGCAGGTCGGCGCCGCCTTCGAGTAGGTGGGTCGCGAATGAATGGCGGAGCGTGTGTGGCGTCACGTGCGTCGTGATCCCCGCGGCAGACACGTATTTCCGAAGGACTTTCCAGGCGCCCATCCGGGAGAGCGGCGTGCCGCGGGCATTCAGCAAGAGCGCGCCCTTCCCACTGCCCCGTTCGAGCTTCGGGCGAAGCTCCCGCAGGTACACAGCGACGGCGGCGATCGCCGGGCGGCCGATCGGCACGAGCCGCTCCTTGCTGCCTTTGCCGAACACCCGGACGAGTCCATCCTCGAAGATCACATCGCGGACACCGAGGGTGATCCACTCCGAGACGCGAAGCCCCGCGCCATAGGCCAACTCGAGGAGCGCGCGATCCCGAAACACCAGCGTGTCATCCAGCGACGGGGCGCCGAGGAGCCGCTGGATCTCATCGACCGAGAGCACGCCCGGGAGACTGCGCCAGCGCTTGGGCAGCTCGAGCCGCTCAGTGGGGTCACGCACCACGTGACCGTCGCCGATGAGATAGCGGTAGTACGTGCGAACCGCCGAGACATTGCGACGAATGGAAGCGGGCGCGAGCCCCAGGTCCTTGAGGTGGTAGACGTACTGGCGGACGAGCGGGGACGGCACCGACGCCGGGCCGGGAGCGCCGTGGGTTGCCGCGTACGCCACGAAGCGGACCAGATCGCGAGCGTAGGCATCCTGCGTGGGACGCGAGGCGCTCCGCTCGAGCGCGAGGAAATCGGCGAACGGCTCCAGCAGAAACGCGCGCGCCGCGTCGTCGGGCAGCCAGGCGGGGATCGGGGACGTTTCCGTCACCGGGACGCCCATCGCGGTCACCCGGTGCGCGAGGAGAGCGGGACCACCGTGGCCACGGCCATGCAGGCGAGTCCCTCACCGCGCCCGATCCAGCCCATACCTTCGTTCGTCTTGCCCTTGATGCTCACGGCGTCGGCCGGAACGCCCAGCGCGGCCGCGACCGCGGCGCGCATGGCCTCGCGGTGCGGCGCGATGCGCGGCTGCTCCGAGACGACGGCGACGTCCACCTGCTGCGGCGCAAAGCCGCGCGAGCGCAGGCGGGCGACCGCGGCACGGAGCATCTCCATCGAGTCTCGCCCCCGGTGCGCGGGATCCTGATCGGAGAACATTTCCCCGATGTCGCCGGCCGCCGCCGCGCCCAGGAGCGCGTCTGTGACCGCGTGGGCGATCGCATCACCATCGGAGTGTCCGTGCAGATGGGTGTCGGACGGAATCCGGACACCACCGAGGATCAATGGGCCACCGGCGGCGAACCGATGGGAGTCGTAGCCGATCCCTACTCGCGCGGTCATGGGCGCGGCGCTCCTGCGATCCGGCCCGCGATAATGGATGTTACGCCGCCACGGTCGCCGGGATGATCGAGTAGTCCTGGCGCCGCCGCGCAGGGCGGAATCCCGCGTCCTTGATCAGCCGGTCCAGCTCACCGATCGTCGTCCGGTGCGTGGTGTTTGCGGCCGAGACCACGTTCTCCTCGATCATGAGCGATCCGAAATCGTTGCAGCCGAAGCGCAGCGCGAGCTGCCCGATCTTGAGCCCCATGGTCACCCAGCTCGCCTGCAGATTCGGGACGTTGTCGAGCACAATCCGGGCGATGGCCACCGTACGCAGGTATTCGACGGCGTCCGTCTTGGGCTGGTGGGACATCGTGGGCGTGTTCTCGGGCTGCAGCGGCCAGCAGATGAACGCGGTGAAGCCACCCGTCCGCGATTGCACTTCCCGCACGCGCTCCAAATGCTCGATCCGCTCGGCCAACGTCTCCCCGATGCCGTACATCATGGTCACCGTGGTCTTCATGCCTTCCTGGTGGGCGATCTCCATGATCTCCAGCCACCGGTCGGCGCCCGCCTTTTTCTTGGCCACGAGATCACGCACCCGCTGGACGAGGATCTCGCCCCCTCCGCCCGGCACCGAATCGAGCCCCGCCGCCTGCAGCTCCCGGATGACCGTGCGCGCATCCATCCGGTACAGCTTGGCGAAGAAGTCGATCTCGCTCGGGCTGAAGCCGTGGATGTGGATCGGGTGGTGCTCCTTGATGTATCGCAGGAGGTTCAAGTACCACTCGAACTTGATGTAGGGGTTGTGGCCTCCCTGCATCAGGATCTGCACGCCGCCGAGTGCCTTCGTCTCCTCGATCTTCGCCCCGATCTGCTCATAGGAGAGCGTGTAGCCATCGGGGTGCTTGGGACGCCGGTAGAACGCACAGAATCCGCAGTCGGCGACGCAGACATTCGTGTAGTTGATGTTGCGGTCGACGATGAACGTCACCACGTCATCGGGGTGCTTCTGGCGCCGCACCCGATCGGCCTCCGCTCCCAACTCGAGCAGTGGCGCGTCCGTGTAGAAATCGAGGATGTCGCTCATCGGGAGCCAGTCACGCGGCCGGGAAGAAAGGCGAGCGTCCCGTCCGGCGACCTGCCCCGCCACGACAGACGCCGGTAGAACTCGGTGAGCCCAGCGAGGTGGCCGTAGGAGAGGCCGTAGTCCAGTCCCGAGAGATATTCCAGGCAGGTCGCCTGCGGCACGCCGGTGGCCGTCGGCCGCCTGCTCAGCGAGCGGCTCCAGGTGCCCGACGCCCCAGTCACGCGACGCGAGCAGCCCGGTGTGCACGCGGACCGCGTCGGGCACGGCGGTCGACCGCTGCGCGACCCAGACGGCGAAGACGAACGGCAGGCCAGTCCACCGCTTCCATTCCAGGCCGAGGTCGTACGCGAACGGATAGCTCTCGTCGTTCTCGTGGCCCCGCAGCAGCAACGCCGCATCGCCAATCACCAGCCGGGCCTCGTGCGCTTCGTCGGCGAATCGGGCGACGTCGATCAGCTCCGCGTCACCGGCGACGAAGCTCGGGCGGCACCGCCACACCTGGCGAAAGAGCATCTCGAGCAGCGCGACGCTGGTCATCGAGCTCCGGCTCACGAGCACACGCTCGCCACCGAGGTCGCTCGCCGGACGTTTCGAGAACAGCATCACGCTCCGCACGGGACCGTCGCACGAAATGGCGAGGTCCGGCAGCAGCAGATACCGCTCGGCGTCCCGCGCGTACTCGACCGCCGACACGACGCTGACGTCGAGGCTCCCGGCCGCCATCATCCGGTTGAGCGCCGTCGGCACGCCGTCGACGACCGTCGCGGCGAGCGGCACGATCCCGCGGTCGACGGCGCCGTAGACCGGATAGCAATTGACGTAGGGAATCCGGCCCGACGCGGACGATCGGATGCCAGCGGCGGTGCATCACGCGCATGCTAGGCGGCCGCCGCGACTGTCGTGCTGGACGCGCTGGCCGATGCCCCATCGCCGGAGGGATCGTCGAACGTGCGCACCACCTGGTAGAAGGAATCGCGCTCCACGGGGATCTTTCGCGCGCCGCGAATGAGGCGGAGGATCTGGTCGAGCGACATCCCCTGCGCCGTGTGCGCGCCGGCTTCGTGATAGATCTTCTCGCGCACGACCGTGCCCTCGAGATCATCCACGCCGAACGCCAACGCGGTCTGCGAGAGAAACGGCGTCACCATGATCCAGTGCGTCTTCACATGGTCGATGTTGTCCAGAAACAACCGGCCGACCGCGAGGTTCCGGAGGTCGTCGAATCCCGTGGTCGCGCGTGCCCTCCCGCCCGAGCGTGGTCCCCAACTCATTGTGGTCGGGGTGATACGCCAGCGGGATGTACGCGAGGAACCCGCCGGTCTCGTCCTGCAGGCTGCGGAGCATCGACAGGTGCTCGATCCGGTCTTCCAGCGACTCGACGTGCCCGTAGAGCATCGTGCAGTTGGAGCGGATGCCGAGCTCGATGCGCAGTGCGGTGCACATCGAGCCATTCGTCAGCCACGAGCTTGCGATCGGCGATCGTCGCGCGGACGGCCTGGCTGAAGACTTCGGCGCCGCCGCCAGGCAGGGTATCCAACCCAGCGTCCCGCAGCGTCGTCAACACATCGGCGACGGGCATCTTGTCGATGCGCGCGATGTGGGCGAGCTCCACGGCGGTCAGCGCCTTGATGTGCACGTGCGGATAGCGCGCTTTGAGCGCCTGGAAGATCTCCGTGTAGTACGCGATCCCCGCGTGCATGTCGAGACCGCCCACGATGTGGAACTCGCGGGTCAGGCCACCCTCTGCCGCCCGGGCCTCGTCGAGGACCTGGTCGAGCGTGTAGTGGTACGCGCCTGCTTCCTTGGGCAACCGGGCGAACGAGCAGAAGACACAGGTCTTCCGCAGAATGCACACGTTCGTCGGATTGATGTGCTGGTTTGCGGCGAATGTGACCCGGTCGCCGTGTTTGGCCCGGTTGACCGCGTCGGCCATGAGGCCGACGCCCAGCAGATCCGGAGAGCGGAACAGGGTTACGCCGTCGCCGTCTGCCAGGCGCTCCCCTGCCATGAGCTTGTCGGCAATGGGCAGCAATCGCGGCGTCCGACAGCCGCTCCCGGTCGATCACCGGGGACATCTGGTTCCCGCTGCGCACTCAGCCCTGCCTCACCCCGCACCGCGTGGGCTGTCTCCGTGCCATCCGCGGATCGCGGCGGGCGCGGTGACAGAACCACAGAACGGGGTCCGGGGGTCTCACGCTTCGATCTTGCGGTTCAGGTACGCCATCGCGTCGCCGACCGTCTTGAGCTTCTCGGCGTCCTCGTCCGGAATGTCGATATTGAACTCCTTCTCGAATTCCATCACGAGCTCGACGATGTCGAGGCTGTCGGCACCCAGGTCCTCGATGAAGCTCGCGTCATCCGTGAGCTTCTCACGCTCGACGCCAAGCTCCTTCTCGATGATGTCCTTCACCTTCTCCGCGTGATCTGACATGCACCCCTCGGTGTGGTCCAGTGTAGGCACGACGGCGGTCGTCCGGCCAATTTAACTAGAGTGGGGGGCGGAGGTTAGGCCACCGCCGTCCCCCCGCCTCTCCCCAGCAGCTACATGGCCATCCCGCCGTCCACGACGAAGACCTGGCCGGTGATGTAGGAGGCGGCCTCGGACGCAAGGAAGGTGACCAGCGAAGCGACGTCGGCCGGGGTGCCAAGGCGCTCGAGAGGGATCTGCCGTTGGAGCGCCGTGCGTGCCTCGGGCGTCATCTTGGCGCGGTCATCTCGGTCTCGATGAACCCCGGGGCCACGACGTTGGCCAGGACGTTGCGTGAGGCCAACTCCTTGGCGACCGACTTGGTAAACCCGATCAGCCCGGCTTTGCTGGCGGCGTAATTCGACTGCCCCTTGTTGCCGACCAGCCCGACGATACTGGAGATGTTCATGACTCGTCCCCAGCGCCGCTTCATCATCCCCCGCGATGCTGCGCGCGTCGTCGCGAACGCGCCGCGCAGATTCGCGTCGATGACGGTGCTCCCACTCGGCATCCTTCATCCGTGGGAGAATGTTGTCGCGCGTCACGCCCGCGTTGTTGACGAGAATGTCCAGTGAGCCGAACGCGGCCTCGGTGGCCTCGATCAGCGCCGTCACCGCCGCCACATCGCTGACGTCGCACGCGAATCCTCGCGCGGATCCACCAAGCTGCGCCGCGACCTCCTCGGCGCGACGCGCGGTCTCGCCCGACGACCGCGACCGACGCTCCCGCGGCCGCGAGTGCCGTGGCGATCGCATGGCCGATCCCGCGAGTACTTCCGGTCACCAGCGCGACGCGTCCGGAGAGATCGATTCGCATTAAGCCACGCGGCTGAGCAACTGGCCGGCCTCGGCGGCCGTGCCGCAGGTCGCCGTCGCTATGGTGGGTGCGATCCGTTTCGTGAGACCGGTCAGTACCGCGCCCGGCCCCATCTCGACGAACAGCGCCGAAGGAAATGCGGCAGCCAGGGCGCGAACGACCTCGACCCAGCGGACCGGAGACGTCAACTGCCGGAGCAGCCGGTCGCGAGCACCACTGCCGGTGGCGCACGGAAGGGCGTCCACGTTCGCATAGATGGGCACACGCGGGTCTCCGAAATGCGCCGACGCCAGCGCCGCCTCGAGTCCGGGCGCGGAAGGACGCATGAGCGGCGAGTGGAACGCGCCACTCACGGGCAGCCGCACGGCGCGCTTCGCGCCGTGCTCCTTGGCCAGCGCCATGGCGCGCTCGACACCAGCGACCTCTCCCGAGACCACGGTCTGCTCCGGGGAGTTGTAGTTGGCCGGCACGACTTCACCGGCTTCCGCCGAGGCCTGAGCGCAGAGGGCGTCAACCGGCATCGTGAGCTCGCCGAGGATCGCGGCCATCGCGCCGGGCCGGGCATCGCCCGCCTCGCGCATGAGCGTGCCGCGCCGGCGGACCAGACGCGCCCCGGCCTCGACGCTGACGGCACCGGCCGCATTGTACGCGGTGAACTCTCCGAGCGAATGGCCTGCGGCAGCGCGCACATGCGGTTCGAGCGCAGCCCGGGTCGCGGCCCATGCGGCGGCGCCGTGCGCGAAGAGCGCTGGCTGCGCGTTGTCGGTCATCGTGAGCTCGTCGGCCGGGCCCTCGAAGCACAAGCGGCTGATGGGCGCGCCCACCGCCTCGTCGACCGCCTCGAAGACTGCTCGCGCGGGCGCCGATGCCGCCGCCAGGTCACGGCCCATGCCCGGCTTCTGCGACCCCTGGCCAGGGAACAGCAGCACGACGTCCACTCAGAACCGCACCACCATCGAAGCCCACGTGAACCCGGCACCGAAGGTCACGAAGAGCACGGTCGATCCCTCGTGCACCCGTCCGGACTCGATCGCCTCGTCGAGCGCGATCGGGATCGTGGCGGAGGACGTGTTGCCGTAGCGGTCGACGTTGATGAACACTTTCTCCAGCGGGATGTTCGCGTGCTTGGCCGTGGCTTCGATGATGCGGATGTTCGCCTGATGGGGAATCAGGAGATCAATGTCCTGCCCGGTCAGCCGAGCACCGTCGAGCGCGCGGTCCGCCGCTTCGGCCATCGAACGGACCGCATACTTGAAGACCTCGCGTCCCGACATCTTCACGAAGTGCGTGCGGTCGTGCAGCACCTGTTCCGAGAGCGGCACGCGGGCACCGCCGTGCGGCCGGTGCAGCAAATCGGCGAGGGTCCCGTCGCTGCGCAGGAACGATGACAGGATCCCGCGGTGCTGCTTCGCGCGTTTGACGACCGCGGCGCCCGCGCCATCGCCGAAGAGGACGCAGGTCGAGCGATCGGTCCAGTCGAGGATCGCGCTCATCTTTTCCGAACCGATGACGACGACCGTCTCCGCCGATCCCGCGCTCAGCAAGCCCTCGGCGACCGTGAGGCCGTAGAGCCAGCCCGAGCACGCAGCGGAGAGATCGAACGCCGCAGCCCGCGTGGCGCCCAGAGCCGCCTGCACATCCACCGCCGTCGATGGCAGCAAGCGGTCGGGCGAGGCGGTGCTCAGGATGATGGCGTCGACTTCTCCGGCGGCGACGGACGCGCGCTCCATCGCCTTGCGCGCGGCTTCGACGGCCATCGAACAGGTGGACTCGCCATCGCGTGCGATGCGCCGCTCGTGGATGCCCGATCGCTCGACGATCCACTCGTGGGTGGTCTCGATACCGAGGGCGGCGAAATCGTGATTGGTCATGACGCCTGCCGGCAGGCCGCGTCCCGTGCCAGCGATATACGCCAGCGGGCGTTTCACGCCGACACGCTCGAACCGGACAACCGGCGTCCGATGTGCTCCGACAAATGGGTTTCGACCGCGCGCAGCGCGACCTTCACGGCGTTCTTGATCGCCTGGGCGCTGGATTTCCCGTGGGAGATGATGCTGACCCCGCGCA
The DNA here is from genome assembly GCA_963757855.1 of uncultured Gemmatimonadales bacterium. GTDB lineage: Bacteria > Gemmatimonadota > Gemmatimonadetes > Gemmatimonadales > Gemmatimonadaceae > Palsa-1248. Next base: position 62,025 of record CAVWTI010000022.1, read on the forward strand.
CGCCGAGGAGCGGCGCCCCGCCGCGCTCCGAGTAGTCGAGCGGCGCAAACACCGCGCGAAGAGCATCCCCATCGTAGCCGTTGGCGACGAGCATGCCCAGCATCATCGGCGCGACGGCCTCGTAGAACTTGAGCAGGACGTTGCCGACGAACCCGTCGCAGACGACGACATCGATCGGCGCCCGCTCGCTCGTGCCCGCGAGGACATCGCGCCCCTCGACGTTGCCCTGGAAGTTGAGCCCCGCGCACACGAGCAACTGGTGCGCCTCCTTCACGACCTTGTTCCCCTTCTCTGCTTCCTCGCCGATACTCAGCAGTCCGACCGAGGGATGCTCGCGGCCCAGGATATCCTCGGCGTAGACCGCGCCGAGCCGCGCGAACTGCACCAGCTCTTCAGCCGAGCAGTCGACGTTCGCTCCGCTGTCGACGACGACGACGGGTTCGCGGGCGGTGGGGAACACGGTGCAGATCGCCGGCAGCGCAGTCCCGGATGCAGTGACAGGATGTCTTTCGACGCTGCCATCTGGGCTCCGGTATTGCCCGCCGACACGAACGCGTCGGACCGGCCCTCGGCCTGCAACCGGAGCCCGATGACCATGGAGCTCTGCAGCTTCCCTCGGACCGCGACCGACGCCTTGTCGGACATCTCGATGACGTCGGGCGCTTCGATGACCTCGACCCGCGCGCGCAGCGGGACGAGATGCGACAACTCGTCGGACAGCAGCACATCGAGTTGTCCGGTCACGACCGCGGTCCGTCCCACGAGCTGGATCACGTGGGCCGAGTCGAGCTCCGCGAGAGCAAGCAACGCGCCGGCCACGGGCGCACGGGGGGCGTGGTCGCCCCCCATGGCGTCCAACGCGATACGCGCCAAGGCTACGCTTCCCGAGCCGTGACCCGCTGTTGGCCCGCGTAGTACCCGCACTCCTCGCACACGTGGTGCGGCCGCTTCGGACTCTGGCAGCGGGGGCAGGCTTGGAGCACGATCTTGGGCGCCACCTTGTGGGTGTTACGCGCGCGCTTTTTTCGCTTCGAGGTCCGGCGCTTCGGGACGGCCATGAGTCAGTGGGTCGAGGGATTCAGAGGACAGAACAGCTCAATTCCGCAATCACGTCTTGCCTGAGGAACTACTCGAGGTATTGCTCGAGGTACTGCCTGGATCACGACCTGGCGTCTCGCCTCGCGATACGACCGCATCGCGCAGCACCGCCCACCGATCGTCCGTACGGGCCGGGCATCCGCAGGGCCCTGCATTGAGATCGGCCCCGCATGCCGGGCAGAGGCCGGCACAATCCTCCCGGCATTGTACGAATTCCGGCGCATTCAGCAGCCACTGCTCACGCACCGCGGGCCGGATGTCCAGCTCCCGTGCGCGCGGATCGAAGACGTACACATCCGGATCGTCGTCCGCATCGTCCACTCCGGACTCCGCGAACAGCCATTGGACCCGCTCCAACACAGGAACCTCGACCGCCGTGAGGCACCGGCGGCATTCATCACGCAGGACACCGTCGATCTCACCGCTGAAATAGAACCGGCCTGGACCCGCCACGGACAGCCGGCCGGAGACATGCACACCGCCCGCGGGCTGGCGATCGCCCTCTTGCCATATCGGGTCGTTCGCCGGGAGCACGCCGTCGACAGCCGCCGCGGTGACGGCCAGAGTCCGGAGGTCGAATGCCAGCATAGACTCGCAATTTAGACCTCGCCAGGAGGTGAATCAAGTTTCGTTGCCATGCGGAGTTACGCCATCACCCCTCAGAGGGGGTCACACCGTGCGCAGGCGCTCGGTCTCAGCGAAAAAGAACGCCTGCTCCCGCTCGGCATTGGCGTCGGAATCCGACGCATGAATCGCATTCCGCTCCTTGGACTCGGCAAACAGCTTCCGGACAGTTCCGGCGTCCGCTTCACGCGGATCGGTCGCGCCGATCGCCTTCCGCAGCGTGGCCACGGCGTCGGCTCGGGCCAGGACGAGGGGCATGCACGGCCCGGATGTCATGAAAGAGACGAGGGAGCCGTAGAACGGCCGGTCTTTGTGCACCGCGTAGAACTCGCGGGCCTGCTGGTCGGTCAGGTGCAGCACCCGAGCACTGACGAGGCGGAAACCGCCCTGCTCGAGATGGGCAATAATCTGTCCGGCGAGCGCGCGGCCGAACGCATCGGGCTTGATGATGGCGAGGGTACGGTCGGATGCCATGGATTGGGCAGGTATCGGGCGGATGTGGCGACAGGACGAAAGGCGATCGGGATCAGGAGCCGATCAATTTACGCACGATGTCGCCGCGGGTGAGGAATCCGACCACACGCCCCTCGCGCACCACCGGCACCCGCCCGGTGTCCTTGTTGACCATGAGGGACGCGACCTCCGCCAGGGGCTGGTCCGGCGAGACGCACAGGACCTGGCGGGTCATGACGTCCCGCACCGTCCGGCGGGCGTCCTTGCCGCCGACACCGACCGCGCGTTTGGACCCCCCCAGCATGGTCCGCTGGAGGTACGTCGCGACGAGGTCGCGGATGACTTCCCGCTCGGACAACATCCCCACCAGCCGATCCTGGTCGTCGACCACCGGCAGGGCGGCGATCCTGGACCGTACCATGTCGCGCGTCGCCTCCCGAAGTGGGGCATCCGCGCGGGTGACGTGTGGCCGCTCGCTCATCACTTCCTGGACCGTGAGCTGCTCGGGGAGTGCGTACTCGCGCCACTCGGGCATCGACACGAGATCCAGAGCCGTCGGTTGCGCGAGAACCCGGTCGACCTGCTCGGGTGCCGACAGGAACCGGGCGAATGCCCCGACCACCTGGAGATACCGGGCGGCGAACCGGGGTGGGGCGACGATCAGGAGCAGCACCCGCGCGCACTGATGCTCGCCGTCCGCCAGCTCCCGGCAGAGTGGCCGCGGCGCGGTTCCGAGGGCGACGCAGAGCGTGGCCGCCGCATCAGTGCGAATGTGGAGCAGGAACGCCTTGTCTCCCATCGCGACGAGATCTTCCGGCCGTTCTTCGTTCATCCTGCGGCGAAGCTTGTCGGGATCACCGACGATGCCGGCCGTGACGAGCCGGTCGCGGAGGATGCGCGCCGCCCCCTCGACGGTCTCGGATTCGAGACCGACGACAGTGCGGTCCGGCAGGAGGAAATCGCCGAGGTTCACCCCGCGCTCCGCTGAACGGCTGGCCTGGCGGGTGCGTTGCCGGGTGCGTTGCCGGTGCGTTGCCGGTGCGCCAGGCCGTCATGCGCGTGCGCAGCAGGCTCACGACATCAACCGGCCGGTCGCCGACCGGGATCCCCGATTCCGCGAGCACGTGGACCTTCTCCGCGGCGGTGCCGGTGGCGCCTGGAGATGATCGCGCCGGCATGTCCCATCCGCCGTCCCGGCGGCGCGGTGCGGCCGGCGATGAAACCGACGACCGGCTTCGACATATGCATGCTCACGAACCGCGCGGCGTCCTGCTCATCGGTGCCGCCGATCTCACCGATCATGACGACCGCGGTCGTCGCCGGGTCCGCCTCGAACGCAGACAGGCAGTCGATGAAGTTCGTGCCGTTGATCGGGTCGCCACCAATGCCCACGCACGTCGTCTGTCCAAACCCCGCGCGCGTGAGCTGATCCACGAGCTCGTACGTCAGGGTGCCTGAGCGACTCACGAGTCCGATCGGACCCGGTGCGCAAATCCGGCCCGGGATGATGCCGACCTTGCACACGCCCGGGGTGATGAGCCCCGGACAGTTCGGGCCAATGAGACGTGACCCATGGTCCCGCACGAACGGGTAGACCCGCGTCATGTCGAGGACCGGCACCCCTTCCGTAATGCACACGATCAGGGGAATGCCCGCCGCGGCCGCTTCCATGATTGCGTCGGCGGCGAAGAGTGGCGGAACGTAGATCACGGTGGCGTTGGCGCCCGTCGCCTCGGCGGCATCGGCAACCGTGTTGAAGATCGGCACCGGCGGCGCACCGGCTGCGGCGTCGCCAAATGTCTGACCGCCCTTGCCCGGCGTGACACCAGCGACGACGGCCGTCCCGTATTCGATCATCTGGCGCGTGTGGAACGACCCGTCGCGTCCGGTAATGCCCTGTACCATCAGCCGGGTGTTCCCATCGATGAAGAATGCTCATGCCGCCGTCTCCGCGCCCACCTGGGCGACCGCGGCACGCACGGCTTCATCCATGTCCGTCATCGCCGACAATCCAGCGCCTGCGAGAATGCGCACCGCTTCCTCCTCGTTGGTGCCCGTGAGGCGAATCACGAGCGGGACGCGGAGCGGGTGCTGCCGAATCGCGGTCACGATCCCGTTGGCCACATCGTCCGTACGCGTGATGCCGCCGAAGATGTTGAAGAGAATCACGCGAACCTGCGGATCGCTGGTAATGATCCGGAGCGCGTTCACGACTTTCTCGGGGTTGGACGATCCGCCGAATGTCCAGGAAGTTCGCCGGCTCGCCGCCGTAGTATTTCACCAGGTCCATCGTCGCCATCGCCAGTCCGGCGCCGTTGACGACGCAGCCGACGTTGCCTTCGAGCTTGATGAAGGTGAGGTTGGCCTTGCGAGCCTCGGTTTCACTCGGCGCCTCCGCGGTCTCGTCGCGGAGCGCGGCCAACTCGGGGTGCCGATCCAGCTCGTTGTCATCAATCGAGATCTTGGCATCGACGGCCACCAACTCGCCCGCCGGTGTGGAGACCAGCGGGTTGATCTCGGCCAGTGACGCGCCCGAATCCATGAATGCCTCGTACAACTGGCGCAGGATGCGCGCCGCCGCCCGAGCGCGATGCAAGTCGCGATACAGGAAGAACCCGCACTGCATCGCCTCGAACGGCTGCAAGCCGTAGCGCGGGTCGACCGCCACGCGCCGGATCTTTTCCGGTGTCGTCGCCGCGACCTCTTCAATGTCGATGCCGCCCGCCGGGCTCACCATCACGACCGGCCGCTTCGACACGCGATCCACGATGATCCCGACGTACGACTCCGACGCGATGTCGGCCGCCTGGGCGACGAGCACCCGTTGGACGACGAGGCCCTTGATCGACATGCCGATGATGCGCTCAGCGTGCGCACGCGCTTCGGCGGGCGTCTTGGCCAGCTTGACGCCTCCCGCTTTGCCTCGCCCGCCCGCGTGCACCTGCGCCTTGATCACCACGGCCGTCGCGTAGCGCGCCGCAATGGCTTCAGCCGCGGCGGCCGTCTCGGCGACTTCGCCGGGTTGTACTGGCACGCCCACGCGGCGCAACAATTCCTTTGCCTGGTATTCGTGGATATTCACCCGTCATTCCCTCTAGTCTGCGGTCAATGTCGTACCCGCTACGCCGCGGATGGCAGCCTGCCCGCGCGCGAGCGACGTAATGATGGCGCGTCCGCCGGTACGGCGCACGAAATCAATCGCTGCGCGCACCTTGGGGGCCATACTCCCCTCTCCAAACGCTCCTTCGCGATCCAGCGCCTCGGCGTCCGCAACCGACAGCCGGGCCAGGGGCCGCTGTGCTGGGGTGCGCCAATGCGCGTAGACGGCGTCCACGTCGGTCAGGACCAGCAGGAGCGCCGCGCCGAGGTCGCGGGCCAGCACGGCGGCCGCGAGGTCCTTGTCGATGACCGCGTCCAGCCCTTCCCACCCCAGCCGCTCATCCAGATAGACCGGCGCCCCCCCTCCCCCGCACGCGATCACGACCGTCCCGCGCTTGACGAGCGCTTTGATGATCCCTTCCTCGTGGATCGCCAGCGGCTGGGGGCTTCCCACGACCCGCCGGAGTCTGCCGCGGGCGTCGGCCTTGACCACCTGGCCTTCGGCCCGTAGCGCGCGGGCCAACGCGGGCGGCAGCTCATGCCCGATGAACTTGACAGGGTCACGGAGCGCCGGGTCGTCGCGCGACACCCGCACCTGCGTGATCAGCGTCACCACGTCGCGGGCGCTCCCCGCGTGGCGGAGCGCGTTCTCGAGCGACTGCTGGATCATGTACCCGATCCACCCCGCGGTGGCGGCGACGAGCACGCCCAGCGGTAGCGGCGCGATCTCGTTTCGCGCGAGCTCATTGCGCAGCAGCTCGTCGCCGACTTGCGGCCCATTGCCGTGCACCACGCAGACGTTCCAGCCCTGGACAACCAGATCGACCACCGGCGCCAGACTCTGGCGCGTGTGGCGGAACTGATCGGCGATAGTGGACCGCTCGTCACTCGGCGCGAGCGCATTGCCGCCGAGCGCGACGACGGCGGTCCGGCGCGTCTCCACGGCCCGGCGCCCTGTCCCGCCTGATACGCGCCGCCGCGGGCCGGTCATCGCGCCGGGGGGGAGGAGGGCGCGTGCGTGTCGGGGGGACGGCCGAGGAGGCGTCCGAGCGCCCCGAACGCGACACCGAACCCGGTCAGGTCGCCGCGGCGGAGCGCGGCCTGCATACTGTCGTAGAGGGCGTCGATGCGGGCGTGAAACTGGTCCGGTGTGGCTGGGGTCACGGCGCCGTGGACCGCTGCCGTGCCGGCACTATCCGAGACGCCCAGCGCCGACGCGATCGTAGTTCCCGCCCGGGCGGTATCGCCGACGACGACGGTGACGCCGGTCAGCGACGGCGCGTCGTCGGGGCGCCACGCGTACTGCGGCTGCACCAGGGCCAGCCGGTCACCGACGACGACACTGCGCACGCGGCCCCGCGCCACCGGGGCGTCCCGGCGAGCGGTTCCTGAATCCGTGACCCGCTGCAGCCGGTCGAGCGCGGTCGCCCATCGCGGTGCGGTAGAATCCAGCGGCACCCAGAGGATCCGCCGGCGTGTGCCGCCCGTGGCCATGATGATCCCGGTCACGCGATCACGCGCATCGACCAGCGGGACTGACCAGGTGCAGACCGTCCCCTCCGGGAAACGGAGTGCCACGCACGGCGGCTCGCCGGTCCCGAGCACCGTATCGGCGTTGTCGGCCAGCTCGACGCGCTCGGCGGCCAGCGCCCGATCCCCGTTCGATGCGCCGGCGTAGGCGCCCGACGCCGCGAACCCGGTCGCGGCGGCCAATCCCGCATCCACTGGCGGCGGTGCCTGTGACGCGAGCGCCGCCGGCACGGCGGACCAGGACACGAACAGATTGGGAAACCGATGCACCCACGTCTCGGCGATCGGATCGCGCACCGAATCGGACGCCAACAGAATCCGCCCCGTATACGCGTGCACGAACGCAGTCGCCGCGTGTTGGAAATAGCTGCGCTCTTCGCCGCCGATCATGAAGTGCTGGCTGAGCGGATAGGTATCCGGGACCCACGAATAGAGATCGAGGACCCAGTAGAGAGAATCGCCGGCGACGATGGGCCACACCGAGGATCCCTGGGCGAAGAACGGCACCAGCGCATTCACGCGATCGCGCACGTCGCGCCGGGCGAGCAGCTTCGGGTGTGGCTCTGGGAGATCGGCACCCAACAGGTTGAGGCGCTGTGCGCTCCAGGCCTGGGCGATCCGCGCGCCCAGTCCGTCGATGCGCGGCGCGACGATCCGGTCGAGCGAATCCGGTACGATGAGCGCGTCGGTGGCCCCCGGGTACACGAGCACGGGCGGCACCGGGAGATCGTCGCCGCCGGCATGCCCCGCGAGGTCACCGCGCTCAGGCGCGCCGCGATCGCCGGCGACCGTCGCCGCCACCGCGAGCACCGTCCCGGGCGCGGTGCCAGGCGACGACCCCTCGGTCGTCGTCGCGTCCCCGCCCCGTTGCACCGCGAGCGCAATGAGGCCCGAGGCGGACGGCTGCCAGCCGACCCCCTCGACAATGACGCCGCGATGCACCGACCGCTCGAGGGCAAGCGACAATGCCGCCGGGTCCCACAGCGATACGGCGCCCGCGAGCCCGGCTGCCGACGCCAGGCGGCCGCCTCCTGAGACACCGCGTGGTGTGGGCGTCACAGCTCGCACCGCGTAGGCGGCACGCGTGGCCTCCTCGCGGATCACGGCATACGGCTGCTCGCGGGTGGAGCGGTCTCCCGCATCGGCGGCGCCCCGGCGCAGCCACAGCGGCGCCCCTTGAAATACGACGAGCGGGACGAGGAGCGACGTGGCGACCACGATGGCCGTGCTGCGCACCTGGCCCCGCCAGAGCGTGAATCCAGCAACGAAGCCCGCCGCCAGTGTCAGGAGTGCCAGCGCCCGGTCCGCGGGAATCATGAAGTGATGATCCGCGTAGGTGAATGCGCCGTTCGGGGCGCTGCCGTGGTTCAGGGTGCCGAAGGCGTCGAGGCGATACATCCAGGCGACCACCGCGAACACGAACGGCGTGAGCGCGGCCGCGTGACGGCGCACGTGCGCGGTGATGCGAAACCGGGTGCGATCCCACCGCAGGCTGGGCGTCACGGCGAAATACAGGATGACCACGACAAACACCGTGACCAACAGCACGAGCAGCGTGCGCACGTAGAGCGCCGTCTCGAGCGGCAGCCAGTAGACGAAGAAGCCCAGATCCATCTGGAAGTACGGATCGGACTCGCCGAAGGGGGCACCGTATCGTGCGGCGGCCAACTCGACCCAGGGTTCGGGCGGCAGCGCGAGGATGGTCCCGAGGACCAGCGAGGACAACACCGTCGCGATCGTGAGATACCGGGCCGGTACCTCTTCGCCGATCTCGAGATTGCCCATGCGGCGCGGGAAGACGACGGAGACGATCGACCGGCGTACCGCGTAGAGGTTGCCGAAAACGAACAGCGTGATCGCGGCCGCCGTCGCTCCCGTGAGGAGCACGAGGTTGCTCATCCGTGCCCGCCACAGCGTGACCGCGTGCATCCCCGCGTACCACTGGTAGTCGACGTAGAGGGCAGACAGCACGCGGCCGGCGAGCAACACGGCGGCCACGATCGCCACCCCCAGAAATACCGCTCGGCGGGGCCGTCTCATTGTGGATCGCCTGGCGGCGCCGGTCCGGGGCGCGCCCCGGGCCACGCTGGGCCGTGGGGCCCGGCTACGAGCGAACGCCCTGCGAGAGTAGCCACCCTTCCATGTCCGCGCGGATCGCCGCCAGGCGCTCGGCGGTGCCCGCCTCGAAGCGCAGGACGAGAATCGGCTGCGTATTCGAAGCACGCACGAGTCCCCACCCGTCGCCGTACAGCACCCGCACCCCGTCGACCGTGATCACGTCGTGCTGCTGCGAGAAATGCGCGGCCGCAGCCTCCACGATCGCGAACTTTCGGTCGTCCGGACACTCCACGCGCAACTCGGGCGTGGAGACGAACGTCGGCACGTCGTCCAGCATCGTGGCGATCGGGCCCTGCGCGGCGGCGACGATGCGGAGGAGCCGCGCCGCGCCGTACAGCGCATCGTCGTGGCCGTAAAACCCTTCAGTGAAGAACATGTGCCCCGACATCTCGCCAGCCACGGGCGCGTGCATGCTCTTCATCTTGTCCTTGATGAGCGAGTGTCCGGTCTTCCACATGACCGGCCGTCCGCCGGCCGCTGTGATCGCCGCCGGAAGTGCCTGCGAGCACTTCACGTCGAAGATGATGGGCTGCCCCGCTCCGGTCCGCGCCAGCACATCGCGCGCATAGAGGATGAGGATGTGATCGCCCCAGATCACCGTGCCGGTGGCATCCACCACGCCGATCCGGTCGGCGTCGCCGTCGAACGCGATGCCGAGATCCGCGCCGCGCTGGCGCACCGCCACCATGAGATCCTGGAGATTCTCGAGAACCGTCGGATCCGGATGGTGGTTCGGAAACGTGCCATCGCTGTCGCAGAACAGGTACGACGCATCGAGCGCAAAACGGCCGAAGAGCTTCCCGGCGACCAGTGCGCCAGCGCCATTTCCGCAGTCGAACACCACCCGGAGCCGCCGCGCAAGGGGCCAATGCGGGCCACGACATCGTCGACGTATCGGTCAATGATCGCGACCGACCGCACGCTGCCCTGGCCGCGGGGGAACTCGCCGCGCTCGATCGTCTCGCGCAGGGCCTGGATGCCATCGCCGTGGAGGGAGTCGGTCCCGACGCACAACTTGAATCCGTTGTATTCGGGCGGGTTGTGCGAGCCGGTGATCTGGATGCCCGCGACGACCGGCTCGTGATTGAGCGCCCAGTAGAGCAGCGGCGTGGGAACGACACCCACGTCCACGACATGCACTCCACAGGCCGTGAGGCCCTCTACCAGCCCGTCACGGAGTGCGCCTCCGCTCGGCCGGTTGTCGCGCCCGACCGCGATGGCGCCCGTGATGCCACGGGCCGCGAGCAGCGTGGCGAAACCCTGGCCCATGGCGCGCGCCACCTCGGGCGTGAGATCGCTTCCGACGATCCCGCGAACGTCGTATTGGCGAAAATGCCGGCAGCGATCATGTCCTGTCCCTCCCGCGGTCCTTCCAGCCCTCGCCGCCCGGCCGGGCGCCGGTCATTTCGGGATGGCGCTCGATGGGAGCAGGTAGGACGGCCGATTGGCGACGGCGGGCGCGCTCTTGCTGGTCCAGCTCACCAGATAGCCGGGCACCAGTCCGAGCGCCAGCAACAGCACCACGCTGACCCCGACGACCCACTGGGTCAACCGGCCGGCGCGTGGCGCCGTTCCGGCCGCGCCGCCGTCCGCGCGCGGCGGACGCATGAACATGATGGTCACGAGACGCAGATAGTACCCCGCGGAGATCATGCTGGTGATCACGATCATCACCGCGAGCTCGAACTGCGGCTTCGCATCGCCGAAATAGCTCGCTTCGAGCGCCGCCTGCAGCATGTACCATTTGGCGAGGAAGCCGATACCGCCGAAGATGGGGAATCCCAGGAGCGACAGCATACAGACGCTCATGGCGGCCGCGAGCCATGGGCGCGTCGTCCACAGTCCCGCGTAGTCGCCAATATCCAGGTGCGTCTCGCCCGAATCGCCGAGCGCCACGATCACCGCGAACGCGCCCATCGTGGCGAGCGTGTAGGCTGCCAGAAAGAACAGGAACGCCAATGCGCCCAGCGCCGAACCGGCGACGACGCCGACGAGCACGTAGCCGGCCTGCGCGATACTGGAATACGCCAGCATGCGCTTGATGTTGCGCTGCACCAGCGCGACCACGTTGCCGACCACCATCGTCAGAATCGCCAGGAACCACAGCGCATCGTGCCACTGATACACGACATCACCGAACGACTCGAGCCACACGCGTAAGAATGCCGCGAACGCCGCGGCCTTGACGGCGGCCGCCATGAACCCCGTGATCGGGGTCGGTGCACCTTCGTACACATCCGGCGCCCACATGTGGAACGGCACGGCGGCGATCTTGAACGCAAACCCAACGAGGATCAGCGCTACTCCCACCGAGACCAGCGGTGTCCCGGCCAGGGAGTAGTTGTGGATCCGGTCTCCGATCACCGTGAGGTTCGTGGCCCCGGTCGCGCCGTAAATGAGCGCGATGCCGTAGAGGAGAAACCCCGTCGAGAACGCGCCCAGCAGGAAATATTTCAGTGCAGCCTCGGCCGAGCGGGCGCTGCGCCGGTTGAAGCCGGCCAGCACGTACACCGCGACCGACATCAACTCGATGCCGAGGAAGATGATCATGAGGTCGCGGCCGGCCGCGAGGAGCATCATCCCCGAGGTCGCGAACAGGACCATGACGTGCGACTCCGCCGCGAAAATCCCCTCGCGGGCGTTGTAATCGATACTGAGCGCGATCGTGGCGGCTGCCGCGGCCAGGAAGATCAGATCCGACGCCCACCGGAACGCGTCGACCGCAATGACCCCGGGGCCCGCCGTCACGTGTTGCAGTCCGTAGCCTACGACGACGGCCATGGTCACGAAGACCAGTGCCAGGCTGGCGCGACCGACGGCCCGCTGGTGGTCAGGGCTGTCGGGCCGCCACGCGGCACCAGAGCATCATGGCCATCGTCCCGATGAACAGTACGATGTCCGGCCCGAGCGCCAGCGACAGCTGCGACGGGATGTGCAGGTCGAACGTCGGAGTGGGCGGGCCACCCGGCAACGGGACAGCCTGGCTGACCGCCTGCACGGTATGCAGACCCACCTGGAACATGACCTGGCCGATCATCGTGGCGCCTCGCCGGCATATGCGACCCGGCTTGCGGTGCGGCGGCCCGAACCGCCCCCATGCTCGACCGTCTGCACAAACGCCGCAGCGGCGCGATCGGTCCGGCGGAGAATCGGCTCGGGATAGACTCCGAGCCAGATGATACACGCCACGAGTGGCGCCATCAGCGCCAACTCGCGCCAATTCAGGTCGCGGAGCGATGCGTTCCGGGGTTTGTCCAGGCGATTGAACAGGATGCGCTGGATCGCCCACAGCATATAGGCCGCGGCGAAGATCACGCCGAGTGTGGCCAGCGTCGCGTGGTACGGCACCGTGCGGAACGATCCGATCAGCACCAGGAACTCGCCCACGAATCCGTTGGTCCCGGGCAGGCCAATGCTCGACAGCGCCACCAGCGTGAGCAGCGTCGAGAAGATCGGCACGACCCGCGCGATGCCGCCGTAGTCGGCGATCTGCCGCGTGTGCGTCCGCTCGTAAATCATGCCGATCAGGAGGAACAGCGCGCCGGTGGAGATGCCATGGTTGAGCATCACCAGGATGGCGCCCTGCACGCTCTGTTGCGTGAAGGCGAAGATGCCCAGCATGACGAAACCCAGATGGCTGACCGACGAATAGGCCACGAGCTTCTTGAAGTCGGGCTGGACGAGCGCGACCAGCGCTCCATACAACACGCCGGTCACCGCCAGCCCCAGGATGATCGCGCGGATCGTCGGATCGAGCGCGGCCGAGGGAAACAGGGGCGCGGCGAATCGCAGGAACCCGAAGGTTCCCATCTTCAGCATGATGCCGGCCAGGATGACGGAGCCGGCCGTCGGTGCCTCCACGTGGGCGTCGGGCAGCCACGTGTGGAACGGGAACATCGGCACCTTGATCGCGAAGGCGAGGAAGAACGCACCGAAGAGCCAGCGCGCGGCCACGGGCGCGACCCGGAGACGGGCCAGCAGATCCGGATAGCTGAAGTCCGGGGTCTGGCCCGCCGCGACACCGCCCACGTGGAATCCGACGTACAGGATCGCCACCAGCATCAGCAGGGATCCCACCATCGTGTAGATGAAAAACTTGATGCTGGCGTAGATCCGCCGCTCGCCCCCCCAGATGCCGATGATGAAGTACATCGGCACCAGCATCAGCTCCCACATAATGTAGAACAGGAACAGGTCGAGCGACACGAACACGCCGATCATCCCGGTCGTCAGAATGAGCATCAGCGCATAGAACGTCGGCACCTTCTCGCGGACACTGGTCCAGCTGCCCATGACGGTCAGCGGCATCAGCAAGGTCGTGAGCAGAATCAGCACGACCGCGATGCCGTCGATCCCCAGCGTGAAGTTCACATGCCAGGTCGTAATCCACGGCACCGACACGAGGGACTGCCAGCCGTCGATGGTGGGATCGAAACTCCACCACAGGCCCACGGACAGCACGAACTCCGTGAGGAACGCCAGCAGCGTGACCCAGCGGGCAAATCGAGCCGCCGTCGCCACCTGTGGCCTCCGTCCCAGACTCCAAGGCAGCAGCGCCCACCCAGACGATCAGGGCGGCGAGCACCGGCACGATCAGCAGAACCGGGAGAATCCACCGGTCGTATCCGACCGACAGCAGAAGATCACGCATCGATCAGACCCGGAGAGCGACAGTGCTGAGCAGGATCACGACACCGATCACGAGCGCCCACGCATACGTCCCGGTCTCGCCGGTCTGCACCGCGGAGCCGGAGTCGCCGAGCCACCGCGAGACGAGCGCCGTGAAATTGACGAGGCCATCGATCAGCCCATCGACGCCGCGCCACAGCACGTTCCGGGAGAAGACCACGGTCGGGGTGATGATCGCCCGATCGTACACTTCATCGACGTAGTACTTGTGCGACAGGAGCGACTCGATGCTGCTCTCGGCGGGCTGCGGCTCGCGAGCCGGACGGAGCGCGGCAGGCTTGAGCCGGAGGACCGCGACCAGGATCCCCGCGAGCGCCACCGCGGAGGCCACCGCCGCGAGGACGGCGCTCTGATGCGGATCGGCTTCAGCCGGGGCGCCCCTGGTGATCTGCTGCGTCGCCGCCCCGACGACCGGCTCGAGCCACCGGCTGAGCACGTCCACCGGCCCGATCGGAAGGAACGACGGGTCGTTGAGGAACCCGCCGACCGCGCTCAGGATGCCCAGTACCACGAGTGGCAGCGTCATCACGGCCGGCGCCTCGTGCAGGTGCGACCGCTCGGCATCGCCCGTCCGGTTGGGGCCGTGGAACGTGTACAGCATGAGACGGGTCATGTAGATCGCGGTGAGAAACGCCGCGATCAGGCAGATGCCGTAGACAGCGTAGAGCAGCGCGCTACCGGGGATGCCCAGCCAGCTCGCGTCGCTGAGCGCCGACCCTTGGGCGCGGGCGAACACGGTGCTGAGGATCTCGTCCTTGGAGAAGAAGCCGGCGAACAGCGGCACCCCGGCGATCGCCAGCGTCGCGATCCACATGAGAATCCACGTGACCGGCAGGCGTGATCGCAGACCGCCCATGTTGCGCATGTCCTGGGCGTCTTCGTGCGAGTGGGTCTCGTGATACGCCGCGTGCATGGCGTAGATCACCGAACCCGCGCCGAGGAAGAGCAACGCCTTGAAGAAGGCGTGCGTCACGAGGTGGAAGATCCCCGCGACGTAGGCCCCTGCCCCGACCGCCACGAACATGAATCCGAGCTGGGAGATCGTCGAGTAGGCCAGCACCTTCTTGATGTCCCACTGCTTGAGGCCGATCGTCGCCGCGAAGAGCGCCGTCACGCCGCCGATGACGCACACCGTCAGGCTTGCGGCGGGCGCAATCGAGAACAGCATGGACGTCCGCACCACCAGATACACCCCGGCCGTGACCATGGTCGCCGCGTGGATCAGCGCGGACACCGGCGTCGGGCCGGCCATGGCGTCGGGCAACCAGACGTAGAGCGGGATCTGCGCGCTCTTGCCGGTACAGCCCAGGAGCAGAAACAGACAGATCGTCGTGACCAGCGCGCCGCCCGCCGTCATCGCCGGCGCCGCAGCCGCAATGTCCGTGTACTGGAGCGTGCCGATGTTCGCGAACAGCAGGAACATCGCGATCATGAAGCCGAAGTCCCCGACCCGGTTGGCGATGAACGCCTTCTTGCCCGCGTCGGCGTTCGCGCGATCCGAGAACCAGAACCCGATCAGCAGATAGGAGCAGAGGCCGACGCCTTCCCACCCGACGAACGTCACCGGGAGATTGGCGCCCAGCACCAGCACCAGCATGAAGAAGACGAAGAGATTGAGGTACGCGAAGTACCGGGGATACCCGGGGTCATCGCGCATGTATCCGACACTGAAGATGTGGATCAGCGTGCCGACGCCGGTGATCACGAGCACGATCACCATCGACAGCTGGTCGAGCTGGAACGCCGCGTCGATGGACAGGTCACCGACCGGCATCCACGAGAAATACCGCTGAATGAACGGCGTGGCCGGGGGCGCCGCGATCATGGCGGCGCACATCATGCACGCGAGACCAAAGGCGGCAATCAGCACGAGCGGCCCGATGATGCTCACCAGGCCCGCGTAGGGGTGGCGCTGGGGGTGGGCCGCGTCGTCGTGGCCCGCTGGCGCCGCACCTTCGTGGGCACCGTCATGACCCGCGTCATGACCCGCGTCATGGCCCGCGTCATGGCCCGCGTCGTGTCCCGCGGCCGACGGATCCGCGGGTCCCAGCCGGGCCGCGCCGAAGATCGCGAGCGCGCCGTTCAAGACGAAGCCGAGCAACGGCAGGAGCGGGAGCGCCCACATCCAGCTGGCGGCGGTGCCGCTCAACGGGTGGGGCGCGGCGCTGCCGGCGACTGCCGCCGCGGTCTGGAGGAGCATCAGCCTTTCAGGAGATTGATGTCGGTGAGATTCACCGTCTGCCGGTGACGGAAGATCGAGATGATGATCGCCAGGCCGACTGCCGCCTCAGCCGCCGCGACGGTCATGACGAACACCACGAACACCTGCCCCGCGTAGCCGTACAGCCTGCGCGAACGCGACAAAGGTGAGGTTCACCGCGTTGAGCATCAGCTCGACGCACATGAATATGATGATCGCGTTGCGGCGCGTGAGCACGCCGACGACGCCGATGGCGAAAAGGACGGCCGAGAAGAACAGCGAATCAGCGAGCATGCGCGACCTCCTCGAGTCTGCGCGACTGCGCCGCCGCGGCGCGTCCGTCACCCTCGTTCCGCTTGCGGCCCAGCACTACGGCGCCGACGACGGCGGCCAGCAGGAGGACGCTCGTCACCTCGAACGCCAGCAGGTATTCCGTGAAGAGCGGGACCGCGACGGGAGCGACCGCGCCCGTCGCGCGGGCTTCGACCGCCAGCGAGTCCGCCGCGATCACGGAAGGTCTCCATTGGCGCGGGATGCGGCAGCCGCACCATCATGGCGGCCAGCACGACGATCGCGAGCCCACCGGCCACGATGTACCAGAGCGTGCTTCGCGCATCCGCGATCCGCGCCGGCTCGCCCAGGTTGAGCAGCATGATGACGAAGAGGAACACGACCATGATCGCGCCCGCGTAGACCAGCACCTGGATCGCGCCGATGAACTGGGCGTCGAGGAGCACGAACATCGCCGCGAGGCAGAACAGCACGTTCACGAGCCAGAGTGCCGCCGCGACTGGGCTCTTCCGCGTCACGAAGACGCAGGCCGACGCGACTGCCACCAGTCCGAACAGGTAGAAGCAGAAGTAATAGAAGATCGTCACGGGCAGCGCGTCCGTGCACGGCGTACGGTCCGGACACGATGCAGGCGGGGCATTACTCGCCCTTGGGGTCGGCGGGGTCCCACATCTCGCACACCGGGTGGGTCTGCGCGGTCAGGCGTTCGAGGTCGTACACGAAGCCGTCGCGGCTGTACTCGGCGTTCTCGTAATGGCGCCCGACGTGGATCGCCTCCTCCGGGCAGACTTCCTGGCAATACCCACAGAAAATGCACCGGAACTCATCGATCTCGAACACCAGCGGGTAGCGATTGCCATGTTCGTCTTCGCCGGGGACCAGCTTGATGCAGTTCGCCGGACAGACGGCGGGACACAGCCCGCACGCGACGCATTTCGCGGTGCCGTCCTCGGTCGTGAGCATGCGGTGCGTGCCCCGCCAGCGCGGGGACAGCGGGTCCCGGTGCTCCGGGTACTGCACCGTCACCTTATGCGGGTTGATCATGTGCTTGAACGTGAGCGCCATACCCTTCATGGTCGCGCGCACGTAGCTCACATCCTCGATCGGCCGCACGAGCACTTTGACACCGATGGCCATCAGATCCTCGACTGCCCGAATGGGAAACCCCGGACCGGCATCAATCCCCCGCGCCGGATGCGGCCGGCGCCTGCTGCGCCAGCGACGACCGATGCCGCACCGCGCGCAGCCGCGCCAGCTCCACTGACCGGACCCGCGCACTCGCGGGGCTGATGAGCCGGCCGCGATCGACGATGACGAACAGGAGTCCGACCAGCACGATGTTGAGCGCCAGCAGGCACAAACTATAGACCGGCCATCCGTGGACCGGCGTCCTCGGCACACCGAGCGCATCGAGACCGAGCGTCGCGCCCGCGATCACCACCACGTATGCCAGCGAGAGCGGGAGCAAAATCTTCCACCCGAGCGACATCAGCTGGTCGTACCGGAACCGGGGCAGCGTCCACCGGATCCACATGTAGAAGAAGAGGAAGAACAGGAGCTTGAAGAGGAAGGCGCCGAGGGTGATCGCCGTCTTCCACCAGGCCCAGGGGGCGTTGTTGACGGCATGCCAGAACGGGACGGTCCAGCCCCCGAAGAACAGGGTGGCCATGAGCGCGCTGGCGGTCACCATGTTGGCGTATTCCGCGATGAAGAACAGCGAGAACTTCATCGCGCTGTATTCGGTGTGATACCCCGCGATCAGCTCGGACTCCGCTTCCGGCAGGTCGAACGGCAGCCGGTTCGTCTCCGCGAACGCCGACACGATGAAAATGAAGCAGGCGACGGTCAGCGTGAGCACGTACCACCCGTTCTGCTCCTGCTGGCGCACGATCGTGCTCAGCGACACATCGCCGGCCGAGGAGCAGAATGGGAATGGTGGACATGCCCATCGCGATCTCGTACGACACCATTTGCGCGCTCGAGCGCAGTCCGCCCAGCAGCGCGTACTTGTTATTCGATGCCCATCCCGCGAGCACGATGCCGAACACGCCCAGCGAGGCGAGCGCGAGGATGTACAGGAACCCGATCGGCAGATCGGCCAGGACCATGTCCATCCGGCCCCAGGGCAGCGGCAGCGGCGCGGCGAACGGGATGACCGCCCACACGCTCAGCGCGGGGATAAAGGCCAGCGCGGGCGCCATCAGGAACAGCGGCTTGTTGACGGCCGCGGGCAGCGTCTCCTCCTTCATGAAATTCTTGACGCCGTCCGCCAGCGGCTGTCCCCATCCCTTGAGCACACGATTGGGGCCGAGCCGGTCCTGAATCCACGCCGAGATCTTGCGCTCGGCCAGCGTGAGCAGCGCGACGCCGACCATGTAGACCGTGAATACGATCAGCAACTTGATGAGCGAGTAGATCAGCGGCACGCCGATCGGTCCGAAGAACCCGATGTCCGGCGGCGGCGCCTGTGGATCGATGATCCGCTGCAGCATGGGCGGCAACGAGGCCGGGAACAGCATGGCCGCCATCACGTGGTGGCCATCACGTGGTGGCCGGCCGATCGCGGGTCCGCTGGCATCCGCGCGCACGCGCGTGCCCCGCAGTCCCAGCGTCTCATAGCTCATCCCGGCGAACGGCGCGCGCGCGGCGGCCAGCGCACGGAACACATCGCCAGGGAGGAAGTAGGCCGTCGGCTCGCCCAGTGCGGTGAGGAGGTCTCCGAGGGCGGCGAAGCCCGGACCGCGCCAATCCCGGGGCTGCCTTCGCCTGCAGATACCGCTGCACGCGTCCGTCGACGTTGGTGAACGTCCCCTCTTCCTCCGCCATGTTGGCGACCGGCAACATGGCCGCGGCAGTTTTCGCCCACGGCGGCAGCGTCGTCCCGATCACGACCACCGATCCCGCGGCGGCGACTGCCGCGGCCAGCGCGGCCGGATCGGCGCCCGCGAGCTCCTCGTCCGCGATGAGCAGCGCGTCGCCTGTGGCGAGGCCCGCGAGCGGCGTCTCGGTCCGCTGGAAGCCCAGCAGCTCGGCCCCGCGGACATTCGCCGCGCGATCCGCGCGCAGTGACAGACCGGGGACGCCATCGAGCGGCGCCACTGGTCCCTGCTGCACCCGAAAGACCCCGGCGCCTCCGACGCGACCGATCACCTGCGACAGCAGAAACAGCACCTCGTTGGAGAGCGACGGCGATGCGAGGACATGCACACGGCGCCCGCGGAGCGCGGCCGCAGCCGCCTCGATCGCCACATCCCAGTCGGCCGGCCCGAGCGCGGTGCCTGCCCGCACGTGCGGAAACTCGACCCGGTCGCGGCGATTCAGCCAGCGGTAGTTCAGCCGGCCTTCATCGCACAGGAAGTACTTGTTGACGTCGTCGTTCGGGCGGGGACGCATCCGCACCACGACATTGTCGCGACTTTCGAGCGCGGTATTGCACCCCTGCGTGCAGTTGGGACAGATCGACGCGGAGCGGTCGAGATCCCAGGAGCGCGCCTTGTTCAGGAAGTCCTTGGACAGGAGCGCGCCGACGGGGCACAGCTCCACCACGTTCCCGGCCCACGGGTGCGTCAGGTCCTGCCCTTCGAACTTCCCGATCACCGCACGGTCGCCGCGCTCGCTGACATTGAGCACCGGGTCGTGGGCGACATCCTCCATGAAGCGGACGCACCGCGTGCAGAGGATGCACCGGTTGGGGACGTACATCACGTCGCCACCGAAATCCTCGACCGGGTTGAACCGCTTGGCCTCCTGATACCGCGAGTCCTTCCGCCCTTCCGCGAACGTGTAGTCCTGAAGCTCGCACTCGCCGGACTGGTCGCAGATCGGACAGTCCAGCGGATGGTTGATGAGCAGCAGCTCGAGCACACCCTGGCGGGCCACCCGCGCGGGATCGGAGTGCACGTGGATGACCTGCCCTTCCGCCACCGACGTCGCGCACGCCGGCGCGAGCTTGGGCGACTTCTCGACTTCCACGAGGCACATCCGGCACACGCCCGCGACCGGGAGTCCCGGGTGATAGCAGTAATGCGGAATCAGCACGCCCGCGGTCTTGGCGGCTTCGAGCATCGACGTCCCTTCCGGGACCTGCACGGTGCGGCCCTCGATGGTGACCGAGACCATCTTGCGTTCGGTCATGTGCCGCCATGCGCTCGCTCATCGGGTCGCCCTCATCATGCGGCCACCGCGGCCGACGACGTCGCGGCGCGGAACGGGCACCGTTTCTGCGCGATATGGGCCTCGAACTCGTCGCGGAACTTGTTGATGCCGGACACGACGGGCACGGCGCAGGAGTCGCTGAGCACGCAGATCGTCTTGGCCGTCATGTTGTCCGCGATGTCGAGGAGCGTGTCGAGGTCAGCGTGGGTCCCCTGCCCGGCTTCAATGCGCTCCATGATCTTGGTGGTCCACGCCGTCCCTTCGCGGCACTGCGTGCACTGGGCGCAACTCTCATGGGCGTAGAATCGCGCGAGCCGCGCGATCTGCTTGACCATGCACTGGGCGTCATCGATGCAGATCACGCCACCCGATCCCAGCATCGTGCCGCCGGCGACGAACCCCTCATAGTCCATGACGGTCGCTTCGGCCTCCGCGATCGTCTGGATCGGCACCGACGAGCCGCCGGGAATGATGGCCTTGAACCGGCGTCCCTGCGGCGGTCCGCCGCACAGGTCGTACAGGAATTCCTTGAACGGAAAGCCCATCACGACTTCGTAGTTGCCGGGCCGGCGCACGTTGCCGCACACCGAATACAGTTTCGTCCCGGTGCTCTTCGGGTTGCCCAGGCACATCGCCTTGTACCATTCGGCGCCGTTGTTGATGATGTGCGGGACCGCGACGAGCGTCTCGACGTTGTTGATCGTCGTCGGCTGCCCGAACAATCCGGCTGCGGCCGGGAACGGAGGCTTGATCCGGGGATTCCCGCGCCGTCCCTCGAGGGAGTTCATGAGGGCCGTCTCTTCGCCGCAGATGTAGGCGCCGGCGCCCTTGTGCACGTGCACGTCGATGCGTTTGCCGGAGCCGAGCGCGTTCTTGCCGAGGATCCCCTCGGCGTACGCGTCACGCACCGCTTCGTGCATGCGCTCGCAGGGGCTCCGTGAACTCGCCGCGGATGTAGATGTACGCCGTCTCGGCGCCGATCGCGTACGCGCCGATCGCGCAGCCCTCGACCAGGGCGTGCGGCGTCCACCGCATGATCTCCCGGTCCTTGAACGTGCCGGGCTCGGACTCGTCGGCGTTGCAGCACAGGTAGTGGGGCTTGCCATCGCCCGGCTTCATGAACGACCACTTCACGCCGGTCGGGAAGCCGGCGCCGCCGCGGCCGCGCAAACCGGAGTCTTTCACGGTCTGCACGATGGCCGCCGGCTCCATGGCGAGCGCCTGTTCGAGGGCGCGGTACCCGCCGCGGTTGCGCCACCCGCTCAGACTGCGCGCGTCGGGGTCCCCGAAGTGCTTCGACAGCACGGTGGTCTCGCGGGGATGCGACTTCTGCGGAAATCCCATTACGGTGTCAGCGCCTCGTCCCGAACGTCATTTCAGCGCCCCGACGATGGATGCGACCCGATCGGCGGAGACGGACTCCAGAACCTCGTCGTTGATCATCACCGGCGTCGCGAATCCGCAGGCCCCCAGGCACTCCACTTCGATGACCGTGAAGCGGCCGTCCGGGCGACGTCGCGCCGAGGTCACTCGCCCCGGTGTGCTGGAGAAAGGCGCGGGTCACATCCTCGGCACCGCAGACGTTACAGGGCGACGTCGTGCACACCTGGACGAAGTATTTCCCGACCGGGTGCTGGTGATACATGGTGTAGAACGTCACGACGCCTTTGACGTAGGCGGGCGTGAGACCCAGCACGGCGGCGACTTCCGCCATCGCCGGGCTCGCTGACCCAGCCGCGCTCCTCCTGCACGATCCAGAGCGCAGGCAGCAGCGCGGCCATCTTGCTCGGATAGCGGGTGAGCAGCTCGTCGAGCTCCTTGCGCCGCGCGTTGACGAAGACCGGCTGGTAGTGCTCGTCCCGCTCGTGCGCATCGGCGCGCGGCGCGCGATCGAGCGCGGTCAGCCGCGGCCCGGCCGGCGGCCCACCCGGGGGCGCACTCACCGGTCGATCTCTCCCATCACAATGTCGATGCTGGCGTTGATCGCGATCACGTCGGAGAGCAGGTGGCCTTCGACGAGCTTCGGGATCGCGGACAGGTTGACGAACGAGGGGGGCCGGATGCGCCACCGCACCGGCTTGGCGGTGCCATCCGACACCATGTAGTAGCCCTTCTCGCCCTTGGGGCTCTCGACCGCGACGTACGCTTCGCCGATGGGCGGGCGCGGACCTTCCATCACCTGCTTGAAGTGATGGATCATCGACTCCATCTCGTTCATCGCCTTCGATTTCGCCGGCAGAATCACGCGAGGATCGTCAATGTTGACCGGGCCGTCCGGCAGCCGGACGACGGCCTGCTCGAGGATCCGCACCGACTGGCGCAGCTCCTCCATCCGCACGAGAAACCGGTCGTACACATCGCCGCGCGTGCCGACCGGCACGTCGAAGTCGTACGTCTCGTAGCCCAGGTACGGAAAATCCTTGCGGACATCGTACGCGACGCCGGAGGCGCGCAGCATCGGCCCGGACAGCCCGTAATTCTCCGCGTCCTCCGCCGACATCGCGCCCAGGCCGACCGTTCGCCCGACCCAGATCGCGTTGCGGGTGAGCATCCGGTCGATCTCATCGATCGTCCGTGGAAACTCGCCCAGGAATCCGCGGAGCTGGTCCATCCAGCCATCGGGGATGTCGGCCGCCATGCCACCCACGCGGGTCGCCGACGTCGTGAGGCGTGCCCCGACCCAATTCTCGAGCAGCCGGTAGACATTCTCCCGCTCCTGGAACGCCCAGAGGAACGGCGTGAAGGCGCCAATGTCGATGCACGTCGTCCCGAGCCACACCAGGTGCGAGATGATCCGCGACAATTCCGCGGCGATGACCCGAAGCACCGTGCACCGCGGCGTGATCTCGATGCCGAACAGCCGCTCCGCGCCGAGCGCGAACGCGACGTTGTTGCCGATCGAGTTGAGATAGTCCTCGCGGTCGGTCCACGGGATGATCTGGTTGTACTGGCGGTACTCGCCGATTTTCTCGAACCCGCAATGCAGGTAGCCGACGTGCGGGATGCAGCGCACGACGGTTTCGCCGTCGAGCTCCAGCACGAGGCGCAACACGCCGTGGGTCGCCGGATGCTGCGGCCCGATGTTGATCAGCATGTGCTCGCCCTCGAGATCCGGCTCCAGGGCCTGCGGCGGCGCGACGGTCACGGGATTGCCGGCGTTGTCCACGGCCAGCGGCACCCGCACGGGACGCCCCTGGGCATCCAAACCGCTCGTGGAGAGCGCGACGTCGATCGTTCGCGTGGCGCTCATGGGCATGCCTACTCGCCCGTCTTCTCGCCGCCCTGCAGGCGGGCGCGCATCGACGGCGGCAGGTCCTCGAATGCGTCGGCGATCGACAGCTCCTCCATCGAGTACCGGGCTTCGGGATTCGCGGCCAGCGCCTGGCGGAGCTGCTCCGCCCGGCTGAAGCGTCCGCGCAGCGGAAAGTCCTTTCGCAGCGGGAAGCCTTCGCGGTACTGCTCCCACATGAGAATGCGCCGCAGGTCCGGGTGGCCGCGGAACCGAATGCCGAACATGTCGTAGCATTCGCGCTCGAGCCAATCCGCGCCCTTGAACACGGGCCAGACGCTGTCGGCCTCCAGCGGCGCGCCGGGCGGGATCTCGGCCTTGAGCCGAAGGAAGCGCCGGTACGCGAGCGACCGCAGGTGCCAGACGACGGCGATCGGCTCCTCGGGATCGCGGAACTCGACGGCGGTGACGTCCGAGAGATAGGTGTACAGGTGCAGGGGCTGATCGTGCAGCCAGCGCACGATCTCGAGCACCTTGTCCCCGGCCACGACCACGGTGGTCTCGCCCCACACCACGTCCACGCGCCGCACGGCATCGGGGAACTGCGCGCGAATCGCGGCCGCGCTCGGGTTCTCGGGGCCGCCGCGATGCGGGATGCCGGTGGGCGTCACGGGTCGCGGCGCGCTCGGGTCGGCGCTCCCCGGATACACGATGCGGGGCGGCGTCTCGGACGCCGGCGCCAGCCCGGTACTCACAGCGCCGGACCGCGTCTGGTTGACCGAGTTGCCGAACGGCTCGGAAAGCTCGTCGATCGCCGGCGGCGGGATGAACAGCCGGCTCGTCGGATCCGGCTCCATCTCGCGCCGCAGGCGCGCGGTGTTCGACATGCGCTCGCGCATGACCTTCTCCTGCAGCATGCGGATGCCGTAGATGAGCCCTTCGGGACGCGGCGGGCAGCCCGGCACGTAGACGTCCACCGGGATGATCGTGTCGATGCCCTGCACGACCGCGTAGTTGTCGAACATCCCGCCCGACGACGCGCAGGCCCCCATGGAGATGCACCATTTCGGCTGCGGCATTTGCTGCCAGATCCGCCGGATGATCGGGGCCAGCTTGAATGGCACCCGTCCGGCGCAGATCAGCACGTCGGCCTGCCGCGGCGAGAAGCTCATCCGCTCCATCCCGAAGCGCGCGAGGTCGAACTTGCTCGCGGCCGTCGCCATGAACTCGATCGCGCAGCAGGCGGTGCCGAACGGCATCGGCCACAGCGAGTTGGCCCGGCCCCAATTCACGAGGAAATCGAGCTTGGTGGCGACCCAGCCTTCGCTCGACTGCGGCTCATAGGACACCACAGTCCCGGTCCCGTCCCGGCCGGCCGGCGTGGTCAATCCCATTGCAGCGCCCCCTTCTTCCAGACGTAGACGAAACCCGCCAGCAGAATCGCCATGAACACGAGCATTTCGCCGAGCCCGAACCACACCAGGTGCCCGGCCGGACAGGCCCCGCCGGCGAGCGGTACACCGCAGGACAGCTGCCGATAGCCGACGCCCCACGGAATCATGAATACGGTCTCGATGTCGAATACGATGAACAGCATCGCGACCATGTAGAACTTCACCGAAAAGCGCTCCCGGGCATCGCCCAGCGGCGGAATGCCGGACTCGTACGGAGTCTGCTTTTCTGGGGTGGGACGCAGGCGAACGGTCAGGTGCGACAGGCCGATGATCAGCGCCGCGTTTGCGACGACGAACGCGATCAACAACAGCACCGGAACGTATGAGCTCGCCATCGGGCGGGGGTAACTCCAGAGTTCGTGAAAAATTTCACTAGCTCAGCCGAGTCAACTTACCGAGCGGGTAAATCGAATTCAACTGACGACGGGGCAACAAATGGCGTGCGTGGGACTTGCGCCCTGGCGCGTCCCCGCGCGATGCGCCGCCAGCGCCGCACGCTCCGCGGCACGAATCCGGCCGGCCAGTGCCTCGGCGCTCGCCCCGCGGCGCCGCGCTGTGCGGGTGAGGAGCACGAATTCCACGTTCACCGGGCGCCGGGAGAGACGTTGGGTGCTGACGCGGTAGCGCTTGTAGGAGCGGAGAAAGACGCTGGTTTCGCCCCGGCTCACCGTCGCGCGGAGCAGATCGAGCAGGCCGATATTGCCGTCCGTGCTGTAGCTGGTCGCGATCCACGGCACGTCGAACGCCTCCAGGAGGCGCTGGTGCGCCGCGAGGGCATCGGCGGGCCGGTTGTAGGGACTCCGGCGCTCGGTTCGCCAGTCCTGCCGGATCGCCGATTTGTCCCCGCGGCGCGTAATCGTCGGCTCGAGCGCCGGCTGATCCCACAGCGTCACGGTGTTGAGCACGTGATAGTTGGATCCGTACGGATGCTGGTTGTATGGAGGGTCCAGATACACGACATCGATAGCGCCCATCTCACCGGGCGAGGCCGCCAGCCGTGCGGCGTCGCTCCGGAAGACCCGGTTGCGGCGCCCGTTGTCGAAGCAACACCGCCGGCGTGAGGCGCAAGTCGGACGCGATGCGGTACAGCGCCGTCCCGGTCTGTCCACCCCATCCCCAATGGAAGCCCTTGAACACCCCTGAGGTGTTGCTCGTGTAGCACGCCTGATAGAGCAAGGGAGCGAGCAAGCAGGCGCGCTGCGCCTCCGAGAGCTCACCCGCCGCCTCCCATTCGGCGATGCGCGTCCGGATCGCGTCGATCCGCTGCCCGTTCTTCCGCATGTAGAACATCCGCTCGCGCTCGAGATCGGGATTGGCATCGTCGCGCGGACAGAGATGCCGCGTGACCCACCCATCGGCCGGGGCGACAGCGTTGAGCTCGGCCATCACCTGCTCGTAGGAGCGTCCCCGCGCATAATCCGGCGCGCTGTTGCAGCCGATGTAACAGCCGTTGATGGCGGCGGCGTACGGTTCCCAGTCGTTGGAAATGACCTCGAACCCGATCTCTTTCGCCCAGCGCGACACCACCCCGCTCCCCGCCATGGCATCGAGGAACCGCGCGCGGCGCGGATCGGTCCCGGTGTGCGAGATCGCCTGCGCAATGAGGTCCAGCAGTTTCCGCTTGTTCCCAATGTACGGGATCAGCTGGCCGAAGACGTAGCTCGTCGTGGACGCCGCGGCGTGGTGGCGCCGGTCGTAGCGCATGCGGTAAGGTACTGCCGCGATAGCCGGCGTCGCTCGGCCGGGTTAGATTGGCCGCCCATGGGAATCCAAGCAGACCAATGGATCACGCGCATGGCGGCCGAGCACCGGATGATCGAGCCGTTCGAGGGCCGGCAGGTGCGCGAAGGAGTGATCTCCTACGGCGTGAGCTCCTACGGATACGACATGCGAGTCGCGTCCGAGTTCCGCATCTTCACCAACGTCCTGAACTCGATCGTCGATCCGAAGAACTTCGACCCGAAGTCATTCGTCGAGTGGGAGGGTCCGGTGTGCGTCGTGCCACCGAACTCGTTCGCGCTGGCGCGCTCGGTCGAGTACTTCCGGATTCCGCGCGACGTCATGACGATCTGCGTGGGGAAATCCACGTATGCGCGCTGTGGCCTGATCGTCAACGTCACCCCGTTCGAGCCGGAGTGGGAGGGATTCGTCACCCTCGAGATCTCCAACACCACGCCGCTGCCCGCGCGCGTCTACGCGAACGAGGGGATCGCGCAGGTCCTGTTCTTCAAGGGCGACGAGCCGCCGGAGGTCTCGTACAAGGACAAGAAGGGGAAGTACCAGGGACAGCAGGGCGTCACGCTGCCCAAGCTCTGATCCGGGACTCTCCCCGTCCTATCCGGTGCCGCCGCCGCTGCGTTCCGGGCGGGCGGTCACGACCGCGTGCAGGTAGTCGCGATTCATTCGTGCGATCGTGTCGATACTGATCTGCTTCGGGCACGCCTCCTGGCATTCCCCGAACAACGTGCAGTGGCCGAAGTGCTCACGGTCCATTTGCGCGACCATGCCCAGGGTGCGCCGGCTGCCGCTCGGGCTGTCCCTGCGGCAGGAGCCCGAGGTGGGTCAGCTTCGCGGCGGTGAACAGCGAGGCCGAGCCATTGGGGCACGCGGCGACGCACGCGCCGCACCCAATGCACGCCGCGGCATCCATCGCCGAGTCCGCGGCCTCCTTCGGCACCAGGATCTCGTTCGCGTCGCGTGCCCCGCCGGCCGGCGCCGTGATGAACCCGCCGGCCTGGATGATCCGGTCGAGCGCGGCCCGGTCGGTGACGAGGTCCTTGATCACGGGGAACGCCACGGAGCGCCACGGCTCGATCGTCACGCGCGGACCCGGTCGTGAAGCTCCGCATGTGCACCTGGCAGGTGGCGGCACCCGCGTACCGGCCCGTGGGCCACCCCGTCGATCATCATGGCGCACGATCCGCAGATCCCTTCGCGGCAGTCGTGGCTGAACGCGATCGGCTCCTGGCCCTGCTCGATGAGCCGCTCGTTGACGACGTCCAGCATCTCGAGGAACGATGCATCGGGACTGATGTCCGGCGCCGGATACTCGACGAATCGTCCGGGTGAACCCGGTCCGGCCTGGCGCCACACGCGCAGCGTGAAGTCCATTTAGCGCCGGTCCGCGCGCCGGTCCGCGCGCCGGTCCGTGCGCCAGTCCGTGCGCCAGTCCGTGCGCCGCGCGCGATGAGACCACCCGCACGCCGGGGTGCCCCGAGGCGGGGTGCTCATTTGTAGCTCCGCTGGCTCAGGTGCACCGTCTCGAAGGCGAGCGGCTCCTTGGCCAGCATCGGCGCGTTCCCTTCCCCGGCGTACTGCCAGGCCGCCGCGTAGGCGAAGTGCTCATCGTCGCGCAGCGCCTCGCCGTCAGCGAGTCTGGCTCTCTTCCCTGAAATGCCCGCCACAGGATTCCGTGCGTTCGAGCGCGTCGAGGCACATGAGCTCCGCCAGCTCCAGGAAGTCCGCCACCCGCCCCGCTTTTTCCAGCGCCTGGTTCAGGGACTCGCCCGTCCCCGGCACAGCGACGTTCTCCCAGAACTCGGCGCGAAGCCGTGGAATCTCGGCGAGCGCCTCCCGCAGCCCCGCGTCGTTGCGCGCCATGCCGCACTTCTCCCAGACGATGCGCCCGAGCTGGCGGTGGAAAGCATCGACGGTCCGGCGCCCTCGGATGGAGAGCAGCCGCTGCTGTGCGCTGCGCGACTTCGGACTCGATGCGCACGGACCTCGGGGCCGTCGGGTTCCACGCGCGCGAGCTTGGCGGACGCGAGGTAGTCGCCGATCGTGTATGGCAGGATGAAGTACCCGTCGGCCAGTCCCTGCATCAGCGCGCTGGCACCGAGCCGGTTCGCGCCATGATCGGAGAAGTTCGCCTCGCCGATCACGTGCAGTCCGGGAACGGTGCTCATCAGGTTGTAGTCCACCCACAGGCCGCCCATGGTGTAGTGCACCGCCGGATAGATCCGCATCGGCACGCGGTAGGGGTCCTCGTCGGTGATCC
Organism: uncultured Gemmatimonadales bacterium; assembly: GCA_963757855.1. GTDB lineage: Bacteria > Gemmatimonadota > Gemmatimonadetes > Gemmatimonadales > Gemmatimonadaceae > Palsa-1248. The sequence continues at coordinate 90,962 of CAVWTI010000022.1, forward strand.
GCTGGTACATCTCGAAGAGATTGCCGTAGCGGTCGGCGATGGTCGCCGCGCCCAGCCGCTGGATCGCGTCCCGGAAATCGAGGTACACGCCGAGACCGGCCGGTCCGACGCCGCGTCCTTCGTCGCAGACCTGCTTCGCCGCCCGCGACGCGATGTCGCGCGGGGCGAGGTTGCCGAAGCTCGGGTACTTCCGCTCGAGATAGTAGTCGCGCTCCGCGTCCGGAATGTCGCCGGGCGGTCGCGTGTCGCCGCCGCGAGCGGGCACCCACACACGACCGTCGTTGCGGAGGGACTCGCTCATGAGCGTCAGCTTGGACTGGATAGTCCCCGCTGACCGGGATGCAGGTCGGGATGGATCTGCGTGAAGCACGGGTTCGCGAATGCGGCGCCGCGCTTGTAGCGCGCGCCAGATCGCCGTGGCGTTCGAGTTGCGCGCGTTCGTCGAGAGGTAGAAGACATTGCCGTATCCGCCGGTCGCCAGCACGACCGCATCCCCAACGAAGGTCTGTACCTGCCCGGTGATCAGATCCCGCGCGACGATGCCGCGCGCCCGCCCGTCGACCACCAGGAGATCGAGCATCTCGGTATGCGGGTGCATGTCCACGGCGCCACGTCCGATCTGGCGTTCGAGGGCCTGATACGCGCCGAGGAGGAGCTGCTGGCCCGTCTGGCCGCGCGCGTAGAACGTGCGGGACACCTGCGCGCCGCCGAACGAACGGTTGGCGAGCAGGCCGCCGTATTCCCGCGCGAACGGCACGCCCTGCGCCACGCACTGGTCGATGATGTTGACGCTGACTTCCGCGAGGCGATGGACATTGGCCTCGCGCGCGCGGAAATCGCCGCCCTTGATCGTGTCGTAGAACAGGCGGAAGACGGAATCGCCGTCGTTCGGGATAATTCTTGGCGGCGTTGATTCCCCCCTGCGCCGCAATGCTGTGCGCCCGGCGGGGCGAATCGTGATACGTGATGCTGATCACGCGGTAGCCCAGCTCACTGAGCGTCGCCGCCGCGGACGCGCCCGCGAGGCCCGTTCCGACGACAATGATCGATATATTTCCGCTTGTTCGCGGGGCTCACCAGCTTCATGTCGAACTTGTGCCGCTCCCACTTGGTCTCGAGCGGCCCGGTCGGCACCCGGGCAATTCAACGGCACGCGCTTGCCCCGTCACCGCAGCCACCCCGCCAGCACGGCGATCGGGATGAGCGCAAACCCAGCCGCGACGACGATCGCCACGAGTCGATCGCGACCGGCCGCTGCAGCGGGTGCGCCTTCGGCTGGGCGACGCCCAGCGTGCGGGCCGAGCTCCACACGCCGTGGTAGAGGTGAAGGCCCAGGGCCGCCATCGCGACCAGATAGAACACCGCGACCGGCCACACGCGGAAGCCCGCCACCAGGTTGTGGTACACATCGCCCGGCACGAACGACGGGTGCACCGTGCCCGTGGTCATGTGCAGGATGTGAAACACGATGAACGCGGCGAGGATGACGCCGCCCCAGCGCAGGCTGCGCGACGCGATGGTCGAGACCTGCGGGCGTCGCTCGGCGTAGTCCTGCGGGCGCGCGGCGCGCGCGATGCGCGTCAGCTGGATCGCGGCATCGATGTGCAGCACGACCGCCACCAGCAAGACCGACCCGGGCCAGCCACAGCAACTCTCCCGTCGCATGCAGGAACGCGCTGTAGCCGTTGATCCGGGCGGGTCCATCGAACGCCTGGAGAGTTGCCCAGCCATGTGCAGCACGAGGAAACCGGCCATGATCAGTCCCGTGACTGCCATGATCATTTTTTTCCCGATCGTCGACCGGTAGAGGCTGAGCCACCACATTGGGTGGTCGCCGTCCGCTAGAACTTGATCGCGGCCATCGGCTCCCGCACGGCGTCCGCGCTCTTGGCGAGGTCCGTACCGCTCGGCCGCCGTGAGCTCGACCTCGTAGATCTTCTCCAGGCCGCGCCGCCCGAGCTTGCACGGCACGCCGAGGAAGAGATCCCGCATCCCGTATTCGCCTTCCAGCCAGGCGGCACACGGGAGGACGCGCTTCTGGTCGCGCACGATCGCTTCGACCATCTGCGACCGCCGCGGCGGACGGCGCGTAGTACGCCGAGCCGGTCTTGAGGTGCTTGACGATTTCGGCGCCGCCGTTGCGCGTGCGGGTCACGATCGCGTCGAGCTTGGCCTTGTCGAGCAGCTGCGTGACCGGAATGCCGCTGACCGTCGTATACGAGATCAGCGGGACCATCGTGTCGCCGTGGCCACCGAGCACCATCGCCTGGATGTCGCGCACGGAGACATCGAGCGCTTGCGGCGAGGAACGCGCGATAGCGCGCCGTGTCCAGCACGCCGGCCATGCCGATCACCCGCTCGCGCGGGAAGCCGGTGACCTTCTTCGCGACGTAGCACATCACGTCGAGCGGATTCGACACGATGACGAGGATCGCGTTCGGGCGAACGCGACTTGATCTCCTCCGACGACCTGCCGGACGATGCCGGCATTGGTTGCGAGAAGGTCGTCGCGCGACATCCCCGGCTTGCGGGCGATGCCGGCGGTGATGACCACCACGTCGGAGCCGGCGGTGTCGGCGTAGTCGTTCGTGCCGATGACCTCGGAGTCGAACCCCTCGATCGGCGCGGATTGGCAGTTGGTCGAGCGCTTTGCCCTGCGGGATTCCCTCGGCGACGTCCACCATGACGACGCGCTCGTGCGAGATGCTTTTCCGCGATCCGCTGTGCGGTCGTCGCGCCGACATTGCCGGCGCCGACGACAGTAATTGTTTTGACCATATGCCGAAGTTTAGGCGGTCAGCCCCCAACTTGCGAGAGCGCGCGCAAGCCGCCGGAACGCATCTGCAGCAGGTCGTGCTCGAGCGGCTTGGCGGCGAGCGCCGCGCGGAACGATGGCGCGAGCGGGACCCCCGCACGCAGCGGTGTCGCGGAGATCGACCATGTGGTCGCCGAACAGGCAGGTCCGCAGGTGGCCATCGGCGGTGAGGCGCACGCGATTGCAGGCCGCGCAGTAGGTATGGGTCATCGGCGAGATCACGCCGATCGAGCCCGGCGCGCCCGCGAGCTGGTAATAGACCGCGGGCCCGTTGCCCCGCGGCGGCCCATCGAATGGCGTCAGCTGGCCGAGCGCGGCCACGCGCGCGACGACCTCGCTACTGGGGACGACGTGATCCCACGTCAGCTCGCGCATTTCGCCGACGGGCATGAGCTCAATGAACCGAACGTGCCACGGATGGCCGAGCGTCAAGCGAGCGAAATCCTCGATCTCGTCGTCGTTGATCCCGCGCATCACGACCATGTTGATCTTGATCGGCGTCGAGTCCCGCCGCCTCGGCCGCCAGGGCGGACGCGATCGGATCGAAGTGGAGGTCGCGCCGCGCCGTCCAGACGATGCGATCCGGACGGAGGCTGTCGGCGCTCATGTTGACGCGGTCCAGCCCCGATTCCCGCAGCAAGCGCGGCGATCGCGGGCAGCCGCACACCGTTCGTCGAGAGCGCGATGTCTTCGATTCCCGGGAATGTCTCGCAGCATCCGGACCAGCCGGTGCGAGCTCGGGCCGAATCGGTGGGCTCACCGCCCGTGATGCGGAGGCGGCGGAGTCCGAGTGGCGCGAGTTGCCGGACGATCTCCGCGATCTCCTCGTACGAGAGGATGTCGGCCTTCGGCAGCCACGGGAGTCCCTCTCGCGGCATGCAGTAGACGCAACGGAAGTTGCAGCGGTCGGTGACCGAGATCCGGAGGTACTCGATGCGGCGCCCGAACTGGTCGCGAAGCGCCTCGGCCGTCGTCGCGGCGGGCGCCGGAGCCGCGCCGGCGCATCACTGAGCGTTCGCGAAGCGTTCGGCGAAGCGTTCGGCGAAGCGTTCGCGGGCGCCTTCACGCGGCACCGTCGCGGACGGATCGACCCACTGACGCGTGCCATCCGCGTAATGCTCCCGCTTCCAGATCGGCACCCGCCGCTTGATCTCCTCGATCACGTATTGCGCCGCGGCCAACGCGGGCGCGCGCCGCTCGTGGGACGCGGCGATCGCGACGCTGATCTCGCCGACGGCGAGGTAGCCGATGCGATGCTCGGCCGCAGATGCGACACGTCCCAAACCGGTGGCGGCTTCGCGGAGGATGCGTGCCGAGCTGCGCCGGCGGCCATGCCCGCGTAGGCGTGGTAGTCGATGCCGGTGACCGGACGGCCGTCGTCGGTATTCCGAACGGTGCCGAGGAAGAGGGTCGTCGCGCCGGCAGCCGGATCAGCGACGACCCGAAGGAGAGTCGCGGGGTCGATGGGCCGGTCCACGAGACTCGCGTGGTGTGGCATGCCTCGGTCCTGGCCGCTCATCCGCCCGCCACCGGGGGATCAGCGCGATCTCGTCCCCGGGCTCGATGATCTGGTCATACGCCGCGTATTCGTGGTTGACGGCCACGAGGGGTCGCGGGGGAAGCTCGGCGGGGTGCCCGTCGCGCAGCCGCGTCACCAGATCGGCGACCGTGGATTGTGGGGCCAGGGGGACCTCGACCTGCGGACCGCCGAAGGCATCCGCATAGGATGCGAAGAGCAGCACGGTGACGGTCGTAGTAGCCACTCCGAAATGTACATCGGAGCGCCACATAGGCTTACGCCCTCAGGAGCGGCCGCCGTCAGGCTTCGGACAACTCCGAGATCGGCACGCGCGCCACGAGGGCCCGCAGCTCCTTCGACGGCTTGAACACAGGGACGGGCCGCGCGGAGACCTCAACCGGAGCGCCGGTGCGTGGGTTGCGCGCCATTCGAGTCTTGCGCTGCCGGATCTTGAAGGTGCCGAATCCGCGCACCTCGATGTTGTGCTGCTCTCGGAGCGCGTCCTTGATGGCATCCAAAAAGGAGTCCACTACGCGGGCACAATCCTTCTTCGAGATCATGGGCCCCGCAGTGCGCGCGATCTGGGTCGTGACGTGCTCGACGAGGTCGGCTTTGGTCATTGGTGGACCCCAGCGTAAAGACGCGTGCGTGGTACTCGACTTAGTGCCAACGGGGGCCGGATCGGCCCCCGCCTCGTCGTCGAAGCTATGACGTTACTTATTACGCGTCAAGAGCTTGGCTCACTCGCCCCAGGGGATGCGCCCCTCACGGACGCCCCCGCCGGGTCCGTAGCGCCCATACTGGCCAGGAAGGCGTCGAAGAGCGGGCGGGCGTCGTGCGGCCCTGGCGCGGCCTCCGGATGGTACTGGACCGCAAAGATCGGCAGCTCCCGGTGGCGCAGCCCCTCGATCGGTGCCGTCGTTGAGGTTCAGGTGTGTGACGACGAGTGCGGGGCGCCAGGAATCCCGTCCGCGTCGCCCTGCACGGCAAAGCCGTGGTTCTGGGAGGTGATCGTCACGATGTCCGGTCGCCAGCTCGCGCACCGGGTGATTTCCGCCGTGGTGGCCGAACGGCATCTTCGCCGTCTGCCCGCCGAATGTGAGGCCGATGAGCTGATGGCCCAGGCAGATACCGAACATGGGGACCCCCGCTCGGGCGATCGCGCGGATCGCGTCCGGCGCGTACTCGACCGCGGCCGGGTCGCCCGGGCCGTTCGACAGGAAGACCCCGTCCGGCTCCGTGCTCGAGGACCGCTTCCGGCGGCGTCACGGCGGGCACGACGGTGATCCGGCAGCCGTGGTCGTCGAGCAGACGCAGGATGTTGCGCTTGATGCCGAAGTCGTAGGCAACGACATGGTGCGGCGCGTCTGGGTTGCCCCAGGTATATGGCTGGCGAGTCGACACGCGAGACGCCAGATCCAGGCCTTCCATCGCCGGGCATGCCTCGAGCGCGGCCCGCGCGACATCGTTCGCCTCGGTGCCCGGCATCACCACCCCACGCATGACGCCGCTGACCTTAAGTGTCGCGTGAGGCGTCTGGTATCAACGTCAGTCAAGATTGGGACTTGTGCGTCGGCCAGCCATCCATCGAGCGACCCGGTGGCGCGCCAGTTCGAATAGCGAGGCGGACAACTCACGCACCACGACGCCGGCGACCTGCGGCCGCGACGACTCCGGATCTTCATCGTTGATGCCGTAGTTGCCGATCTGCGGCGCGGTCAGCACGACGATCTGTCCGTCGTACGAGGGATCCGTGAAGACTTCCTGATATCCAGTCATGTTCGTCGTGAACACGACCTCGGCGGCCCTGGGCGCCGACCCGGCCTGAGATCCGGCCGCGAAAAAGGGTTCCATCCTCGAGGAGGAGAAACCCTGGCTCCAACGGCGGGCTCACCACGTTCCGCCCGTCGCTCACGTCACCTCTCTCAACCGGACTGCCTTCAAGGGCCGGTGCCGCAGGCGCTGGCTTCGCTGGCGCCGTCTTCGCCGGTGCGTTTGCGGGCGCCGTCGCGGGTGCGGAGGACGGAGCAGTCGCGGGCGCGCCGGGCGCGGCTGACGGAGCCGCCTGGAACGGAAGCGCGGGCGCTGTGGATGCAGGCGCCGGCGTCGCGGGCGCTGGCGGCGGCGTCACGGCCTGATCGAGCACTGATTTCGGAACGCGCGCACGTGCCGACGAGATCTGAAGCACGAGCGCGATGGCGAGAAAGAACCCACCCGACCACCACCCGATCCTGGTGAGCAGATTACCCGCCTGCCGCGTGCCGATGAACGCGTCCGGTGAGGAGCTGACACCGCCGAAGCTGGCGGCCATACCCGTGCCCTTGCCGCTCTGCAGCAGCACTGCGGCCGCCAGAACGAAACAGTCAATAATCAGTAGACTCAGCAGCAGCTTCTGAAACATTGTCAGCGGGTCGTGGGAGGTGTAGCAAGGCAATTTGCCGGTGCTCACCGCTCGGATCAAGGTCGGGGGCGCGCTAGCCTCGAAACGACCGGGCGAACGTCAGTGCCGCGACGCGCGCGCCCTCCCGCGGCGACGATCGCGGCCCATGACGCAGGGTCGAGACTGGCGCCCCCGACGAGCAGCCCATCGATGCCTTTCGCGGCGAGCAATGCCGCGGCATTGCCGGGGTTGACGCTGCCGCCGTAGAGAACCGGAACCTGATGATCGGGGTCAGCGAGGATCGCGCCCAGTGCGGACCGACAGCGCCGCGTGGGTGGTGCTGGCGTCTGCCGGCGTCGCGGTGCGCCCGGTGCCGATTGCCCAGACGGGCTCGTACGCCACCAGCGAGGCCGCCACGTGCTCGGGCGACGAGCCGGCTGAACCCGGCCCGCAGCTGGCGCAGCACGACGGCCTCGGTTTCGCCCGCTTCGCGTTGGCCGAGCGTTTCTCCCACGCAGAGCACCGGCGTCAGGCCCGCGCGCACGACCGCCTCGCATTTGCGCCCAGTCTCCTCGTCGGTTTCGCCGAAAACGTGCCGGCGCTCCGAGTGGCCGACCAGCACGAACGCCGCGCCCGCGGCGCGGGCGAGCGGTGCCGAAGTCTCGCCGGTGAACGCGCCCTTGTCTTCCCAGTACACGTTCTGCGCCCCGAACCGCAGGTCCGGACGCGTCCTGGCTGCGTCGCGTGCGGCAGTCAACGACAGTCCGGGCGGAAAAAGATGACGGTGCGCCCGGTGTGGCGCTGGGACGTGCGCGGCGAACGCCGCGACGAACGGCGGGCTTCGACCGGGCCCCAGATTCATCTTCCAGTTCGCCGCCAGCACGGGCCGCGCCCACGGCGCAGCCGCCGTCACGGCGCGTCGTCCAGTGCCGCGACGCCGGGCAGGTTCTTCCCCTCGAGAAACTCCAGCGACGCGCCGCCACCCGTGGACACGTGGCTCATCTGCGCGCTCGAGTCCGGCCTGCGCGACCGCGGCAGCGGAATCTCCGCCCCCGACGATCGTCGTCGTGCCATGCCGCGTCGCGGCCGCCATCGCCCGCGCGACCGCGAGTGTGCCCGCGTCGAACGGCGGCGTTTCGAACACGCCCATCGGCCCGTTCCAGATCACGGTCTTGGCGGTCGCAATTGCTCGCGCGTACGACTCCGCAGGTTCGTGGCCCGATGTCGATACATGGCTTCCGACGGCCGGGATCTGATCGCGCGGCACCGCGTGCGCGAGCGCCGGCCTGGTCCAGCGCGGGTGCCACGAGCGCGTCGTGCGGGAGGGTGAGACGCGCGCCCGCCGTCGCCAGCAGATCCTTGGCCATGCCAACGCGGTCGGGCTCGACGAGCGACTTCCCTACCCCGAGCCCCATCGCCTGGTAGAACGTGCAGGCCATCGCGCCGCCGATGAGCATTCCGTCGACTTGGGCAGCAGCTGCGCGATGACATCGATCTTGCCGGAGATCTTCGCTCCGCCGAGAATCGCGACGAACGGACGCCTGCGGCTCGGCCAGCGCCTGCCCCAGGTACTGCAGCTCCTTCTCCATCAGGAACCCCGCAACCGCCGGGCGGAGCACGTGCGCGACTCCCTCGGTCGACGCGTGGGCGCGATGCGCGGCGCCGAACGCGTCATTCACGAACAGGTCGCCCAGTGCCGCCAGTGCCCGCGCCAGCTCGGGGTCATTGCGACTCTTCGCCGGGCAGGAAGCGCGTGTTCTCCATGAGCAGGACTTCCCCCGGCGGCAGCTCGTGCGTCGCGCGCACGGCCGCCTCGCCGACGGTCGTGCCGGAGAACGTGACGCGTGCGGAGCAGCAGTCCCGCGAGGTGCCTGGCCACTGGTGCCAGCGAGTACTTCGCCTCGGGCTTCCCTTTGGGCCGCCCGAGATGCGACAGGAGGATGACCTTGGCACCGCGCTCCAGCAGAAATCGGATCGTGGGCAGCGCGGCAACGATCCGCGTGTCGTCCGTGATCTCCTGCGTGGCGCTGAGCGGGACGTTGAAGTCGACGCGGACCAGCGCCCGCTTGCCCTTGAGCTGCGCATCGGACAGGTCGCGAATCGACGCCTTCCGCCCCACGGTCAAAGCTGCGCCGCCGGCCCGGGGCCGGGCTCCGCCGCGCGCCTGGCGGGCGCGCGCGAGACGTACGATACGACCAAATGCCCGTCGCGATCCCGGCCAGCGCGACCACGTAGCCCAGCATTCCGAGACGACGGTAGTGCTCATACTGCGCCATCGCCCATTCGCCGTGCGCGACCACGATCGGCTGCGTGGCGAGACGGTGCATCCCGGAGTTCGACAGGAGCACCGAGACCGATGCCCCCCACGACCAACAGCAGCGCCAGGACGTCGCGAAGCCGGTCGCCCCGACTCGGCGACGCCACGGGAGCGCTCACAGCCGCGCCGCGATCAGACCGCAGGAGATCAACGCACCGGCAGGCATAACCCCACTCGTTGTCGTACCATCCCGCGACTTTGACCATGGTGCCATCGACGACCATCGTGCTCTTGGCATCGAGGATGCAGGAGTGCGGGTTGCCGATGTAGTCCACCGAGACGAGCTCCTCGTCGGAATACGCGAGAAATCCGTGCAGTGGTCCCGAGTCAGCCGCCGCGCGAAACGCGGCGTTCACCGCCTCGATGGTCGCCGGGCGCTCCACTTCCGCCACCAGATCGGTGAGCGAGACATCCGGCGTAGGCACGCGCATCGAGACGCCGTCGATCTTGCCCTTGACCTCGGGGATGACGAGACCGGTCGCCTTGGCGGCGCCCGTGGTGGTCGGGATGATGGACACCGCCGCGGCCCGGGCGCGCCGCAGGTCCTTATGCGGAAAATCCAGAATGGACTGATCGTTGGTGTAGCTGTGGATCGTCACCATCGACCCGTGCCGAAACCCGAACGCGTCCCGGATGACCTTCACCATCGGCACGAGACAGTTGGTGGTGCACGATGCATTCGAGACCACATGGTGCTTGGCGTTGTCGTAGGCCCCGCTGTTCACGCCCATCACGATCGTGAGGTCTTCGCCTTTGGCGGGCGCCGAGATCACGACCTTGCGCGCTCCCGCGGCCAGATGCTTCCGCGCCTGCGCCGCATCGGTAAACCGCCCGGTCGACTCCAGCACCAGGTCGACGCCGAGCTCTTTCCACGGCAGCGACGCCGGGTCCTTCTCCGCCGTGACCCGCAGCACCTGGCCGTCGATGTGGAGTCCGTCGGCCGCCGCGGCCACCTCCCCGTCGAACGTGCCCTGGACAGAGTCGTACTTGAACAAATGGGCCATCGTCTTGCCGTCGGTCAGATCATTGACGGCGACGATCTCGATATCCGCGACATCCTGCTCCAGCGCGGCCCGCAATACCTGGCGGCCAATGCGTCCAAATCCGTTGATACCAACGCGTATAGGCATGGGCGAAGTCTCTCCGGGACAGGTACAGGTGTCAACGGCCCACCAGTCGCGGAAAGACGATTGTGATAGGGTGGCGTCAGCGTCCGCGCTCGTTGCGCGCGGCTGTCGCCGGCACGCCGTGCGCCGGGCTAGTCCCTCACTCCGTGACCGCGGCCCACATGGCGGCTCGATCGGGCGGCTGGCCGAACCATCGTTCGAAGGCGAGCGCGCCTTGCTCGATCAGCATCGGGAGCCCATCCACCGCCCGGATCCCGCGGGCGCGGACCTGCCGGATCCACGCGGTCTCGCCGCGGCGATACACGAGATCCATCACATCGGCATTGGGTGGCAGCAGCGCGGGATCGATGGGGATCGCGTCGTCCGCGACGCCCACGCGTGTCGCGTTGACGATGAGCGCGGCGCCGGCCACCGCACCGGCCGCCGTCTCGGCTGCCTCGGCCACCGCTGGAAATCGAGCGCACAATGCACGCGCGCGGTCCGGCGTGCGATTCCATACGCGCGCCGTGCATCCCTCCCAGGCAGCGACCGCGGCCAGCACGGCCGACGCGGCGCCCCCGGCGCCGAGCACCGCGATCAGGGCGCGCGCTGGTGGCCCGCCCCGCAGACCCACGACGGCGTTGTGAAAACCCCGCACGTCGGTGTTGTCACCGGCGAGCGCACCGTCCTCGGTCCAGAAGGTGTTGACGGCGCCAGCCTGGCGCGCGACCGGTGTCACCCGCGCACACGCCGCGGCGACGGCGGCTTTGTGCGGCGCCGTCACGTTGCCGGCGGCGCCCTCGCGAGCCAGCACACCGAGCAGCGGACCGAGATCACCGGGCGCGACGTCGCGCGCTTCGTATATCAGCGGAATCCCCGCGGCACGGAGCGCCGCGTTCTGAAAGGCCGGAGACAGCGAGTGCGAGACCGGGTGACCCAGCAGGAGAAGCCGGGCGGGACGCGGGGTCAACTCGCGGCGCGCTCCGTGGCCAGCCGGTCGACCGCGCGCTGAATGTCGGATTCCAGCTCATCGACCGTCGCGCGATACACGTCGAGGTCTCCACCGAACGGATCCGTCACGGGACGGCCCGCGTGGCTCCGCGTCGCGTAGTCGGTCAGCAGGTATGCCTTGCCGGTACCACCCAGCGCTTCCACTCGCTCGAGATGGTGGGGTCCCATCACCAGGATCAGATCCGCCTGGTCCACGAGCTCCGGTGTGAGCTGTCGCGCGCGGTGTTCGGTGAGGTCGAGCTGCCGCTCGATTCCGACGAGCAGCGCACCATCGGATGCGGGCTGGCCGTCAACGGCGCTCGTGCCTGCGCTGCCCAGGTCCAGGTGAGGGAGGGCGCGCTCCTCGGCGATGCGACGCGCGATGGCCGCCGCGATTGGGCTGCGGCATGTATTCCCGGTACACACGAAGAGAATCAGCATGGCCCGTCCTACGCGTCACCGATCAAGTCCGGGACGCTGTCGCGCAAGGCGTCGGCCGAGATGGCGCCGGGACGAATCACCCGCATCCGGCGACCGGTGCAATCCACTACGGTCGACGGCGCGGACGCTTCCAGCTGGCCACCGTCGAGCACGCGCAGGACGCCGCGACCGATGGCGTCGCCCCACTGCGCTACAATCTCTCCGGCGGACGACGCAGGCGGTACCCCCGGACGGTTCGCGCTGGTGGAGGTGATCGGCTCGCCGTACGCGCGGATCATCCGCGTCAGTCCGGCATGCGGGGTCCACCGGACGGCGACGCCGCCCTCGGGACCCCGCAGGCGATCCGGCACCCGGCGCTCTCCGCCAGGCAGCACCAGTGTCAACGGTCCGGGCCAGAACCGGGCCGCCAGGGTGGCGGCCGGACCGGCGAGATGGAGCCCGAGGCGCCCGATCATCTCACTCCCCGCGATGAGCAGCAGAAATGGCTTTCCCGGCGGCCGGCCCTTGAGGTGGACCAGGGCATCGACGCCGTCCTGATCGGCGCTCCCGCCAAACCCGTACACCGTCTCGGTCGGATACGCCAGCACGCGGTGCTGCTGGAGATGCGCGAGGGTGTCCGATATTGACGCGTCGATCTCGGCCGGCGACCAGAAAGGGATCGCGCGCGGCGGGCTCACTCGGCGAGGCCGGCCAGTGCGTCGGCGCGCGCGAAGTCGGATTCATCGGTGATCTTGAGCGCCCGCTCGCTGCCGCGGACGACGACCACGGGAATGCCGATGCGCTCGCAGAGCGCGGCATCGTCGGTCGCAGCGACGTGGTCGCGCCGGGCCGCGTCATGGGCGCGGGCCAGGATCGCGCGCGGAAAGGCCTGCGGTGTCTGGGCCCGCCAGAGACGCGCGCGCTCGACGGTGCGCACGATGCGCCCGTCTTCGCCGACTTCCTTGAGCGTGTCCACGAGCGGCAGCGCGGCCACCGCGCCGCGCCCGGCGCGCGCTTCAGCGATGACGCCATCGATCGTAGCGTCGGATACGAGTGGTCGTGCCGCGTCGTGCACGACGACGATGCTGAGATGCGCGGGGAGGTCCTGCAGCCCATTCTCGACCGACGCCTGGCGGGTCGGGCCGCCGACCGAAATCAGCAGCCGTTCGAGATCGGATTGAAAGAGCCATGGCGGCGGGTCGCCGACGTGTGACCGGGGAAGCACACACACGACCATCCCGACATCGGGCCTGGCCTGGAACCGCTGCACGCTGTGCAGCAGCATCGGCTTCCCGGCGACCCACCGGAACTGTTTGAGCTCCTTCGACGCGGTCCGCGTCCCCGACCCCGCCGCCACGAGCACCACGCCGACGTCCGCCGTGGGCGACACGCCGCCATGCGCGACAGGGAGCGAGCGGGCTGCGGGTGGCGCAGGCTGCTGGGTCATCAGATGCTAGATGAAAAGTTGGGCGAACAGCGCGTGGAGCGTCGAGACGCCGACGGTCCGGATGTCCGCCACCTGCCGGCGTGGGATGGCGCGGTCCGCGAGATACGCCGTCGTCATCCCCATCTTGGCCGCTTCCGCGAGGCGCCGCTCGGCCTGCGACACCGGCCGGACCTCGCCGCCCAGGCCAACCTCTCCGATGAACACCGCATCGGGCGGCAGGGGACGATCGAATACACTGGAGGCGAGCGCCGCCGTCACCGCGAGGTCGCCGCCCGGCTCGTGGAGGCGCACGCCGCCGACGACGTTGAGGAAGACATCGAGCGCCGCGAACGACATCTCCGCCCGCTTGTCGAGCACCGCGAGCAGGAGTGCGAGGCGGCGGCTGTCGTACCCGGTGGCGACCCGCTGCGGTGTGCCGAAGCCTGCTTTGGCGGCCAGCGCCTGCACTTCGATCAGCACGGGCCGGGTGCCTTCGAGCAGCGCCGTGACGGCACTCCCGGAGGTGGTCCGATGGCGATCGCCGAGGAAGAGCTCCGATGGATTCTCGACCGGAGCCAGTCCGCTCTGCGCCATGCGAAAGACGCCGATTTCATCGACGCCGCCGAACCGGTTCTTGGTTGCGCGGAGGATGCGGTGATCGACGCCGGTCTCGCCCTCGAAGTACAGCACGGTGTCGACGATGTGCTCGAGCGTCTTGGGCCCCGCGATACCGCCGCCTTTGGTGACGTGGCCGACGACGAACACCGTCGTGCCCGACTGCTTGGCGTAGCGCATCAGCCGGGCGGCGCATTCCCGGACCTGGCCGACGTTGCCCGGCGCGCCTTCCAGGTCACCCGTGAAGACGGTCTGGATCGAGTCGATGATGAGCGCCCGCGGCCGCACGGCATCGGCCGCCGACAGGATCGTCTCGAGGTTGGTTTCGCACAGGAGCGCGACATCGCCGGCCGAGTCGGTGAGCCGGTCGGCGCGGAGCTTCACCTGAAGTGGCGACTCTTCGCCGGAGACGTAGAGGGCCGCATGGCCGCCCGTCTGCAGCCGTGCCGCGACCTGGAGGAGCAGCGTGGATTTGCCCGCGCCCGGCTCGCCGCCGAGCAGGACCATCGATCCCGGGACCACGCCACCGCCGAGCACGAAATCGAACTCGCCAAGCCCGGTGCGCCAGCGCGCGGTCTCGGAGCCCGTGATCTCACGGAGGCGCGGGGTCTCCGGTGCCGGGCCACGCGCACCGGCCGCGCGCCCGCCGGCACGGCCATTCCCGCGCTTGGCCGTCGCGGTCGCCGCGATTTCCTCGCCGAGCGTGTTCCACTCGCCGCAGGCATCGCATCGTCCGCCCCACCGCGCGTGCTCGGCACCACACTCGGCGCACCGATACACGGTCTTGATCTTGGCCATGTCAAATAATACGGCCGCGGCTCGCGCGCGGGTGACCGGCAGGCCACTCGTTTCTGCGGCGCTCACCACGCCGACCGTCTACTGGCGCGGCGCTTCGTGCCGTGTAGCTCTCGAACCGGGTGTAGGTCTTGTGGAAGTAGAGATTCACGGTGCCCGTGGGACCATTGCGCTGCTTGCCGACGATGATCTCGGACCGGCCTTCGAGCGAGTTGCCGTCCTTGTCCGTCAGACCTTCGTAGACCTCGGGCCGATAGATGAACATGACGAGATCCGCGTCCTGCTCGATCGCGCCGGACTCACGCAGGTCGGAGAGCTGCGGGCGCTTGGACTCGCCGGTGCGCTGCTCGGGGGCGCGGGACAGCTGCGACAGCGCGATCACCGGCACCTGCAGCTCCTTGGCCAGCGCCTTGAGCGACCGCGAGATCTGGCTGATCTCCTGCTGCCGGTTCTCGGAGCGCGCCGGTCCCTGGATGAGCTGCAGGTAATCGACAATGATCATCCCGACACCGGCATCGACCTTGAGCCGCCGCGCGCGCGAGCGCATCTCGAGCAGCGTGATCCCGGCGCTGTCATCGATGTAGATCGGCGCGGAACTCAGGATGCCGGCCGCCCGGGCCAGCCGCGGGAAATCGTCGTCGCGCAGCAGGCCTTTCCGGAGCCGCTGCGCATCGATGCGGGCCTCGCTCGTCAGCAGGCGCTGGACCAGCGATTCCTTGCTCATTTCCAGCGAGAAGAGCGCGATCGGCACGTTGTGCTCGATGGCGGCGTGCTGCGCGAGTCCGAGACAGAACGCGGTCTTGCCCATGGCGGGCCGCGCGGCGACGATGACCAGGTCGGACGGCTGGAACCCCGACGTGATCTCATCGAGATCCGCGAAGCCACTGGCGACGCCGGTGATGCTCTTGCCGCCCTTGGACAGCGCCTCGATGCGCTCCATCGTGGGCCAGAGCAGTTCCTTGATGCGCGTGAACTCGACGCCGCCCCGGATCTGTCCGAGCTGCATGATCCGGTGCTCGGCCTCGTCGAGCAGGTCCGCCGCGGCGGTGTGCCCCTCGAACGCCTCGGACGACGATACCGGTGGAGACTTCGATGAGGCGCCGGAGCAGCGCTTTCTCACGGACGATGCGGGCGTGGTACTCGACGTTCGCCGCCGTCGGGACGACATCGATGAGGAACGTGATGTAATCGCGTCCCCCGCGGCCTCGAGCTCGCCGCGCCGCGTCAGCTCGTCGGCCAGCGTCAGGGGGTCGACCACGTCGCGCCGCTCGGTCAGCGCCTGCATCCCGCGGAAGAGCCACCGATGCGCTTCGCGATGGAACATCGTGTCGTCGACGATCTCGGACGCGCGCATCACGGCGTCCGTGTCGATCATCATCGCCCCGAGGACGGCCTGCTCGGCATCCTCCGAATACGGGGGGCGGCGGTCGCCGTACGGGTCGCGTTCCGGAGGCGGACCGTCCGGGTCAGCGCCCGGTGCCATCGAGGATGCGACGTGCGTACTGGACATCTTCCCAGGTCGGACGTTTCCAGGCCGGATTCCGGAGGAGCGCGGCCGGGTGGTAGGTGACGATGAGGGGCACACCGTAATACCGGTGCACCGCGCCGCGCAACTTTCCGATCGTCAGCGGAGTCTGGAGCAGCGTCTGCGCCGCGAACGTCCCGAAGGCCAGGATGGCCCGGGGGCGGATCAGCTCCAGCTGCCGCACGAGATACGGGCTGCACGCCGTCACTTCGTCGGGCAGTGGGTTGCGATTCCCGGGCGGCCGGTGCTTCAGGACATTGCAGATGAAGACGTCCTCGCGCCCGAGCTGAATCGCCGCCAGAATCTTGTCGAGCAGCTTCCCTGCCTGGCCCACGAACGGCCGGCCGGTCGCGTCCTCGGTCGCTCCGGGCGCTTCCCCGACGCATACCAGTTGCGCCACGCGCGATCCCTCGCCCGGCACGGGATTGGTCGCGGTGCTGTACAGCGAGCAGCTCGTGCATTTGGCGATCGCTCCCGCCAACGCATCCAGCGACTGGTATGCCGAGAGGGGGCCGCCAAACAACTCACTCGACGCCTCGCCGACGGAGATCCCGGCGGGCCAGAGTGGCGCGGGCGCCTGAGCCAGCGGGCTGCCTGAGCCGCGGACGCCTCGGCTGCCCAGGCGCGTCCTGGCAGGCACCGTCTCGGGCGGGGCCAGTGCGCCGCGTCGCGGCTGAGGTGCGACTGCGGCCGGCTCGGCGGTGCGAGGGATCGCCACATCACGCTCTGCTGCGGCGGAGAGGACGGTGCGCCAGTCCCCGCTCGCTACCGCCGGCGGGTCGGGCTCCGCCCGAACGGGTGCGGGTGGAACCGCGGCCCCGGTCGCCGACGAGATCGCGGGATCGGCCGGTGGGCTCGCGGCGCCTGTGCGCGAACCGACTTGGGCACCTGCTGGCGCACCTGGTTTCGCGCCCGGTTGCGCGCCAGCTTGCGCAGCGCCAGCTTGCGCCACCGACGATGCGCATGACGTCGTCCACGGTCATTGCGTCCAGCACCAGACTCCCGCTCGCCCGTCTCGCGCCGCTGCTCGAGGTACCGGCGCAGCCGCTCCTTACCGTCCACGCATCAGCCCCTCGACCCGGTCGAGAATGGCGTCGGCGACCTCCGACTTGTCGAGCAATGGCAGGGCCTCCGGCTCGTTCTCGCCAGCCAGGAAGGTCACGCGGTTCGTATCAGTGCCGAAACCTGCTCCGGGCTCAGTGGCATCGTTGACCACGACCAGGTCGAGCGCCTTCCGTCGCAACTTGTCCCGGCCTCCCGCGAGCGCGCGCTCGGTCTCCAGCGCAAACCCGACGACGATGGTATGGGCGGGGCGGCGATCGCGCGTGGAGAGCAGGATGTCATCGGCCGGCACCACCGCGATCTCGCCGAGCGCGCTGTCTTTCTTGATTTTCTGCGCCGCGACGGTCGCCGGCCGAAAGTCAGCGGGCGCCGCCGCCATGACCAGCACATCGGCGCCGGGCAGGTGTGCCGCCACCGCGTCGCGCATCGCCTCGGTCGTCTCGACCGAAACGATCGCCGGTCCCACCGGAGGGCGCGACGGAGAGCGGGCCCGCGATGAGTGTGACGTCCGCGCCGCGGCGCCACGCGGCGCTGGCGATCGCGACGCCCATCTTGCCGCTGCTGCGATTGGACACGAATCGCACAGGGTCGATCGGCTCGCGGGTGCCTCCGGCGGTCACCACCACGCGGCGTCCGCGGAGTAGTCCGTCCGCGTCGAGCAGTCGTCCGACGTGCGCGAAGATCGTCTCCGGCTCCGGCATGCGCCCCGGCCCGCTGCCCTCCCCGGCCGCCAGCGCGCCCGAATCAGGCTCCAACAGGTGGTATCCGAGCTCCCGCAGATGCGTCGGCGTTGCGCACGGTCTGCCGGTGGGCCCACATGCGGTCGTTCATCGCCGGCACGAGCAGCACCGGTGCATCGGCGGCCAGCAGGCAGGCGCTCAGCAAGTCATTGGCGTGGCCATGCGCGGCGCGCGCCATGAAATCCGCGGTCGCCGGGGCCACGACGATGGCGTGGGCCGAGCGGGCGAGCGCGATGTGATCGAGGGCGTGCCCCGCCGCGATCAACGCGGTGTGCACGGGCCGGCCGGTCAGTGCTTCGAAGGTCACGGCGGTGACGAACTCCTGCGCCGCGGCCGTCATCACGACGTCGACATCCGCCCCCGCCTTGGTCAGCAGCCGGGCGAGCCACGCCGATTTGTAGCTCGCGATCCCGCCGGTGACGCCGAGAACGATCCGGCGGTGGGCGTAGGGGCGCACCCCGGCCGTTACTCCGGCCGGCGCCGCGGAACGACCCGATACGTGATCTGAGCGCTGGTGAGCTCTTCGAGCGACCGGGTGGTCAGCTTCTTCTCCTTCGACGACGAACGGTCACGCGGGAACTCATTGAGCCCACGCGCATACTTCGCGGCGACGAGCACGCCGAGGTATTTGTTGGTGGAATTCGCGGCGACTTCGCCGGGAGTAAACACGCGCATACACCCTCCAGAAGATTCAATCAGCCCGCACGATCAGCACCCCTCACAGCACCTATCACAGCACCTATCACAGCACCTGTGGCGGCACCCCGCAGCCCCGCCCGCTCCTCAGCGCCATCCATCTAGACTTCTACACCAGCCCCACGGCACGACGTTCCGTCCCGCGCGCAGCGCCGCGGCACCCCCTGGCCTGGCTACTGCAACCGCAACCGCGCGATTTCGCCGTCCAGCCCATCGACCAGCCCACGGACCCGCTCACCCATCGCCGGGGTCCGCGCCCGCTTCAGCGATTCCGCATCGATGATCGCCGACGTCTCACGCACGGCCTGTTCGAGATCCGCGTTGACGACGACGTACTCGTACTGGTGAATCGCCTCCAGCTCCCGCTTCGCCGTCTCCAGCCGGACGAGCAAGTCCGGCGCCTTCTCGGTCCGGCGCGCCATCGAGCGCCGAATGAGCACTTCCGCCGACGGCGGGACCAGAAAGATCAGGACCGACGCCGGAAACGCGGCGGCGAACTTTGCCGCGCCCTGGACATCGATATCCATGATCACGTGACGGCCGCTGTCCAGCACCCGATCGACTTCGCTGCGCAAGGTGCCATACAGCTTGCCGTGCACCTCCGCCCATTCCGCGAACTCCCCTGCCTGCTGGCGGGCGATGAAGTCCGCGTGGGACAAGAAATGATAATCACGTCCCTCGGCTTCTGCGTGCCGCGGTGCACCGCGTGGTCGCCGAGACCGAGTATCCCAGGTCGGTCCGGCGCGCCAGCAACTCCTTGGTGATGGTGGTCTTGCCACCCCCCGAGGGGGCCGAGAGGATGATCGGGAATGCGGTCATGCGCCCGGCATCATTCGAGGTTGTCCACCTGCTCGCGGATTCGCTCCAGCTCCTCCTTGATCGCCACGACGTCCTGGAGCATCGGCGCGTCGTTGGCCTTGCTCCCGGTCGTATTGGCTTCCCGGAGCATCTCCTGCACGAGGAATCCGAGCCGCTTGCCGATGCCCTCGGCCGCCCCGTCACGCAGCGTCGCGCGAAACGCCGCGATGTGCGAGGTGAACCGGTCCAGCTCCTCGGCGACATCGAGACGGTCCGCCAGCAGCGCGATCTCCTGCGCGATCCGCTGCTCGTCCACCGCGACTCCCTCGGTCAGTACGCGCACGGCCTCACGCAGCCGGTCACGGGCCTCGATCACCCGGGCGGGCGCCCGTTCGCGGATTCGCGCGACGCCCGCCTCGATCAGCGACACCCGTTCGGCAAGAAAGAGCGCGAGACGCGTCCCCTCGGCGGCGCGCATGGCGGTCATCGCGGCCACCGCGGTGTCGACGATGCCGATGAGTTGCGAGCCCGGCCGCGCCAGCATTCTCGCTTGTCCGCCATCGCCGTCCGCGGGGTCGGCCTCGGACACGATCACATCGGGCAGGCGAAGAACCGTCGCCAGATCGAGTTCCCCACCGAGGCCGTAGCGCGCCTTGAGCCCAGCGAGTTGCTGGACGTAGCTCGCGAATCGGGTCTCATCGATCGCGCCGTTGGCCGCCGCGGCGTCGCGATGCGCGCGCGCGGTGAGCGTCACGTGCCCGCGCGTGATCTGGCGGCGGAGCGTCTCGCGGACGTCGCCTTCCCAGCGCGCGAACGTTCCCGGGAGCTTGATGCTGGGATTGAAGAAGCGGTGGTTGACCGTGCGGACTTCAACGCTCACGCGGGCCCTGCCGACGAGTCCGTCAGCGGCCCCGAAACCGGTCATGCTTCTGATGATGGGCAAGGGCGTAAGTTATGACGCCACAACAACCTTGTCAATTCCGCGCGCGTGCCGGCGCTCAATTCCAGAACGACCAGCGAACGCCGTAGACGTTGAGCTGCCGGGGCATGACGTAGCCGGGGACGAGGTTATACGGGTACCCGAGCACGTTCCGGAAATCCCAGAAGATCGTGGCTTGCAGGATGCGAAGCTCGAGCAGCGTCGAGAGGTCGTAGGCGCCGGTGGAGAACACTTCCCCACCGCCGGCGACTGGGAAGGGCGTCGGCGACGAGTATTCGAACGCGCCCGACGCGTGGATCGAGAACGTGTGCCGCGGGAACTTGTGCAGCCAATCGGACTGCAATGACAACTCGGCGCGCGCCTGATAGTTCGGCCGGTACGGACCGGGCGAGCCCCAGTCGATCCCGGTGATGTCGGCGTGAATGCCTTCCCAGATCACGCCACGAATCGATCCAAACTCGCCGGTCGTGCGGCCGACTGCGGCCGGGACATACGTCGAATCGTACACCGACAGTGCGGCGACGCGACCCGTGTCCTGCGTCATCACGCCGCCACTGAACCAGAGCTGTCCGACTCGCACACCCACCTCACCGCGCATGGCGAGCGACGTCGGCGGCGCATCCGGCGCGCCCGGTGGATGTCGTGCGGCTTGCCGTGCCCATGATGCTGAGGAACGGCAGCGGCGTCAGTCGCGCGGAGACCTCCTCCGTCGACACCGGAATCGTCTGGCCCGCGTTCGTGGGATTGGTGGTCGGCCACGCCGGACGGGGCGTCATGGTCGATATACGCGCGATATCGCCAGCGGGCCACTCTCGAAGCTGGCGCGGCCTGACGGCTCGTCGGTGATCCCGTGTCCGGCGAACACGCGGACGCGATCCGTCCCACTGAACCGAATGCCCCATTTCGAGAAGCCGCCCGCAACCATGTACTGCGATTCCGACGTTGCCGTGTCGGCCGTCGGTTGCGCAAAGGGGAGCCCCGTCGCGGGGTTGATGATCGTGTCGGTGGCGACCGCGGATTCGAGGCTGGAGTTCTTGAACTGCAGCGTGGACGCCATCACTTGCGCCCATACGCCGTGGTCGGGATCGCCGTAGCCCCCGCGCACATAGGCGGTCGTCCACGTCCCCTCGAAGTCGCCGAGGCCGGGACCTGGCTGGGGGCCGCCGTTGATGTCGACTTCCGACAACGGGTCCTGTCCCCGGCGATAGCGATTGCCGAAGATGTCGAACGACCACGGCCCGCGGGCGTATCCGAGCCGCGCCATCAGCGACGTCTCGTCGCCCACCTCCGCCGTACGGTCCGATGTTGGTGAATTGCTGGGCTGCGACCTGCACCGACTCGCCCGGTTTGAATCGCTCGCCGAAGAACGCCCGGTATTCGTTCGTCTCCTCGGTGCCCGTGGCGATGTCAGCGCGGGTGTAGGGCGTGAGGTGGTCCACGCGCCAGGTGCGGAGATAGACCCGTATCTCCGCGGCGCCACGCTCGACCGCGACTTCTTCCAGCATCCAGATCTGAATCGTCGCCAGATCGGTCGTGTTGCCGTCGCGCGCGTTCAGCGGATCGAGCTCGATGCCATCGTAGAAGATCCGGATGCGCGACGCGTTGCCCATGTACTCCCCGATCATGGGCGTCGAGATCCATCCGGCCCGGAAGTCCGTGTAGCCCGGGATCCGGACCAGCAGATCGTTCAGGGTCTGGGCGCCACTCGCCAGCAACTCGTCCCGGTTCCAGTGGTAGGCGGGCCGATCCCCAGGAGGCGAGGCTGCTCCGCGTGCGTGGTCGGCGCCCGCGTCTTGGTGGTATCCGGATGGTACGAGAGCAGCGTGCTGTCGGCCTTGGACACATGCGCGCGCGTGGTGTCGGTGCCGGCCACGGAATCGCTGTGGACGTGCGCCGAGTCCTCGGCAGACCCCTGGGCCGCCAGGGAGCGGGGTGCCACGTAGAAGACGGCCCCGGCAAGACAGCCGAGGCCGACCCGCAGCACCTGTTTCTGCCACGAGCGCGTCGGACGACGACGCGGACATGCGGCGAAGGTCAGCGCACCCGTCCGCGGGCGAATTCCACAAACATGCCGACTGGTACCCCAGTGGGCCCCTTGGGGATCGCCACGAGGTCCGATTCGGAATACGCCGTTCCCGCGATATCCAGATGCACCCATGGCGTGGTGTCGACGAAATCCTGAAGGAACTTCGCCGCCGGTGATGGCGCCTGCCGAGCGACCGCCGGTGTTCTTGATGTCGGCGACATCCGACTTGATCGAGTCGCGGTAGTCGTCCCAGACCGGCATCTGCCACCCGCGCTCGGCCGCGCGCTCGCCCGCCGCGAGGACTTCCGCCACGAGTGCCTGATCGTTGCCGAATACGCCGGTCGCGATGTGGCCGAGGGCGACGACGCACGCGCCGGTCAGTGTGGCCGCATCGACGATCGCGGATGGCTGATAGCGCCGCACATAATCGAGCAGGTCCGCGAGCACGAGCCGCCCTTCGGCGTCCGTGTTGATGATCTCGATGTATTTGCCGGAGGCAGCCTGCACGACATCACCCGGCTTGAAGGCAACGCCGGACGGCATGTTGGTCGTGGCGCCCACCACGCCGACGACGTTGATCGGGCAGCTTGAGCCGCGCGATCGACTCCACGGCGCCCAGGACGCCCGCTCCTCCGCACATGTCGAATTTCATGAACTCCATGCCCGACAGCCGGCTTGATGGAGATGCCGCCGCTGTCGAAGCACAGTCCCTTCCCGACCAGCGCGATCGGCTTCACCGTCGCGCCCGCACCTTTGTACTCGAGCACGATCATGCGGGGATCCTGCGGCGTGCCCTGCGCGACGGCGAGGAAGGAGCCCATGCGCAACGACTCCAACTCGCGCCGGCCCATGACCGTCACGTCGAGTGCGTGGCGCTTTGCGATGTCACGCGCCACATCCGCCATGAGATCCGGTGTGCACACGTTGCCGGGCATCATCGCCAGACGGCGCGCGACGTCGTACCCGGCACCGATCGCCAACCCCGTCGCCAGCGCCTGTTCCGCGCCCGCCATGTCATCGACGTGAATCGTGGCCGAGGCCAGCGGCGCGCGGCGCTCGTCGGCCGGAGGCGGCGTCTTGAGGTCTGTATACTCCCACGGTCCCAGGCCCAGTCCGATCGCAACGTGTTCGAGCTCCGGCGGCGTCGCCGCGCCCGCATACCACACGAGGGTGCCGACGCCCATCCCGTGTGCGCGCCGGGCCGCCAGCGACGCCGCCCGCCGCAGCGCGGGGCCGCGATCGGTGCCCTTGCCCAAACCGACCAGGAGCACGCGGACCGGGCCCTTGGTGCCGCCGGCCAGGTGCAGGACTTCGTCGCGCCCTCCGCGGAAATCGCGGCGCTCGAGCGTCCGGGCCAGTGCGCCGCCCAACGCGGCATCCACGGGGGCGAGCACCGGGGTGATTGTTGCACCCTGCGGCAGCCCGAGCACCAGTAACGGTGTATCGAGCGCCGCGAGATCGACGCGGCGAACCGAAAGTGTCAGCATGATGGCGAGGAAGAGGAGTACGGCCGGCGAGACGAAGGATGGAAAGTATGCCGCGCTGCCGGCGCCCACCAGCGTCGGCGTCCGCGGCGGTCAGCCGGTCGTGCCAAACCCCGCGGCAATGCAGTTGATCGAGAACAGCAACGCTGACAGGCTGGCATTCCGCTGCTCGGGATCCGAGTGTTCCGTCCGGACCCGGTGCAGTAACTCGATCTGGCGACGATGCGCCTGATCGAGCATGACGACTCGCCGCTGGAACCGGTTGCGGAGCTGCACGAATCGCTCGGCGATCATTCCGGCGCCCGTGATCCCGAGGATGGCCGCTACTGTGCGCGCGTACTCGGCTTCGATCATGCCAAGGATGGCCGAGCGAATGCCCTCATCCGGCACCAGACCGGCGTAGGCGTGGCACAATCCGAGGTCGACCTCGAGCAACGTCTTCTCCGCTTCGTCGAGAATCAGGCGGAAGACCGGCAGCTCGTGGAACATGCGCGCCAGCAACGCCGCGCCGCGCGCGCCGCGAATGCCGGTGAAGGACGCGATGGCGCTGCCAATGCCGTACCACCCCGGCACGCAGTGGCGGTTCTGCGTCCACGCGAAGACCCAGGGGATGGCGCGAAGATCGGCCAGGGCCCGCGCGCTGCCCCGGCGTGCCGGCCGGGATCCCAGGTTGAGCAGCGCCAGCTCCTCCAGCGGCGACGCCGCGCTGTAATAGGCAAAGAACCCCGGATGCTCGACCAGGCCGCGGTACGAGGCGAACGCGGCGCCTGAGAGCGCCTCCATGGCCTCCGCGAACTCCGGCGACGGCTCCGGCGCATCGCCCCCCAGCGTGTGGCCGAGCACGCTCGCCGTGAGCAGCTCCAATTGGTAGAGCGCGGCGTCTTCGGATCCGAACTTGTACGAGACGACCTCGCCTTGCTCCGTCAGACGCATCCGTCCGTTGACCGAGCCGGCTGGCTGGGCGGCGATCGCACGGCCGGCCGGCGCGCCGCCGCGGCCGACCGATCCACCGCGGCCGTGAAAGAACGTGATGGGTATCCCCGCCTCCGCGCCGACCCGTGCCAATCGCGACTGCGCCTTGCTCAACTCCCAATTCGCGGTGAGGAATCCGCCGTCCTTGTTGGAGTCGGAATACCCGATCATGACCTCCTGCATTCCGCCGGACGCGCGCACCGTCCGGCGCACGAGCGGCACCGCGAGCACGTCGCGCATCACCGCAGGGGCGGCGCGCAGGTCCGCGATCGTCTCGAACAGGGGCACGATGGGAAGGGTCGAGTGCTCGACGCCGAGCGCATCGGAGAACAATCCCGCCTCTTTGGCCAGGTAATAGGCCCCGAGGATGTCATCGGTGCCGGCCGTGCCGCTGATGATGAAAGTGCCGAAGGCGCGCCGGTCCACGCTCTGGCGCAACTCCCCGACGAGACGGAACATCCCGAGCGTGTTGGCCGCCGCCGCGGGCCACTGTCGTTCCTGTTGCCGGTCCTGCTGCTCGGCGGTTCGCGGCGCGCTGAGCTCATCGAGCAGCCACGCGCGCCGGGCCGGCCCGTCCACCGGGACCTCGCCGCTCAGGGAACCGACGGCATCGATCGCGCGCCGGAGCACCTGCGCATGCTCGCGGAGATCGAGGCGGACAGCGGAGAAACGGAACGCCTCGACCTCGCGCCGCAGCGGAAGGACCAACGCCGCCGCGAGCTCCTCGCACCGGGATTCGCGCAGCGCCCGATCGAGCGTCGCCAGGTCGCCGAGCAATTCCTCGGCGTCCACGTAGCGCGGCGAGGGCGTATCCGCCCAGCCGCGCTCGGCATGGCTCCTCGTGGTCGCGAGACGCCGGCACATGACGGCGAGGTACTGGCGGAAGATTTCGTTGGGATTGCGCTCCGCAATGCGCGTCGCGTCGCCGCTCGACGCCAGTGCCTTGACGGCGTCGCGGCGAAACCAGAGCGGAGCGGCGACGGCCTCCTGCGAGATGCTCAGCGTGCGGAGGAGCTCGGTCAGCCGCTCGTCGTAGTGGCGCAGCACGGCAAGATGATTGGACCGGACGGCAGCGCGCATTACATCGTTGGTAACGAAGGGGTTACCGTCGCGATCTCCACCGATCCATGAGCCGAATTCGAGAAACGCGCCCGTGCTGCCCCGTGCGTCCGGATACGCCTCATGGAGGGCCCGCAGCAGCCGTGCGTGCAGCACCGGGACGGCCTCGAAGAGGGTGGCGTCGAAGAAGTACAAACCCCACGCCACCTCCTGCTCAACGGTCGGCTTCTGGAGACGCAGCTCTCCGGTCAGCCATAGCAGATCGAATGTCGGTGCGGAGTTTCGCAATGAGCGCCTCGCGCTCTCGCGGCGTCGCCCGCTGCTCGGCGAGCGCCTCGTATGTGCGGTAGATCGCACGGTATTTCTCGAGCACGGTCACGCGTTTCGCTTCGGTCGGATGCGCCGTGATCACGGGCGTGACGTGGAGCGCGGCGATCGCACTCTCGACTGCTGCGGTGGGTATCCCCCGCTCGCGCGCGTCGTGGAACGCGTGATGGAACGTGCCGACTGTTGGACCCTCGCCGGCCCTGCCCCGATTCGGCTTCGCGGCGGAGCCGGAACGCCGCGTACTGCTCGCCGAGGCTCAGCAGCTGAAACCAGAGGCCTTGTGCCTGCAGCGCACGCGCCGTGGCGCGCGACGCGAGGCCTACGCCGGCATCGCGGAGCGCCGCCGCAGCTTCGGGGTCGCGCTCCCGGACGACCGACTCGAGCAACCCGAGCAACAGTTCATCCGGTAGCGCCGTCTCGGCAACCGACGGAGCGGACGCCGCGCTGGCCATGCGATCCAATCTTGGGCTGGCCGTTGGACGGAGCAAGCACACTCGGCGGCAACTCCGCCAGCCCTTCCGGGCACATCCCTGCCCCGCCCACTCGCGCCACGGCCGCGGCCAATGGCATCCCATCACATCGGCACACTGTTTGGCTACTTCTGCAGTGATACTTTATGTGTACCTTTCATCTACTAATCCGAGGAGAGGAGATCCAGGTATGCGACCGAATGACGCCCGCGAGTCGGCCCGCCGGAAGAAGGCTTTTGGCGACGCGCTCGACACGCTCCTGAGCCCGACCGCGCAAGAGGCGGCGGACGCGCTGCGCATTTCTCCGAGCGCATTGTATGCGCTCGCGCACCGGGCGCGGCCTCGAATGCCGTCGGCGGAGCGTCTCCGGGACCTGGCGCTGGTGTGCGAGGCGGAGGCGGAGCGGTTGACGCTGGCGGCGCGCACGCTGTTGCAGGAAGCCTCGCGCGCTGATGCGTTGCGTAAATGACTATGCGATCATACTTCTGATCGGTGTCACGATAGTCGGCGTATCAACGCTGGCCGGGATGAGCGCGTGGCCAACATGCGGCGGTGCCCTGCTAGACCGCGATCGCGCTCGTGCGGCTCGGGAATCGCGCCGAGCAACTCGGTCACGATGCGCTCGGCAGTGACCCCTTCGGCTTCGGCGGCGAAGTTCACGAGGACGCGGTGCCGTAAGACCGGGAGGGCGACCCGCTGGATGTCCGATGGCGCGATCGTGAGGCGCCCGGCCAGGACGGCGTGAGCTTTGGCGCCGAGGACGAGGGCTTGGCCAGCGCGCGGGCAGGCGCCCCATCGGACGTAGCGCGAGACGATCGCCGGCACGGCAGGCGCATCGGGCCGGGTGGCCCGCACCAGCGCCGCCGCATACCGCAGGGCGGGTTCGGCGGCTGGCACCTCGCGCACCATCCGCTGCAGCGCGATCGCGTCAGAGGGCGACAGCACCGGCGTGAGCGGCGGTGAATCCGTCCCGGTCGTCGCGCGCAGGATCGCGATCTCCTCCCGTTCATCCGGATAGCCGACCCGAATGTCGAACAGAAACCGGTCGAGCTGCGCTTCGGGGAGCGCGTAGGTGCCCTCCTGCTCAATGGGATTCTGGGTCGCCAGCACGAAGAATGGCTCGGGCAGCGCGCGCGTCTCTCCGGCCGACGTCACTCGGTGCTCCTGCATCGCTTCCAGCAGCGCAGCCTGGGTGCGCGGCGGCGTGCGGTTGATCTCGTCGGCGAGGAGAATGTTCGTGAAGACCGGTCCTTCGACGAACCGGAACGCGCGGTGGCGCGTGACCGGATCCTCCTCCATGACCTCCGTGCCGGTGATGTCACTGGGCACCAGATCCGGGGTGAACTGTACCCGGCGGAAGCCGAGGTGGGTGGCTTCAGCGATCGACCGGACCATCAAGGTTTTGGCCAGGCCAGGGACTCCGACGAGGAGCGCATGCCCACCCGCCACGAGCGCCATCAATATCTCGTCGAGCACCTGCTGCTGGCCGACGATGCGCTTGCCGACCTCCGCCCGGAGGGCGGCGGCGGCGACCAGGAGTCGCTGGCGGTCCGGTGTCTGGCCGTCGAGCACGGGAGTAGCCTCACCAGGTGCCAGCGGAAAGGCAAGCGGGAGTGGGCAGCACTCCGTCGCTCTTAGTGCAGCTGCGGCAGCTCCAGCGCGAGAAAGAGGCCAGCGGCGGCCAGGACGACAAGTAGATGAGGGAGGGCAATGTGCCACCGCCCGATCGCGAGGTACCGTCCGAACGACGCCGGCCGCCAGTGGCGGCGCCACGCGGCTGCGATGCCGGGCAATTCGGTGACGGTCGCCGGGTCAGCCATTCCGATCTCGATCTGGTGGGCACGACCGAGATAGACGCCCTGGAAGGACTTGCCGATCGCTTCCACGATCCAGAGCATGCCACTCGCGAAGACCGCGACCAGAAGCACTTCATGTCTGCCGCTGGCCAACGCGTACGCCATCAGGACAGCGCCGACGGTCACACTGCACATCTTGATCGCGAGCGCCAAGCGGTCGAGTCCACTGATGGCCTGCTCGACGAGCGCGTATTCCCCGTGCAATACGTCGAGGCGTCTGGCTTCCGGCATTGGGGAAGGCGCGACTTTGCCGTTGGTCCGCGGCATTGGCCGAGCGGCTACGGGAGCTGCTATGGCAGCCACAGGAGCAAGCCGCACCGGCTCGATGGCCGCGTCATTGAGGACTTCGACGCCACCATACGCCGAGCCGGTGAAATTACCGCATTTCGGACAGCGTTCGAGCTCGAGGTAGTCGTAGACCGCCTCACAATCGCGGCATCGGCCGAGATGCATCGGATGGCCCTCAGATCTGCACCGAGCCTGGCGGGGTTTCACCCGGCGATGGGCTTCGCCGAGATGACGTCCGCGTGGCCGCAAAGGGCACGGGCTCGCGGCGTGGCGAGCCCGTAGGGCGACTCCGTGACTGGTGGGCGGCCGCGCACGTACGTAAAATGCTCGATCCACATGATCCGATTCGTGTTACCGCGTTCCATCCGCGCCGCTGGCGCCGCCCTTTGGCTGCCGCTCGCGGTGGCGGCCGTAGCTGGTTGCCATAAGACGAGCGCGGCGGTGATCGCCGCCGAGACGAGCGGTACGCTGATCGTGAACGTCAACGCCCCGCCCAACGTCAGGTTCCCGAATATCACCGTGGCCGGGCCTTCGGCGTACAATGTCACGATCGCCGGCACCGATACGCTGATCGACCTGGGTGCCGGCAACTACACGGTGACCGCCGGTGCCGTGTCGTCCACGGACGAGGTCGTGAGCACCGTGTACACGGGCGTCGTGACCGGCAATCCCGTGAAAGTGGCGATCGACGATACATCCCAGATATCGGTGGGATTCACGGCGCGTCCGGGGACGGGTGGCTTGTGGGTGATGAGCAGCAACGGTGGCTCGCCCATCGCTGCGCAATATTCGGCGGGCGAGCTTCGAACCGGCCAGACAGCCGGCATCTCTGTCGGCGTCACGGACGCGTACGCGGTGATCGACGCCCTGGGCAATCTGTGGGTGGCGAGCCACAGCGCGAACAGCATCACCGAATATCTGAGCACGGGTCTCGCGGCCTCTGGGTCGCCCGGCTGCCGCGGTGACGATCACCGGTGCCGCGCTCAGCGGGCCGGATGGCCTCGCGTTTGACCCGTCCGGCAATCTGTGGGTGGCGAACGCGACCGCCAACACCGTGGTGGAATACACTGCGGAGCAACTGACAGGCGGCGGCGCTCCCGCGCCGGCCGCGGTGATCAGTGGCAGCGCGCTCAGTGCGCCCGGGCGAGTGAGCTTCGACGCGTACGGCAACTTGTGGGTGCCGAACCGGACCAATAATACGGTCGTCGAGTACAGCGTCGCACAGCTTGCGTCGGGCGGGGCTCCCGCCCCTGCCATGACGTTGTCCGCGGATAGTGGTTCTCTCGATGGGCCTGATGCGCTGGCGTTCGACACCGATGGCGACTTGTGGGTGGCGAACCTGTCGAACAACACCATCGCGCAATACAGCCCGGTCCAACTCCTCCTCGGTGGTGCGCTTGCACCGACGGGTGTCATTGGCATCGCTGGCAGCCCGGCCGCGCTCTCGGCCCTCGCCTTTGACAACTCGGGTGATCTCTGGGCAGCCAGCACGTCTACCGCGCAACTCTTTGAACTCACGGCTGATCAGGTGATCGCGACAGGGATCCAGACGCCGGGGCTCACGCTCGCGGTGGCCGCGGGCCCCAGCTCGTTGGTGTTCAACCCCGCGCCGGACGGCCTGCCGATCGCCAGCCCGGATGCGTGGCACCTGGCTGCCCGGGCGTCGGGACGCCTCCACCACCGCCGCTGAGGCACTTTCTGCGGACCCTGCTCGTTGGTGTTGCGGCGGCGCTCTGGGCCGCGAACAGCCCAGAACGCCGACGCCCAGCGAGTCCACAAAGAGACGTTTACGCACGCGGACACGCTGCGTGGCACGATTACACCGGAACGGGCCTGGTGGGACGTGACGTTCTACGACCTGCACGTGAGCATCTCGCCCGCGGACAGTTCGGTCCGCGGATGGAACGGCATCACGTATCGTGTCGTGAGCGCCCCACGTCCCGAGATGCAGATCGACCTGCAGGTGCCGCTGGTCATGGATAGCGTCGTGCAGGACGGTCATCGGCTCGCCAATCGTCGCGATGGCAACGCGTTCTTCGTCACGGTCGCCGAACCCGGGGCGGTCGGCAGCTCAGGCACCGTGACGGCGTACTATCATGGGCGCCCGCGCGTGGCGAAGCGGCCCCCGTGGGATGGCGGTTTCACCTGGAGTCGCGACAGTCTCGGGCATCCGTGGATCGCCAACACCGACCAGGGTCTTGGCGCGAGCGTGTGGTGGCCCAATAAGGACACGCAGGCGGACGAGCCGGACAGCCAGCGGATCGCGATCACCGTCCCGGACTCGATGATGGACGTGTCCAATGGGCGGCTCCGGCACCGGACGCGAAACGGCAATGGGACGACGACGTACGAGTGGTTCGTCCAGAATCCGATCAACAATTACAATGTCGCGGTGAACATCGGCGCGTACGCACACATCGCGGAGACGTACGCTGGGCTCAAGGGTCCGTTGACGCTCGACTTCTGGCCGCTGGCCTACCACCGGGACGTGGCGGCCGCCCAGTTCGAGCAAGCGAAGTCGATGCTCACGTGTTTCGAGTCGTGGTTCGGTCCGTACCCATGGTATACCGACGGCTACAAGCTGATCGAGGCCCCGCATCTCGGGATGGAGCATCAGAGCGCCGTGGCGTACGGCAATCATTACCACAACGGCTATCTCGGGACTCGACCTGTCCGGGAGCGGCTGGGGTCTCAAGTGGGATTTCATCATCGTGCACGAGAGCGCGCACGAATGGTTCGGCAACAGTCTCACGACGGCCAATGTGGCCGACATGTGGGTGCATGAGAGCTTCGCGAATTACGCCGAGGCGTTGTACACGGAGTGTCTGTTCGGCAAGGAGGCGGGGGCGGAGTACGTGCGTCGGCACGCGGGCCCGGGTAGTGAACGACGAGCCGATCGTCGGACACTACGGCGTGAACAACGAAGGGTCAGGCGACATGTATTACAAAGGGGGCAACATGCTCCACA
The DNA here is from genome assembly GCA_963757855.1 of uncultured Gemmatimonadales bacterium. GTDB lineage: Bacteria > Gemmatimonadota > Gemmatimonadetes > Gemmatimonadales > Gemmatimonadaceae > Palsa-1248. The sequence continues at coordinate 122,556 of CAVWTI010000022.1, forward strand.
CCATCCGCCAGATCATTGGGAACGACAGCACGTGGCACGCGATCCTGCTGGGCCTCAACAGCACATTCTGGCACCAGATCGTCACGGGCCAGCAAGTGCAGCACTACATCTCCGAACACGCCGGGATTGATCTGAGCCACGTCTTCAAGCAGTATCTGACGACGACGCGCATCCCGGAGTTCGAGTACGCGACCTACGGCGGCACGCTGCGGTACCGGTGGAGCAACGTGGTCCCAGGCTTCAATATGCCGGTTCGGGTGACCCTCGCCCCTGGACGAACGGTCGTCCTCGCGCCGTCGGGCGTGTGGCAGTCGGTGCCCTTACCACGGGGTGCCGGGGACACCGTACAGGTGGATCCGAATTTTTTTGTCACGTCCTCGCGTCTCGACGCGCCGCCACGGTGCATGCTGGTCTGCCGTCAGTCACCATAAGAGGTGCAATCCATGCGCACACGATTCATCGCCGCAAGCCTGCTGCTCGGCGCGTCATCCATGGCTGCGCAGACGCCGGCCAAGAATCTGCCGCAACGCGTCGCCGACGACTTCGTGACGCTCTTTGGCAGCCACACCGGCTATCGGATCAACCACGCGAAAGGCATTGTCGTCACTGGCACATTCACGCCGTCTCCGGGGGCGACCGGGTTAAGCCGGGCAGCCCATCTCACGGCGGCGTCGACGCCGGTGATCGTTCGCTTTTCGGATGGGACCGGCCTTCCCACGATTCCCGACAACAGCCCGCAGGCTTCGCCGCACGGGATCGCGGTCCGGTTCACGCTGCCGTCGGGGGCCTATACCGATATCGTGGCCCTCGCCCATAACGGGTTCGTGGTTGGTACGGGTGAGGAGTTTGCCGAGTTTCTCGAGGCGGCGAGCGCGACCAAGCCCACGAGCACGCATCCGACGCCGATCGAAGCATTTCTGCACGGGCATCCGCATGCGCTGAAATTCGTGACCGACCCGGAGCCCAACCCCGTGAGCTTCGGGGATCTCAGCTGGTTTGGCAACAATGCGCTCGTCTTCGTGAACGCCAAGGGCGTGAAGCAAGCCGGCCGTTACAGAATCGTTCCGGTCGAGACGCCCAGGTTCCTGGACTCTGCGGCCGCCGCGAAGAAGGGGCCGACCTATCTGATGGACGAGATGACGCACCGCCTGGGAGCGAATCAGCCGGTGAAGTTGCGGCTCCTCGTGCAGCTGGCGAATCCGGGCGATCAGACCGCCGACGGTTCGGTGACCTGGCCCGACGACCGCAAGCTCGTCGAGCTGGGCGTCATCACCCTGACGACGGTCGCCCCCAACAATGCCGCGCTGCAGCGTTCCCTGGCATTCAGTCCGATCTTTTTGACGGACGGCATCCAGCTTGGCGACGACCCACTCATTGCGTTCCGCGCGGCCGTCTACGCGTTGTCCGTGGCCAGGCGCCGATAGCGCGCGGCCGGCGCCGCGTCGCTCCCGCTGATCCCACCTCTGGTCCCACCTCACGGGACCAACTGTCTTCCAGCTCCCCGTCCGAGCCTCGGCGGGGATCGCGCGTGACGGTTTTCCTGCCGGCCTCGCGCATTGCCGTCCGGGATGGCTCCCATCCCGGCGCGACCCCCATCGCAGCGGCCACGGGCAATAGGCGACACTGGTCCGAGTGTCGGCTTTGTGCCTTCAACCGGAGGCTCAATGAATCAGGAAACATGGAAGACGATCACCGAGCACGGACCCAAGCCTATCGGCCCGAACACGTCGGCACTCAACAACTGGTTCTGGAAGTTCGTACCGGTTGATCCGCTGGTCTTCACGACGCCGGCCACTGATGGCAGCTCGGTGCAGATCGCCCGGCAGGTCTACCACCGCATGCTCGCTCGCATGGTGGCGGAAAGCGCGCACGGGATGCAGACCGCATTGATCGCCGCGGCGTGGGTGGTGACAGTGTTGCTCGGAGAAAAGCTGACCTTCAGAGGGGGTGCCCAGTTCGGAGACCTCCTTGGCCTCGCCACGTTCGGCGCGTTTCTCTTCTTCGTGGTGCCGGTCCTCATGCGTATCGCGTGCTCGGGCGCGTCGACCGACGAAGCCAAGGGCATCGTGATGCGGACCTTCTTCCGCGACCTTCCGGACAACACGCCGCCGGACCTTCGGGATGACGTGCAACAGAGCTGGCTCACGAGCGACGGCCGGCCGCTGTCGTCGGAGATCTCCGCTGAGGATGGCCGTACGACGGAGGCCGCGAACCGGTCGATCTGGTGGGTGATGACGGCGGTCGCGCTGGGCTGGGCCGTCTCGTACATCTTTGCCCGGTCGACCGGGTCGGCGGCGAGCGCAGCGGGTCCCGACGCGGACGCGCTGGGCGGGGGGAATCCACTCGCCGCGATGGGCATGTCACTGCCCAGCTTCGGGTGGGTCAAGTACTTCGGGTCCTTCGTCGTTCTCATCATCCTGCTGGTGAAAATCTTCCGCGACAAGCGTCCGCTTCTGGCGCGCGCCAATGAGCTGACGGCCGCCGAAGGCGTCGAAGGCGCGGCGTTCGTGGCGGCTGGCGGGCAGCCGTGGGGCACGATTCCGGAAGCCGCGCGCCGGCGGCAGATCGCCGAAGCCGCGGCGGACAAGAGTCCGACGATCGAGTTGGGGCAGACGACGGGAGTGTTCGCCGGGCGGGGCGATTTCTTTGCTCCGAACGCCGGCCTGCCGTTCCGGTTGTCGCTGAAGGATCTCCAGAATGCACATGCTGGTGCTCGGCGGTACCGGGTCCGGCAAAACGTCAGGTGTGCTGCGGCCGATGGCACGACAGCTCAGCGCGCACGACGCCGTCGGGCTCGTGGTCATGGACGGCAAGGGGTCGTTGCCGAGTGAGCTGGCCGATCTGCCGGGTATGCGCGTCGTCGATCCGGGGAAGCCGGGTACGGATGTCTCTCTCGTCTCGGGCGTCGAGCCTGCAGTAATCGTGGACACGATCCGCGAGATCCTCGCCCCGGCATCCGCGGGCCAGGAGCAGTTCTGGGTCAATAGCGCGGCGGGTGCGCTGCGCCGCGGAGCCGTGATCGCCCAGGCGGCGGGCGGTGCCTGGTGGTCGCTGTTCCACGCCGCGCAGGTCGTGAGCAACAAACAGGATCGCGACCAGCTGATTCAGGCGCTGGTGCCGAAGGCCGAAGCCGATCCGCTTCTCCGCGAGGCGTTCGCGTATTTCCGCCTCGAGTGGGACACCATGGATGAGAAGACACGCAGCAACATCCTGGCGGAGATCCGGTCGTGGATTTCAACGATCACGGCGACGCCGGAGTTGCTCCGGTGGGCCAAGACACCGGCGGGCAAGGACACGGTGGATCTCATGGCGCCGCTCACTGGTGGGCGCCTTGGCATCCTGATTCCCGAGTACCGGTACGGTGTCGCGGGCTCGGTCGTGACGGCGTTGATCAAGGCGCGCTTGTACAGTGGGCTCAAGGCGCGGGCCGATCACGACTGGACCGGCGGTAAAGAGACGGCGGTGGCATTCATCATCGACGAAGCGCAGGAGGTCGCGACGAGCCAGGATGCGCAGATGCTGCCCATCGGCCGTTCATTGGGGCTCGCGATGATCGCGGCGACCCAGGGCGTCGAGGGAATCAACGCCAAGCTGACGGAGATCATCGCCGACAAGTGGCTGTCGATCTTCGGATCGGTGGTGGCGCTGGGTGGCCGCTCGGCCGTGACCAATGCGTTCGTGGCGCAGCGCGCGGGTGAGTGCTGGCAGCTTATGCCGGAGCAGGTCGAGGGCAACACGGTACGCGGCGGTCTGAGTATGGAAGCGATGTCCGGGCCATTCGCGGCCGCGAGGACCCAGCCGCACATGGCGCTGACGGTGGCGCGAGGCGGGCTGGCTGCGGCGCCGAGCCGCGCGATGGCGGCGGTGGCGCAGTTGGGCAAGGGCGCGGAGGATCTCGGTCCGGCGGCGGCGCCACGGTTGACGCTTGGTCCTCGTCCGCTGGTGCCGCCCGGTGAGATCTCAAGTCTGGCGGCGGTGCCGGACACGGCGATCGCGCTGGTGACGCGGGGCCGAGTGGCGCGGCGCGATGTGATCACGCTGCGGCCGGAGTATCCGGCGAAGGCGAAGGCGCAGAGCATCCCACGTCGCGAAGTCGCGGCCGCGGGGCCGCCGCTCAAGGGGTTGGCAATGGCGGCGGCGAGCGCGAGTAATTAGGACAGACGAGAGAGCGGAGAGTAGAAGGTAGGGACTAGGAACTCGGGACGTAGACAGCAGAAAGAGAGGAGATCGCGGGCCGGATCTCCTCTCTTTCTGCGTTCTACGATCTGCTTTCTCGCTGTTCATCGGGTCAGTGGTCGAGGCCCGGGTCTTTCGGTGGCTGCTCCGGTTGTTTGGCGGTCGCCATCTCCGACGCGGGGTGCTCGGTGGGCGGCATCTCGTGGGGCTGGCCGTCGCTCGAGACGGAGTACGTCTGCGACGTCTGCTCGGCGCCGCGCTGGCCGCTCATCGCGCTCGCCATCTCCGTTTCGTGCTCAGGGTCCGGATAGTTGTGCGCGCCGAAGTTGCCCTCGCCGGGCGTCTCTCGCTCGTGCACCGCGGTGTCGGCTTGTTGTCCGCCGAACTCCGCCTGCCCACTCGCGCTGACTTCGTAAACCTGGGTCTCCGCCGGGATCTGCGCCTGTGTATGGTCATGCCCCTGTGCCTGATCCTGCCCTTGTGCCTGATCCTGCGCCTGTGGCTGGTCCTGGGCATGCGCCTGATCCTGCCCGTGCGGCTGGTCCTGCCCCTGCCCTTGCTGCTCCTGGGGCTGCATTGCGGCGTTGGATGCCCGCTCGGGATCCGGGATGCCCTGATTGCCGAATTCTGCGTTGCCCTTGATCTCCTGCGTCTGTTGCGCGGGCTGTTCCTGAAGGGGAGGCTCCACGTCGCCCTTCACGGGCCCAGACTGCTGCTCCTGGCCCTCCGGCGACTCGAGTTTCTGGGAGAGGTCTGCGGATTGTTCGGGGTTGGAGTAGCCGGGCGCGCCGAAACTCGCGTCACCCTTGATCGGCTCCGACTCCACGGCGTCCTTCGGCTTGTCCTTTTCTTTGTCCTTCTCGATCTCCTCGACAGCGTGATGGAGACCTTCGGCGTTGTCGGCCGCTATGTCGGAATTCTCGTCCTGGCGCTTTTGCCGCTCGTCCGACTTCTGCTCCTCCTTGCTGGGCCCGGCCGCGACTTCCTCAGTGGGGTGTGGGGACGGTACGGTGGGCTGGGCCGGGACCGCCTTCTCGGGTTCCTTGCTGTCAGGCGCGCGAAACTCCGCGTGGTGCGGATCCTGGGCCGGTTGCCCAGAGGAGTGCTCGCTTGACGGGTGCTGGTCCTGGTTGTGCTCATCATGGTGTTGCTCGTGCCCGTGTTGCCCGTGTTGCCCGTGTTGCCCGTGTTGCCCGTGTTGCCCGTGTTGCTCGTGCCCCTGATGCTCCTGGCCGTGTTGATCGCTTCGATGCTGCTGCGTGTCGTGCTGTTGCCCCTGGCCGCTCTGCTCCGTTCCCTGCTGCTGCGTTCCATGCTGCTGCGTTCCCTGCTGCTCTGACCCCGGTTGTTGCTTGCCCGGCTGCTCGGAGCCCTGTTGTTGCTGCCCCGTTTGCTGCCCTGTTTGCTGCCCCTGCTGTGCCGCATCCTTTTCGACGCCTGGCTGTTGGCTGGAGTCTTTCTCGTCCTTCCCGATGTTGTATTGCGATTCGACCTTTGCGACGAGCGTTTCGCTCTTCTGCATCTCCTCCTGAATCGCGTGACCGGAGGTGGGGGGATTCAGCATCTGGCCGGTGATCACCGCCGCGACGCCCATCTTCATGGCGAACGACTGCATTGGTCCAGGTTCGGACCGATCGTTCTCCTTGGGTTTGTCCGCCGGCTGCTGGGTACTCTGCTGCTGAGTACTCTGCTGCTGGGCCGCCTGCTGCTGGTCCTGGGGTTGGCCCTTGGCGGTGGCCTCGGGGGATTGCGCTTGTGAATCGGGTGATGGGTTTTCCTTCTCGTACCGGGCGGCGTTGTCTCGCTGGTCCGGATCGAGCTTGAATGCGTTCAGATCCTGGAATGCTGCCTGTTCCTGATCCTTGGAGTACGCCAACTCCGAGGTGGCCGAGTCCACCTGCCCGTCGTAGGCGTCCCGGATGTCCTCGCTGGCAGAGTCACGCTCGTTGACCGCGACATCGTAGTCGGTCTGGGCCTGCTCCCGCTGTTCGACCGTGTACTCGTAGCGGTCCTCCAGGGATTTCCGCGTCGCCGAATACTGTTGGAATTCCACGTTACTCCCGGTGCTAGGTGCACGATGGCGGGCACGGTCGCTCGCCCCCGGCTCGCGACTGTCGAGCCGACCGGGTGCCGAGCCTCCATCACGCTATGCGCGATCGTTCGGCCGATTCGGTCATCGGCGCCGTCCCGGGAGCCGCCTGGATGAGCGTCTCATTTTCGTCCACATGTCCACAAAAGCGGGCGATGGCGATACGCGATGCGACAGCGGACCGCAACCTGCATGCGTTAGACGGATACGAAGCGCATACGCGGGTCCCCTACAATTGCGGAGGTCGCTCGTGATCGGCCTGACTCGTTTGGCGGCAGTGGTGCTCGTGGCGGGCGCGGTCGTGCCGCATCGAATGGCGGCGCAGGAGATCACCGACTACGGACCGTTCTGGCAACGTTCTCTGCATGCTGGTCTCGACATTGGGGCGGCGATCCCGACGGGGACTTTCGGCGACAACTTCGGCGAGGGCTGGGACGTCGGCGGCAACGTCGCGCTCCCGGTGAGTCCGCACGGCAGCATCTCGGCTCCAGGCGGATGGGAACTATGAGTCGAACCTGGTGCGCGGGGCGACGGCGGCGGCGTATGGGGCGAACGGCGGCGGGGCCAGCATGACGTCCGCGACGCTCAACGTCGTACTCAATAAGCGCGACTACTGGGGAAACCTGACCCCGTATCTGGTGTTTGGCGGGGGCGCGTATTGGCGGCTAGTGGAGCTCAACAACTTCGCCGGTGGCAGCTATTGCGACGCGTTCGACGGCTTTTGCGGGGTGTACGGCGCGTCGGTTCCGGTGCGGTCTCGCAGCGAGTTCGATCCGGGCTGGGATGGCGGTGGCGGGATTCGCTTCCGGCTCCCGCCGGTGCGGCTCTTCCTCGAAGCGCGCTACAACGCCGTCTATGGGCGTCACGGGACGACGACGTATGTGCCGATTGTTTTCGGCACGGAGCTGTGAACGGCCCGGGCTGGGCCGGATTCAGTGCGCCTGATGTCGACCCCGGCGTTGACCAGATGCTTCGCCACGTCGGAGGCCAGCCGCACGCCCCAGCGCTGCCCGATTCCGGCAACCTCGGTGCTCAGGTATTCGGCGGCCCGGTCGCCCGACGGTCACATGCGCTGGCGATTACGGCGCGTAGTGGGTGAACACGTAGTCGCGGGATTTGATTGGCACGTGGCACGGGAAGCAGGAACGGAGCTTCGCGTCGGCGATGGGGGTGCCGTCCTTGTCGAATTGCGCGAAGCCCCAGCCGCCCGTGGCCGCGTATTTCCTTGAGTCCTTGACCATGAACTGCAGATACGATGCGGCTTGTGGCCCGGCGACGAACGATTGGGCCTGTCCAAAGACCTTGTCGTTCTCTTCCGACGGGGCGTACTGCCACGCGACACGGGCGATGACGGTGCCGTCCGGAAACGGCAGCTTGCCCGCACGGTACGCTTTGATCGCGATGTCGTTGCCGAGGATTGCCCGAATGTCGTTCAGGCTGCCTGCCTCGTGGGCGACTGAGACGAGCCGCCAATCGCGATAGCCCGGATAGATCTTGATCCCGAAGAGCGGCGGACGGTGCCGATCAGTGCGCGCGGATCGGGGCGCTGCGGCGGCGAGCGCGACGACCACCGTCGCGACAGCGATTAGCAGGAACGCGATTCGCTTCATTGGGGTTTCTCCGTCCGCATCGAGTCAGTGTTGGCGAGCACAGCGGCCGCAAGGTGCCCCGAGCACAGTGACCTGAGCAAGTGACCAGACGGACGCTGGTCACATCCCTGGATCTCAAAAGGCGTCCCGGTGCGGGGCTTCGTCTACGATATGGGAACTGGGCTCCTCAAGGAGATCCACGCGACTACCCCAAGCCGCCGCGGCGACGCGTGAGGTAGGCGATCTCGGCGCTGTTCGCGGCCGACTCGATGGCTTTGTCGTACGCCGCCCGCGACTCCGGGTATCGGCGAAGGCGGCGCAGCAGGTCGGCACGGGTCGCGTGGTAGGCGTGATAGCCGGCCAACTTGTCCTCGAGCCCGTCGACGAGCGCCAGTGCGACCTCCGGGCCATCGAGTTCCGCGACTGCGATGGCCCGGTTGAGAGCGACGATCGGCGAGGGATCGAGCCGCACGAGCTGGTCGTAGAGTGCGACGACCTGCGTCCAGTCGGTGTCGCGAGCGTGAGGTGCTGAAGCGTGGACGGCGTTGATCGCGGCGAGGATCTGATAGCGCCCCGGCGCCTGCCCGGCGGCCAGGCGATCGCGCACCAGCCGATGACCCTCGGCCACCAGCGAGGCGTCCCATGCCTCGCGATCCTGTTCGTCGAGTCTGACCAGTTCGCCGGTAGCCGACACCCGTGCGGTGCGACGAGCCTCGATGAGGAGCATCAACGCCAAGAGTCCCACGACCTCCCCGTCCTCCGGCATCAGCACGCGGATCAGTCGCGTCAGCCGGATCGCCTCGGCGGTCAGGTTCTGGCGTACGGGATCGGTGCCGGGGCCAGACGCCAGGTAGCCCTCGTTGAAGACAACGAAGAGCACCGTGAGAACGCCGCTGATGCGAGCCGGGAGATCTTCCGTGGACGGCACCCGATACGGGACGCGGGCGGCTTTGATCTTTGCCTTGGCCCGGGTGATGCGCTGTCCAATTGTGGTCTCCGGCACGAGGAAGGCGCGGGCGATCTCGGGCACGGTCAGGCCACCGACCATGCGCAACGTGAGCGCGATACGGGCCTCCATGGCGAGCGCCGGATGGCAGCAGGTGAAGATCAGCCGAAGCCGCTCGTCGTCGATGGCGCCGAGAGGCACCGGCCGGTCATCGTACCACATCCGGGATTCGTTCTGTTTGTCGTCGCGCTTGTTCTCGCGCCGGAGCCGGTCAATGGCTTTCCGGGCGGCGGTGGTCGTGAGCCAGGCGCCGGGGTTCGGTGGTACGCCGTCGGCTGGCGACCGTTCTACCGCGGTCGCGAAGGCCTCGGCAGCCGCGTCCTCCGCGATATCGAGGTCACCAAAGCGTTTGGCCAGAGCGGCGACCACCCGCGCCCACTCTCCGTGGTGGGCTCGGGTGATCGCCTCTCGCACATTGGTCACCGCCGCCCCTCAGGAATGGAACGGCCTCAACTCGATCTTCCTGTTACAGGCTTTCGACCCTTGGGCAGCGAGCTTGAGCGCCACGTCGAGATTGGGGACATTCGATGATCCAGAAGCCGGCGAGGAACTCCTTCGACTCGAGGAATGGACCGTCGGTAAAGACGGGCTGCTCGCCGCGACCATCGACGACGGTCGCCGTGCTGGGGTCAGCCAGTCCGTTGGCAAAGACCCAGTAGCCCTGGGCGCGGAGCCGGTCGTTGAATGCGTCGATCGCGGCGTCCTCGCCCGGCGCGGGCGATTCAGTGCCGTCGGCAACGACAGAAACGAAGTACTGCATCTCGGGTGCTCTCCTGTGTGGGGGCGCCGTTGTGGCGGCCGTTCACCCATACTACGAACGCCCACGCCGCAATCCGACACCACCCTGCCTCATTTTCTGGCGATCGCGTCCCGGTTGCGGAAATTACGCAGGTGCCGTCTTGAGTGGTGCACCTCCGATGAGCCGCCGGCTTTCCATTGGACGCGACGCCTCAATTCGTGTGGTGCGACCCGAACCCGACACCCGCGTGCGCTTGCCCAACGGCTGGACCGAGCGATATCCCGCCCTCGCGCCACTCGAGACCAACTGGGCACCGGTGTCGCGTGGCGTCGTGATCGGCGCGAGCGCCTTTTATGGATTGTTCATCCTGCAGGTGTTGCGGGGCACCGGCGTGCTGCTGACAATGGACCTGGTGTTCGTTCCCGTCCACGAAGGCGGTCACCTGTTTTTTGGTTTGTTCGGAAACCAGTTTCTCGCCGTCGCGGGTGGCACACTCATGCAGTTGGGCGTTCCGCTGATGCTCGCGGCCTATTTCGCGCTGCAGCGGCAGATACAGGGTGTGGCGTTCTGCATGTTTTTCGCGTTCGAGCAGTGTCTTCCGATCGCCACCTACATGGCCGATGCGCGTGCGCAGATGCTGCCGCTCCTCACCGTCGGCGACTCCGACGATGTGATTCACGACTGGAACTATCTTTTCGGCAGGGTCGGATGGCTCGCGCACGACATCCAGATCGCGCACGTCGTGCGTCTGATCGGATGGACGGGAATGCTTGCTACCGTCGCGTGGATGGTCTGGCGGGGCCTCCAGAGCGGGGCGCCGTTGCGTGCGCGCCCTGATATGACCGCCATGTAGCAACCGGCGTCAGCGCTCAGCGTCAGCGCTCAGCGTCAGCGCTCAGCGTCAGTGCTCAACAGTCCCTCTTCACTTCCTCCTGATACCGGTTCTCACCGAGATCGCGTGCGGGCTGGTAGGCAGGTGGGTCAGATCGCCGTGCGCCCGCCATCGGCCGCGACCGTCGCACCCGTGATATAGCTGGATCGATCCGACGCCAGGAACAGGATCACGGCGGCGATCTCCGATGGCGCGGCGGGGCGGGCGAGCAGTGTTGTCCGCCCGAGATCAGCGAATGCATCGCCCCACTTCGCGATGACCTTATCGGTCGCCGTCGGGCCGGGCGAGACACTGTTGACGCGAACGCCGGCGCCCGCGAATTCAGCCGCCCAGGTTCTGGTCAGCGATTCCACGGCGGCCTTTGTCGCGCTGTAAACCGAGAGTCCAGGCATTGCAATTCGCGCCGCCATGGTCGAGACATTGACGATACTTCCGCGGCCTCGCGCGATCATCCGGGGCACTATCGCGGCGGTCAAGAAATACGGGGCGCGGACGTTGGACTCGAAGGCAAGATCGAACAATGCCGCATCTTGGCCAACCGTCGGCCCGGCTGCCGCGAACGCTGCATTATTCACAAGGATGTCAACGTCGCCGGCTTCGTCCGCAATTCGCTGAATCGACTTGCGATCGGTGAGGTCGCCGTTGATGTAGCGGGCTCGGCCTCCGGCGGACGTGATCTCACCGACGATGCGCGCGCCAGGCGCCGGGTTACGGCCTGTGACGAGGACCGTCGCGCCCTCACGCGCAAATAGCTTCGCCGTTTCGGCACCAATGCCGCTGGTCGAGCCGGTAATGAGTGCAACCTTGTCATTCAGCTCCACGATCCTGCCTCTCTAGATTGGATTGTCTAGTCCATTCTAAAGGCCGTGCACTGGATTGTCTAGTCCATTCGCTTAATTTGATGCGGATGACTCCTCTTGAGATGGACGACGAGGGCTTGACTGCGAAGGGACGGGCGACGCGCTGCCGGATTGTGAGCGCTGCCGCAGCCTTGATGTTCGACAAGGGTGTCGCCGGAACCAGTCTCGACGACGTCAAGGCGTGCGCCGAGGTCAGTAGCTCGCAACTGTATCACTATTTCGCTGACAAACGGGCGCTCGTGATGGCGGTCATTTCACACCAGACGGAGAACGTCCTCGAAGGACAGCAGCCCCGATTGGCGGCTCTCGACAGTATGGAAGCACTGCGGGCATGGCGCGACGTGCTGGTTGGCTCGCGGCGGAATCTCCGGTGTCGTGGCGGATGTCCACTGGGGTCGCTGGCAAGTGAGTTGACAGAGACCGATCCGGCGGCGCGCGCGCAACTGGCGAGCGGGTTCCGGCGATGGGAAGTCAGCATTCGCAAGGGGTTGCGCACGATGCACGGACGCGGCGACCTGCCGGCAAGTGCGAATCCTGACGATCTCGCGCTCGCGATGTTGGCCGCGATTCAGGGTGGAATCTTGCTCACCCAGGTGTATCGCGAGACGAAACCCATGGAAGTCGCGCTCGACGCGATGCTTGCGCACATCGAGTCGCTCGCCGTGACGCCCGGTAGCGGCAAATCTGCGCGTGCCACGACGGTGTAGCAGCAGAGGTCTTGATGCACGTTATGCGTGTGATCCACCTGCAGCCACGTCGCCCGCGCCGGTGCGGGCAGCTCGTCATCCTCCCGTCGCCACGGCGTGCAGTGCGCGCGATTCCCGCGCAAGGTTCCTGACGTGTTGCCGAGGGCAAAAACGGCGTACGCTCGAGCGAATCGCGAAACGTGTTGCGGAGCAATGCCGAGGGCGAGACTCGAACTCGCATGGGAGTCGCCTCCCGGGGGATTTTGAGTCCCCTGCGTCTACCAATTCCGCCACCCCGGCTGGCGAGCAAGATACATCAAACGACAACGGCCTCGCTACACGAGCGCTGTAGTGCGCTGGCTCAATTCGTTGGACGATCCGCAATGGCAGCCGGCAGGCGGTGATCAGCACGTGGGAGCGCAAGACTGAATGCCGATCCGACCCCAACTTCGCTCCGCACGACCAGGTTACCGCCCATCGCCCGCGCCAGCGCGCGACGGATGGCGAGGCCCAGACCATGTGTGCCGGTTTACGCCGACGCATATACGGGCCAGCAATGCCATCGCCACGCAGCCGCATCGGCCCATACCCCGAATCTCGGCCCTCGCACCCTGGTCAGTTGACTGCAGGCGCGCACGTCGCCAACGTCGAAACCTCCGAATGGCGCGCCCTCCCCAAGGAGCCGCTTGTGGCAACCCCGGCATCGCCCCCCACATCGCCGCCCGTGTCCCAGACTCCACGCGTCACGGTCTCCACCGGCACGCCGTGGGAGCCCAAGGTCGGCTACTCCCGCGCGATCCGCGTCGGCCGGCACGTCCATGTCTCCGGTACGACGGCCACCGCGGCCAATGGCACGCTCGTCGGCATCGGCGACCCCTACGCCCAGACAGCGCAAGCCATTGCGAACATCGGTGCCGCGCTGGCGCGCGCGGGTGCGTCGCTCGCCGATGTCGTACGAACGCGCATCTACGTCACCAACATCACCGATTGGGAACGTGTCGGCCAAGCGCACGGCGAGACGTTCGGCACGATCCGTCCGACCGCGACGATGGTCGAGGTGCGGCGCCTCATCGACCCGCGGATGCTCGTCGAGATCGAGGCCGAGGCCTATGTCGTGCCGGCCGAAGCGGCCACGGTCACGACCGCCGCGGCCGTCGCGGGAGACCCGTGGCCTGCGCTGTCGCTCGACGGCTGGCGCGATACCCTCGCCACGCTCCACATGTGGACGCAGATCGTCGGCAAGACGCGGCTCGCCCTGACGCCGCTCGTCAACCACTGGTGGAATGTGCCGCTCTACGTCAGCTCCCGTGGACTGACGACCTCCGCGATCCCGTGCGCATGGCGGACGTTCGAGGTGGAGTTCGACTTTCTGTCGCACACGCTCGAGATCCGCACCAGCGACGGCGCGATCCGCACGCTAGCCCTCGCGCCGCGCTCCGTCGCCGATTTCTATGCCGAGTATATGTCGGCGCTGCGGGAGCTGGGGATCGGCGCGACGATCTGGCCGCGGCCATGCGAGGTTCCGGATCCGATCGCGTTCGGGATCGACCGCACGCACGCGTCGTACGACGCTGACGCGGTGCTCCGGTTCTGGCGGGCGCTGGGCCAGGCCGACCGGGTGTTCAAGCAATTCCGGTCGCGCTTCATCGGCAAATGCAGCCCGGTGCACTTCTTCTGGGGGAGCTTCGACCTGGCGGTGACGCGATTCTCCGGACGCACCGCGCCACCCCGCCCCAACGCCGACGCCATTACGCGGGAAGCGTACTCCCACGAAGTGATCAGCGCCGGCTTTTGGCCGGGCAGCGGTCCGGTCCAGGAGGCCGCGTTCTACGTCTACGCCTCGCCGGAGCCGACGGGGCTCGGCTCCGCGGCGATCCGCCCGGAGGCTGCGTATTACCACCGTGACATGGGGGAGTTCATCCTGCCCTATGACGCCGTGCGCTCCGCGCCATCGCCCGACGATGTGCTGCTCGATTTCCTGGAGTCCACCTATTCCGCCGCCGCCGGCCTCGCGCACTGGGATCGCCCGGCGCTCGAACGGGGCTCACCCTAAAGACATCAATACCACCGCGACGGTCGCCACACCCAGACCCACGCCCTGCACGGGGCCGAGTCGCTCGCGGAGCACGATGCGGGCGAGCAGCACGGTGCCGGCGGGATAGAGTGATGCCAGCGTCGCGACGATGCTGAGCATCCCGCGGCTGAGGGCCAGGACGAAGCAGATGTTCGCCACCATGTCCACGACGCCGGTCGCGGTGATGATTGGAAGCATCGGGCGCGGCGCACGGACGCCCCGGCCGCTCACGACGGCGGCCAGCGCGAACGCCGCGACGGACGCACCACGCGCCGCACCGAGCGGCCAGAGGCCGGCCGCGGGCGACGCGTGCTTGATCGCCACGTAGAACACGCCGAAGGCGCCGCCCGACAGCAGCGCGGTCACCAGCTCGCGACCGGAAATTGCCACCCGGAACGACACGCGCCCGTCAGCGGAACGCGGCACCACCGCGATACTCACGCAGCACACGGCGACGGCCGCCAGCACGATCCCCGCCAGCGGTGCCGCGCGCGGCCGCTCCCCCTCGACAAGTCCGACCAGGACGGGGACGGCGATGGCCGCGACGCCGGTGATGGGTGCGAACACGCTCATGGTGCCGGCCGCCAGCCCGCGATAGAACAGCACCAGCCCCGCGCCGCCGATCAAGCCCGCGGCCACGCCCCACGCGAGATCCGCCCGCTGCACGACCGCCGGGGGGAACAGCGCGAGCGCAACCAGCACGGTCACCACGCTCGCCAGCTGCGAGAGCACCAGTACCGAGATCGCCGGTGTGCGCTTGGTGGCGAAGCCGCCAAGAAAATCGGCGGCACCGTAGAGCGCCGCCGATGCGAGAGCAAGGAAAATGGCCACGGAGATCCGGTGAGGGGGCGCGCGCAATCTAGCGCACCCCGCGCCATCAACCCCGCGTCACCCGCAGAATAGCGATAGCGCGGGGCGATAGGGGCCGAGTTGCAGAGCCGTCATCGGCCGCCGAGCGTTGGGCGGCTGGCCTCGTAGCGTGCGATCGAGTCCATGATCTCCCGCATCGCCGCTTCGCTTTTCTCCCACTCGCCTGTCTCGACCCGTTTGCCCTCCAGGTCCTTGTAGACCTGAAAGAAGTGCTGGATCTCGCTCAACGTGTGCTGCGGAATGTCGGCCACATCAAAATATTCGTTCTGGAATGGATCGGATGCCGGGACCGCGAGGATCTTCGGGTCAGGCTCACCGCGATCGGTCATGCGAAGCATGCCGATCGGACGCACGCTGATCTCGCATCCCGTGAATGTCGGCTCGGTCACCAGCACGAGCACATTGCAGGGATCCCCATCCTCAGCGAGCGTGCGCGGGATGAAGCCGTAGTCGCCCGGGTAGTGCACGGCCGAGTACAGGACGCGGTCCAGGCGAAACATCCCCGAGACTTTGTCGAGCTCGTACTTGTTGCGGCTGCGGGTCGGGATCTCGATGATCGCGGTGACTTCGTCGGGCGGATGCTTGCCGGACGGCAGGTCGTGCCAAGGATGCATCATGTCGGGTTCTGGTCGAGGAATACTCGCGGGATCCGGAGATAAAGAAAACCCCTGCCCCCGCCGTCGGCGCGCCGCGGGTCCCTCGATCCGTCACGGCGCGGGCGATGCTCCCTGCGCCGCCTGCCGCCGCTGGCGGATCAGCTCCATTCTGGCGGCGCAGCTGCTCCTGCAACCCGTAGTACCGCACGCGCTGCACCGGTGACAGATACGTCGCCAGCTCCTTCTGCTCCGCCTGCGCCATATCGAGCCGCTGCCGCTGGATCGCGAACAACGAATCGGTGATCGCCGCGACGTGAGTCTGGTTTGCCGCGACTCCGGGGGTCAGCTCACGACGGATCTCACTCCGAAGACCACGCTCCTGTTCCGTCAGCATCCGCCGCTGCGTCGCGAAGCGTTGATTCGTCTGGCGGAGCTTCTGCATCTGATCGTCCGTGAGCTGCAGCCGCTCGCGCACGATCTCCTCGAAGCGCTGGCGCACCCTCTGCTCCAGCAGCTTGCGCCGCGGGCCCACCGGGGCCAGGGCGGTGTCGTCCGGCAGCGCCGTCTGCGCACGCACGCGCTGCGTGCCGCCCGCCATGAGCATCGTCCAGACGAGTGCGACGACGCGACAGGCGGCGCGCGACATCCCCGGCGGCCTCACTGCATCACCACGCCGTGGAGTGCGGGAGCGGCCGCGTCGGGCTCGTCGGACGGCGACGCCTCGATGCCATCGAGCTCCTTGAGCAGCCCCTCCATCTCCCCTTCGCTGAGATCGGACAGCCCGCCGCCAACCGACAACCCCGCGTCGGCAGACGCCATGTTCTCCGTGTCGCCGGGATTCGGCGAGCCGTGGTCCGCGGCGGGCGTCGCCACGACGGCGGCCACCGTGACCGGTCCACCATGCGCCGCCCTGAGATCGCGCATGACGGTTACCGAGAGTCCCCCGACCGCGATCGTCGACACGGCGGCCGCGATCCGCCACCCCGTCCACATCGGACGGTAGCCGGATGAGCGGTGCGGACGTTTCGCCGCGGGAGGGACGGCGCGATCGCTCGCTTCCGCGGGGCTCAGGATCAGCACCGGCCTGCCGGCGGGCTGCGGCGGCGCGGGCAGTGCCGCCACGATGCGGCTCACGTCGACTCGCGGCGCGTCCTGCATCATCACCTGATGCGCCGCGCGAAGCATCTCCACCGTGGCCGCGCATTCCGCGCAGCCGGCGACATGCTCCTCCACCCGCGTACGCTCAGTCCCGGCCAACCGGCCGGCCGCGTACCCAGGCAGCGCATCCTGCAGGTCTTCATTCTCGCATTCACGCATTGACGTGCTCCTTGATCAGCCGCACCGCGTTGTGGTAATGAACGCGCGCCGCGCCCTCAGTGCTGCCCACCACGCCGGCAATCTCCTTGTATGACAACCCCTCCGCCACGCGCAGCGTGAAGATCTCCCGCTGCATTGGCGACAACCGCTCGAGCGATCGCCGGATCCGTCCCTCCGTCTCTCCCGCGACCATGGCGTCGAGCGCCGTATACTCCGTGGCCGCGTCTTCCTCCCCGATCTCCACCCGGTCGGGCCGCCGCCGCTCCGACCTCCGGCGGTCCACCAACAGGCGCCGCTCGATCGTGAACAGCCAGGTCCGTAACGAGCTCTCGCCCCGAAAATCCGCCAGCGACTGGAATGCCCGCACCAACGTGTCCTGCACCAGATCGTCGACCTCACTCGGCCCCTGCCCGCGTCCACCGATCAAGCTGGCCGCGAACCGCGCCAAGGCCGGTCCGTGCCGCTCGACCAGCACCGTCGCCGCGCGCTCATCGCCACCGAGCCACCGAGCCACCAGCCTCCGGTCCTCGGCATCCTCCTGCTCGCGCGACGACTCCGAATCCGCCACGTCTACCCGCGAAGGTTTATTCACCGTGGCGTGTACGTCTGACGTGGCTGACTGCGTAACGTTAAGGACAACTGCTGTCCTCCAAAATGGACGGCCAAGGGCAAGTTAGCCCGCCCTTTCAGGTATCCAAGGGTTGATCTACCTTGGCCCGGTGCGAACCGACACTGCACCAGCGCACCGGCGAGGCCACTTCGAGATCATCGCGCATCGCGGCACGCCGCGGGAGCAACCCGAGAACTCTCTCCCGGGCTTCCGGCGGGCCCTCGAATATGGCGCCGACGGGATCGAACTCGACGTGCATTTGACGGCCGACGGGGTGGTCGTGGTACACCACGACACCGCGCTCCACGCGCCGGCCGGGAGCCCCGCGAGCGGCGCCCCACCCCTGGAGATCCACGGGCTCACCTATGATGTGATCCGGGAGCACCCGGTGGCGCCAGGCGTGCCGATACCAACGCTGGCAGAGGTGCTCGAACTGGCCAGCCGGGAGACGACGCTGTACATCGAGGTGAAGGCGGCGGCCGCCGCGGCCGCGGTCGTGGGCTGCATCGGCCGGTCCAACAGTACCTGCGCCGTGCATGGATTCGACCATCGTGTCGCGCTCCGGGTGTCGGAGATCGCATCCGGCATCCCGGGCGGCATTCTCCTCGACAGCTATCTGATCGATCCGGCCGCCGCCCTCCGCGATGCCGGCGCGCGCGACTACTGGCAGCGATGGGAGATGATCGACTCGGATCTCGTCACGCGCATCCACGCCGTCGGCGGGCGCGTCATCGCGTGGACCGTGAATGACATCGAGGCCGCGCGGCACCTTGTCGCGCTCGGTGTCGACGGCGTGTGCACGGATATCTGCGGCACGATGGGCAACGAACTGCGAGGATCACGACACTAAGATCGTGATCGAAGATCGTGAGCGAAGACCGCGCCCGGCGGCCGTGCGATTAGCGGCGTCTCATGTAGCTCTCATGTGTCCTGAGCGCTGATTGCGAACCGTTGTGACGCGGTCGTACTATTCGCGGCCCCTGACGCACCCCCTGGACCCACCTCATACAATGCCACGCGTCCGCACTCGCCTCGTTCGCACTCGGCGCGACACACCGGGTATGCTCTCTGCCGGCGGATCGCGCCTTGCCGTCATCGCGTCACTCGCTGCCGTGCTGGGATGTGCCGCGGGACATGCCGCGCCAGCCCCGGCGCCTGCTCCCGAGCCGGTGGCTGCCGCGGGCCGGCCCGCGACGGCCGATACGACCCCGCCCGCCGGCATGCTCTCGGTGCCGAACGCGAATCCGTTCCCGAGTACCTACGCGCCGTTCGCGTCGCGGACGACGCTGATCCGCGGCGCCACCATCCTCACGGCAGCTGGCCCGGTGTTGCACGACGCATCGATTCTCCTCCGCGATGGCAAGATCGTCGCGGTCGGCGCATCGGTGGATGCTCCGGCCGATGCCGTCGTGATCGATGGCCACGGCCGCTACGTGACACCGGGCATCATCGACGTGCATTCCCATATGGGCGTGTATGCCGCGCCCGGGGTCGAAGCGAACTCCGACGGCAACGAGGCGACCGACCCGACCACGCCGTACGTGTGGGCCGAGCATTCGGTGTGGCCGCAGGATCCCTATTTTCCGCGTGCGCTGGCTGGCGGTGTGACCACGGTGCAGATCCTCCCCGGATCAGCGAACCTGATCGGCGGCCGCAGCGCGATCCTCAAGGTCGTTCCGTCCCGGACCGTCCAGGGCATGAAGTTCCCGGGCGCCAAGTACGGGCTCAAGATGGCCTGTGGCGAGAACCCGAAACGCACCTATGAGCAGCGCGGCCCGTCAACCCGCATGGGCAACGTGGCGGGCTATCGCAAAGCATGGATCCAGGCGGAGGAATACCGGCGGCGCTGGGACAAATGGAATGCGGACCACAAGGGCGACCCCCCGGCGCGCGACCTTGGAATGGAAACGCTGGCCGAGGTACTCCGTGGCAACATCTACGTCCACATGCACTGCTACCGCGCCGATGAGATGGCGCAGATGATCGACGTCTCACACGAGTTCGGGTACCAGATCCGAGCGTTCCACCATGCGGTCGAGGCATACAAGATCGCCGACCTGCTCGCGAAGAACGGCATCGCGGCGGCGGAGTGGGCGGACTGGGGCGGCTTCAAGATGGAGTCCTTCGACGCCATCCGCGCCAACCTCGCCCTGACCGACCGGGCCGGGGCCAAGGTCATGATCCACTCCGACGATCCGTACGGCATCCAGCGCCTCAATCAGGAAGTCGCCAAGGCGATGCGCGCAGGGGCGGCCGCCGGCATCCCGGTGTCCGAGGAGCAGGCCGTGAAGTGGATGACCATCAATCCCGCGTGGGCGCTGGGCCTCGATGACAAGATCGGATCGCTCGAGGCGGGCAAGAACGCCGACGTCGTGCTGTGGTCGGGCGACCCATTCAGCGTTTACGCGCACGCCGAGAAGGTCTGGATCGACGGCGCGATACTCTACGACCGGAGCGATCCAGCGCAGCATTGGCGCACCGACTTCGAGCTGGGATACGTCCCGGCCGACACGGCGATCACACCGGGAGGCGCACCGCGATGACCACCATACGTCGCATGCGTGTCACCGCCATCGCGGCCTGCTGGCCATCGCCACCAGTGCCGGCGCGGGCGCGCAGACCGTCGCCATCGTCGGCGGGACCGTATTTCCGGTCAGCGGTCCCAGGATCGAGCGAGGCACGGTGCTGATGCGCGATGGCCGCATCGTCGCGGTGGGCGCCAAGGTTGCGGTGCCGGCGGGGGCAACGACGATCGACGCCACCGGTAAGTGGGTGACGCCAGGGCTGGTCAATGCCAACGCGTCGGTCGGACTCATCGAGGTGGGGGCGGTTCGCCAGACGGTGGACGACCGGGCGGCGGGCGACCATGGCATCGCGGCGAGTTTCGCGGCGGTGGATGGATTGAATCCCGAATCCGAGATGATTCCCCAGACGCGCGCTGGCGGCGTGACGAGTGTGGTGATGGTGCCGACCGGCGAGCTGGTGTTCGGGCAGGCGGCAGCCATCGATCTCGTGGCGGGGCCAGCGCCCGGGTTTATCGTCAAAGCCCCGGCGGCAATGGTCATGCAGCTCGCGAGCCCAGCAGGCGGCCAACCTCGGCGCGCGCGGGGA
This sequence comes from uncultured Gemmatimonadales bacterium, assembly GCA_963757855.1. Lineage (GTDB taxonomy): Bacteria > Gemmatimonadota > Gemmatimonadetes > Gemmatimonadales > Gemmatimonadaceae > Palsa-1248. Next base: position 143,171 of record CAVWTI010000022.1, read on the forward strand.
GATGGTCGGACGGCTGCGCCAGCTCTTCGATGATGCCCGCATCTACATGCGTCATCCGGCCGACTACGATCGCGGCGGGCTGCACCGTCTGTCGGCGGCTCCGCGCGAGCTGGCGGCGCTCGTGCCCGTGCTCTCGGGGCGCGAACCGTTACTCGTCTACGCCGACGGCGCGAGCGAGATCGAGAGCGCCATCCGCCTCGGTCACGAGTACGGGATCAAAATCATCATCTACGGCGGCGCCGAGGCGTGGCGCGTCGCGCCGGAGCTGGCGGAGGCGCACGTACCCGTGCTGACAGGCGCCTTGAGCAACGCGCCGGATGATTTCGACAAGCTGGGGCAACGTCAGGAGAACCCGGCGCTGCTGCGCCGGGCGCACGTCGAGGTGGTGCTGATCGGGAACTCCGCCACCGAGGATGCCGAGATATTCAACGCGCGGAACCTGAGCCAGGACGCCGGAACAGCCGTCGCGTACGGCATGAGCTGGGACGACGCATTGCGCGCGGTCACGCTGGCCCCGGCCGAGGTGTTCGGCATCGCCGACCGGGTCGGGTCGCTGTCGGCGGGACGCGAGGCGAACGTCGTCGTCTGGAGTGGCGACCCGTTCGAGCTGAGCACGCGGGCGGAGCACGTGTTCGTTCGTGGGAAGGAGTACACGGACCCGACGCGCGAGGATCTGCTGACGCAGCGGTACAAGACGCTGCCGCCGAAGTATTAGGGCCTCAAGCCCCGGACACTGCGGCACCAGGATGCAGAGAGGGCCAGCCGTGATGCGGCTGGCCCTCGGCGCGTGGTCTGCGGTCAGCCCGCGATCAGTTCTCGCTGGCCATCTCGGCGGCTACGGTCTCGGGATACACGCTGACCTTGTAATCGCGCCTTGTTCTTGTGCTCGAACTTCACGACGCCATCGACGAGCGCGAAGATCGTGTAGTCGCGGCCCAGACCGACGTTGCGGCCGGGGTGCCATACGGTGCCGCACTGGCGCACGATGATGTTGCCGGCGCGCACGACCTCGCCGCCGAACTTCTTGATGCCGCGGTACTGCGGATTACTGTCACGGCCGTTCCGCGACGAGCCGACACCTTTCTTATGAGCCATTGGATCCGTCCAGGAGAAGCGGTCGCCGCGTTGCTAGGCGACGGAGATGTCGCGGATGCGCACTTCGGTGAATCCCTGCCGGTGTCCTTGCTTGCGCGCATAGTTCTTCCGGCGGCGGAACTTGAACACGATGATCTTGTCGGCCTTGCCATGCCGCACGATTTCGGCCGTCACCTTGGCGCCGTCGAGCACGGGTGCGCCGTGCCTGATCGTGTTCCCGTCGGACGACAGCAGCACTTCATCGAACACGATTTCTGACCCAGCGTCGCCTTCACGGCTGGGAATACGGAGCACCTTACCTGGCTCGGCGCGATATTGCTTGCCGGCGGTGCGAATGATGGCGTAGGGCATGGGGCCGATTGGATGTGTAAAGGGGTGCAGCCTTTGATTTTAACGCGTCCCCTGAACGGAGTCAATTAGCCGGGTCTGCGGCCCCGTTTGCGGACGGACAAGACCAGGAGGCCGAGTGCGATGACGACACCGCCCACCGCCCAGGAATCCGTCACGCCGATCCACCCCCGCAGCGCACGGAAAGCCACCACGAGGGCCACAGCGACACAGAGCCCCGCGAGCCACAACCCCACCGGCCGTGAGCGGACCGGCGCTGGGGCCCGGGCCGGGTTCACAGCCGCCGGGGCCGTGCTGGGCGCCGGCGCTACCTGCGCGGCCGGAGCCGCTACATGCGCCACCCTGGCCGGCGGCGGCGCGGGATCGCTGGCGCCCGCCGTCACCGTGTCTTGCGCGCTGAGGATCGCGCGCACGTCGGCCACCAGCCGATTGACGTGGTCCTCGACCGGCGGCGTCAACGCGTCCAGCCAGTGGCGAGCGGCGATGCAGTAGTACATCTCGTCGTTCATCTTCACGTCTTCGATCCGAAACGGAACGATCGGCCAGGCCCGACTCGAATGCGATGTCGACCTCCCGCATGACTTGCGGGGACCGGTCGGCTTCGCTCGAAGAACACGAGCAACATCAGGCGGGCACTGCGAATCGCCTCGACGAGCTGGGTCTTCCAGTTGCTGCCGGCCGGCACGTCGCGCGGCGCAATCCAGCACCGAACGCCAGCCGACTCCAGACCGTGGCACAGCGCGTCGGCCGTGGGCTTGTCGTGCTGGGCGTAGCTGATGAAGACATCGTGAGCCACGGAGGCGCGTGCCGGAAGTCGGTGAGGTCCTAGGTTCCGCCGCCCGCCTTACGCGACCGCGTACAACTGAGTGACGTCCCGCCCCGCCCCTTTGACCACGATCTTGAACTCATCGGGCCGCAGCAGTGGGTCATCCCGCAACTCGAGCGAGAATCCGGCCCCTTTCTCCAGCTTGCGCACGAAATCCTGCTCTTGCTCGAGGACATAGAGGGCCACGTCCGGGTGCAGCTTGACGAGCAGATTGTCGCGTTTGCCCTCGACCACCACCCGGCGGAGGGACCGTTCGACGCGGCGCACGATGACCTCGGGGGTGAAGACCCGCCCCGTGCCATGGCACGTCGGGCAGGGTTCGGTCATGCTCTGGAGATGGCTCTGGCGCACCCGCTGCCGGGTCATCTCGATCAGGCCCAACTCGCTCACCGAAAAGGCCTTGGTTCGGGCCCGGTCGCGGCCCAGATGGCCCCGCAGCTCCTGGAGTACCCGGTCGCGGTTGGCCTTGGTCTCCATGTCGATGAAGTCGCACACGATGATCCCGCCGACATCGCGGAGCCGGATCTGGCGGGCCAACTCACGCGCCGCTTCGAGGTTCGTCTTGAGGATCGTCTTTTCCGGATCCTTCTTGCCGGTGTAGCGGCCGGAATTGACGTCCACCGACACCAGCGCCTCGGTCGGCTCGATGATCAGGTAGCCGCCGGCCGGGAGGTCGCACCGGCGCTTGAAGAGGTCGCGGATCTCGGTCTCAATGTTCGCCTTGTCGAACAGCGGTACCGGCTCCTCGTACAGCTTCACCCGATCGATCAGGTCCGGTGCGATGCCGCTGAGGTAGCCCTCGATCTCGTTGTACAGCTGCTTCGAGTCGACGGTGAGGCTGTCGATCTTGTCGCTGAAGAGATCGCGAATGATTCCGCGCGTCAGGCTCGTCTCGCGATGGACCAGACTCGGCGCCCGCGTGAAGTGCGTCTTCCGCTTCACTTTCTTCCAGGTGCCAATCAGCGCGTTCAGTTCCTGCTTGAACGTCGCCTGCGTCACATCCTCGCCGACGGTGCGGACGATGACGCCGCCGCTCTTCTCGGGCAGCACGCCCTGCACCATCTCGCGTAGCCGCTGGCGCTCGGCACGGTCGCCGATCTTGCGGCTGACTCCGACGCGCGTGGCGTCCGGCATGTAGACGAGGAACCGGCAGGCCAGCGAGATCTGCGCCGTGACGCGCGGGCCTTTCGTGGAGATCGGCTCTTTGGAGATCTGGACCAGGATCTCCTGGCCGCGCTTGAGCATGTCCTGGATGGGCGGAACCTTCGAGCGTCCGTGGTCGCGCCACCGGCCGCGACCGCCACGGCGGCCGTTGCCGCCCCCGTTCCCACCGCCGTTCGCGCCGTCCTTCGCGGCGCGGCCCCGCCTGGGCCGGCTGCGCATCGGCGTAGGGCGAATCGTCGCCGTCGCTTATCGCAACGCCATCGCTGGCGGGGTCGGTGACCGTGTCCGCCGCGGAGTCGGCATCGCCGTCCGCGTCGTCACCGTCCTCATCTTCGTCCTCATCATCCTCGTCGTGCACCAGATCCGACGCATGCAGGAACGCACTCTTCTCGGTCCCAATGTCCACGAACGCTGCCTGGATACCCGGCAGTACCGCTTCGACCTTCCCAATGTAGATATCGCCGACCATGCGCCGGGCTTCCGGCCGATCGACGAGCAACTCAGCGAGCTGGTCGTCCTCCAGTATGGCGACCCGCGTCTCGCGCGGGTTCGCGTTGATCAATATTTCGCGCTTCATTTGACTCCACAGGAAAACGAATCGCCGCCCCTGGCGCTACGCCGGGGCGGGTGCGGCCACTCGGCCGCCGTGATGTGACCAGAATGCTGGCGATGCCGCCGCGTCCGCTCAATCCAGCAACTCCTTGAGCAGGTGCCGGGCGATGACCAGCCGCTGGATCTCCGATGTGCCTTCCCCGATCTCGCAGATCTTCGCGTCACGCATCATGCGCTCGACCGGGTAGTCCTTCGTATAGCCATAACCGCCGTGTAATTGGACCGCTTTGATGGTGGCCCGCATCGCGAGCTCGCTGCAGTACAGCTTGGCCATGGCCGCCGCCTTGGTGAACGGCTTGCCGTGGTGTGCCAACCATGTCGCGTGAAACATGAGATGCTTACCGGCCTCGATCTCCGTCGCCATGTCCGACAGCTGGAATTGCACGCCCTGAAACCCGGCGATGGCCTGTCCGAACTGTTTGCGCACACTCGTGTAGCGCAACGCCTGCTCGTACGCGCCCTCGGCCAGTCCGAGGGACAGCGCCGCCATCCCAATGCGGCCGCTGTCCAGCGTCCGCATGAAATTGGCAAACCCCGCCCCTTCAGGACCCAGCAGATTCTCAGCTGGTACCTCGACGTCCTCCAGAATCAGCTCACGGGTATCCGAAGCCCGCCACCCAAGCTTGTCCTCCTTCTTGCCCGCGCGGAAGCCCGGCATCGCCCCCAGCGAGTCATCGTGGCCAATTCCGACGGCGCGCGCCCGCGCCAGATCGACGGTGTCTTTGGTCAGGATGAACGAGCTGATACCCCGCGTGCCCACGCCTGGTGTCGTGACGGCCGTCACGACGAATACTTCGCCCACGCCGCCGTGGGTAATGAAGATCTTGGAGCCATTGAGCACGTAGGAGGCGCCGCGGCGGACCGCGACCGTCTTGGTGCCCCCCGCATCGCTTCCGGCACTGGGCTCGGTCAACCCGAACCCGGCCAGCGCCCGCCCGGCGGCCAGGATCGGCACGTACCGGCGTCGCTGCGCGTCGGTGCCGTAATTGACAATGGGTGACGTCCCGAGCGTGGTGTGCGCGGAGATCGTGATCGCGTGCGACGCATCCACCTTCGCCAGCTCGTGAATCACGATCACATAGCTCAGGAGATCGAGCCCTGCCCCACCCAGCGACTCGGGCCACGGGACCCCAAGTAATCCCAGATCCGCCATCCGCTTGACGGTTTCCCACGGGAACTCGCCCGCCGCATCCAGCTCGCGGGCGACCGGCGCGACTTCTTCGCGCGCGAATGCCCGCACCATGTCGCGCACCGCGACGTGTTGATCCGTGAAATACAGCCCGTCATCCATGCAGTAATCTCGTCGTAGTCAGGTGCCGTGTCTCACGCGGTATGCGTCCGCACGGCATCGAGGAATTGCTCGCCATACCGGTCGAGCCGGGCCGGCCCCACGCCCCGGACGCCCGCCAGGGCCGCCAATGACTGGGGGCGGCGGGCCGCAATCTCCGCCAGCGTGCTATCAGGAAAGACGACGTAGGCAGGCACTCCGTCCCGTCGCGCCAGCTCGCTCCGGAGCGACCGCAAGCTGGCAAACAGCGGACCGTCCCGGGGCGGGACGCTGTCCGCAACCGGGGGCGCGGTTCGCCCGGACGCCGTCCCGCCGCGGCGGGCCCGGGCCTGCCGGGCCCCCCGCTTCCGGGCCGCCGGCGCACCCGAGAGCGCTTCACGGTGGTTGCCAAGACAGTTGTCACACCCCTCGCACTCCGAACCGGCGGCTGGATCCCCGAAATATCGCAGGATGAAGCCCCGCCGGCATGCCGTGCTGTACGCGTAGCGCTGCATGATGTCCAGCTTCGCCCGGTCGGCCCGCCGGCGCCGGGCCTCGCTCTCGGGATCCGCCCGCCGCATGTCCGCCCGCGCATCCCACCGCCCATCACCGGCGGCCGGCCGCGGGTTGTCGATCAGGAACTCATGCGTGAAACGGTCCTGAAATGCGTGCAGCAGGACACAATTCGCGCGCCGCCCATTCCGCCCGGCGCGGCCCGCCTCCTGGTAGTACGCCTCCAGCGACCCGGGCATCGTGTGGTGGACCACGAGCCGCACGTTCGCCTTGTCGATCCCCATGCCAAAGGCGTTGGTGGCGACGATCGTCTTCACGCGCTCGTGCATAAAATCGTCCTGCGCCGCCCGCCGCTCGTCGTCGTCCTGCCCGCCATGATACCCGCGAACCGGCAGGCCGGCTGCACCGACCGCGGCGGCAATGCGATCGACCGCTTTCCGTGTCGTGGCGTACACCACGGCCTGCCCCGGATGGCTGCGCAGCAAGTCGATGAGCGTCGCGTCCTTCTCCGCATCGTTGCGCGTGCGAATCACGTGATAGTGGAGATTCCGCCGGTCGAATCCGGTGACCACGGTCTCGGGATCGCGCAGCCCGAGCTGCTCGGCAATGTCCTGCCGCACCGCGGGTGTCGCGGTGGCGGTCAGTGCGACCGTCGGCGGATCGCCCAGGGCCGTCCGTATCGCGCGCACGCGGCGGTAACTGGGCCGGAAATCATGCCCCCATTCGCTGATGCAGTGCGCCTCGTCTACCGCGAGCAGCGAGACGCCGGCGGCGCACAGGCGGTCCGCGGCGGAGCAGGCATCGAATCGCTCGGGCGCGACGTACAGCAGCCGCAGCTCGCCGCGCTCCGCGCGCGCGAAACGGTCCGCCACGTCGGCATAGGTCAGGGTGCTGTTGATGAAGGCGGCGGGCAGCCCACGCGCCTCGAGCGCATCCACCTGATCCTTCATGAGAGAGATGAGCGGCGAGACGACGACGGTCAGCCCGGGCAGCAGCAGCGCCGGCACCTGAAAGCAGAGCGACTTGCCCCCGCCCGTCGGCAGCACGACGAGCGTATCGCGCCCCGCCATGACCGACGACATGGCCCGCTGCTGTCCCGGCCGAAACTCCGAATACCCGAACGCGTCGCTGAGGACTCCGCGGAGCGTCCCGCTCTCCGTCTCCGGGGCGATCATCGGCTCATGTTCCTGTCCGGCCACAGGCATCGCATCATCGATCAACGCCACTGGTTGCCGGATACGACGCGTGGCTGCCGCGCCGGTCCGCGCCGGTGGTCAGACGGCACGCGCGAAGTGCCCTCGGGTAAAGGCGCCACCGACGATGCCGCGGATCGCTCCGAGATCCGGCGCGGCGCCGTCACCAAGCGCGCGCAGCGCGGCGGCGTATCCGCTCACCAGATCGCGGATCCGGTCGCCCGGAGTGTTGAAGACCACGTGATATGCCCGCACGCCGGCGTCCCAGAGTTGCGGGATGTATTCCGAACCCTCAATGGGGCGCGAATGGAGCAGCCGATTGCGGCAGGCACTGTCCGTCGCGACCGCGAACCGATACCCGGCCGGATCCGTGAGCTCCACATTCGGGTGTTTTTGCACGCACAGGTCCCGGCAGGTCGTGGGCTCGCGATCGAACGCCGCGGAGAGGGTGCAGTGCTCAATGGTCATCCCTTCGGCAGGCCGTAAATGAGGGCCGAGAACCCGCGGCCCGACCACGGAGCCGTGACCGCCGCGATCTCCTCGGCCGTGAGCTCGACCGAGACCTGAATGCGCTCGACGCCCATGCCGAACAGCGCTGCCGCCGTGTGTTGGTTGAAGCAGTTGACCGCGTAATCGGTCGCGACGCGGCGGCCGCCCGCCGCCAGCTCTCGCGCGAGTCCGAGATGCCCGGTCATGACCGGGGTGCCGAGCTGAAGCCATTTGTCCAGATCCGGGCGGTCGGACGGACGCACGATCGTCGGCGTGCGGAGCCACAGCGTGATCCCGGCTGCGCCCAGCTCAGCGGCCAGCGTCCGCACGCGACTCACCGGCGGGGCGGGATGCCTCAGGAACGGATCGAGAATGACATCGGTCGCCCCGGCCGCGGCAGCGGTCCGGGCATCTTCCACATGGTAAACACTCACCGCCAGCGCGAACGGGTGCCCGGCCGGCGCGAGATCCGTGTCACCGCATGTCGGGAGAGCGACCAGCGCCGCGATGCGTTCCGCACGGCGGATTCGGACCGCGGCCCGGGTCCAGTCGCGCCGCGTCGCGAGTGCGGCCACCGCGCGTTGTCGCAAGTGATTCAGCTCGCTGACCGGCAGGAACAGACCGTCGGCGAGTTCACCCCGGTCGATCCCGGCCAGCACGAATGGCGTGTCGCCCAAACGTCCGAGCTGCGCCCGGCACTGCGCATCATCGATCGACCGGCGCGACGCCGGCTCCAGCACCGCCGCGGTGCTGAACGACACCGACTCCACCTCCGCGTCCGGCCCTGCGGTGAACTCGGCATCGAGCGGGACGCCTGCGTGCCCACGCAAGCGCACATGGAGCGGAACCCGTGACGCTGCCGGGAGCTCGACCAATGCGTAGCTGGCCTGGCTCGCCGCCAGCAGGGCCGCGTCGGCGTTGCGAACGACGGTCGCCCCGGCACGCGTCCGCTCGCGCAAGGCCAGCGTCTGCCGATACGTGGAGTCGGTCCGCCTGGTGGCGCGCACCGCGATGACCGTCCCTCCCATGCGCGGCTCGCCCGGGAGATCGAATGCCAGCCCATCGCCGGCGTGGATCTCACGGCACACATCGACCACGATATCGCCGGCGGTCGTGGCGACGACGGTGCCGAGCTCCGTGCCGCGATTGTCGGGACGATCGCGCGTGACGAACTCCCGGCCGCCGCGGCCGTGCAGCAGACTCGATGTGAAGCCGCGGCTGTAGATCTGCACGAGAGGCTCGACGGCATCTGGCGTGATTGGCTCGTCATCTCCGCTGGCCAGCGCATCCAGCCACTCCCGATAGCCGTGCGTCACGGTGGCCACGTATTCCGGGCGCTTCTTTCGCCCCTCGATCTTCAGGCAGCGGATCCCGGCGGCCGCTAGCGCCCCGAGCTCGTCGTATGCGGCGAGGTCTTTGGCAGAGATCAGATAGCCAGTGTCGAGTGTCGCACCGGTCGCGGTGTCCGTCAGCGTGTAGTCCTTGCGGCAGGCCTGCGCGCATGCCCCGCGATTCGCGCTGCGCTCGGAGATCATCCCCGACATCAGGCATTGCCCGGAGTACGAAATGCAGAGCGCGCCGTGGACGAACGTCTCGAGTCCGAGATCCGGCACCGCATCGCGGATCGCGCGCAGATCGTCGAGCGAGTTCTCTCGGGCGAGCACGACGCGTGAGGCGCCGAGGTCGCGCACGACCGATGCGCCGGCGACGTCATGCACGGTGATCTGCGTCGATCCGTGAATCTCGAGTTCCGGGTAGGCCACGCGGATCAGGCGAATCAGCCCGATGTCCTGGACGATCACAGCATCGATTCCGCGGTCGATCGCGTCGCCCAACAGCATGAGCGCGTTGGTGAGCTCGCCGGGTTTGGTCAGCACGTTGAGCGTGTAGTAGATGCGGGTGCCATGAGCGTGCGCGAGGCGGCAGGCATCGGCGAGCTCGTCGAGCGTGAGCTGGGCCCCATCGTCCCGCGCGTTGAATCCGCCCGCCCCGAGGTAGACCGCATCGGCGCCATTGGCGACGGCGGCGCGAACCGCCTCCAGCGTCCCGGCGGGTGAGAGCAGTTCCGGCACGTCGATTCGCGGGCTGCCGGGGCGCGGGCGCCGGGTGCGCGGCGCGGGGCCGGGCGGCTGGCGGTTCAGGTCCGGTGGGGAGGAAACTATCGGCACCCTAACAACTTAACGCGGCTTGCGCGGCCCAACAAAACGCAGCAGGAAAGCCAGCCCGAGGCAGCCAATGCCGGTCCACCGCCACACGACCAAGTCGGTCCGGACGCCGTACCCGAAGAGCATGAGACCCGTCACGGCCAGCGTGAGCTTTCCGGCCGTGAGGGGCGTCATCGCCGCGCGACGCTCCGGGGTCCGGGCGCCGTTGGGAGCTGCAACCGAGCGGCCAGATCATCCGGCACGTCGATCACCATGCGCAGGAGCGCCGTCGACACCACCTTGCCCTGCGCGTCCGTCTTGAGTGACAGCGTCCCACCGCCATCGAGGGCGCCGTGCAGGAGGAAATTGAGGGCGCCGAGGTTGGGAAGCTCGAACCGCACCACCTCGCCGGTGATGAGGCCGGAGAAATGCGCGGCGACGCGATCACGGGTCACGTACTGCGTGAGCACCTCGTACCACTCGGGGCGCAACGCGAGGACGCCGACGTTGGCCGTGTCGCCTTTGTCGCCGGACCGTGCATGGGCGATGTCGAGAAGCCGGACACGCATCAGCTGTCGCGCCTCACTGGAAAGTCACGGATGGTTGGACGACCCGTTTGTCGATGAGGGCGGGCCAGTAGGCGACGACCTCCTCGACCTTCGGGCGGCCGCCGGCGAAGCCCGTCACACTCGGCGGTCCGTTGAGCACGAGCGGTGCGATCTCGCGGGTGAATCGCTCGACGCCGGCGCGACTGTTTCCGCGCACGCCGATCCGAAGCTGCACCTCCGGCAAGTCTTCCGACGGCGGTCCCGCCAGCGCACCGTGCGTGGCGCCCGCGCCGACGAACTCCGTGAGGATCCGATCGAAGCGCAGGCCCAGGCGGTCGAGCCGCTCGCGTAGGACGCGGTCCGCGAGTTGTGCCTTGTCGAACGCATCCGGCCACGCGTACACCAGCGTCCCGACGGCCTTGTATCCCGCCCGGTAGGCGATGGAGACCTTGAGACTCGGTGTCGCGGGCCGGCCCTCGATCCCATAGACCCGTACACGGTCGGCGCCGTCAGCCGCCAGCCGGATCGTCGTGAAGTCCGCGATCACGTCAGGCGTGATGTATGCGTGCGGATCGCCCATCTCGTACACGAGCTGCTCGGCAACCGATTGCGTCGAGACCCGGCCACCGGTGCCCGGATGCTTGGTGACGACAAACGTGCCGTCGGCCGACGCCTCGACGATCGGATACCCGACCTCGCCCAGATCCGGGATGTCGCGCCAGTTGTACAGGCAATTCCCGCCCGAGCACTGTGCGCCGCACTCAATGATGTGTCCGGCCACGATCCCAGCCGCCAGCCGGTTGTAATCGTCCGCCGCCCACCCGAACTCGTGGCGGAGCGGCGCCATGGTCAGCGCCGTATCCGTGGACCGTCCCGTGATGACGATGTTGGCGCCACCAGCCAGCGCCTCGACGATCGGGGCGGAACCGAGATACGCGTTGGCCGACAGCACGCGATCGCGCACCGTCGCGAGGGGCTCGCCCGTCTCCATGTTCGCCAGCGGATGTCCCGCGGCGATCAACTCATCGAGGCGTGGCAGGAGATCGTCGCCCAGCACCACGCCGATCCGGAGCGCGGGACCCGCCTCCTGGCCGCCCGGCAGGGCGCGCACCGCTGCCGCGCACGCCTGCGGATTCACGCCGCCGGCGTTGGCGACGACGCGCACGCCGCGGCCGGTGACCGCGGGTAGCACGCTCTCGACGGCACCGAGGAAGTCCCGGGCGTATCCGAGTGACGGATCACGTTCCTTCTGCTTCTGCAGAATGGACATCGTGACCTCGGCCAGATAGTCGAGCATCAGATAGTCGACCGGGCCGCCGGTGACCTGTCTCCGCGGCGCGTCCAGCCAATCGCCCCAGAATCCCTGTCCGCTCGCGACGCGGACGACGCGTGGCGCCGTCATGCGCCCCGCCCGGCCAGCGCGGGCGGCCCATTGCACGGCAGCACGAATGCGCCGACGTGCGGGCCGGGATTCTGTGCGGCGGTCCGAAGCGCCATTGCCAGCACGGCCCGGGTTTCCTCAGGATAGATCACGGCGTCCACAAGTCCTCGCGCTGCAGCGTAGCGGGCATCGAGCTGGGTTTCGTATTCGGCGCGCATGGCGTCGACCGCGGTCGCGACGCCCGCTGGTACCGGGACGTTGGCCGTCCGCGCGGCCGCCAGCGCCGGCCCGTGCACGGCCTGTATGGCCGCCTCGCCCTCCATGACACCCATGCGTCCCGTTGGCCAGGTGAAGATGAAATCCGGATCGAAGCCTTGGCCCGCCATCGCGTAATATCCGGCGCCCGAGGCGTGATTGATCGTGAGTACGAGCTTCGGCACGCGCGCCGTCGCCATGGCCTCGACCCAGCGCGCACCGGCGCGAATGATTCCGGCCTCCTCCGCGTCCGGACCGACCATGAAGCCCGACACATCCTGCACGAAGAGCAGCGGGATCCCCTGCCGGTCGCACCGGTCGATGAAGAACGCCACTTTCTCCGCGCTTTCCGGGTAGATAATGCCCCCGAAGCGCGGCCGCTCGCCCTCTGGCCCTTTGATCAGGCCGCGCTGATTCGCGATGACACCGACCGTGCAGCCTTCGATCGTCGCATCGCCGCAGATGATCTCGCGTGCGCGGTTGGCTTGAAACTCATCGATCGTCCCGCCATCGACCACGGCGCGCAGCACGGCGTGCATGTCGTACGACATGCGATGGTCCGCGGGGAGCACCGCATACAACGCATCGTTCGCCAGACCGGCCGCGGGGGCCACGGCAACCGCGGAGACCGCGGCCCGAGCGACCGGCGGCGGGAGCCGTCCAATGAGCGCTCGCAGTTTCTCGAGACACGCGGCATCGTCGTCAACCGCGTAGTGGGCGACGCCGCTCCGCTCGGTGTGCGTGGTGGCGCCCCCAAGGATTTCCGAGTCGACGGTCTGGCCGGTCGCGCCCTTGACGAGGTTGGCGCCCCCAAGCCCCATGAACGATGTGTTCTTCACCATCACGATGACATCGGACAGCGCGGGCAGATATGCCCCGCCGGCAATGCACTGCCCCATCACCGCGGCGATCTGCGGTATGCGGAGGTACCGGCGCATGATGGAGTTGTAATAAAAAATCCGCGCGGCGCCGTACTGGCCGGGAAAGACGCCGCCCTGATACGGGAGGTTCACGCCGGCCGAGTCAACGAGGTACACGATCGGGACGCGGCAGCGCATCGCGATTTCCTGGGCGCGCAGGATCTTCCGGATCGTCTCGGGCCACCACGAGCCGGCTTTGACCGTCGCGTCGTTGGCGACGACCACGACCTCGCGGCCATGGACGATTCCGACGCCCGTGACGACCCCCGCGCCCGGCGCCTGCCCGTCGTACTGGTCGTACGCGACCAGCAGCCCGATCTCGAGGAAGCGAGAGCCCGAATCGCAGAGACCGGTGACGCGCTCACGCGCCACGAGTTTCCCCTGGGCATGTTGGCGCTCGATGCGCTCGGCGCCGCCGCCCTGGCGCAGCCGCTCCTCCAAGGTGCGGAGCTCACTGGCCAGACGCGTCAACCGGGGCGTATGATCGGACGCCGCGGGACTCGCCCCGCCTGGCGGCGGCTGGTCCCCGGCCGGGCGTGCGGGACGACGAGCCGCCGTCACGCCTCCTGCCGCTCGCGCCGTGCGAACCACTCCTGGATATAGCGCACGAGGTCCGAGGTCGAGGTGCCGGGCCCGAACAGCTTCCCGACACCTTGCTGGTGCAACGCGGCCATGTCGTCCTGCGGAATGATTCCGCCACCGGTCACCAATACATCATCGCGGCCCTGCTCGTGGAGCAGCTGGACCACGCGTGGAAACAGCGTCATGTGCGCACCACTGAGAATCGAGAGCCCGACGACATCGACGTCTTCCTGAATCGCGGCACTGGCGATCATCTCCGGCGTCTGATGCAAGCCGGTGTAAATGACCTCCATCCCCGCGTCACGGAGTGCCGCCGCGACCACCTTGGCGCCACGGTCGTGACCGTCCAATCCGGGCTTGGCGACGAGGACACGAATCGGTCGGGAGGCGGTCATGGCGTGGCGGAGAATGAGACTGGGCGCCGCACTCGGCGCCTCTCCAGTTTACTTGGCGCGCGTCGCACGGGGCAACTCGCGTTTGCGGCCGATCAACACCATCTCGCCGGACCGGCGGGTCAGCGGGCGCGGGGTCCACCCATCGAATGCCTGCTCGATGACAATGCCTTCGTCCGCCAGCATGGCGGCCAGCGCCGTCGCGGTGTAGAGCCGGATCCGATACGTCCGGTGGCCCGGGCCGGCGCTCCCGCGCCACTGGACATCGACCGTGAGGACGCCAGAGAGCGGGTCGAACGTGCGCTCGTGCGCCACGAAGGTCTCGTCGGCGGTATGCCACCAGTCGCGATCGAGAAACCGCGCCATCACGCCATCCCGGCTCGCACCGTGCCATACGAACGTGCCGCCGGGCTTGAGCACGCGGGCAAACTCGCGCAAGACGCGCCGGTCGTCGCTCGGGTGCAGGAAGAACCCGAACGAGGTGAACACGTTCATGACGGCGTCGAAGCGATGCGTCCACCGCACCGGTAGCGCGCGCATGTCGCCGCGCCGGTAGTGCAGTCCCTCCCGCGCGCCTTGTGCCCGCGCGACGCCGAGGAGGTGCGCAGAATAATCGAGCGCATCGACCGCGTAGCCCGCCTCGGCGAGCAGACGCGCATGCCGTCCCTGGCCGCACGGCACATCGAGGATGCGGGCACCCACGGGGAGCGCGAGCAAGTCGATCAGGCGGGCGACATCGCGACGGTCCTGGCCATCGTTGAAGAGCGGCTCGTATTCCGAGAGATACCGGGCATCGAAATAGCTGGCCCACCACTCGCCGGACGGCGCCACACGCTCGCGATCACGTTCGCGATTCGCGTTCGCGTTCGCGTTCAGCGGGCCGAGTCATGCCCCTCGCCCGCCAGCAGGTGCGCGCTGCGCTGGAGCAGCTCGTCGGCAACCTCGAACGGCGTGGTGTCTCCGGCCGAGAGCGCCGGGAGCCGGGTTTCCAGCCACGCATCGGTCCCGGGGTCGCCCCACAGGCGCGTCCGGACCTTCAGGTCGACGATCTCGGCCACCTTGGCGCGCAGTCGCGCCTGCCGGCGCTCCGCGAGCACACCAGCCGTCACGAGATACTCATGGTGGCGGTCGAGCGCGTCGAGCAGCTCCGGGATCCCGGTTCCTTCCGCGGCGATCGCCGTCAGGACCGGGGGCAGCCATGGCGACCCGGCGCGCGGGCCGGAGCGGACCTGCAGCATGACCTTGAGTTCCGCCTTGAGACGGTCGGCGCCGGGACGATCCGCCTTGTTCACCACGAATACGTCGGCGATCTCCATCAGCCCGGCCTTGAGCGTCTGTATGGCATCACCTGACTCCGGCACCAGCACGACCACGCAGCTGTCCGTCGTGCGGGCGACCTCCAGCTCGCTCTGCCCCACCCCGACGGTCTCGACCAGGATCCGATCGAAGCCATAGGCATCCAGCACGTCGGCGACGTCACGGGTGGCGGCGGACAAGCCGCCGAGTGCCCCGCGCGTCGCCAGCGAGCGGATATAGACCCCCGGGTCGAGTGCGATCGCCTCCATGCGGATGCGATCTCCGAGCAGGGCCCCGCCGGTGAACACCGACGTCGGATCGACGGCGACGACACCGACGGTGAGACCCTGGCTCCGGAAGGCGCGAACGAGCTGCATGACCAGTGTGCTCTTTCCCGCGCCAGGCGGCCCGGTGATGCCGATCCGCCGCGCGCGCCCCGTGGCACTGTGGAGGGCAGCGAGCAGCGAGGCGGATTGCGCCCCGCGGTTCTCGACGCTGCTGATGACGCGGGCGAGCGCGACGGGCTTCCTCGCGGCGAAATCCTCGAGCAGACGGCCCTGCGCGGGACTGGCGGCGCTCATCGGGACCGGGAGGCCAGGCGGCGCACGAGCTGTTCCTGCCGCCGCCACATGGGAGAGTGGATGCGGCCAGCGCCCTCTGGGTGATCGCGTCCCACCGCGTGGAGCACGCCATGCACGACCAGACGCACCGCCTCCTCGCGGGCGGTCACGCCGTGACGCTTCGCGTGCGCCCGAGCGACGGCGGGCGCGATGTAGATGTCACCGATGAGCGGAGCGCCGCGCCCGGTCCGTTGGAGCGCGAACGCGATGACGTCGGTCGGCCCATCGACACCCAAGTGCGCCTCGTTGAGCCGCGCGATCGCGCGGGAGGACACGAAGGCGATCGAGATCAGGGCGGTGCGGACCCGCTCGGCGGCCAGCACCGCGATCGCGGCCGCGCGGACCCTGGACGCGGGGATGGGCAAGCGCACCCGCTCGGCGGAGACTGCAACGGCGAGCGTCACCCCGCGGCGGTCACGCGGGCGCTGACGACGCGAACTCGGACGTCACGCCGCCGCTGGCCGACGGGTAGTCGATGCGGTGGTGGTACATGCCGATCAGGACACGGGCAAACTGCTCCTTGACCACCTCGAGCTGCTTGAGCGTAAGCGGCGCCTCGCGCAACTGTCCCTGCTCGATACGCTGCCGCACGATGTGATCGATGACCTCGCGAATCTTCTGCGGGGTCGCGTCGTGCAGCACGTGCGCGGATGCCTCGACACCGTCGGCCAGCATGCAGATCGCCGTCTCGGCCGTCTGCGGAACCGGACCGGGATACTCGAAGTCGATGGGATCGACCGCGTTGCCGTCGCGCTCCTTGGCCTTCTGGAGGAAGTACGTGATCCGGCCGGTGCCATGGTGCTCGGTAATGAATGCCTGCAGGCCCACCGGCAGTCCGTGTTCATCGGCCAGCTCGACGCCCTCGCGCACGTGATTGCGGATGATCGCGGCGCTCGTCGCCGGCTTGAGCTTGTCGTGCGGATTTCGCCCGCGCGGCTGATTCTCGACGAAGTACTCCGGCTTTTTGATCTTGCCGACGTCGTGGTAGTAGGCGCCGACGCGTGCCAGCAGCCCATTCGCGCCAATGGCATTGCACGCGGCTTCGGAGAGATTGGCGATCCGCATCGTGTGCGCGAATGTCCCCGGCGCCTCCACGCTCAGCCGGCGGAGGAGCGGCCGGTTGAGATCGGACCACTCCAGCAGCTTGAGATACGTGTCGATGCCGGTGAACTCCTCGAGCGGCGGCAACAGCATGAGCGCGAGCGCGACCGACACGACGGAATTGATGCCGCCCACGAGGATCGCGTACCAGATCGCGCGCGCGGGCGTGCCCGCCGCCAGTCCGATGCCCCACTCGGCCAGCGCGTAGGCGCCGGCGGTCACCAGGATCGAGTAGTACGCCTGGTCCCGGCGCCGGATCACGCGGACGCTGAACGCCGACGCGGCTCCGACGATGAGCAGGAGGAACAGCGTGGACGATCCGTGGAATGGGGCCTGGAGGCCGACGAGCGTCGCCAGAATGACCGATGCGAACAGACTCACCCGTGCATCGAACAGGACGCTGAAGAGCACGGCGGTGAGTGCGATCGGGATCATCTCCGCGCGGGGCGGATCGCTGCGTGCCGCCGCGGCCGCGATGGCGAGGATCACCGCAAACGCCACAGCGATCAGCGTCACCGCGCGCGACGAACGGTAGACGGCCGGCCGGTAGAACATCATCGTCAGCCCGAAGACGGTGATGAGCAGACCATTCGAGAGTATCGCCCCGGCGACCGCCTGGCTTCCGCCCGCGCTCTTGGCGAAGAGGGCCGTCGCGACGACCGCGAGTCCCGCGAAGATGGCCCAGCGAATCACGTGGGCTCCGGCGGCGGCCGCCATCGTCGCCCGCGGCGTCAGCCGGTCGAGCTGGCGCCAGAGATTGAGGGCACGCGTCCCGAAGTCGGGACCGGAATCAGGCGCCGGCGTCGTACGCGTAGGCCCGAATGATGTCGCGCACGAGGCGATGGCGGACCACGTCCGTCTCGTCGAAATAGTGGAACGCAATGCCATCGATGCCGGGCAGGATGCGCTCCACCTGCATCAGTCCCGACTCCTCACGCCGCGGCAGATCGATCTGGGTCTTGTCGCCCGTGATGACGATCTTCGAGTTCACGCCCAGGCGCGTCAGAAACATCTTCATTTGCAGTGTGGTGGCGTTCTGGGCTTCATCGAGGATGACGAACGCATCGGCAAGGGTGCGGCCTCGCATGAAGGCGAGTGGCGCGATCTCAATGGTACGGGTCTCGAGCGCCCGCTGGATTCGCTCGGCGGGCATCATCGTGTCCAGCGCATCGTAGAGCGGCCGGAGGTAGGGGTCAACCTTGGCCTGCATGTCGCCCGGCAGGAAACCGAGATTCTCCCCGGCCTCGACCGCCGGACGGGCGAGGATGATCCGGCGTACGCGCTTGCGGGCCAGCGCATCGACCGCCGCGGCGACCGCCAGATAGGTCTTGCCTGTGCCCGCGGGGCCGATGCCGACGACGATGTCGTGCTCGGTAATTTTCTGCAGATATTCGGCCTGCCCTGGTGTCTTGGGCGTGATGACCGTCCGGATCCCCGGCAGAGCGATCCGCTGCCCTTCGGCCACGGTCGCGGCGCCTGGGCCGTCGCTGCTCGCATCGTCATGCAGCCGGAGCACGTCGTCCGGCGTGACCGGTTCGCGTTGGCGCGCCAGCTCGACCATGCGCTGGGCCACGGCGACGGCGCGGTCGACTGACGCCGGCGGACCTGTCACCGACAGCTGGTCGCCGCGGAGCGCGAGGCGGGCGCCCGACAGCCGGGCCAGCTCGACGAGGTTGGCGTCGTTGACGCCGGCCACGGTGAGGAGATCCGCCCCTTCGGTGGACACCCGATGGGTGACCGCCGTCTCCGTCATTTGCGGTCCGGCGCCACGCGGATGTGCAACGCGTCGAGGTCCTCGGACGGCACGGCGGACGGGGCGCCCTCGAAGAGCGCCCGCGCGGCCGTCGTCTTGGGAAACGCGATGACATCCCGTAAGTTCGACGCGCCAGCCAGCAGCATCGCGATCCGATCGAATCCGAATGCGATTCCGCCATGCGGCGGTGCGCCGGACCGCAATCCTTCCAGCAGGAAGCCGAAACGCAGCCGCGCCGTGGCTTCGTCGATGCCGAGCATGCGGAACACGCGCTCCTGCACGGCCGGGTCGTGGATGCGGATGCTCCCGCCGCCGAGCTCCGTCCCATTGAGGACGACATCGTAGGCGACCGCGCGCACGCGGTCCGGGTCGTTCTCGAGAAACTGGAGATCGTCCGGGTGGGGCGACGTGAACGGATGGTGGGTGGCGCTCAGCACGCCCGTCGTGGCGTCGCGCTCGAACAACGGGAAATCGACCACCCAGAGGAACTCGAGCGCCGCCTCGCGCACCAGTGACAGCCGGCGGGCCGATTCGTGCCGCACGCGATCGAGTGCCTGACTGGAGACCCGGTCCGGGCCCGCCACGAACAACGCCAGATCGCCGTCGGCGAGCGCGAGGCGGGCGGCCGCGTCGGGACCGAGGAACTTGGCCGCGGGACCTTCGACGACATCGCCGTTGCGCTTGAGACGGATCAACCCGCCCGCGCCCGCGCTCTTGGCAATCTCCTCCAGCTCGTCCACCTGCTTGCGCGAGAAGCCGGCCGCGCCGGGCAGTCGCAGGCCGCGCACGCGGCCGCCGCTTCCGAGCGCGCTCCGCGCGATGCCGAACTCGCTCGCACGGAAGACCTCACTCGCATCGAACAGCTCGAGTCCGAAGCGGAGATCCGGCCGGTCGGTGCCGTAGTGCTCCACCGCGTGGGCGTACGACATGCGCCGGAACTCGGCCGGTGCACCGGCGCCACTCTCCGCGAACAGCTCGCGGATGAGCCCTTCGGCGACGACCATGATGTCCTGCTGCTGGACGAAGGCCGCCTCGATGTCGATCTGGGTGAACTCCGGCTGGCGGTCGGCGCGCAGGTCCTCATCGCGGAAGCAGCGCGCGATCTGGAAGTACCGGTCGTAGCCCGCAATCATCAGCAGCTGCTTGTACAACTGCGGGGACTGGGGCAGCGCGTAGAACTCGCCCGCATGCACCCGGCTGGGCACGATGTAGTCGCGTGCGCCCTCGGGTGTCGGCTTGGTGAGAATCGGCGTCTCGATCTCGAGGAACCCGCGGTCGCTGAGATGCCGGCGGGTGGTCTGCATGAGGCGGTGGCGCAGCTCGAGGTTGGCGTGCAGTTCCGGGCGCCGCAGGTCGAGATAGCGATGCCGCAGGCGCAACTCTTCGGCGGGAAGCTGCTCGCCTTTGCCCCGTGCCACAGGAATCGCGGGCGTCACCGATGGTCCGGCGAGCTGGAGTCCGGTGGCGCGCACCTCGACATCGCCGGTCGGCAGCTCGGGGTTACGGGATTCCGGCGGGCGTGCCGCGATCTCGCCCTCGACCAGCACGACGCTCTCGACGCCGGCAGATCCGGCACGACGCAGCACATCGGGCGGCGTCCAACGGGGATCGAACGACACCTGGACGATGCCAGCGCGGTCGCGCAGATCGACGAACACGATCCCGCCGAGATCCCGCGTCCGATGCACCCACCCGCCCAGTCGAACTTTCGTGCCCGCGTCCGCGGCGCGCACCGAGCCACAGAGACGCGACCGCAGCGACGTCGCCAGCACAGAACTGTCCGTTGCTCCGCGCGTCACGCCCGCACCAATCGATTACTGTTCATTGAGTTGTCGCGCAATCTAACCCAACCGGCTGCCACCCGGTAGGCGCGCCGCCTGCGAACCGGCACGACTTCGTGGCCAGTAAATGATTGTTTTATAAGGTCTTGCGTGACTAACCTCTCGTACTCTGTGAAGCAGGACCGAGTGAATCTTCTCGACCTGCGTCCCAATGAAGTGCTCACCCGGCTGCGTTCGTTCGCGACCGAGCACGGAGCCGGCGCATATCGCGGCAACCAGGCGGCGCGCCGGTTGTGGACCGCTCCCGTGCGGAGCTTCGCGGACATCTCCGAGCTCCCGGTGGCGTTCCGCGAACAGCTCGATGCGGCGTTCGTCCTGCCGCGACTCGACCTCGTGACGCGACAGGCATCGGCCGACGGCACTCGGAAATTTCTCTTTCGCCTGCCCGACGGCGAAGCCATCGAGACGGTGACGATCCCCGATGGGAATCGCCTGACCGCATGCATCTCGTCGCAGGCGGGATGCGCGCTGCAATGCGCGTTCTGCGCCACGGGAGCCATGGGCTTCGCGCGCAACCTCGCGGCGTGGGAGATCGCCGGCCAGGTGCGCGAGCTGATGCTGCTCGATCCCCCGCTCCGTCCCACCAATGTCGTCTTCATGGGCATGGGCGAGCCGCTCATGAACTGGCGCAACGCCGACGTGGCGCTGACTCTCCTCAATGATCCCGCGGCGATCGGGATTGGCGCGCGGCACATCACGGTGTCGACGGTGGGCGTTCTTCCCGGCATCGAAGCGCTGGCCGCGAGGCCCGAGCAGTTTCGTCTGGCGATCTCCGTCCATGCCCCGCTCGACGAGCTCCGGCAGACGCTGATGCCGATCAATACCAAATACCCGCTGGCTGACGTGATCGCGGCCGCACGGACCTTCGTCCGCCGGGTGACGTTCGAATACGTCCTGCTGGGCGGCGTCAACGACACGCAGGATCAGGCGGTGCGTCTGGCCGCGCTGGCGGCCCAATGCGGCGCCTTCGTGAATCTCATTCCGCTCCATCCGGGCGGAAGCCGGCGGGTTCACACCGAGCACGCCTGCCGCGACGGCCACGTTTGCCCGGACCCTGCGTGCGCGGTCCGTCGAAGTGGCGGTCCGGAAGAGCCGCGGTCTCGATATCAGCGCGGCGTGTGGGCAGCTACGGGTAGAACGGCTGGGCCGGCGGGCGCCAGGCCGCGCCCACCAGGACGCTGACGTCCACGTAGCGTGAGCTATCGGGGTGCGATTCGACTCGCGCCCCTCCCAATCCCTGCGCCACCAGCTGCGCGTAGGCCGGATGGCCGGAGCGATCGATCACCAGTGTCGTGTCGCGCGTCGCCGGGGACGTCCCGAACGCCACGACATCGAATCCGTGGTCACGCAGATAGAGCGTGGCCCGCCGGCCCAATCCGCGAAGACGGGTCGCATTCAGCACCTCGACCTTGATCCGGACTCCCGCGGGCGCATGGACGTCGCTGCCCTGGAAGCGGGGACCGGCCACCACCGCCGGCGTCGTTACGGACCAATGCCGGTGCGCGACGACCGCGGCCAGCGCCCCGCCGATCGCAACGACGAGGACGACCGCCCCGACGAGACGGCGCGACAGGCGCGCCGCGCGAGCGTTGGCGGCCCGCCGGTGCCGAACGATTCGACCTTCATCGGACCGCGTTCCAGAGCTCCACCGTTCGCGGCGCGAGTGCCTTTCCGGCGTCGGTCGCCCACTGCACCCGCAGTGCAACGACGTCGCGGAACACGCCGTCGAAATCCCGCGGCACGCGTTGCGCCAGCACGGCGCGCTCCTCGTGCGCGAACTCACGGCCGGGCTCAAGGAAGTCCGCCATGTACAGCGCCCGCCCGGTTGCGCCCCAGTGGGCCGACCCCACCGTATGCCACCGGATCGCGTCGAGCACCGGCTCGCGGCGCTCTCCGCCGGCCGCCAATTGCGCGGCCGCGGCAGGACCATGCAGGAACCCCACGCCCCCGGGCACCTCGCCCAAGATCCACGGCGCGCTGGCATCAACAATCGCCCGCAATTCCTCCTCTGGAGCGTCGCGCAGTGCGTCGTGCCACAGGGCGGCATCGTGCCACGCCTGGCGTTCCGCCGACGAGACCGCGGAGATGCGTGGCCCACGTGCCGATGAGCGCAACGACCCGGGCGATATGCGCGCGGCGGCGGCTACCTGCCACGGCCCACGGCGGTAGCACGATGGGCGCGGCCGCCGGCACCGGAGTGTCTGGATCGGCCGGCGTGGCGGCGCGGGTGTCCGCGCGCGGACCAGTCATCGTGACGTCTCACTGCCGGCGAACTGCACGTTGTCGATGAGGCGCGTCCGGCCGACGCGGGCCGCCACCATCGCGACCGCTCCGGGGATCACGCCGGATATCGGTTCCAGCCGGTCCGGCTCGGCGATCGCGAGATAGTCGGCGGTCACCCCCGGCTCGCGCGACAGCACCTCGTGCCCCAGCGCAATGAGCGACGCGGCGTCGGAGGTCTGATGCTCCGTCCACGCCCGCACCATGGCATCCAACGCGCGCGGCACGGCGAGCGCGCGAACGCGCTCGGCCTCCGAGAGGTACGCGTTCCGGCTCGAGAGTGCGAGGCCGTCGGGCGCGCGGACGGTGGGCACCGCCACGATGTCCACCGGGATGTTGAGATCGCGCACCATGGCGCGGATGAGCGTCAGTTGCTGGAGATCCTTCCGGCCGAACGCCGCGAGATCAGGCTGGACGATGTGGAACAGCTTCGCGACGACAGTGAGCACGCCTGCGAAGTGACCAGGACGGACCTCCCCTTCCCAGCGAGCGTCCAGCGCCAGCTCGCCAGGGCCGGGTGCCACCGGCGTGACCGCCACGACGGGGGGCGCCGGATACATGTCCGCGGGGGACGGAGCAAACACGATATCCACGTCGTGCGCGGCGGCCAGCGCCGCGTCGCTGTCGAGTGTCCGTGGATACGACGCGAGGTCTTCGCTCGGCGCGAACTGCAGTGGGTTGACGAAGATGCTCATGACGACGCACCCGGCGCGGGGACGCACCGCATCCACGAGCGCGAGGTGTCCCTCGTGCAGCGCGCCCATCGTCGGCACAAACCCGACGACGTCCCCTCGCGCACGGGCCGCCCGCAGGACGGACCGGAGCTGGGTAATCGAGGTAACGATCCGCACGGTGCGTTCCCAGGGTCAGAAGCTGTGGCTCGCGTCCGGATACGTGCCGGACCGCACGTCATCACCGAACGCCCGCACCGCCCCGCGCACTTCGCCCGCCATCGCGGCGTACCGTTTCAGAAACTTCGGCGAGAAGCGGTCGGTCAGCCCGAGCAGGTCGTGCAGCACCAGCACCTGGCCTGCGCAGTGCGGGCCCGCCCCGATTCCAATGGTCGGAACGGAGAGCCGCGCCGTGATGGTCTCCGCGACCGCCGCGGGGACGAGCTCCAGCACGATCGCGAACACGCCCGCGTCTTCGAGCCGGCCCGCGTCATCCGCCAGCCGGGCGGCAGCCGGGGCGCCGCGTCCCTGCACGCGGGGACCGCCCAGCGCATGCTCGGACTGTGGCGTGAAGCCGAGGTGGCCCATGACGGGAACGCCAAGATCGACGACCGCCCGGACCGTCCGTGCAATGGACGCCGATCCACCTTCAAGCTTTACCGCCTGTGCGCCGGTCTCCTGCACCACCCGCCCGCAGTTGAGGAGGGCTCGCTCGTCGCTCACCTGATAGGTGAGAAACGGCATGTCGACGATGACGAGGGCGTCAGGCGCGCCGCGTCGCACGGCGGCTCCGTGATAAATCATCTGGTCGAGAGTGACCGCCACGGTCGTGGGGTGACCGCCAATGACACTGCCGAGTGAATCCCCCACCAACAACGCGTCGGCGCCGCCCTCGTGGACCAGGCGGGCGAACGTCGCGTCGTAGGCGGTCACGACGACCAGCCGTTCGCCCCGCACCCGTCTGTCGCGGAACTCGAGAACACTCGGCCGGCGATTGCCAGCGGGCTTGGTGGCGGCCGGCGCCTCGACGGCAGCCACGGCGCGTCCGGCGGAGGATTTTTTCGCAGGACTCATGGCCGGCCTGCCGGCGCCGCACCGATCCGTGCCGCCGCTTGCATCATCTCCCGCTGCCAGAAATCGCGGTTCGGCAGTTCGGGATGCGGCACGACCAGGTCGGGGTCCGAGATATGGCGGCCTCCGTAGCAGACAATGTCCAGGTCCAGGGTTCGCGGGCCCCAGCGCTCGAGGCGGACGCGTCCCCGGCTGCGCTCAATGTCATGGAGGTGCCCCAGGAGCGGCACCGGCTCGATCGACGTGTGCATCGCGACCACCTGATTGAGATACGGTCCCTGCCCCGCCGGGCCGATCGGCGCAGTCTCCTCGACGTCGGACACGGCGACGATGCTGGTTCCCGGCAGAGCGTCCAGTGCCCGGCGGGCCGCCGCGAGGTGTGCATCGCGGTCGCCGAGATTGGACCCCACGGCGATATATACCGTGTCGCCCGTGCAGAGGGCGGTTGCGTCAGTCATCGCGCGTCCGCTCCCGCACCACTTCGGCATACGCCAGCGGCCCCGGGAGCATCACATGTGGCTTGCGCACAGCCACCCGCACGCTCGCGACGCCCGCGACCCCGAGGGCATCCGTCGTGATGCGGTCCGCCAGCTGTTCGAGATATGGTGTGTGGCCGGTTCCGGCGGCGCGCTGCA
Source organism: uncultured Gemmatimonadales bacterium (assembly GCA_963757855.1). GTDB lineage: Bacteria > Gemmatimonadota > Gemmatimonadetes > Gemmatimonadales > Gemmatimonadaceae > Palsa-1248. The sequence goes on from CAVWTI010000022.1 coordinate 168,168, forward strand.
CCAGATCGTAGAGTATCCGGTAGTCGATCACGGCCTCGGCCTCGTCGCTGCGCCACACCGTCAGGTCGACTTCGATGGGCTGCGGCAGCGTCGCTTCGTGCGCCAGAACACCGACCCGGGCATGAAACCGCATGCCTTGCAGCGTGACGGCCTCGCGGGTGCGCACCCGCGGGAACGTAAAGGTGCTGCAGCGGTTGTTCAACTTCGCGAACATTGGAACCGCACCCGAAGGCGTGGCCCGGGGTCGCGGCCCGTCAGCGCGTGGTCGTGATCCGGCGCGTGAGGTCGCCGAGGTACCCGGCCACGCTCTGCAACTCGTGTGTGGCGCTCTCGAGGCCAGCGAGGGCGAACGCCTGTTCCTTGGCCGATGCCGTGACGGCCTCGGCGCCGGACCGGTTGCGGTCGGAGATGCTGGCGATGCGGCCCACCCGGTCCTGCAGCCGCGCGCATTCCTGCTCCTGGTCTCGCGAGACCTGCGCGATGCGCCGGGCGTGCGTGGCACTCTCGGCCGTCGCCTCGAGGATGACATCGAGCGCCTGCAGCGCCGCGGCGGACAGTCCTTCCGCGTCGCCCACGATCGCTCTCCCCGCTCCATCTGCTCGGAGATGCGGCGCGTCTCCTCCTCGAAGCCGAGAATGATGTCAGCCGCACGGGCCGATGCGCGCGAGCTCTGCTCGGCCAGCTTGCGCACCTCGTCGGCGACCACCGCGAACCCCCGGCCTTCCGCACCCGCGCGCGCCGCTTCGATCGCGGCGTTGAGCGCGAGCAGATCGGTCTGCTCGGCCACTTCCTTGATGACGGCAATGAACTCCGTGACTTCGGCGGCGGTGCGGGTGAGCTTGTCGACCTGGATCGAGCTCTCGCCGACGAACCCCTTCGCGCTGACCAGGCGATCGATCGCGGCCGCGATCGTCCCGCGATGTTCCGTCGCCACGTCGGTGGCCCGGCGACTGGCGGCCGCCGCGGCACTCCCGTCTCGCACGACGCTAGTGGTGGCGTCGTGCAGGACGCGGGTGACCTCGAGGCTTCGCGCCAGTTGGTCCGTCTCCTCGATGATCCCGCGGGAGATCTCGGCCACGGTGCGGGCGACGCTCTCGCCGCCTCCGCGCAGGGTCCGTGCCGACCTGCCCAGCGTCTCGACCTGGCCTCCCATGCGGGCCACTGCGTCGAGGAGCGGCCGGCGCAACTCGTAAATGTGCAGCGTCGTCGCGAGCTGATTCGCCACCCGCTGGATCAGGGCGAGCTGCTTGAGTCCATATGTCGCCCGCTTGTGATGCTCGACCTCGAACAGCCCGACGTTTCGGTCACCGAAGCGCAGCGGCGCCACCACGGCGCTCCGGGCTTCGGGGCGCGGAGCATCGATCCGGCGATCGCGCAGGGCGTCGATCACGATGACGGGCCGCCCCGACTCCAGCGCCAGCTTCCGCAGCAGCGCGTGGTTCTCGCCCAGCGCTTTGGCATCCAGCGGCGCGCCCTCCGCCGTCGGCCGGCGGCCATCCTCGGTGGTATCGCTCGAGCGATAGACGAGGCGCAGCTCTTCATGGTGCATCTGCCAGATGCGGAAGTCTGTCCAGTCCACGAGCCGGTGCGCGAGACGCTCGATCAGGGCACATGCCTCGACGAGTGAGACATCGGCTGTGACCACGTCCTCCATGGCGTGGATGATGTTCTGCTCCTCGGCGGCGATCGATTCTTCGAGGATCCGCTTGAGCACGTAGCCAGCGGCGAAGATGATGAGCAGGATCGGCCACGCACCCCATCCGTACGTCGCGATCGCGATCGTGGCCGCACAGGCCGCCGCGGTGGCGGCTCCCGACGTGACGAGCTCGTAACGCAGGATGAGCGCGCGCTCGTCCGGCATGAGCTTGTCGCGAACGAGAAGGCTGAAGTAGAGCAGCGCCCGGCTCAGCGTGAAATACGCGACCACAAAGACGGCCACCGCGAAGGCCGCGTCCGCCCCCAGCTCCGTGGTTCCACTGAAATGCATCGCCCCCGCGAAGAGTCCGTAGGCGGCGGCGATCGCGATGGTCTCGCGTCCGGAGTTGATCCAGGCAAACTCCGTCGTTTTCCGCAGCACGAATACGTCGGCAATGAACACGCCGAGATAGAGGGCGGCAAAGGTGACGGGTGCGCCGCAGACGAGGGCGCCGGTGAGTGAGACTGCGCCCACCAGGTTGAGCGCGGAGTATTTCGTCAGGGGGATCTGCGCTGAGCGCAGTGCGACGGTCGCCAGCCCGAGGACGAGCAGTGACGCGGGCTCGGTGACCCATCGGTGGTCCGCGGCAAGCGCGGCGATGAGCACCATCGATCCGACAACCCCGAGGGCGCGCGTATACCGGTGGAGGAAATTACTCACCGGCGAGATGCTCCGGCGCGTTGGCGCGCCCGATCACGCGCGTGATCACTGGATCCCATCGAGTCCGCGCCGAATGCCAGCCGTAAACGCGACGGCTTCGTCGACGCTGCGTCCCGCCGCGTCGACCAGCGCACTGCCGACGACCACGCCGTCGGCCACTCGCCCAACGGACGCCGCGTGCTCTGGCCGTGCGATGCCAAAGCCCACACAGATGGGCAGCGTCGTCGCGGCCCGGAGGCGGCGCAACCGTCGCCGGCAACTCAGGAGGCAACTCCGCGCGAGCGCCGGTGACACCGAGACGGCTGATCAGATACACGAACCCACTCCCGTGGCGCGCGATCTCCGACATCCGGGCGGCCGGCGTCGTCGGGGCAACGAGACGAATGAAGGCCGAGATGGCTGTCACCGAACCAGGCCTCCCGCGGCGGGTCGGCACCCACGGGGAGGTCGGTGACGAGCACCCCGCTCGCGCCCGCGTCCGCGGCGCGCCGGAGCGCATCGGGACCCGCGGCAAGGAGCGGATTGAGGTAGCTGAAGACGATGACCGGGACATCGACGGCCGCGCGCGCGATGAGAGCGAGTGCGCGGTCGAAAGTCATGCCCTGTGCGAGCGCCTGCTGCGAACTCGCCTGGATGACCGGGCCATCGGCCAGCGGGTCGGAGAACGGGATCCCGACCTCGATGAGATCGGCCCCCGCCGCGGCGACGCCTCGCAGCAGCTCGACGCTGCGCGCTTCATCGGGATGGCCCGCGGTCAGGTAGCACACCAGCGCGCGGCGGTTGCGGGCGCGCAGGTCGGTGAAGCGTTGGGTAATCGGATTCAGCATCATACGAACATCATACGAAGTAATCCGCGACGCGAATGCCATAGCGGGCGGCATCCGCCGTCTTGATGATCGTCCGGGCCCAGACGCCGCCTTCGAGCTGCCTCGCCAGATCCACCAGCTCTCCCGGAAACAGCACGTTGCCCTGCGCATCCGAGACCACCCGCACGATCGGGCGGGAGATGAGGTCGGGATTGGGATTCGTGGCGTGCACGATCCCCAGCTCGAACGTATCGAGGACGACGACCGTGCCGACGGGGTAGAGGCCCAGGAGGTTCATGAACGCCTTGACCACGACCGGGTCCATGCCTCGTTTCGGATTGTCGCGCATCTCCTGGATGACGGCGGCGGGCGACATCGGTTCACCCTGATAGGCGCGGTGCGTCGTCGCCGCGTCGAAGCCGTCGGCCACCGCGACGATCTTGCTGAAGATGCTCATATCGCGCGGGCGCACCGGCCGCGGATATCCCGTCATGTCGTGCTTCATGTGGTGCTCGTACGCCACGACCATCGAGCGGTACGGCAGATCAGTCGCCCCGCGCATTTGGAAGAGCGACAGGACGCCCAGCCACGGGTGGTTAGAGATCGCACGCCAATCGGCCTCGGACAGCTGTTCCGCCTTGTTGAGCACATGGAGCGGGACGCGCGCCTTGCCGATGTCGTGAAAGAGCGCGGCGAGTCCGAGATCGTACAGCTGGAGCTTGCTGAGTCCTAGGCGGCGCCCAAGGGCCACCGCGAAGATGCAGACATTCACGCTGTGCGTGAATGTGTACTCGTCGTAGTCCCGGAGGGTGGTCAGCCCGAACAGCGAGGTTTCCTCGTTGAGGATCTGGTCCACGATCGCCTGCACCACGCGCTTGATCTTCTTGATGTTGGGCGCGCGTCCCATGCGGACCGAGTGGATCACTTCCTTGGACACCGACACCGATTGCGCGTACGTCCGCTTCGCCGCTTCCTTGGTCTGCTGGCGTTCGCCGAGTCCGTCCGCGGCGCCGCCGAGCGCGGGCGGGGCCAGCTCGAACGCCGAGACGTTGGCCATGGTGAGCTTGGCGGTGATCTGCTGGAAGCGCTGCTCGGGATCGTCGTCGCCGGGCGCCTGCACCAGTGACAGGAAGACCAGCCAGTCGCGGGGCCCCACCGTCTCCGCCACCCGCAGCGATCCGATCCCGGCGCCGCGGAACATCGTCAGGAGCTGGCTGAAGCTCGCATAGTTATCGAGATCGAGACGCAGCCGGGTCGCGTTGATGAAGATGAACTCACCACCCGTCCGAAACTCCAGATCGTGTTCCTGCTGCAGCAGGCCCTGCGTGATGCTGGTGAGGTCCTCCAGCGCTTTGACCACCGCGTCGTTCTCGACGGGATACAGTTTGATCGCCCGCAGCGCGCCGTAGAACGACAGAATGAACGCGCGTCCGCGGCGCCGGACCGCGGCGTCGGATCCGGCCTCGTTGCGGTGGGGATTCGTGATCTCGCGGGTCCGCCGCGGGCCGGTCGCGCCTTCACGCCCCGACGGGCCGGACTGCCGGCCGCGCCGGCGCCGGCGGGAGTCACGGGCTCCGCGCGGGGACCACTCGTGCGCGTCCCGTTGCCACGGGCTGGGGGCGCGCTCATGGGACGCCTCCACGGAGCGCTTTGTTGACGGCGTTTCGCACCACCACATCCTTCTCGTCCGTCGCCTTCCGCAGGCTCGCGATCGCCTTGTCCGTCCCGACGCGGCCGAGCGCCATGGCCGCGCAGGCACGGGCTTCCGCGTCTTCGCGGCGGCGCAGGAACCCGCGGGCGTGGAGCATGCCATCGAGCAACGAAATGCCGGCATCGCCGCACATGGAGCCATACGCCTCGAACATCGCCATCTTCTCAGTCAGATCCGCGTCGCGCAGCGCCTTACCCTTGACGACCGCCTCGACGCGCGGGAGCGCGGGGCGGTAGGCCCGTGTCGCCAACGCTCGTGCGGCCGCGACCCGGACGTCGCGGTCCGCGTCTTCGATCGCCCGCTCGAACCCCTGCAGGGCGCCAGCCGAACCGATTTCCGCCAATGCCTGGACGATGCCAAGGCGGATTGCCGGGTCGGGGTCGGTCAGCCGGCGGACCAGTGGCGTCACGGCGGCGGTGCTGCGGAGCGCGCCCGCGCGCCGGATCGCTTCCGCGGCGACGGCCGCATCGGTGCTGCCGATCAGCCGCACGAGTTCGGCCGTATTGGCCGCGGTGAGGCGAGTGGCCGCAGACTGCAGCAGGGTGCGGACCTGCGCGTCCTGCATGCGCGGCAGCCACGCAAAGAGCGTCTCGAGCGCGCGTGGGCGAAGCTGGTCGAAGAGCGCAGTGAGATCTTCCTGCGGGGGGAGTGCGCGGGCCTGATCGAGGGACTCGAGAAGTTGCGAGAGCGCTTCCATCTGGCTGAGCCGGTCGGGTACGGCGGCGAGGCGGTCGCGCTGCTCCGGCGCAAGACCCTTGGCGCGGGCGGCGGCGACTTGGGATTCCTGCAGGAGATACGCGACCGCGCGCAACTCACCCGCCGACAGGAAGTGCAGGATGAGCGAGTCGAAGATGCCGACGATCTCATCGCGCACCGGCGCGTCGGCCTGGACCTCGAAGATGTCGAGGAGGATGGCCAACACATTCTGACGAAGGTCGCTGGCGTACTCCTTCTCGACCAGGTCGCGGAGATAGGCGACCTCGGTGTCATCGAGGAAATACAGCGTCGTGTCGAAGTTCTCGAGATTGATCAGTCCGGGCCGCGACTCGAGGAGCGTCTCCTCGGGGCGGCTCGGATCATCCGGCCGCGGCGGCTCGATAGCGTGTGTCTCGAACTTCGGCGTGAGCTCCCCCGCGCCCAGGGCACCGTCTTCCGCCAGCTCGACGTACTTGTAGCGCAGGTACAGCAGGTCATGCTCCCAGAGCATGACGAGCAGGTCATCTTCGTCCGGCGAGTTGCGGCGGACGCGCTGTACGATGTCGAGGAACGTGACCAGGTCATCCTGCTCGAACCCTTTCTGGAACTGCAGCTCACGGACGCCGTCCTTGTAGAACACCCACGGGAGGCTGTCGGAGGTCTTGCTGGTCTCGCGCAGCACGACGGCGCCTTCCCACACGAAGTCGGACTCCGTGACCACCAGGCGGAACTCTTCGGTCTGCTCCCACACCGGTCCGAACGCGGCGCGCAGCATCTCGAGCGCGCGCAGGTACGTGGGATTGTTGTGCATGTACAGCTGATGCGCGCGCACTCCCTTCACGAGGATCTTGAGGAGCTCCTCGATCGGACCCGTGGGGAACGGCGTCTCGACGGCCGGCGTTTCCGCCGAAGGACGGGGCGCTCCTCCGCTGACCCGGTTTGGGGGGAGGGCGACGCCTGCCGTCACGCGTCCGCGATGCCGAGGGCGCTCACTTGCGCCACGTCCTTGTCGCCGCGTCCGCTGATGCACACGAGCACCGCATCGTCGGCGCTCCACCGGCCCGCCTGGCTGTCGACCCACGCGATCGCGTGCGCCGTCTCGAGCGCGGGGACGATCCCCTCGGCACGGCTCAGCAACTGGAAGCCCGCCAACGCATCGGCATCCGAGACCGCCACGTAGGTGGCGCGCCCGGAGTCCTTGAGACTCGAGTGCTCGGGACCGACGCCCGGGTAGTCGAGGCCCGCCGAGATCGAGTGTGCGGGGTGCACCTGTCCGGCGGCATCCTGGAGGAGATAGCTGTAGGCGCCGTGCAGGACGCCAGGCGTGCCCCGGGCCAGAGACGCCGAATGCCGGCCGCTGTCGAGGCCTTCGCCCGCGGCCTCGACGCCGACGAGCTCCACATCCGGATCATCCACGAACCCCGCGAAGATGCCCATCGCGTTGGACCCGCCGCCGACACACGCCACGACGGTGCGCGGCAGGCGTCCCGCCCGCTCGAGCATCTGTGCGCGCGCCTCACGACCAATGACCGATTGAAATTCCTTCACCATGCGTGGATAGGGAGCCGGACCCACGACCGACCCGATGATGTAGTGGCTGGAATTGACCGTCGTGACCCAGTCGCGGATGGCTTCCGTAGTAGCGTCCTTGAGCGTCCGGGTTCCGCTCAGGACCGGCACCACTTTGGCCCCCATCAACCGCATGCGGAACACGTTTAACTCCTGCCGGCGCATGTCTTCCGCGCCCATGTACACGACGCATTCCAGCCCGAATCGGGCACAAATCGTGGCCGTCGCCACACCGTGCTGGCCAGCCCCTGTTTCGGCGATGATCCGGCGCTTCCCCATCCGCCGGGCCAGGAGGGCCTGGCCGATGGTGTTGTTGATCTTGTGGGCCCCGGTGTGGTTGAGGTCCTCCCGCTTGAGATAGACGGGGACGCCTACCCGGGCGGAGAAGTGCGGCGCGGTACTGAGGGGCGACGGGCGGCCCACGTAGTTCCGGAGCAGGTCGTCGAATTCGGCGGTGAAGGCCGGGTCGCCCAGGGCAGCATCCAGGGCCTCATCCAGCTCATCCAGGGCCGGGATGAGTGTCTCGGGGACGTACCGGCCGCCAAAAATGCCGAAGCGATCGTGTTGGGCGAGGGAGGTCATGGGATAGGAGAGGACAGGGAGGACGCGGCCACCGAGGCGGTGCGCACCGCCTCGGCGAACGCGCGCATGCGATCGTGATCCTTGATGCCCGGCGCGCGCTCCACGCCGGACGACACGTCGACAACATCGGGCTGCAGCGCCGCGACGGCGGCGGCGACGTTGCCGGGGGTGAGGCCGCCTGCGACGATCAGCCGGGCGCCCGGGCCGGCATCTCGCCGCGCCGCGCGCACGCTGGCCGCCATGGCCTGCCAGGGGAGCGTGGTGCCGGTGCCACCGAGCACACCCGGCACGTGGGCGTCGAGGAGGAGTGCGTCAGCGGCCGCCCACAGCGTAGCCAGGCCGGATGGCAATCGTCCGTCCTCGCACCGGACGACCGCCCAGACTTCCCGGGAGGGGTGGCTCTCCCGCAGTCGCGCCCGGAGCGCAGCGATCGCCGCTGGCGACGTCTCGCCGTGAACCTGGGCGATATCGAGGGCTACGCGAGCTACCACCTCTTCGATCCCGGACGATGCGGACTCGCGACGTCCCGTGTCCGGCGCGAACACTCCCACTCGCCGCGGCGCGCGTGGTCCGGACAGCGCCACGAACAGGCTGGCGGCTTCGGAGGCGGTGCGCCGGCGAGGGCCGGAAGCGAACACACACCCGACGTAGGCAGCGCCCAACTCCGCGGCGGCGAGGACGTCCTCGGCGCGGGTCATCCCGCAAAACTTGATATCCGTCACGATGTCACGCGCGCCCCGTCACCCCGCGGCGCGGTGGCCGCGGGCGACACCGGCCAACGCCCGTACCGCCGCGGCGCCATCGAGATGCCAGCGACAGCGCTGATCCGACGAGAATGGCGTCGGCACCGATCGTCGCCGCGGCTTCTGCATCACGACGCGTCGTCACCCCGCTCTCGGCGATGGCGACGATGCCCGTGGGAATCAGCGGGATGACGCGTGCGGCCGTGCCGGGGTCGACCTCCAACGTCTCGAGATTCCGATTGTTGACCCCAATGACGCGTGCCCCGGCGGCGAGTGCCTGGTCTAGCTCCCGCTCGTCGCGGATTTCGACCAGCGGCTCGATGCCGGCGCCGCGGGCGGCGGCGGCGAGCGTGATGAGTTGGCGCGGGCCCAGCGCCCGGACGATGAGCAATGCGGCGGATGCGCCGAGCGCGCGGGCTTCGCACAGCTGGAGCGGGTCGATGATGAAATCCTTCCGCAGGACGGGAACCGGCACGGTCGCGGAGACCTCACGCAGATCGTCCAGGCTGCCGCCGAAGCGCTCGGGCTCCGTCAGCACGGAGATCGCGGCGGCGCCACCGGCGACGTATCGGGCCGCGCGCTCCGACGCGTGCAGATCAGGCGCAAGCTGCCCCTTGGACGGAGACCGGCGTTTGATCTCGGCAATGATCGCGAGGGTCCGGGCTGATGTGGTTGACCCGGACACAACGGTGTCCGTCTGGGCGGCCAGTGCGGTCGCGAAGTCCGGAGGCGCGGGCGCGGCGCTCGCGCTGCGCTCGATCGCGGCACGCCGCGGATGCAGTGCCGCGACCCGGAGGATCGCTGCGGCGACGAGCGATCCCAGAGTGCCCGACGGGGGAGACCACGCGCTGGAGACTTGCACTTCGGGGCTTGTTCGGCTAACGTGGGCTTCGGATATTGTTCGGGCAACCGGCCGCCGAGCTAACGCAGTACCGAGGTCAGCCATGGCGCTAACAAAACGGCAGCGTGAGATCCTCAACTTCCTCGAGACGTACTCCGAGTCCTATGGGTACGCGCCGAGCTTCGAGGAGATCGCTGCGCAATTCAACTATAACTCGCTCGCGACGGTCCACGAGCACCTGAGCAATCTGGAGCGCAAGGGCTACATCCGTCGCAATTACAACGAAAGCCGCGCGATCGAGATCCTTCCGTCCGACGCCTACCCGCGGGCGGTCGAGCTCCCGCTTCTCGGGCTGGTGGCCGCGGGAGCCCCGATCGAGGCGGTCGAGTCCAGCGAAACGATTGCGGTCCCGGAGAGTTATGTCCGCCGGGGCGGCGGCCACTACGTGCTCCGTGTGCGCGGAAACTCGATGATCGACGAGCAGATCCGGGATGGGGACTTCGTGGTCGTGCATGAGCGCAAGGCCGCGGACAATGGCGAGATGGTCATTGCCCTCCTCAATGGCGCCGGGGCGACCGTCAAGAAGCTCTATCGGGAGCGGGATGGGCGAATCCGGCTGCAGCCTGCCAATGACACCGTCGCTCCGATCTACGTCCACGAGCGGGACGTGGCGATTCAGGGGATCGTCGTGGGCGTGCTGCGCCGCTACTGAGAGGCTGAGGAGCTACTGACGGGCCATCACGTGCGCGGCGTACGCTGCGCGCATGCGATCGAGTGCAGCTAGTCCAAGACCGCGGTCCAACGCATCGACGCCGATGGCGACGGCCGCCGGAAATGACGGCGCCCGTCCGGACACGTAGATCGCAGCCGCTGCGTTGAGCGCGACGGCGCAACGGGCACCCGCGGGGCCCTGCCCCGACAGGATCGTTGTCGCGATGCCGGCATTCATCGTGGGGTCGCCACACTCGAGATGGCTGGGTGCGCCCCCGTCGAGGCCGAACTCGTGCGGCTCGATGGTCCAATACCGCTCGCCATCCGGCCGGACCTCGACGACTCGCGTCGGGCCGAGCGGAGAGATCTCGTCGAGACCCGGCGTCCCATGCACCACGAGTGCGTGCGTGGACTCGAGGGCGCGCAACGCCGCGGCCACCAGCGCGAGCCGCTGAGGATCGGACACCCCGATGACCTGCCGCCGGACTCCGGCGGGGTTGGCCAGGGGACCGACGAGGTTCATGAGAGTCGGAACGCCCAACTCGCGCCGGACCGGCGAGACGTATCGCATCGCCGGATGCATCGCGGGCGCGAACAGGAACACGATCCCCGCATCGGCGAGGACGCGGGCCATGACGGGAACTGGTGCATCGAGCGGAATCCCGAGTGCTTCGAGCAGATCCGCACTGCCGCACCGTGAGGTGTACGAGCGGTTGCCGTGTTTGGCCACGCGTACGCCGGCGCCGGCGGCCACGAACGCGGCCACGGTCGAGATGTTGAACGTGGTGACCACGCCTCCGCCCGTCCCGCAGGTGTCCACGAGTTCGTCTGGACGGTCGGCCGGCAGCGGCACCATCGCACGGCGCAGCGCCCGCACCGCCCCCGTGAGCTCCGCCGGCGTTTCACCGCGGGCGCGCATCCCCATGAGCAGCGCGCCGATCTGGGCGGGCGTGGCCGCACCCGCCATCACCGCATCGAATGCCTCACCGGCGACCCCTTCATCGAGGGATTCGCCGCCGGCGATGGTGCGGAGCGCGCCGGCGAGGCCGCTGCCGAGCGGCGCGCCCGGCGATGACGCCGTCACGCGACGTGCAACATGCGCATCAAGCGGTCCGCCAAACGCGCATGGAGCACGACCAGCGCAATGACGAGGGCCAGTAACCGCACCCGCTCGACATCCTCCTCGATGAACACACCGCGTTGCGCCCGATTGGTGAGATTCACGACGCCGACCAGTTCATTGTGGTAGATCAGCGGAAAGCTGATGAACGATCCCGTCGTAAAATACTGATCCTGTAGCAGCGGATGCGACGGGGCCTCCGCCACGTCCTGCACCAGCAGCGGTTCGCGCGTCGCCGCGACGCGCCCGGACACCCCCTCCCCGATCGCGATCCGGGAGCCCTCGACAATGTGCGGCGCCAGACCGCGGGCCGCCGCCAGATACAGATAGCCCGGCTCGGGCGCACGCAGCATCAGCGAGCAACGCTGTGCCTGCATGTCGTCGCCGACCAGAGCGAGCAGGCCGTCGACCAGTTTGCGTGGATCGTTGGCCCGGTTGTCAAGCGTCAGCACTTTGTCGATCAGGTACAGCGTGCGCGTCTTCTGGCGCAGCATCTCGCTCCGCCGGTGCAATTCCACGTGCGACTGCTGCAGCTGGCCCACCGCGGCGGTAACCTGCTGTTCGACCGCGTCGGCCCGGCGCATCGCGCGCCGCGCGTCCTCACTCGCCCGCGCGGCTTCGCGCTCGAGGGCCACGATCTGGGCGGGATCGGGGGCCCCGGGTGTCGCGCGGCCGGCGCGCGCCTCGCCCCGCGCCGCCACCAACTGGCGCTCGAGCCCCGCGAGCTTCTTGACGTATTCCCCGTGCACGCGCTGGGTGACGTCCTCGAGCGTCCGTACGGCCTCGTCTCGCGCGTCGCGCTCCGCGAAGCGGATAAAACCCAGCTCGAACAACGCGATCGCCGGCGCGAACCGCTCCGCCGCGCGCGTGCCGAAGATCTTCTTCGGCTCATAGAGGGCCACGATGGCCGCGAGGTGCCCGTCGAAGAGCACGCCCCGGAGCGCCAACTGGCCATCCGGCATTGGAGCGAGCCCGAACAGCCGCGCGTACTCGGCGGACTGTTCGGCCAGATCCACAAACTGGCCGCCATTCGACACCGCCTGCCGGATCGGCCCGGGCAGGTGATCAAAGGTGGTCTCAACCGGCGTGCAGTTGACGCGCCCGCCGGCCGGAGTCAGCCGGTCGACAAGCATCTCACGACGTCCATCGTAGCGAAGGAGCGCCATCGACGCGGACCGGTCGACTTCGGCGAGACCTTCACCCAACGCCACGAGGCCCGCGTCCAGATCAGGGGCCGTGGCGAGGGCGTGGGCGAGTGAACCGAGTGTCCGAGGTGGCATGCCGGGATGTGGGCGCGCGTGGTGCGCCGAGTCGGGGATCAATCGAAGTCGTACGGCTTCGCGCGCGTCCGTCGCTTCGCGCGCGTCCGTCGTGGTATAGACGATAGTGGTGGCCCCTGGTAAGTTGACCGAGATGTCGGACCGCACGGTTCAGCTCGTCCTCCACTATGACGGGGCCCAATTCGCGGGATGGCAGCGCCAGCCGGATGCCCGAACCGTCCAAGGGGTGATTGAGGAGACGCTGACCCGCCTGTGTAATACGCATATCCGGGCCACCGGCGCTGGCCGGACGGATGCCGGCGTCCACGCGCGAGGCCAGGCGGTCAGCGCGACGGTGCCGGAGGCGTGGACGGTGGAGAAGCTGCGCCGCGCGGTGAATGCGCTGCTTCCGGACGATGTCTGGGTGGTGGCCGCGCACGACATGGAGCCCTCGTTCAACGCCCGGTATAGCGCGCTCGCCCGCCGGTATAGTTATCGCGTGGGAACGGACGCGGACGCGGAATCGCCGTTTCGGGCGCGCTGGGAGTGGGCAGTCCGGCGCCCCCTCGACCGCGAGTCGCTGGACCAGTCCGCGGACGCGATCATCGGCGATCACTGCTTCCGCGCCTACGCCGTCCGCGGGACGGCGCCGGAGACCGACGACCATCGATGCATCGTGCACAGTGCCCGCTGGGGAGACCACCCCGGCGGATTGACCTTCGAGATCGAGGCCAACCGATTCCTGCACCACATGGTGCGCTTCGTCGTGGGGACAATGGTCGCGGCGGCGTCGGGGGTGCGTCCGCGGACGGCCGTCGAGGACCTGCTGGTCGCGCCCGACAACGCCGGTGTGTCGCCACCCGCTCCCCCACACGCGTTGTGCCTCGAGCATGTAGAATACCCGCGCGGCCTGTACCGGGAGATCGCGTGACAGATCGCGTGAGCAAGCCGCACCCAGCCACCGACCACCACCAATACAGGCGGACCCGATGAAGATTTTCGTCTCGACGGCGTCGGTGGGGGATGTACAATGGGCGATCGACAGCGGGCTCGCTGAGGGCGTGATGACCTCGCCCGGCGCCCTGCGCGACGTCGCCGGGGATGGCGAGGAGCGGGGATTGCTGGCCGAGATCTGCCGGGCCACGACCGGGCCGGTATGTGCGACTGTCGGCGCGGTGACCGCCGCCGACATCTACCGGGACGCGCGAGAGCTGGCCAAGATCTCGGATCAGGTCCTGGTGCAGATCCCGTTGATCGAAGAGGCGGTCGGCGCCATGCGTCGTCTGCGGGCGGACGGCGTGCGCGTCGTGGCCACCCTCGTCTTCACCACTGCGCAGGCGGTGCTGGCCGCCAAGGCCGGCGCCTTCATGGTCGCTATCGCGCTCGACCAGCTCGACACGTTCGGCCAGGACGGCACCGACGTCGTGCGGTCCGTGTCGGCGCTCTTCGCCGCGCAGGGCATGGAATGCGACGTGCTCGCGGCGCTGCCGCAACACGCGGTGCAGTTCGCGCGGTGCGCGGAAGCGGGCGCCGATGTGATGGCGGTTGCGCCGGAGGTGTTGAAGGCGCTGCTACTACATCCGCTGACCGATCGCGGCCTGGACCAGTTCCTGCGCGATCTGAGCGTGCACCATCGGCCCCGCGCCACGGTCTGACCAGGATGCGCACCGGCATGATCTCGGCGATACTGGCGCTCGCGTTCGCCGGCCTGACGGCGTGCGGACCCGGAGGCGCGATCTCGGCCGATGCCGCCGCACAGACAGTGGCCGCGCGTACCGATCGGCCGCCGCGGGACACGGCACCTCGGGCACCAGGCTCCGGACGCGCCGGACTGGCCGCCCGACGGACGCCCATTACCGAGGCAGTTGCTCGCGTGTCGCCGGCGGTGGTCACCGTGCAGACGGAAGCGACCGCACAGGCGACCAACCCATTCGACGCGTTCTTTGGCGGACGATCGGATCGCACCACGCAGGGACTGGGCTCGGGATTCATCATCCGGCCCGACGGCGTGATCGTCACCAATGCGCACGTAGTCAGTGGTGCGACGGCGGTCCGCGTGGCGCTCCGCGACGGCACGACCTACCCGGCGAAAGTCGTCGGCGTCGATGAGACCAACGATCTGGCCGTGCTGCGGATCGACGCGCAGCACCTCCCGGTCGCGCCGCTCGGCACTTCCGATGACCTGATCATCGGTGAATGGGCCATCGCGATCGGCAATCCATACGGATTCTTCCTCGGCAACACCGAGCCGAGCGTGACGGCAGGCGTGATCAGCGGCACGGGCCGGAATCTCGTGGGCCAGGTCGAGGGGGGCGGCGTCTACGTGGACATGATTCAGACGGACGCCTCGATCAATCCGGGGAACTCGGGCGGTCCGCTCGTCAACGCGCTGGGCGAAGTCGTCGGGGTCAATAGCTCGATCTACACGCCGACCGGTGGCTCGGTCGGACTGGGATTCGCCATTCCCATCAACCGGGTCCGGCGCGTCGCCGAGGACTTGCTGGCGCACGGGGCGGTGCGCCGTCCGTGGATCGGCGTGCAGCTGCGGCTCCCCGACGCGGCGACCTCGCGTACCATGCTGACCGGCGGCGTCACGATCCGGTCGGTGGCGCCGGGTTCGCCCGCGG
The DNA here is from genome assembly GCA_963757855.1 of uncultured Gemmatimonadales bacterium. Classification (GTDB taxonomy): domain Bacteria; phylum Gemmatimonadota; class Gemmatimonadetes; order Gemmatimonadales; family Gemmatimonadaceae; genus Palsa-1248. The sequence goes on from CAVWTI010000022.1 coordinate 183,189, forward strand.
ATCGCGCGGGGCTCAAGCCCGGCGACGTGATTGTCCGCTCCCGGGGGCGCGATCTGCACAACCCGTACGACTGGGAAGCCGAGCTGCTCGATCTGCGCGTCGGGGATTCCGTCCCGCTCACCGTCCGCCGCAACGGCCAGGACATTACGGCGACTGTGACGGTGGCGGACCTGCCGGAGGTGAACGCGCCCAAGGTCGCGGTCCTGAAGGAGCTGCAGCTCGTCACGCTGACGCCGGCGATCCGGTCCGAGCGCAACGTCCGGAGCAATCACGGTGCGGTGATCTACAGCGTGACGCCCCGCGTGTCCGACGAGCTGGGCATCCGGGCCGGCGACGTGATCGTGCAGGTCAACCGGACGCCGATCGAATCCGCCGACCGGGCTGCCGAGGCGCTAAATTACTATGGCGGGCGCGGTCCCATCCGCATGTACTTCGAGCACAACGGCCAGGTCTACACGACGGACTTCAGCATACAATGAGCGCGCCTCCCAACGGCGCGGTACCGGCGGAGCGTCACGCGCGCTACACCTCTCCGCTGGCTGAACGCTACGCGTCGCCGGAGATGACGGCGCTGTGGTCGCCCCAGACGCGGCACGGGCTCTGGCGGCGGGTGTGGCTCGCCCTCGCCGAAGCCGAGCGCGCCCTGGGCGCCGACGTGCCGCAATCCGCGATCGATGACATGCGGGCCCACCTGGACGACATCGATTTCCAGGCCGTGGCCGCGTACGAGCAGCGTTTCCGCCACGACGTGATGGCGCACGTGCACGCGTTCGCCGACGCGGCACCGGCGGCCCGCCGCGTGATTCATCTCGGCGCCACGAGCGCCGACATCACGGACAACGCGGACCTGATCCAGCTCCGCTCCGGGCTCGCGATCCTTCGCCGTCATATCGTGCAGGTGCTGCGGCCGCTGGCCGCGTTCGCCCGGCGAGTGGCGCGCGGAGCCGACGCTCGGCTACACGCATCTGCAGCCGGCACAGTTGACGACCGTGGGCAAGCGCGCGACGCTGTGGATGCAGGATCTCGTCCTCGATCTCGCCGATCTGGACCACTGCGTGGCCACGCTTCCGTTCCGCGGCATCAAGGGCACGACGGGCACGCAGGGCAGTTATCTCGAGCTGTTTCACGGCGATCACGACAAGGTCCGCGAGCTGGATGTCCGGGTCACCCACGCGTTCGGGTTCGGCGCGCGCGCTGGCGGTCACCGGGCAGACGTATTCCCGGAAACTCGACGCGCGCGTGCTCGCGGTCGTGGCGGGGATCACCGCGAGCGCCGCGAAGTTCAGCGGCGACATCCGCCTCCTGCAGGCGTTCGGGGAGATCGAGGAGCCATTCGAGGCACGAGCAGGTCGGATCGTCCGCGATGGCCTACAAGCGGAACCCCATGCGCTCCGAACGCATCGCCGGCCTGGCGCGATTCGCACAGTCCCTCGAAGCCAACGCCAACCAAACCCACAGTGTGCAGTATTTCGAGCGGACCCTGGACGACAGCGCCAATCGCCGCCTGGTGCTCCCGGAGAGGTTTCTCGCCGCCGACGCGATCCTCGTCCTCATGGCCAACATTGCCGGCGGGCTGGAGGTGCATCCGGCGCGGATCCGCCAGCGGGTCGAAGACGAGCTGCCATTCATGGCCACCGAGGAGCTGATCGTGCGCGCGGTTCGCGCGGGCGGCGATCGCCAGGCGGCACACGAGACGATCCGCCGGCACAGCATGGCGGCGGCCCGCGCCGTGAAGGACGGCGCTCGCCGTAACGACATGCTGGAACGGCTGGCCGCCGACCCCGCCTTTCCCGCGGCGCGCGGACGACCTGCGCCACGCCATCGATCCACGGCGGTACGTCGGCCGAGCCGCCGAGCAGGTAGACGACTTCCTGTCCGTGGTGGCCGGGCCGCTGCTCGCCGGTGAGCAAGCCGAGGCGGCAGCGCCGTCGGGAGTTCGCGTATGACGCCTGTCGCGTGTAGGACCGGTGGTCCGCACGACGGACCTGCCGCTGCGCGCGCCTCCGCGAAGGCAAGGTGCGGGACGTATACGAGGTGGACGCCGAGCGTCTGCTCCTCGTCGCGACGGATCGCGTGAGCGCGTTCGACGTCGTGATGCGCGAGCCGGTGCCGCACAAGGGCGCGGTGCTGACGCAGCTGACCGCGTGGTGGCTCCATCACCTGGGCACCCGGATCGACCATCATCTGATCAGCGCCGACCCGGACGCCATCGTCGCGGCGGTCCCGGCGTTGGCGCCGCATCGCGCGCTCCTCGTGGGGCGGGCGATGCTCGTCCGGCGCACCACCGTGTATCCGGTCGAGTGCGTCATCCGCGGGTATGTGTCCGGCTCGGCGTGGAAGGAGTACCAGGCGGGCTTGCCGGTCGGCGGGGAGCGCCTGCGCCCGGGCTTGCGGGAGAGCGACCGGCTGGAGCCAGCCCGCTTCACGCCGGCGACCAAGGCGGAACACGGCCACGACGAGAACATCAGCACGACGCAGATGGCGGCCATCGTCGGCGCCAGCGTGACCGCGGAGCTGGAGCGGCGGACCCGCATCGTGTACGACCAGGGCCGCGCGCCTGGCCGCCGAGCGCGGGATCCTGATCGCGGATACGAAACTCGAGTTCGGCCACATCGACGGCCGCATCCTGCTGATCGACGAAGTGCTGACTCCCGACAGCTCGCGCTTCTGGCCCGCCGCGGACTACACGCCGGGACGCACGCAACAGAGTTTCGACAAGCAGCCGTTGCGCGACTATCTCGATGCCGAGCGGCGCGCGGGCCGCTGGAACGGCGACGCGCCGGCACCGGTGCTGCCACCGGCGGTCGTCGAGGCGACGAGTGCACGCTACCTCGACGCGTTCCGCCGGCTGACGGGGGCGCCCCTTGCGGCCGCAGTGGGCGGACCCGCCGCATGAACTTCGCGCGCGAGGGGTACGTGTTCATCGCGATCGCGGCGGTCCTGGCGGCCGCGGCGCTCGCCACCGCGCTCGCCCGGCGGTCGTGGCCGATCTGGCTGCTGGCCTTCGTGCTCGCGCTGCTCACGCTGTGGGTGGCGTATTTTTTCCGCGATCCGGAGCGGATCGGTGACCGCGGTGATCGCCTCGTCATTGCCCCGGCCGATGGCCGCGTCGTCATGGTGACCGACGTGGACGAGCCGATGTTCTTTCACGGCCCGGCGCGACGGATCTCCATTTTCATGAACGTCTTCAACGTGCATGTGAACCGGTACCCGGTGAGCGGGACCGTCCGGTACGTGCATTACAATCCGGGTAAGTTTCTGAACGCGGCTGCCGAGAAGTCCAGCCTGGAGAACGAGCAGCGGTCGGTCGGTATCGCCATGACGGGCGACCGGCGGGTACTCGGTACGGCAAATCGCGGGACTCATCGCGCGGCGGATCGTCACCTACAGCCGGGAAGGTGACGCGGCTGTCCAGGGAGAGCGCATGGGAATCATCCGATTCGGGTCACGCGTAGACGTCTTCCTTCCGCTCGACGCGACCGTGCGCGTCGCGGTGGGACAGCGGACATCGCGGGCGTCACAGTCATCGCCGAGTGGGCACGCTGAGCGGGACTCGCCCGGGGAACCAATGGTGAATCCGGTCAAGCGAGTCGTGGCGCGGCGGCTTCGGCGGTCCGACGTGCGCCGTGCCGCCCCTGCCCTGCCCAACGGGTTCACGCTCGGCAATCTGTTCTTCGGCATCTTCGCGATCGTCTCGGCGTCGCATGGCCGAGTTCGCGCGGGCGGTGCTGTTCATCGTGCTGGGCGGCGTTTGCGACGCGTTCGACGGCCGGATCGCCCGCGCCACGGGCACCGGGAGCCGGTTCGGCGTGGAGCTCGACTCACTCATCGACGCCATTTCCTTCGGGCTGGCGCCGGCGATGATCATCTACTACTCCGTCCTCGATCGCGAAGGCGGGGCTTGGTGGTTGCTGGTGTTCCTGTTCACGGCCTGCGCCGTTGATCCGGCTCGCGCGTTTCAACGTCATGCAGGGCGGCGCGCCCAAGCGCCATTTCCAGGGGCTCCCCAGCCCGGCGGCCGGGGGCACGCTCGCGACGTACTACTGGTTCAGCCAGACGTCGTTTTACAACCAGACGCGGATCGCCGACCTGCCGTGGCCGGACATGGTCAAGGTGCTGATGGGCGGCCTCGCGATCCTGATGATCACAAACGTGCCGTATCCGGCGTTCCCCAAAGTCGGCGTTCGCACCTGGAGGGGGCTCGCAGGGCTCGTCGTCGTTGTGGGCTCGATAGTCGGTATATTTAGGTATGGCCGTGAGTTCTTCTTCCCCGCGGGGATTGCATACGTTCTCTACGGCCTCACGCGAGCGGTCGCGCTCGGACTCGTGGATCGGATTCCGACTGGCGACGGGCTCGACGATGGCGCGGATGATGACGACGGTCCGTCGACGCGACGTGGGCGGGACGTGGTCGTCGGACGTCGCCGGCGCCATGGGGGCCGCTGGGTCCGGCTGGTGCCGTCGCCCGACGCCGACACTCGCCCCGCGGAACGTGAGGACGACGGCGAGGAACTACGCGACGGCTGAACCGGTGACCGGCGCAGCGGCCCGCGATGCCGGCCGGCGCGCCCAGTGTGCGCCACACCCGGATCGCCCGATCCATCGCGTCCTGAACCGAAAGAGCCAATGAGCCGATATCGCGTGTCGGTGCACATCGTGCCGCGCACCGGGGTACTTGACCCCCAGGGTCACGCCGTCGCCGACGCACTCCACTCACTGGGTTTCGCGCAAGTCCGGGACGTGCGCGTGGGACGCCACGTCGTCGTGGATGCCGATGCCGAGTCGCCGGAAGCGGCGGGAACGGCCGTGCGCGCCATGTGCGAACGGTTGCTCGCCAATCCTGTGATCGAGGATTTCGAGATCGCGTCCATCGCCCGCCCCTGACCCACCGCCATCTCCGAGCTCTCTGCCATGCGCTTCGGCATCGTCACCTTCCCCGGGTCCAACAGCGACATCGACGCCTATCAGACGGTGGTCGAGGGCATCGGCGAGGACGCGGTCATGTTGTGGCACAAGGGACATGACTTGGCGGGCGCGGATGTCCTGATCCTGCCGGGCGGGTTCGCATACGGGGATTATCTGCGCGCGGGAGCAATTGCGCGCTTCAGCCCCATTATGCGTGAAGTGTGTGCCTTCGCCGACCGCGGCGGCCGCGTGCTGGCGATCTGCAACGGATTTCAGATCGCGTGCGAGGCCGGCCTCCTGCCTGGTGCGCTGGTACGCAACGCCGGCCTCACGTTCCTCGGGCGGTCGGTCCGCGTGCGCGTGGAGAATACGGGCACGGCATTCACCAACGCGTATGCACCGGGCCAGGTGCTGCGGCTCCCGGTCGCGCACGGCGACGGACGTTTCGTCGCGGATGCGGTGGTCATCGACGAACTGGAAGGCGAGGGCCGCGTGGTCATGCGGTACGTGGACGCGGCGGGCGAGGCAACCCTGGAGGGCAATCCGAACGGATCGATGCACAACATCGCCGGGATCATCAGCGCGGCGGGCAACGTGCTCGGCCTGATGCCGCACCCGGAGCGCGCCGCCGATGCGCTTTTGGGCGCCCCGGATGGCCTGCCCATGTTCGAGTCCCTCGTCGCTCGCGTGACGGCCTGATATGGCGTCGCCCATGCCCACCATCGTCCGTCCAGTCATCGGGATCGCCGCGGCCATCGTTGTGCTGATGGCTCCACGCGTCGCCGCCGCCCAGACCAAGCCCGTCTCGATCGATCCCGGCATGACCAAGGAGCAGGTCCTGGCCCGGCTCGGCAATCCCAGCGAGGAGAGTCACTCAGGGTCTTTCACCTACCTGCTGTACAACAGCGAGTGCGGGGCAAAGTGCCGGCAGGACGACCTCGTCGTCCTCGAGCGGGGCGTGGTGACGGATGCTGTCTTTCAGTCCGGCAAGCGCACCTACACCGGCCAGAGTGAGGAGCCGTCGGCGCTGCAGCCCGCTTTGCAAGGGGCGTTGCCAGCGACGCGCGTCGTGCCTGCGCCGATCCGCGCGAGCACCCCTGACGACAGCGCCCACCGCGGCGGCATTGTGATGATGGGACCGCGTCCGCCGGCCCGGCCATCGTCGTACGTGCGGCTTGTCCCCAATCACGCCGACTCCGCGCGCTTCCTGCCTGGTCTGGCGAAGCACGACTCGGTCCCTCCAGCGCCAGCGCCGCACGAGTGAGCACGCAGACACCACGTCCCCCGGCGCCGCGACCCGGCGATCCAGCGATCTCCCCGGCGCTCGTCGCCGAGCACGGTCTCACCGCGGACGAGTTCGCGCGCATCGTCAACATGCTCGGCCGCGAGCCCACCTTCACCGAACTCGGGATCGTGAGCGCGCTGTGGAGTGAGCACTGTTCGTACAAGCATTCGAAGCCCCTGCTCAAGACTCTGCCCACGTCCGCGCCGTACGTGCTGCAGGGACCCGGTGAGAATGCGGGCGTCATCGCAGTCGGCGATGGGATGGCGGTCGCGTTCAAGATCGAGTCGCACAATCACCCGTCGGCGGTCGAGCCCTATCAGGGCGCCGCCACCGGCGTGGGTGGAATCCTCCGCGATGTGTTCACGATGGGCGCCCGTCCCATCGCGATGCTCAACTCCCTGCGCTTCGGCTCGCTCGCGACCCCACGCGTCCGGTATCTGTTCGCCGGCGTGGTTCGGGGGATCGGCGACTACGGCAACTGCGTCGGTGTGCCAACAGTGGCCGGTGAAGTCGTCTTCGACCCGGCGTACGAGGGCAACCCGCTGGTCAACGCCATGTGCGTCGGTATCCTGCGCGAGGACGAGCTGATTCGCGCGGTGGCCCAGGGCGTCGGCAACCCGATCATCGCGGTCGGCGCGCGCACGGGCCGCGACGGGATTCACGGGGCGTCATTTGCATCCGAAGATCTCTCGACGGCGAGTGATGCCAAACGGCCTCGCGTACAAGTCGGCGATCCGTTCACGGAGAAGCTGCTCCTCGAGGCCAGCCTGGAGCTGATTCAGAGCGGCCACATCGTCGCCATCCAGGACATGGGAGCCGCCGGCCTGACGTCGTCGTCGGCAGAAATGGCCGCCCGGGGCGATGTCGGCGTGACGATCGACGTCTCGAAGGTCCCGGCGCGTGAGCCCGGTATGACGCCGTACGAGATCCTGCTGAGCGAATCACAGGAGCGGATGCTGGTCGTCGCACGACGCGGTCGTGAAGACGCCGTCCATGCGATTCTGGCGAAATGGGATCTCGCGGCCGCTGTGATCGGCGAGGTGATCGCCGAACCGGTGTACCGGGTGACGGAAGGTGATCGTGTCGTCGCGGAGTTCCCGGGATCGCAGCTGGTGACGGACTGCCCGTTCTACACACCGGAGGCTCGCGAGGACCCGGCAATCCAGGCGGCCCGGATGACCGATGTGCACGCGATCGCGCCGCGGGCCGAGGAGCGCGACCCCGTGTGGACACTCGAAACGCTGCTGGCGTCGCCGACCATTGCCAGCAAAGCGTGGGTGACCGGGCAATACGATTCGTCCGTCCGGTCCAACACCGTCGTGTGGCCGGGCGGGGGCGACGCCGCCGTCGTGCGGATCCGCGGCACCTCGCGCGCGCTCGGTCTCAAGACGGACGGCAACGGACGCTACACCTACCTCGACCCACGGGTGGGTGGCCGGATCGCGGTGGCCGAAGCGGCCCGCAATGTCGCGTGCGTCGGCGCGCGTCCAATGGCGATCACCAATTGCCTCAACTTCGGCAATCCGACGCGGCCCGCGGTCTACTATCAGTTGCGGGAAGCCATCGCGGGCATGGGAGAGGCGTGCCGGGCGCTGGGCACGCCCGTGACCGGTGGCAACGTCTCGCTCTACAACGAGAGTCCGGCTGGCGCGATCTATCCCACGCCGGTCGTTGGTATGGTCGGACTCATCGACGAGTTCAGCCACGTGACCCGAGCCGGGTTCCGCGACGATGCGGAGGCGGCGATCGTGCTGCTGGGCGAACCCACTGACGAGTTGGGCGGGAGCGAATATCTCGCGCGGATTCACGCCATCGTGGCCGGTGCGCCGCCGCGGTGCGACCTCAGCGCCGAGCGCGCCGTGATCGATGCGCTGCTGGCCGCCGTGCGGGCGGGCGCCATCCGGTCCGCGCACGACGTGAGCGATGGCGGGCTGGCGGTCGCGATCGCGGAATGCTGTATCGGCAACGCCGAGTGTCTCGTGGGTGCGGATGTGGACCTTTCGGCGTGGAGTGCGCTGCCACTCCGGGCACTCCTGTTCGGTGAGGGACAAGGCCGCATTGTGGTCTCAACCGCCGATGCGCCGGTGGTGCTGGCGATCGCGCGCGAGCACGGTGTGCCGGCCCGATCGATCGGTACCGTGCGCCCCGAATCCCGTGAGCTGCGGATCACCGCCGGCGGCACGCGCGTCGTCGCGCCGCTGGAGCGGCTGGCCGCGGCGTATCATGGCGCGATCCCGGGTGCGATGGGCATCGCGGCAGTCGTCCAAGCGGCGGAGGAGCCATCCGCCGCGGGTTCTTTCGTGTGATCGCAGTCCTTTCTCTTCGACTCGTCTAAACGCACATGTGCGGTATCGTCGGCGTCCGCGGACATCCCCAAGCCGCGGAACTCACGCGTTTGGGGCTCTATTCGTTGCAACACCGCGGGCAGGAGTCCGCGGGCATCGTGGTCGTTGACGATGCGGGCCAGGCTCGGAGCGTCCGGGCACTCGGTCTCGTTTCGGATGGGCTCGACCATGATCAAGTGGGCGCGCTCGACGGCACCGTGGCCATCGGGCACACGCGCTACAGCACCACCGGGTCGACGACCATCGAGAATGCCCAGCCCGCGCTGGCGCGTTTTCGCGGCGGGCACATCGCGCTCGCACACAACGGCAACATCACCAATGCGACCGAGCTCCGGATCGAGCTCGAGGAGCGCGGGTCCATCTTCAGCTCGACGATGGACTCGGAAGTGCTGGTGCACCGGCTCGCCATGTCGACGTCGGAGCCACCTGCCGCCAAACTCGCGGACGCGCTCCGCGGCGTCGAGGGCGCGTACTGCGTCCTCGTCGTGATCGGCGATACGATGTTGGCCGCTCGCGACCCCCGTGGCTGGCGGCCGCTCGTGCTCGGGACGCTGGATGGCACGACGATCGTCGCGTCGGAGACGTGCGCGTTGGACATCATGGGGGCGCGCTACGACCGCGAGGTCGCGCCCGGTGAGATCGTGTCCATCGGCAGCAACGGTGTGCATTCCACCTTTCCCCTGCCCCACCAGACGCTGCATCGCTGCGTCTTCGAGCACGTCTACTTTTCACGGCCGGACAGCATCGTGTTCGGTGGCTCGGTCGAAGCAGCCCGGCGCGCGCTTGGCCGGCGGCTTGCACGCGAGTGCCCCGCTCCCGGGGCCGACCTCGTATTCAGCGTCCCGGATTCGTCGAACTCGGCCGCGCTGGGATATGCTGACGAATCAGGCGTGCCATTCGAGTTTGCCCTCATCCGCAACCACTACATCGGGCGCACGTTCATCCAGCCGACACAGGCCGGCCGCGACGCCAAGGTGAAAGTGAAGTACAACGCGGTGCGGGACCTGCTCAATGGCAAGAACGTCGTGATGGTGGACGATTCCATCGTCCGCGGCACCACGACGCGCGGGCTGGTCACCATGGTGCGGGGCGCCGGCGCGCGCGAGGTGCACATGCGCGTCAGCTCGGCGCCGATCACGGGTCCGTGCTATTACGGGATCGACACGCCCAACCGGGAGGAGCTGATCGCGGCCAACCTCACCGTCGACGAGATCGCGGCCAACCTCGGCGTGGACTCCCTCGGATATCTCTCGCTGGAGGGGATGCTGGAGTCCGTCCCTGGCGGGCCGCACGGGTTCTGCGACGCGTGCTTCTCGGGCGACTATCCCACGCCGCCGCCGACAGACCCGGACAAACTCCGGTTCGGATGCGGGTGCTGAACGAGCGCGGTACGACGTCCGTCCCGGGTTCCGAGGCGCAGCATCCGGCGGCCGCGGCCGTGACTGCGCCCGCGCGTTTGGTCTATTTCTTCGGCACAGGGCACGCCGACGGCACCCGCGCCATGCGCGACGTGCTGGGTGGAAAGGGGGCGAATCTGGCCGAGATGACCAACTTGGGCGTGCCGGTGCCGCCTGGGTTCACGATCGCCTGCCAGGCCGGCGTGGATTTCCTCGCGACGGGAGTGGCGCCGGGCTCGCTCCGCGACGAGGTCGCGCGGGCGCTCGTCCGGCTGGAAGAGGTCACCGGCAAGCGATTCGGCGATCCGGACGATCCGCTCCTCGTCTCGGTGCGCTCCGGAGCGCCGGTGTCGATGCCGGGCATGATGGAGACCATCCTCAATCTCGGACTCAACGATCGCACCGTGCTCGGGCTGGCTCGTGCGAGCGGCACGGCGCGATTCGCATACGACTCCTATCGGCGATTCCTCCAGATGTACGGCGACGTCGTGCTCAACGTCCCGTTGCAGCAGTTCGAGTCGCTGCTCGGCACCAAGCGGCTGATGGCCGGCGCCGCCACGGACGCGGAGCTCGATGAGACATCGCTGCGCAACCTGGTGGAGGAGTACAAGGCCGTCGTTCGCCGGGCGACCGGTGAGGAGTTCCCATCGGACCCGGTCAGACAACTCTGGGGAGCGATCGAAGCCGTCTGGCAGTCGTGGACCCTCAAGAAGGCCATCGACTACCGCAGACTGAACGGGATCTCCGACACGCTCGGGCACGGCCGTCAACGTCGTGGCCATGGTCTTCGGCAACATGGGAGACGACTCCGGCACCGGTGTGGCCTTCACGCGGAATCCGTCGACGGGCGAGCGCCGGTTTTACGGCGAGTTCCTCATCAATGCCCAGGGCGAGGACGTGGTCGCCGGCCTGCGCACCCCGCAACCGATCGACCAGATGGAGGCGCTGCTGCCCGGCGGCGTACGCGGCACTGCACGTGACGCAGGACCGGCTCGAGCAACACTTCCGGGACATGCAGGACCTGGAGTTCACGGTCGAGCGCGGGAAGCTGTACCTGCTCCAGACCCGGGCCGGCAAACGCACCGCGGCGGCGGCGGTGCGGATCGCCTGCGACATGGTCGATGAGGGATTGATCGAGCGGCGGGATGCCGTCGCGCGGATGCCAGCCGACCAGATCGACCAGTTGCTCCATCCGGTGATCGACGGTGCCGTCCGGGCGACGCCGCTCTGTCGCGGCTTGCCCGCGAGTCCCGGTGCGGCCAGCGGTGTCGCCGTCTTCGATCCGGACGTCGCGGAACGCCGCGCCGGCGCCGGTGAAGCCGTGGTGCTGGTGCGCGAGGAGACCACGCCGGAGGATTTCCACGGCATCGTCGCCGCCCGGGCGATCGTGACGGCGCGCGGGGGGATGACCAGCCACGCCGCCGTCGTCGCGCGTGGCATGGGGAAGTGTGCGGTGGTCGGGTGCCAGGACCTTCACGTCGATGCGCAGCATCGCCGCTTTACCGTCAACGGCACCACCGTTCGCGAGGGCGACTGGATGACGGTGGACGGGGCGACCGGTGCCGTGTACAGCGGGGCGTTGCCGACGGTCCCGAGCGACGTGATGCGCGTCGTGACGGGCGTGCTGCGCCCGGCTGACGCTCCGCTATACGAGTCGTTCGCGCGGGTGCTCGGCTGGGCGGACGGATTCCGCAAGCTGCAGGTTCGCGCCAATGCCGACACCCCCCGCGACGCCCGCATCGCGCGCGCGTTCGGTGCGGAAGGCATCGGATTGTGCCGCACCGAGCACATGTTCTTCGAGGGCGATCGCATCGCCGCCATGCGCGAGATGATCGTGGCCCGCGACGAGGGCGGCCGGCGCCGCGCACTCGCGAAGCTCCTCCCGATGCAGCGCGCGGATTTCGAGGGCATTTTCGAGGCGATGGCCGGGCTATCCCGTGACGATCCGGCTGCTCGACCCGCCGCTCCATGAGTTCCTGCCGCATGGGGGTGAGGAGAGCAAGCACCTGGCGCAGACGCTCAATGTCTCGCGGGAAGATCTGGCCCGCATCGTCGATGGTTTGCGAGAAGTCAACCCGATGCTCGGGCACCGCGGATGCCGGCTCGGCGTGACGTATCCGGAGATCACGGAAATGCAGGCCCGGGCCATTTTCGAAGCCGCGGTCCGCTCGGCACGGCGTGGCCTCGATGTGCGGCCCGAGATCATGATTCCGCTGGTGGCAACCGATCGGGAGTTTGCAAACCAGCGGGCGGTGATCTCACGGGTGAGCCGAGCAAGTCATGGGCGCGATGGGAGAGCGAGTGCCTTACCTCGTGGGCACCATGATCGAGTTGCCGCGCGCGGCGCTGACCGCCGACCAGATCGCCGTCGAGGCGGAGTTCTTTTCCTTCGGTACCAACGATCTCACGCAGACCGTGTTCGGTCTCAGCCGGGACGACGCGGGGCGGTTCCTGCCGGCCTACATCGAGCTTGGTATCCTGGCCGACGATCCATTCCAGGTGCTCGATGAGCGGGGGGTCGGCGCGCTGATCCAGTCGGCCGTCGCGGCCGGGCGGCAAGTACGCCCTGGACTCAAAGTGGGCATCTGCGGCGAGCACGGTGGCGAGCCCCGCTCCGTGACATTCTGCCACCGGATCGGGTTGGACTACGTCTCGTGCTCTCCGTTCCGCGTGCCGGTCGCGCGGCTCGCCGCCGCACAGGCGGCGCTCCTGCATCCACGCCAGCCACAGGCCCGATAGCGCAGCACCACCGGCCCCGTCATTGGCCGCGCGGCCGCTAGTGGGGCGCCGGCTCCGGTTGTGCCGTGCCGAGTGCGGTGCCACTCCCGCCAGGATGGAGCCGTCCGCTATCGCGGGCGGTACCTGCAGCGGGGGCAAAGCGGTAGAGCAGCTCCTTCGAGCCGCGGACCATGCCGAACTCCTCGCGCGCGATTCGCTCCTGCATGACAGGATCGGTCTGGATCTCGTGCGCCAGCCGGCGTCAGCGAGTCGACCTGGTGTCGCAGCGTGTCGATCCGCGCATGGAGCGCGATGCGCCGGGCGCGCTGATGCAGCAGATCCGTCGTGCCATACTCGCCACCCTGCACCGCGAACACGGTGACCACCATGGCGATCGCGAAAGCGACGAGCCGCTTAATGCCCAGCCCCAATGCCGTAGACTGCGCCTCCGGGATACTCCGCGGCGTCGCCGAGCTGCTCTTCAATCCGCAGCAGCTGGTTGTACTTCGCGACCCGGTCGGTGCGGCTCGCCGATCCCGTCTTGATCTGGCCCACGCCAGTCGCCACCGCGAGGTCGGCAATGAACGTGTCCTCGGTCTCACCGGACCGATGCGAGATGATCGAGAGATACCCTGCGCTTCGCGCGAGCTCGATCGCTTCCATTGTCTCGGTCAGCGTGCCGATCTGATTGAGTTTGATCGAGGATCGCGTTGGCGGCGTCGCTGTCGATGCCGCGCGCGAGGCGCTCGGTATTGGTGACGAAGATATCATCGCCCACGAGTTGCACGCGCTCGCCCAGCGCCCGCGTCAGGAGGGCCCAGCCGTCCCAGTCGTCCTCGGCCAGGCCGTCCTCGATGGAGACGATCGGGAATTCATCGAGCCAGCGCGTATACAGCTCGACCATGCCGGCGGCGTCGCGCGAACCGCCGCCGCTCTTGGTGAACGTGTACGTCGCCGTGTGAGTACATCCCGCTCGCGGCGACATCGAGGGCCATCGCGACATCCCGGCCTGGACGGTAATTGGCGGCCTCGATCGCCTCGAGGATCACGCGGATCGCCTCTTCGTCGCTGGGCAGATCGGGCGCGAAGCCACCCTCGTCGCCGACACCCGTGGCGAGCTTCCGTTTGCTGAGCACCTTCTTCAGCGAGTGGAAGACCTCCGCACCCATGCGCAGGGCATCCGCGAAATGTGTCGGCGCCAATCGGCACGATCATGAACTCCTGCACGTCGACGGTATTCGCCGCGTGGGCGCCGCCGTTCAGGATGTTCATGAGCGGCACCGGTAGCGTCCGTGCCATGGGACCGCCCAGGTAGCGGTACAGCGGCAGTCCCACCGCCACCGCCGCGGCTCGTGCAGCGGCGATTGAGACGGCAAGGATCGCGTTGGCGCCAAGTTTGGACTTGGCGGCAGTGCCATCCAGCTCGATCATCGCGTGATCGATCGATGACCTGGTCAGTGGCGTCCATGCCGGAGATCGCGGGGCCGATCGTCTCCATGATGTTTCGGACGGCCGTCAGGACGCCTTTGCCGCCATAGCGAGCAGAATCGCCATCCCGTAACTCGAGCGCTTCGTGTTCGCCAGTCGACGCGCCGCTGGGAACCGCCGCGCGGCCGCGATCCCGGTGTCGAGCGTCACCTCCGCTTCGACCGTGGGGTTGCCGCGGCTGTCCAGAATCTCGCGTGCGGTGACGTCAGTGATGAGGGGCATGACGGGACTACGGGGTGACGGGTGGAAGCGCGTCGCGGTCCTCGCGCGATCGGCCGCATCAATCTACTCACGGGCGTCGGATATCGTGGGAGGCGGCTGGGATGCCGTATGCGCGCTGGAGCAGCTCCGCCATCCGTGCGTGCACCGTGCGCCGAGAGCGTGTCCCGGTCGTCGTACGTGAGGCCAGCCGTCGGCACCGGCTCCAGGAAGTGGAGATCGACGACGCCTGACCGGATGCGCCAGCTGCCCTTTGGCATGATCGCCATCGTCCCGTGCATGACCACCGGCACGACCGGAACCTGTGCGGCGATCGCCAGCACGAACGGCCCTTTCTTGAACGGACGCAGTGCGTACGATCGCCCGCGGGTTCCCTCGGGGAACACGATGATGGGCCGGCCGCCTCGTACCTGCGCGGCCGCGGTTTCGTAGCTAGCGAACGCGGACTTCCGGTTCTCCCGCTCAATGGGCACGGTGCCGACCGCTCGCGCCCCCGCCCCGAAAATCGGGATGCGGAGCAACTCCGCCTTGGCGACAAATGCGTAGCGCGGCAGTGTGGCCGCCAGAGCGAAGACGTCGTACCAACTCACGTGATTCGACGCGAATATCCGTGGTTCGCGTCCAGTGCCCATGCGCTCCGCACCGTGCATCCGGACCGACACACCCCCCGCCCACAGGAGCGCCCGCGTCCACGCCCGAGGGATCCACCAATAGATGCCCCCGGGACGTTCGGGTACATGCAGCGCGGCGGCCACGCTCACGATCGCGGCGAATGGCGGCGTGAGGATCAGGGCGACGACGGCAGCAAGCAGCGTGCGCATGAACGTGGATCAGCGAGAGCTGGGATCACGCCGCTCGGAACCGAGCGGCGGCGAGACCGAAAAGTGGTCGTAGCCCTGGATCGCGGCAACGCGAACGCCGCCCGCGATGACCTCGACCGCCGGGGTGCCCGGCAGCACGCCACCAATGTGCGTGAGCGGGACACCGAACTCCCGCTCGAAGGCCACCGTGTCGACGGGCGACGCCGCGGTCACCGCGAGCTCGTATTCCTCACCGCTCGCCGCCGCGTCGAGCACCGTGACACCCGGCCAGAGGGGCAACCGATCCAGATCGACTGAGAGTTGCGCGCGGCTCGCCGCTGCCAGATGGCGAAGATCGGCGACGAGTCCATCCGAGACATCGATCGCCGCGGTCGCCGTGTGTGCGGCCAACCATCGGCTCTCGCGGAGGCGCGCGACGGGGTGGGCGAACCGTTCACGCGTCGCCGCATCCGGTTCGACACCCTGCGTCCAGGCGTGAACAGCTGCCCCCGGGCCGCCGAACCGGCCAGTCACATACACCCGGTCACCCGGCCTCGCGCCCGAGCGATCCAGCGGACGCTCCGATGCACCGGCAACCGTGACGGTGAGGGCCAGCACCGGGCCGGTCGTCGTGTCACCTCCAACGACCAGTGTTCCCGCTTCGCGTGCGGCGGCGCCGACGCCCCCGACCACCGCTGGCAGGCGGGCGACCCACTCGGGTGGCGCGGAGATGGCGAGCAGAATGGCGACTGGCGTGGCGGCGGCGGCCGCGAGATCACTCAACGCGGCCGCCGCCGCCCGATACCCGATTTCCGCCGGTGTGAGCCACGAACGGCGGAAATGCACGCCCTCGACACTGGTGTCGGTGCTGAGGATGAGCTTCGCATTCGGTGGCATCGGCAACCGTGGCGCAGTCGCTGCCGATGCCGCTCGCTCCCGCGCCGAGCTCGGCGAGGAACGCACGAACAAGATCGAACTCCGCGCCGGGGCCCAACTCGATATGGCCAGTGGGTGTCGCACGCCGGTGTGCGGCGGCGCGACGATCGGCATCCTTCACCCGGGGGGACCCGCGGCGGGCAGCGATGCCAGCACCGGGTAGCGGTCCTCATCGACCGTGCAGTCCCACGCCGCCGGCATCGCGCGCACGACGTCATCGAGCGTGATCCCGCGCACTCGCCCCGCGCCCGCCAGCTCCGCCGCCCGGCCGTGGACCCATGCGGCGCACGCGGCGCTCGCCAGCGGGTCACCAGTCTGCGCGAGGAGGGTCGCGACGATGCCCGCGAGCAAGTCACCGCTCCCACCAGTCGCGAGCACCGGCGTTCCAGTGGCGTTCGTCATTCGGCGCTGGTCCGGCGCACTGATGACGGTCGGTACGCCCTTGAGCAGCACGGCGGCGCCGAGACGGGCCGCGAGCGATTGCCCGATTTCGAAGCGTTGCGCGAGGACATCCGCGATGGTCGCATCCACCAGCCGGCCGAACTCACCGGGATGAGGCGTGATCACCGCGGGCCTGCCGGCAACAGTGCCGCCAGGTCGTCAGCCCGGCCCGCAAAGGCGTTGAGTCCGTCGGCATCGATCACCGCCGGGAGCCGGCTGTGGCCCAGCACCCGCTCGGCGAGTGCGCGAACGTCGGCACTGCCGCCCAGCCCGGGCCCCAGCAACACCGCGTGGGCCCATCCGTCGATATCTCTCTCGACCGTGGCATTGTCCGTCGGCCACGCCTGCGCGAGTGCCTCCGGCACCGCCGTCTGCGCGATCGGCACATTCCGGGGCGCGACGAACAGCCGCACGAGCCCGATCCCGCTGGCGAGCGCACCGCGCGCCGCAAGCAATGCCGCGCCAGCCATACCATCGCCGCCGGCAACGATCGCAAGCCTGCGCCGGTCGCCCTTGTTCGCATCGGCGGAAATACGCGGGACATGCTGGCGAACAAATGCCGCATCCGTGAGCACGGGCGCCCGGCCGGCCGGAGCCAGATGCGCGCCGAGTCCAATGTCGAGCACCGCGATCGCGCCCGCACCGTCGCGCGCGATGGTCAGGCCACGTTTGAGCGTGCCGAATGTGAGTGTGAGGTCGGCGCGTACCGCACCGGTGGAGGCGCCGGTCGTCGCGTCGACCCCGCTCGGCACGTCGAGGGACACCACGATCGCGCCCTGGCGGCGCGCCGCCGCGATGCGTGCAATGGCGCCGGCGATTGCTCCATGCGGCGCGCCGGACGATCCAGTGCCGAGGAGCCCATCGATCACGAGTGCGTCGTCCGTGACCGCCTGCCCTGACGACCCGATGATGGCTTCTGCAGCCGCGCGCTCGGCGATCGCATCGGGCGAGCGTGACTCACCGGCGGCCGTCACGCGGACCGCGACCCCGCGCGCGGCCAGCGCGCCGGCGACCACCCAGGCATCACCGCCGTTGTTGCCCGGGCCGGCGTAGATCGCGACGCCGCGGGAGAGGTGGTCGCCGAAGCGCCGGGCGATTTCGCCGGCGGCCGCGGTACCCGCGGTTCGCATGAGCGCGCGCGAAGGCACGCCTGCGGCGATCGCCGCCTGGTCGCACGCCGCGCTTTCAGCCGAGCTGACCACGCGCACGCCTGGCGGGGTCAGCGACACGTCACGTCTGGGACTGGGAGACCGGGCGGCCGAAGGTGATGCGTCGGCCGGCGCGCGGGGGTCATGCCTGCTGGATGACGTTCCAGGGATAGTTGTGCTCGAACGCCTCATCGAAATCGTAGACGCCGAGGAAGTCGGTCCGTGAATCGGTCGGCTGGCTGATGAGGAGATTGAGATCGACGAGCGTGAATACGACGTCCCCAATGTCGGCCGTGGACCGGATGCCCCAGTGTTCGAGAACCTGGCGTGCAAGGACGCCGAAGCGGTCCAGTGCCAGATCACGGCAGGACCCGGCAAGTTCACGGCCACCAATGTGGCGACGCTCGGACAGGCGCGACTGGCAATACTCCAGCGCGGACAGCACGAACAGGTACGCATGTTCGTGAAACCGCCGCTCGCGCAGCCGGATCTGCTCCATGATGCCGTCCCGAAACGCCAACTCCGCCACTGCTTACCTCGCCTTGAAGAATCTGCCGGCCGGGAGCGGTCCCGGGTCGCGGCGCCGATACCCCCCGCTCCGCGTGCTCTCGACGAACGGCGCGGGAGCACGGCAACGGCCGAAAACGGTGCGCGGCAGTTGCGGCCGCACGGAGGTGTTCGCGGCAGAAAATACGCGCCGTCGCGCTGTGCGCCAGATCGGAGTTGGCCTGTATCCGGGGGGGCTACCGCGGCGCCTCTTCTGCTACCGGATAGAGTGGGAATGCCGCCGCGAGCTCGCGGACATCTTTCCGGACGGCCGCGGCCAGCGCGGTATTTCCCGAGTCCGTCAGGACCCGATCCATGAGCTCGGCGACCCGGCGCATCTCCGGCTCCTTGAATCCGCGCGTCGTGACGGCAGGCGTCCCGATTCTGATGCCGCTGGTGACGAACGGCGACTGCGTCTCGCGAGGCACCGTGTTCTTGTTCACCGTGATTCCCGCAACGTCGAGCGCCTGTTCCGCCACCTTGCCGGTCAATCCCTTGTTCCGGAGATCGACGAGCATCAGGTGCGTGTCCGTTCCGCCCGATACCAGGTGGTATCCGCGCTGAACGAGCTCGGCCGCGAGCGACCGCGCATTCACCACGACTTGCTTGCTGTACTCAGTGAATTCGGGCAGCAGGGCTTCGCGAAATGCCACCGCCTTTGCGGCGATCACATGTTCCAGCGGACCACCCTGCGTCCCGGGGAACACCGCTTTGTCGATCGCCTTCGCATGCGCGGCGCGGCACAGGATGAGCCCACCGCGCGGGCCGCGAAGCGTCTTGTGCGTCGTGCTGGTCACCACGTCCGCATGCGGGATCGGTGACGGGTGCAGTCCTGTCGCGACCAGTCCGGCAATGTGCGCCATGTCGACAACGAAGAACGCGCCGATTTCACGCGCCACCTCCGCGAAGGCCGCGAAATCAATGGTCCGGGCGTAGGCGCTCGCGCCGGCAACGATGAGCGCGGGCCGGTGCTGCCGCGCCACGGCACGCATGGCGTCGTAGTCGATCACACCCTCGTCGGTCACACCATAGTGCACCGCCCGATAGAGCAGTCCGGAGAAATTGACCGGCGAGCCGTGCGTGAGATGGCCGCCTTGCGACAGGTCGAGGCCGAGGATCGTCGAGCCGGGTTTGATCAGCGCGAGATAGGCGGCGGCATTGGCCTGCGCGCCGGAGTGCGGCTGGACGTTCGCGTGCTCGGCACCGAACAACTGCTTGGCGCGGTCGATCGCGAGCTGCTCGACCCGGTCGATGACTTCGCAGCCGCCGTAATACCGCTTTCCCGGCAGGCCCTCAGCGTACTTATTGGTCAGCGGGGATCCCATCGCCTCCATCACCGCCGGCGACACGAAGTTCTCACTCGCAATGAGCTCCAGGCCGTCAGACTGGCGCGCGATCTCGCGCTCGATCAGGCGCGCGATGTCCGGATCCGCCTCGTTGAGCGCCGCACCGGGTGGGCACCGGTCCCACGACGACCATTTCAGCATCGCTGCCTCCCTGAGGGGATCCATACCGTGCGGCCGCCCCGGAATGTTGGCATGAGACCCGATACGCGCCAGCCGCAGGTCGTGCGGTGGTGCCGGATCATGACGCGTACAACTCGCGCGCGATGACCAGTCGCTGGATCTCCGACGTCCCCTCGTAGATCTCCGTGACCTTGGCGTCCCGGAAGAGCCGTTCCACCGGATAGTCCTTGACGTAGCCGTACCCGCCGAAGACCTGGATGGCCTGCGTCGTCACCCACATGGCCATCTCACTCGCCGTGAGCTTGGCGATGGAGCTCATCTGGGTGATCGGATCGCCACGGTCCTTCGCGGCGGCCGCGGAATACAACACCGCCCGCGCCTGCGTGACCCGCGCCGCCATGTCGGCCAGCTTGAATTGAATCGCCTCGAACTCCCGGATCGGCTGGCCGAATTGCTGGCGCTCGCCGGCATAGCGCACCGCGTGCGCGAGCGCCGCGCTGCCGATACCGACGGCTTGCGCGGCGATACCCAGCCGGCCGTGCTCGAGCGACTGCAACGCGTAGATGAGCCCCTGCCCTGGCTCGCCGAGCATCTGGTCCGCGGGTACGCGGAGGTTGTCGAATACGAGTTGGACGGTCGGCGACGCACGGAGGCCCAGCTTGTCCTCCTTCTTTCCGACCGAGAAGCCGGGCTGTCCGGGTGTCACGATGAATGCGGAGATGCCCTTGGCGCCGCGGCGCGCATCCGGCGTGTCGGTGCGCGCCATGGCCAGAATCACGCCGGCATTGTTGCCCTGCGTGACCCAGGATTTCGTGCCGTTGAGCACATAGGTGTCGCCGTCGCGGGTGGCCTGGGTGCGGAGGGATGCCGCATCCGATCCGGCTTCGGGCTCCGACAGCGCAAATGCGCCGAGCAGCTCGCCGCGCGCCATCGGGCGCAGGAAGCGCTGGCGCTGCGCCTCGGTGCCGTAATTGAGCAGCATGCGCGACGGCAGCGAGTTGTGCACGCTGAGCATCACCGCCGTTGATGCATCGACGGCGGCGATCTCTTCGAGCACCAGCAGATAACGTCACCGCATTCGAGCGCCATCCCGTCGTACGACTCCGGCACGAGCATGCCGAGGAACCCCAGCGCGCCGAGACGGGCGACGAGCGACGCCTCGAAGTGGGCGTCGCGGTCCCAGGCCGCCGCGTGTGGCGCCAGCTCGGTCTGCGCGAAATCACGGGCCAGCCGCTGGATTTCGCGCTGCTCGTCGGTGAGCGCCAGGAATTCACGGAGCGGCGCCATCAGTCGTACGTGTAGAACCCGCGCCTGGCTCTTTCTGCCGAGCCAACCCGCCGCCACGTATTTGCGTAGCAGTGGACAGGCCCGGTACTTCGGGTCGCCGAGTCCCTTGCTGCAACACATCGAGAATCGCCACGCAGGTGTCCAGGCCGATGAGGTCAGCGAGCGCCAGAGGACCCAGTGGGTGGTTCATGCCCAATTTCATCACCGTATCGATGGCGTCGGGTGCCGCCACCCCCTCCATGACGCAGTACGCGGCCTCGTTGATCATCGGCATGAGGATCCGGTTCGCGACGAACCCGGGATAGTCGTTCACTTCGACCGGCGTCTTGCCGACCTGTTTGGCGAGCGCAGTGACGGTCGCCGTCGTCGCGTCGGAGGTTGCCAGCCCGCGAATCACTTCGACGAGCGCCATCATCGGCACGGGATTCATGAAGTGCATCCCGATGACACCGCTGCGGCCGGCGCGTCCGCCCGGCGATTTCGGTGATCGAGATCGAGCTGGTGTTCGTGGCGAGGATCGTCTGGGGGCCGACGACCTCATCGAGCTCCGCAAAGAGCCGGAACTTGAGCGCCGGATCCTCCGAGGCGGCCTCGATGACGAGCGCGGCCTCGCTCGCGGCCGAGACGTCAGTCGCGTCGGTGATCCGCGCAAGCGCCGCGCTCCTTGGCGCCCGCTTCGATCACGCCCTTCTTGACCTGGCGGTCCAGATTTCCCGCGATCGTGGACCGCGCCCGGGCCAATGCGTCGGTGGAGACGTCGATCAACGTCACCGGAAAACCGTTGACGGCAAACGTATGGGCGATGCCGTTGCCCATCTGCCCCGCGCCCACCACCGCCACACGCTCTGCCATGTTCGACTCCTTACCTGCGGCCGCGCCGCGTTGTGATCCCGCCGTGATGTCGCTCTGCCGTCGACCTCAGGGACGCGCTCGACGCTCATCGCCACCGCATCGCCGCCGCCGAGGCACAGCGTCGCGATGCCGGTCCGCGCGTTCGCGATCACGCAGCGCGTACAGCAGCGTCGTCAGCACCCGCGCGCCGCTGGCGCCGATGGGATGGCCGAGCGCGATCGCGCCGCCATGCACGTTGACGCGGTCCCAATCCCACTCCAGCTCCTCGCCATCGGCGAGCGCCTGCGACGCGAAGGCTTCGTTGGCTTCGATGAGATCGTAGTCACCGATCGTGCGGCCTTCCTTTCGCATGAGATTGCGCACCGCGGTCACCGGCGCGAAGAACAGATCCTGCGGCGCGACGGCACCCGTCGCATAGGCCGTGATCCGCGCCATGATCGGGAGCCCCTGCTGCCGGGCGTACGCTTCGGACGCCACGATCAGCGCCGCGGCGCCGTCGTTGAGCGACGAGGCGTTGCCGGCCGTGACACTGAGATCACCCGGCTTCATGTCCTTGGGCGCATCCCCGGGAAACGCCGGCTTGAGTTTGGCCAGGTTCTCGAGCGACGCGTCGCGCCGCGGGCCTTCGTCGGCGCTGATGACAGTCGGACCCTTCCGCCCCGGGACTTCCACCGGCACGATCTCCGCGGCGAACTTGCCCGCATCCATGGCCGCGACGGCCTTGCGATGCGACTGCAGCGCGAAAGTGTCCTGTGCGCTTCGGGCCACGTGCGCCTTGCGCGCCGTGTATTCGGCATGCCCGCCCATGTGGACATTGCAGAATGGGCACCACAGCCCGTCGCGAATCACTCCGTCGACGAGTGTCTGGTCGCCAAGCTTGTAGCCGTTGCGCGCGCCGTACAGGTAGAACGGCGCGTTGGACATGGACTCCTGGCCGCCCGCGAGCACGAGGTGCGCATCGCCCGCGCGGATCGACTGCGCCGCGAGCATGACCGCCTTCAGCCCCGAACCGCAGACCTTGTTGATGGTGACCGCGGACACCGTCACCGGCACGCCGCCCTTGATCGCCGCCTGGCGGGCGGGCGCCTGCCCGACCCCGCCCTGGACGACATTGCCCATGATGACTTCCTGCAGGTCACCGGCATCGATCCCCGCGCGCTCGACGGCGGCGCGGATGGCGGCGGCGCCGAGCTCCGGAGCCGAGAGTGGCGACAGTCCGCCGAGAAAGCGGCCGATGGGTGTGCGCGCCGCCGAGACGATGACGGGGGTGCGATCGAGCGAGGGAGTATCGGGCACGGAACCAGCTCCTAGAGGCAAGTACGACGAAATGGCGTAGCGGGTGACGACAGTGTCATGAGGCGGGTGGTGCGCGCGCAGCGCCGGCGCGCCGCCGGCTTCGAGGCGTAGCGACCGCGTCTCGATCTCGTGCCGGACCGCGCGCACGAAAGTCTCCGCGGGGACGGGCACCGGATGCTGCTTCTCACCGGCGCCACGGACGGTGACTGCCACCGTGCCATTGGCCGCCTCGCGCTTCCCGATCACCGCGAGATACGGCACCTTCATGAGCGCCGCCTCGCGGATCCGGTAGTTGAGCGTCCCGGACCGGCGATCCACCTGGGCGCGCACTCCCGCCGCCGTCAGACGCTCGCAGACGGCCGCTGCGGCATTGGCCACGTCATCGATGACGGGAACGACCCGGACCTGCTCGGGGGCCAGCCAGAGCGGGAACGCCCCGGCGTAATGCTCGATCAGCCCTCCGACGAACCGCTCCATCGATCCGACGAGCACGCGGTGCAGCATGATGGGCCGGTGCGGCGCGTTGTCGGCGCCGGTGTACGCGAGCTGGAAGCGCTCAGGGAGGTTGAAGTCGAGTTGGACGGTCGGTCCCTGCCATTTGCGCCCGATCGCATCCACCAGCTTGAAATCGAGCTTCGGGCCGTAGAATGCCCCGCCGCCGGCATCGACCACGTACGCCTGCCGGCGTTCCTTGAGCACAGTGGCGAGCATCTCCTCCGCGGCCGCCCACACCTCGGGCGTGCCCAGCGCCTTGTCGGGACGGGTCGAGAGCTCGATCGTGTATTCGTACCCGAATACCGACAGCATCTCGTGCACCAGATCCAGGAGGCGCTCGATCTCTCGCGGCCCCTGTTCCGGCGTACAGAACACGTGCGCGTCGTCCTGGGTGAAGCCGCGGACGCGCAGCATCCCGTGCAACACGCCGCTCCGCTCATAGCGGTAGACTGTGCCGAACTCGGCGTACCGGATGGGCAAGTCGCGGTAGGAACGCGGGTGCGCCTGATAAATCGCGATGTGCCCCGGACAGTTCATGGGCTTCGGGCGATATGACGGCACCCTCGACATCCATCGCGCCGAACATGTTCTCCCGGAAGTTCTCCAGGTGCCCGGAGATCTCGAACATCTTGTCGCTGAAGATGTGCGGGGTGTACACGAGGTCGTACCCGTGGCGCAGGATCAGATCGCGCTCGTACTGCTCGATCTCGTTCCGGATGATCGCGCCGCGCGGGTGCCACAGGATCAGTCCCGGGCCGACACGCTGGTCCGTCGAGAACAGGTCGAGCTGCGCCCCCAGCGTCCGGTGATCGCGACGCTTGGCCTCCTCGATGCGATGGAGATAGGCGTCGAGATCGTCTTTCTTCCACCATGCCGTGGCGTAGATGCGTTGGAGCATCGGCCGGTGCTCATCACCCCGCCAATATGCCCCCGCGGTGTGCAGCAGCTTGAAATGCTTGAGGTACGAGGTGTCCGGGACATGCGGGCCGCGACAGAGGTCGATGAACGGACCGTCGGTGTAGGTCGAGATCACCTCGTGCGGACCCAGGTCGGCGATGCGCTCGAGCTTGAGCGGGTCGTCGGCAAACCGGTGCAAGGCCTCCTCGCGCGATACTTCCTCGCGCACGAAGGGGAACTTCTCGGCGACTACGCGCTCCATCTCGCGTTCGAATGCCGCCAGGTCGTCCGGCGTAAATGGCGTGCTCACGCCGAAGTCGTAGTAGAACCCGTCGTCGATCGACGGCCCGAACCCGATCTGGGCGTCAGGGCGCAACCGGCGGACGGCCGTCGCCAGAATGTGCGCGCCGGAATGGCGCAGCACGTCCAGCGACCGCGGATCGGAGGCGGTCAGCACCCGGAATGCGCCACTCGCCCGGAGTGGCGTCTGCAAATCCTGGATCGCCCCGTCGACCTCCACCGCGACGGCATCACGGAGCAGCCGCGGACCGATGGTGGCCACGACATCTCGGCCGGGTGTGCCGGGGGGCACCTCCCGGACACTGCCGTCAGGGAGTGTCAGGCGTAGCATGCGACTCGCACCACGGGATCAGTGGCTCCGATCGAACAGCGCGACGACGCCCCGTTCGTACCGGAAATACAGGAACAGACCGGCCAGGAGCACGACCGCCACGACCACCCAGACCGCCGGACGCGACAGCCCGGTGTGCGCCGGCCCTGGCGCCTGGCCTGCTGGCCCCTGTCTACCCACGCCGGCCCGCAACGACTCCGCCGCACGCGGCGGCGTGGCGCCACTCTTGCCGGTATATTGGTCTTGCTCCATGTCAGAGCAAAGTTAACCGCGGACCCTTTGCACTCGCTACGGATCGTAGCTGGGAGTGACCATGGCGCGCTGGCGCATACGGCACCAGGAGCCCGAACCGATGGGTGCCGGCAGGATCGCCCTCCTGGCCGCCGGCGTGATCGCCGGATTGGCCGCGGGCGCGTATGTGGCACATCGTCTGGGCGGGGTGTCCGGCATTTCGGCCCGGGTCCGTAAGCGGTGGCCATCACGCGGCGTGCGCAATGCAGCGGGCGCGGCCGGCAATGGTGACCACGAGGAGATCGGGCACGGCCCGCACGCCAGTCACGACGTCGCGCATGCCTACGCCGCGGACCACGCCGCGACCTACGAAAGCGACACGGACGACGAGTTCGAGGCGGAGTTCGAGGAGGAGGTCGAGCGAGGACGTCAATGGCGGGGACGTCGATGGCGAGGACGACGACGCGGAGTTCGGGGACGACGAGGACGAGGAGGAGGACGACGACCTGGCGAGCGCGGACGGAGAGGACGAGTTCGCGAGTGCCGATCCCGGAGCTGGAAGATCGCGTGCTCGAGGTCTTCGTCAACGATCCGGTGCTCGCCGAGTGCCCGGTCGACATCGGCGCCATTCGCGCTGGGACGATTGAGCTCACCGGCGGAGTCCAGACCCGAGAGGAGTACGAGCACGCCACGACCCTGGCGCGCGGCGTCCCAGGCGTAGAAACCGTCGTCAATCGCCTGGACATCCTCGAAGAAGAATCGGCCGAAGCGGACTCCGCGTCGCATTACGAAGCAGGCGACCCGCGGTACGCCGAATCCGGATGGGATGGGGAGACCATTGGCACTGGACGGCGCCGCCAGGGTACGTCTGATGATGCCGGCCGGCACGATGACCCGAAGGTTCCACTCGAAAACCGCGCGACGAGCGAAGACGCCGCGATCCGGGATGCCGCCGATGAGATCGACGACATCGCCGAGCGTCGCCGGCGCCACGGCCGTACCGGTGAGGCCCGATCGCACGGCGCGGCTGCCGACGCGGAACCGCGCCAGGATCCGTCCGCGACCTGACCCGCGCCATTGGGCTCGCTGCGTCGCCGTCCGGCCGGGCGGCGATGTTGAGTACGGCGTTGTGTACATTTGATCGATGACTCGCAGCCCGCTTCCCGCGCAGTACGACGCCGCGGCGACCGAGCCTGAGGTCGCGCGCCGCTGGCAGGAGGCGGCCGCCTTCGCCGCCGACGACGCGCGGTCGCGCCGGGCCGGCGGGACTCACGACCCGTTCGTCATCTTCATGCCGCCGCCCAACGTCACGGCGGTGCTGCACGTCGGGCATGGGCTGACCATGACGGTGCAGGACGTGCTGATCCGGTGGCGGCGAATGGCGGGCGACGACACCCTGTACCAGCCCGGCACCGATCACGCCGGCATCGCCACGCAGCACATCGTCGAGAAGCTGCTGGCGGCCGAAGGCACGACGCGGCGCGCCATCGGCCGCGACGCATTCGTGGCCCGCACCGCGGCGTTCGTCGCGGAGACGGGGGGCCTGATCCTGGAGCAATTGCGCGCGATTGGCGTGTCGGCCGACTGGTCGCGCCTCGCGTATACGCTCTCGCCCGAGCTCTCCCGCGCGGTGCGCGAGGCGTTCGTTCGGCTGTACGACGAGGGCCTGATCTATCGCGGCCACCGCGTCATCCACTGGTGCCCCCGGTGCCTGACGGCGCTCAGTGATGAGGAAGCCGAGCATGAGGACGAAACGGGCGCGCTCTATCACCTGCGCTACCCGTTGGCTGGCGAGCCGGGATCGCGGCATCGTCGTCGCGACCACCAGGCCGGAGACCATGCTGGGCGACGTCGCGGTGGCGGTGCATCCCGACGATCCCCGGTACCGGGATCTCATCGGCCGCCACGTGGTGCTGCCGCTGACCGGCATCGAGATCCCGATCATCGCCGACACGGCGGTCGACCCGGCGTTCGGTACTGGCGCGGTCAAGATCACGCCCGCGCACGACCCGAACGACTTCGAGATCGGCCAGCGTCACGGGCTTCCGATGCCGCTCATCATGAACCCGGCGGCGGAAATCGAGGAGGGTGAGGGTGCGGCCGGCCGCGTTCCACCCGCGCTCGCGGGACTCGATCGCTTCGATGCCCGGTCGCGCATCACCGAGATGCTCCGCGCGGCCGGCGTCGCTGGTGCGAGTGGAGGAACACCGCCACGCGGTCCGGCACTGCTACCGCTGCGACTCGCCGATCGAACCGCGCCTCTCCAACCAGTGGTTCGTGCGGATGGCGCCACTCGCGGCGCCCGGCGCTCGCTGCCGTGCGATCTGGTGCCATCCGGATCCTGCCCGAACGCTGGGTCGCCGTGTACGTCAACTGGCTGGAGAACATCCACGACTGGAACATCTCGCGACAGCTCTGGTGGGGGCACCGGATCCCCGTGTGGTATTGCGACGCGTGCCACTGGCAGGCGGCGCTCCGCGATGCTCCGGCCAGCTGCCCCACCTGCGCGGGCCGGCTCCGGCAGGACGAGGACGTGCTCGACACGTGGTTCTCGTCGTGGCTCTGGCCGCTCTCGACCCTTGGCTGGCCCGATGACACGCCAGCCCTGCGCGCATTCTATCCGGGCGATGTCCTGGTGACCGGGCCGGACATCCTGTTCTTCTGGGTCGCCCGCATGATCATGTCGGGGATGCATTTCGACGGGCGGCCGCCGTTCCACACGGTCTTGCTGCACGGCATCGTGCGCGACACGAAGCATCGCAAGATGTCGAAGTCGCTCGGCAATGGGATCGACCCGCTGGACGTGGTGGCGCTGTATGGCGCGGATGCCCTGCGGTACACGCAGATCGCCGGCATGGGCCTCGGTACCGACGTGATTCTCGACCCGGACAATCTGGAACGCTCGTTCGCGCCCGGGCGGAACTTCGTCACGAAGCTGTGGAACATCGGCCGGTTCCTGCTCACGAATGTCGGAGACGAGCCGGTGACCGCGGGCATCGCCGACCTGGCGAGCGCACGGTCGCTCACCCGGGCGGATCTCTGGATCCTGGCGCGGCTGGACGCCGCCATCAGCGCGTGCGATGCCGCCCTCGGTCCCGCCGCGTCCGGAGGCTGGCGGACCCTGGACTGGTGCCGATCTCAGGACTGGTTTGCGCCTCAGTGAGTTCGTCGAAGCGGCGCGCGGATTCGTGTGGAGCGATCTCGCGGACTGGTACCTCGAGCACTGCAAGGGGCGCCTCACGCCGGAGTGGGATACTGGCGACCGCGCCGTTGCCCGGAGCGTGCTGCTCCACGTCTTCGATGCGGGACTTCGTCTGCTGCACCCGGTCGTGCCGTTCGTGACCGAGGCGCTCTGGCAGCGGCTGCCGTCCACGGATCGGGTGCCGTGCTCGCCCGCGCCGCGTGGCCGGTCGTGCGAGACCTGCCGACGCCGCTGCTGGGCCGCCGCTCTGGCGCAGCGCGGCTCGCGGCCGACACCGCGGCGACCGAGTATGAGCTCGTGCGAGAGGCGGCGTCCGCCATCCGGCAGATCCGAGCCGACTACGCGATCGCGCCAGGCACCGTGATCGACGTCGTGATCGACGCCGCGCCGGGCGCCCGCGAGGTCTTCGTCGAGGAAGCCGAGGGGCTTGGGCGCCTCACGCGCAGCGAGGTCCGGGTGGGCGCGGCCGGCGGGCCGGCGATACCCCTAGCGACGGTGGCCGCGGCGCATCGGCGACCACAGTCCTCAGTGACGGTACGACCGTCGTCGTGCCCCTCGCCGGCTTGATCGACATCGCCAAGGAGTGCGCGCGTCTGCGCGGGGAACTGGAGCGTCTCGACACGCAACTGGCCGCGCTGCGCGGACGCCTCGCGAACGCCGGCTTCGTGAGCCGGGCACCGGAGCACGTCGTCCAGGCCGAGCAGGTCAAGGAGCGGGAGTGGGCCACCCGGGCCCAACTACTCCGGGCGCGGCTCGACGGCCTGTGTCCGGCGTGACGCCATTCGAGGTGGTGCCCTCGCGCTCGCGCCGGCGCGTCGCCGTCGGGCGCGTCGCCGTGGTCTGCGCAGCGATCGTGGCCGCCGCCGCGATCGCGATCGCGTGCGCCGGCACCATTCCGCCGCCCGGCGGCCCGATTCGCAAGGAGCCGGCGATCATCCTGTCGTTCTCGCCTGAGACCAGCGCCGTGAACGTGCATCCACACGCGGCCGTGATCCAGTTCGACGAAGTCGTGTCTGAACGGGGGACCGGGAGCGGTTCCAGCGGACTCGCCGCCCTGTTCCTGATCTCGCCGCGGACCGGTGACCCGGACGTGGGGTGGCATCGCTCGCGCATCTCCGTGCGGCCGAAGCATGGCTTCCGCCCAAACACCGTTTACACCATCACAATGCTGCCCGGGCTGTCCGACCTCCACAACAACATCCGGAGGAACGGAGCGGTCCTGACGTTCTCGACGGGCCCGACCATCCCCACCACCGTCGTCCGGGGCCGGGTGTTCGACTGGATGACGGGACAGGTCGCACCGCGGGCGTTCGTGCAGGCGATCCTGCGCAGCGATACGTCGATCGTGTATGTCACGGTCGCCGATTCGAATGGCACGTTCGTGCTCCGCCATTTGCCCGTGGACAACTACCTCGTGCGCGGCTTCGTCGACGCCAACAACAACCGCATCCTCGATCGCATCGAGATCTGGGACAGCGCGGGCGTCAATCTGGCCGACAGCGCGCAAGTCGAGCTCCTGGCGTTCCTCCACGACACCCTCGGACCGCGGATCTCCGACGTGCTCGTGTCGGACAGTACCACGATCCGCGTGACCTTCGACCGCGGGATCGACACGTCGCTGACGATCACGCCTGACCTGTTCACGATCAAGACGAAAGACTCGACCGTCGTGCCGATCAGGACTGCGCGCTCCGGTCCCGCGTACGACTCGGCGGTCGCGGCGGCCATCCGGCTTCGCACCGACTCGGCCCTGCACGCCGACTCGATCCGTCGCGTCGACTCGGGGCTCGCCTCGCGCGACACGGCCGCCGCCCGGGAGCGCCGCGCGCGCCTGGCGGAGCGACGCGACTCGGCTGCGCACGCCCGGCTGGCAAAGCCAAGCCGCCGCAGTCCGATCAAGGACGTGGTGATTCAGGTCGGCACGCCGCTCGAACCCGGCAAGTACTATCGGATCGAGACGAACGGCGTCCGCGGCCTGCTGGGGAGGGCTCACGAGGGCGACCGGGTATTCAGCGGACCGAAGCCGCCTTTGTCGGACAGTGCCAAGCGCTCGAAGGCCGACTCCGCGCGCGGGAAACGCGTGAGGCCAGGTAAGGCCCCTCCGCCAGGCACGGTCGCGCCGCCGGCGCCGTCCACGACACCCCCGCCCGCGACGCCACCGCCAACGCCCCCACCGGCACCGGCGGACACATCGCCCCGAGCCTCCCCGCCATCCCGGTCGCGATCCCGATGACCGATCCGAGGCGCGATTTGCCATCGGTCGGCGCGCTCATCGAGAGCGCCATGCTGCAGCCGTTGCTGCAACGTGCGCCACGCGCCGTCGTCGTCCAGGCGATTCGCGCGGCGATCGAGGACGCGCGCCGCACGCCGGCTACGGCGCCGAGCAACGACGCGGGATGGGCGCGGCGGGTGGAGGCCGGCGTGGCAGCTCACATGCAGCCATCGCTCCGGCCGCTCTTCAATGCGACCGGCGTGATCCTCCACACGAATCTCGGCCGGGCCCCGCTCGCGGACGCCGCGATGCGCGCGATCCAGGACACAGCCGCCGGGTACTGCAACCTGGAATACGACATCGGCGAGGGGACACGCGGCTCACGATACGTCCACAGCGTCGCGCTGCTGCGCGAGCTGACCGGCGGGGCCAATGCGATTGTGGTGAACAACTGTGCGGCCGCGCTCGTCCTGGCCCTCAACACGCTCGCTCGCGGGAAAGAAGTGCTGGTCTCGCGGGGAGAGCTGATCGAAATCGGCGGCAGCTTTCGCGTGCCTGCGATCATGGCCAAGAGCGGGGCCCGGCTCGTCGAAGTGGGATCGACGAACCGGACGCACGCCAGCGACTACGCCGCCGCACTGAGCGACCGCGTCGCGGCCATCGTCAAGGTACACCGCAGCAACTTCGCGGTCGCGGGATTCGTCGCCGAAGCCACCGTGGGCGAGCTCGCCGAGTTGGCCCGAGACCGGCAGATCCCGGTTCTGCACGATCTGGGCAGCGGTCTGCTCACGTCGCTCGAGAGTTACGGGTTGGGTGGAGAGCCAACGGCGCGCGATGCGATCGCCGCCGGTGCCTCACTGGTCTTCATGAGTGGAGACAAGCTGCTGGGAGGCCCACAGGCCGGGATCATCGCGGGCGACGCCGGCCTGATAGCACGCCTGCGCACGAACCCGCTCACCCGGGCCCTTCGGGTGGACAAGCTGACGCTGGCGGCGCTGGAGGCGACACTGGCGCTGTACCGGGACGCCGAGAGTGTCGTGCAATCGATCCCGGTGCTCGCGATGCTGACGGCTCCCGTGGCCGCGGTGCGGGCGCGGGCGGATGCGGTGGCGACGCGGCTCCGGGCCCGCGGCATTGACGTCGCGGTGGTGGACAGCATGGCCGGCGTTGGCGGAGGCGCCTTTCCAGGTGCCCGCATCGCATCGGCGGCACTCGCCCTGGCGGGCGACGCGGTGGCAATCGAAGCGCGCCTCCGTGGCGGACACCCAGCGATCATCGGCCGGATCGCCGCCGGCTCCGTGCTGCTCGATCTCCGGAGCGTACCGCCCGCACAGGATTCCGCGTTGGCCGACGCGGTCATGCGCGCGCTGTCCTGACCAGCTGGATGCGAGGAGCGCGACCCGCGGTCTTTCTCGACCGTGACGGGACCATCATCCGCGACGAGGGATACCTGTCCGATCCGGATCGCGTGTTCGCGATCCCGGATGCCGCGGCCGCGATCGCGCGCCTTCGGGCAGCCGGTTACCTCATCGTCGTCATCACGAATCAGTCAGGACTGGCCCGCGGCCTCTTCACCCTGGAGCAATACGAGGCCGTTCATCGACGCATCGACGGCATCTTTGCCGCCGCGGCCGCGCCACTCGATGCGACGTACATGTGCCCGCATCACCCCGACTTTACGGGGCCGTGCGACTGCCGGAAACCGGGCACCGAGCTGTATACGCGTGCGGCCCGCGATCTTTCGATCGATCTCGTGCGATCCACTCTGATCGGCGACCGGTGGCGCGACATTGCCGCCGCGCCCGTGTTGGGCGCGCGTGGCATCCTCGTTCCGAGCCCGGACACGCCGCCTGATGAAGCGGCTCGTGCCGCGCGGGACGGCGTCAGCGCCGCGACATTCGGTGCTGCCGCCAATGCGATCCTTGCGACGTAACGTGCAGTCTCCGCACAGCATCCGCATCGCGTTGGCGCTGCCTCCGCGACGAGCTTGCCCGTTGGTCTTACCGCACCGTGGCGCTGACGATAAACTGACGCCCTGATGTCACGCATCGCCGTTCTGGCTTCGGGAGCCGGGTCCAATCTTCAGGCAATCCTTGCCTATCTGTCTGCCGCCGAGTCCGGCACAGCCGTCTCGCTGGTTGCGTCTGACAAGCCAGACGCGGCTGCTCTCGCCATCGCCGCGCGCGCCGGCATCCCGGCGGTCACGCTGCGCGACCCCGGAGACGGGCGGTTGGTCCTGGCAGCGCTGGCCGAGCATCGGATCGAGGTGGTCGCCCTCGCGGGGTATCTCCGGCGTGTGCCGGAGACCGTGACGCAGCAGTACCGCGGCCGCATGATCAACGTGCACCCTGCCCTGCTGCCGGCGTTTGGCGGACCTGGCATGTACGGAGTGCATGTGCATCGCGCGGTACTCGGCGCCGGGGTTAAAGTGACGGGCCCCACCGTGCATTTCGTGGACGAGGTGTATGACCACGGGCCGATCATCGCCCAATGGCCGGTACCAGTCCTGCCTGGAGACACGCCGGCTGTGCTGGCCGCCCGGGTGCTCCAGGCCGAGCATCGGCTGTACCCCTGCGTGGTGGCGGCCGTGGCGAGCGGTCGTGTCTCGCTCAATGCGCGTGGGACCGTGATTGGGGACGTGGGAGCCGTCGTTCCATCGCCCGTCTTTCGACTCCAGACTGAGGATCCCGATCTGTGATGCCAGACGTCAGGACGCGCCTTGCGTTCGTACTGGTCATGGCGGCCGGTGGCGCCATCCCCGTGACCGCGTCCGCGCAACCGGCGGCCGGACAGGCGATGGCGAACACTGAAGCCGTCGCGCAGTGGATCGCGCTGCCGGCACCGCCAGGCGCCGAGCGTGCGGCGACCGACATCATTTCGGGATCGGTGCAAGGCTGGACCCGAGACCGCCTCGGCAATCTGGTTCTGCGCCGCGGATCGGGCTCGCCGCGACGCGTGGTCGCGTGCGGGCTCGATGAGGCCGCGTACGTCGTCAGCGAGGTGACGGCCGATGGGTACGTCCGACTCCAATCCAGCGGACGCGCGCGGCGATCGCCGCTCTGGGATCAGTTCCACGAAGGACAGCGGATCCGCATCATTACCCGGACGGGTGCGCGTCCGGCCGTCGTCGCGGTGCGCAGCACGCATCTGTGGCGTATGCGTCCGTCGTCCGAGCCAATCGTGCGGGTCGACGATCTCTGGGTTGATGTCGGGGCGCGGACCCGAGCGGAAGTTGCGCAACTCGGCATCGCGCTACTCGATCCAGTGATCCGGGAGTGGCCGCCGTGGCGATACGCCGATATGGTCGCCGGTCCAGCGGCCGGAGACAGGGCTGGCTGCGGGGCGGTGGCAGCAGCGGCGTCGCTCACGCCCGGTCAGGGCGAGACCGTATGGGTCATCAGCGTCCAGCACGCATTCACCTACGCGGGACTTCAGGCCGTCCTCACGGGGCTCGGGCACGCAGACTCGTTGTTTCTGGTGGATGCCGCCCTCGCGCGCGACACGGGCGCTCCCTCGGCCGAGCCCGTGTCACGGCGGACGATCACAGGCCCGTTCGCCCGGGCATTCGCGGGGCGGGCTGGCGCCGTCGTCGCGATCGGCATCCGGAGCCTGCATCCGGGCACTCTCGTGGAAACGGTCCGTGGCAGCGATGTCACCGCGCTGGCCGAGGATGTGGCCCGCGCGTCCGGCGTCGCGCAGGCATCGGGACCAGCGATCGCGGCATTGCGAGGCGTCGGCGGTGCGCCGCCGGCAGCGATCGGCACCGACTCGATGGCGGGTGTGGCGCGTCTCATGGCCACGCTCTCGGACGCGTATGGCGTGTCGGGCCACGAGGGCCCGGTGCGCGAGGCCGTGAGAGCCGCGATTCCCGCGGCGTGGCGCGGACAGCCGACCCAGGTCGACTCGGCCGGGAACCTCATCATCTCCGCTGGTCCGGACCGCGATACGGTCGTCTTCGTCGCTCACATGGACGAGATCGGGTATCAGATCACACGCATTGCGCACGACGGCTCGGTCACCCTCTCGCAGGTGGGCGGCTTCTATTCCTCACTGTGGGAAGGCCAGCCTGCGCTCGTGCATCTGAGCGACGAGGGGCGCCAACTCGCCGAGCGTGCAACCTGTCCGCTGGCGGCCGCCGCGGCGTCCGAGCGCGCAGTCGTTCCAGCCGGGACGCTGCCCGGCATTTTCGTTCCGCGTGCGCGGGCCACGTCCAAGGAGCCCGACACGCTCAGCGCCTGGTTTGGTACCGACTCGGCAGGTCTCGCGGCCTGCGGCGTGGCACCGGGTGCGCGCCTCTCCGCGTACAAAGTCGCGTCGCGGCTCGCCGCGCTGCGCTTCACCGCTCGTGCGATCGACGACCGCGCCGGATGCACATCGCTCCTGCTCGCGCTTCGCCAGATCGATCCAGCCCGCCTGACCCACAAAGTCATCTTCGTCTTTTCGACCCGCGAGGAAGTCGGACTGGAGGGTGCAGCCGCGGCAGCGGCCGAATTCGGGCCGACCGTGCGGCGCGTCCACGCGATCGACACCTTCGTCTCATCCGATTCGCCTCTCGAGAGTCCTCGATTCGCGCTGGCGCCTCTCGGTGACGGCGCCGCACTGCGCTCGCTCGACAACTCGAGCGTGACGCCGCCGGATGAAGTGGCGCGCGCCCTGCGTCTGGCGCACGCGGCGCACGTCCCCGTGCAGTTCGGCACGACGAACGGCGGGAACGACGGCTCGGTGTTTGTCCCCTGGGGGACGGTCGACGTCGCGGTCGGGTGGCCGCTCCGCTACAGCCATTCGCCGGCGGAAGTGGTGGATTTGCGCGACATCGATGCACTTGGCCGCATGGTCACGACGCTGGCCGTGGCCGATCCGCGCCGCTGATCCATCGTCACGGCGGCCACACCGGCCGCCGTCCCATCATTCTGGAGAGTAGCTGAGCCTCATGCCGATCGCGCTTTTGTCCGTCTCCGACAAGACTGGCCTGGTCGAATTCGCGACTGTTCTCGTCCGGTTGCAATGGCAACTGGTCTCGACCGGCGGGACCGCCGCCGCGTTGCGGACAGGCGGGCTGGCCGTTCGCGACATCTCGGATCTCACGGGGATGCCGGAGATGCTCGACGGACGCGTCAAGACGTTGCACCCCGCCGTGCATGGCGGGATTCTGGCCCGGAGGGATCTTCCGGAGCATCAGCGGCAGATCCAGGAGGCCGGAATCCAGGACATCGGCCTGGTCGTGGTGAACCTGTACCCGTTTCGCGAGACCGCCGCGCGGGCCGATGTCGCGCCCGACGACGTGATCGAGCAGATCGATATCGGCGGTCCCGCGCTCCTGCGATCCGCCGCGAAGAACTTCTCGGCAGTGACGGCAGTCGTCGACCCGGCGGACTACGCGCGCGTGCTCCAGGGACTCGAGAGCGGCGATGATGACCTCGATTTGCGGCGGCTGCTCGCGGGGAAGGTCTTCGCGCACACCGCGTCCTACGACGCGGCGATCGCCGCGTGGTTCGCGGCACGGCGGGACGACGTCTTCCCCGACCGCCTCACGCTGCCCTACGAGCGCTCCCACGTGTTCCGGTACGGGGAGAATCCCGACCAGCGCGCGGCCTTCTACGTGGAGCGTCCAGGTGCCGGACTCGACTCACTCAGCCAGCGCGGCGGCAAGGAGCTGTCGTTCAACAACGTCCTGGATCTGGAAGGCGCCCTGGTCGCGGCCGATCCATTTCGGATCGCGGGTGAAACCTGCTGCGCCATCATCAAGCACACCACACCGTGCGGACTGGCGACTGGCGCCAACGCGCTCGACGCGTACCGGAAGGCACTGGCGTGCGATCCCATGTCGGCGTTCGGCTCGGTGATCGCGTTCACGGTGCTGGTCGACGACACGGCGGCCGACGCGATTTCGAGTCTGTTCGTCGAGTGCATCGTGGCACCCGTGTTCAGCGAGAGCGCGCTCGAGATCCTCGGCCGCAAGAAAAACCTCCGCATCCTGGTCGGCACGGCGGAATGGGCGTCAGGGGCACTCGACTTCAAGCGCGTTCGCGGCGGGCTCCTGATCCAGGACCGGCCTCCGGCAGACCCCGGGCGCCCGTCGTGGCGCGTGGTGACCCGCCGCCAGCCGACCACCGATGAGTGGTCCGACCTGTCGTTCGCGTGGCGGGCCGTGGCGAGCGTCAAATCCAACGCCATCGTCATCGCCAAAGCCGGTGCGACGATCGGCATTGGCGCGGGCCAAATGTCGCGGGTCGATGCCGCGTTCCTGGCCGTGCACAAGGCGGCTCAGGCCGGCCTGGACACCCATGGCGCCGTCATGGGCTCCGATGCGTACTTCCCCTTCCGCGATGGCGTAGACCACGCCGCGGAAGCCGGTGTCACCGCGATCATCCAGCCCGGTGGCTCGGTCAAGGATGCTGAAGTCATCGCCGCGGCGGACGAGCGTGGCTTGGCAATGGTCGTGACAGGCCGCCGCACGTTCAGGCACTAGGCCCTGTCCGTTGCGGCATCGGCCGCCCAACTTTCTCCCCCATGGCCAAGCCCAAAGTCGACGAACGCGAAAACCAGCCCTCGTACCGCGCAGCCGCGGTCGCGGCGGCGCCTCGTTTTCATCCTGTATGTCATCACGCTCGCCCCGTCCACCGCGATGTGGGACACGAGCGAGTACATCTCTGCCGCCTACGTGCTGGGGATTCCGCACCCGCCCGGGCAACCCGCTGTTCGTGCTGCTGGGCCACGTGGTCTCGCTGCTGCCGATCGCGCCGAGCGTCGCCCAGCGGATCAATCTGATGGCGGCGTTCTGCAGCGCCGTCTCCGCGGGGATGTGGTTCCTGATCACCGAGCGCGTGCTGGAAGGCTGGCTGCCGGCGTACTGGCAGCGGATGGTCGGGCGCCTCGCTCGCGGTGCTCGTGGGCGCTACGGCGTTCACGGTCTGGAACCAGTCGGTCGTGAACGAGAAGGTCTACACCGTCTCCCTGTTGTTCTTCGCGGTGGTCGCGTGGCTCACCGTGCTCTGGTGCGACGACACGGACGGCCCCCAGGCCGATCGTCTGCTCATTCTCATCGCCTTCCTGATCGGACTCGGATACGCGAACCATCCGGCGGGGTTCCTGGTGGCGCCGGCGGTCGGCGTGGCGGTGCTGGCGCGCCGGTGGAAGACGATCCTCCGCTGGAAGCTGGTCCTGGCGTGCGGCGCGGCGCTCTGTCTGGGCCTGACCCCATTCGTCTACGAGCCGCTGCGAGCGGCGCACTTTCCCGCGATCAACGAGGGAGAGCCGACGGCGTGCGAGACGACTTTCCACCTATCGTGCACGTTCGACAAGCTGACGTACAGCCGGCTGATGGACAACATCAACCGTGTGCAGTACGGGAAGCCGGATGTCAGCGACCGCCAGGCGCCGTTCACGGCCCAGGTCGGGATGTACTGGCTGTATTTCAAATGGCAGTGGCTGCGCGACGCCTCTGGAGTGCATCCGACGCTGCAGGCCATGCTCGCCGCCGTCTTCTTCATTCTCGGGCTCTTCGGCGGGTACGCGCACTGGCGATACGACCGGCGAAGTTTCTGGTTTTTCGGCCCACTGATCTTTACTGTCACTCTGGGGCTGATCGTCTACCTCAACTTCAAGTACGGCTACTCCGAATCACCCGAGCTGGGGGACAGCGTGGCGCGCGAAGTGCGCGACCGTGACTACTTCTATCTCTGGAGCTTCTCGGCGTGGAGCGTGTGGGTCGCGCTGGGATTCGTGTTCCTGTGGGAGGCGTTCGCCGCGGTGCTGGGAACGGAGCACACGGGCAACGTGCAGGATCTCGAGGAGCGGCCCACGAAGTCGAGCTGGGCCTTCACCTCGCCCATCCTCGCGCTGGCGTTCGTACCGCTGTTCGTCAACTGGAACTCGGCGTCGCGGGCGCACCAGACCGAGACGCGTGACTTCGCGAAGGATCTCCTGGATTCCGTGGAGCCCTACGGCGTGCTGGTGACGGTCGGCGACAACGATACCTTTCCCCTGTGGTACGCGCAGGAGGTGGAAAGCATCCGCAAGGATGTCGTGGTCGCGAATACGTCGTTGCTGAATACGGACTGGTATACGCGGCAGATGCTGCGCAGGCCAGCGTACGACTACGATTCCCTGGCCGGCCCGGCCGTGTACCGGGGCCACGTCTGGCAGAAGCCGACGCGGCCGGTGATGACGATGACGCTCGCCGAGGCGGAATGCGGTGCCGCTGACGTACGAGCTGGCGGGGCCGCAGGTCATTCGCAAGCCGGGCACCGACCTGGTTGCGACGGTCGATCCCAAGAATCTCGCGCACGGTATCCTGGAGCGCGCCGACGTCTTCGTCCTGCATCTGATTGTCGACAACAATGGGCGATCGGTCTACCTGAGCAGTACGTCCGGCAACTACGGCCACGAGCTGGGCGTGGGCCAGTACCTGCTCACGCAGGGACTGGCGCGTAAGATTCTCACCTCCGTCCCTACGGCAACCAAAGACACGGTGAGCCTCACCGGCGAAGGGTGGGTGGATCTCAAGCGCTCGATGGCCTTGTGGGATTCGTTCGAGGCGCCCGCGGCGTTCATTCGCCGCGGACAGTGGGTGGATAAGGCATCAGTGAACATCCCGGCCCTGTATGTCATGAGCGGATACTTTCTGGCAGAGGCGCTCGGCCAGGCCGGAGAGAAGGCGCAGGCGGATTCGGTGATGCGTACCGCCGGCGAAGTGGCGCAGGCCTCGTCGCTCGGCGACATCTTCCGTCCCCAAATGCCGCAGCTGCAGACGCTGCCCCCAGCGGAATCCGGTGACATCCCGCGCGCCGCGGTGCCGCTGCCAGGGCCCGCGAAACCCCCGGCCAGTCCCGCCCGCAAGCCCGCGGCCCCCGCCCGACCCCCAACCCGATAGGGGAACAGATGCCGGAAGAGATCGAAGTCGACACCGACAAGCTGCGGGAACAGATCGAGGAGGAGATCGGCAAGGAAGGCGGCAATTTCATCAGGATGATCGCGCTGACGACGGCGATCCTCGCCGCGCTCGCGGCCATCGCGTCGCTGCGGGCGGGCGCGACGGCCAATGAAGCGCTGGCGCTCAAGACCGAGGCGACGCAGATCCAGGCGCGGGCGTCCGACCAGTGGGCGTACTATCAGGCGAAGGGCATCAAGGGCGCCATCGCCACCGCCACCGTCTCCGTGTGGCGCGCGGCGGGCAAGGCGCCGCCGCCGGAAACGGAGGCCCTCGTCGAGCGATACGCGACCGAGCAGAAGGCGATCGCGGACTCCGCACGCGCGAAGGAAGCCGAGCGGGATGCGCGCAGCGAGGAGGCGGAGCATTTGATGCACCAGCATCACGGGTACGCTTACGCGGTGGCCTTCTTTCAGATCGCGATCGCACTCGGCGCCGTGGCGGCGCTCACACGGTCACGGCCCGTGTACGCATTGTCTCTGCTGAGCGGCGTCGCTGGATTGGTGTTCTTCGGCCTCCGCCTGATGGCGTAGGCCTGATGGCGTAGGCGTGATGCGGCGCGGAGAATCGGCTGTCGTGGAGTCGGCCAGTCATCAGCGCCTTGACCGCTGAGAGCGCGCATGGCGCGACGGGCGGGGATGTAGGACGCACACAGTGACACGGCCACCAGGACGCCTACAATCGTGGCCAGCGTGCCGGGATCGCGTGGTGCGACGCCATAGAGCTGGTCCCGGAGCACGCCTGTCGTCAGCGCGGACAGCAGGATGCCGATCCCGGCCCCCACGAGCGTCGGCACGAGGGCACTCCGGGCGACGAGCACGCCAATCGCCGTGGGCGTCGCGCCCAGTGCCATCCGAAGTCCGATCTCGCGCGTCCGTTGGCTGACGGCGTACGTGACCACGCCGTAGACGCCCACGCTAGCCAGCAGCAGTGCGATGACCGCCAGGATCGAGAGCAGAATCGTGTTGAATCGCGCGGTCGCCGTGGATGTCCGGACGAGGGCGTTCATGGTCACGACGTTGGCGACGGGCAGGCTGGGATCAATCGCATCCACAGCCTGACGAATCGCGTGATCCATCGTCGCCGGATCGGGAACGGTCCGCGCGACAATGTTGAAGGATCCCTGAATCCCTGACCACAGTGCCGGCGGCGCTTGCTCGAACGGAATGTAGAACTCCGGATCGGGGGGCTGATCCAATGCCACATTTCGCGGGTCGGCCACCACGGCGATGACCGTCATGAAGTGCTGATGGCTCGGGTCCATGCCTTCCAGGCGTTTACCAATTGCGTCTTGGCCAGGCCAGAACCGCTTCGCGAGCGTCTCATTGATGATCGCGACGTTGGGTGCGGACGCGTTGTCAGTTGGCGCGAAGTCTCGTCCGCCTACCAGGCGAACCTTCATCGTGGCGAAGTAGTCGGGCGTCACAGGACGCACCTGCGCAATCAGCCGCTCCCCGTCGATCGTCGGCCGGCCTTCGGCGCCGATGCCAGCCCGGGCCCCAACAGTGAGCGGGAGCGTCGCGGCGAGTGCCGAGGACTGGATGCCGGGGGTGCGGTCGAGCTCACCTCTGATCGCGCGGTACGTCTGCCCGGCTGTCGCAATGTCGCCGTATCGGGTCGTCGGAAGCACCACCTGGGCCGTGAGGACCTGATTGGCGTCGAATGCGGGGTCGAGGTGATTGATCTCCCAGGCGCTGCGAATCAGTAGCCCGGCGCCCGTCGACAACGCCATCGCGAGCGCGACCTCTGCGGTCACGAGCGCGGCACGGAGCTGCTCCCGGCCTTTGCTCTGCCCAACGCCTCGACTGCCCTCGCGGAGAGACGCCTCCAGCGCCGGGTTGGTCGCGCGCAAGGCGGGCAGCAGGCCGATGGCAAGACTGCACAGGCCGGAGACCACGAGCGCGTAGACCAGAACGACGCCGTCAACCCGCGTTTGTTCGATCCGCGGAACGCCCG
Source organism: uncultured Gemmatimonadales bacterium (assembly GCA_963757855.1). Taxonomy (GTDB): domain Bacteria; phylum Gemmatimonadota; class Gemmatimonadetes; order Gemmatimonadales; family Gemmatimonadaceae; genus Palsa-1248. The sequence goes on from CAVWTI010000022.1 coordinate 224,871, forward strand.
GGGGACTGCCTGCCACAACGGTGGTGACCAGGACATAGGCCAGAGCGACGCCGGCGACGGCGGCCGCTGCCCACAATACAGCGGTCTCGGTCAACAACTGGGCGATGAGTCTGCGGCGCGTCGCGCCCAGCGCCGCCCGGACCGCCATCTCCCGCGCCCGTGCCGCGCCACGGGCCAGCAAGAGATTGGCGACGTTGACGCACGCGATGAGCAGAACGAACGAGACGGCGCCAAACAGAATGAAAAGCCGCTCCCGGAGGTTACCGATCACGTCCGCCGAGTAGAGCGTGACGGTCCCCGTGTAGCCGGTGCCCCACAGCGGATACTGTGCGGCCAGCCGCTGTTCGGACGCGTCGACGCTGGCCGCCGCCTGCGACAGCGTCACTCCCGGCGCGAGCCGCGCGATGACCTGGAGCGTCCGCGCCTTGAAGTCGAGCAGATCGGTGGATGTGAGGCCCAGCGGCACCCAGAGATCGATGCCATTGCTGACAGGGTCGAGAGCGGCCGGCATCACCCCGATGACGGAGTACGACTCATTGTCAATCTGGATCTGGCGGCCAGCAATGTCGCGATCAGCATTGTAGTCCCGCACCCAGAGCGCGTAGCTGAGGATCACGACACGCGGAGCCCCCGCCTGATCCTCGAGACTCGTGAAGCCACGGCCCACCTCGGGCGTGACTCCGAGCACCTGAGTGAGAGCCGACGTGGCGCGCGAGCCGAGGACGACCTCGGGCGCATGGCCGCGGGTGAGCGTAAAGGCGGCGGCGGGAGTTGTGGCCGCCACAGCCTGGAAGACGTGTGGGAGCGCGCCCCACGTCGCAAACTCGAGATTCGACGAGGTCGGAACCGGCGATCCGAGACGGGCGGGGTGGACATCGACCACCCGATCCGGATCTGCGAACGGGAATGGCCGGAGCACCACGGCCTCGACGGCGCTAAAGACCGCGGCGGTCGCAGCGATGCCGATTGCCAGTGTGGCAATCGCGGCGATCGCAAACGACGGCGACGCCAGCACCTGCCTGAACCCGACCCGCGTGTCGCGCCTCAAGTCCTCTACGATCTCTACGGCGCTCCAGTCTGACATCGCATCTCCGGGTCACAGGATGGTATGCGACGGCGCCGGCGGCTCATTCGACGACCTGTTCGCGTCTTGTTAGGACCGTGGTGACGCGAATACGGTTGTCGCGGGGTCGTGCCGGATGCACCGGCCGTGGGCCGCCGGCCTGCCGGTGATCACCGGAGGCCGATTCGTTTGACCAGGTCCACGAACCGCGGGTCGCCGCGCAGCGGATCGTATCCGGGATCCCGGTGGAGGTAGAGGAGTCCCGCCGACCGGGCCTGATAGGCGCGCTCGAGGGACGCGAACGCCTGATCGGTTTGGCCCGTCGCCGCATAGCCCATCGCGATGATCTCGGCGCGCAGATACTGCCGCCGTGACTCATCCTCGAGCCGCGCCATGATGGCATCGGCTTCGTCCTTCTGGCCCAGCGCCGCGAGCGCCCGGACGATCATCGCGTCCCATGACCGCGGGGCGCGCTCGAGGGACTGAGCGCGGCGATACCAGCCGAGAGCGCCCTCCGCATCGCCCTTGGCCAGGAGCGCCGACCCAATGTAGTGCTGCGCCCGATGGCAGATCTCGTCCATGTCGACGGTCCGCAGACCCTGCGCCATTGCGGCGTCGAAGTCGCGTTCATAGAACAGGTATCGGGTCAGCCACTCGCTGTAGTGAACGGAGAGCGGATCGAGCGCGAGCGCCTGCCGCATCGTGTCCACGGCGTCGCTCATCCGGCCGACGGACGGCAGCATCGTGGCCCGGACGTAATGGGCTTCCGCGTAATTCGGACTGAGCTCGACGGCGCGCGCGAGCTGCGCCTCGGCATCCGCGAACTTCCACTCGTGCCATCCGTAGACCTTGCCGAGCGACGTCATCGCCTCGGCGAGGTCCGGCTCACGCTGGAGCGCCCGCTCAGCCGCGCCCTTGGCCCGCGGGTACGCATCATCCGGCGCGACCCAGTCGTCCGCCAGATTGCACCAGGCGTCGGCAATCCCGGCGTACGCGCGGGCCAGTGCCGGGTCGAGCAGCAACGCTTGCTGGAACTGATCGAGCGAGCGGCGGAGCGCCGGCTCGGAGAGCTTCGCGAAGAAGAACCGGCCTTTGAGGTAGAGCGTGTAGGCCTCGAGATTTTTCGTGGGCGCCACCACCTGCCCCTGATCGCCGCCCAGCCGCAGCTTGAGCGCGTCCACGATGGCGCGAGAGATCTCGTCCTGCACCGCGAATACATCTTCGAGCTGCCGGTCGTACGTCTCGTTCCAGAAGATGATACCCGCTGCTGACGTTGATCAGTTGCGCGGTGAGGCGGATCCGATTCCCGACCTTTCGTACGCTCCCGTCGAGGACCGTCGTGACGCCCAGCTTGTCTCCGATCTGTCGCACGTCGACCTCCTTGCCTTTGAAGGCAAAGGAGCTGGTCCGCGAGGCCACATGGATGCCGGGTAGCTTGCCGAGGGCATTGATGATCTCTTCGGTCATGCCATCGGCGAAGTACTCATTCTCCGGATCCGCGCTCATGTTTTTGAACGGCAGCACACCGATGGCGGCCGGTGCGGCGGCAGCCGATTCCCTGCTGGCGCGTTGCGACCCCGTCATCGCCGCGCGGCCGATGAGCCGGAGTGCCTCGGCAAATTCCGCGGCGGTGGGGTACCGATCCACTGGCGTACGGGCGAGCGCACGCGTCACCGCGGCGTCCACCGCCTCCGGCACATCGCGGGTCGTTCGCACCTTGGGGATCGGTGACACGAACCGCTTGGCGATGATGGCCTGTGGGGTGATGCCGGTGAAGGGAGGCTCACCGGTCAGCATCTCGAACAGGACGCAGCCCAGCGAATACAGATCGCTCCGTCCGTCGGTGCCCAACTCCCCGGCGGATTGCTCGGGGCTCATGTACGCGGGCGTCCCGACGGCGAATCCCGTCTGCGTGATGGAGCGGTTCCCATTGGAGAGCGCCTTGCCGATACCGAAGTCGGCCACCATTGCCGCGCCTTCGTGGAGCAGGATGTTCTCGGGCTTGATGTCGCGATGGACGACGTTGTGCCGGTGCGCGTAGTCCAGCGCCGACGCGACCTCGCTGGTGAGGCGGAGTGCCTCGGCCAGCGAAAGTTGCCGTTCCTTCTCGAGGCGCTCGCGCAGCGACCGCCCTTCCATGCTCGGCATCACGTAGAAGAGGAGGCCGTCCGCCTCGCCGGAATCGAAGACCGGCAGGATATGCGGGTGCGTCAAGCCCGCCGCCATCTCTGATTTCGCGAAGGAATCGCTCGGCCCCGATCTCGGCGGCGACTTCCGGGCGCAGGGCCTTGAGCGCGACCTGGCGGTCATGCCGGAGGTCATGGGCGAGATACACAATCGCCATCCCGCCCTGTCCCAGCTCGCGCTCCAGGCGGTACCGTCCGGACAGCGCTGGCGCGAGGCGGTCCTGCAGTTGATCCATAGGGCGTGAAGATGGCGGCCGGGTCCGTAACTCGACAGGGCACGGCCGACTTCCGACGAAATAATTTGTCTTGACAGCAGAACGCTCCGGTCGTTATATCGGGCATGGTTGCGACCCTGCAGATCGTTCAGAGCCCCGACAAAGCGGGCGTATTGCTCCAGCCCGGCCGGCTGCGCCTGCTCGAGCAATTGACCGAGCCCGATTCCGCCGCCGGACTCGCCCGCCGCCTCGGCGTCCCCCGGCAGAAACTGAACTACCATCTGCGGGAGCTCGAGCGCGAGGGCTTCCTGGAGCTCGTCGAGGAACGCCGGAAGGGCAACTGCATCGAACGGGTGATGCGTGCCGTGGCCTGCGAATTCCTGATCGCGCCCCAGACGCGGGAACGCGTCTCGGCCGACCGGTTCTCCGCCGCGTATCTCGCCTCCAGCGCCGCGCGCATCATCCGGGAGCTGGCGTCGCTCTGGATCCGCGCCCGCCGCGCCGGCAAACGCATCGCAACGCTCACGCTGGAGACGGAGATCCGCTTCCAGTCGGCCGCATCCCGCGCCGCCTTCGCGGAAGAGCTGACTACCGCGATCGCCCGGCTTGCCGCGAAATACCACAACGAGGGCGCCGAGGGCGGGCGGAGATTCCGCCTGATCGCGGCGTCCTATCCGGCGCTCACGATGGACGCGTCCAGCACCGACTCCGCCAACCTGGAGTGAGGATGAGCAAGTCTCACGAGACCATCATCGAGATCAAGGCGACTCCCGACGAGGTGTTTCGCGCCGTCACCGATCCCGCGCAGATCGTGAAATGGTTCGCGCCCTACGCCCGCGTCGAGCCGCGCGTCGGCGGAGGATACGAGATCTCCTGGGACCCGAAGCTGACAGGCACAGGCGTGATCTCCGTGTGGGACCCGCCCAAGCATTTCGCCCAATACAGCAAGCGGTCGGTCGCGTATAACGGCCAAGGGAAACCAGTCGAGACTGGCGTCCCTCAACAGATCGCCATCGACTATTTCATCGAGGCGATCGGCAACGGCATGACCCAGTTACGTCTGGTCCAATCGGGTTTCGGCCCGGAAGCAGCGTGGGATGACGAGTACCAGGCCACCAAGAGCGGGTGGGCCGATTTCCTGAAGAAGCTGAAGGAGATTCTGGAGGCCTGATCCGGGCACGCCCATCGCCCTCCCCTCGCCAGGCCCTTCCACTGGGCTCGATCAATCGGTTTTCTTGTACGTGCGGTACGCGATATGGGGAGGGCTGGCAGAATGGCTATTGCACCGGTCTTGAAAACCGGCGGGCCGAAAGGCCCTTGTAGGTTCGAATCCTACGCCCTCCGCCATTTCAGAACAGAACTGCGAACGCCGGGCGTAGCCGGTTTTGCGCCAGAGGCGGCGGTGAGCGTTCTGAGCAGATCGCCTTTCGATCCCATGATGCGGACTTCGCCGTCCGCGACCTCGACGCGCTGAGCAAGGGCGCGAAGGTGGTCGCGCCGATAGCCGCCACCTTCGATCCTGATCCGCTCGCGCGCCGTCCTGGCGAACCTCTGGACCATGTGCGGCGTGATGGCTTGTTGCGTTGACGACTCCAGCATCGCAGCGGCCCGAACGGCATCGGCTTGCGCCTGGTCGCGGATTGCCTTTAGGCTTGCGACGCGCTCCTTGAGCCCTGGATCGTCGAGATCGGCGACGCCGGTCTCGATAGCGTCATAGAGCCGCTTCAAGCGCAGGTCGGTCTCGGCCGCCCGCTTGTTCAGCTCGGCGATGTGCTCGCGGCGGCGCTCGGCGCGCTCCTGGCGGCGGTCGAGCACGCGAGGCCAGCACTTCTTCGAGGCGGTCCGGCTGTAGCAACCGGTCCTCAATGTGGCCCGCTACGAGGTTGTCCAGCTTCTCCATCGGGATAGAGCGCCCCTTGCAGCCGGTCTCGCCCTGCCGGGCCTTGATCGAGCAGGTGTAGTAGCGATAGCGCCCGCCCTTGCCGGTGCGGAGCGTCATCGCGCCGCCGCAGTCGGCGCAGAAGCAGATGCCGGTAAGGAGAGTGGGGCCGCTGACGACGCGGGCGGGCGTCAGCTTCGGGTTGCGGGCGCGCAGGTGGGCTTGCACGGCGTCGAAGGTGGCCTGGTCGATCAGCGGCGGCACCTCGACGGTGACGATCTCACTGGTGGGTTTCAGCGTCTTGTTCTTGGCGCGCTTATTAAACTCGTGGCGGCCGACATAGGTTGTCCGCGTCAGGATGCGGTGGACCTGGCCAATGCCCCAGCGCCCGCCGTCGCGGGTGAAGATGCGACGCCGGTTGAGATAGGCCGCGACGTTCTTGACGCCCATCGGGCCGCTGGTGCCGTCGCCCTCCAGGGCGAGCCGGTAGATCAGCCGCACCGTGTCCGCGTGGAGCGGGTCGATTTCCAGCTTCTTCTTGACCTTGGCGCCGCGCTGCTCAGCCGCCACGACGCGGTAGCCGATCGGCGGCAGGGAGCCGTTCCAGAAGCCTTGTCGCGCGTTCTCCTTCAAGGCGCGCAGGACGTGCTTGGCGTTTTCCTTGGATTGGTACTCGTCGAACAGCGCCATGATCTGCCGCATCATGACGTGCATGGGGTCGTCGCCCATCTCCTGGGTGATCGAGACCAGCTTGACGCCGTTCTTCGCCAGCTTGCGGACGTAGAATTCCAGTTCGAAATGGTCACGGAAGAAGCGGCTGAACGAATGGACGATCACCACATCGAACGGCGCGGGTTTGCTCGTGCCCGCCTCGATCATGCGCTGGAATTCGGGGCGGCGGTCGTTGGTGGCGGACGCACCCGGCTCAACGTAGGTCTCGGCGAGCTGATAGCCGCGAGATTGGCAATACGCCTCGCCCTGCCGCTTCTGGTCCGGGATGGAGACATCGTGCTCGGCCTGCCGCGCCGTCGAGACGCGCAGATAAAGGGCGGCTCGTAACGGTGCGGCCATGCTGGCAATCTCCCTATGTCATCGCGACGGCCCGAACAGTTCCTCGAATAGGTCACCGAACCATGCCTCGAACACGTCGAGCTCGGCATCGGTGACCGGCACAGCGGTCGGGCCAATCGTCCGTGACGGTCCACGCCGACAGGTCGTGCTTCGCCGGCCGACCAATACGAGGCCAGGGCTCGATCGGAATGTAGAGGTCGTCGGGCAAAATGCCCAGGCTGGCACGCGGGCGAGACATCCCGACAGGATCTCGCCGTGAACCTACAGGATGAATGGCCGATCTCTATCCCGCAGCATCCTTCCTCCTCCCGGCCGTTTCGCGGCGTAGATGGATGGCGGTTGTGAGGTTGATTTGATTGCTTTTTTGGCGAAAACGTATGGCGAGCGGCTTCTGCCGGATGGCGCAAAAGCTCAGTCATTCCAATCCACTGCGCGCGCCGGATGGCCTCGCTTTTCCCTTGCCGTCCAAACTTTTGCTTATCTGTGTCGCTGACCAACACTAAACTCAACTCGCGGAGACGCATCTTGAAGAGACATTGCGCATCCCTCCTCACAGTCGTTTGCCTCGTGGCGACCGCGGCATTCGCCGCTATCGCCACCATACCTCAGGTTTGGGCGCAAACCGCGTCCTCGACGCCAGTTCCGTTCGTGGGGTGCGCAGCCGACGGCCAAATGGGACCCGTCCCCGCGCCGAGCGCCAGCTCCTCGGGCCCACTTGTCCCCGCACCGGTAGCGCCGCAGCTCGCCTACTACGCGTCAACGCATCTAGGGGTTCTCGCGCCACGAGGTTGGCACTGCTTTGGGCTATACGGGTCAAGTGGCTCAACCCTCATCGTGACTCCCGAACAGCATGATGCAACTGACCTTCTTCGTTCGAATACGAAGCTCACCGGCCCGGCCGTCGAGCTGTCTCGGATAATGGGCGGAACGTCTGGAAGATTTGAAGTCGCAAGGATTAGCTCCCGCGTGTTTCCGGTCGCCAGAGGGTTTGTGCAGCAAGTGATCGACGAAGGACTGGTCCCAAAAAGTGAATTTCCTTCCGGACCTTATCCAAGTGACACGCTCAATCGGCGGAGTGATACCGAAGTCGAAATTGTGACACCGGCTGACTCTGAGGGGCTAGGAACTAGCAACAGGATTTCAAAGAACGGCAAGGCCATTCACGGGGTCGCCATATTGTTGCCGGAAGAAGACATGGATCTTGTCTTTCTGAGTGCTCGGCTGCCATCCTCCATCCAGAACTTGGCACCAGAGATCATCAAGGCGGTCGAAGCCCATCCGTCATTCCTTGATTCGAAATAAATGCCGCTCACCTGCAGATTCGGGCGCTACATCCTCTTCTGTAGGGCTATGGCGTAGACATAGTGCTCATCATCATCGGTCGTGGCCCGCCACCTATTACCGATGGCGCGATATTCTACAATTTCGGCGGCCTAAGAGGCATCATCCAACATATGCGGCAAGATCGAGTTCGAATGCGAGCCCTTGCCACACGTGATTGCCAGCTTCGAACTTTTTTCGATTCTCTCTGGCAATCCTACAGAACAGACGGAGAGCCTCGCGATCATCCATGCCAGAGGTGTCCTGATCCAGGTGTTCTCGGAAAAGCTGGCAGCGGAAGGCGTGAATGGTGTCAGGCTCTGAGAAGGCGACGTTCATCTCACCGTTTCCGAAAAGTGAAAAGCGGTGCAGATTGCACGAGCCGACCGTAGCCCATGCATCGTCAACCAGCATGAGTTTCGCGTGGACGTAAATTGATTTGCGACAACCATCGGCACCTACGCCTGCAATACCCGCCAACATGAAATTCTCGTAAGTCCGAAGCTCTGCCCGAGCTTTAAGAAACGAGCGCCGCTCTGGCGGGATCTGCAAACCCACATCCGGCTCAGCAGGCATCAGCAATACCACGTCTACGCCGCGAGTGAGCGCTCTTTTCAGGCAATCGACGATTTCGGGCACATCAACGTACTGGTTTTCGATGTAGATCGAGCGGCGAGCGGCATTGATGGCTGCACAATACTGATCGAAGTTTGATCGCTCACCGGAGGCGATATCGAACGATAGGCCTGCAGGCGTTGCTCTCCCGTCGAGATAGCGACCCTGATGTATAGTTCGTTGTACCTGCACAACTGCACGACCGCGCTCGGCCGGAACCCGGGCTGGAAACTGGAGGTTGGTTTCGCTCCCCGTTCCCCAGCGGCCATCCGCCGCTAATCGCTCGCTCGCTTCGTTCCAGCGCTGCACGAAGTTATGGTGAACGTCGACCACCGAAGGGCCCGCCAGCTCGACGTAAACATCGTGATTGTGCCCTTCACCGTTATGACCGGGCGCAACCATGGAATGGGGATTGAGATTGATCCCGCCGACGAAGGCCGTCTCATGTTGGGAGCCAGCATCGATCAGCCAGCTTTTCTGATGCTGGCAGAAGCCCGGGTGATTGCGGTCCCAGCGAATTTTCACGCCAGACCGGCGTCCGTCGAGTAGGCCAATATCGGCCGCAGACCCCCAAAACGTGTTGCGCCCGCGCCACGCGGTCTCCGCGTCCGGCCGCCAAAAAATTAGTCGCACGTCAATGTCACGGGCAGCGGCACCATCAAGAACGTCAAGAGTGGTCCCCGGCCGGCCGGCATCTCGAAGATTGGCCACATGAAACTCACCGTCACCCAGACGCTCAGCCGGGCCGCCTCGATCGCCTCGCAGATGCGCCGGAACGCGGGTTCGCCGTCAATCAACGGCCCCACGAAATTTCCAGAGCGCATCGGATAGGAAGCTGATTGCACAAAGGGGATGGCCGGACTCGTCATCGGCGTAATATCCACAGATTTGCATTGGTAAATCACCCGCTTTCCGACGGTGATTTCTCCCGCAGAAGTAAGGACACGGACACCGTATCGGCCTGCTCAAGAGCGGTAGTGAGCCGCTGCAATCAGAGTACTATAGCGAGCGTAGACCTACTGCTCATCATCGTCGGGCGTGGCCCGCTGGCCTGGCCCGGGCCGTCTACCGGTTCGTGCGTTTGCGATCCGGGGGTACGGGCGATTTCATCGCGCTGGGCGATCGAGGCTGATCACCAGCCGACGGATCCTGATTTCGGGGGGGGGCCTCGCGGCGCCCGTTCCAGCCGGCGCGACGTCAGCGCGCACCGGAACGAATGACAGCATCTGCGCCTCGCCCGCGCCCGCAAATCGGAGGGTGTCGGTGGTCACCCCAGGTCCGGCCATCAGCGCACGCGACTCGGTTCCGAACGTGACCGTCACCGGTACCGCGTGCGCCACTCCGGCGACCAATGCCTGGACCACGAGTGTCATCGAGCCGGGCATCGCCCGGTTGAAATAGACGATGCCCCGCGCCGGCGCATCCATCAGGCAGCCGATCGTGCGGCCGCTGGAGTCGGGATCCTCGAAGCCGGCCGTGGAGTCGACGATCGCCGCGGGCTCGCCTCGCCTCATGTCGGCATGCAATACGATCGGCGGTGGCACGGGCTCCTGCTGCAACAACAACCGCGTGATCGGAGCGACGGCGGCGCCGGAATCGGGACGCGCCACGCACACGTTGGCGTCCTCGATCGTGCCGCAGACGGCGCGGCCGGCCGCCCACCACTCGATCGCCTCACGGTACGTCGCACTCGGGATGTAGACCGTCGACGGATCCATCTCACCACGTCCGAGACTGTCGATCATCGGCTGGCACCACGCCGGGTCCACGTCAATGCGCGCCGGATACGCGCTGTTGAACGCCATGCCCTGCTCGGCTGCCATGACACCAAACCGGATCTCGTAGTCGTTCGGCCGGTCGTAGCGGTGGCACGCAGTCTGGTGCGCGATGATCGGGGGCACCAGCCGCACCGAGCGGAATGACCGGCCAAGCCCCTCCCACGCGGGAGATTCCAGACGTGGGCGGGGGCGCGTGTATTCGCGCTGCACGATCACCCGCAGGACACGCATGTCGGCCACTTGCATGACGAGCGCGGCGCCGAGCAACGCGTACGCCAGCGCGGGGTGCGAGGACCGGGCGATCGCCGCCAGCGTGAGTGCGATCACGAGATAGTAGATCGGCCACGCGAACCGGCCGGATCCCCGGAACCATCCGGTGAACTCGGCGATGTACGAGTAAGCCGTGATATCGATCACCGGGTGCCCCGCGAACCGAACGGGGGTCGAGAGCGCATACGCGAACATCACCGCGGCGGCGAGCACGCCGGGCCACAGCGGGGGCCAGCCGGACGGGGCCGCCGCTCCTGGCGTGGTGGCCGCCCGCGGCCGCGCGCGAGCCGCCATGGCGAGCCCGCAAGCGAGTCCGTACGGCAGGAGCAAGATCATCCCGAACCCGAGGTAATAGAAATTGTCGTACTCGCGCCCGATCGCGCGAATGGGAGGCAGGAAGGCCGACAGGCCGGCCGAATTGAAAAACGCCAGCAGGTCGGCCGAGAACCGTCCGAACCCGGAGTCGTAGAGACTGCCGACCACGAAGTAGCCGAAGATCCAGAAGACGCCGGCGACGGTCGCCGCTCCGACGACGGCATGCCACGCCGCGGTGCGCCACGACAAGATCCGGTCGGCCCACACCGCGCGCACGTACGCCGCTCCGCAGATGCCGCCGGCCATGAGCGCCAGGTAGGCGTGCGTCGGGATGGTGATCGCGAGCAGCACGAGCCATGGCACCAGGACGCGCCATGAGCGTCCTGGTGGCGGTGGACGCAGGTACAGCCACCACGCGGCGAGCAGCTCCCAGTGCGCGCTCAGGCTCACGTGTTCGAACCAATGCAGCAACGCGGGACTCGTGGCGAAGAACGCCGCGCCGAGGATGCTGAGTCCGCGCCGGACACCGAGGGCGCGAAGCACGAGATAGCCGAAGACGCCCTGCAGCATGTACGCCACGAGCAGAAACACGCCGCAGTATTGCCACGGCGTGGAGACCCAGCCGAAGAACAGTTTCGCCGGGACCGCCATGACGGGCAGCGCGTCGGAATACCCCACGGTCATCACGAGCGGGGCGATCATCGTGTGGAGGATGCCGAACGGCAGCGTCCACGGCTCGTTGCGCTCGAACAACCAGCCGGCGAGGGGACCCGACCGGTCCGCCTTCATCAACCACTGGATGTTCGCGGGGGCGACGACCGCGAGCGGGACTTGATACGCGAAGACCAGCAGCCCGACAAGCGCGGGCGCAATGAGACGGGTAAGTGGCTCCCTGTTCTGATCCCCGCGTCGCGCCAGGATGCGCTCGATCACCGGCGTCTTGGCTTCAGCATAGTATTGCATCGACTTCCACTGGCGGGACGCGAGGCCCTGCTTGGTCTCCGCATACACGCGCCAGTCGCCGGCACTGCGCCGCAAATGATCCCGGAACCAGAGCATCCGGCCGATCTCGGGCGATCCCACCGGGTACACGTGGACGTGCACGTCCCCCCCGGCGTCCGTAGCATGCGGTGCTCGTAGATGCCGGCTCACGAACGCGGAGCACATACCCCGCGGCCTCGAAGGGCGGGTAGGTCTCTTCGCGACTCAGAGTCTTCAACGACAACGAGGATGTCAATGATCGGCTTCGCCACCAGTCCAGGAACAGCGGTCGAGCCGACGTGCTCCACGGCGAGGGCATGGCTACCCAACGCCTGACGGATGATCGCGGCCTCTCGCCGGAAGCGCGCGGCCCATGCTGGGTCGTGCGGCGCGAGCACGATCGCGCCGGGCTCCAGCCCGCCGATCAGCACCTCGCCGAGATACGCCTCGAGATCATCCGCCACGAATGCTCCCTCCTCCTGGTCCGCGTGCGGGCCCAAACACCCCGCGGACCAACCGTCCGGCCACCGCCCCGCCTGCCGTCCCGCCTGCCGTCCCGCCTGCCATCTGCCACCCACGACCAATTAGAACGTGATCTGCGTCACGCGGCAGGGGCCGTCCGCGCGGATGTGCGTCAAATCACCGCAGGTGTTTTGTCCCGGAGCCATTATGACTCCACGAATTCGCACGATCTATCACAGCACGCGCCAGTTCACCCGCAGCGACCACCGCGTCACGGACGCCAGCAGATCATGACCAAGTTCTCGATCGTGTACACCATCAGCACCTGCCGAACCAAGGTCCATCTCGACTCGTGCGGACGGATCCGCACCGGTCGCGGCCTGCTGCGCTATGACGTTCCCGCCATGTCCGCGAAGGGCGCGGTCGCGCGCTATGTCGTCGACCAGCACCTCATCGTCGACGGCATGCCCGAGCCGGTCATGTGCGCCTGCACGGGCAACGTCAGCGACGACCTGGCCCACGCCAGCTCGACCGGCCCACGAAGTCGTCGTCGAGGTGTATCCGACGTTCGGAGCCGATCTCGGCGTCTGATCACCCGCCGCTAGCCGCGCCGCGCGGTGTGCAATCAGCCTGATTCGGCGGCGTTCCTCCGAGACTGCTCTACCGCCGCCCCACGCCGCCTCATCGCCTCGACCCTCGGGATTCGAAGTTAACTCCGGGGCGACGATCGCCAATTTGCGCGCCACGAACGAAAGATTACGTTGTGCGTAAGACCACCAAGGTTGGGCGCGTGTCGGACGTTGAAGTACCGAGGGCCCCGGAGACATCCCCTGGGTGAGCGGATCCTGATCGCCCGGTTCGAGGCGTCGGCCCTGCGGAGCGAGAAGCTGACGCAGGAGCGGCTGGGCGCGCTGGTCTCGCGGGAGCTCTCTAAAGGCGCCCCGGTGACCGCTGCCACCGTGTCACGCTGGGAGTCAGGCGACACGGTTCCCTCGGTGACGACGCTGGCCGCGATCGCCCGGGTGTGCGGCGTCGATCCTGGCTGGCTGGCGTTTGGCGCGGAGTCAGCGGCGCCTGGTCCGCGGCGCGGTGCGAGACCGCTGGCGCCGGGCCAGGGCCCAGTGCGCGACGAACCGCGGCGTGAGGAGTCCGCGCGGATCCGCAGTCGTGGCTCAAACGGCAGCAACGGATCCATCAGGCGCGACTCGCGAGGCTGACTGCGGAGCTCAAGGATGCGTACCGCGCATCGCCGAGCGTCGCACGGGCGGGCAGGATCCGCCACCTCACCGCGGAGTTGCGGCATCTCGATCAATGGCTCGATCGAGCGAAGGAGGCAGCCGAGGCGTCGGCGCGTCTCGCGCGCGAAGGATCGGCTCCGCGCTCACCGCGCGAACTCATGCTGGAAAGCACCGGGGAGGCCACCGAGTAGGCGGCCTCCCCGATCTCGTTCGGTATTCGGTTCACCGTAGCCGGGGACCGACTGCGTCCCCGGTCACAGTGTGCCGGTTCAGTCGCTGATCACGGCGCTGGCGGCGGCGGTGGGGATTGCGTCACCGGCGAGACCCGCAGATCAACGTACGACTCTCCCCCACGGTCGCGCGCCCGAACTGCCAGCACGTTCGGTGAGGTGCCGGTGTTGAAGCTGCTCAGCGGGAGCGTGATCACGTAACTGTCCTGCGCCGCGCACCCCTCGTGAATCAGGAACTGGCTGCCATCGTAGTACTCGCTGGCACCAGCCGCGATCGTCCCTTGACTGGTGATGTCTGAGCCGTTCAGGAAGATCTGGATGTCGTTATCGATCGCGACACCGATTTGCACGTTGGGCGTAAAGTTGGCGGGAATGTAGAACGTCGACTGCAACAGGAAGATCGAGGACGGATCCTGATTGAGGTTGCCCGTGCTCGGCTGAATCGGGAAGCTCGGCCAGACCAGGTTGAGGTTCGGGAGGTTGGAGAGCGCACAGCCGTAGGCATTGTTGTCGACCGACGTCCCGCTGCCGAACGGCGCGTCACCGTACGCGCTTGCACTCAGCACCCATGCGGGTGCTGTCGGCACGAACGCCGCGTTCGTCCCGTAGCCCTGGATGTCACCCGTCATGGCCGCCGGGATTCCGTTGATCACCGGTGCATGGTAGGCCCAGTTGCCGTTCTGGTACGGGATGAAGTCGTTGACGTCCACGAGCCCGAACGGGCTGGCCGAGTGGGCAGTACCGGTGATGCTGGTCTTGATACCGCCCGCGTACGCGTCCGTGACGAACAGTCCCTCGGCGGCCGAGGCCAGCGCTTTCACCGCGCCACCCACGTCACCGCGCCGGGCCAGCTGCATCATGCTGCCGCCGGACGGCGTGATCGCGCCGAGTTGGGTATCACACTCGAGACTGAGGTTGTTGGCCGACTTGGGCAATACCTGAGCGGCCGTGACGCCGGTCAACGGGTTGGTCACGTTGTGCGCGAGGAACAGCTGTGATACGGGGACATTGATGCTGCTCGTCGTGGCGCAGACTTCGTACGTGAACACATTCGGCGTCTGCGTCGAGTCGACCGACGGGGTGAACGTGTACTGGTAGTACGGCGGGAACTGCGCCAGCGGCGTGCACAGCGGTCCGCTATATGGCACACAGTTTGGCCCACTGATCGGTGTGATCGTCACCAGCGTCGTCGTCTTGAGATTCCCTTGCGGGACCTGCACCCCCGCGTTTGGTCCCCCGTGATGACGTTGGTCGTTGGCGCGTTCGGCTGGATGACCTGCGCGGCGCCCGTCGACCCAACACCCAGTGACGCGCTGGTCAGACTCTGGGGAAGTCCTGCGCTGCACAGTGCCGCGTCGAGGACCGTCACGGCGAGCTGCGCGGTCGACGCGCCCATGCCTCCGATCAGATTCACAACACATGGCAACCAAACCCACGGAGTGCAGGTCCCGTCAAGACGACGGAGTAACAATCACACGATCACAGGCCAGTACCGCTGTCGCCGTTCCCGCCCTACACATCATCGTCGACTCGACGCAGACGCCATAGCTCACGAATACACCATAGAGCAGCTCCTCTCGCACGAACCGATTTAACTTATCAGGTATTACCAAGTCAGCCAACGAGTACGAGTCTCGATCTGATGCCCAACTCGGCGCGATACATGCAGCAGCAGCGTAATCCAGCTGGCGGCACGGTGGTACATCCTCCATGGAGGGTCTTCCTCAGCAGCCAAGGGGCACCGTCCACGGGCGCTGTAAGAGCGCCGACCAGTACTGCCCACTCGCGTTTCGGCTGGTGAATAAGTGTTCTGCACAGGTCGTCGACGATCCCGGCGCGTCCAGGCTACGCAACGAGGCGTTCACGACATAGTCCGAGACACAGTGACGCGTTCGGCGGCATGCATCAATGCCTACGGCTGTACGCACTCTCCAACCTCCCGAAGCCGACCTGCATCTGCAGCCGCCCGTTGGCCGAGCGAGCTAGCGGATCCGTCCTATTGTGCAGTCGGTTTCCGCCAGCACGCCCAACGTGACGTTGTGGCCGATAGAGTACAACGATCCAGATCTTCCTAACAGCATAAGGGACGATCGCGGCGGCCGGCGAGTGATCTGGCAGCCAGTTTCCCGTTCACGAGCGGCACCGTCCGACACCAGCACCTCGCCCGAACGTCCCCTGGCGGGTCGGGGCGCGCGCTAGAGCTGCGTCGTTCATCCACCGCGCCTGGTTGATACCCACCGCCGCCGCGCCGCTGAAACCGGCCGCTGACCGGAGACGGATGCGTCCTTCAATACCGAACGAGATGAGGGAGGCCGCCTTTACTTATAGCTCATGAGTTCGGCGGGGGGCCTCCTTCGCGCAAGCGCGCGACACGCCTGGCCTCCTCGCTACGAATAAAGCCATTGATCGACATGCCGCAACTTCCGACGGTGGGGTCGAGTCCTCCTGCCCGCGACGTTCGGCTGGCGGGTTAGCAGCTGGCATGCGCTTGAATGCTCTGCATTCGCCGCGGCTCCGCGGGACACCGCCGGCGGCGTGGCGCTGGGGCCCTGGCCCGGCGCGGGCGGCTCCGCACCGCGCCGGTGTTGAGCTCGCGCCAAACCGCGCGCCCGGGCGCGCAGCACGTCGTCACCGAGGGAACCGTCTGGCCTAAAGATTCCAGGCGCGTAACACAGGTGACCTCACAAGACCTAAGAGCTCCCGCGACCAGCGCGCCCAGCCGCTCCTGCATCACTTCTCGCTCCGCAACCTCCTAAACCGGGCAATGGGTCACTACAGCCATGTGTCCAGACTGATTTCAATCCAACACACCGATTTCGTGTGTTTTCGCACAACGTGATACTTGGTTCGTCACACGAGTTCGCGGACTTTTCAATCCGAGAGCGACGTGAAGAGCGCTGCCGATCGGGCCTGCACACCGCACACGGCGTGGGACGTCGACACGCCTCGACGTTCGTGGGCGGTGGACTGCATGGCCACCGTGGCGGCAGCTGCTGCCCGTCCAGCTTTAACATGACCGGCTCGGGCATGCCGTGGATGGAGTACGTGAAGCGACATAGCGACCCCTGGGCATGACGGATCATCGCAGCAGGCCGCGACCGTAGCAAGTCGATGGATCAGGATCGGCAGGTGGTAGTCGAACTTGGTCATGATCTGCTGGCGTCCGTGACGCCGTGTTGCGGTCGGAACTCGGCGCGTGCTGTCGATGCAGTTGGTGCGTCGAGGTGGTGCATGGCTCAGGAAGCACCTGCTGACGCACGTCGTCAGCCTGCACATCGTCAGAGATCACGTGGTGCCGTGGGTGGCAAATGGCAGGCGGCGGGCAGGCGGACGGCGGCTGGACAGATCGCGCGCGAGGAAGGAGGCGTCGGTCACTCAAGGCATTCTGGCGAGGCTCATCGGCGAGCTGGTCCCGGCGCGATCATATTCGCCGCACGACCCAGTCACACACCAGCGAGGCCGCGTTTTTGGGTTTGCGCATGCCCTCGCCGTCAACGTCGGGCCCGCATATTTCCCTTGGACTTGGTCCGATCAT
Source organism: uncultured Gemmatimonadales bacterium (assembly GCA_963757855.1). Taxonomy (GTDB): domain Bacteria; phylum Gemmatimonadota; class Gemmatimonadetes; order Gemmatimonadales; family Gemmatimonadaceae; genus Palsa-1248. Next base: position 242,029 of record CAVWTI010000022.1, read on the forward strand.
CAAAATCCTCAGTTGTTGCATTTGAACTTGGATTCGCAGAAGAAGCCTACTCCACCCTGGGAGAAGGCAAAGGACATGTGCTCCGCGTTCGTCGGGTTGCCCGCTACGGACGCCGAGGAGGGGTCCACGTGCAGGTCGGTGGTCGCCGTCGGCCGTGCTCTCATTCAGATAGTGTCCGCGCAGCGCAGACCGGGCATATGACCTCACACCGCCGGTAAATGGATCGTGTATGTTGAAGCCAAGCGCGGGCTGATGGAGATCATCCTCCTGGCGAGACGCGGGGGAGCGGCGGAGCCTTTTTTTCTCGCTGGCGTCCTCGTCTCGTCTGGCCCCACTCGCTGTCGCCCCCGCATGGTTCGGCGGAGGGTAAGCTCGCTGTTCGAGCGGTCAACGTGCGTTCGGTCCCCCGCTGACCCTGACGCGCTGCCGTGGCGGTCCCCGCGAACGCTCTTCGGCTGTACCAGCGCATGGCGATACTACGGCGTGTTTCTGTTGCGTGAGCCTCAGCGTCTGGGCTGTCTCGCTTCGCGCCCCCTGGGTGGGTCCGGCGGCTGGTCGCGTTGCAGCGTCCCGGCGTTTGCTCGTCGGTTTGAACACGTGAGCCTAGACGCGCGCTCGGAGCCGCACGGCGTGTGTTGCCCGCCCAGTTCGGCTCATCGCACGTGTGTGGTCATGGCTGTCCTGCTCGCGATATCGCCTGGAGCCGCCTCGTCGGGGCGCATCGGAGTGTGGGCCACCGGATCATGACCGGGCATGGAGCCGGTCTCGGCTCTTCGTGGTCGGCAGTTTTTCTGACTCCGGGCTCAGAACATTATCAGCAGGGCCTCCTAGCATTTTGAGGGGTAATCAGCCACCTGCTCGTCCTACCTCCCGTTGGCGGCGACGTGACCTACCTCGGGTTCAGGAATAATGTGTCCTACTACATCGCTTTCGCCATGGCAGCTCGGCAGCCACGCTACGCCCGCGGCCCGGCGTGCTCACCGCCGCGGGTGCCGCGGCTGCTGACCCCGGTTGGCGAGACCTGCATCGATATCAGCTTCTCGTTGCATCACCCATTAGCCTCAGCTCGGCTGCGCGTGGCCGATCTATTCAGTGATCAGCAGCGTCCTCGCACCCCGCGCTCAGCGTACGCGTCTCTGGCGCGCGCTCATCATCCAAGTGGCCGACGTGCTGCTCCTGCGGGTGATCGTAGCGCGAACATACGCGCCCCCTCTGAATCTCCCGTGGGCTTTCACGGTCGTTCGGGTCCAGCTGCCGATTGGTGCCAACTACGTGCACCGCGGAGCGCATGGCAGCCGAGCCGCGGTGAGTGACGAGCACGTATCCGCGCGTGGATCGATGCGACCGGCGTGGTCAGCCAAAATAATGACGTGGTGATGGATCCGAAAGAGACGTCCGAGTGCGACGTTGAGGCGATTCGAGTCATCGCGCATCTGCGCGGGACGACGACGCGGCATTTTGCCGTTCCGGCGCCCTGGTCCCGATCACGCTGTTGCATACGTACTCACCAAGACATAACAAGCCCGCGGGCGTCGACTTCCAGCAGGCTTTTAAAGATACCGACTCCAGCGGCTCGATCAGCTGGTAGAGGGCACGGAATCGTCTCAACCAGGGACATGCCCGGCTCGATGAGCATGCATAAGGGTCCGGTTCACCGGAGTAGCAGCACAGATACCTCTAGTTAGCATTTCGGAGGCGTCGTGCACTTGGATGGCCTGGGGGAGCCACCAGACAGCCTGCAGCGGCACGGCGAAGGACAGCACAGTGCTTATTCATTCATTTTTCAGGTACGCGCTGAGCGTCTCACGCCGGCTGAACGGGCACCGCGAGGCCCCCCCCCGCCGTGGATCCGTCGGCTGGTGATACACCCTCGCCCAGCGCGATAGTGGGAAAACCGGTGAGACGGCCCCAGGCCAGGCCAGCGGGCCACGCCCGACCGCATAGATCAGCAGTAGGTCTCGCTGCAATTGTTCCGGCTCGCTACCGCTCCTTCACGCCCCTCGCTGTGTTCTCCGGGAGTAACGGACCAATCTCAATATGATGCTGCGCCAATAAGAGCCATCCCCTTTTGCGATGGTCTGTCCAATGCGCTCTCGGAAGTTCATTGACGGCGAAGCCTGTTGGCATCTGAGACGATGGAGGCCAGTTCTGGGTGGGTGATTTAGCCATCTTGGGCAGGCATAGCTCTTAACATTCTTAATTTGGCTCCGGACGGTGACGTTTTCACAAGCCGAGCCCGCATTGGTTGGCGGCAACACGTTTTGGGGGTCTGCGGCCGATATTGGCCTACTCGACGGACGCCGGTCTCACGTAAAATTCGCTGGGACCGCGATCACCGAGTTATTTACAGCGTCGAAAAGCTGGTCTATACTAGCTCGAGCATAGGCAGTAATTCTGAATCCCCATTCCATGGTTGCGCCCGCGGGTATAACGGTGAAGGGCGCATACACAATGTTTGGCTCGTCGGTGGTCGAGTTAGTAACTAAGTAGGGTACGCTGAACAAGCGATTAGCGGCCGCTGGGAGGGGGACGAACCTGCAGCCAGTCGCCGACGCATGTGCATCTGCAGGTAGAACTCGATAGCATACGGTCGCTCTGAACAGGGACGGCCTGCCTCGATACGCTCCGGTTAATTTCAGGCCCGTGGATGCCACTCACCACTCGATGTACGGTGAAAACCAGTACGTTGAATGTGCCCCGAAATCGTGGATTGAAGAGACGTCACTAGCAGCATAACATCTGATGTGCTAACCGAATTGCCGGGTTTCCCCAGAGCGGCGCTCCTGGGCGGCGGCTCAAGAACTCTCATCTTGGCAGGTATGACGTAGTTGCTGAATGGTACTGGCGAATAGTCCACGCCGTACTCGTCACGATGCATCAGGTGGCGCGTCCGATGTTCACCGCTTCACTCGGAAACAAGTTGCAGTGTTAGAGCCTGACACGTACACACCTTGCATACCCCCTTTTTGAGACGCCTGATCGGTTCTCGCATTGGATTATCACGAGGAGAAGACTATCCGCGTCTGCTTCTGTAGGATTCCAAGGAAAAAGTTCGAACACACATTCGGGGCAAGGGCTCACGTTGGAACTTCGATACAAGTATTTGATGATCCTTCTAGGCCGAAATTGATGTTGGCGGCGTAATAGGTGCCACGACCCATGGTCCTGGCACTGCTCGCCATCACTACAAGAAGATGGCGCACCAATCTACAGGTGACAGCATTACAATCTGGTGCTTCGACCGCCTGATGATCTCGTGGTAGAAGAAGGCAGATGTGGCAGCCGAGCATCAAAGAGCATATCTTCTTCCGCCATCACAACTCTTTGAATGTCCTTGTAGCTTCCTAGCCCTGGCGTGCATGAATTGGGTCTGGCTCCGCATTCATGCTGCACTAGATTCCAGAAGGGAAGTTCACTTTTCGGACCAGTCTTTAGTCATACACTTTGCTGCGCGAACCTGGCGACCGGACGCGCGCGGGGTGGGTGGCTTCGTTCCAACGTTTCCGCCCGTTGCCTGTGGACGGCTGAAGAGACGGCCGCATTGGAGCAAAAGAAAGCG
>CAVWTI010000023.1:0-15010 GCA_963757855.1 uncultured Gemmatimonadales bacterium
TATGTAGCGCTTCATAGAGTACGTATTGCTAAACCCGCTGGCCAGGTCAGGAGCCGTTCGTTGAGCGCGATCAGGCGCTCCGCGGACCGCCGTTTCCATCGGCCGCGTTGGCAGCTCCACCGGCGGGTGTGGCGGATCGTACGCGGCGCCTTGGCCGCTCCCGTGGTGGCCGCTTCGTGCACGGCGGTCAGCGGACCATGATCTCGCGCTCTGCGTTCGCGACCACCGCCGAGGCCACCACGCCTTCGCGCACCAGCCGCTCGCCCCAGACGACGCGCGCGGTGGGATGCGCCTTGATCGCCTGCGACGCCAGTGGCTGGTAAATCCCGGCTCATCGCCCTCGTTGTGGCCATGCCGCCGGTATCCCACGAGGTCGATCAGGAAGTCCTTGTGAAAGCGCGTCCGGTAGGCGACCCATCCGGACCGCGATGATGCACGCTTCGGCATTGTCGGCGTGACGTGAATGATGGGCACGTCGAAGCCCTTGGCGATGTCGCTCGCATAGTGCGTCGAACGCGCCTCGGCCGGATCCGTCGTGAACCCGATCTGGTTATTGACGATGATGTGGACTGCCGCCCACGCCGTAGCCGGCCAGCCGAGACAGAATGAATGTCTCCGACACCACGCCCTCACCCGGAAACGCCGCATCGCCGTGGACGCAGACCGGAATCACGCGCTCGTGCCGGAGTGCGGTCCCATCACGCTGCAGCGCCCGCGCCATGCCTTCGAGCACCGGGTTCACCATCTCGAGGTGGCTCGGATTGGGGACCAGTACGATGCCGATCGTTTCGCCGCCAGGAAGCGTGCGCGTTCCCTGCGCGCCGAGATGGTATTTGACGTCGCCCGTCCCGCTGTCCTCGTGCTTGCCCTCGAACTCATCGAAGATCGAGGCGTAGGGCTTGCTCAGGATGTGCGCCAGCACGTTGAGCCGCCCGCGGTGCGCCATCGCGATCGCCACGGTGCGCGCGCCAGCCGCCGCCCCCTCGGTGATCGTCGCGTCGAGCATCGGCACCAGCGCATCGGTGCCTTCGATCAGAATCGTTTGGCGTTCGGATACGCCCGGCCAATGAACCGCTCCAGCCCGTCGACTTCGGTCAGTCGCACCAGAACCGCCTGCTTCTCATCAGGCGTGAGCGGCCGGGTCAGCGCCTCCGCGGTCAGCAACTGCCGGAACCACTTGCGCTCTTCTTCCGCCGCGAGGTGCGTCACCTCGATGCCCAGTGTCGTCGAATACCGGAACCGCAGCCGCCGGATGACGTCGGCCGCGGTGGCCATGTGCGGGAATCCGAGCGCGCTCCCCGGTACCAGGTCGAGATCCCCCTCGGTGATGCCGTGGAATTCGGGCGTCAGCTCCGGTGCGCCAAGCGGCGGAGTCCCCAGCGGATCGAGCTGCACGGCGAAATGCCCGTACGACCGCGTCGCCTGCATGAGCGCCGCGGCGCCGGCGGCCTTCCTGAGCAGCATCGGGTCGGCGGGTCCGCCGCCGGAGGCGGGTGGAGCGCCGCTGTCCGCAAAGCGCTGCGCCACATCGAAGAAATGGCGCCATGAGTCGTCGACCGACGCGGGATCGCGGCGATATGCCTCGAACAGCTCTGCGATGTACGCGTCGTTGAATGTGGTGGTAACGGGACCGGAATTCATGGACGCGAAATCTAAGGGATGGCGGTACGCGTGGGGTTACGCCACGCCTCGCACCAACTCCACCGGAAGCCCGCCATTGGTCGTGCGAATCTCGGCATCGAGCGGCAACCGCGTCTGACGGGTGAGCACGCGGTTCCCGGAGACCAAGCCGACAGTCCAGCCCGGGCACTTGGCGCGCGCGACCTGCCCAAGTTGCGCGTACAGATTCCGGAGGCGGTCTCGGTCACCCACCCGCACCCCGTACGGTGGATTGGTCACCAGCCAGCCCGGCCCCGGCGGGGGCTCGATGGCCGAAATCGAGCAGGTCGCGAAATGGATGTCGTCCTGCACCCCGGCCCGGGTCGCATTCCCGAGCGAGGCCGCCATCGCGCCTGCATCACGGTCCGACCCGTGAATCGCGACCGGCGCGGCCGCGCGCTCCTGGTTTCGGGCAGCCGCAGTGATCGCGCCCCACGCGGACGCGTCAAACTGTGGCCACTGCATGAAGGCGAAGGTTCGGGAGAGACCCGGCGCCTGCCGGCGGGCGAGCAGCGCGCCCTCGATGACAATCGTGCCCGACCCACACAACGGATCGAGGAGCGGGCCCTGTCCCTCCCACCCGCTGGCCATGAGTACCGCCGCAGCGAGTGTCTCACGAAGTGGAGCCTTCGCCGTCTCCTGCCGGTATCCGCGCCGATGGAGCAGCGCACCTGAGGAGTCCATGCTCACGGTGCATTCGTCCCGGAAGAACCGTACGACGACGAGTTGCGCGGACGAGTCCTCAGTCACCGGCCCGGTCGCCTGCCCGTCACCGGGGCACGGTCCGGCTCCAGCACAGGTACGCCTCCCGCGCGGCGGACTGCCCCCGCGATCCGCTCGGCGACGGCATCAGAATGGTAGAGACGTGACTTGCGGCAGGTCACACGAATCCGGACCGGCGTGCCCGACGTGATGTACTGGTCCCACCTGACGCGCCTCGCGTGCCGTTCGAGCTCGGCGAAGGTTTCCACCCGGAACGACGCTACCCGGACGACCACCCGCGTCGCCGTGCGAAGCCAGAGGTTGGCCGCATACACCTCGGCTGGCGATGCGCTGAAGCTGACGCCCTCGGCAGCGACCGCCTGTGGCGTGATCCCGATCGCCCGCAACTCGCGTCCGGCAAGTGGCGCGAGACCTGGCGCGGTTACCGCCAGACACGGGAGACGGTCAGGCATCGTGCACACCGAATGGGGAGACGGCCCGAACGCGCCGCGGGCCACGATTGCTGAGCCAGATGCGACACCGGCACCGCGCCGGGAATATACGCTGGGGCGTTGGCCGGTCTGGCGGTACCAGTAGCGGCGCGTCCCTCCTTCCCTGCACTTTCTTCTCTGCACCTTCTCCGGCGAATCCTGACGTCTGGCGGATCGATGCGCCCACTCAACGTGCTCGACTGGGAGTACTACCACAACACGGTCCGTGATTGGCTCGTAGCACTGGCCATTCTCGCGTGCGTGTTCGTGCTGCTGTCGATCATCCGCAAAGTCGCGCACCGGCGGCTGGTGCGCAAAGGAACGCCGCTGGTCCCGGGTGCGCGCGCCACCGAAGCGCTGATCGCGATGGTGATCCGGCGCACCAGGTATTTCTTCCTGTTCGCGATCGCACTGAGTATCGCGTCACTCAGCCTCACGCTTCCCCCGGGCTGGGAGCAGACCGTTCACGGCATCGCGATCGTGGCGTTCCTCCTCCAGATCGCGATCTGGGGCGACGGCATCATCGGCGTGGTGCTGAACTACTACATCTCCGGACGTTCGACGCCGAGCGGCGAGGACTCGGGGGATGGCGGTAAGGCCAGCCGCACGACGGTGGCCGCGCTGGGTGTCGTTGCCCGGATCGTGCTGTGGCTGCTGATCGCGCTGATCGCGCTCGACAGCCTCGGGGTCCACATCACGACCCTGATCGCCGGCCTTGGCGTTACCGGCATCGCGCTCGCCCTCGCCGTGCAGAACATCCTGGGCGATCTGTTCGCCGCGCTGTCGATCGTGCTGGACAAGCCCTTTGTGGTGGGCGACCCGATCGCCGTCGATACACTCGGCGGCACGGTCGAGCGGATCGGGCTCAAGACGACCCGCGTACGCTCGAACTCCGGCGAGCAGATCATCTTTTCGAATGGCGATCTGCTCAAAAGCCGGATCAAGAACTACCGCAGGCTGCGCGAGCGCACGATCACACTCACGATCACGCTCGACCAGACTGCCCCCGCCAAGGCAATCGCCAGCGTGCCGCCGTTGATCCGGGAGATCGTCGAGGCGCAACGCGGGGTCCGGATCTCGAGATCGCACGTCACCGTTCCCACCAATCAGGGCATCGCGGTCGAGACCGTCTACGTGGTCGAGTCGCCGGACTACACCGCGTATATGGATGCCCAGCAGGCCATTACCATCGGCATCCTGAGCCGTCTCCGCGAGACCGGCGCGTCGCTGGCGGCCGCGGGCGGCGTCACGATCATCCGTGAACAGGCCAATGCGGGCCGGCCGGTGGACACCGGGCCACCGGCGAAACCTTCAGCGGCGCGCGAGAGTTGACGCGGCACCACGGGGGCCAGTGATGGCGCTCTCGGTCGTCACCCGCATCCTTCGATTCAACGAAGGCCGGGAACCCGAGCGGCTCGCCCTCAAGTACGCCGCGATGCGACGGAGCCCGTTTGGATTCTTCCGCGGCACCGCGCACCTCTTCTACCGCGACTGGCCCGCGGGCTCACCGCTCGACGCGTCGCCGCTGGCGTGGGCGTGCGGGGACCTGCATCTGGAGAACTTCGGCAGCTACAAGGGTGAGAACGGTCTCGCGTATTTCGACATCAATGACTTCGACGAGGCGGCGCTCGCCCCCGGTGGCCGTGACCTCGCGCGTTTTGCGACCAGCACGCTGCTCGCCATCACGGACCTGGGCTTATCGGCCGCCGAGGCGCGCATGTTCAGCCACCAGGCGCACCTGGCGTATACCCAGGCCCTCCGTTTGGGCAAACCCCTGTGGGTCGAGCGGGCGACAGCGCGCGGTCTCGTCAAGCAGCTGTTGCGCCGCGTCAAGCGACGCACGCAGAAGGACCTGCTCGCCGAGCGCACGACCGTGGCGGACGGCCGTCGCCGGCTGCGCATCGACGGCCGCCGCGCGCTCGCAATGTCCCGGGAGGACAAGCAGCGCCTCATCCGCGCGCTGGCGCACGCGCACGTCTCACGCCAGGCGCCGGAGTTCTACCGGGTGATCGATATCGCGCGGCGGATCGCAGGTACTGGAAGCCTCGGCCTCCAGCGCGCCACCATCCTGGTCCACGGAGCGGGTGGCCCCGATGGCAATGTGTTGCTCGACCTCAAGGAGGCCGCACCATCGGCGCTTGCCCCGACCGTCCGTGTCCGCCAGCCCCGGTGGACATCGGAAGCTGGCCGTGTGGTCTCCATTCAGCGGCGCGTCCAGGCCGTCTCGCCTGCACTCCTCCAGCCGCTGCGTCTTGGCCGCACATCCTACATTCTTCGCGAGCTGCAGCCTTCCGAAGACCGGCTGTCGTTCGCGCGCGTGCGTGACGAACGCGCACGGCTCGGCGTCGCCCACCGTGTCATGGCCGACGTCATCGCGTGGGGGCAGCTCCGCAGCAGCGGCCACCAGGGTTCGGCGACCGCCGACGAATGGATCGAGTTCGGACACCAGCGCTCCTGGACGCGCCCCCTGTCCGACTTCATGCGCTGGTACGCAGACATCGTCCGCGGCTACTGGAAGGAGTTCGGTGAGGCGTACGACGATGGCGCGTTCGAGAGCCAGCTCTTCGGGACGCGCCGCGGGGCACGCCGCACGACGGGCTAGGGGCGCCCGGCTGGCCCAGCGTGCCGATACCCGGCGACGATCGCCTCGACCTCGGCAACCGCCACCTCGACTCCGTGCTCCGCCCGAAGCGCCGTGCCCAGATCGGCGGCTCGAGCGCGCATCGCGCCGTCGGTGGTCGCGGTGTGGATGGCCTGTGCCAGCCAGCTCGCAGTCAAGCGCCTCCGCGAGATCGGCCGGGGTCCCACACCCAGCGCATACACCCGGCGGCCCCAGAACGGCTGATCGAATCCGAGCGGGACGACGATCGACGGCACCCCCGCGCGGAGCGCGGCGCCGGTCGTACCAGCTCCGCCGTGATGGACGATGGCCCGCATCCGGGGCAGCAGCCATTCGTGCGGCACGTCGCGCACCGCGATGACGGTCGGCGGCAGGTCGCCCTCGCCAAAGCCGCCCCATCCCCCGAGCAGCACGCCTCGCTGCCCGGACGCGGCCAACGCATCCACGGCGATCGCCGTCAGACGGTCCGCGCGCATCGGTGTCATGCTGCCGAATCCAATGTACACCGGCGCCGGTCCCGCTCCGAGAAAGGCGTCGAGTGCCGGTGGTGGACGCCACGCGGGATCGGGGGGGAGCACCCAGTATCCCGTGAGCCGGATCGAGGCATTCCAATCCGGAGGTTTGGGCACGACGAGCGGGCTGAATGCATACAGCACCGGCAGTGACGCGGCGTCGCGCGTCCGGCCCAACGGACCCGGATCCCGCGCCGCCGGAAGCGCCAGGACATCCCGCCGCCACGCATTGATCTGACGGCGAACGGGAAGCCACAGGGACTGCTGCGTGAGCAGGTGCGTCGCCACGTTGAACACACTGCCCAGATTCGCCGTGCTCGGGACGCCGGCCGCCGCGAAATGGCGCGTGCGATGCAGCGGCTGCAGATACGCGGCGATACCCGGAACGCCGAGACGCTCGGCCACGCTCCAGGCCGGAGTCGCGACCGGCGAATACACGAGGACATCACTGCCCTGCGCCACGCGCCAGAAATCCGAGAGCCACGCGTCCAGCACTGGCCGCACCCGGCGGAACAGATCGCGAGCGACGGGCAGGATATCCCGGTTCCGGCCGCTCGCGATCCAGCGATCCGCGGCGGCGACCATGGCACGAGGGTCACCCGCCAGCGTCGCGAACCCGAGCCCGCGCGCGGCCACGAACTCGCGAAAGGTTTCGTGCGTGGCCACCGTCACCTGGTGGCCCGCCGCGCGCAGCCCGCGGCCGAGCGCGACGTACGGCTGTACGTCGCCGCGCGAGCCGGCCGCGATGATCGTCACCTGCATTGGTACCCACCCGGGCGGGTGGTCATATTGCGGTATGGCCGATGAGACATCTCCCCCGGTGCCGCCGTCCGTCGCCCGCACGCTCCAGTATTTCCGCGGGCTCTCCCGTGAAGAGAAGATGCAGGCACTCGTGCAGTACTCCAAAAAGCTCGAGCCACTTCCCGAGCGATTCCGCAATCTCGATCGTGCTGATTTCGCGATCCCCGAGTGCCAGACGCAGGTCGATCTGTATCCTGACGTCCGGCCCGATGGGACGCTGCACTTCTACGCAGAAGTCGATGCCCGACGATCGCCGACGATCGCCGCATTTCTCGCGATTCTTCTGGCCGCGGTGAATGACCAGCCTCCCAATACCGCGCTGGGCATCCCCGGCGATTTTGCTCGCCAGATGATGGATAGCATCGGACTCGGTGCCCGCGAGGCGGGACTCAATGCAATGCTGGCACGAGTCAAGCGGTACGCGGCGCAGGCGGCCAAGGGCGCCGTTGCCGTGGCTCCTCCTCCGCAGTCGTAGGCATTCTCTCTCCTCTCACCCCCCTCGCATGCCGATCACCATCGTTGTCAAAGCGAACGGACCGTACAAGATCCTCGGTGATGATGTCGCCCAGGTGCGCATCGTCGACGAAGCTGGGCAGCCAATCGTCTCCGCGAAAGGCTCCGGCAAGTCGATTGCGCTGTGCCGGTGCGGCGCATCGGTGACGAAGCCCTTTTGCGACGGGACGCACAGCCGCATCGGCTTTCAGGGCGCCGAAGCCGCCCAGCAGGCCGCGGACGCTTCTCCGAAGAGCTGACGCTGGCGCCCACACCGTCGCCGGTCCGAATCGCCGTCACCGGCGCGTCGGGATTCATCGGCTCGGCCCTCGTCTCGGCGCTGCGGGCCGCAGGCCACCCGGTCGTCCGTCTGACGCGGACCGCAGCGGCGGGCAGCGAGTCCGTCGTGTGGGACCCCGCCCGGGGCCAGCTCGACCCGGCGGCACTCGCTGGTGTCGGCGCTGTCGTGCACCTGGCCGGCGCACCGGTCGACGAGCGCTGGACGGCGGAGCGAAAGCGTCAGATCCGGTCCAGCCGGATCGACAGCACCGCGCTGCTGGCTCGCACCATCGCCGGGTTGCGGCCCGCACCGGCCGTCTTCCTGTCGGCATCCGCCACCGGCTTTTACGGAGATCGCGGCGACGACCCCGTCGATGAAACCGCGGGCGCCGGTTCCGGATTCCTCGCCCAGGTCGCGCGTGAATGGGAGGACGCGGCCGCGCTGGCACGCGACGCCGGCATCCGCACCGTACATCCCCGCTTCGGTGTCGTGCTCGGGCATGGTGGCGGCGCGCTGGCCAAGTTGGTCCCAGTGTTCGAGATCGGCGGCGGCGGCAAGATCGGCACCGGGAATCAGTGGATGAGCTGGGTCGCCCGGGAAGATGTGGTCCGCGCGCTCTGCTTTCTCCTCACCGCGAAGACGGTGCACGGACCGGCCAACATCACCGCGCCGTACCCCGTGCGGAACGCCGAATTCGCCAAGGTCCTGGGCCACGTGCTCCACCGCCCCGCGGTCGCGACCGTCCCGGCGTTTGCGGTGCGTCTCCTCTACGGCGAGCTGGCCGACGAGGCCCTGCTCGCCGGCCAGCAGGTGTTTCCGCGCGTGCTCGAGGAGGCGGGATTCTCATTCGACTATCCGCACCTCGAAGGGGCGTTCCGCCACGAGCTCGGACGTCACTGACACCGCATTATCTTTGGGTAATGCCAGTCGTCCCGTTCGCCTCGCTGCCGAGCTCCGCCCGGGTATGGATTTTTTCCGCCGGGCAGCCGCTGACTGGTGCGCCGGCGGCGCAGCTCCTGGCTCACGTGGATGACTACCTGGCGCGATGGCAGGCACACGGCCACGCCCTGACGTGCGCGCGCGATTGGCGGCATGACCAGTTTCTCGCGGTCGCCGTCGACCAGACCAATGCGTTCGCGTCAGGCTGCTCGATCGATGGGCTTTTTCGCGCGCTCCAATCCCTGCAGCAGTCGCTCGGCACCACGCTGGTCGGCGGATCGCGGGTGCACTATCGCAATGCGTCCGGCGCGATTCAGTCGGCGACGCGGGACGAGTTCAGCACACTGGGTGCAGCGGGTGCCGTGGGCGACCGCACGCCGGTGTTCGATTCCACCGTCGCGACCGCGGGCGAATGGCGAGACCGGTTCGAGACGGAGCTCGGCCGGGCGTGGCATCGGGAGCTGGTGAGAAGCGACTAGCCGCCCGCGGTTGCGTCAGCGATCGCTTCCTCGATCGCTTCACCGAGCGATCCCGCATCGTAGTCGCCGTTGTATTTCTTGCCGTTAATGAAGAAGGTCGGTGTGCCGTTCACGCCGCTGCGCACCCCACTCATGAAGTCTTCCTGCACCCGCGGCGCATACGTGTGTTCCGCCAGGGCGTGCGTGATCACCGACGGATCGAGTCCCAGGCCGGCGGCGTAGCCGGCCAGGTCGCGATCGGTGATCGCACCCTGATGCTCGAAGATCGCCTCGTACATCTCCCAGAACTTGCCCGCGCGGGCCGCCGCTTCCGCCGCCTCCGCCGCGTGCTCGGCGTGCGGATGCACCTGCGTCAGGGGGAAGTTCCGGAAAATGAATCGCAGCCGGTCACCGAATCGCCGCTCGAGCCCCCGCACGACCGGATAGGTGGTGCCGCAGTGCGGACATTCGAAGTCGCCGTATTCGACCAGCGTCGCCGGTGCGTCCGCCGGGCCCCGCGCATGGTCGCGCGCGCCGGGCGGCGGCATGAGACGGCTCATCGCGTGCGGTCCCGCTAGGTTCGCGCCGGGCGCGTGGAAGGCGCCGAGAGGCCGGCCCGCCACGTCCAGGGATTCGAGTGCCGTGAGGACGCCATCGGCTCCCGGGTTGACGCCGATCGGCGAGAGGTAGCTCCAGCGGATCGTGCCCGTGCCATCGAGGACGAACAAGGCGCGCCCGCTCCAGCCAGCGGATGGCATGTAGGTGCCATACATCTTCGCCACCGCTCCTTTGGGCTCGAAGTCCGAGAGCAGCGGAAACCGCAGGTTGCGTGACTTGGCGTACGCGGCGTGGCACCAGGCGCCATCCACCGATATGGCGATCAGCTGGGCGTTGTGCCGCTCGAACTCCGGCAGGACTTCGTTGTACAGGGCGAGCTGGTCACCACACGTGGGACTCCAATCCGCCGGATAGAACGCGAGGATCACCGGCCGTCCGCGGAACTCGCTCAACGTGACGCTCTTGTCCGGCGCGCTTCGCAGCGTGAAATCCGGCGCCTTCGTTCCGGGGGACAAGAGGTGAGGGCTGACCGCCCGGGACTTCATGGCGCCGCGCGGCGACGATGCCGTAGCCGGAGATGGCTTGGCCGAAGAGGCCTTGGTCTTGGTTTTGGTGGCGCGGCGCACGGATTTCTTGGAAGCCATTGTTCGTCCTCTTTCGGAGAATACGCCACGCGTTCAGACGCCGCGGGCGCCGGCGCTCAGTCTTCCGGCGCGCCGGCCGGTGTGCGCTTCCGCAAGATGGCGTCCAGACTGTAGGGGCCGCCGCCCGCGAAGGCGAGATAGAAGAACACGAAGCAGAACATGACGACGATCTCGCCACGATTCAGAATCGGGAAGATGGAGCGGGGCTGATGCACCTTGAAGTACGCGACCATCATCTCACCCGACGCAATGAATGCCGCGGCCTGGGTAAACAATCCGAGACAGATCAACGCCCCGCCAAAAGTCTCAATGCACCCGGCAACCCCGAACAGCGACAGGAGGTGTACGGTTCCATGCGCCCCGGGACCCGCGTCGGCCGGCACCCCGAACAGCTTCTGCGTGCCGTGAATGAAAAAGAGCAATCCAGCGACAAACCGCAGCAGCGAAAGGACAGCGTCTCGCTGTTTTTGGCTGGCCGGGTGGAGCAACGAAAACGAAGACATGGATTGGCGCACTCCCGGTGGGTGTCGGCGGAATAGCGCAAAGTGCGCGCCCGCTGCGTTGGCCCCCACCGCTCTCAGGGCCCCCGCGTGCCCCCAAATATCGCACCCCCGGAAAGTGAACGCCGGTGGCCGGGTGCGGAATGGGACGCGCGGAATGGCCAGTGTTGGGATTTCCCCGAGCGCCGGGCGCGCCCGGCGCCGCTCCCCCGTAGGTGTAGATTACCCCGCGTGATCGAAGTCAGCGGGCTCACCAAGCTGTACGGCGACGTTGTCGCCGTGGACGACCTGTCGTTTCGCGTCGCACCCGGTGAGGTCATGGGACTGGTGGGCCCCAACGGGGCCGGCAAGACCACCACGCTCCGGTGTCTGTCCGGCATCATCATCCCGACTCGTGGAGCGATTCGAATCGCCGGGGCCGACTTGGCCACGGCACCTCGGGAGGCCAAGTCGGCCCTGGCCTTCATCCCCGACGAACCCCAGCTCTTCGAATACCTTACGGTCGACGAACACCTACAGTTCATCGCCCGCCTCTATCAGGTGGCGGACGCGCCGGCGCGGGCCGGCCCGCTGCTCGCGGAACTCGAGCTCCTCGACAAACGCAACGCCCTGCCCGCGGAGCTGTCGCGAGGCATGCGGCAAAAGCTGGCCATCGCCTGTGGCTTACTGCATTCCCCGTCCGCGCTGATTCTCGACGAGCCGCTCACCGGACTGGATCCCGCTGGGATTCGGAAGATGAAGGCGACGATTGCCCAACGGGCTCGCAATGGGGCGGCGGTCGTCCTCAGCTCGCATCTGCTGCATCTCGTCGAGGAGCTCTGTACGCACATTCTCGTGCTCGTACGCGGGCATCGGGTCACCTATGGCTCGATGGCGTCCATCATGGCCGAGCGGCCGGAGCTCGCGGGGCGGAGCCTCGAGGATGTCTTCCTGGCGTTAACGGGAGACACGCCGGCCTCGTGACAGGCGGGGACACGCGCCGGACCGGGCCATCCGCCGCGTTGTCGTTTCTCGCATCGCGGACGGTGCGCAACCGGCTGCGGGCGCAAGCACAACGCCTGCGCTCACCGCGCTATCTGGTCGCGGTCGCGGTCGCGATCCTGTACCTCGTTTTCCTCATCTATCGCCCCAGCGGCCAGACGGGCGGCATCGGCGCCGTCCTCCCACGGTCGGCTGATCCGAGGACGCTCCCCGCGGTCACGGCGCTCACCGCCTTTGGATTCGCGCTCCTCGTCGCGAAATGGTGGCTGGTCGGCAGCGCCAATACGGCGCTCGCGTTCTCCAACGCGGAGCTGCAGTTCCTCTTCCCGGCGCCAATGTCACGCCGCCAGCTGGTGCTCTACAAGGTCTGGCGCCTCCAGATCGGACTGCTCGCCACCGCGTTCTTCATCGCGGTCATCGTGCACGGCGCTGGCGCGAGCCTGGCCTCGCCGCTTCGCATGGTGTCACTCTGGGTGTTTTTCTCTGTCCTCGCCCTGCACCAGATGGCGGCCGGCCTGGTGCGCGAAGGCGCGATGCAGCGCGGACGCGGCCTCCGGCGCAACGCCATTCCGCTGGTCGTCGTCGGAGCGGGCACGCTGATCCTGCTGGTGACGGCGCTCCGAGCATGGCCGGGCGCGCCGACGCTCAGCGACGTACCCTCGGCGCTGATTCATGTGGGGACCGCCCTCGGCGCACCGCTCCCCGCCACGGTGCTGTGGCCGTTTCGTACCGTGCTCGCCGCGTCGTATGCCACCACGCCGCGCGCGTGGGTGTCCGCGCTGTGGCCCGCAATCATTCTGATGGCATTGCACATCGTGTGGGTGTTGCGCGCCAATGCGGTGTTCGAGGACGCCGCTGTGGAAGCCTCAGCCCGCCGCGCCACGCGGCTCGCTGCGCGTCGCGGGCGCGGCGCGGGGGCGGCATATCCGACGACCAGCGTCGTCGGCACCGTTGGAGACTCGATCGCAAAGGTCAGCGGCTCATTTGCCGCAATCCGCGGTACCCGGCCGCGGTTCGTGCGGACCGGACCGGCACGCATACGCCGTTTCGTCCTGCCCCTTGGCGCGCTGGGGGATCCGTCGGTCGCGGTCCTCTGGAAGAACACGCTGGCGCTGGCGCGCGGGATGCGCTTTCGCACGATCGTCGTCACCGTCATCGCGCTCGGCGTCATCATCAGCATCTTCTGGCAAGCAGGCCTCCTCGGCGACGCCGACATCCACAGCGCCACCGCGTTGCTGGCCACGCTTGCCATCACGGCGACCGGCTTCCTCGTCATCATGGGACCGCTCACCGTCCGCAACGACCTGCGGCAGGACCTGCTCCACCTCAATGTCCTGCGCACCGTGCCCCTGACTGGCACGTCGCTCGTCTTTGCGGAGATCGCGTCGTCGGCGCTCGCGCTCACGTGCGGCCAGTGGCTGCTGCTCCTCGGGGCATACTCACTGCTCGCCTGGAACGGCAGTGCGGCCAGTGGCCCCGCGGACCCGCCATCACACTACATGTTCTCGATCACCCGCGACGCGGAGTTCCTGATCGCGTTCGTCGCGCTGCCGTTCATCAACTGCGCAAGTCTCTTGGTGCAGAACACCGCGGCGCTTCTGTTCCCGGCCTGGATCCGGCTTGGCGGCACGGGCACGGGCGGACTCAAGGTATTCGGCCAGCGGATCCTGACCGTCGGCGCGTCACTCCTCGGGCTCGCGGTGCTGCTCACGCCCCCGACATTCGCGGCGTTCGCCGTCTTCATCCCAATGACGGGCGATGGACCACCCAATTCGGCGGCAGTGGTCGCTGGATTCCTCGCGGCCGTCACCGTCATTGTGATCGAGCTCGCGGCCGCCATCCGCTGGTTAGGGGGTTGGTTTGACACCACGGACGCGTCCGCGGTGTTGCCGCAGCCATGAATCGCGGCGCGGTCGTCATGGCGAACTGCACCGAATGCGCGCCGTGCGTGCCAGAGGTGGCACAGCGCCCGCCGGCGCGGCGTCAGCGCTGACGTTTGGCGCGGACGCCACGGTGTGATTCGCCAGCGACACCACCGCTGAATCGGTGCCTGCAGGACGCCACCAGCCGTCGATGGTGACGTCGCGACCAGGCACCGTGACGACAAAGGCCCAAGCAGGCGATGGGCGCATCGCCGAGTCCAGCCGGACGGTCGTGACGGAGGCCGGCGGGCTCGCCGCCGAGTCACCGATCGCCAGGGTCACGACTTTCCCGGCGCACTCGCGATAGCCGGGCGGGATCGCCCGGCCGCCCGGCCAGTCCCGCGACGTCGGCCCGCGCACTCGAGTCGCTGGCCCACGTGCGCACTACACCTCCCCCCACACCCTGTCCCGCGGCCTGTGGAACGGCTGGCGGGGCGGACAGCGGAGCGCTCTGCATCGCCTTCGCCGCCATCCTGCTGGGGGCGAACGCAGCGCTGGTCGACGAGTTCTGTTGTCCGGCCATTACCGTACCACCCGCCGCACCGCCCGCGTCCGCGATCGCGGGGGCCGGTGCGTTTGGCGGCCGAGGCGAAGCCGATCGCACGGCTTGCTGCCTTTCTGCCGCCTGCGCGGCGGCGTGCGGCTTCGCGACGGTGGGAATGACACCGCGGCCGCGGGAGGTGGCGCCGCCGGGGTCGCGAGCGGGGCAGTCGCCAGCGCGGGCCCCATGGCTGGAGGCACCGCCGTATCAGGGTGGTGCGCGACGGGCTCTCTCCGAAGCTGGCCCAGACGGCCGCCCGCGTCGCTCAGCACGGCGGCCGCGCCGAGCGCGACGACCACCACGGCTGCCGCCGCGCGGAGCTGCCAGACGCGCGCGCGGGACCACGCGCGCGGGACCACGCGCAATGGGACGCCATCCAGACCGCTGAGGATGCGCGACAATGCGGCGACGAATCCTCTGGCTTCGGCGACGCGTGCCGCGCACGGCTCACACGCGGCGATATGCGATTCGAGACGTGCCGATTCGGCCGCGGAAAGCTGCCCGTCGAGCCACGCGTGCACTTCTCCCTCATCGACGTGCGCGCCCGTCATCCGGCCGTCCTCAGGATCCGCCATATACACCTCGCCGCGCTTCCCGCGCGTCCGCCGCGCGCTGCATCGCGTCGTATGTCTCGGCCAGCCGCCGGCGCGCCCGCGCCAGCGTCGTGCCGATCGACCCCACCGATAGCCCGAGCGCCTCGGCGATCTCAGGGTAGTCCAATCCTTCCTCCCGCATCAACAACGCCAGCCGGTCCCGTTCAGCCAGAGCCTCCACCGCTCGCCTCGCCAGGGCGGCTTCCTGCGCGCGCTCCGCTCCCGTGACCGGCTGCTCCGCGACGGAGTCCCGCTCCGCCTCCGCCAGCAGGGCGAGGTGCCGCCGCCGGCGTGCCTGTGTGCGCGCTTCGTCACGC
>CAVWTI010000024.1:0-133241 GCA_963757855.1 uncultured Gemmatimonadales bacterium
CTGTGGCTGGCCGTTCGCAATGTGCACCCGGATGATCTTGTCACCGGTGGGCACGTCGCGATTCCACGATCCGTGACTCGCCACCAGCGCATCGCCTCGCATCGCCGCGGGCAGCACCGTCGCCCCGTCAGAACGTGATGCCGAGGACCGCGGAGTGGGCTTGCACGTTGAGGGCGGGGACAGTCATCGATGTGCACTTCGCCGGATCGTGGATCTCGGGACTCGCGTTGTGATCGCCCCAGCAGTAGGGCCAGCCGTAGAATCCGCCCGCGTGGATGACATTGACCTTGTCCGGCGGTGAGTTCTGGTGGTCGGGTTCCAGGTTGTCGCGCTCGTTCACCGTGACCCAATGTCCTTGGTCGCGGGATCGACGGCCACACCGACCGCGTTGCGAAGACCCAATGCGAAGATCCGCCCGTTGCCACCGCTCTCATCGAACCGCATCACAGTGGCGCGCGTGGAATCAGTCTCGATGCAGACGTTGCACGACGAGCCGTCGGACACGTACATCGCGCTGTCGGAACCAAGAATGATCGTGCGCGTCGAATGGCCACTTCCGCCGCCGTAGTGATTTACGTACGCCGGTGGTCCCGTAGGAATGCCGCGCGCGTCGAGCCCGAACCGCACCACGCCGTCATTGTTCGCGACATAAAAGGCGTGTTTGTGAAACGCCATCCCGTGTGGCTCGTTGAGCCCCTCGGCGACGACGGTCTGGCTATCCGGAATGCCCGCACCATTGAACGCGTACAGGCGTACGACGGTACCTCGCCGCGGCACGGATACGTACACGGACCCGTCGGCCCCTGACACCATCCACCGCGCACCCGGCAAATGCGCGAAATACTGGACCTTGAGCCCCTCAGGCAACTCAGCTGCCGCTGCAGATCGGCGTCGGTCGCTGGCTGGGCCGCCGTCCGTGACGACATGCACGCGGTGACAACCAGCGTGGCCACCGCCGTGACCACCATCGCAACGCGACGGACCATCGGACTCATCCTCCGACCCGGGTTTTCGTCCAGATCACCACCAACGCACAGTCGGACTGTCCGGTCGCCTGGAATTGCGCAGGCGCTTCGGACGGCTGGTACACTTCGACCGCCGCCACTTCGCTGGGATGCATGTAGTCGTTGAAGTCGCCTTGCATGGGAGTCGGCACACCGTCGATCACGTACGTCAGACACGTGCCACCCGCTCCCCGTGAGCCTTTGAGCTGCGGCTGCCCGGTCGAATAATCCACCATGAGACCTGGCACCGTGGTGAAGATGTCGGTCATGACGGTCGGCAGCTTCTCCGCGATCTGATCTTCCGTCAGATACCGGCCAAGACCGGATTTCTGCCGCTGCGTGAATCCGACGTTTCGCAGGCCCTTCTCCCGTTTCCCCTCGACTTGCACCGGCGTGAGTGTCGGCGGGGCCGGGAGCAGTTTGACGTCGGTGTGTTGGGGCGAACGCGCCGACAGGTCAACGGTGATCTGCATCGGCGAGTAGCTCAGCTTTCGGACCTGGAGCGCCTGCGTTCCTGACGGCAGCCCACGAAGGGTGTAGGTGCCACTGTCACCTGTCGTCGTCGTAGCCGCTGCCCCCGCCACGGACAACTCGGCGCCGGCGATCGGTTTGCCACTCGGGTCGGTCACGCGCCCCTGCACCACTGCACGGCCGGTCCGCAGGACCGGCACGGCCGGCTTGGGCGGCGCGGGCGCGCCAGCCGCAGGCGTGGGTGCGCTGGCCGTGACGACGGTGTCGGGCGATGGAACGTGCAACATCGCGATGCTCACCAGCTCACCCTGCGTCGTGATCGGGACGTCAGCGGTCGCGAGACCACCCCGCGACGCGCGGACGGACCCCTGCACGCTGGCTGGTGTGCCGCAGAGAAATGATACGAACCGCTCGAGTCCACCGTCGCCTCGCGGACGCGCGGTGCGCGGTGCACACCCGTGGCTGCACTTACTTCGAGCTCGGTCCAGTACAGCACGACGCGAGCACCTGTCGCGGGTGCATCCGTATCGGCGTCCAGCACGCGTCCGATCACCGCCGACGGTCCCGTCAGGCGCTTGTCCGCTGGGCAGAACAGGTTGAGCACGGTGGACTGCGACGGCGTCGACAACCGCACGACGGCGTACCGCGCAAGCGGCATCGCGATCGGTTGCGTCTCGATCGCGATGCCGATCGAGTCGAGCAGCGGATGCGAGAGTTGGAGCTTGTACTCGCCGGGCACCACGCTGTCGATACGGAATTGGCCGAGCGAATCCGTGACGCCCGAACCTTTCGTGCCGACAATGGTCACCGTCGCCGCCCGCAATGGGCCGCCGTGGATACTGTCGATGGCGACGCCAATGACGCCAGAGAAATGGTGGGCGGTGTCGGCCGGAGGTTGCTTGGGCGCTGGTGCGACGGCTCGCTTGCCCTTCGCCTTGCTGGCGGACGGAGTGGCCGGAGGCGTCGTCTGCTGGGCGACGGCCCATGATGCCGCCAGGGGGACGGCCGCCAGGGCGAGCCCTGCACCGAGCGCCATTCCGAATGTGCCGCCGGCGATGGGCCGGCGAGTGATCGCAGCGCGCGCAATGGCGCCCTGCCTCCGAGTCGGTTCATCCGAACCATCGCTTCAACGCCGCGGTCGTGGTGCCCAGGCCGCCCGGACGGGTCGCCGCGTCGAGGGCGACGGCAAAATCGGGGGCGGTGGGGTACCGGTCATTGGGATCGCGCTCGAGCGCCTTCAGCAGTACCCGCTCGACCGCACTTGGGAAATCTAGGTCGGGGCGCAGCTTCCGGAGCGGCGTCGGCTGGTTGCGGAGCCGAGCGATCATGAGTTCCTGCTGTGACTTGCCGGTGAAGGGCAGAGAACCGGTGAGCATCTCGACCGTCATCAAGGCGAGCGAGTACACATCGGTACGTCCGTCCAGTGGCTTGCCCCGCAGTTGCTCCGGACTCATGAACTCGGGCGTCCCGAGCACGATGCCGGTCGCCGTCAATCGCTCCAGCTCGGGCCCCGCCTTCCGCTCTTTCGCGAGGCCAAAATCCATCACCACCGCGTGGTCTCGGTCATCGGCTCCCTTCACGATCATGACGTTCTCGGGCTTCAGATCCCAATGCACGATCTGATGGTCGTGCGCCGCCTGCAGCCCCCCGGCGATCTCGCCCACAAAACCGACCACGTCGCTCAGCGGGAGTTGTCCGAAGCGATACGTGCGGTCCGCTAGGATTTCACCGGCGAGATATGGCATGACGAGGTACACCAGGCCATTCGCGGTCTGGCCCAGGCACTCAATGTGGCAGACGTTGGGGTGTATCAGCTTACCGGCCATCTCGGCTTCGCGCCGCAAGCGCGTCATCGCGGTGGCGTCCTTGGACAGCGATGGGGACAGCACCTTGATGGCGTGCTGGGTGTTCGCCCCGGTGTCGGTCGCGAGGTACACGATCGACATGCCGCCTTCGCCGAGCTTGCGCTCCACTTTGTAGCGGCCATCGAGGAGTTGGCCAATGAGGGTTGCATGCGCCGGGACGGACGCCGGCGTCAGCTTGCCTTTGGTGAACGCCGGCCCCTGCCCGGTCGGGAGCGCTCGCGGCGGCCCCTTCGTTCTCGGCGCGGCGCCGGGCGAAAGCCGCGGTGAGGGCGGGCGCTTGGGGGCCGGAAGCGGTACCTGCGCGCCAGCGGCCGGCGCGGGCGCCGGGTCTCCGTCCGCCACGAGCTTGGCGCCGTCGCGTGGACAAAAACGGGTCGTGCCGCCATAGGCGACGCCACAAGTCGGGCAGCGCAGGCTCATCGCCCCGTTAATCTAGCGCCGGGCGACGACCACGCAGTCCCCGCCACGCAGTCCTGGCCTACGACCTCACTCGGTTCCGGCCCTCGGCTTTCGCGCGATAGAGCGCGGCGTCCGCCTGGCCGAAGAGATCCTCGGCCGAGTCGACCTGGGGTCCCGGGAATGTCGCCACGCCGATGCTCGCTGTGAGCCGCAGGCCTGTCCCCTCGTTGCCGGGCGCGCCGATCACCGCGAACATCTGCGCCTCGATCCGCTCGCGGATGCGTTCCGCGAACGCCACCGCACCACCCTCGGCGGTCTCCGGCAGCACGACCACGAACTCCTCGCCGCCATAGCGGGCGACGACGTCCACGCTGCGGACGGCGTGCTGGAGGAGCGCGGCCACCTCGCGCAACGCGTCATCGCCGGTGAGATGACCGTACGTGTCGTTGACCCGCTTGAAGTGATCGAGATCGATCATCAGCAGCGTGACGACCGAGCTATACCGGCGCGCGCGGTCCAGCTCCGCCGCGAGGCGCAGGGTCAGCGCGCGACGATTGAGGACCTGCGTCAGCGGGTCGGTGTGCGCCAGCGCCTCGAGGCGCGCATTGTCCGCGCGGGTCATCTCGATCACCTGCGCGCGCTGAATCGTCGCCACCGCCGCGCGGATTACGGTGTCGGCGAACTCCACATCCTCGGGGGTGAGCAGAGGCTCATCGGCCGACCGCCGCAGGAAAAACACGCCCGCCTGCGCGCGGTCGAGCGAGAACGGGAGCGCGATCACCGAGCGGATCGACACCACGACGCCGTCCCGCAGCCACGATTCGCGAACGCGATCGTAGAGTGGGCTCGTGCGCAGATCCTCGATCAGGACCGGCGTGCCGCCATCCAGCGCGGCGCGGACTTCGGGATAGCGGTCCAGCGTGATCTCGAGATTGCGAATCGCCGGGTTCTCGAATGCCGCCGCGACCAGCCCACGCTCGTCGCCCGGCCGCGCGAGGATCACGGAGCAATGCGAGATCTCGAGCGCCCGCGCGACCCGGCGGGCGACGATGTGATAGATCTCGTCCGATGAGAGATCGCCCGTCACTTCGTGCAGAATGTCCACGAGCTTCCGGCGGCTCTCCGCGTCGTCGCGCGCCCGTTGCAGCTCGACATCCTTACTCCGGAGTTCTTCCCGCGCGGCCACGAGCGCCGCCCGTACGCGGAGCTGGGCCTGGATGCGGGCCAGCAGCTCGCGAACCCGCACCGGCTTGCGCACGAAATCCGCCGCACCCAGGCCAAGAGTGCGCACGGCCGCTTCATCGGGCGGGAGCGACGAGACCATGAGGACCGGCAGGTCGCGCCAGCGATCGTCGGACTTGATCCGCTCGAGCGTCTGGTAGTTGTCCGAGCCCGGCATGGCGACATCGAGGAGCAGGAGATCGGGCGCGTCACGCTCCAGCCGCTCGAACAGCGAGTGGCCGTCCGCCGCGGCGCTGACATCGTAGCCCTGCTCCTTGAGCACCCAGGCTACCGTCTGCAGGACCGCCGGGTCGTCGTCGGCGACCAGGATGCGGGTGTTCGCGATCATCACCATTCCTGCCTCATGTCCCGCTTCATGTCCTGCCTCATGCGCTGATACGGTTCCGCCCCGCCGATTTGGCGCGGTACAGGTTACGATCGGCGGCCGCGAGCAACGCCGCCGGCGACAGCACGCCGATCTCCGGGGCCACCATCACGCCTACCGAGATCGTCACCGGCACCGACTGCCGCTGGGCACCGAACACGTGGTCATCCACGTTGCTGCGCAGCCGCTCGGCGAATGCCGTCGCGCCTGGCGTGCCGGTGTCCGGCAACACGAGGATGAACTCGTCGCCGCCCAGCCGGGCCACTGCATCGGTATCGCGGGCCGTTTCATTCATGATGTCGGCCACGGTCTGGAGGACGTAATCGCCGAACGGGTGCCCATAGGTGTCGTTGATCGACTTGAAATGATCGACGTCGATCGCCAGCACGGACAGGGGGGTGCCCCGCCGCCGCGCCTGGCGGCACTCACGCGCGAGTCGCGTCTCCAACGCCCGGCGGTTCAGACACTCCGTGAGCGGATCCGTTCCGATCAGCTCGATGAGCCGGTGGCGCATGTCGTCGACACTACGGGCCAGCAGACTGAGATCATCGGGGCGGCGGTCGGCGATCGTGCCGAGCGGCATTCCCAGGTCGCCCACCTCCAGGTCGTGGCACAGCCGGCGGAGCGCCGTCATGCGCGACCGGAAACTGCCGAACGCGAACAGCAGTGTGCACCCGGCGAAGAGGTACATCGCCGAGTATGTCACGAGGGCCCACCCGTCAGCCGGCGGACCGGGACGGATCGGTGTGAGCATGAGCGAGCCAGCGAGGTACGCAGCAAGTGTCGAGAGCAGCCCCCACACCGCGAACGAAAGCCCGTAGTACACGACCGCGATCTGCACGGCCACGAGCCCCAAGATGAGCAATCGATCGTAGTCCCGCACTGTGGCCGTGAGATACACGACGCTCGCCGCGGCGATCAGGTCGGTCACGAGCACGAGGACCAGCAGCCGGCGGGGGACGGCTTCCGCCGTTGTCCTCCGCAGGAGCCAGCCAATTGTCATCGTTATCCCTGCGTACGCGAGCCCCACACCGGCAAGCGCCGGCCCCTGAACGGGGCCATTCCCAGAAAAGCGTTGCACGGCCGCCGCGCCAATGATGAGCGCCGCCGCCACATATCGTGCCCAGTTTTGCCACAGTACGACCTGCTTCTCCGCTCCGGCCGCGGTCACTTTGTCCGAAATGCGCCAGGGCGGATCGCTGACCGGCCATTCCTGAGTGACGGCGGTCGGGCGGGCCGTGACGGGTGACACGTCCGGGGCGGGCGACGGTTTCACGGGCGCGATTGGGGCCTCGGCGCCGAGCCCCGCGTCTGCGGCGGGCGCGAGATCCGCGCAGCCCGCGCGCAGGTCCACCTGCACCTCCGGCACGACCCGGGCGACGCGCGACCTCCTGACACCAGGGATCTCTCCCGGGACGGCCAACCGGGCGTCCGGGGGCGTCGTGGGGTAGAGCGGCGTGACTCCAGAGAGGTCCATGCACCCCGATCGGTCTGTAAGAGCAGGCGAACCGGTCATCCCTCGTTCTCCGAGGCCGCCCAAGTGCGTCCCGGAGACCGCCAGCGCGCGGAGGCAGACGTTAGTCATCGCTAACAATCGTCCGCGCACGCCACGGTAAGGCAAAAAGCGAGCTCATCGCGCTAAACATCCGGTGTAGTGCGGAGAAACATTGCTCGCAAGCACGTTGCGACGGCCCTTGACGACTGGGTTCGTAAACCGCAACGGAGGCGGTGATTAGGTCACCGCCTCCGTTGCCGAACCAGTCATGCCCGAATTGTAAGAGCGTGCAGAAGAGTCCGCTAGGACTCGTCTCCCGACGCATCATCCGGGCCAGCCGGGGCCGATTCCGTGGCTTCGGCGGGCTCCGTCCCCTCGGCCTCGTCTGGGACCACCCGGGCGACCGCGGTGACCCGGTCGCCCAGGTCGAGTTGGACCAGTTTGACGCCCTGGGCGATGCGGCCGGTCACCCTCACCTGGGCGACCGACGACCGGATGATGATGCCCTGCTTCGTGATCAGCATGATCTCGTCCTCGGGCAGCACCTCCATCACCGTCACCACGTCTCCCGTCCGCTCGGTGCGGTTCACGGTGATGATGCCTTTCCCGCCCCGCTTCTGCACGCGATACTCGTCGAGGTTCGAGCACTTGCCCATGCCGAGCTCCGTGACGACGAGAATCGTCGCATCGCGCTTGAGCACGACCATGCCGACCACGTTGTCGCCGGTGCGTAGCTCGATGCCCTTCACGCCCGTGGTGTCGCGGCCCATGTGGCGGACATCCGATTCATGGAAGCGCACGGAGAGCCCGTGACGCGTCGCGAGGATCACGTCGTTCGTGCCGCTCGTGATCTGCACATCGATCAGCTCGTCGCCGCTCTCGACCTTGATGGCTTTGATGCCGTTGGTGCGCGGATTGGAGTACTCGCTCAGCGCCGTCTTCTTCACCGTGCCCAGTTTGGTGCAGAAGAAGAGGTACTGCTCCTCCGAGAACTCGCTCACGGGCAGCATCGCCTTGATCTCGGTGTCGGGCGACACGTTGATCAGGTTGACGATCGGACGCCCCTTGGTGGCGCGTCCGGCCTGCGGGATCTCGTGCACCTTGAGCTTGAAGCAGCGGCCATCATCCGTGAAGAACAGGATGTGATCGTGCGTCGAGCCGATGAACAGGTGCTCGATGAAATCCGAGTCTTTGAGATCCTGGCCTGACAGGCCTCGCCCGCCGCGCCGCTGGCGCCGGTACGTCGAGACCGCGGTGCGCTTGATGTAGCCCGAGTGCGAGACCGTGATCACCATGTCCTCTTCGGCGATCAGATCCTCGACCGAGAACTCGCCCTCATCACTGATGATTTCGGAGCGCCGTTCATCGGAATACTGCTCCAGGATCTGCGTCAGCTCGTCCTTGATCAGCTTCATCCGCTTGGGCCGCGAATCGAGAAGCGCGCGCAGGTCCTTGATGATCGCCTGCACGTCCTTCAGCTCTGCCTCGAGCTTGTCGATCTCGAGGCCCGTGAGCTTGGCCAGCCGCATGTTGAGGATCGCTTCGGCTTGCACCTCCGACAGCTTGAAGCGGCTCTGCAACCGCGCGCTGGCGCGCGGGGTGTCCTCGGCGGCCCGGATCAGTTTGATCACTTCGTCAATGTTGTCGACGGCGATCTTGAGGCCCTCGAGGATGTGCTCGCGCTCCTGGGCCTTGTCCAGCTCGAACTGCGCTCTCCGTACGACGACCTCGTGCCGGTGCCCAATGTAGTGCCCGAGGATCTCCTTGAGCCCCATGACCTTCGGCACCAGTTGCTTCGTCGTCGGGTCAGGCACCAGCGCCAGCATGATGACGCCGAACGTGGCCTGCATCGGCGTGTGCTTGTAGAGCTGGTTGAGCACCACCCGCGGAATCGCGTCGCGCCGCAATTCGAGGACGAGCCGGCGGCCCTCACGGCTCGTCTCGTTGCGCATTGCCGTGATGCCGTCGAGCCGCTTGTCGGCGACGAGGTCGCGAATCACCTGCTCCAGTTTCGCGCCGTTGACCTGGTAGGGCAGCTCCGTGACGACGATCTGTGCGCGCCCCGATTCCTTCTCCTCGATAACGGCGCGCGCACGCATCACGATCCGTCCGCGCCCCGTTTCCTGGTAGTCCTTGATCCCCTGCCGCCCGTAGATGAATCCGCCCGTCGGGAAATCGGGACCCTTCACGATCTTGCGCAGATCGCCCGTGCCGAGCTCCGGATCATCGATCAGCGCGATCACTGCGTTGACCACTTCCTTGAGATTGTGCGGCGGGATGTTGGTCGCCATGCCGACGGCGATGCCCGACGACCCGTTCACCACCAGATTCGGGAATCCCGACGGCAGGACCTTGGGCTCGGTGAGCCGGTCGTCGAAATTGGGCGCGAAATCAACCGTGTTCTTGTCGATGTCGGCCAGCATCTCGGTGGCCAGCCGCGTGAGCCGCGCTTCGGTATACCGATAGGCGGCCGCGTTGTCGCCATCGGCGCTGCCGTAGTTCCCCTGTCCGTCCACCAGCGGATAGCGCAGGGAGAAATCCTGCACCATGCGCACGAGCGCATCGTAGACCGACGCATCACCGTGCGGGTGGTATTTGCCCAGGACATCCCCGACGACGGTCGCCGATTTCTTATATGGACGCCCGGGAACCAGTCCCAGCTCGTTCATCGCGTACAGCACGCGCCGGTGGACTGGTTCGAGCCCATCACGCACATCCGGCAGTGCGCGCGAGACGATCACGCTCATCGAATAGTTGATGAACGATTCCTTGATCTCGTCGTCGATGAGACGGGGGAGAATGCGCTCTCGGTTGTTCGGTGCGGTCATGATTCGGCCAGAGAGGATCAGCGAGCGGGCGCGGACACGCCACGACGGCCATGCCGCGGCGGAACACGCGCCGGAGACGCGGTCGGACAGCCGCCGGACGGCAGATGACCGAACCCTGAAAGCTACCCGGTCCGGACGCCTGCCGCAACCCGAGAGACTACTTCTAACCTGTTGTCGGTGCGTGGGTTAGGAAGGCGGCTCGAAACCCTAATGCCCTCAGTTCCGCGTGGCCCGCGCCGCGTCGAAAATCGCGCTCCAATGGCAGCGCGGACAGAGCAGCCAGACCCGCCGCCGCGCATACCCCAGTCCGAACGAACCACCCCCGATTGGCCGGCTGTTCATCGTCACCGCACAGGACGGACAGTGCGCCGTCGCGTGCGCCACCCACTGTTCCCGAATCCGGCGCTGGTCCTCGGTGCTGTACTGCGCGCGCTCGGACGGCCCGTTCACGCGCGGGTCTCGATCGCGCGGCTCAACCGCTCGCGGATGTGCCCGGGGATGGGCACACTTCGCTGCGCGTCATAGTCGAACATCACCTGCACCGTCCGTCCCTCGGCAATGAGGCGCTCATCGCGGGGGTCCACGATACGGTATGCCCACACCCACGCCTTGGTGCGAACCTCGGCGACGCTGATATCCATGGCCAGCGGGACGCCCCATGTGGCCTGGCTCACGTATCGCACATGCGATTCCAGCATGATGAACGGAAAATCGTCGCCGGGCTCCGTCAGGGCCTGCCAGGCGTGATGCCGGCCAATCTCGAAATACGTCAGATAGACCGCGTTGTTGACATGGCCGCGGGTATCGTAGTCGCTGTATCGCGGGTCGATCGGAACGCGCACGTTACGACTCCTCCTCCGCCTGCATGGTCAGCACGATCTTGCCGAATTGATCGCCGGATGCGAGCCGCTCGAACGCCGCCCGTCCTTCCGCCAACGGATACACGTGATCGACCGGTGTACGCAGCCGTCCCGCCCGGAACTCCGCCGCGACAGCGTCGAACTCCGCGTCGTTGCCCATCGTCGAGCCCATGAGCGTCCATTGGTTCCAGAACATCCGCCGCACGTCCGTCTCGACGACCGGCCCCGTCGTGGCGCCGCACGTCACCAGCCGCCCGGCGCGGCCGAGGGCAGCGAGGGACTGCGCCCAGGTGGCGTGGCCAACGCAGTCGACCACGACATCGGCTCCGCGTTTCCCCGTGTGATCGCGGATCGCACGCGCCACATCCGTCCGCCAATGGTTGAGCATCTCATCCGCCCCCAGCGCCGCGGCACGCGCCAGTTTCTCGTCACTCCCCGAGGTCACCCACACCCGTGCCCCGCGCGACTTGGCGATCTGCAGGGCGGCCTGCGCGACGCCGCCGCCGATGCCCCAGATCAGCACCGTCTCGCCAGGCATGACCTTGGCCCGCGTCACGAGCATCCGCCACGCGGTGAGTGTCACCAGCGTAAACGCCGCGGCAGACGCGATCTCGCCCCGGAGTGGTGCCGGCACCGCGCGCACATTGGCGGCTGGCACGACGAGATAGTCGGCGAACGTCCCGGGCCGGTGCTCGCCCAGCAGCTGGTAGTGCACGCACAGCGACTGCTCGCCGCGGCGGCAGTATTCGCAGGTGCGGTCGCTCACGCCGGGATTGATGAGCACGAAGTCGCCCACCGACACGCCACGCACATCCGTGCCCACGCGGTCGACGACGCCGGCCGCGTCAGCGCCCAGAATCCAGGACGGCCTAATCGTGACACCCGGGAGTCCGGCGACCACAAAGAGATCGAGATGATTGAGCGCCGCCGCGTGCACGCGGACGCGCACGTCCGTCGCGCGGGTGAGCACGGGCTCCGGCAGATCGGCTCGGAATTCGAGCCGCTCCATGCCGCCGTGCGCGCTGATGGTGAGTCCTCGCACTAGTGTCGCGCCGGTCTCTCGGAAAGTTATATTGCCAGTGTAGCGTGAAATACGCGCCTGCTGCGAGCACGCCTGCGGTTGGCGCGCCCGGCACCGCTTAACGATAGGCCCCGGTACGCATGATCGCGATCAAAGTCCCACCACTCGGCGAATCGATCGTCGAAGCCACGGTGTCTCGATGGGCGAAACAACCCGGGGACCCCGTCGCCGCCGGCGAGACGGTGGTCGAGCTGGACACGGACAAAGTGACGGTGGAGGTGCCCGCGCTCAAGAGCGGCGTCCTCGCGTCGCAGGCGAAGCATGAAGGCGATGCCGTCAAGGTCGATGATCTCCTGGGCGAAGTCGACGAGACCGCGGCCGCGCCGGCGAAGAGCGTAGGAACAGGCGTGGGAGCACCCGCAGCCCCGAGCGCGGCGACGGCCACTCCACCGTCTGCGACACCAGTGGCGGTATCGGCGCCCGCGCCCGCGGCAGCATCACCCGCCGTTGCATCCGCCAGTGTGCGTGCGGCACCGTCCGCGCAGCGCCTCGCAAGCAAGGAAGGGGTAGACCTCGCCGGTGTCCCGGGCACCGGCCGCGGTGGCGTCGTCAGCAAACCCGATGTGCTCGATCACCTCTCGCGTGCCGCCGCATCCCCGCCCGCGGCCCCTGCTGCATCCGCTGCTGCATCCGCTCCGCGGCCAGCCCAGGGCGCTCCCCGCCCGGCGGCCTCGGCGCCCGAGGGGCGCGAGACCCGGGAGAAGATGACGACGCGCCGGAAGCGCATCGCGGACAATCTGGTCCAGGCGCAGCACACGACCGCGCACCTGACGACCTTCAATGAGATCGACATGTCCGCGGTCACCGCGCTGCGGAACCGCATGCGCGAGCGGGTCGAGCAGGAACAGGGCGTCAAGCTCACGTTCATGCCGTTTTTCGTGAAGGCCGCGTGCATCGCGCTCCGCCAGTTCCCGGTCGTCAACGCGCAAATCGATGGCGATACGATCGTGTACAAGCACTACGTGAACATGGGGATTGCGGTCGCTTCCGAGCAGGGCCTCGTGGTGCCGGTGATCCGGGATGCCGATCAGAAAGGCATCATCGGGATCAGCCGCGAGATCGCCGACGTCGCGACACGGGCGCGCGCCGGCAAGCTGGCCATCGATGATCTTACCGGCGGGACATTCACGATCACCAACGGCGGTGTCTTCGGCTCGCTCGTGTCGACGCCGATCCTCAACTATCCGCAATCCGGCATTCTCGGACTGCACAAGATCCAGGACCGCCCGGTCGCCGAGCGTGGCGCGGTGGTCGTGCGGCCGATGATGTACATCGCGCTGTCGTACGACCATCGGATCGTCGACGGCCAGCAGGCCGTGCTGTTCCTCGTCCGCATCAAGGAATTGATCGAGGATCCGGCCGCCATGCTGGTGGCGTGACGCCGCCGGCGGTGAGTACCTCCTCCCCGATTCCGGCACAGGCCGACGTCGTCGTCATCGGCGGTGGGCCGGGCGGCTACGTCGCCGCGATTCGCGCCGCGCAGCTCGGCCTCAGCACGGTGTGTGTCGAACAGGACAAGACCCTTGGCGGCACGTGTGTCAACGTTGGCTGCATCCCGTCGAAAGCGCTGCTCACCAGCTCCGAATATTTCGAGTTCACCCGGCTGCACGCGGCGGAGCACGGGTTCCAGGCCACCGGGCTCACGCTCGACCTGCCGCGGATGATGCAGCGCAAGCTGGATGTGGTCGCACAGAACACCCGTGGCATCGAATTCCTGTTCCGGAAGAACAAGGTGACGTGGGCCAAGGGTCGCGGAGCCCTGGGACCGGGCAACTCGGTGACCGTGACTGATGCGGCCGGCGCCGCGACGGTCATCCGCGCGACCGATGTCATCATCGCGACTGGATCGGTTCCGATATCGCTGCCGTTCCTGCCGTTCGATGAGTCCCGCGTGGTCTCCAACGACGGCGCACTCCGGATCCCGCGCGTGCCCGACCGGCTGGTCGTGATCGGCGCCGGCGTGATCGGCCTCGAGCTCGGGTCCGTGTGGCGCCGGCTCGGCGCGCAGGTGACGGTGCTGGAGCTCGCGCCCAGCATCCTGCCCGGCTTCGACGCCGATGTGATCAAGGAATCGGAGAAGATCTTCCGCCAGCAAGGTCTCGAATTGCGCACGGGCGTGCGCGTGACCGGCGCGCGCGTCACCGGAGAACGCGTCACTGTCGAGTACCAGCGGGACGGCGGCACGGATGAACGCATCGATGCCGATCACGTCCTGGTCGCCGTCGGGCGGCGGCCCAGCCTGCAAGGCATCGATGCGGCGGCACTCGGGCTCGGGATCGGCGCGCGCGGCGAGATCCTGGTGGACGACCAGATGCGGACCAACCTCCCGCACGTCTATGCGATCGGCGATGCGGTCGGCGGCAAGTTGCTCGCGCATAAAGCGGAGGAGGAAGGTGTCGTCGCGGCAGAGGTGATCGCGGGACACCCGTCGCGCATGCACTATCGGTCCATCCCGGCCATCGTCTACACATGGCCCGAAATCGCGGTCGCCGGGCTGGCGGAGCACGAGGTCAAAGCCGAAGGCCGTCCCTACACCGTTGGCAAGTTCCCCTACTCGGCCAATGGGCGGGCGCGCACGCTCGGCCAGACATCCGGCTTCGTGAAGTTCATCGCGGATGCCACCTCCGGCGAGATCCTCGGCGCGCACATTGTCGGCCCAAATGCGTCGGAGCTCATCAGCGAAGTGGTCCTGGGGATGGAGTACCGCGCGACCGCCGAAGACATTGGCGAAACGGTCCACGCGCACCCGACGTTGTCGGAAGCGACGAAGGAAGCGGCCCTGGCCGTCCTCGGACGCCCGATCCACTTCTAATGAGCGATCAACCCGGCCCCGTCACGATCCGGCCACTGGCCGCTTCCGATGGCCCGGCGTGCCGCAGCCTGTTCACGGCGGCGTTCGGCAATACGCTGTACGCGGAAGCGCCACGCGGCGCGTTGCGTGCCGCGCTCGGCGCCGCCGCGGCGGGCCGCACCGACACCGAGGCGGCAGGACTTGTCGCCATGTCGGGCGGCCGGCTCGCCGGGGTCGCGGTGTACGGTGAAGTGGCCGGCGCGGTGGGTGCCGGCAAAATGCATGGCATGGCGGTCGCGTCCGACTCACAGCGCCTGGGCGTCGCACGCTCGCTGATCAATGCATTCGTGGCGGATCTCGAGCGGCGCGGGGCGCGCTTCGTGATCGTCGAGTTCCCGGACGCCCCCGAACTCGCGGCGGGCCGGACACTCCTTCTGCAGTGCAAGTTCGCGGAGGAGTCCCGCGTCGGCGACTTCTTCCTCGACGGCGTCGCGCTGTCGTTCCTGCGGCGCAATCTGGCGTAGGCCGGAGGAGGAGTCGCAGCGAAAACAGAGCGGGGCCGGTCTCGTGGACCGGCCCCGCTCGCGCATTCGGCTTACGAATGGTTACTGCTGGTTGCCGCCTGGCTACACTCGGCTACCGCTTGATCGTCGCGCCGATCGCGGCGCCGATCGTAAGCAGTCCTGCCGCGGCAGCGGCGACGGTCACCGGAGTCAGCTCGACCGGCTTGGTCCACCAGGGCGCAGCGGCCTGCGGCGCGGTGGCCGGAATGGCCGCCATGATCCGCTCGGTGAGATCCACTGGCGCATGCGCGTGGCGCCGCACCTCGAGGTCGCGGTCGAGCCGCTTCCAGAACTCGACGTGCCGCACGGCTTCCGCGCCGCGCACACCCGACTCCGGCAGCTCACCGTCCAACCACGCGTGAATCTGATCCGGGGTCCGGGTCAGCTCGATCGGGACCTCTCGGTCCGCCAGCTTTCCGGCCTCGCGTCCCCGCGCCGGCCGATCCTGGCCAGCCTCAGGTGTCTCTGGCGCACGGGACCGCGCATCCTCGCGCCCGTCGCGCGCTGAAAGATCGTCATGCATCACGCGTATTTCTCCTCTAAAAGGACTTGGAGCGCTTCGCGCGCGCGATGAACGCGCATCTTGAGTGCCCCAACGGTGGTGCCCAACAGATCAGCCATCTCCTCGTACGACCGCCCTTCGACGTGCTTCATCACGAACGCTTCGCGCAAACTCGGAGCGAGTGCCGCCAGTGCCCGGTCGAGATCGCTCCGTAACTCCGTCCGGTCCAGATCTTCTTCCGGGGTCGCATATCCGGACGGTTGGTCATCTTCGTCATAGCTCAGGTGCGTCCGCCGGATGTTCTTGAGCCAGTCCTTACATCCATTTGCTACGATCCGGAACACCCAGGCGTCGAACCGCCCGCGAACCTCCGCCAGATGTTGGTACGCTTTAATGAAGGACATTTGGAGAATGTCCTCCGCAACATCAGGACTGCCGGTCATTCCCAACGCGTGCCGGTACAACGCATCGCTGTACCGCATGATCAACAACGAGAAGTCTTCGCGGTGGCCAGTCAGCACCCGTCCGATGATCTGCTGGTCCGCTTCGAGCTGGTCGGCCTGCGCCGGCGTCACGATGGTTTTCACGGGGCTAGCATAACCCGTTTGCGGCGCGGTGTATAGACCTCCACCGCCGCATTTCCGCCCATGACAAACCGGCTACGCAGAGAAGACGACGTAACCGCACGGGAGTAACACGAGTTCATACGAAGTAACATTGCTGGCCAATTGCGTGACAGTGAAAGGGAGCAGTCAAGGCGCTGGCGGCTCGCCAGCCGCGCGCCCGGCTGCCCTGATCGGCAGCAGAATGGTCATACATCACAAATCCCCCCGCGAAAACGGCGAGGCCGGCTGAAGCGCTGCACAGCCGGCCCTGTACCGCTGTCCCGAGTTCACCGCACCAACAGCGTACCGCTTTGCCTTACCGCTTTGCCGCTGGCTTTTTCTTCACGGCGCTCTTTGCAGGCGCTTTCGCCTTCGGTGCCGGCCGCGCGGCCGCCTTCTTCTTGGCCGGCGCCTTGACGGGTACCTTCTTTGGAGTTGCCACGGCCACCGGAGCCGAGGTGCGCGCGGGCTCGGTCCGCGCCACCACCTTCGCCATCGTCGTCGCGACGAACGATGAAGGCACCGGATCCACTTTGAGAATCGGCGGCGGCGGTGGCTTCGGCACCTTCGACGGCGGGGGTACCGGATGCGGTTTCCGCTTTCCGTCCGCTTCCTCCGCCTCGCGAATCAGCTTGTCGGCCTCATCTTGCGTCATCTGTCCGCGACGAACCATGAACTGCACCAGGTCTCGCGCACTCTCGATCGCGAATCCCGACAGCCCCGCCGCCGCACTGATGACATCCTTCATGGCCGCTGCCATCTTGCTGCCGGCTTCTAAACTGATCTCCTGCGCCTTCGCCGCCATTTCCGCCACCGTGTCGCGCACATCCGCGCCGCGATGGCCTGGACTTCTCTTCGGCGCGACCGGCGCAGGCGGCGCACCGTCTGGTACCGGTTTGGCGTCCAATGTCTCGGCCTTGTCAGCCATAGCGTCCGTGCTCCGTCCGTGCTCGGTACCGGGGTTCGAGCCCCGGGAGCAGTGTGTGGAAGGCGTTTATACTCGCGGCGTAACCTTACCGGCAAAGGTCCACCGATCGCCTCCGGCAAAGGCCCAGGCCGCGCGGGGGGTAAGTATATGATTTTTCGTCATCTATGCAAGCCACTCCATATGCCGGGCGCGCGTAGGGGCCTGCCAATAAGTGTCGCGCTTTTAGCGCCACAATAACGCCGTCAATGCGACATAATAGTCTGAGTGGCATCCGAGTGCTCGATCTCACGCGAGTCCTCGCCGGACCACTCTGCACGATGGCCCTGGGAGATTTAGGTGCAGATGTTATAAAAATAGAGCGGCCTGGCTCCGGAGATGACAGCCGCAGCTGGGGTCCGCCGTTCGACGACCGGGGTGAAAGCGCGTATTTCCTGAGTATCAACCGCAACAAATGGAGTGTGGCCGCGGATCTCGATCGCCGCGAGGACATCGCGCTCATTGCGTCCCTCGCCGCGGACGCTGACGTTGTCGTCGAGAACTTTCGGCCCGGCATGCTGGAGACGGCGCGGCATCGGCGCTGCGGACCTGCTCGATCGGCACCCGCGCCTGGTGTGGACCACCATTACGGGCTTCGGCGAACGGAGCACCCGGATCGGGTACGACTTCGTCGTGCAGGCCGAGCAGGGTTGGATGGCCATCACGGGCGACCCGGCCGGACCGCCCGTGAAAGTCGGCGTCGCACTCGCGGATGTCATTGCGGGGAAGGACGCCACGATCGCCGTTCTCGCGATGCTCGCCGCACGGGCACGAGGCCCAGCGCCACCGGCGAGCCGGCACGCGACGATCTCCCTCGCGCACAGCGCGACGGCGGCGCTCGTCAACGTCGCGCAGAATGTTCTCGTCGGCGGAGACGATGCGGGCCGCTGGGGAAACGCGCACCCGAACCTCGTCCCCTACCAGCTGTTCGACACCGCGGACCGGCCCCTCGCGCTCGCGGTCGGGACCGATGCCCAATGGCGGGCCTGTGCACTCGCCCTCGGTCTCCACGAGCTGGCGAATGATCCGTCCCTCGCGACCAACGCTGGCCGCGTCGCGCAGCGCGAGCACGTGGTCACCTGTTTCGCATCACGGTTCCGCGAGCGGCCGGCTGCTGAGTGGATGGCACGCCTCGGCGTCGCGGAGGTGCCGGCGGGATTGGTCCGCTCGGTGCGAGAGGCACTCGGCAGCGTGGCTGCGTCGGCACTGACCGGGATCGCGCCGTCTCTACCCGGCAGCGTCCGCTATCCGCCGCCCCGCCTCGACGAACACGGCGCCGCGATCCGCAGCCTCGGATGGGCCGCGTTCACTCCGGCGGCAATGCCGGCAAACGCGGGCGAGCAGCCGTCGTCCCCGCCTGCCAGCGGACGCGTGACGGAGTTCAGAGCTCCGGTTGGACGGTCGACAGGAGTTTGCCCGATTGCAGAACGTCCATGACGTGCGCGCAGTTGATCAGTGCGATGTGCGTGAACGCCTGCGGGAAATTGCCGAGGAATCCGCCAGTCGCAGGGTCGAGCTCCTCGCTGTAGAGACCCAGGTGGTTCGCGTGGCCGAGCATCCGCTCGAAGATCTTCACGGCGTACTCGTGGTCACCTGACAGCGCGAGTGCCTCGGCCAGCCAGAACGTGCAGATCGAGAAGACGCCTTCTCCACCCTGAATGCCGTCCTCGTTCCGGTACCGGTACACCAACTCCTCACCTTCGCTGGTGAGCTCGCGTAGCGTAGCCTGCACGGTGCCCGCAACCCGTGGATCACTGTGCGGGAGAAAACCGACCATCGGAATCACAAGATTGGACGCGTCGAGCGCGTCGGTCCCGTAATACTGCACGAAGCTCTGCTTCTCCTCACTCCAGCCATTGGCCAGCACATCGGCATGCACGGCGGCACGCTCCGCCTCCCAGCGATCGAGCGGGCCCGGGAGCGCGAACTCCCGCGCCATGCGCACGCCGCGATCGAGCGCCACCCAGCACATCACTTTGCTGTGCACGTAATGCCGAAGTCCCGCCCGCACCTCCCAGATCCCACTGTCCGGCCGCCGCCAGTTGTCAGCCACGAATCCGACGAGGCGAGCGAGCGTGGACCACGTGCCTTCGGTCAACGCCCGCGTGCGGCTCCACAGGTACGCGGTCTCCAGCAACTCGCCGTACACGTCGAGCTGCAGCTGGTCGTACGCCGCGTTGCCGATCCGCACCGGCGCCGATCCTCGGTAGCCTTCGAGCTGGGGCAGGGTTTGCTCGGTGAGATGGCGACGCCCATCGATGCCGTACATCACCTGCAGGTGCGTATCGCTCGTCCGGCGCGCGACCCGTTTCAGGAACTCCATGAACCGGTCCGCCTCCTCCGAATGACCGAGGATGCTCAGCGAGTAGAGGACGAATGCCGAGTCGCGGATCCAGGTGAACCGGTAGTCCCAGTTGCGCACGCCGCCGATCTCTTCGGGGAGTAATGTCGTCGGCGCCGCGACGATTGCCCCGGTGGGCTCATAGCAGAGCAGCTTGAGCGTCACGGCTGACCGGATCACCGCGTCGTGATAGGGGCCATCGTAGCGAATGGCGCCCACCCACGTCTTCCAGAACGTGAGCGTCGAGGCGAGCCGTTTGTCGGATTCGTACGCGGCGAGCGGGCGCACCTCATCGTCGTCGTACCGCAGGACGAACCACACGCAATCGTCGCTTCCGCTGGAGCGGGGTCCCGGGTCGCCGGCGCTCCTCTCGTTCGCGCCGTCCTCCCGGTCACCGATCCCACCCATCCGGCCCACCACATCCGCGACGCGAGCGACCGCGCCCGTCACGATCGCGACCGCCGCATTGACCCGGCGGCGCGGGCCGCTCGCGCGCTTGCCACCGCGGCGATGCGGGCCGGTCCCATCCGTCCGGCCGCCGGTCGCATCGCTGGCATGCACCGCCGCGACTGTGGGCGGCTCGCCATCGTCGCCACCCGTGCGCCCAGCGGCTCCGCCTTCCGCGGCTCGCAGTTTCAGCGTCGCACTCGCCGCGTTGCCGTCGACGGCCCACCAGATCTCGGGTGGCGACGCGAGCGTCAGGACTTCATCCTCCTCGTCGCTCGCCAGCACGCCGTGGCGGCGCGGATACACCACGGTCTGCCCGGTCGCATAGTCGAAGCGCGGCGCGAATTCGACGCGAAACTCGACTTCGCCACTGAGACACACCACGCGGCGGTGGATTTCCGCGAACCGCCGGCCGCCACCACCGCCAACCGGCATGAAATCAGTCAGTTCGAGCACGCCCGACGGCGTCCGGAATGTCGTGACGAGCACCGCGGTCTGCCCGAGGTAGCGCTGCTCCGTCGTGAATGCTCCGAGCGGCTCGATGCGGCACGACCCGCCTCGCCCCGCGTCGAGCATCGCGGCGAATACCGACGGCCCGTCGAATGCGCGCGGACAGTACCAGTCCACCGCTCCGGCCCGGCTCACCAGCGCCGCGGTGTGCAGGTCGCCGATGATGCCGTAGTCGGAGATCGGCGAGTAGGCCGATGTGCCGCCTGGAACGTCCTGGCCGGACGCGCCTCGCGCGGCCGCGGGCCGCGATGGCTGTGCCGGTGGTGCGCTCACCCGGTGACGGAGTTGCCCGCTTCGGGCGCTCCTGCCATGGATGCCACCCGGGACATCACGCCATCGAGCCAGTCGAAGACCGTCGCCTGTCGCAGCCGGCGGCGCATCGCGCCCATGCGCCGCGCGCGCTCCGCCATCGGCATGGCGAGCGCGGCGCGAATCGCCGCCGCCACGCCATCCACGTTGAACGGGTTGATCAGCACCACGCCCTCGATCTCCTCGGCGGCGCCGGTAAACCGGCTCAGGACGAGCACGCCGCGCTCATCGAGCTGGCACGCGACGAATTCTTTTGCCACGAGGTTCATGCCGTCCTGCAGGGAAGAGATGAGACAGAGATCCGCCGCACGATAGATAGCCGCGAGCTCGGTCGCCGGCATTGCTTCCGACAATACGACGATCGGCGTCCACGTCGGGGTGCCGAATCGCGCGTTGATCGCCGCGACCCGCGCGTCGATCTCCTGTTCCAATACCCGGTACGGCCGCAACTCGGTCCGCGACGGCGCCGTCACGATCAGCATCGTGAATCGGTCCCGAAGCTCCGGCGCACTCGCCCAGAGCACCTCCAGCGCGCTGAGCCGCTCCAGGATGCCCTTGGTATAGTCGATTCGGTCCACGCTCACTCCCAGCTGGCGATCGCCCCACGCGTACCGCTGCCGCAGCTCGGCCGCCCGAGCGGCCGCTTCCGGCGCCGCGGCCATCGCCTCAAACCGGTTGACGTCGATGCTGATCGGAAAGACGCCGAGGGCGGTCGTCCGGTCGGCGTATCGCACGGTCAGCGCTTCCCGGTCGCCCACTGCGCCGGGCAGCAGCTGCGCCGCGCAGTCCACGAAGTTCACGGCGTACCGTTCGGTATGAAACTCGAGGAGGTCGTTACCCAGGAGACCGCGCAGGAGCGCCTGGCACACGCCGTACGGGAGCAGCCGGAAGATTTCCGGCGGCGGAAACGGGATGTGCAGGAACTGATGGATGAACAACTCCGGCCTTGCGGCCCGCAGCGAATCGGCGACCAGCGCGAGATGGTAGTCCTGGATCCACGCGATGGGCTCCTGCCCGGTCTCCGCCTTGAGGCGCGCGGCCTCCTCGAGCGCCGCATCGGCAAACCGCTGGTTGACGCTCTGGTAGCGCGCCCAGTCCTCGTCGCGGAATCGCAGGTGGTGGATCAACAGATGGCACAGCGGCCACAACACGGAGTTCGCGAAGCCGAGGTAATAGCCTTCGACATCGGCTTCGTCGAGCCAGACGCGCCGCAGCGTGTAGAGCGGATCGGCGGGGGGCGGAGGGACTTCGACACGTCCGTGCGCATCGGCAGTCGCCCGGTCCGCGCTCCCCGACCCCCATGCCACCCAGACTCCGTGGGTCGCCTTGAGCGCGGGGTCGAGGGCGGTGACCAGGCCCCCGTACGGATTTCGCACCGTCACGCCGCCCTCGTCCGGCACGGCTAGATGCTCGTAGGGCTCCCGATTCGACAGCAGAATGATTGGCCGCTCATACCGCGTCCCGTCGCGCATCCGTGCCGGCACGCGCACCGCGCCACTCGCCGTCAGATGGGTCTCACGATCGTGGTCGTGCACGCGATGGTCGACGGAGGTGCCGGCCGAGCCGGACGCGAAAGCCTGAGTGCCTGTGGCCGTGGTGTCATCCATAATAAGGTATTCGGGCAACTGCCGTGCCCAGCCATAATCGATCGCCAATGCCGGTGGCAACGGTCCTGTCCGCTAGCGCGCGCCCTGATAGACTTATGCGCCACGTCGATGCCCCACCCGATTCACGCGCACCGGATGCTTGTCTGACCCACGCACAATACGAAGCCCTGGAGCGCGCCATTACCGATGGGCGCCGGATCGTCGTCACCCGGCGAGGCACGGAGTTCGTCGTCGTGCCGCTCAGATTGCGAACGGTGACCGGTCGCGAAGTGGTCGACGCCCGCCATCCCACGACCGGTGATAGCCTGACGTTGGTGCTCGACGAGCTCGACGCGCTCGAACCCATCCCCGGCCGATAGTCCTGGTGACGCGACCTTCCACGCCGCGCCCCCTCGTCGCCGTCTACGCCGATGAATCCTGCCTCGGCAACGGACAGGATCGCGACACGCCCGGCGGCGCCGGGGGTGTCGTGGAATACCAGCACCCCCAATCCGGCGCTGTCACCCGCCGCGATTTCTGGATCTCGGAGCCGGCCACGACCAACAACCGCATGGCGCTGTGCTCGGTGATCGAGGCGTTTCGCGGACTCTCCGCCAAGGGCACACCACTCGACGTGATTTTCACGAGCGACTCGAAATATCTGATCGACGGATTTCGGGATTGGGTGCACGGATGGGCCGCGCGCGGATGGACTCGCAAAGGCGGCCCGATCGAAAATCTCGGGCTGTGGCGCGATGCGGTGACCGCCGTTCGAGATGGCGGGCATCGGTGTGACTGGCGCTGGGTGCGCGGACACGACGGACACGCCCAGAATGAGTACGCCAACCACCTCGCCACCCGCGCCGCCGCCTCGCAGACCGCATCGGGAGGCTTCGTCCCCTCGCAGTTGGAGCCGTGGATCGGAAGCCGGCCTTCGCGTGCCGGTCGCCCCGGGCTTCGCGCCGCGGATCCGTTTCCCAGTGCCGAGTCGTTCAATCCCGGCCGCACGCTACCGGACGCCACACATGCGTTACCGCTCTCTGCGGCGGGGCGTCGGGACCATTGAGCATGGCGGACCCTCGCCAGCCCACCGGCCGAGCCTCGTCCGGACCCCTCTACCGACAATCGACCTGACTGATCATGCGCTATCTCCTCGCCCTCGCGATCGGCGTCTGCGCCGGTTATTCCTACGGATTCACCGATGCGCAGCATTACGACAAGCCAATCGTCTCGCGGATCGTCGCCCGGGTCGGCGGAAAGGACCGCGAGCGATTCATGAATGACGCGGACAGGAAGATGAACGACTATCAGTCCCGATAGCGCCGCTCGCGAGGACGACCTCGTGCCACCAGTGACGGCGCAGGGCGGCTGCCGCTATTGTGGCGGCGACTTGCCCGCCGGCCGCGCGATCACGTTCTGTCCGCACTGTGGGCAGAACATGACGGTCATGCAGTGTCCGGCGTGCAGCGCCGAGCTGGAAGTCGAGTGGCACTTCTGTCCGACGTGCGGCCGTACGATCGAGACGGCTGAAGGAGCCGGATGACCGAGGTCGTGTTTCTTTCCGGTGTGCGCACGCCGTTCGGCACGTACGGAGGCGCCCTCAAGGACATCCCGGTCGTGGAGTTGACCGACGATCGCCGCCCGCGCTGCGCTCGCGCGCGCGTCCGTCGATCCGT
This sequence comes from uncultured Gemmatimonadales bacterium, assembly GCA_963757855.1. GTDB lineage: Bacteria > Gemmatimonadota > Gemmatimonadetes > Gemmatimonadales > Gemmatimonadaceae > Palsa-1248. The sequence goes on from CAVWTI010000024.1 coordinate 23,904, forward strand.
CGCAGGTGTCCCAGGCCGTTTTCGGCAATGTCCTGCTGACGACCGGCGACAGTATCTATTTCACGCGGCACGTCGCACTCGCCGCGGGCTGCCCGATCGAGACCCCCGCGCTGACCGTGAACCGGCTTTGCGGTTCAGGATTCCAGGCCGTCGTGAGCGGCGCCGAAGAGATCCTGCTCGGCTATGCGGATGTCTGTCTTGTCGGAGGTGGAGAATCAATGTCGCAGGCCCCACACGTCGCTCGCGGACTGCGGTGGGGCACGCGGTTGGGACAGTCCCCGGTGTTGACGGACTCGCTGTGGGAGGGCCTGACTGACACGCAGGCGGGCTGCTCAATGGGCGACACCGCCGAAAATCTCGCCCAGCAGTGCGAGGTGGACCGCGCGGCGGCCGACGCGTTTGCGCTCCGGTCGCAGACGCTCACTCGGGACGCGTGGGCGTCAGGTGCGTTCGATGATGAGATCATTCCCGTGCCGGTGACCGATCCGCGCACGCGCCGCCTCATGGAGTTCACGCGTGACGAGCATCCTCGCCCGGAGACGACCGCCAATGCACTCGCCAAGCTCAAGCCCGTCTTTCGGCCCAACGGCGTGGTCACCGCTGGCAACGCCTCCGGGATCGGCGACGGCGCGGTGGCGCTCGTTCTGGCGAGCGCATCCTATGCCGCATCACACGGCTGCACGCCGCTCGCCCGGCTGGTGTCCTGGGGCATCGCGGGCGTCGATCCCCGCGTGATGGGCATCGGGCCTGTGCCGGCGGCACGCCAGGCGCTCGCGCGAGCCGGGTTGTCGCTCGCCGATATGGACCTCATCGAAGTGAACGAGGCGTTCGCGCCACAGACTGTCGCCGTCGAGCGCACGCTGGGCATCGATCGCGACCGGCTCAACATCCATGGTGGCGCAATCGCCCTTAGTCATCCGTTGGCGGCGTCCGGCGCCCGCATCACAGCCCATTTGATCCATGCGCTCCGGCGGGCCGGAAAACGCTACGGACTCGGCAGCGCGTGTATCGGGGGTGGCCAGGGCATCGCAGTGGTGGTCGAGGCCGTCGGCTAGATTCCGTCAGGTACCATGCCTGACGAATCCGTTCCCCCGAATCTGCCGGTCCGCCTGGCCCCGAGCACCGAGGCGCGCGTCGGAGCGCTCATGGCCATCGATCGCGCGGCACTCGAACGGGTCCTTGCGCGAGCGGCTGAGTTGCAGGCGACGACGGCGGACGATGGATCGCCGAACGACGGGCTGACCGAACAGCAATTGCTCGAAGTCGGCGGCGAAGTTGGTCTGTCACCCGTCCACCTTCGGCTGGCGCTCGCCGAAGAGCGCACGCGGAATGCCGTTCCGTCCGAACGAGGGCTCGTGGCGCAGATGGCCGGAGCGGGAATTGCCACCGCACAACGAATGGTACGCGGGACGCCGTCCGAGGTGCTTGCCGCGCTCAACCAGACGATGCAGCGCGACGAGTCGCTGATCGTCAAACGCCGCTATGCGGACCGGGTGACATGGGAACCGCGACGCGATTTCTGGGCGGCGCTGCGCAGGCTCTCGGTCGCCTCTGGCCGTGCCTACGATCTCCTGCGAGTGAGCGAAGTGGCCGCGACCGCCGTTGCGGTCGACGATTCGCGCACTCTGGTTCGGCTCGACGCTAGATGTCTCCGGCACGCGCGGCCGGCGGATGCAAGGAGGCATCGCCGTCGCCACGGCCGGCACCGTGGCGGGCGGGATCGCGTTCGGACGTGGCGATGCTGATCCAGCCAGTACTGCTGGCGGCCGTCGCGATCGGTGCCCTGCCAGCACTCGCCGGCGTCGCGGGTGGCGTCGCAGTGGCGCGAACACACCGGCAGATCCTGCAGCGGGCGCAGCTGGCGCTCGAACAGGTCCTGGATCGCCTGGAGCACAATGAACTGCGGCGACCGGCGACACTTCTCGACGTGCTCGCCCGCTGACCACGCCCGGCCCGGAGACTCGGATGGCGATCGAAACGGTGGGTGTCGTCGGCGGTGGGCTCATGGGGAGCGGCATCGCACAGGTGGCCGCGGCGGCCGGTTTTCCGACGCGATTGCGCGAGGTGACGCTTGCGCTGGCCGCCCAGGCTCGCGGCCGCGTCGAACGGTCGCTTGCGATCGGTGTCGAGAAAGGTAAGGTCACAACCACCCAGCGCGACCAGACACTGAGCCGCCTGATCTTCGGCACGGACGTGAACGCGGTCGCTTCGTGCGACATCGTGATCGAGGCCGTGGTCGAAGACCTCGCCGTGAAGGTCGCTCTCTGGCAGGAGATCGACCACCTGGCGCCCGCTCACACCATCTTCGCGTCCAACACGTCGAGCCTGACGATCGCGGACATGGCGGTCGCGAGCGGCAGGCCCGACCGGGTGGTCGGTTTGCACTTCTTCAATCCGGTCCCGCTGATGGCTCTGGTGGAAGTGGTCCGGGCGATCACGACGAGTGATGCGTCGGTGGATGCGGCCACCGCGTTCGTCCGCCGCTTGGGCAAGCAGCCCATCGCGGCGCGCGATACGTCGGGGTTTGTCGTCAATCGGTTGCTCATCCCGTATATGCTCGACGCGATCCGCGCCGTCGAGACGGGCGTGGCATCGGTCACGGATATCGACACCGGGATGCGGCTCGGCGCCGGGCACCCCATGGGTCCGTTGACGCTCCTGGATTTCGTCGGGCTCGACACGACGCTGCGGATTGCCGAGATCATGTACACGGAGTTCCGCGAGGCGCGTTTCGCACCGCCGCCGCTCCTCCGGCAGATGGTCACGGCGGGTTTTTTTGGACGAAAGTCCGGTCGGGGGTTCTATGACTACTCGGCCGAGCCTGCGCGCGTGTCCGCCTTCCTGTCCCGCTGATCGGCCGCATGGACTCGGCGCCGCGCCCGGCGGTGGCCGGCAGGCCTCCGGGGTTTCGTGGAGTATTTCGGGACGATGACGACGCCCGCGCGGTCTACGCCGAGGCGGCCGGCATCCAGCGCATCTGGCCACTCGCGATCGCGGTTCCCGAGGACGCTGCCGACCTGCGGCTCCTGGTGCAATGGGCGCATGAGACGCGTACACCACTGATTCCCCGCGGGTCAGGGTCGAGCATGGCGGGTGGCGCGATCGGCGCCGGGGTGATCGCCGACGTGAGCCGGATGCGGGATGTCTCGCCGGCCGGCGACGGCCGCCACCTTCTGGTCGGACCCGGCGTGCTCCGCGCGGAGGCCGATGCCGCGGCCGGCATTCACGGACTCCGCTTTCCCGTCGACCCATCGAGCGGTGCGTTCTGTACGATCGGTGGCATGGCCTCCACCAATGCCGCGGGAGCGCACACGCTGAAGTACGGATCGATACGGCCGTGGGTCGCCGCCCTCGATTGCATCTTCGACGACGGCACTCGGGCGGTGATCCGCCGGGGCGAACCCGCTCCGGCCAGCGTGCCAGCTGTCACTCGATTTCTCGAGCGGGTTGCACCCGAGATTCGCGCCACGGGCGCGGCCCGGCTCCAGCATTCCGGCGTACGCAAGGATTCGTCGGGCTACGCTCTCGCCGAGTACGCCAGGAGCGGAGACCTGGTCGATCTGCTCGTCGGCAGCGAAGGGACACTCGCACTCTTCGCCGGCGTCGAGCTCTCACTGGCCGAGCGGCCCGGCGCGACAGCCAGTCTGCTTGCGGCATTCCCAACTCTCGAAGGGGCGGTCGGCGCCGCCCGTGTGGCGCGCAATCTGGGTGCTGCAGCGTGCGAATTGCTCGATCGCACTTTCCTCGATTTCGTGCGCCAGGCGACGCAAATCGGGGAGACCGCCGCCCGGCTGCCCGTGGACACCGACGCCGTGCTGCTGATCGAGATCGAAGCGGCATCGCCGGCCGCCGCGCGTGAAGCCGCCACCGCATGGTCACACGAGATGCGCGCCCATGGCGCGACGCACGTGGACAGCGCGGCCGGAGCGGACACCGAGGCCGCGCTCTGGGACATTCGCCACGCCGCGAGTCCGGTGCTGTCCCGGCTCGATCCCGCGCTCAAGTCGATGCAATTCATCGAAGATGGCGCCGTGCCGCCCGAGAATCTGGCGGCATACGTGCGAGGCGTGCGCGCAGCAATGCGCACACACAACATCCGCGGCGCGATCTTCGGCCACGCCGGTGATGCGCACATCCACGTCAACCCGCTCATCGACGTCCGCGATCCGGATTGGCGCGCCAGGCTGCGCGCGCTGCTCGGCGATGTCGTCGCCCTGACGGCGCAACTGGGAGGAACCCTGTCCGGCGAGCACGGCGATGGACGGCTCCGCGCTCCGTTGGCACCAACAATGTGGCCGGATCCGAATGCCCCCGCGCCCCGGCTCTTCCGCGCGATCAAAACCGCGTTTGATCCCCTCGGCATTCTCAACCCGGGGGCCAAGGTCGCGGCGGCGGGGGCGCCGATCGTGGGCGACGTGAAATACGACCCGGCCCTTCCGCCACTCCCCGAGGCGGCCCGCCGTGCGCTCGATCGCGTCGAGGCCGAGCGACTCTACGCGATGCCGCGTCTTGCCCTCCTCGGCGCCGGGGTCTGATCCACTTTCGCCCCTCCGGCGGTGCGCGCATCTTTGTATACAACGCAGGCAACGGGATTCGGCTCTCACGCGGCGGAGGCTTCCATGACGGCGACGTTCGTACACTCGGCTCTGATCCCGATGGATGGCGCTCGGACGCTGCCCCAGGCCTACTTCACGTCGCCCGAGATCTACGCCGATGAAGTCGCCAAGATCTTCTACAGCCGCTGGTTGTGTGCCGGCCGGTCGTCGGAGATTCCGGCGCCGGGCGACTATGTCGTCCGCCAGATCGGCAATGCCGCCGTCATTCTGCTGCGCGATAAGACGGGACGAATCCGCGGATTCCACAATACGTGCCGGCATCGCGGGACTCGCCTGTGCGAGGCGCCGATCGGCAACGTCGGCGACCGGATCGTCTGCCCGTATCACTCGTGGGTCTACGGACTCGATGGCCGCCTCATTGGCGCCCCCTCGACAGCTGACATCGAGGGATTCGACAAGGACGACTACCCGCTCCATGCGGTTCCGACCGCCGAGTGGGAGGGATTCATGTTCTATCACATCGGGGCGAATCCCCAGCCGTTCGCGGAAGCATTCGCTCCGTTGATCGGCCGGTTCAGCCGCTTCAACCTTCCCGCGCTGGTGTCGGCGAGCCGCATCGACTACGACGTGCAGTGCAACTGGAAGCTGCTCTTCCAGAATTATTCGGAATGCTACCACTGCTCACCGGTCCATCCGGCACTGGTGAAGCTGACGCCGGCCACTAGCGGTGAGAATGACCTGTACGATGGCCCGTTCCTGGGCGGCTTCATGGTGATCAACGACGATGCGGGCAGCATGACCATGAGCGGCCGGGCGTGCGGCCTGCCCGTTGGACAGCATCTGACGGATGTGGACGAGCGGCGCGTCTACTATTACTCGCTCTTCCCGAACATGCTCCTCAGCCTGCACCCGGACTACGTCATGTTCCACACGATGTGGCCCGATGGGCCGGCGCGGACGCGCATCACCTGTGAGTGGCTGTTCAACGCCGCCACCCTCGAGGACAAGAGCTTCGACCCGCAGGACGGTGTGAAGTTCTGGGACATGACGAACCGCCAGGACTGGCACATCTGCGAGGAGAGCCATCGCGGCATCGTCTCGCCTGCGTACACACCCGGGCCGTATTCGCCACGGGAGAGCCTCTCGGCCGCGTTCGACCGAGAGGTCCTCCGCGCGCTGGACCGCTAGCGCTAAATACCGCCCTTGGCCTGCATCTCTGTCAGCAGCTTCTCGTAAAAGCGCACGCTCCAGCCAAGGGTGTTCAGCGGAATCCGCTCGTCATCACCGTGCTCCCCGCGACGGTCGATGTCCATCTCGACCAGGTACGGTGACAGCCCGTAGCAGATGATGCCCACACCGGCGTATGTCGGACGGTCGGTCGCCCCCGCATCAGTCGTCGTCGCGACCGGGAGGCCGGGTACCATCTCGTGGACGGCCCGCTCGATCCCGTGAAAGAGTGCAGTGTTGATTGGCGCGTTGAACTTCGGTTCGAGACCGGGAAGGGTGCGGATTTCGACCTTGGGATCGTCCACGATGCGCGTCAGTGCCTTCTTGAAGGCCGCGGTATCCTGATCCGGCAACAACCGAATGTCGAGATTCCCCGTCGCTTCGCCCGGGATGATGTTGGTGACTTCGGCGCCGTGCAGGACGGTGGGGGAGATCGTATTCCGGAGCAGTGCGTTGCGATCCGGGTCACTGGTCAGCCAGGCTCGCCCCCGCGGATCCTGCAGTGCGTGGGCCGCGTCAGCGAGCCAGCGCTTGTGCTCTCCCTGCTCGTACAGCGCCTCGACCTTGAACAGGCGATCGACTGCCGCCGACACCCGAAGCGGCGTATTCCACGCGGCCACGCGGACGATCGCGCGGGCCAGCCGCGGGACCGGATTGTCCGCGGTCGGCTCCGAGCCGTGTGATGCTGTTCCGTGCACGACGAGCTGCTGCCAGTACACCCGCTTCTCGCCGACGCTCACGCCCCACCATTTCACCTTCCCGTTCTCAACCCGCGTATCGCTCCCTTCGGTCATCAGATACTCGACCGTCGAGAGAAGATCGGCGTGGCGTTTGACGAACGTCAGCGCGCCGGTGCCATCGGCCTCCTCATCCGCGTTCGCGATATAGACGATGTCGCGCGTGAGGTGCACGCCGGCACGTTTGAGGGCGATGAAGCTCATCAACTGAATGATGCCCTGGCCTTTCATGTCGAGCGTGCCGCGCCCCCACAGATATCCATCCTTGATGACGCCACCGAACGGATCGGCGGCCCACCGTTCGCGCGTCACCGGCACGACATCCATATGGTGCACGAGCGCGATGCCCTTCTGCGTGCCATCGCCCTTGAGCACGGCGTAGAAATTCGCGCGACCAGGTCCTAGCTCCGTGGTATCGACAATGTGCCCCTCGATACCTTCGCGCGCGAGAACGTCCTTCAACCAGCGCGCGGTCTGCAGCTCGTTGCCGGGCGGATTGCTCGTGTTGATCCGGATATACTCCGCGAGCCGCGCCGCCGTCTCGGCACCCATCGAGTCCCCTGGAGGGGTCGTGGCAGCCAGGACGCTCTCGACGGAGCGGCCACCTGACGCGACAGGCCACGCGGCTTGTGCGCCCTCCGGTGACGCACCGTTCTGCGCGGCTACTGGGATCCCCGCGACGACGGTCATCAGCAGTGCGAGGGCGGGCCGGACGATCGGGTGCCTCACTGCACGACGAACAGCTGACAGGACAACGTGCACGCAGCAACCTCCACGATGGCGAACGGAAACGAGGACGACGGGCTCACTGCATGTAGTTCTTGGGCGGATTCTTCATCCGCAAGATCGGGCGGGTGATCGTGAAAGGCGGAGATGTCGGATGGCGTGGATCCGTCGATCGCCAGCTCCGACAGGATCCGCCCGATCACCAATGCGAACTTGAATGCGTGGCCCGCGCCGATCGCCACGAGGATGTTTGGTTGCCCGGGCACCCGGTCGATCACGAAGTCCCGGTCCGGCGTCAGCGTGTAGAGACAGGTCTTGGTGTACAAAACCGGTCCCACGGCATCCGGGAGGTATCGCGACAGGAATCGCTTCACCGCGCGCTCCTGCACCGGATCCGGTGCGAACGATCGCGTGTCTGCCGTCACCACCGGTCCGCCCGCGTCGCGGGCGGCCTTGACCGCCGCCTCGCCGAATATTGGGAACCCGTAGAACGAGGGATCATCCATCCAGATCCAGATCGGGAACTGCTCGGGTGCGAAGGAGGCCGGGTGTGGCGTGCGAAAGTACGTCACCTGTTCCCGCGTCACTTCGAGGGGGATCGGCATCCCGAGGTGCTTGAGCACGATCGGCGACCACGGGCCGGCGGCGACGACCAGGGATTCGCAGCGGTACCGCTGTCCTCCGGCCACGACTTCGACTTCTCCGCCCACCGAGCGAACGGAGCGCACGGGGGTCCGTTCGATCAGCGTCGCGCCGTGCGCGAGGGCCATCCGCTGGTGCGCGGCATTCGCCCGCGCCGCCATCGCGATCCCACTCTCCGGCTGGTAATGCCGTGGTGCTGGTCCTTGAGATGCCACTGTGGCCATCGCCGCATGATTTCGTCCGCATCGAGCGCCTCGTAGGGTACTCCACACGCGGTCAGGCTATCGGTGTAGGTACTGAGATCGATGGCGGCTGTGCGCGGCGCCACATCGAGCCCGCCGGTCTTGAGCACGACTTGCTCGCCCGCCTCCGCACCCAGTCTGGCCCACGCATCATAGGCGCGTTTGGCGAGCTGCACGTATGACGGGGTGTGATACGACAGGCGGATAATGCGTGAATGATCCTGCGACTCGCCACGCACATGGCCCAGCTCGAACTGTTCGATGCCGAGGACCTCGTGGCCTGCGCGACAGGAGAGCCAGTACGCTGCGCCGCTCCCGAGCCCGCCCAGGCCGAGCACGATGTACCGATAGTCGCGGTTCGGCGGCCGCTGGGCGACCCCGCGCGCCGCGGCCTTCGCGGAATGCGGTCTTTGCTTGGCGGGTTGCCGGGCGGAGTTCTTAACGGCTTTCTTGGCGGTTTTCTTTGCGGCGGCGACCTTCCGGACCGGGCGCTTCTTCGGTGGCTGACGTCCCGTCATGCGTCGAGATCGCCAATGCGGTCACGCACATAACGCCGGATATCGAGACTCCAGCTCTCCATCGGCGCGTAATATCCGTGCTCGAACATGCGAGAGCGCATGCCGCGCTGCACGCCCTCGCAGATCGCCCAGTCCTGGCGATTGACGAGGTCCCAGAAGTTGACCGCATCGGATGGGTCGAAGCCCAGTTTGGCGATCTCCGCTGGATCGAAGAGGAAGTCGCAGACGATCATCGTCCGCGTTGGGCTCTGGGGCCAGAGCGTAAACGCCGCCACATGATCCGCGGACAGACTGAGCATCAGATTGGGATAGAGCAACTCGCCCTTGTGCCGTACCTGCTCGCTGGCATCGAGACCCGCAAACGGGGCGCGCGTGCTCGTGCCGGTTTCAGTGAACGTCCACGCGCCGGGCCGGTGCGGAATGCCGGATTCCCAATCGAGCTCCGACCCGCCCCGGAACTTGAACGCCGGAACGAGCGCGCATAGCTCGGGGTGGACGCCCGCACAGTGATAGCACTCGTTGTAGTTCTCGAGCATCACTTTCCAGTTGGCCGCAACATCGTACACGATGCGGTGCGCTGTGCGCAGCGCGGCGAGCGGGTATCGCGCCACGCGTCCCGGTGCGTCACCCAACTGGGCCGCCAGTGTGCGCCCCTCCGCCGCCGCGCGCGCCGGCGTGAGATTCACGAAGACGAATCCCCCCCACACGCCGACGCCCACTGGGTGCAGCGGAAGGTCCGACCGCGAGAACGCGGCATCGTCTTCCAGAAATGGCGCGGTCCGCAGGGCGCCGTCGAAGGCGTAGGTCCAGGAGTGGTAGGGACACCGGATCGCGCCGGCAAAATGGCCGGACGGACCGGCCCGCTCGCCCACCCGCGGCAGGCCCGCGGTCAACACCAGCTCGCAGCCCCGGTGGCGGCACACGTTGAAGAATCCGCGAAGTACGCCGTCCGCGCCGCGGACCAGCAGCACACTTTCCCCCGCCACCGTAACGACGGCGTAGTCGCCCGGCGCCGGCACGGACTCCTCCCGCCCAGCACAATACCACTCGCGGGAGAAGATCCCCTCGCGCTCGCGCTGATACACGTCCTCGTCGAAATACGCGCGACGTGGCAGCGTCCGCTCGAGCGCCGGCATCGGCGCTACTTCCCCTTCCCGTCCCGCAGGATCTCTCGCGCCGCGTTGTAGCCGGACGCACCCATGACACCCCCACCGGGGTGAGTCGCGGCACCACACATGTACAGACCGCGGATCGGTGACCGGTAGTCGGCGTACCCCGGGATCGGCCGCATGAAGAACAGACTGGAGAGGGACATTGCGCCCTGCATGATATTCCCACCCGTCAGCGCATACCGGCGCTCGATGTCCACCGGCGCCAGGACCTGGCGGTCGATGACCGACCGCCGGAAGTTCGGTGCGTACTCGGTCATGATGTCGAAGCACCGGTCCGCGAACGCTTCCTTCGCCTGCTCGACAGGCTGCCCGGTGCTCAACGAGTACGGGAAGTACTGGATGAACATCGACATGAGATGCTGCCCCTTGGGCGCGACGGTATCGTCGAGCACCGAGGGGATCGTGCACTCCAGCATCGGGTTGCGCGCCGGACGGCCGTACTTGGCGTCATCGTACGCTTCCTCGATGTAGTCGAGGGTCGGGCAGATGTGGATCGTGCCGCGATGCTGCGGTCCAGGCGCGGTCCCCGGACAGGCCGTGAAATCCGGGAGCTCACGCAATGCCACGTTGATCTTCAGGCTCGCGCTGCGGTAGTCCAGGGCCGCGATCGCGTTCGCGAAATCATCGGGCAGTTCCTTGCGCTCGACGAGCCGCTCGAACGTCACGTGCGCATCGGCGCCCGACGCGACCCGAGGAGCCCGGAACTCGGTGCCATCCACCAGCGCCACGCCCTCCACCGCTCCGTTCCGCACGAGGATTCGCGCGACCTCGGACTGCGTCCGGATCTCGGCGCCCGCCGCGCGAGCGGCGCCCGCGATGGCGTTGCTAATGCCGCCCATACCCCCGCGCACGTATCCCCACACCCCACGCACGCCGTTCGTCTCGCCCATGACGTGATGAAAGAGCACGTACGCCGTTCCGGGCATCGACGGTGCGGCCATCGCGCCGATCACGGCATCCGTGGCGAGCAGGACTTTGAGCTGCTCCGACTCGAACCACCGCTCCAGAATCGGGCGAGCCGCTCCCGTCAGGATCTCGACGGCGGCGGCGCCGTCTTTCCGGCCCAGCTTGAGGAAGCCCCAGCCAAGCTTCACCATGGCGGCGAGGTTCCGCGGCGCGAGGGACCACGGGTCCGGCGGCGTCATCATCAGGGTCGGCTCGATGAAGTCCGCCACCCGTTCGAGCATGGCTTCGTACTTGGGCAGCGCGTCCGCGTCCCGGGCCGAGAATTTCGAGATCTCTCGCCGGGTCATATCCTTGTCCGGCCCGAGCATCAGATAGCGTCCATCGGGAAAGGGCGAGAACGCCGACGGATTCCGCGGCAGCATCTCGAATCCGTATTTCCCCAGCTCCAGCTCGCGGATGATCTCCGGCCGCAGCAGGCTGTTCACGTACGACGCCGTCGAGACCTTGTAACCGGGCCAAACCTCTTCCGACACGCACGCGCCGCCGATCACTTCGCGCCGCTCCAGCACCAACACCCGGTAGCCCGCCCGAGACAGATAGGCCGACGTGACGAGCGCATTATGCCCGGCGCCGACGATGATGATGTCGTACCGTCCGGCCGTCGCGCCGGATTGGGTGACTGCCGTTCCTGCCGCGGTCATTGCGTGCCCTGGGCGTGGGTGTCACGCGGCGCGTCTGGTGGGCGCTGCGTGTGTTGCGCATTGTGCTGCGCGTTGTGCTGCGCGTTGTGCTGCGCGTTGTGCTGCGCGTTGTGCTGCGCGTTGTGCTGCGCATCCAGCGACAGAAAATGGTCGTACCAGCCGAGGTAGCGCTGGAGGCGGTCCCGGAGGTGCGTCAGCTTGGTGAACTCGTGATACTCGCCGGGATACACGATCAGTGCAGTCGGCCGGCCGAGACTGCGGAGCGCCTGATACAGCTGCTCCGAGTTGATCAGCGGCACGTTGGCATCGAGATCGCCACAGAAAAATAGCGTCGGAGTGACAATGCGATTGGCGTGGAGGAATGGAAACGACACGCGGATCCATGCCTCGGGATGGGTCCACGGCGTTCCGAGTTCGTCTTCGTACTCCCGCACATATTGATCGGTCCCGTAGCCTGCGAAGGCGTTGGCCATCCCGGCCCCACTCGTTGCCGCTTTGAACCGCGTCGTGCGGGCGATCACTTCATCGGTCAGAATCCCACCATACGACCAGCCTCCGACTCCCAGGCGCGCGGAATCGGCGATGCCGTCCGCGACCGCCTTGTCGGCGACGGCGAGGACGTCCTGCGAATCCTTATTGCCCCAGTCGGCGAAGATCGCACTGGTGTAGGCCTGTCCGCGTCCCGAGCTGCCGCGGGGATTGCCGGCCATCACCACGTAGCCGTGTGACGCCAGGAGCTGCCAATCGAACTGGAAGCTGTCGTCCCACTGTTCGACGGGTCCGCCATGAATGCGAAGGATGGCGGGGTATCGATGTCCTGAGATGTATCCCGGCGGCGTAAGGATGAAGCCGCTCACGGTGGTCCCATCCAGGCTGCGAGCAGTCACCTCCCGCGTCGTGGCCAGAGAGACGGAATCCAGCCAGGCGTTGTCGTGCGTGAGTTGCCGGGGCGCCGACCCTCCATTCGCCACTGGGCGGACGCCGTCATCCAGGACAGAGATCTCCGGCGGCATGTCAGGCGTGCTGGCGACAAATGCCACGTGCCCGCTCGGCATGACCTCGTACCCGCTCAACACCTGGCGGCCAGTCACGATCCGGTCGACCGCACCCCCGGTCGCGCTGTCGCCGCGCGGTGCCACCGCGACTCGCCCCAGCTCCACCGCGCGGTCATCCTCCAGGAGGAAGTACACGCTGCCACCATCGGCTGACCACTGGGGCTGGGTCACGGTCCGGTCGAGCGATGGTGTGACGACGCGCTCGGGACCGCCGCCCGCGGGCACGACGGCCAGATGGCCGACGGAGTAGTACAGCATTTTCTCGGGACCGCCGCGAACGTACGCGATCCATTTCCCGTCCGGACTCCACGCCGGAGGACCGGCTCCCCACTCCGGGTCGTTGTCGTTGCCGTCGTACATCGTGATCTGATGCGGCACGGCCCCAGCCCGTGGTTCTATGGTATAGACCTGATAGTTGGATGTCCGGTCCCCGTCAGTGGCCGCCTTGCGCACGTAGGCAATGAGACCGCCATCGGGCGACCAGGATGGAAGTGCCGCGTCCACCTGGCCGGGCGTGAGCACGGTCGGGGTATGCGTTGCGAGATCCACCGTATAGAGGCGGGCACGCTTGTCGCCGAGCCACCCAACGTTGTCGGCTCTGAACTGAAAACGTGTGACCACGATCGGCCGTGGCGTCTTGGCTTTGTTGCCAGTGGCGTCGGCGTTTGCCGAGTCGGGGTCGGGGTCGTCGGCGATGACTGCGAGGCGATGGCCGTCGGGCGCCCAGGCGTAGTCGAGCACGCCGCCGGGAAGATCGGAGATCTGCTGCGCCTCGCCACCATCGCGAGGCAACATCCAGACCTGCTCCAGGTCGTGTTCGTCGTCGCGCGCCGATAGAAACGCCAGCATCCGTCCGTCCGGACTCCAGCGCGGCGCGTGCTCCCCTTTCTTGCTCCACGTCATCCGCCGGGTGGTGTGCCCATCCCAACTCGTGACATAGATGGCGGACACGGAGATGTCACGCGCCGTGTCCACGTCCGACACCGAGTACGCCACCCATTGGCCGTCGGGCGAGAGGCGCGGATCCGAGGCGTCGCGCTCTCGAATCATGTCATCAAGAGTCAGCAGCCGCCGCCCGGGGAGTGCCGACACGGCCGCAACGGCCGGACCGATCGGCGGCGGCGCCGCCGACACGGGGGCGGTCTGCGCGTGCCCGGCTGATGATCCCGCCGCGGCCAGGAGTGACTGGGTGACGACCGCGGCCGCCACGCTCAGGACGGCCGCACGAACGGTGGACAAGAACATGTGAGGTGTACCGGAAGGCGCGGTGCCGCTCACCCAGGGACGGAGTGAACGGCGACGCGCCGCTTACGGTTCGGTGTTGAGACAGCCGTGAGAATTCGGATTGTTCGATTCGTCGGACGACACCGGGAACTCGATCGAGGAGCCGTAGCCCGACCCCGTCACCGCGTCCACGCCTGTCGGGAACACAGTCTCAGCAGCACGATGGTACTGGCGGATCAACCGCCGCATATCGCTGAGCCGGTGGCCAGTCAGATACAGCCAGAACGCGCGCTCGCGGAACATCACGTCGACCTGCATTGTGGCCGACGCCAGGGTCGTCGAGTCCGGCGGGAGGGAGTCGATAGCCTCGCCCGAGGAGAGCAGTGCCGGAGCTGATTGCCGCAGCGCGTTCAGGCTCGCCGCCCACGCATTCGTCTGCCCAGCGTGCAGCTGCGACTCGGCGATGATCAACGCCGCCTCGAGGCCGGTCGCCAGCGGCGTGTTGGAGGTCGGTCCGGTGTAGAGCTCCTCACTAATGAAGTCCTGGCCCACGCCGCTGAATCCCGGAGTGCCGACATCCACCGACGGCACCCGAGGATCACCGGAGGACGCGAAGTTGAGCCCGTTCATCCCTTCGTTGTCGGCCACACTGAATGCGAGTTGCGTCGTGAAGTACCAGACGCCGTTGTATTCGCGCGGTGAATTGCTCGATCCTTCCATCGCGTAGACAAACGTCAGCGGAACGAGCGCCGCAATGTTTGCCGCTTGGGTGAATTGTCCCTCATCCAGCAGGACGCGCGCCTGGGCGACCCGGGCGACGTTGATCTGTTCGATCCCTTTCGCATCGCCATTCGCGATGGAATCGGCAGTCGCGATCGTGAGCGCTGCCTGGAAATCCTTCATCGCCCGGGTGTACATCGAATCCGTCGTCAGCGGCTGGCCATAAATGACCTTGCCACCTGGGGTGATCGAGTCGAACGGGATGCCGGAGCAGTAGTCTTCGGCATACACCAGATATGAATAGCCCGAGAGATTGAGCATCTCGGCACGCAGGACATTGGTAGAATCGAACTGCTTGTACAAACCCGCCGCCCGCTCCGCCGACACCCGCGCCTGGCTGAGATCGAGATAGTTCCCGCGCAACGTGCTGTTGCCTGGCGCGGTGATCCGCTGATCGACCTCAATCCGGGTGGGAAACGTCTCGAGGTCGATGTATTCGTCGGTCAGGAGCGCCGTCATGTTGATCTGGCCCTCGTTGCCGTCTCCCAGATCGGCCGCCGATCCAGCCCACCCAACCTGAAATTGCGAGATCGCCCCGGCGTATGCGTTCGGCAGCCCGGTCGCGCTGTTGATCGCGCCAACGGGGCTGGTGTCCTTGTCCTTGGCGTCCAGGAGCCGGTTGACATCGCACGCCGCCGTGGTTCCGATCAGTAGCACGGCGAGGAGTAGCCGCATCCGGTACGGCACCCGGCGGGGATGAGGCACGTTTGCGGCCGATCGGTCGTGGGATGTGGTTGTCAGCTGACGGGTTACCATGTGATGTCCACCCGCCCCGTCCAATACCGTACTGGGGGCTGCGTGAGGAAATCCGATGCCGTGAACGGGTTGTACCCGTTGTTCGAGTTCGGCGCAAAGTTGATCTCGGGGTCGAAGCCGGTGTACTTCGTCCACGTGGCCAGGTTCCGCCCGGATACCGAGATCGCCAGGCTGCGCGCGTTCATGCGATGGGCCCACGACTCGGGCGCCGAGTATCGGACCGTCAGCTCGCGGAACTTCCAGAACGACGCGTCTTCATAGGCACCGGCATCGCTGAGGCTGAGCGCCTCGGTGATCGCCGCCGCCTGCTGCGCCAGGCTCGAATGCGGGTCGTACGCCTCCTTGCAGATCGTATTCGCGAACCCGCACCGGAACTCCTCCGTCCCGTTGTACTGGAGGTTGCCGGCACGCCGGTCGAAGAGCGCCTGCACGCGCAGCGATCTGAAGAACGTCAGCGCCGGCGTGAAAGAGAACTCGTCGGTGGGCTGCGAATTCCCGAAGAACACGGGCGTGGATCCGGCCGTGATCTCGTTGGGTTCGATGATCCCGTCGTGATTGAGGTCCTTGAACGTGTACGGGTACGACCAGTAGCCGCCCAGTGAGTAGCCAGGCGTGAACGCCTGCGTGTCGCCCGCATCGCCGGCGTCGAACGTGATCGGACTGATGCCGGGGCCGAGCTTGATCAGTTTGTTGTGATTGACGGAGCCGTTCACCGTCAGTTCCGCGGCGAAGTTGCGGCTCTGATAGATCGTTCCGGTGGCGCCGATCTCGAAGCCGCGATTGGTCACCTGCCCCAGGTTGAGAAACTGCACGTCACCGCCCGTGCCCGGCGGCAGGGTCGCCTGCACGAGGGTCCCGTCGGTGGTCTTCGAGTAGACCGTGGCCTGCACCTGAATGCGTTCCGAGAGGAAGCCGGCGTCGAATCCACCTTCGAACTCCCGCGAGATTTCCGCGGAGAGATTGGGGTTCCCGGTTGCGGTGTCTATGGCTCCCACAAGCTCGACGCCGTCCTTCTTGGAGGGCGCGGGAGAGTAGTACGAAAGTGCCTGCCGGAATCCCGGCCGCTCCCCTGACTCACCGAACGCCGTCCGCAACCGGAGTGAGCTCAGACACCGAAGACTTCGGGAAAAACGGTTCCTCGCCGATGACCCACGAGAGACTGACATCGGGGTAGGTCGTCCAGGAATCGAAATCGAGTGCGCTGTTCTTATCCGTTCGTACCGCCGCGGTCAGGAATACCTTGTCGCGCCACGCGAGTTGCTGCTGGACCAATCCTCCGAACAGGACCTCCTCCGGATTGTTCTCAGTGACGGTGAAGCTGTTGGTCGCGCCGCCGAGGGTCGCGACGCCGGGCAGAAGACCCTGGCCACTCGCGAGCAATCTGCCGTGACGCTGGTCCGTGTATTGGGTGCCCGCGGTTGTCGTCCAGGCGATCGCCGAACCCGAGTTGTAGTGCGCCGTCGCCGTCAGATTCGTCGTGTACTGCTCATTCGTGATGGGGTTGGTCGCCACGAACCCCGAAGGGAAGATCGGGATCACCGCCGACGGCATGAGCTGCCGCTCGGTCAGCTGCTCGTAGTCGAGCCCCGTCACGCCGACCACTGAGAGCCAATCGAGCGGGCGCCAGGTGATGGTGGCGCTCCCCGTCAGCCGATTGTTGCTCTGGGTCGAGAGCACATGCGCCAGACTGTCGGGCGTCAGCCCAGCCAGGTATCCGTGCGTCACCGGATCATTGAATGCTGATCCGAGCAGTCCGCCGCTCAGGACCCCATAGGATGCGTTGTCATTCTGTGGGAGTCCGAGCCCGCTCTGGAGGAATCCGATACTCGACGACATCTCGACTTTCGGACTCAGATTGGCATGCAGGTTCAGCCGCGCATTGTCACGGTGGACATAGTTGTTCTGGTAGACGCCCTGCTCATTGCGGTGGTCGCCGCTCGCGAAATAGTTGATGGACATCCGTGCCGCCACCCACCGACAATCCGAAATCGTCGCGGTACCCGTCGATGTTGGGACTGATGTTCTCCAGCGGGTTGAACGAGACGATCCCGCCCGTCGGCTTGCAGCCGTTGCTGTACTGCAGCAGCAGAGTGCATTGCGAGATCTGGGTCCCCGCGCTGTCCAGTGTCTCGGTGCCAAGGCGGGCGTAGTTCGCGGGATAGGTGACGTAGTTGCGGATCGTGCCGCCCTCGGCGTACACCCGCCACTCCGGCTTCCCCGCCGTTCCATGCTTGGTCGTCACCTGGATGACGCCGTTCGCTCCTGCTGTTCCGTAGAGGGCGGATGCCGCGGGTCCCTTCAGCACGGTGATGTCCTCGATCTCATTGGGATCGAGGTCGTCCAGCCGCGACGGAGCCTGGCCACCGACGTCGAGCTGGGTCGACGACTGATCGTTGTCGGCACGGACGCCGTCGATCACCAGCAGCGGCCCATTGTCGAGCGAGATGCTGCTGCTACCGCGAATCCGGATCCGCGAGGTGCCGCCGGTGGTCCCCGACTGCTGGGTCACGGTCACGCCGGCCGCCCGCGACGACAGGACATCGGAGAAATCGGCCGTTGCCCCCTTGGGGACGGAATCCGTGGTGAGGACCTCCACCGAGTTGCCGGTCTCGCGGGTCCGTTCCTGTATTCCCGTCGCCTGCACCACGACCTGATCGAGCGTGGTGACGGCGGCGGACAGCGCGAAATCGGCCGCCGTCGCGCCGGAATCGGAGCATGGTGACATCTCGCGTCTGCGCCTGATAACCCAGCCGAAGCACCTGCAGTGTCACCGTCCCGGGCCGGATCACGACCAGCCGGTACGAGC
Organism: uncultured Gemmatimonadales bacterium; assembly: GCA_963757855.1. Classification (GTDB taxonomy): domain Bacteria; phylum Gemmatimonadota; class Gemmatimonadetes; order Gemmatimonadales; family Gemmatimonadaceae; genus Palsa-1248. The sequence goes on from CAVWTI010000024.1 coordinate 41,952, forward strand.
CATCGGCGCGCGTCAGCGTCCCGGCGGACGACCCCGCGATCCGAATCTGTACGTCCGGAATGGCCGCCCGGGTGGCCGCATCCGTCACGTGCCCCGTGACCTGTCCCCGCTGGGCGATCGCCGTGGCTGGCAGGCACAGCGCGATATGCCCAGGGCGATTTTGCGGGCCGCGCATCCCGGCCACCGCACAAGCCACCGCACGAGCGCGGACATCAGAGCTCCATGCGCACGTCCCTCGCCGTTGAAGATTGCACCGAAGAAATCGCGCGATCGAGGAGCCGCCGCGCCCGGGGCTCCGCGGCGAACCACGCGAACGGTTGGACACCGCGCGCCGTCATTCCGTGGCCATCCGGCTTCGCGGCCGGCGGCAGGCGCGATCATACATGCCGGCGGCTGGGATGTAAAGACCCGCGCGCCCGCTCACAATGCACACAATGCGCGCGACGTTGCTCGGCCCGCGCGCACGCTCTAAGATTTGCACGGCGGCCTTGAGGGACCGGCATCGGGCCAGGGGCCGGCCGCATTGTATACATCGTGGTGCCGGATCGGCTGGCCTCGCGATCCGCGTCCCTCCGCCTTCTTCCGATCCGATCTACCCGCCGTGCCGTTCCAGCTACCCGGATTCCCCCGTTTTCTATCGGAAGCTCACGCGCACGTATCCATTGATCGTGCGAGGTGAAGGCTGTTGGCTGTTCGACTCGGCAGGCCGGAGCTACCTGGACGGGTGCGGCGGGGCTTTCGTGGTGAACATTGGGCACGGCGTGGCCGCGATCGGCGACGCGATGGCGCGCCAGGCCGGGCGCGTGGCGTATGTCAGCGGGATGGTGTTCACGCACGAAGCGGCCGAATCACTCGCCGCGGAGATCGTCGCGCGAGCGCCCGGCGATCTCGACCACGCCTACTTCCTCTCCAGCGGCTCGGAGGCCGTCGAGGCAGCGCTCAAACTCGCCCGCCAGTACTGGCTGGAGTCCGGACGGCCGGACAAGCACAAGGTGCTCGCGTTTACGCCGAGCTATCACGGGAATACCCTGCTCGCGCTGTCCGCTTCGGCGCGCGAGCAATACCGCTCGGCGTACCGCGATTGGCTCGTGACCGTCCCGCGCGTGCCGGCCCCATACGTCTATCGGTGTGCGTGTCGCGGGCATGGACCGCCGTGCGCCGCATGCAGTGGTGATGCGCTCGAGGCGGCGATCCTGCACGAGGGCGCGGATTCCGTCGCCGCCCTCATCGCGGAGCCGGTCGGCGGGTCGTCGACGGGAGCCAGTGTTCCGCGCCCGGAGTTCTGGCGCCGGATTCGCGAGATCTGCGACCGGCACCAGGTCCTCTTCGTGGCCGATGAGATCCTGAGCGGCGCGGGACGCACGGGCACCTGGTCCGCGCTCGAGCCCTACGGGGTCTCACCCGACATCCTCGTCCTCGGGAAGGGCATTACCGGTGGGTACGCGCCCCTCTCCGCCATCGTCGCCCCGCGGCGCATCGTCGATGTGCTGGCCAAGGGCAGCGGCGCACTGCTCCACGCCCAGACCTACTCGCACCACGCGGTGGCGTGCGCCGCCGGCTTCGCCACCCTCGAGTACATCGCGGACCATGATCTCGTCGCGCGGTGCGCTGGTATGGCGCCGGCATTCCACGCCGCACTGGAACCACTGCGCGATCTCCCCCATGTCGGCGACGTCCGAGGCCGGGGACTGCTCGCCGGGATCGAGTTCGTGGCCGACAAGGCCTCGCGCGCGCCATTCGCCCGGTCGGTACGGTTCGCCGAACGGTTCGCGGAGGCGGCGCTCAACGCGGGCCTCGTGGTCTGGCCGAACGCAGGCCAGGCGGACGGCACCAATGGCGATCTCGTGATGCTGGCGCCACCATTCATCATCACCGAATCCGAGATCGCCATGATGGCCGATCGCCTGCGGACCGCGCTCGCCGCGACCGTCGCGGCGACCGTCGCGACGACGGCTGCCGAGTTGTCCACCCCTCGCTGAGGGCCGCGCCGATGCCTGGTCCTGCAACGCTGTCCGACTCGACGCCGGTCGCGGGCGCGCCCGCGAAAATCACGTACACGTCGGCCAACGTCGACCTGGAGTCGTTCCACCGGCAGTTCGGCGAGGCGGTCGCCAGGGTTCGGGCCGCCGCCGGACGGATCTACCCGTTCTACATCGACGGCGAGGCGGTGACGACGCACGCGTCGCCACTCATCGACCGGTCGCCGATCGATACGCGAGCCGTACTGGCCGAGTTCGCGGCGGCCAGCGTATCCCACGTCGATGCCGCCGTGTCGGCAGCGCGGCGCGCGCAGCGCGCGTGGGCGCGACGCCCCTGGGAGGAACGGGTGGCGACACTGCGGCGCGCCGCCGCCCTGATTCGCGAGCGCAAGTTCGATCTCGCGGCACGCATGAGCATCGAGGTCGGGAAGAGCCGGCTGGAAGCGATGGGGGACGCCGAAGAGGCGGCCGACCTGATCGACTACTACTGCCAGCAGATCGCCGATGCGCACGGCTTCGTCCGGACAATGGCCCGGCTCACACCGGCAGAGCGCAATACCGACGTGCTCCGTCCCTACGGCGTCTTCGCCTGCATCGCACCGTTCAATTTCCCGCTCGCGCTGTCCACCGGCATGTCGGCCGCCGCGCTGGCCGCCGGCAACACCGTCGTGTACAAACCGGCCGAGGATGCCCCATGGACAGGATTGGGCCTTTACGAGGCGTATCGGGATGCCGGCGTGCCTGCCGGCGCCTTCAACATGCTGACCGGGCACCGCGACGTCATCGGTGATCCGCTGTGGCAGCATCCCGGCATCGACGGGGTGGTGTTCACGGGCTCGAAGGCCGTCGGCTTGCGAATTCACGCCGGCCTGGCGGCCGGCCGGTGGATCAAGCCGTGTCTCCTGGAGCTTGGCGGAAAGAACGCGACCGTGGTGACGGAGACCGCCGATCTCGATGCCGCCGCCGAAGGGGTCGCGCGATCGGCCTTCGGCCTGCAGAACCAGAAGTGCAGCGCCACCTCGCGGGTGTATGTCGATCGCCGGGTCGCGGCTCCATTCCTCGAGTCGTTGATGGCCCGCACGGCCGGCATCACGATCGGCGATCCGTCCGATCGGGATGTCGCGTTCGGACCCGTGATCAACGATCGCGCGGTCGCCCGCTACCTGGACGCGAGTGGCCGCGCCCGCGGAGACGGCACAGTGCTCACCGGCGGCTCGCGGCTGACCCACGGTGCCCTCGCGCACGGCTACTACGTCGCACCCACGGTCGCGCGGCTCCCCCTCGCGAGCGCGATCTTTCGCGATGAGTTGTTCGTGCCGATCCTGGCCGTGGGCGAGGTTTCGAGCCTGGACGATGCTATCACACACGTCAACGACACCGAATACGGATTGACCGCCGGCATCTTCACCGGCCGCCCAGACGAGATCACGCGGTTCTTCGACGAAGCCGAAGCCGGCGTGTGCTACGCCAACAAGCGGACGGGCGCCACCACGGGTGCGTGGCCCGGCGCGCAACCGTTTTGCGGCTGGAAGGGCTCAGGCTCGACCGGCAAGGGCGGATGTGGGCCCTACTACGTCGCCCAATTCCTGCGCGAGCAAAGCCGCACTATCATCGAGCCGTGAGTTCCGCCATGCCCCACGAGACCGGGACGGCTGCGCCGTCCGCATCCCCGGCGCATTCGCCGGCATCCGGCGCGCGCGGCTACCCGCGCATCGTCGTGCCACCGCCCGGACCGCGGGCCCGCGCGGTCGTCGACCGCGACGCCGCCTGGACCTCGACCTCGTACATCAAGGAGTATCCGCTGGTGGTGGCCCGCGGCAGCGGCGCGATGATCGAGGACGTGGATGGCAACCGATACCTCGACTTCATGGCGGGCATCGCCGTCGCCTCGACGGGCTATGGACACCCGGCCGTGATCGCCGCCATCAAGGATGCGGCGGAGCGGTTCCTGCACATCTGCGGGTCGGACTTCTATTACGAGGGCATGGCCGCGCTGTGCGAGCGGCTGGCCAAGCTGGCGCCCGGCCAGGACAAGAAGCGTGTCTTTCTCACCAACTCGGGTACGGAAGCCGTCGACGGCGCGATCAAGCTCGCGCGTCATTCGACGGGCCGGGCCGGACTGGTCGCCTTCAAGGGCGCGTTCCATGGCCGGACCTATGGCGCGATGTCGCTGACATCCAGCAAGGCTCGGCAACACGCCGGCTTCGGACCATTGCTGCCCGAGGTCTATCACGTTCCATTCGGGTACTGCTACCGCTGCGAGTTCGGCAAGCAATTCCCGTCGTGCGAATTATTCTGCGTATCGGCCATCGAGCGCGATCTCTTCGCCCGGCAGATCGACCCGGCGGACGTCGCGGCCATCTTCGTCGAGCCGGTGCAGGGCGAAGGCGGCTACGTGGTGCCGCCAGACGGATACCTCGCCGACACTCCGCGCCCTCTGCGACAAGTACGGGATCCTGCTGGTCTGCGATGAGATCCAGTCCGGCATTGGCCGCACGGGCCGGATGTTCGCCTCCGAGCACGCAGGCATCGAGCCCGACATTCTGCTCACCGCCAAGGGGCTGGGCTCCGGCATGCCGATCGGCGCGATCATCGCGCGCGAGTCGATCATGCACTGGAAGAACGGGGCGCACGGGTCGACCTTCGGCGGCAATCCGGTCTGCTGCGCGGCCGCGCTGGCGACGCTCGATGTCGTCGAGCGCGAGCTCATGGCCAACGCACGCGCGATGGGCGAGCGGCTGATGGCCGGTGTCCGGCGGCTGGCCGCCCGGCATCGCAGCATCGGCGATGTCCGGGGGCTGGGACTCATGATCGGCGTCGAGTTCGTCACCGATCACGCGACCCGCGAACCCGCCGGCGATCTCGTGAATGCGTTGGTGCAACTCGCGTTCGGCAAGGGGTTGCTGCTGCTCGGATGCGGTCGCAGCACGCTGCGGCTCGCGCCCCCGCTCATGGTGGATGCCACCGACATCGACACCGGTCTCGCCATTATCGACGAGTGCCTGGCCGCGCTGGTGTGAGCCACACCGGGCATCCCGCGTCACAGCGGCCGGCGTCCCGTGGGCCCGGCGCACCGGCCGCGGCCGGTATCCGGCGCGAAGGTGATGTCCATGCGCGACGCCGTCGCAGGATTCGTCCACGACGGCGACACGATCGTGATCGAAGGATTCACGCACCTGATCTGTTTCGCGGCGGGCCACGAGATCATTCGCCAGGGCCGCCGCGACCTGGTGCTCTGCCGGCTCACTCCTGATCTCATCTACGACCAGATGATCGGAGCCGGGTGCGCCCGAAAACTGGTCTTCTCGTGGGCGGGGAATCCCGGCGCCGGTTCCTTGCACGCGTTCCGGCGAGCCGTGGAGGGGCCAGCCGGCACCGCGGCGACGGCGGCTGGAGCTGGAGGAGTATTCGCATTTCGGGATGGTCGCCCGCCTCTCCGCCGGCGCCGCCGGTCTCCCCTTCTGGCCCCTGCGCGACTACGCGGGGACCGACCTTCCCGCCGCCAACCCGCGCATCGCATCGGTGACCTGCCCCTACACCGGTGAGTCGCTGGCGACCGTACCTGCACTGAATCCCGACGTCACGATCATCCACGCGCAACGCGCGGACGCGCAGGGCAACACCCAGATCTGGGGCTTGCTGGGCGTGCAGAAGGAGGCCGCGTTCGCGTCCCGGCACGTGATCGTCGTCGCCGAGGAGTTGGTCGATGAGCGCGTGATCCGCGCGGATCCGAATCGCACGCTGGTGCCGGGATTCGTCGTCAATGCCGTGGTGCACGAGCCGTGGGGCGCGCATCCGTCCTATGCCCAGGGCTATTACGATCGCGACAACGCGTTCTATGTCGCGTGGGAGAAGATCTCCCGCGATCCCACCCAACTGGCCGCATACCTGGACACATTCGTCATGGGTGTGCCGGATCGCTCGGCGTATCTCGCGGCGATGCCCGATTTGCCGCAGCGGCTCCGCGTGAATGACCGAACGTGCGCGGGTGTCAACTATGGCTACTGACACCGGGCCGGGGACGCGGATGGCCGCCACCACCGAGCCGTCCTCCCGCTATTCGCCAAACGAGATGATGGCCGTGGTAGCTGCCCGGGAGTTGCACGACGGCGAGATCGTGTTCGTCGGGATCGGACTACCGAACCTCGCGTGCAATCTCGCCCGCGCGACGCACGCGCCGGATCTGGTGCTGATCTATGAATCGGGAGCCGTCGGCGCCGTGCCGGAGCGGCTCCCGGTCTCGATTGGAGACCCATCGCTCGTGACCGGGTCGCTCATGGTCTGCGGCATGGCTGATGTGTTCCAGTACCTGCTCCAGAATGGGCGGATCGAGGTCGGCTTCCTCGGCGCCGCACAGGTGGATCGCTGGGGAAACATCAACACGACCGTCGTCGGCGTCTACGACCACCCGGCGGTCCGCCTGCCGGGAAGTGGGGGTGCCGCCGAGATCGCGACCCACGCACGCCGCACGATCGTCGTCGCGAAACTGAGCCAGCGCGCATTTCCCGCCGAGGTGGATTTCATCACGTCACCCGGCCATCGGTACCACGGCACGGCGCGGAGCGCGCCGGCGCTGCCCGGTGCCGGCCCGGTCAAAGTCATCACCGATCGCGGCGTCCTCGAACCCGACACGACGGGCGAGCTGGTACTGACTGCGATCTATCCTGGAGTCACGCCCGCCAGTATCGCGCACGATGTCGGCTGGCCGCTGCGGTCCCGCGAGCCACTCGATACGCTCGACCCGCCGACCGACGCCGAGCTCGCGCTGCTGCGGGACCGGCTCGATCCCGACAAGCTCTTCCTCAAGGGATGACCACGCATGACTGACCGATCAACGGTTGTCGCGAACACCGGCACGGCGCACGACGCCGGCGCGGCAACCAGCGAGCCCCTGACGATGTCGCTCAAACGCACGTTGGGGATTCGCGATGTCGTGCTGTTCAACCTCGTCGCCATTCTCGGGCTTCGGTGGATCGCCACCGCCGCCAAGGCCGGACCGAGCGCCATCATCCTCTGGATCGTCGCGGCGCTCATGTTTTTCATTCCGCAGGGTCTCGCGGTCGCGGAGCTGTCGTCGCGTTACCCGGCCGAAGGCGGGATCTATGCGTGGACGAAGCAGCGGTTCGGAGACCGGCACGCCTACCTGTGCGGGTGGTGTTATTGGGTGGTCAACGTCCTGTACTACCCGCAGCTCCTGCTCTCGACCGCGATCGTGGCGTTGTATGTGGTCGGCAAGGGCGACAGCGGCCTGGGCGACCAGTGGCTGTACGTACTACCGACGACGCTGTGCGCCCTGTGGATCGCCGTGGGATTCAACATCGTTGGCCTCAACACGGGAAAGTGGCTGCAGAATGCCGGCGGAATCGGCAGCTACGTGACCGGAACTATCCTGGTGGCAGTGGGAATCGCGTGCGTGTTCACCGGTCATCCGGCGAATGACCTGTCGCCGCACGCGTTCCTCCCGAGTGTCAAGTCGCTGGACACGATCAACCTCTGGGCCACGATCGCATTTGCGTTTTCCGGATTGGAGCTCGGTGCGTCGCTCGGCGGGGAGATCAAGGACCCGCGGAAGACGCTGCCGCGCGCGGTGTACATCTCGACGCCGTTGATCGCCGGCCTCTACATCCTGGGCACCGCGGCGGTGCTCTGGATCGTGCCCACCGGCTCGGTCAACGTGGTGACCGGATTCCTGCAAGGCATCGATGTCGGCGCCGCCCGATTCGGGCACTGGCTCTGGTGGCTCGCGCCATTGGCCGCGGCATCGTACACGCTCGGCAACATTGGTGGCACCGGCGCGTGGCTCACGGGACCCGCGCGCATTGCGTTCGTGATCGGTCTCGATCGCTATTTCCCGCCGGCGTTCGGCCGGGTGCACCCGCGCTGGGGAACGCCCTATGTCGCCATTCTCGTGCAGGCAGTCGTCGCGTCGATCCTGATGCTGGTGTCCCAGCTTGGCAAAGGCACAACGGTCGAGCAGTTCTATCTCGTGCTCCTCTTCGCCCAGGTTCTGATCTATTTCATCCCGTTCATCTACCTGTTCCTCTGTCTGCTGGTCGAGCCCACGAAGATGCCAGGCGCCCCGACCGTGGTCCCGGGAGGTGCCGCAGGCAGGATCATCTGCGCGCTCGCGGGGCTATTCGTCACCGTCGTGGCGATGGTGCTGGCGGCAAAACCGTCCGCCGATTCGGGGCCCGTCATGATCTACGAGACCAAGGTCGTGGGCGTCGCCGCCGCCTTCATACTATTTGGCGGCCTGCTCTATCTCTGGGCGAACCGTCCTGGCGGCCGGCGGGTCGCCATCGAGACGGTCCTGCCGCCGCCCGCCTGATTCATGTCCGGTCGCCCAGCGAGATTCGCCATCACTCCAGTCCTGACGCTTGCGGTCACGCTCGCCGGCACAATCGTCCCAGCGGTCCGGCAGGCCGAGGCACAGCGACGGCCAGTCCTCGACCAGATCGCCGTCCCGCACAATTACTACTACCGCGAGATGTATCTCCCGGAGGCGACCACCGGGCCTAGTTCCGTGAGTTGGTCACCAGACGGACGGACGCTGGTGTTCTCGATGCAGGGCTCGCTCTGGAAGCAGGACGTGGGCAGCACGGATGCCTATCAGCTCACCGATGGCCCCGGGTACGACTACCAACCCGACTGGTCGCCCGACGGCAGCCACGTGGTCTATGCGTCGTATCGTGGCGACGCCGAAGAGCTCTGGATGGTCGATGTCGCGACTGGCGCCACTCATCAGCTGACGACGACCGGCGCCGTCAACGTCGAGCCGCGATGGTCACCTGATGGCCTGCGCATCGCGTGGGTCTCGACGGCGCTCCAGAACCGGTGGCACATCTACGTGGCGGCGTTCGACCACGACTCCATCGGCAGCGCGTGGCGGATCACCACCGACCGGGACAGCCACCTGCCCCGGTACTACTACAGCGTCTACGACCACTATCTCTCGCCCTCGTGGTCGCCCACCGGCGACGAGATCCTCTTCGTGTCCAATCGCGGGCACGTCTGGGGCACGGGTGGCATCTGGAGGGCTCGTGTCGGCGCCACGGACTCGGCGCGCCAGATCCGGGACGAAGAAACCACCTGGAAGGCCCGGCCCGATTGGTCGCCCGATGGAGCCCGCGTCGTCTACAGCTCGTATCTGGGGCGCCAGTGGAATCAACTCTGGCTCATGCGCGCGGACGGCGGCGACGCGATCCAGCTCACGTACGGCGACTATGACGCGACCGCTCCGCGATGGTCGCCGGATGCCAAGCGGATCGCCTACGTCGTCAACGCGACCGGCAATACCGCGCTCCGCATCATTGATGTGCCGGGGGGCCAGATCCGGGATGTTCGCCTCACGACCCGGCACTACCGGTCGCCGAGCGGCACGCTTCGCGTCATCGTCACCGACTCCGCCACCGGGCGCGCAGTTCCAGCACGCATTCTCGGTCACCGGATCGGATGGCCGGAGCTTCGCGCCCGACGATGCGTGGCGGTACGCCGATGACGCATTCGACCGCAGCCAACGAAAGCTCGAGATCGGATATTTCCAGACCACCGGTGAGTCGGTCCTCACGGTCCCGGCGGGTGACCTCTCAGTGGTCGTGATCCGGGGCCTGGAGTACGAACGCGAGATCCGCCCCGTGCACGTGGCCCCTGGCCATCCGGCCGTCGTCCGTGTGCCGATGCACCGGATCGCCAACCTGGCAGCCGACGGCTGGTACAGGGGCGATGTACACGTGCACATGAACTACGGCGGCGTGTATCGGAACGATCCGGCGCATCTCAGGACCCAGGCACGTGCCGAGGACCTCCGGGTCATCGAGAACCTGATCGTCAACAAGGAACAGCGGGTCCCTGACATCGGCTATTTCACCGGGCGGCTCGATCCTGTGTCGGACTCCAGTTTTCTGCTCTTTCACGGACAGGAGTTCCACACCAGCTACTGGGGGCATTTCGGTGTGCTCGCCCCGCGTTCGCATATTTTGCTTCCCGGGTATGCCGCCTACGTCAACACTCCGGCCGCCAGCCTCGTACCGACGAACGCGGACGTTGCGGATCTCGCTCACGCCCAGGGGGCCCTCGCCGGCTACGTGCATCCGTTTGACACCTATCCAGAGCCTGCGGACACCACGCAGGCGCTGACCGGCGAGTTGCCTGCCGACGTCGCCCTCGGCAAGGCCGACTACATGGAGATCGTCGCGTTCAGCGATCACCGCGCCACGGCCCGCGTCTGGTATCAGCTTCTCAACTGTGGCTTTCGGATCCCTGCCGCGGCAGGAACTGATGCGATGGCCAACTACGCATCACTCCGCGGACCCGTCGGACTGAATCGTGTGTACGTGCACGTGGATGGCCCGTTGACGCACGACGGCTGGCTCGCCGGACTCAAGGCCGGGCGCACGTTCGCCACGAACGGGCCGCTCCTCGGTTTCACGATGGATGGCCGCGCGATCGGTGACGTGATCCACTTTGACGGCGCCGGGCGACACACGGTGCGCGTCCATGCGCGGCTCCGGTCCATTGTCCCAGTGGACCACCTGGAGCTGGTATCGCGGGGGCGGGTGATCTGGTCGGCGGAGAGCGGCGCGCATCCGCTCACATCGGCCGACATCGACACGACGGTCGTGGTGGACTCGAGCGGATGGTACACGCTGCGGGCGTGGAGTGAGCACGCCACCCCGCCCATCATGGACATCTACCCGTTCGCGACCACCAGCCCTATCTACGTTGACGTGGCAGGGGAGCGCGTTCGCAGCCCGTCCGACAAACGGTACTTCCTGACGTGGCTCGACCGTCTCGACGCGGACGTCCGTAGCTACGCGTGGTTCAACACGGAAGCCGAACGGACGCACGTGCTTGGCCAGATCGCGGCCGCGCGCACCGTATTCGAACAACGGTGAACGCGCGGCCCGTCCTGGAACTCACCGTCCGAGCCCGACGTTCAGTCCAGCGGTGATCGCGTAGTTGTTGGTGAACCGGTCCCCGGAGTCGAACGGGAATTGCGGTTGGGTGTCCCAGTGTCCGACATAATCCTTGGCCATGAGCTGAAAGCCGATCCGCCGAGTGATCTCGTAATTGAGACCGATCCCGCCGTTGAACGCGAAGTTCGTCGAGCTGGCATCGCCCGTCGAGTACTCGGTCGAGTAGTGCATGGCACCCGCGCCCAGCTGGACAAACGGTTCGATCCAGTGCCCACCGCTTCCCCGGAACGGGGAGCTGAGTTGCAGATCACCATCGAAGATCCAGGCACCCGTCGTTCCCATTGAAGGGCCGCCGGTCACGGGATCGATGAAGACCATGTTCGAGTTGGCGTGACCGACGTTGCCCACCAGGGCGACGAATGGCGAGAGTGGCAACGTCAGTTGCGCGCCGACGAGCCCCGCATCGCCGCCGCCAACGCTCTGGCCCAGCGGCCCATCATCGTAGCGGCCCATGTTCATGTAGCCGAAATACGGCGTGATGGCCGGCTCGGTCGGAGGTGAGCCATAGCGCCACCCATAGCCGACCCGGTATTGGGCAGCCGCCGGTTTCGGCACGACGGCAGTCACTATCAGTGCAACAGCAACGGCAAGACGAGGCAACATGGTTCCTCCACGGAACGACTTCAGGTCCGGCTCACCACATTCGAAGGGCAACCGCGCGAACAGGCGTTGCGCGCCTGCTCGCGCACCCTCATTCATGGCACGCTCAGTGCCGCGATTCGGCCATCGCCCGGGCGGGCTAAGCCGTTGTCGTGCAAGCACCTGCGTTTTGGATTGCCCTGAGGGGCCAGCGGTCTGTCTGTCGTGTCGGCCGATGATCTGTCCACGGACAGGGACAGATGCGGCACGTGCGGCGGTGGTTCTGTACCGTGCGCCGTTCTAGGGCGCGACGGCTCCCGCGACGCCGGGCTGCTTATACACGAACCGCTTTCCTTCATAGTTGCGGAACACGACTTCCTCGTCGGTGATCGAGTCCACGTATTCCGGCAGGAGCGGCACCTTGCCGCCACCGCCCGGCGCATCGATCACCAGATGCGGAACCGCGAGGCCCGATGTCCACCCTCGGAGCGCCTGGATTATCTCCAACCCCTTCTGGATGGTGGTTCGAAAATGCTCGCCGCCCGCCACCGGGTCACACATGTAGATGTAGTAGGGGCGGACCCGCGCCTTGAGCAGCCGGTGCATCAGCTCCGTCATGACCACCGGATCGTCGTTCACCCCTTTGAGCAGCACCGTTTGGCACCCGAGCGGCACACCGGCCCTCGATAGCCGGTCGAGCGCCGCGACGGATGCTGGCGTGAGCTCATCCGGATGATTGAAATGCGTGTTCATGAACACCGGATGGTACCGCTGCACCATCTCGCAGAACTCAGGCGTGATGCGCTCGGGGAGATGACTGGTGATGCGGCTCCCGATCCGGATGATTTCGATATGCGGTATTGCGCGCAGTGTCTGCAAGATGTACTCGAGACGCCGGTCGGACAGCATCATCGGATCGCCGCCACTCAGGATGACATCGCGGATCTCGGTGTGCGCGCGAAGGTACGCGAACGCCGAGTCGTACTGATTGAGCGGGATCTTCTCGGGGTCGCCGACTTTGCGCCGGCGCGTACAAAACCGGCAGTACGACGCACACACCGGGCTAACAAGGAAGAGGGCGCGGTCCGGATACCGGTGCGTGAGGTTGGGAACCGGCGAGTCCGCGTCTTCGCCAAGCGAATCGACGACGCCGTCCACCACTTCCATCTCGGCAACCGTCGGGACGTATTGCGTCCACATTGGATCGCCGACGGCCTTGATCTGGTCCAGCACCGCGGGCGTGAGCCGCATCTGGAATCCGGCGAACGCGCCGCGGAGGCCGGCCACGTCGATGACGCCCGGTCCAAACTCGGGTTCGAACCGTGCAGCCAGCGCGTCGAGGGTCGCGACGCTCCGATCCCGCAACAGCGATTGCCATTCGCTCACTGCGATTCGCCTCCCCCTCCCTTTCTCTCCTCGCCACGGGCCGCACGCACGCGAGCGGGCGGCTGGAGCCGTTTCGTGAACAACACGCGGTCGTCTGCCGGACCGTAGAACGCGCGGACGCGCCCCGATTCCGTGTACCCACGGGCGACATAAAATGCCCGCGTCGCTGCGTAGGCGTCCCGCGAGGACGTCTCGGCGAGAATGAGCCGTGCGTTCCGCTCGCGAAGGCGCCGTTCGACCTCGCCGATGAGAAAGCTTCCAGCGCCCGCGCCTTGCGACTGCGGCGCGATCGCTATCCAATAGAGGTCGTACCCACGATCGGTGCCGGGGGTCGGTCCAAAGCAGGCGTAGCCGAGCAGGATGCCGGCCGTGTCGAACAGACCGAGGAATTCGTAGTCAGCGCCTTCACCGGACGCGTCGGCGCCGGCCGGGCCCGACGGTGGCCCGTATGTAGTGTCGAACAGTTCGAGCGCGACGCCGATTTCGAGGACGCTGAACACACCGGTCGCCCGGACGATGTCCGCGATCGCCTCGCGATGCCCGATGCGGACCGCGCCGGCCTGATATGCGGTCACGCCCGTGGGCTTCGTGTGCTGCCCCTAGCCGACCGACACGCCGGAGAGACGCTGCGTCAGCGCCCACAGGTCGGCGTCCGGCACCGGCATCCCACGGCGTGCCGCCAGCGCGACGTCGGCAACCTGTCGCACCAGCGCCGGGAAATCCATCTGCGCGGCCCGGGCCATCCGGGCGAGTCCGGCCGTCGGCGAGAAGTCGGGGTTGGCGTTGACTTCGAGGATCCACGGGCGGCCAGCCCGATCGATCCGAAAATCGATCCGGCCGTACCCTTCGCCGCCGACCGCCCGCCACGCCGCCATCGCGACGTTCGAGAGCTCGGTGGCGAGCGCCGGTGGCAGATCGGCTGGACAGTTGGGTGATGCGCCGCGGTCTTCCTCGCTACCGGAATCCCATTTGGACCGGTACGACACGATGCGCCACAAGCCGCGCGGCATCTCACGGAAGTCGATCTCGGCGATCGGAAGCACCTGATCGCCGACGATCCCGACGTTGACCTCGCGGCCATCGATGTAGCGCTGGACGAGAATGTCATCCCAGCACTCGTGCATCGCGGCGAGCCGGTCCGTCAGCGCCTGCACCGTGCGCACCACCGACCGCTGCTCGACACCCAGCGACGCATCCTCTGCGGCTGGCTTGCAGATCGCCGGAAATCCGATCACCGGCACCGGACCACCGCGCTGGGCGATCGTCCAGCGCGGCACGGGCAAGCCCGACCCGGTCCAGCAACGCGTTGACCCGATGCTTCCGGAGGCAGAGCGACGTCGTCGCGCTGGAGCTCCCGGTAAACGGGACGCCCAGCAGTTCGAGGGCGCCGATCACGGCCGGCTCGAGGGCGGCCACGCCATCGACGCTCTCGCAGAGATTGTAGACGAGATCGAGTTTGGCCTTCCGGACCCGCTCCATCCAGCGGCCGTCGGGGTTCGCCGGGATGCGGATCACCTCGTGGCCGGCGCTCGCCATGGCGTTCTCGACCGACTCGACCGCCTCGAGGATGAGCAGGTCGGGCGATTTGCCGAGCGCCGACGCTCCATCGAATAGCACCGCAACCTTCATGTGCGCACCCGCCGCAGCCTGACGCCCTGCCGTTCGGCAGCGAGCGTCAGGCATGTCTGGATGAGAGCTTCGTAGCTGATCCCCGCCACTCGCGCCGCCTTTGGAAAGCAGGAGTTGTCTGCTGGGTTGGGAAGGATGCCGGGCAAGGGATTCACCTCGATGACATTGGGGACACCTGCCGCGTCGAGGCGCACGTCGACTCGCGACCAGTCTCGGCATCCAAGCGCCTGATAGGCGCGGAGCGTGGTCGCCTCGATCGTCCGGCGCAGGGCATCGGGGATCACGGCCGGACAGTCGAAGATCCGAAGCGGCGCGTCCGGGCGGTCCCACAGCCACTTCGCCTCGAACCCATAGACGGGCAGCGCGCCCTCTGGCAGCGCATCGAAGTTCATACCGACGATCGGCAGTACCCGTGCCGTCTGGCCGTTTCCGAGCACGGCACAGGTGTACTCCGCACCAGGCAGGTACTCCTCGATCAGGACAGGCTGCGCATACGTCTCCAGCAGGAACTCGACCTGAGTCGCGAGATCGCCTGGCGTCTGGCAGAGATTCCGCTCGGTGATGCCCTTGGACGAGCCTTCGTGGATCGGCTTGACGAACAATGGATATCGAAGCGCCGGCCACCCGTCGGCCACGGCATCCACGGATTCGACCACCGCGAAGGACGGTGTGCCGACCCCGTAATGAGACAGGATCTCCTTGGTGCGCGACTTGTCGAGACAGAGCGAGAGGGTCAGCGGATCGCTGCCCGTGTACGGGATGCCGAAGAACTCGCAGATCGCCGGCACGTGGGACTCACGATTCTTGCCGCCCGAGCCTTCGGCCATGTTGAACACGATGTCCGGGCGTTCTGTCCGAAGCTGCTCGGGAAACTCTGCCGTGGCTTCCAGCCGGATCACGGTGCCATATGCGCTCAGGGCGCCCGCCACCGCATCGATCGTCTCCGCCGTATCCCACTCGGCGAACTCGTCATCCGCTGAAACCTCCTGCACCAGCAGCGCGCCCTCACGGCTGGCCCATCACCGCCGACCGCTCGCGGCCAGACCGCGCGCGAGCGGCCTCGTTACTGGGAGGCTCTTCGTCGCGTTGGATCGGATCGGCAGTCTCACCAGCGCTGGCGAGCGTCGCGCCCACAGGGGTGGTGAGTGGCTCGGGCTTCAGATTGAAGGCGATTCCGATCCGCGTCATCCGATCCTTTCGTCAGGAGAGACTCGACTGCCCGGTCGCACCACGGCGCAGCATTGCAGATGTCAGGTGATGAATCGCGCGCATAATACTGAGTGCGAATTGGTCGCGCAATGACCTTTAAACGACTTTACCCCGCTGCAGGCAAAATAATTTTTTTTCAGACGGCGACGAGCCAGCGCAATTCGCCGGATTCTTTCGCAGAACGCAACGCGCCTCCGTGCGCCCGCTCTCGGTTCCGGTTCTCGTCGCTCGTCGCCTCGGCGGGTCAGACTTTGTGGTGTGCCGGCCGAGCAGCCTCGCGCTGGTCCTCAGCGAGGTAGATCTCGAAGTCGGAGAAGAATCCCGGCGCCTCCGACTGCAGCGTTCGGAGAATCACGAGCG
Source organism: uncultured Gemmatimonadales bacterium (assembly GCA_963757855.1). Taxonomy (GTDB): domain Bacteria; phylum Gemmatimonadota; class Gemmatimonadetes; order Gemmatimonadales; family Gemmatimonadaceae; genus Palsa-1248. Next base: position 58,069 of record CAVWTI010000024.1, read on the forward strand.
CCAGCCGCCGGATCTCAAGGTCGGCCCCTTCTCCCGCTCGCAGCTCCAGCATCGTCCGCCATGCCCGTGCATTGGCCGTCACCACGATCTTGGTCTCAGTAGAGTTGGGGAGCACACCACGGGCGGCCTCGCGGGCCATCTTCCGCCGGTGGACGCGGTCCGAGACCCAGGCGTAGCGCGTCATGAGTTCCGAGACGAGCGCGACATAGGCAGCCTGCGCCCGCTCCATCTCCGTCCGCCATGCGGCCTCGAGGGCCGAGTCACCGAGAATGGCTGGCGGGACGACGAAGTTGGCTTCCGACTCGTCCACGTACCGCTGGGAGAGCTGGGAATAGGACGCGGTACGGTGGCGGACAAGCTCATGGCTCAGCGCCCGGCTCACGCCCTCGATGAGCAATGAATAGGACGCATGCTCGAGGACACTCCCGTGCCGCTGCCGCTTGATATTCTCGAGATACTCGCGCGTGTCGCGACTCGCCGGATTCTTCTGGCTCATGTAACAGAGGCGCCCCGCAAACTCGGCGAGTCGCTCGCCGTCGGTACTCGGCCCGATCCAGCGGACGGGGAGATGCGAGGGCTCGGCGAACGCAGGCCGTGCGAGGACGGTGACCTTGGGCTCAGTATAGAACACGGCGATGGATTGGGCGAAGGGCGGGGCGAGGGCGCGGACGCGGGGCGGGGGCGGCGCGATGGCCGCTGGACGCTAGATCAGTTTACCGACCACGGGCGCGTCGGCAAAGAGCCGAAGGAGTTCCTCATCACTTGCGTCACGGAGCCGGAACGCGCGACCCACAGCCACCGCCCGGGCAGGCCGCCGCGCATCGGTGATGCAGCTGAACACGATCGCGCCATCGTCGCCCCCGTTCCGGCGGTGCGACGCATTCCAGAGGAGGCCGTCGGGAGCAGCCACGACGCGCTCGTCGCCTGACGGGCGCGTCGGGGTCGATGACCGCCTCGGGCCGGACGGTGGAGTCGGAGGTGCCATAGCGTGATCCGCCCGTATCATGTACGCCGGCGCGCCGGAGCCGCCAGGGACCTGCGAAAAAGCACGGGGGCCGATCGCGACAGCGCCGGCCCCCGTTTCCATCCCTGCCGCAGACGAAGTTGATTCGGCCTCAGTCTCCCTCGGTGTCGAACGCCAGCGCATCGGCGTCGCGAATCGTGTCCAGAAAGGAATCGACGCGGGCCCGCGTCGCCGCCGTCACCTCGACGACCGGTGTGAGCGAAAATCCGATGGCACGCCGGGCACCCTCGGGCCAGTCCGGCATCGACAAGCCCGCCACCAGGCGCTGGATCATGTTCCCGCACTCGGCCAGGAGCTGGCGCGCCCGCTCGGTGAGCACGTCCAGTGGGATCAGAAGATCCCGGGATACGAGCTTCCCAGTCTCTTCGTCGCGCCACGCGGCGTCGCCGACCGCCCCACGCTCCGCCCAGAGGCCCAGGTGCCGGATCACGCCGCCGTGCTCCTCCTGCAGGCGGCGGCTCTCCACCGCCGCGGCCAGGGCGAGCGCCAGCGACTCGGGCGTGGCCGACCCATAGAGCGTGACCACGTCCCTCGACGGCCGATCGCCATGCAGCGGCGCCGGGCCCGAGTTGACGTGCGCGAGCACCGATGAGCGATCGGGGTGATCCTCGAGCATCACGAGGACGTCCATACCTACCCCTCCAGTGAGTTACAGCTGGGCCATCACCTGCGAACTGCAGTTACGAAGCGCATCCCCGCACGCATCTCGGTGCATGCACCTCTGCCGCACCCTACCGGCCGGCGCACAAAAAAGTTCCAGGAATCGCGCGTTCGTGATCATCTCATGACGTGTTGTTGTCTCTCTGTGACGCACATCACGTTTCACGCGGCACATCGAAGACGCTCGCCCGGCATCGCGCGCGCATTCCGTCCTGCGTACATCGACGATCGAACCTACCGTCGGGCAAGTCGCATACCGCTCGCCATTGCGAGGGCGAAGAGCACATACACGGTCGCCGCGCGTGGCGGCAATGCATACAGATCGTTGCCCAGACGCAACGCCGCAGGCAGCAATGTGGCGCTGAGCGCCCATGCGGCTCCGCTGGTGAGGAAGGCGACGCCCAGCACCCGGATGCCCCGGAGCGGCGCCGCGATGATGCCGAAGATCCATCCCCAGACCAGTGATACGAGGAGGTGCATGAGGGCGCCGACCGGCGGTCCGACGTCGGGGTCGAACAGCGGCGTCTGGGCACGGCGAGCAAAGACTACGAGGGCCCCCAGCGTTGCCGCGGCACCCAGCAATCCGCTGATCCACCCCAGGCGCATCGCACTGGGCGCGGTCTCGTCCACCACGATTTGCACGACCGGAAAACAAAGCCGGCCCACCATCACCAGCAAGGGATCCGGCCGGCACGCACGGGCACGCCATAGGCGCTCCGGCTTGCCGCGACCCGTCGGCCTCGTATGTTTCCGCCATGACGAGTGGCAGCGCGCGGCCCACCACCATCTTGCTGGTGGAAGATCGGCCCGAGGTGCTTGAAGTCGTTCGCCGGACGCTCGCGTCCAACGGGTATGCCGTCGAGACCGCCGTCGACGGGGAAGAAGGACTGCACAAGGCGCTCGATCTACAGCCGGATCTCGTGGTCCTCGACGTCGGACTGCCGCGGCTCGACGGAATCGCTCTGGCCAAGGAGTTGAGGAATCGCTCGTTCCGGGCCCCCGTGTTGATGCTCACGGCGCACGACACGATCTCGGATAAGGTGCAGGGACTCGACGCCGGTGCCGACGATTACCTGCCCAAGCCATTCGACTACCACGAGCTGCTCGCCCGCGTCAAAGCCCTCCTGCGCCGCGCCACCCTGCGCGCCGACGACGTCACGATGCGAGCCGGCGACCTCACGCTTGACCCGCTGGCGCGCCAGGTCTCGCGTGGCGGCAACCCGGTCTCGCTCACGACAAAGGAGTTCGCGCTCCTCGAGTACCTGATGCGCAACATGGGACGCGCCGTCACGCGCGAGCAGATCGCCGAGCAGGTGTGGAAGCAGCCGTTCGATCCGGCCAGCAACATCGTGGACGTGTACGTCAGCTATCTCAGGCAGAAAATCGATGACCCCGCCGGGGGGCCCCCACTGCTCCATACGGTCCGCGGCACGGGGTACCAACTCTCGGTCGAGCCGCCGAAATAGGCTGGGTGCTGTCGCACCGCCGCGCTGCGGCCCTCACCGGGCCGGATTGCGGCCTTAACGACCCGGTGCGTCGCTCGTCTATCCCGTAGTTCCTACGCGGGATTCCAGCATGGCATGGTCTGCCCTGCGCACCCGGACGGCTCCCGCCGCCCACGGCGCGCCTTCGTTCTCATTCCTGCTCTCGGCCCTGGTCTCGCTCGCGATCGCCGGCTGTGCTTCGGGCAGCGGGCACTCGGGGGCGACCCTTACTCCGCTGCCTCCCACGACCGATGCCGGCCGGGAGCTGACGGCAGACCAGCAAGTGCTGCAGGTCCTCAACCGGCTGACGTTCGGGGCACGGCCTGGGCAGGCCGCGGCCGTTCGTGAGATGGGCGTCGACCGGTGGATCGCGCGCCAGCTGGACCCGCAATCGATCGACGATCGGGAGACGGACGCCTTCATCGCCCAATTCCCCAGCTACAAGGAGTCGATCGCCGAGCTCCAGCGCACCATCCCGGAGCCTAACAAGGTCGCCGCCGGGTTGCGCACGACGGCCAACGCGAATGGCGCACCAATGACCGCGGCGGACAGCGTCACGATCCGCGATGCCCGGCGCTCCGCCAACCGGATCCTGCAGGACGTTCAGACTCTTCGCGTCGCGCGTGCCGAGATGAGCCGCCGTGAGCTCGAGGAGGTGATGACCGATTTCTGGCTCAATCACTTTACGGTCTACGACCGCAAAGGCGCCCAGATGCGGTATTACCTGGGGAGCTTCGATCGCAATGTCATCCGCCCGCACGCGCTCGGAAAGTTCCGTGACCTCCTCGGTGCGGTGGCCAAGAGTCCGGCGATGCTGTTCTATCTCGACAATTGGGAAAGCGTCGCGGACAGCACCGAGCCGACGCTGGAACCCCGGCCGCGGGGCCGCAGTGTGCTGGCCCGCGCCAATACCGACGGGAACGCTTCCCCACCGCCTCGCCGGCGCGCATCCGGCCTCAACGAGAATTACGGCCGCGAGCTCCTCGAGCTGCACACACTTGGTGTGGATGGGGGCTACTCCCAGCAGGATGTGATCAATGTCGCCCGCGCACTGACCGGCTGGTCGATTGCCCGCGGTGAGGAGGGAAGCGGATTCCGCTTCCGCCCCCGGATCCACGATGCAGGGCAAAAGGTCGTATTGGGCCATGTCCTGCCGGCTGGACGTGGGATAGAAGATGGGGAGGACGTGCTTGACATCATCGCCCGTCACCCGAGTACCGCACGCTATATCGCGCGGAAGCTGTGCCAGCGGCTGGCGGGCGACGCACCGCTCAGAGGAGCTCGTCTCCCGCGCTGCGGAGACGTTCACGCGGACCAATGGCGATATCCGCCAGGTCGTCTGGACGATCGTGACGTCGCCGGAGTTCTACGCGCGGGCGGCATACCGCAACAAAGTGAAGTCACCCTTCGAGGTGGTCGTGAGCTCGTTGCGGGCAATGGACGCCGCACCGGATACGTCGCCTCGCACCGCGCAGCTCATCGCCCGCATGGGCGAGCCGATCTTCGGGCACCTGGCGCCGGATGGCTATCCGGAGACCGGCGAGAGCTGGATGAACACAGGTGCCATCCTCAATCGCATCAATTTCGGACTGGCGGTCGCGGCGCAGCGTGTTCCGGGCGCCACGCTCGACCGCTGGCCGGAATACCGTACGCTCGTGACCGCCTCGCGCACCGGCCAGGTGGACGGGGTCGTCAGCTCGATCCTCGGGGGCGATGCATCGCCGGATACTCGGGCGATCCTCCTGTCCGGAGAGCATCCGCTGCTCGCCGCGGGCCATGTCACTGGCGGCACCGCCGCACGAATGGATGATGCGGGAGACGATCGGGGCACGTTGAGTGCCACGGCACGCGTCCAGGGGCTCGCCCAGGTGGTCGGCCTCGCACTCGGCGCACCTGAGTTCCAGCGCCGCTAGGAGATCCTATGCAACGCCGAGTCTTCGTGAAATCGGGCGCGTTGGCGCTCGTGACGATGGGGCTGAGTCCGAGTTTCCTGCGGCGCACCGCGTTCGGCATGGAGCTGCCCGCCGCCCGCAAAGGCAAAGTCCTCATCTGCCTCTTCCAGCGCGGTGCGGCCGACGCGCTCAACGTCGTGGTGCCGCACGGCGAGCGGGCCTATTACGCGATGCGTCCGACGATCGCCGTTCCGCGGCCAACGGCCGGAGCCGCACGCGCCACGATCGACCTCGACGGATTCTTTGGACTCCATCCGTCGCTCGCACCGTTCAAACCACTCTACGACCAGAAACTGCTCGGCATCATTCACGCTGTCGGGAGCCCGAGCACCACCCGGTCGCATTTCGACGCGCAGGATTACATGGAGAGCGGTACCCCGGACGACAAGGCGACGACCAATGGCTGGCTCAATCGCTATCTCGCCGTCCGCGGGACCTGCGACGAGTGCAGGCTGGGGGACAGCACCAGTGGCCGGCCGCCCGGCGGTGAGGACACCTCGGCATTTCGCGCTGTCGCCTTCGCTCCACAGACTCCGCGGATTCTGGAAGGGCCGGCCCCGAGTATCGCGATGAACAGCCTCGACGAGTTCTCGGTGCGCGCCACTGGAACCCAGGCTGAACGACTCGAGGCGCTGTACCGCACGGGGTCAGCGGACATCGTGCATGCCACAGGGTCGGAGACATTCGATGCGGTGCGCATGCTGCGAGCCGCGAACCCCCAGCAATACCAGCCCGCCAGCAACGTTGTCTATCCGCGGTCGCCATTCGGCCAGCGGCTCAAGCAGATCGCGCAGCTCATCAAGGCCAACGTCGGACTCGAGATCGCGTTCGCCGACGTCGGGGGCTGGGACACACACGTCAACCAGGGTGGTGCCACCGGCCAGCTGGCGCAGCGGCTGGATGATTTCGCCCAGTCGGTGGGCGCGCTGGTCGCGGACCTGGGCGACCGGATGGCGGACGTGACGATCCTCTCGATGTCGGAGTTTGGCCGCATGGCCCGGGAAAATGGCAACGGCGGGACGGACCACGGCCACGCGGGCGCGATGTTCGTGATCGGCGGGGACGTGCACGGCGGCAAGGTCCACGGCCGGTGGCCGGGCCTGGAGCCGGAGCAACTCTATGAGGGGCGCGACCTCGCCTTGACCACGGACTTCCGGGCAGTGTTCTCCGAGGTCGCAGCGCGGCATCTCGGTGCGCAGCGCCTCGATGTCATCTTTCCAGGGTATGCTCAGGGAGCGCCCATCGGCCTCGTCGGCTAGCGCGGCTAGCCCGGCTAGCGGCGTGGCACGGTAGCGCTCCCGTATCGCCGGATACCCTTCGCCCGTCTCGTGTGGTGATGCTCAAGACATTGATGTGCTGCACGCTCGCGCTGGCGACGACCGCGCCAGCCGCCAACCATTCTCGCGTCTGCCGTGATGCACCAGCCGGCGGCGAGCGCCCCGGCGGCCAGCCGGCCGCCCAACACGCACGGGCGGATCCCGATCCTCGAATACCATATCATCGGCGACCACGAGTCCCGATGGACGGTTGACCGCGACCACTTCCGCCGGTCACTCCAGATGCTCTATGACCGCGGATACCGTCCGGTGAGCGTGTCGCAGCTACTCGATCACAAACTGGATCTCCCGGCAGGTCTCTCGCCCGTCGTGTTCACCTTCGATGATGCGTCGCCCTCGCAGTTCCGCTACATCGAGCACGACGGCACGCTGGAGATCGATTCCACGTCGGCCATCGGCATCTGGCTCGCGTTTCACGCGGCGCACCCGGACTGGGGCAATCACGCGGTGTTCTGCATGCTGCCCGCCGCCGCCGCCGGCCACGCCTTCTTCGGCGAGCGCGGCATCGAAGGCCAGCGCTCCGCCTGGCGATTCAAGAAAGTGCAGTTCCTCAACCAGCAGGGGTTCGAGCTGTGCGGCCACACGCTCTGGCACGCGAACCTCGGCAAGTACTCCGACGCGGTCGTGCAGGAGCAGATCGCACGCGGTGAGCTCGCGATTGATTCCGCCGTCCCGGGATATCATGTCCGGACATTCGCGCTGCCGCTCGGCATCTGGCCGAAAAATCGCGCCTTGGCGCATGCCGGCAGCTGGACCGACCCGAAGACCGGCCGTGTCGTCAGTTATCGGTTCGACGCCGTGCTGGAAGTCTCCGGCGGACCGGCCCCGAGTCCATCCAATGCGGCCTTCGATCCGCAGCATCTGCCGCGCGTGGAGGTCTACTCGCAGACGCTGGAGCACACGTTGGACGCGCTCGACCGGACCAACACGCGATACGTCTCCGGCGGGCCCTGACCCGGGAGCGGAACGGCGGCACGCCGGAACGCGCCGCCGCGCCCGGCGTAGTTCGTGACCTCCGGCACGGTATGCCCGGTTGCCCGCTTCTATCTTGAGTCATCCGGCGGTGCCAGCTGTCACGAAACACGACAGTGCCATCTGGGCTTCGGTTCTCCTGACCGTTCGGGCGCTCCATCGTCCTTATTGCGGGTAGGATGGAGCCGATATCCGGCTCGATTCTTTGCTGAACGAGGTGCTCCGGTGAGCAGCGTGGTGAGCGTGGGCGGCCCGATCGAACACCTGGCGTACTTCGGCATCTTAGGGCAGATGTCCGAGGGAGACGCTGACTGGCCGGCGCTCAACGCCGGCCTGCAGGTGCTGCTGCTCGCCGACGCGCGCCTCTCACGCACCGACGCGTCGCGGACGTCGGAGTACGGCATTCGCGCCGTCCGGTCCGCGATCGATGCGATCCCGGCGACGGTGGCCGCGCGGCAGATCCTGTCGCGGATCACCAATGCCTGCGAGGCGAGCAGCGAGGCCAATGTACTGCAGGTGGGCCGCCATCTCATGGGATACGGCCGCTCGCTCGATTACGACGGCCGCTACGCGCTCGCCGCGGACGTATATCGCACGCTGATCGCGCACCTGCCGGCTGACACGGGCGCTGATCTCGCGATCAATGCCCAGATGCGGCTCGGGTACTGCCTGCGCGTCCAGGATGAGTGGGCGTCCGCGGAGACGGCGTATGGACGCGCCCGGGAGATCGCGGTCGCGCGCGGCGACGTTTCGAAGGCGATGCACGCCCGGATCGGCGACGCATCGGTGGCGTTTGCGCGCGGCAATCTGCCGGTCGCCGAATCGATTCTCAATGCGGTCATCGTCGAGGCGGCAGCGCCCGACTATTCGGACATCCGATCGTTGGCGCTGCATGATCGCGCGCTGGTGGCGCATTGGCGCGGCCAGTACGATCACGCCGCGCGGCTCGCCCACGGCGCGCTTGCGCTGACGCGGAGTCTGACGGCGCGCGACCGTATCCTCGCCGACCTCGCGAACGCCTTTGTCCAGATGGGCGTGCTCAATGTCGCCCGCGATTCTTACATGGTGCTGGCGAGTACGGCGCAGGAGCAGTACGTGCGGTGGCTGGCCATGATCAACCTGCTCGAAATTTCGGCGCTGCAGGTGAATGAGGCGGTCTTCGAGAGCTACCGGGCCGATCTCACCGGTGAGCGTCTGCCGTCATTCCTGCTCGCGCAATGCCATTTCTACACGGCGTTCGGCTACCACGCGTTCGGCAAGAACGGCGCGGCGCTGAAGTCGCTGGAGCAGGCGGCCGAGTTGGCGGAGGCGCATCGCTACAATCAGTTGCTCTTCCAGGTCGAGGAGCTGACGGCCGCGGTGAAGCGCGGTGCGGCTGCCGAGCGGCGGACAGCTCGGCCGGTTCCGGCTGAGCTCGAAGACGTGACGGCCACGGTGTCGGAGATGCGGGAGTTGGCCGGCGTCTGACCAATTGCGAGTCGCACAGAGCAGGGAAGCGAGACGGGCCATGAGGGTTACCTCATGGCCCGTCTGTTCTTACAGGTACCGAGCTGGACCGATTAGTGACAGGTTCCGGAGCCGGCACTGACGCCCGGCTGGCAGTCCTGCGCTGGGGCGGTCGCTGAGGAGCAAGCAGCCACGGCAGCTGTGAGAACCGTAAGTATTGCGAACGTGATGGAGCGTTTGGTCATTCGGACCTCTGCGGCAGGTTGGGGTGGGATCAGAACGCAATGTTTCCACTCGCGACCCGAAGGTACCGGTACCGGACGGGGCAAAAAGGTGCGTTTTCTGCCAGAAAGGTGCATTTTCCTGACACGTGCGCGCCGTCAGCCTCGACGTTCTCGCCTATCTACCTGCACCACTCCAGTCGCACCTTCGGGTCGTACTGGGAGGGACGCGCGGGCATGTCCTCACCGCGCCGGATCGGTGGGAAGGATTTCTCGAGGAGCTGCGCCGCGCGACGAGCAATGTGGTCGTCGTCGACCCGTGTGCCGATGGTGTGTCGCGCGCCGCTGCACTCGCTGTCGCACTCGATGCCCACCCCGCGACACCAGTGGTGATCTACACACCAGTGTCACCACTGTCCTTTCGCGCGATCGCTGAGCTCGGCCGGCACAGCGCGCATCAGGCCGTTCATCAGATCGTGCTGCATCGCTACGATGATGAGCCGCGCCGTTTCCTCGAAATGCTCGAGCGCCAGCCGGGCAATGCGCTGAGCGTTGCGTTGCTGGACCGGCTCGCCCCGGCACTCGCCGATCTCCCGCCCGCACTGACGCGCGCCGTCGAGCGCCTCGTGCGCCAGCCCACCGACTTCCATGATGTCGCCGATCTGGCGGCTACGGCGCGCGTCACGATTCGTACCGCGTACCGCCATCTCGGCGGGCGCCGGCTTCACGTCACCGCGCGCGTTGCTCGTCGGTGCGCGACTGCTGCGCGCGTACGCGTACGCACGCGACCCAAGACAGTCGCTCGAGGCGATCGCCGCCAAGGTCGGATACAGCGCGCCGCGCATGATGGCCAAGCACATGCGGGAAGTCATTGGCGTCACGCCGCGCGCCGTGCGGCGCCAGGTGCGGCCGTGGGAGTTCGTGGACACACTGGCGACCTGGCTGTGCCCGTCGCCAGGCCCGGCGATTCGGGTCGCCCCGCGGCGGGTGGCACCATTCGCCGGCGTTGCCCCCGGCTGGGATCGGCCCGTCCACGCGCGTGCGGATGTCACTCTGGATGTCGCTCTGGATGTCGCCCTGGATGCCGCGCTGGATGTCGCTCCCGCTGCCGACGCGCCACGCGGCGGCGCCGTGCGCCAGACGTTCAATGCTTCGTGGCTGGACCATCCTCCTCGCCCCAGAATCGCGTGAGACCGATGATGCCTGTCAAGGCGAGACCGCCCGCATCCGTTCCCGCCCGACGCGTCCTCGTCGTGGACGACGAGCCGTCGATCTGCCGCGCGCTGACGATCGCACTCTCACGCGCAGGCTATGACGTCGACTCCGCGCTATCCGGCGAGGCCGCGCATGAGATGCTGCGATCGACGCACTTCGACGTCCTGTTTCTGGACTTGCGGATCCCGGACGTCCGTGGCAATGTGCTCTTTCACCTCGCGGCGTCGCTGCAGCCGCACCTCCGCCACCGGACGCTCTTCTCCACCGGTGATGTGAGTGAGCGCGCCCAGGCGCTCATCGACGAGTGCCAGTGCCCGGTGATCCGAAAGCCGTTCAAGCTGGATGACGTCCTCGCGGCGATCGCCATGCTCTGCCCGAGCGAGCCCGCCTCGGAGTCGGAATCGGCCTAAGCGCCGTTGCCGGCGGTGTCGTCAGGGCTGTCGTCGGAACTGTCGTAGGAGCTGTCGAATACCAGGCTAAGGCAGGTCACGCCTGCCTCGGCCTTCTGCAATTCGGACACATCGACGGCGGCGGTGCGGAACCCCTGCGCCGCGACGAGCGCCTGCGTGGCGGGTGCGCTCGAGGGGAAGATGATCGTGTCTCCCACCCGGACGGCGTTGGCGCCCCACTCTTCGCCTCTGGCGACAGGAACCATGCGGCGGTCGCCGAACACGGCGGGCTCGATCCAGTCCGGATTCACAAGCACCGTCCTGTCATCGAGCCGCGCGCAGGCACTCTTCGAGATGCAAGCACCTCGAGATCGGCACCGCCGTCACGGTGTAGCCGAGGGGCGCCAGGAGTGCCCGGAGCTGGGTTACCGCGACCAGCGTTGGTGCGCGGGGTCTGCCCCACGTAGATCGACCGGCCGAGGCGCAATACATCTCCCGCCGTCGAGCGTGGCGGGCGCCTGGAGCCATGTCGATGCGGCGGTGCGGCGCCAGCGCGGCGGCCATCGTGACGGATTCGGGCTGCCGCGACGCGGCGCCCATCGGTGCGAGCACGGCGCACTCGTCGAGCACGATCGCCGCGTCCTCGACGAAGGTGGCATCCGGGAGGTCATCGAGCGGCGGGAGCTCGGTCACCCGAGCGCCTGCCTCACGCAGCGCCGCCTGGTACGCGCGATGCTGGACGCGCGCCCGGCCGACATCGATCGGCGCCCGATCGAGAAACGACAACTCGCAGTCTGGGAGCGCGAGACTCGGTACCCGGACCAGCGCGGTCAGCATCTGGTCAGCATCCGGTCAGCGCGGCCGTCACGGTTCAGGCTTGTACAGCGCCGCGTCGAGCACCGACCACAGGTGCACTGCCCATCCGAGCAGAAAAAACCAGAGGACGGCCGCCAGGCAGAACTGGAACGCCGCGATGAAGAGCCGTCCCTGCAGCAGCTGCCCCAGCCCCGGGATGAAGAAGCTGGCGAGCGCCGCGATCACGTTGCCACTGGATCCCTGACCAGCCATGGTGCGGATCTCCGTGTGTGGTGTGGGCGATAATACTGCGGACCCAACCCATCCGTCATCACTCCCTACGAGCCCGGGGCGGCGCGAGTTGCACGGGTGGCCGAGCCCGCCCTGTGGCCTGAGGCCGTTCCCGCGTCCGAATCGCCCGGCCGGCTGGATCGTCTAGGGACTATCAGCGGGCCGCAATACCGCCGCCGCCACTGCCCCTATACTTTCCAGGTCCGCAGTGTGGTGATGGCTTGATCGAGGGCGGCTTGCTGCTGCGGGTGTGTGGCGCGAGCGCGCAGCTCCCCGTAGGTCTCCAACGCCAACTGCAGGGCTGCGGGATCGTGCTCGGCGCCGGCGAGGCTGGCAGCGTTGTCCGCCAGGTTCGCGCGCGCGAGGTCGTCATCGAGGAATGTCTGGCAGACCTTGCGCCACCGCTCGACGCGGCGGCGCGGGCTGGGCTCCGTGAGTGCCCAGAGATGCCACGCTCCACGGTTGGTAGGATCGGCGTCACGCGCGCGGGCAGCAAGCTCGCCAACGACGTCGGGCCCACGCCCCGCAAGCCAGTAGGCGTTGGCGAGAATCACCAGTGCACGAGCGTTCGCGGGCTGTGCCGCGACGATGCGCTCATAGATGGGACCCGCAACCTCCGGGATGTCGCGGAAGGGCTCAACGGCCGTCGCCAACGATTCTGGCGTGGCGCCCGTGGAGAGTGCGGCGAGCCGGAGATGCGAGATGGGTGACGTTCGCGGAGGCCCGGTACTGTTCCACCGCTTCCGCGAGCGCCGCTCGGACATCGCCCGAAGCGGATTGCGGATCTGGGGAGCTTCCCACGGCTGCGGTGCCAGGTGAAGGAACGGCACCGGAATCACTGGCGCGATCGGTGCGGGGCGTACGATCTGGAGGCGGAACCATCATGGAAGACACGTCGGCCAAGGATACGCGATCAAGGTACACGGAGCGACAACTCGCCGCCGCTGGCGAGGTGGCGCTCGATCTGCGCCACGCGCTCAACAACCCGCTCGCCGCGCTCATGGCGGAGGCGCAGCTGCTGGCGATGGAGCCACTGCAGCCGGAGCACCGGGCAGCGGTGGATCGCATCGTCGACCTGTGCCGCCGCACCGTCACCCTGGTCCGCGGCCTGGACGCCGCCACCCGGGCGGCGAACGACGCATGACGCGCCCTGGCCATGAGACAGCCGGCGTGGGACAGCCGGAGCGATACCCCAGCGTGAGACACCCCGAATGAGGCGCTCAAGCTGGCACGACCTTGCGCAATCAAGGGAGACGCGCGATCTTGGTGGCGTCCCACGATTGACGCGGCGACGCGTTTGTAGACGCCGGCCGCCGCACGCGCGTGACCGATCCGCGCCCCCGGAGTTGGGGAGCCAAAGCAGTAGTAGTTGCGCGGACTGCGCACGACCACATAGCACACCCACATAAATGAACGAACGCCGACGTCCCCATCGTCGCGGCCGTGGGCCTCGCCCGTTTGGCACCGCCCCAGCCGACTCTCAAGCCGACGCGAACAGCGAACCCAATCCGTATCGCGACGGCGGCGACACCGACAGCGCGCCCGCGCCAGACGCCCGTCCGCCTCAGGATCGGTCGCCGGACCGGACGCAGGATCGCTCGCAAGATCGCGCGCAAGATCGCCGCCGATCGCGCACCGGCGGCCAGCGACGGCCCGTCGCCCGAGCGGCCCGTCGTGACCGAGCAGTTCACAGATCGCCGCGGCGAGCCTGGGGGAAGCGACGCCGGTCCGGGCGCAGCCCGGTCAGCCGACGACGGCGCCCCGCCCCAGCCGGGCGCCGGGCAGTCCGGCGGCTATACCGAGAACCCACCCGCACCGCGGCACAGTGGCCACGGCACGCATCAGAACCACAACGCACAGAATGGCCCTGGACCACAGGGAGGCCACAACAACAGCCATAACAACAACGGCCGGCGCCAGCAGGCTCGCACGGCCGGAACAGCCGCCGCCACCGCGGCCGCAGCAATCCGCAGCGGGAACACCAGCCAAATCCGACGCACCACGGGCCACCCGTTCCAGTGATCGCCGATGGCGAGACCACGGGCTGGTTCAATACGGCGCGCGATGGCGGCTATATCCGCCGTGCATCCGCCAGCTACCTCGCCGAGCCCGGCGACGCCTACGTGCCCACGCACGTCGTGCGGCAATTCGGACTGCGCCGCGGCGATGCCATCAACGCCACCGTCGGGCGCGACCAGCGCGGGCGGGTCACCGTCGTCAATGTCTCGCAGATCAACGGCGCCGACCCGGCGCTCGCCGCACGCCGGCCGGACTTCAGCTCGCTCATCGCGTCCTACCCCGAGCGCAAGCTCACGTTGGAGACCGGACGCCCGGCGAAGGCCGGTCCCGAGGTCACGCGGCGCGCCATCGATCTGATCGCGCCGATCGGCTACGGCCAACGGGCCCTCATCGTGGCGCCGGCTCGCGCCGGGCAAGACAATGCTGCTCCAGGCGATCACCGAAGGCGTCGCCGTGAATCATCCCAACGCCGTCCTGCTCGTGCTCCTCGTCGATGAGCGGCCCGAAGAAGTCAGCGAAATGATCACGTGGGGCTATGGCGAGGTCGTCGCATCGAGCTTCGATCAACCCGCGGAACGTCACACCAATGTGGCGGAGATGGTCCTCGAGCGCGCCCACCGGCTCGTGGAAATGGGGCGCGATGTCGTCATCGTGCTGGATTCCATCACGCGGCTCGCCCGGGCCCACAACACGGTCGAACGTGGCACCGGACGCACTCTGTCCGGCGGACTCGATGCCACCGCCATGGCGAAGCCCAAGGCGTTTTTCGGGTCGGCGCGATCGGTCGCTCCCAACGTGGGCGGCGGTTCGATCACCATCATCGCGACTGCGCTCGTCGAGACCGGCTCGCGCATGGACAATGTGATCTTCGAAGAGTTCAAAGGCACCGGGAACTGCGAGATCAAGCTGGATCGGAGTCTCGCCGAGAAGCGGATCTACCCGGCGATCGATATCGCCACCAGCGGAACGCGCCGCGAGGACAAGCTCTTCCGCCCCGACCAGCTGGATGGCGTCTACACGCTCCGCCGCGGACTGCAGCAAATGCCGCCGCAATCGGCAATGGAATGGCTCATTAAGCGCATCGCCGCTACCACGAACAACGACGCCCTGCTGGCCGGGAGCGGGTTGTAGCAGGTTTGAAGCAGGTGGCCGGCGCTCAGCCTCCGGCCACCACCTCCGGCCCGTGCCTTGCCCCTCTCGGCGGAGCCATGCACCATGCGTATCGCCGCTCCGGCCTCCCCGAGCCTCATCGCTTGACCCGGGCAAGCCCTCCGCGCCCCGGGATGCGCTCCCGGACCGCGGCCGCCATCGCCGTGGGTGTCGCAGTAGGTGTCGCCGTCGGCCTTGCCATACCGGGGACGATCCACGCTCAGGACACCAGCCACGCCGCCCGGGCGGCCGCGGTCGCGAAGGACAGTCTCGTCGGCCGCCGCGCCCGCCCGGAGATCCAGCAGGTCGCCATCCGTGGGGCCCACGCCATTCCTGTCGGCGACATCGAGGCCAGCATCTCGACCACGGAGTCCCACTGCCGCGGGGTGTTCTACCTCCCGTTCTGCGTGGTGTCGAAGTCGCCGTATTTCTACCAGCGATTCTATCTCGACCAGGACGAGATGCGACGGGATATCCTCCGGATCCGCATCCTCTACTGGAAGCGAGGCTACCGGCTCACGTCAGTCGATACCGCCGTGATCCGGAAGACGCCGACGACCGTGCGCGTCCGATTCACGATCCACGAGGGGCCGCCGACGCGCATCGTCAACATCGCGCTCATCCCGGATTCCCTTTTCCCGGTCTCGAATCGCCGGCGGCTCGTCCGCTTGCGCACCGGAGAGCCGCTGGATCTCTTCGCGTTCGACACCACGGCGCTTCTGCTCACGCACTGGATGTGGAGCCGCGGCTACGGCGACGCGACGATCGATACCACGTTTACGCTCAGTGGACAGCCACCATCGGATTCCGCCACCCGCGTGGCCGCCGCCGCGGGACGCATCAAGCGCGGGGACCGCCGCGGTCCGGATCGCCATCGACCCCCATCGGCGCACGACGGTCGACACGATCGTCGTCACGGGCAACTCGAAGGTGAGCTCGCAAACGATCCGCCACGCACTCTTCCTCCGGCCTGGCTCGCTGTTCCTGCAGGGTGATGTCCAGCGCAGCCAGCGCGCGCTCTACCAGACAGGCCTCTTCCGTCGCGCCGCCGTCTCCGTCGACACGGTGGGACACGCCTGGCGACAGCGCAAAGACGATCGCGGTGAACGTGGACGAGGCGCCACCGCGTGAGGTGGTGGGAGGCGTCGGATTCACGACCGTCGACTTTCTCAACCTCTCGGGGCAGTTCACTGACTACAACTGGGTGGGCGGCGCCCGGAAGCTCGTGATCCAGGGCGGCCTGGGGAATCTGTTCGCGCACGGCCTGTATTCGGCGTTCAACAACGGCTTCAAGGAGATCCCGCCTGGTACGGATCCGAATCCGTTCCTGTCGCCAACCTGGAACATCAACGCCAAGGTCACACAACCCTGGTTCCTCGCCCCGGAGAACACCCTGAGCGCGGGGGTCTTCGCCCACCGGCGGGTCGCCCCGGGCGTCTTCGTGGACAATGCGTACGGCTTCACGCCGTCCTTCACCCACAACGTCGCCGACCGGATGCCCCTCACGTTCGGCTACCAGTACGAGGTCACGCACGTCGACGCGGGTGACACCTATTTCTGCGTCGACTACGGCGTCTGCGATGCGGCGACGCGCGATGCCCTCCAGTCACGGGACCGCCTCTCACCGCTGAGCGCGACGCTCCAGATCGACCGCACCAATGATCCACTCAATCCGACCACGGGTTTCGTCGCCCGCTCGGAGATCCAATACGCGTCCCAATACACGCTCTCGGATTTCCGGTACGTCCGGGGCTTCGCGACCGCCTCGCTCTATCGGCCAATCGGACACTCGGTCCTGGCGTTCAACGCGCGCATCGGCGCCGTCTCGCCGCTCGCCGGCTCGGGCGCGGCGGTCGGCGACACGTCGGCCAACATCCTGCACCCGACCGCCCGGTTCTATGCCGGCGGTTCCGAGTCTGTGCGCGGGTTCGGCGAGAACCAGCTCGGCCCGCGCGTGCTCACGATCGCGCCCGAAGCGCTTCGGGGGCCGAAAAGTCAGTGCCCCGCGTCTACGCCGATCCAGCAGTGCCCCGTCAACGGCGTGTCCTATCTGACCGACGCGGAGTTCACTCCGCAGGCACTCGGCGGCCGTACGCTCCTCGAGGGCAGCGCCGAGTACCGGTTCCCGATCTATCAGCAGCTCGGCGGCGCCGTGTTCGTCGATGCCGGCGTCGTGGGCGAGGGCAATCTCCAGACGGCGACGAGTGGAACGAGCGCCGTCACGCCCGGGTTCGGCATCCGATACTTGTCGCTCGTCGGTCCGATCCGGGTGGATATCGGCATCAACCCCCTGACCACTGAACACCTGGTCGTTCTGACCGAGGACGCGACGGGACATATCGTCGTCGTGTCCGGACCGGCGGGCACATCAACCTCGGCCAGCCAGCGCATCTACGCGCCCGCCCGGACCGAGGGCGGGCTCCAAGGGTTATTGAATCGGGTGACCCTCAACCTCTCCATCGGGCAGGCGTTCTAGATGGCGCCCGGGACGCCGGTGGCGCGGACGGTTCGCCGGATCCTCGCCTGGAGTGGGGGGATCCTCCTCGCCATCGTTGCCGCCGCCGCGATCGTGCTCTACGTCGCCGCCGAGACGCCGTGGGGACACGAACGGGTCCGCCGGATGGCCCTTCACGCCCTGAGGGGCACTGTCCACGGCACGGTCAGGATCGGCGCCCTGCACGGCGATCTGCTCCACGACGTCGCGGTGGCTGATGTATCGATCAGTGACAGCAGCGGCGCACCGTTCGTGAGCGCACGCCGTGCCGAGGTCCACTATTCCATACGGGATCTGCTGCACAAGCATCTCGATTTCCACGACGTCATCCTGGACCACCCGGTCGTCGTGCTCGCGCAGAGCGCCACCGGCACCTGGAACTACGCGCGCATATTTCCCAGTAACGGAACGTCATCCGACACCAGCCAACGCGGCTTCGGGAGCTGGATCGCGATGACCAACGTCCGGGTGATTGACGGCGATCTCACGATTCGGACGCCGTGGCACCCCGACAGCGCGCTCACGGGCGTCGCCAGGGACAGCGCGATCGCGGCGGCGCTCAGTCCGGATGCCCGGATGGTCGTGACCGCGGTGCCGGATGGGTACGAAAAGACCATTGCCGCGCACGCCGTGACGGCCCGCGTCGATTCGCTCCGCCTCGCTGACCCGGATCATCCAGACAAAGCTCGCGCGATTCGCGTCTCTCACCGCCGATCTCGCGCTCTTCCGTCCGCCGGACGCGGTCGTACACGATCTCACCGGCACGCTCTACATCGACAGCGACTCACTCTGGATGCCGCACGCCACTGTCCTGATGCCGGCATCCCGGATCACTGCCCGAGTTTCGTACATGTTCGCCAGCGGCGATCTCGACGTCGGTGCTCACGTGGCCCCGGTGTCGGTGGCGGACGCCCGCTTCGCCGATCCGCGGCTCCCCGCCGACGGCTCGCTGGCTGCCGATGTCACGGTCGTCTGGCGCGGCCGGTCACAGCGGTACGACATCCGCAATCTCGCTGCGCGGGTCGAGGCGGCTCGTGTCACGGGAATGATTGGCGTCACCATCGGTGACTCGCTGCTGATCCACGACACCGACGTCCGATTCACTGGGGTCGGCACGCGTCTCATCGAACGTCTGGTGCCAGGCCTCTCGCTGCCGCGCGAGGGCGTCGCCTCAGGTCATGCGAGTGCGGCCGGCGGACCCGGTGCGATGGCCATCGACGCGGATCTGGCGTTTGCGGGCGAGCGCGACGGAGAGAGCCGCGTTGCGGCGACTGGTGAAATCGGGCTCGATCACGGGGGATATCGCGCGCGCCACCTGGTCGTGCATCTGGCGCCGCTCCAGGTGTCGCTGGGCCGTATCGCCATGGCGTCGCTCCCGGTCGGCGGGACGTTGACTGGGACGGCTACGATCGACGGGTCCACGACGGCCACCGTGACCGCCCACACGGACCTCGAACACCGGGAAGGCGACGCCTATTCCCATGTCGTGGCTGGCGGTGATGTCAGTTTCGCGCGCCTCCGCCCGAGCGGCATGACCATGACGGCCGATCTGTCGCCGCTCGACCTCACCACGGTTGGACGATTCGTTCCCGCGGCGAAGCTCACCGGTGCGACGTCCGGGACGGTACGAGTCAGCGGCCCAATGCGGGACCTCGAAGTGCACGCGCATCTCGGCGGTGCCGGACGCACCAGACTCCTCAGGTTTCGCCGTCGATGGGCATCTCGACCTGGCGTCACCCGTTCTCGGGTACGACCTGGCCGCCGCGGCTCGCCTCTTCGATGCGCACAGTGTCTCGGCGGCGGCCCCGCACACCTCGCTCACCGCGACTGCATCGGCAAAGGGGCGCGGCACGGCACCCGGGACTATGCGCGCCGAGCTCACGGCGGATGTTCGGGCGTCGGTATTCGACAGCGTGGACGTCGACAGCGTCCACGTGCAGGCGACCGCGGATTCGGGGCAGCTGCGTGTCGGGGCGCTCCATGTGCAGGCGCTGGCGGCGATCCTCGACGTCCAGGGGTCGTTTGGATTGGCCGATGGCCGCAGTGGATCGCTCACCTATCGCGCGAATGCGGCATCGCTTTCCACGTTCGAGCGATTTCTTCCACGCGATACGACCGCTGTGTCGCCGCGTCCCGCTGTCATCGCCGACGCGGTCGCGCGCGCCCGCGCCGATTCCACCCACGAAGCCGACACGGCCGAGATTCAGCGTGCCATCGCGGGGACGGCGCCTCCGCCACTGGTGGTGGACACACCCAGGGCGGTGCGGCGCGATTCGCTTGGCGGCAGCGCCGTGGTCACGGGTACGATGACTGGAAACATCAAGCGTTTCGAGCTCGCGGGCGACCTCGCGGTGGATTCTCTCGTCGCGGAGGGCAGCGAGGCGCGCCGTGTCACGGCAACCTATCAGTGGTCGGGAGCGCCGAGCCTCGACTCGGCGGCCTCGGTGACCGTGCACCTGGATTCGGCGCTGCTGGCCGGATTCGCGGTGAACGCGCTCGATGCGCGGGTCGGCTACCGCAAGCCCGACGGGACCGTGCACCTGACCGTTCGGGAGACGCCGACACGCGATTTCGCCGCCGATGCCCGCGTTCGGTACACACCGGCCGAGACTGAGATCCTGTACGACTCGCTCACGCTGCGCATCGACACGACGTTGTGGAGAGCCAAGCACCCGGCCTCGGTGGCGTGGGGCACCGCCGGCGTGCGAATCCACAATGTCGAGTTGGAGGCAGGACGGATCGGCCTGATCTCGGTTGATGGTTTGCTCGCGACTCGTCCGGGCTCCGAGGGCGGACTTCACGCCGTCGTGCAGAACGTCGAGCTCGCGGATCTCGCGGCACTGGCCCAGCAGGACCTCCCGGTGAGGGGGAGGCTGACGCTCAAAGCCGACATGGTGGGAGACACCCGCCACCCTCAGCTGCGCGGGACCCTGTCCGTGTCGAGTGCTACGATTCGCGAACGGCCGCTCCCCAATCTCTTTCTCAGCTATCAGTACGACACCACGCTGTTGCAGGGCCGGGCAGAGCTGGCGCCCAAAGGCGCCCCGTCGGCACCATTCGCCATCGCCGACTTAGCGGTTCCGATCGATCTCGGCCTGGGCGTCAGCGGGTCGCGATTCCCCGATCGGCCTCTCCAGGGCGATATGCGCCTCGACAGCCTGCCGCTCGATCTCATCCCGCAATTCACGAGCGCGGTCCGTGATGTCGGCGGACGCGTCACCGGTGAAGTGACGGTTGCCGGCACCATCACCAAGCCGGAGCCGCGCGGTACGCTCGCCCTCGACCACGGGTCGGCGACGATCGTTGCATCGGGCACGCTGCTTCGCGACATGTCGGCCCGCATGCGCATGACGCGGGATTCCGTGGTGGTCGATTCGCTGGTGGCAACCACTCCGTCCACCAAAGGCACCCTGCGGCTGGCGGGCTCGCTCGACCTGACCGACCGGGCGGTTCCCGTACTCGACGTGACGGCTACCGCGCGCGACGCGCGCGTCCTCAGCACCCGCGAACGTGGCCGCATCGATCTCGACGCGAACCTGTCCGTCGCGGGACCCACGACGGCGCTCTACATCTCGGGTTCGACCAAAACGCACAATGCCGTGATCTACATCCCGGAGCCCGACGGCAAGCATCTCGTCGACCTCAGTGACGCGACCGTGTACCACATCGCTGATACGTCGAAGGCGGATGTCCGGCGGCTGATCCCGGCCAAGAACTTGCTGCTCGCCAGCGCCCGGATGGACGTTGACGTGAGCGTGAGCCGCGACACGTGGGTGCGGAACAAGGACGCCAACGTCGAGGCCTATACGCCTCGGCCGATCACCGTGCACATCGACCGGGAGAAGCAGGCCATCGTCGTGGACGGGACCGTGTCAACGGACCGGGGCGAATACGCCGTGCTCGGCAAGCGTTTCACCATCAACAAGGGCGAAGCGGTGTTCATCGGAACTCCGGAGCTCAACCCGACCCTGCAGGCCCAGGGCGAATACGACGTGCCCGTCCCGGGCCGTGAGGCGATCGCGATCCAGATCAACATCGGGGGTACGCTCGATTCACTCCGCCTCACACTCGCCAGCGATGCGCAGCCACCGATCTCGCAGAGCGATCTGCTCAGCTATCTGGCGTTCAGCGTGCCGGCGAGTGGCATCACGCAACAGGGCCAGAGCTCCAACTCGAGTCTCTCGGGGGTACAGGGCAGTGGGGGTGTCGTCGGTGCGGCCGGCAGCTTCGTTCAGAACCAGCTGGCCGGCGAGGCAATGGGTGTGCTCACCGACCAGGTCAAAGGCGACCTGGCCCGCGCGCTCGGTGCCGACGTGCTCGACATCAGCACGAGCAATAACTACACGGACGTCGCACAGACCCGGAGCGGAGCGGTGTTCTTCCAGAACACGCAGGTGGAGTTCGGCAAGTACTTCACGCCACGGACTTTTGTCGCCATTCAGGGCAGCGTGGCGCCAGGCGCGATCGTGATCCAGCAGTTCCCCGCCCACCTCAGCGTGCAGTTCAGCGGGCAACCGTTGTATCTGCTGGGCCAGCCCACGCTCTCCACCAACCCCAGCACACCACTCACGGGCGTGTTCGGCGTGACGCTGACGCGGACCTGGCGCTTCTAGCCGCGGTCTTCCCCGCTATTCCACCGCGCGGCCGCGAGGCGCTGCCCCACCCCAAGGAGCGCGTCCACGACGAGCGCCAGAAGCGCCGCTGGAATCGCACCGGAGAGAATCATGCGCGTGTCCGACAGTGCGAGTCCGGTGACGATCGGATCTCCGAGGCCGCCCGCCCCAATGAACGCGGCCAGCGTCGCGGTGCCGACGTCGATCACGGCCGCGGTCCGTACGCCCGCCATGACGACCGGCATCGCGAGCGGGAGCCGCACGTACGTCATCACCTGCGCGTCGGTCATGCCGAGGGCCTGGGCCGCATCGACTGCGCCGTGATCGGTGCCCCGGACGCCCTCGTAGGTATTCCGCAGAATCGGATACAGCGAATAGAGGAAGAGGGCCACCAGCGCGGGCACCACGCCGATCCCCAGTAACGGGATCATGAACGCCAGCAGTGCGATACCGGGAAGGGTCTGGATGGCGCCGATCACGCGGATCACGATCTCGGCATATCGGGGGATCCCGGCGAGACCGATCCCGAGTGGCACCGCGACCAGGATGGCGGCACCGAGGGAGATCGCGACCAGAACGAGATGGCGCGCCGTCATGGCCGCCAGCGGCCCCCGCTGCGAGCGCAGATAGGAGCCAAGTGCTTCGCGTCCGCGCTGGGACTCGCCGTGGCGCGCGTCGCTGCCCGGCGCGTGCGCGACAGCGGGTGTGAGCCCGATCTCCCGGAGCGCGTCGGCGGCGACGACCGCCACAGGTACGCCGTCGACCTCCAGCCGCCGGTTGAACGCGCGCATCTGCGTCACGCCAATGCGATCGCTCAACTCCGAGAGCACCGCGATCGCGGCCGGGTTGTCACGCTGCAAGGCGGCACCGACCACGGCGGCGGCTTCGTACGGAGGATAGAAGTGCCGGTCATCGCGGAGGACGACGAGATCGTACCGGGCGATCAATCCGTCGGTCGAGAACGCATCAATGACATCGACGCTGCCCGCGGCAAGCGCCGCGTACTTCACCGCGGGCAGCAGCGCCCGGACGTCGTGCAGGCGCACACCGTAGACACGAACCAGGCCGGGCAATCCGTCGCGCCGTCCAATGAAATCAGCCGTGAATCCCCCACGGAGTCCCGCGCCTGATCGCGCCAGGTCACTCAGCGTGCTGAGGTGCAGGGAGTCGGCCGTGCTTCGTCGCACCGCGATGGCGTAGGTGTTCTCGAAGCCCAGCGGCGGAAGCCATCGGACGCTGTCGCGCGCAGCGGACGCGGCCGCGACCTCGGAGAAGACCGCGCGCGCATCCGGTTGCGGCGGTAGCGCCGAGAATCGCGATCAAGCCCGTCCCGGTGTATTCCGGATACACATCGATCGCGCCCGTCCGGAGCGCGCCATACGCGATCTGGGTCGCGCCCAGCCCGAGGCGGCGATCGGCCCGCATGCCGCGCGCCTCCAGGAGCTGCGCAAACATCTCAGCCAGGATGTACGACTCGCCGAATGGCTTGGAGGCCACGATCACGGGGCGGCCCGCAGACTGTGGGCGCGCCGTCGCCGGGATGAACGCCAGCACGACAACCGCGCGCAGCCAGCGACGCACTTACGTCGCTCCGGCGCGCGCCAGCAACTCAGCCACGTAGGCCGTCGCCGGCTCGGTGTGGAGCTCGGCGGGCGACGCGACCTGCTCGAGCCGGCCCTGATGCAGCACGGCTACCCGATCGGCGAGGAGACTCGCTTCCCGAATGTCATGCGTCACGAGGACCGCCGTCACATGGAGGGTGCGGCGGAGCGTCCGGAAAGAATCCTGGAGGTCCGCGCGCGTGATCGCATCCAGCGCGCCGAACGGCTCGTCGAGAAGAAGGACACCGGGACGCGCCGCGAGGGCGCGCGCAATGGCGACGCGCTGCCGTTGTCCGCCGGAGAGCTGGCGCGGCCATCGGTCGCCGAATCGGGCCGGATCGAGACCCACGAGCTGGAGCGCGGCATCGGCCGCCGCGGCCGCGTCACCGCGGCCGAGCAACCACGGGACGAGCGCCGCGTTTCGCCTGACGCGCCAATGGGGGAGCAGGCCGCCATCCTGCGGCACGTAGCCGATACGACGGCGGAGCATGACCGGATCGAGCCCCAGGGTCGGCGCACCATCGACGAAGATCGCACCGCTGTCGGGCGTGACCATCCGGTTGAACGACCGAAGGAGCGTGGTCTTTCCCGAGCCGCTCTCTCCGATCAACGCCACGCACTCGCCGGGCGCCACGTCCAGGCTGACCTGGTCGAGGGCGACGACGGGCCCATATCGCTTCGAGACGCTTGCCGCGCGAAGCGCGGCGGCCGGCTCAGCCGAAGGCTGTGGCGTGCGGTCCGTCCGCGAAGCGTGCCGGGGTGCCCGCCGAGACCACGTCCGGAATCTCGAGGTCGTCCGCCGGCGAGCGGTCGCGCTCGAGGTACAGGGTGGCGAATGCGCGCGCCGCATCGAGATCCGCACCCGAGACGATATCGTCGCCGAGTCGCGCCGACCCGTGCAGCGCGATCGCGTACAAGTCGCGCGAGACGCGGGCAATCGCCGGATCGCGCAACCCGTCGTGTCCGGCCCGGACGAGCAAGCCGGTGTCGGCCGGACCGAGCAGTTCCGCCGCGTCACGACGCGCCTGCGCATCGAATGCCAGTCCGGCCACCAGAACCAGCGGCGCCGCGAACCAGGCGGGCGCCACCATGTCCGGCGACCGCACCTCGAATGCCGGCGTGCTGGCGCCGCGCCGCGGACGGACCTCGGGGAACAGCGTCGTCAGATGGGGACCCCAATCGGCGAGCGTCGCATCGCCCGACGCCAGCAGATCCGCGAATGGCCGGTACCGCCCATCGGCGCCCCGGCGCAGGATCGCGGGCGCCACCAGCGCGAACGCGGTATAGGCGGCGGCGGGCGCGGCCGTGGTCGCGGCGGGCAACCCGGTCCGCGACGGATCCAGGGCCCGCCATGTCTGCGCCCGCGCGCTCCGGTCGCCCGTCTGCGCGCCTGCATACCGGCTGGAGTTCGCGAACATTGCCGTCACGTACGGCGCGGCGGCGCTCAGCACCTGCCACAGGCCGACAGGGTCCTCGCCCGCATCGACGGTGATCTGGAATGCCGCCGTCTGCCGCATCATCCGCGGACCAGCCGGCCCGCACGCGCCAAGGTACGCGTCCATCGCCGTATACCGGTCCCCGTGCAACTGGAGTGGGACACGATCGATCCCGTTGAACGGGTCCACGCCGACGGTCAGCAGATCGATGCCCGAGGCCGACGCTTCGTCACTCAGCAACCGCGTGACATCGCGGAGGTCCTTGATCAACGCGCTGACCGACGCGTCGGGCGGCGTGCTGTACTCGATTTGTCCGCCTGGCTCGTAGCTCGAACACGCCGCCGCCGGGCATCGTCGAATACCGGCGCGCCCGACGCGGACGGATCCTCGCGCCACTCTTCCCGGTATGCGACCCGGCGGAGCACCGGCAGGGTCGGCGCCGCCATACCCGGCGTGGCGGTGATGGGCGACGGGCGGTGCGTCGTCGCCATCGACCGGGATGAACTCGATCTCGGCGCCGATCCGGGGTGCGCAACCGTGCCAGCCGGACGCGGCGTGAACGCGTCTCGCTGCAGTTGCTCGGCCAGGCGCGCCACCGGCAGAATGCTCATCGGACTACGGGACCGGAGCCGCCAGCAACAGCGCGTACCCGCCCGCATCGTCGGTTTCCCAGGTCACCGGCCGCAGGCCAGCCGCGGCGAGGATGCGCGTGAGCCGCCGCGGCGTGTACTTGTTGCTGATCTCCGTCCGAATGGAGTCACCGGCCGGCACGGTGAACCGGGCCACGGCCGGGATGGTCACGACCTGATCCGCGAGCGCGACGAGGTGCATCTCGATCCGCCCGGCCCGTTCGCTGAAGAACGCGCAATGCGCAAATGCGGTGGAATCGAAGTCGGCGCCGAGCTCGTCGGTTGAGCACCCGCAGCATATTGCGGTTGAACTCTGCCGTCACGCCCTTCGCGTCATTGTACGCGGCCTCGATGACCGCAACGTCTTTCACCAGGTCGGCGCCCAGCAGCAGGCGGTCCTCGGGCGCCATCCCATACCGGAGCCGGGTGAGCAGCTCGGTGGCTTCGCTGTCTTCCAGATTGCCGATCGTGCTGCCCAGGAACGCATAGAGGATCGGACGCGGCAGTCCGCGCGGCAGACGCACGCCGGTTGCGAAGTCGGCGACCGCCGGCTCGACCCGCAGGTCTGGATATTCGCGCCGGAGATGCTGCGCGGTCTCATCCAGAAATGCCGCACTCACGTCGACCGGGACGTACACGACTTCGTCTCTTGCCGCTCGCATCGCGTCGAGGATGGTCCGCGTCTTGTCGGCATTCCCCGCGCCCAGCTCAACGAGCGCGCCAGGCCGGAGGATCTCCATCCGACTCCGGCATGAGCGTGGACAACAACAGGCGCTCGGTGCGCGTGAGATAGTATTCCGGGAGCCGCGTGATCGCCTCGAACAGCTGCGAGCCGCGGTGATCGTAGAAATATCTTCGGCGGAAGCTCACGCTGCACGCCCGGCGCGCGGTCGACCAGCCCTGCCTGCACGTCCGCGACCATCGCGGCGTCACCGCGCCGCGTGGCGACATTGGGTTCGCTATGCATTGCGGGCACACCGGAAGCCGCTGAAGATCTGGCGGCGAATGGGAGGTCCCAGTTGCGGAACGTGCTGCGCGCCGCGATCGCCCGCGTCGCCCACGAGCCGCCTCGAAGCACTTTGTAATCCGGACCGAAGAACACTTCGGAGTATTCCCGGTACGGGAAGCTCTCATACCCGGGATAGGGAGCGAAATCCGATGCCGTCCACTCCCACACGTCGCCGATCATGCCCACGCAACCGATTGGTGACCGATTGCCCGGATACGCGCCAACCGCCGCCGTTCCGAACGTGCGCTGGTCGACATTTGCCAACTCCGGCGTCACCTCGGCGTCCCCCCACGGAAACCGGCGCGACGCACCGGTCGCCGGGTCCCAATTCGCGGCCGCCTCCCACTCGGCCTCCGCCGGCAGCCGCTTGCCGGCCCACCGCGCAAACGCATCGGCCTCGTGGTAGCACACGTGCACCACCGGATGCGACGGGTCGACTGGAGCGTCGTGGTCGAGCGTGCGAGTCCACCACGCGCTGTCGGCGCGGTGCCGATACTTCGGTGCGTCGACGCCCGACTCCGCCGGCCACGCGCGGCCAGCGTCCGATCCACCAGGCCGGGTTGCTGATAGCCTCCGTCGTTCATGAACTCGAGAAATGCGCCAGTTCGTGACGGGGGTTTCATCGATGTCGAACGGGGCGATGCGCACTGTGTGGCGCAGGCGCTCGTTGTCGTACGCCGCCCTACGGTCATTCGTCCCGATCTGGACCGTCCCGCCGGGGAACCGGACCATTGCGCCAAGCCGATGCGGAACAGCCAGCGCCGGGGTGGCGACGCGGTCGCGCAGGATGATACGGCGCACCGCGCTTGAGCTGGACGGTCTGCAGAATCGTCTCGCCGTGCTGGGCCTCGTGCTGCGCCACCATGCGGTAGACGTACCCATCGCGCGTCAGGGGCGAGGGCGATTCGAAATCCACCTGCTGCAGGCGATCGAGTACGCGCGAACGGACATCCGCCAGGACGGCGCGGCATTCCGCGGCCGATGGCAGGACGAGCTTTCCGCGCTCCCGGCGTGGATGTTCGAATCGGATTGAACAGCCCTGGCATCTCGCCCAAGGCCGCGAGCCCGGCGTACGGACGTTCGAGATGCCGGAGCAACCACAACTCCTCGAAGCCGGCGATGTGCCCGAGGTCCCACACAATGGGGCTCATCGAGCGGATCGTGCTGGACGTGCAGATCGTCGTCGCTGAGTGGCGCGATCAGCAGCTCGGTCCGTGCACGGACATCGGATAGCAGCGCGGCCAACTCCGCCGCGAGCTCCTGACTGACACTGCCACCGACAATACGCCCCGGAAGGCGTTCGGCGAGGGTGGACACAGCGGACCTCCGGGGGAGGAACGAGGGAGAAGTCCCGTACGCGTGCGCTCGGAAGTCCGAATGCAATGCAATCAGTGGACCGAGCTGGTCCCGCTCGTATAGTAACGCGGTCGGTCACGGTCCACACCAGGCGACCGGGGCCTGCCAGAAAACTGTTATCGGCCGGCCCCTACCAACCCGGGTGTGCTATCCGCGCCACACCCCGGCCACGCGGTCCCTGCTCACAAAACGCTACATCAGATCCCAGAGGGTCGCAACCGCCCGCATGCCAAGCTCGAAGTTCTCGACGCTCATCCACTCGTCCGGCGCGTGGGCGTTCTCGCCAGGTAACCCAAAGCCCATCAGCAATATCGGCGCTCCCAGCGCCTGCGCGAAATCGTCCACGACAGGGATCGAGCCACCCTCGCCCACAATGACCGGGGCCCGGTGGAACGCCGCCTCGAGCGCCCCGGTCGCCGCCTCGAAGAGGGGTCCCTTGAGATCGGCCCGCCACGGGCGACCGCCGTGCAAATGGGTGACCCGGACTCGTACCCCGGGCGGGGCGACGCGCTCGACATGTGCCTGCAGGAGTTTCTCGATGACGGCCGGGTCCTGGTCCGGCACCAGGCGACAACTCACCTTCGCCATCGCGCGCGAGGGCAGCACCGTCTTCGCGCCTTCGCCCGTATAGCCGCTCAGCAGGCCGTTGATCTCGCAGGTCGGCCGGGTCCACAACCGCTCCAGTGTGGTGTACCCGGCTTCGCCGCCCAACGCGGGCGAGCCGGTCTCCTCGAGCAGGGTGGCATCGCTGAATGGGAGCGCCCGCATCCGCGCGCGAATCGCGGGATCCCAGTCACGGACCGCGTCGTAGAATCCAGGGATAGCGATTCGCCCATTCGCGTCATGAAATGTCGCGATGATGCGCGAGAGTGCCGTCGCTGGATTGACCACGGCCCCTCCGTAAATGCCGGAGTGGAGATCACTCGTGGGTCCTTCGACGTCGAGTTGCAGATACGTGAGTCCGCGCAGAGACGACAGAATCGACGGCTGCCCGGGCGCGAACATCGACGAGTCGGAGAT
This sequence comes from uncultured Gemmatimonadales bacterium, assembly GCA_963757855.1. Lineage (GTDB taxonomy): Bacteria > Gemmatimonadota > Gemmatimonadetes > Gemmatimonadales > Gemmatimonadaceae > Palsa-1248. The sequence continues at coordinate 87,181 of CAVWTI010000024.1, forward strand.
GACCACGGCGTCGCACCGAAGACGTTCTTTGTGGGCCCGTACGAAATCCCCGAGGTGGTCGCTGCCCACCTCCTCCTCTCCCTCAGCCACGACGACGATGTTCACCGGGAGGCGGCCGCGGACACGGAGGTGCGCCTCGATGGCCTTCACGTGGAGGTAGAGCTGGCCTTTGTCGTCCACGGATCCGCGCCCGTAGATCCGCCCGTCACGGATCGTCGGCTCGAATGCCGGCGTCGTCCAGAGGTCGAGCGGCTCGGCTGGCTGCACGTCGTAGTGGCCGTATACCAGGACGGTCGGTCTGCCCGCGCCCGCCCCGCGCCATTCGCCGAGCACCACCGGATGCCCCGGTGTTTGGATCACTTCGGAGACGAGTCCCGCCGCCGCGAAGGACGCCGACAACCACTTCGCCGCGCGTGCGGTGTCAGCGTTGTGCTCGGACCGCGCGCTGACGCTTGGGATGCGAAGGAAATCGAACAGCTCTCGCTCGATCCGGTCACGGTTCGCGGCAAAGAACGCTTCGAGGTCAGCGGGGACGGTTGCGGTCATGTGCGGTTGCCGATGAGAGAGGGTTAGAGCGGACTGGTCAAGCCAAGAAAATGCCAGAGCCGCCGGCGAGCGACAACATGCCCGCCACGGTGCAACTCGACGAGCGCCCCACGGACGACCTGCGAGAAATGCGGCGCGAGCTGCGCCACCGGCGGTGGCGGATCCGGTACGTCATCCAATATCGCCGTCAGGGCATCACCGCGCCGCATCGAGTCCCGGGCCGTGGGCCAGAGATCATACTCGTTGGGCCGCCCCGCGAGGTTGAGCGAGAACACCACGGGGTGCCGCGGCATGTTGAAGGCCAGCTCGGCCGCGTCCTGGTAGCGGTCCGCCGCCAACCAGACCCGAGTGGCGCCGGTCGCCGCTCCACCGTCCGCCGTGTCGCGCGCCTCGTCCGCCATCACCGCGGCGGCAAGATCGCGCCATCCGAACGCGCGGGCGAGAGGATCCATGTGCGCCGGAAGGAGTGGTACCGGCGAGATTGCAAGGATGTAGACAGCGATCACCATCACCCCGCCAAGCGCCACTCCAATGCGCTCCCAACGTGCCTGGCGCACGCCCGGCATGGACGTCGCGAGGAGCACCAGCGCCGGAAGCACCGCGATCGCAGGCCAGTTCGCTTCGGCCGGCCGCCGGATCGCGCTCGCGGCAAAGAATCCCCACACGAACACCGCGACGACCGCCAGCACGAACCGCCGCGGCACATCGCTCCGGGACGCCGCTATCGCGGTCGCGTACACGGCGAGCACAAACAGCACGGGCGACACGAGACCTGCCTGGCCACCCATCAGCGTGAGCTCGCGCATGAGGGCTGAGCCGGTCACGGGGCCGAGTCCGTGATGCAGTTGAAAGCGGAACGACACCCAATCATGGCTCGCATTCCACAGGACGACTGGAAGGAACACGCACGCAGCAACGACGCAGGCGACGTACGGCCCTGGACGTCGCAGCTCAGCGCGAAGGCGCCGCGCAATGACGAACGCCAAGACAATGGCGGCGGGAATCAGCACGATGGTGTACTTCGAACTCGCGCCCAGCCCAAGCGCCACGCCAGCCACGATCCACCATATGGTGTCCTGGCCGGAATCCGAATGCCGTGCTCCATCGGCCGCCGGTACCCGCCCGGCCAGCGCACGATCAACGGCCCACAGTATTGCCGCAGCGCAGGCGAGGAGCGGTGCATCGGGCGTGGCGAGGATGAGACCAACGCCCGCGAGCGGCACGACCGAGAGGAGCACTGCGAGACGCCATGCGCCGCGCGGGCCAGCCAGCCGATGCGCCAGCGCCGCGGCGGCACAGCTGCCGGCGAATCCCGCGGCGATGGGGCCAGCCCGCACGCCAAACGGAGTCGCGCCGCCAACCTGCATTCCCGCGCGGATCAGCCAGGCAATCATCGGCGGATGGTCGAAGTATCCGGCTGCGAGGTGGCGCGACCATTCCCAGTAGTACGCCTCGTCGGGCACGAGCGGCACGAATGCGGCCACCACCAGCCGGACCAGCGCCGCCGCAGCGAGCAACAGCAGCGCAGATTTCACGGTGTCTCAGGTGCATACGATGCTGCCCGCGGAGCCTGGCGCGTGCGTCGCCAGAACGCGAATCCGACGCCTGCCCATAGCCAGGCCAACCACGACAGTCGCTCTGACCACGACCGGGTCGCCGTAAACTGCCAGACGAACTCGCCCACAAACCGGGGCGCACCCGTTGCGATGGACACCCAGCCGCTGAAGCCTCGCGCGCCAGGATCGGTGCGCCATATCGGCCGCGTGCGCTCGATCACGCGAACGGCATGGCGCCCGTCGGAGCGAATCGCACGCTCGATCCGGTCCTCGAGGGCGGCTGGCGTGAGGGCGCGCCAGCCGGGGATACGCATGATGTTCCACGCGGCCGCGGTACGCCCCCAGCCGTGATTGTCCGAGCCGGCCACGATCGCCAGTCCGAGCGTATCCGCGAGCGCGAGAATGCTCGCGTGATTCCGGTCGCCATCACTCAGGCCGCGTGGCGCGGCATCGGCGATTTCGATGGCTGCCACCGGGACGACCCCCGGCATGCCCGGGCGAGGCACACGCCCGAGCGCACCAGGGATGGTCTGAATCACCACCGGGCGTGTTCGCCCCGCGGCAATCGCCGCATCGACCGCGGCGGCCGCGAGATAGCGACCCTCGAATAGCGCGTAGTCGGCCGAGGTCACACCGAGCACGTTGACGTGTTCGCCACCTTCGAGACATTCGATCGCGCTGAGCAAGTACCGTCCCCTCGCCAGCACGCGGTGGGTTGGCGCGGACGCCCGCGTCGGCCCCGGCGAAGGTGAAATGGTCCGAGATGTAGGCCACATCAAAGCCCGCGGCTTGGTGCCACTGGCGATTCCGCTCCGGCGTGAACCATGTGCGGCCATCATGCGAGGCGTTGGTGTGGCTATGGAAATCGATCGTGACCAGATCGGAATCAGCGGCGGGGAGGCTGATCGCCGCCATCGGCCGGTTCACCAACGCGCCAGTGGCGTAGATGGCGATCAGGCAGACGAGCGCGATCGCCGCGAGCGCGGAGTTCCTCTATCGAGCGCGGGAGCGGGCCGGTGTAAGCGAGCGGCGACTCGCCAGACGACGTATCCCGCCACGAGTCCGACCCACACCGTGGCATGTTCTCGGACGGACAGCAGCGATAGCGCATCGAGCGTATTATTGAGTGGCGCCAGCACGACGAACGCCGGGGAGAGATAGAGGCGGGCGTCAGTGGCGGCGCCGGTGGCGGCATCACGCAGCGGGGACACGGGCCAGAGTGCTCCCGCGATGAGCAGCAGCGTGAGACTGCCCCACGCCAGCAGCACCACTGGCGATGGCACCGCGACGGACACCGGAGTCGGGACGGCGCGGCGGAAGTGGGGGCTCGTTTCGGTCGCCGGGCGTGCATGGCGTCCGCAATGTATCACGACGGTCTACGCCCGGGTGCGGGCGCGGGCTGCTGCCGGACAGGTCTTCAGGAAACCGAGAGCCGATGCCGAACCGCCTGGCGACTGAAACAAGCCCCTACCTCCGCCAGCACGCTGACAATCCTGTCGACTGGTATCCCTGGGGACGCGAGGCGTTGGACCGCGCGCGACAGGAAGACCGGCCGATCCTGCTGAGCGTCGGATACGCGGCGTGCCACTGGTGCCACGTCATGGCGCACGAGTCGTTCGAGAACCCGGACATCGCGCGGGTGATGAACGAGTTGTTCGTGAACATCAAGGTGGACCGCGAGGAGCGGCCGGACGTCGACAGCATTTATATGCAGGCGGTCCAGTCGATGAACGGGCACGGCGGTTGGCCGATGACCGTCTTTCTCACGCCCGCGGGCGAGCCGTTCTATACGGGAACATACTTCCCCCCCGAAGACCGCCACGGCATGCCCGGCTTTCCTCGCATTCTGCGGTCCGTGTCGGACGCCTATCACACCAAGCGCGAGCGCGTGACCCAGACGGCGGCCGCGATGCGACGACATCTGACGCCGCCGCGAGTGCACCGATGCCGCCATCCGGCGCCCTGAGCCCGGCGATACTCGACCGGGCCTACCGCGCCCTCGCGGAGCGGTTCGACTCGGCGCACGGTGGCTTCGAAGGCGCCCCCAAGTTCCCGCAGGCGATGAGTCTCGACTTCCTGCTCCGCTATGCCACTCGCACGGCGTCGGCTCCGGCACTCGCGATGGTAGCGGACAGCTTCCGCCACATGGCGCGCGGCGGCATTTACGACCAGATCGGAGGCGGCTTCCACCGGTATGCCGTCGACGCGGTGTGGCTCGTGCCGCATTTCGAGAAGATGCTCTACGACAATGCGCTCCTCACCAATCCTCGGGCGTCCACCTCTGGCAGGCCACCGGGGATCCCGAAGTGCGGCGGGTGACTGAAGAGACGATCGCGTGGGTTGCCCGCGAGATGACGTCGCCCGATGGTGGGTTTTACGCGAGCCTCGATGCGGACAGCGAGGGTGTCGAAGGCAAGTTCTACGTCTGGACCGAACGCGAGATCGACGCCGCGCTGGGTCCCGAATCGGCCGCGGTCAAGACCTACTACGGCGTCACGCCGGATGGGAATTTCGAGGGTGCCACGATCCTGCACGTCCCCGACGATCCAGCGGTGCTCGCCCAACGAGCGGGGGTGAGCGAGACGGTATTGAGCGCCGCGCGCGGCCGCGCCCGCGGAACCCTCGCTGCGATCCGTGACCGGCGAGTGCGTCCCAGCCGCGACGAGAAGATGCTTGCCGCGTGGAACGGCCTAATGCTCCGGGCAGTGACGGCAGCGGCGCGCGCGTTCGGCAATCCCGAACATAGAGCCCTGGCGCTCGCCAACGCCGAGTTTCTCCAGCGGACGCTTGTCCGGCCCGGAGGCCGGGTGATGCGGACCCATACCGCGGGCGTGACGAAGATCGGCGGCTATCTGGACGATCACGCGTCGGTCGCGTTGGGATTTCTCGGAACCTACGAGCTGACGGCCGATCGCACGTGGCTCAGCCTGGCGCGAGAGATCGCGACGGCCATTGGCGAGTGGTTCTGGGACGACGCCAGTGGGACACTCTTCGATACGGCGCGTGACGCCGATCCGCTCATCACCCGGCCGCGCGACCTGACGGACAATGCCGTGCCATCCGGCACATCGCTGAGCATCGAACTCTACCTCTCTCTGGCGGAGCTGTTCGATGACGCCATCCTGCGCCAGCGCGCGCTCGGCATGCTCGAGGCACTCGCCGAGCCAATGGCGCGCCACCCGGCGGCCTTTGGCTATGCGCTGGGCGCGGCCGATATGGCCATCAACGGCGCCGTCGCCGTTGCGTTGGTGGGCGATACGGCAAGTGCGGGATACCGCGCGCTGGACGCGACCGTCAGTCGCCGTTACATCCCGTCGCTCGTGCTCGCCGGCGGGGCGCCAGGGGAGTCCGCGGGAATCGTGCTGTTGGAGGGACGCCCTGAGGTGAACGGCGCGGCCACGGCCTACGTCTGCCATCACTATATGTGCGACGCACCACAGACAGACCCGATCGGTCTCGCCGGCCAGCTCACCGGAGCGGTGCGAGCGCGGCACGGCGCCGCGGCGACAGTCGCCCCCGGGTCCGTTCATGGCTGAATCGCAACCGGCGTTCGTCCGGGGCCTGTTCGGCGGCGCGATCCACGACGAGATCCTCTTTCCCTACGCCCCACCCCTCGACACGCGCGACCCGGGCGAAGCGCGTGTGGTCTCGCGGCTCCTCCGCGAGTTGCGGCGCATTCAGGGCGACGTGATCGACTCCGCGGCGTTCGATGCCGCCGAGACGATTCCCGAACCCGTCATCACCGCGTTCGCGGACACCGGATTGCTCGCGCTGACCATCCCGCGCGAATATGGCGGCCTCGGCCTATCATCGACTGGATACGCGCGCGTGATCAGCGCGATATCAGCGGCCGACGCATCACTCGCGGTGCTGGTGGGCGTGCACTGCGGTCTGGGATCCAAGGCCATTGCGCTGTTCGGAACTCCCGAGCAGAAGTCCCGGTATCTCCCGCAGCTGGCGCGCGGCGACACGCTCGCGGCGTACGCGCTGACGGAACCCGAGACCGGCTCCGACGCCCAGAATATCCAGACGCAGGCCACGCGATCGGCGGACGGGACGCACTGGATACTATCTGGACGCAAACTCTGGATTGGCAACGGCCAGCGCGCGGGCGTGATCGCGACGTTTGCCCAGACGGTAGTCGAGCGGCGCGGAGAGCGGGTCACGCGTCCCACGGCGTTCATCATCCGGCCCGACATGCCGGGGTTCCGCGTCGTGGGCACGGTCCATAAGATGGGGATCCGCGGATCGGCACAGGCGGAGCTGGCCTACGAGAATCTGCAGGTGCCGGCGGATCATGTGCTCGGCGAGGTCGGCAAAGGCTTCTCCGTCGCGGTCCACGTGCTGAACGCGGGCCGCCTGACGCTCGCGGCCGGGTGCGCCAGCGGGTGCCGCCAGTTCATCGGCGAGATGGCGCGCTACGCGAGCCAGCGCGTGCAGTTCGGACATCCGCTCGCTGATTTCGAGATCACGCAACGCAAGCTCGCCGAGGCCGCCGCCGACGCGTATGCGGCCGACGCAATGGTCGGTGCGCTCTCGGCCCAGGCCGACCGCCGCGACACCGACTGGTCGGTCGAGGCAGCGTGCGCGAAAGTGTTCGCTAGCGAGACGCTGTGGCGCATCGCCGACGACATGGTGCAGCTCGCGGGCGGCCGCGGCTTCGTCCAGCCCTACCCGTTCGAGCGGCATCTCCGCAACTCGCGAATCAACCGGATTTTCGAGGGGGCGAACGAGGTCCTGCGTCTGTTCATTGCGCTGAACGGCATCCAGGGGCCCGCCGCTCGCCTCAAGGAAGTGAGTGCGGCGCTCCGGCGCCCGCTGAGCAACTTCGGCGTCGTCAGCGGATACATGACGTCCCGCGTCTCGTCACTCCTCGGCGCCACCCCACACATTGAGTACGATCTGCACCCGAGCCTCGCGGAGCACAAGCGCTACTTCGAGTCGCACGTCGCCCAGCTGGCGGTGGAGGCCGATCGGGCGATCACCAAATACCGGAGAGCGATCACCGACCGGCAGCTCGTGCTCGAGCGTCTGGCCAACATGGCGATCGAGTTGTACGCCACCGCGGCGGTCATTGCGCGCACCCAGCGGCTGATCGAAGTCCAGGGGGCCGAGGGGAGTGAGCGCGAGCGCGCGTTGTGCGATCTTTTCTGCGTCATGGCGGGCCGGCGGTTCCGCATCCAGCGCCAGGCGCTCGCGGGGCGCGAGGACCCGGTGGACGAAACGCGCAAGACGATCGCCAGCGCCGTTCGCGCCGCGGCGGGCTACTTCGTGGACGATCCGGTCCTGCAGGACGGCGGACCGTAGGAGCGAGCCGCTGCTACCAGCGCCAGTGCAGGTCCGCGCAGGACTTGACGATGGTACCGCAGTTGAGGCAGATGACCTTGCAGTTGCGCTCCGTCAGCGCCGCGACGCCGCATCGCTCGCACACCTCCGCCGCAGGCAACGCTTCCGGCAACGCGTCAGCCACGAGCTGCTACTCGAAGTCGAGCGCGAGGTCGAGCGCCGGCGGCGAGTGCGTCAGCGATCCGGCCGAGATCCAATCCACGCCAGTCTCCGCGATCTGGCGAACGTTTTCGAGGCGGACGCGCCCCGATGCTTCCACGATCGCGCGCTTGTTCACGAGTTGCACGCACTCCGCGAGCTGCTCCGTGGTCATGTTGTCGAGGAGCACGATGTCGGCGTGATGGGCGATGGCGGCTTCCACCTGGTCGATGGTGTCGCACTCGATCTCGATCCGGGCTTGCGGCGGCGCGACAGTCCGCGCCCGCGAGATTGCCCGGCCCACGTCCCCATCCACGGCCGCGAGATGATTGTCCTTGATCAGGACCGCACTCGCGAGGTCCATGCGGTGATTCTGGCCGCCTCCGCACCGTACCGCGTATTTCTCCAGCGCGCGCCAGCCGGGCAGCGTCTTCCGGGTGTCGAGAATCTTCGCGTTGGTGCCGCGCACCGCAGCCACGAACTGGGCGGTCAGGGTCGCGATGCCGGAGAGATGCTGCATGAAGTTGAGCGCGACGCGCTCCGCCGACAGCATCCCGCGCGCGTGTCCCCGAATGAACAGCACCGGCGACCCGGCTTCGACGGCCTCACCGTCGGCTTCGATCGTCCGCGTGATGGCCTTAGCGTCCATTTGCTGGAACGCCTCCAGCGCCAGGAGCACACCGCACACGGTTCCCGCCCGGCGTGCGACGATCGCTCCCCTCGCCCGGCGCGCGCTGACAACGGTGGCGATCGTGGTGATGTCGTTGAAGGCGCCATCCTCTTCCAGCGCCATTTTCACGAGGGCCGTGACTTCGCCGGGCGCCAATGGAAAACGCACCACGCCGCCAGGCCGGTCGAGCGCGGGGATCGACATCGGGCTCGGACGGTGCCACGGTGGGATGCCCGGCGGCTCGGATCCGGGATCGCGCGGCTCGTCGGGAACAGGCTCAATCATGGCGCCTCCGCTGAACGGTGGTCACTCGCCGGGATCCGCCGTAGTGCCCGCGGGCGACAGCCCGTGGTGCGGGTGCTTCGCCGGCGTCCCTCCGATCGCGACCATGCGCTCGATCGCCAGACGAGCGCGGGCCGCCACTTCCGGTTCCACAGTGATCTGGTACTGCAACCGTTCGAGCGCGGCCACCACTTTCGGCAGCGTCGTCACTTTCATGTACGCGCAGACCGCCCGCTCGTTGGCCGGATAGAACGTCTTGGTGGGATTCTCCCGCCGCAAGCGATGGAGAATCCCGACTTCCGTCGCCACGATGAACGCATCAGCCTGTGACGCGGCTGGCCGGCGGATCATGCCCTCAGTCGAAAGAATCTGCACGCCGGCGGCATCGATTGCACCCGCTGAGACCGCATCCACCATGCTCGTCGCACACCCGCATTCGGGATGAATCAGCATTTCCGCGCCCGGATGCGCCGCACGCTGCCGTGCGAGGTCGGCAGTGTCGATCCCCGCGTGCACGTGGCACTCGCCCATCCACACGTGCATGTTGGCGCGGCCAGTGATCCGCCGGACATGCGCGCCCAGGAACACGTCGGGGAGGAACAGCACCTCCTGCTCGGCGGGCACGGCGTTGACGACGTCGACGGCGTTCCCTGAGGTGCAGCAGTAGTCGCTCTCCGCCTTGACCGCCGCGGAGGTGTTCACGTAGGACACGACGGCGGCGCCGGGATGCTCGGCCTTCCACGCGCGCAGCTGATCGGCGTCGATCGTCGCCGCCAGCGAGCAACCGGCCGCGAGGTCCGGCAGCAGCACCCGCTTCTGCGGGCGACAGGATCGCCGCCGTCTCGGCCATGAAATGCACACCGCAGAACACGATCACATCGGCCGGAGTGCTCGCCGCTTCACGCGAGAGTCCGAGCGAATCGCCCACGAAATCGGCGACATCCTGCACTTCCGGGCGCTCGTAGTTGTGCGCGAGAATCACGGCGTTGCGCTCGCGCGCCAGTGTCTTGATCCGCTCCTGCAGGGCGGTCACGCTCATTCGTGGTATCACCATTCAATGTGACGCCGCTGCCACTTGCGCTTGGCCTTCGGAAAATCGGCCCGATGATGCCCTCCTCGGGACTCTTTTCGCAGCAACGCGGCCTCCGCAATCAGCATCGAGGTATCGACCATGTTCGTCTCTTCGGTCGCGCCGCTGGGCAGCCGCTGCGCAATGTCGTCGAGCTGCTCGATGCACGTCGCGCAGCCCGGCCGCCGTTCGCACGATGCCCGCGTCCTCCCACATGATGCTCCGGATCGCATCGGCGGCGACCTGCGCCGCTCCTCGATCCGACGAGCGCCGGCACGCGCCACGCCTGAGCCGGCGGCAGCGCGGCAGGCAGCGGGCACGCCGAGACGATGTCGCGCGCCACTCGCTCCGCAAAGACCAGGCCCTCCAGCAGGGAGTTCGACGCGAGCCGGTTGGCGCCGTGCACGCCCGTCCGCGAGACCTCGCCGCACGCGTACAGGCGCGCGAGACTCGACCGCCCGGCCAGGTCGGTCACCACGCCGCCCATCATGTAGTGGGCGGCCGGTGTCACTGGAATGAGATCGGCGCGCGGATCGATGCCCCGCGCGCGGCACAGCGCGAATATCCCCGGGAACCGATGCTCGAAGGTGTCGCCCAGGCGACGGGCGTCGAGATACACCTGCCCCCCGGACTCCTGCTCGCGGAAGATCTCGCGCGCGACGATGTCGCGAGGTGCCAGCTCGGCCAGCCGGTGCCGCTCAGGCATGAACCGCACGCCCGCCGAGTTGAGGAGAATCGCCCCTTCCCCGCGCACGGCCTCGGAGATGAGGGCCAGTGGATTCTCCGGCGTCGCCAGCGCCGTCGGATGAAACTGCACGAACTCCATGTCGGCGAGCCGGACACCCGCCCGGAGGGCGATCGCGTATCCATCGCCGGTCGCGACCTGCGGGTTCGTCGTGTAGCGATACACCTGGCCGCAGCCGCCGGTCGCGAGCACGGTCACATCGGCCACGATTTCCACCGCCTGGCCCGACGCGCTGGCCCGGACACCAATGCACTCGCCATCCTCGACGATCAGGTCGAGCACGCGGTCGTTTCCATGACCTCGACGCCGGCGCTCTCCGGTCACGCGGCGGATCAGCGTCCGCGCGACTTCGGCCCCGGTCTGGTCCCCGTGCGCGTGCACGATCCGCTTGCGGGAATGCGCGGCTTCCTTGCCGAGGATGAACTTGCCGTTGGGCGCGAGGTCGAAATCGGCGCCCGCCGCCGACAGCTCTCGTACCCGCGCGGGCCCTTCCTCGACCAGCACTTTGACGGCCGCGGCATCGCACAGGGCGGCTCCCGCGGCCAGGGTGTCGCGGCGATGCAGCTCTGGTGAATCGCCGGCGCCGAGGGCTGCCGCGATGCCGCCCTGCGCGTAGGCCGTCGCCGAATCGAACAGCGAGCGCTTCGTCAGGACGATCACGGGCCCGTGCTCGCTGGCCCGCCACGCCGTGTGTAGTCCCGCTACCCCACTCCCCACTACGAGGAATCGCGTGCGAATACGATCTGGCATCAGCTAGGGGCGACGGGCATTGATATCCGGCTCATGCTAAATATAAGCGGCGCCGAGACGTAGTCCGCGCAGCCGGCCACCCGAGCTGCCTGTCACCCGGCTATCCGGCAACCAATCCCTACCCATGGGTGTCCGTTAGATTCAGTCTCACCGGGCGCGGCACCGCCTCGCCGGTCACTGTGCCGCGCTCAGCACGGGTATGCCCTGACCAACCGATCGAAGGTCGACTCGAAGCTCGTCGTTCTCCTCATCACGGCCTGCGTGGACATGATGGGGACGCTGATGGTGGTGCCGCTGCTCCCGTTCTACGCCACCAGAATGGGGGCCAACGGCTTCACGTACACGATGCTGGTGTCGGCGTTCTCGCTGGCGACCCTGCTGTCGGCACCACTGTGGGGCGGATTCTCCGACAAGTACGGCCGGCGCCCCGCCCTGCTCATCGCGCTCGGCGCGTCCGCGATCTCGTACGTCATTTTCGGATACGCGAACTCGCTGGCGATGCTGTTCCTGTCCCGCATCGTGCAGGGCGCCGGCGGTGGTACCGTCGGCGTGGTGCAGGCCTACGTGGCCGACTCGACGGAGCCGGAGAATCGCGCGCGCGCGCTCGGCTGGGTGTCGGCGGCGACCAACCTTGGCGTCACGGTCGGCCCGCTCATCGGGTCCGGGGCGCTGGTGCTCGGCGATGCACCATCTCTGGTTCCACGGACACGACCTCTCGCTGGGCCATGCCGCGCCTGGTGTCCTGGCCGCCGTCATCTGCGTCGCCAACATGTTCTTCGCCTGGCGGTATCTCCGGGAATCGCGCGTCGTCACGCGTGCCGCGCGGAGTCACATCGAGCCCCCGGGACGGTCGCGCGCAGTGCTCTGGTCGGTGATCCGGCACCCCGATGCGCCGTCCTCCCGCCTCATCTGGATCTACGCGATCGGGCTCGGCGCGTTCATGGCGTCGATGTCGATCATCGCGCTCTTCCTCGCCAAGCAGTTCGACGTCACGGCCAGCTCGATCGGGTGGTTCTTCACGTATGTCGGCGGGTTGAGCATGATCACGCGGGCGTTCATCCTCGGACCGGCTGATCGACCGGTTCGGCGAGCCGCGCCTTTCACGCATCGGCATCGTGTTTCTGGCGCTGGGCCTCATTCTGATCCCGATGGCCCCCAGCATCCCGATCCTCGCGATCGTGATCGTGCTGGTCCCGCTCGGGACGGCGTTCACATTCCCGTGCGTGACCGCCATGCTGTCCCGGGTGATCTCCCAGGATGAGCGCGGCCTGTTCATGGGCACCCAGCAGACGTTTGGCGGAATCACACGCGTGATCTTCCCGCTCGGCGCGGGGCTACTGTACGATCACGTTCAATCCCGGCGCGCCGTTCTGGGCGGGTGCCATCCTGGTGATCGCGACCCTGTTGCTCGGCACGAACATGGAAGCCTACATGAGGCCGAAGGCCATCGCAGCGGCGGCCGCGCCGCCGATGCCCGCCACGGCCGAAGTAGCATCCGTGACACCGGCCGGCACCGCCGCCCGGAACAGCGGGTAGCGAGGGCTTACCTGTTGGCCGCCACCTTCACGGGCGCCGGCCTCCCCATTGCCTCGAGCGCATCGGGACTCAGGTACTTTCCGCCGACGGCCTCCGTGCCGTCCCACTGCCGGGCGTAGTTCGTGATGAGCCGCATGCCGCGCTGGTACGTGAAGTAGGCATATGCCCACTGGACCAGCACGCTCACGCGATTGCGGAATCCGACGAGATAGAGGATGTGGATGAACAGCCACAGCACCCAGGCCAGGAATCCCGTGACCTGCATGAAGCCGAAATTCGCGATCGCGCGGTGGCGGCCGATCGTCGCCAGGTCGCCCTTGTTGAAATAAGTGAAGGGCCGCGTGGGCTTGCCGGCGAGCCTGCGCGAGCACGTTGTCGGCGGCAGTGCGCCCCTCCTGAATCGCGCCCTGCGCCACCCATGGCACCAGCGTGTTGTTGTCCCGTGGTACCCGCGCCAGGTCGCCCACCACGAACACGTCTGGATGTCCCGGGATCGAGAGGTCCGGCGTCACGTCCACGCGGCCGACATCGTCGAGCGGCGCGCCAAGCGTCCGGGCCAGTTTCGACGCGGCATTGCCGGCGGCCCAGAATATCGTGCGGGCGGCGATGTGCTCGGGTCCGATCCACACTCCATCACGCTCGACCTTGGTCACGCGCGCGTTGGTGCGCACCTCCACGCCGAGCTTCTCCAGGTCGCGGTGCGCGTGCGCAGACAGTGATTCAGGGAACGCCGGCAAGAGACGCGGACCGCCCTCGAGGCAGCACCACTCGAGTGTCCAGCGTGTTGATACGACGGTAGTCGCGCCGCATCGGCTTGGCCACTTCAGGTAGCATTCCGGCGAGCTCGACGCCCGTCGGACCGCCGCCGACCACGATGAATGTCTGATAGGCCCGACGCTCGGCCTGGATCGTCGGTGCGCTCGGCTTCCTCGAACGCCAGCAGGAAGCGATTGCGCACATCGAGCGCGTCCTCGATGCTCTTGAGACCGGGTGCCAGCGCTTCCCACTCCGGGTGTCCAAAGTAGGAATGCCGGGCGCCTGTCGCGACGATGACGGCATCGTATGGAAGCTCAGTCCGGCCACCATCGACGACGACGACCCGGCGGTTCACGTCGACAGCCGTCGCCTCACCCAGCAGGACTTCAACGTTCCGCTGTCGCCGAAGCGCCCAACGAATCGGGACCATGATGTCGGTCGGCGAGAGCGTCGCCGTCGCCACCTGATAGAGGAGGGGCTGAAACAGGTGGTGATTCGTCCGATCGACCAGCGTCACGTCGACCGGCGCGCGCTTGAGCCGCTGTGCCGCCGTCAATCCGGCGAACCCACCGCCAATGATCACTACCCGAGGCCGAGCCATGGTGCCCTCCCAGCGTGCGCGCGCGAATCGCGCCACGGTCCCCCCGGGAAACCTAACTCCTCAGAGCCATCACCCCACGCCGCCCGTCTTCGGCCGCGCGGGCCAGCACCGTGATAAGCAGTACGATACCGATGAGCACGACACTGTACGCCGCGGCAGTCCCGAACGCGAACGCGCGCACCTGGGCGAGGATCTCAACCGAAATGGGGCGATTGGCATGGGTGTACAGCACCTCGCTCGCGACGAATTCACCGACCGCCGTGATCGCCGCGAGCGTGGCCCCAGCCACGAGACCGGGACGAGCCGCGGGGTAGATGACGTGACGGAGGGTCTGCCACCACCCCGCACCCAGGCCGAGGGCCGCCTCTTCGAGCGAGGGATCGAGTTGCCGGAGTGAGCCTTCGATGGCCGAGGCCACGAGCGGCACGCCTCGGATGAAGTACGCGAGTGGCAGGATCCAGAACGTGCCCACCAGCAGCAACCGTGCCGCCGAGATATCGGTGCGATTGAATGTGGAGGCGAGCCCGATGGCGATCGCCGTCGGCGGGATCGCCCATGGCAACGCCACCAGCACGCCAAGCAGCCGCCGGCCGTAAAAACGGCGGAAGACCAGCAGATACGCCGCCACCGAACACACGACGACATCGGCCGCAGTCGCCAGCACGGTCATAATGACGCTGTTGCGGATCGGGGGCAGGAGGGACGTATCGGTCACCAGCCGGCGGAAGTTGTCCCACGTGTACTCGGGCGGCAGCACCTGCGTGGTCCACGCACCATCGCGCGCGAACGAGACAAGCACGATCATGAGATGCGGGAGCACCAGCACAATCACCGCGATGAGAGCCGTGGGGAGCGTCACCGCCCGAGCCAACGGTGAGCGCAGCGGCATACGCGGCGCGCGCCCTTTGCCGGTCGCCACATAGCGCCGGCGCCCCTCGAACCACCGCAGCAAGGCGAGCGCCGCCACCGCACTCACCGCCAGGACGGTCGTCTCCACGTACGCAACGCCCATCGCGCCATTGAGCCGCGACGTGACGATCTGTGTCGCCAGCACACGGAGACCACCGCCGAACACGTACGGCGCGGAAAACGAGCCGAGGGAGCTCATGAACACGAGGAGGCATGCGCCGGCCAGCGCCGGGGTGAGCATGGGCAGCGTGACACGGTACAGGCGGCGGACCGTTCCCGCACCGAGGCCGGACGCGGCTTCGTCGAGCGCACTGTCGTACCGCTCCAGTCCCGCCGACATGAAGAGGTACACGTAGACGTACATGGTGTACGCGTGCACGAACACGATCGCCCATCCGCCCGACAGCGTCCACGGCGGCGTGTCGCGCCGCAGGAGAATCTGCACGACGCGCGTGATGACGCCGCTCTCACCGTACAGGAAGAGAAAGGCGATGACGCCGACGAGCGGCGGCAGCGCGGCCGGCATCGTCGCCGCCGCTTGCAGCACACGGCGGCCGCGGAACTCCATCCGCGCCAGTAGGAACGCGAGCGGTAGACCGATCGCGACCGACGCGACCACCGAGGCCACCGAGATCCACAGGCTTGTCCACAGCGCCTCGCGGTCGGACGGGCTTGACGCGAAGGCGTGCCAATACTCCAGGCCGTGACCGAAACTCCCCGCGACGACCGCAATGTTCGGATAGATCACCGTCCAGACCAGCAACAGAAGGAGCGGGATCGAGATCCAGAGCACGGAACGTCTAGCCACCGCGCTCGCTCCTCTCGCTGCGCGCGCTGGCAAATGCGGCGCCTAGGTTCGGCGCCGCGGTGCGCACGGCGGCAGGCGGCCCGTCGTCGCAGACGAGCGCCACCGGCTGCCGCAGGATCCGCACCCCCACGTTGTCGCCTTCCTCGGCGCGCTTGTCCGGGGCCAGCACTTCGAGGACACGGTCGTCCGCGACCGCGACCCGGTAGGCATAGACGGCGCCCACGAACCGCCGCGACTGTACGACGCCGGGCCACGCACCGGACCAGTCTGGCGGCGTCAGGCCCAATCCCTCAGGGCGCAACACGGCGAGCGCACCTAACCCGGGCGAGCCGGACGAGCAGACCGCGCGCACCCGGATCGGAACGCCCCCGATGGTGATCACCGCGTGGTCCCCATCCGGCAATGCCGGCACGAGCGTGGACCGTCCGACGAACTTGGCCACCGTCCGCGTCGCGGGCGCATCGTAGAGCGTCTCCGGCGTGCCGATCTGCAACACGCGTCCCTTGTCCATCAACGCCACGCGATCGGCGATCGCGAACGCATCTCTCCTGGTCGTGAGTGACGAACAGCGCCGTGACGCGCTGGCGCCTCAGGATCGCCCGCAGCTCGTCCCGCATCGCCTGCCGCAGCGTCGGGTCCAGATTGGACAAGGGTTCATCGAGCAGCAGGACGCGGGGCTCGATGACGAGCGCGCGCGCCACCGCGACCCGTTGCTGCTCGCCGCCCGACAATGACTGAATGCCGCGCCCGCCCGCGCCTTCCAGTCCTACGCCAGCCAGCGCGCCCTCGTGCGCGGGCGATCCGCTCCGTGCGCCCGACGCCGCGCGCCTCGAGGCCAAACGCGACGTTGTCCTCGACCGACAGATGCGGGAACAGCGCGTAGTGCTGGAACACCATCCCGAAGTCGCGCCGCTGGGGCGGCAACCGCGTGATGTCCTTCCCGTCGAGTTCCACCCGGCCTTCGTCGGCAGGCTCGTATCCGGCCGCGATGCGAAGCGTCGTGGTCTTTCCCGACCCCGATGCCCCGACCAGCGCCAGAAGCTCGCCTTCGGCAACGGTGACGGTGACGTGGTCTACGGCAGCCGGTCCGTTCGGGCCGCCAAATCGCCGGGTGAGGTCCGTCAGGGCGAGCGAGCCGGCGCCGGACATCCGGCCGCTAGCTCCGGTGGCGAATGTGGGAATCCCAGTAGGTCATCCAACCATCGAGACTGTCGGCCAGCATCGCGCGATTCATCGGCATCGGCTTCAGCTGTTGGCGCGCCGTGCGGATCCATGCCGGCAGCGAGTCATCGTCGATGTCGGTGCGCGCAGGAATCCGCAGATGGTCACGGGCCGCGGCCAGCAGCAGTGGCTGGCTCGTCACGAACTCGTAGAACGCGCGTGCGGAGTCGGGGTGATGCGTGCCCTTGATGATGGCAATGGCGTCCACCAGCAGTGGCGTCCCGCTCTCCGGAAAGACATAGCTCACCGGGATATGCTCGCGCTGCCGCAGCATGGCGAGGTCGGGCATGTCGAAGAGGGTGATCACCCCCTCCCGCCGCGCGAGCTTCTGGTACAGGATCGTCGGATTGAGGGTGTATTCCTTGGTGTTGGCGTCGAGGCGCCGAAGCCAGTTCCATCCGGCCGCCGTCGAGCCTGTGGCGGCGACCGATCGCTCGAGAATTGCGCCGAAGATCGCCCGCATCCCCGCCCGATGCAACGGGGTCTCGAATGACCAGCTTCCCTTTCCACTTCGGGTCGAGCACGTCATCCCAATCCCGTGGAGCCTCCGCCGCGGTGACGACATCGCTGTTGTAGCCGATCACCTCGGGCGTGAGATAGGTGCCGTACCGATAGCCGGATGAATCGTGCGCCTCGGCAGGCACCGCGTCCGCCCACGTCGGTGTGTACGGCTCGAGCAATCCCTCGTGGGCCGCGCGCTCGAACAACTCCGCCGGTGCGCCGAACCAGACATCGGCCTGCGGGTTGTCGCGCTCCGCCCGGACTCGGTCCAGCACCTCCGTCGATCCCATGTCGTCCCACTGCAGGTCGATTCCCGGGTGCACCCGCATGAACCGGTTCGCGAAATCCTGCAGCAGCTCCTTGCCGTGCGGCGAGTAGACGAGAACGACCGTCCGGTGGTCGTGCGAACATCCCGCGGCGACCAGCAGTGCCAGTGCAACACGCCCAGCCGCGGCCGCCCCTCACATGGCGTCGCAACACCGGCGTCCCGCCTGCGAGCAGATTGACGAACAGCCGCGCCGCACCCGGCAAGCCAGCGGGAAGCTGCCGGAAGAACGAGAGCGTCGTGTACACGTACGTTCCCTTGCCCACTGGTGCCACCAGGATCGCGCCGTCGTTGCTCGGCTCATCGGGGTCGTTCATCGCCAGAAGCGGAATGGTAGTGCGAATCGAACGTGTGCGGCATGTACAGCGACCGCTCCTGCACCCATCCCGCAAAGTCCGAGTTGGTCACCTTGTTCGGCGTCGTGAGCAGCGGCGATGCGGGATCGAGCACCCGCACCGGCGCGTTCTCATCCGTCACGCGATCGGCCGGCCGGCTGAGCGTGATCGGGTATGGCATGAGCGCGGACCCGGACATCTCGAACTGTCCGTACTGCACCACGAGCGTCCCGCCCCCTCGCGCGAAATCCAGGAGCCGCCCGTTGTTGGTCACGAGATCGGCGCTCGCCTCATACGCTCTCGGGCCCACGACGACCGTCGTGAATCTGGAGAGATCGGTCGATGGCAGCGATGCGGGATCGAGCACGGTGACGTGCAATCCCAATTGCTCCAGCATCGGCTCGACATTGTCCCCGACGCCCGGGATGTACGCGACCGTCATGCCCGGCGGAATCTTGATGTCGGCGACGCTCAGCGTGAGCACGGCCGGCCGGTACAGCTTCTGAGGCCGGATGTGATCGTACTCGATCGGGATGTACCCGTCGGTAAATGTCGCGCCATTGCTCTGGGCGACCACTCGAATTGATGCCTCGCCCGGCGGCAATGCGCCTGTGACGCGGAAGCTCACGCGCCTCGAACCGTGCGCGGGCACCGTCACCCGGCGGCCGGCGCTGTCCGCGACGAGCCCCTGCGGCAGCTCGAGTGAGACGGTGACCTCGCGCGCCGAGTCGGCGCCGGACCGGAGCAGCACCTGCATCGTCCGATCGATCGGCGATCCGGCCGGCGCATATTCGACGGTCCGGTCGAGCGTCAGGGAGATCGCCGGCACGAATGCCAGCGGGCGGTCCACCTCGCCGCGCCGTGGGTCGCCGATCCGCTCGATCACGGGGGCCCAGATCCGCAGCCCCACGGACGCCGCCGCTCCCGCCAATGTCGTCGCCGTGATGAGCGTCGACGCACCATCCAACCGCTCGTCTTCCGGCGTGCGGGAAACCGGTACGGCGAAGAGGTCGCCGGTCCGCGGTTTCACCAGCCACCACGGCTGCGTCACCGCGGCGGAGTGCACCAGGACCGTGTCGCGCCACGTGCTGTCACGAGCGAGCGCCGCCGGCGCGCCAGCCGGTACGATGGCGTTCGCCGTCTGCGTCTCCCAGCCCACGGCTCGCGGCCGGAGTGGCGCCGGGTTGTGATTGGACACGGCGGCGACGACGCGCGCGCCGCCCGGCCCCACGGGCGCGACATCGAACGGCGATGTGGCATAGACGTCGAGACCGGACGCGAGGGTCATCGCGCGCTCGATACGCCGTAACGCGTCCTGCACGGTCGTCGGAGGCGTCCGACTGGATCGCCGTCCGGGGCGGTGGGACGGCCGCCGATGGCGAGATGCCCGCATCGGCCTCGTTCGGCGCGGGACCGCCGTTCGAGAGGAGCACGAACTCATTGCGCCAGAGCTGGCCAAGCGGCCCGAGCACCTCGCGGGGCGCCGACGCGCTGAACCGGCTGCCGATGCGCCCGATCAACATCTGCACGGAGTCGATCGCGGCACGGACCGCCGGCGCCGCCGACGGCGCAAACCGCCTCCACGTCGTGTCGATCCCGTCGAACATCGATCGTTCATGTCCCGGCGCGACGGCGCTGTTCGCGCGCGTCGCCTCTCGAAAGAGATACGCGGTCGCCGGTCCTGACGATCCAATGTTGCCGAACCCCTGCGATTTGTGCTGGCTGCGGCTCGCCGCCGCGATGTCGGAGTACGTGACACCCAACAGCGGATCGTACGCCCCGACATTGATCGCCAGCGAGTTCTCACCCGCGCCGAAATACGACCGGTCGCGGTAGAACTTGGACGCGGTCCACGGCACGCCATACCGCTGCGCGGGGAACCGCACGGTGTCGCCCGACGCATCGTACGCCTCGCGTGCCAGCAGGCCCGAGACCTGGTGCTGCCCGTGCCCGTCGCGCGGCGTGCCCGAGAACACCGCCACGATCACGTGCGGGCGGAACGCCCGCACGATCGTCACCACATCGCCGAGCAGCGAGTCGTGCGGCCAGTGTGAATACGATTCGGCGGCGGTCTTCGAGAATCCGAAGTCGTAGGCGCGCGTGAAGAACTGGTGTGCACCATCGATCCGTCGCGCCGCCAGTAACTCCTCCGTGCGAATCACGCCCAGGGCGTCTCCAAGCTCGTTTCCGATCAGGTTCTGCCCCCCATCACCGCGCGTCAGCGACAAGTACGCAGCGTCGACATGCTGCCCGCGGGCAAGCCAGGCCAACAACCGTGTGTCCTCGTCGTCGGGATGGGCGCCGATCATCAGCACGCGCATCGTGTTGCCCAGTCCCGCGACCAGCTCCGACACCGCCGCGCCACCCCGGCCATACGCTGGCGCCAGCGGCACGCCGGGCGGCGCCTGCCCCGCGGTCTGGGACCACGCCTGGCCCGGGGCCAACGCGATCCCGGCGGCGAATCCCGAGAGGAGCGCCGTCCAAGTCCACACTGGGCGCGCCACTAAGCGCTCTTGCCGCCGGTGGCCGGCGCTGCGGCCGGTGCATTCGCCGATGCGTTCGCCGGCTCGGCCTGCGCTCGCCGGCGGTGCGCTCGCCTGAGCTCCTGTGCCATCCCGGCCACGACCCGCCGCACTCGTGCGGCCGGCCGCCGGCCCAGCACCTCGGCGACGAGCCGCGACTGCTCGCGCTGGTGGGAGGCCTGATACCCTTCCGCGGGACTCGCCCGTTCGGGACGGCCAATGTAGGTCACCGGAATCGCGTTGCCCGCCGCCGCGCGCAGGCGCGGCGCCACGAACGTCCACGCCCCCATGTTCTTGGGCTCTTCCTGAGCCCACACCACTTCGTCGGCCCCGGGGTAGAGATCGAGCGCCCACGCTACGCCCTCGTGTGGCCACGGATACAGCTGCTCCGTGCGGACCAGCGCCACATGCGACGGGACGTCGGCCGCGCTGAGATCGTAGTAGATCTTGCCCGTGCAGAACACGACTCGCGTCACCTGCTCGCGCGCTGCGGCATCGGACGCCGCGGGATCGGCGAGGACGGCCTGGAAATGCCCCGTCGCGAGATCCGCCAGCCGCGATGCCGCGCGGTCCAGCCGCAGGAGGCTCTTGGGTGTCATCAACACCAACGGCCGTCGCGACGGCGTCTTCACATGCCGCCGCAGGATGTGGAAGTACTGCGCC
Source organism: uncultured Gemmatimonadales bacterium (assembly GCA_963757855.1). Classification (GTDB taxonomy): domain Bacteria; phylum Gemmatimonadota; class Gemmatimonadetes; order Gemmatimonadales; family Gemmatimonadaceae; genus Palsa-1248. Next base: position 108,460 of record CAVWTI010000024.1, read on the forward strand.
GCGGTCGTGGGATACGCGACCACCATGTTCTCCTCGGCGCACATCTGCAGGAACCGCTCGAGCCGCGCGCTCGAGTGCTCGGGGCCGCCCCCTTCATATCCATGCGGCAGCAGCAGCACCACATCCGAGTCCTGGCCCCACTTCGTCCGGTCGGCCGTCAGGAACTGGTCGATGATCGGCTGTGCGACGTTGACGAAGTCGCCGTACTGCGCCTCCCACAACACCAGCGCCTCGGGGACCGCCGCGCTGAAGCCGTATTCGAAGCCCAGTACCGCGGTCTCGGAGAGCGGGCTGTTGTAGATCTCGAATGGCGCGCCACCCTCGAGGTGCTGCAACGGGATGTACCGCGCACCCGTGTTCGCATCGTGTAGCACCGCATGCCGGTGGGAGAAGGTCCCTCGCTCGGCATCCTGTCCGGACAGACGGACGGGAGTGCCCTCCGTCAGCACCGACGCGAACGCCAGCGTCTCGGCGAGTCCCCAGTCGATCGATCCCTTGGGACCCAATGCCTCGCGGCGGCGCGCCAGCGTGCGCGCGAGCCGGCTGTGAATCGTCAAACCCGCCGGCCAGGTCAGGAGCCGCTCGTTGAGCGCGATCAGGCGCTCCGCCGGCACCGCCGTTTCCATCGGCCGCGTTGGCAGCTTCACCGGCGGGTGTGGCGGATCGTACGCGGGCGCCTTGGCCGCTCCCGTGGTGGCCGCTTCGTGCACGGCGGCCAGCCGGTCCATGATCTCGCGCTCTGCGTTCGCGACCACCGCCGCGGCCACCACGCCTTCGCGCACCAGCCGCTCGCCCCAGACGACGCGCGCGGTGGGATGCGCCTTGATCGCCTGCGACTCCAGCGGCTGGGTGAATCCCGGCTCATCGCCTTCGTTGTGGCCATGCCGCCGGTATCCCACGAGGTCGATCAGGAAGTCCTTGTGGAAGCGCGTCCGGTAGGCGACGCCAATGCGGACCGCGATGATGCACGCTTCGGCATTGTCGGCGTTGACGTGAATGATGGGCACGTCGAAGCCCTTGGCGATGTCGCTCGCATAGTGCGTCGAACGCGCCTCGGCGGGATCCGTCGTGAACCCGATCTGGTTGTTGACGATGATATGGAGCGTGCCGCCCACGCTGTAACCGGCCAGCCGAGAGAGGTTGAATGTCTCCGACACCACGCCCTCACCCGGAAACGCCGCATCGCCGTGGACGCAGACCGGAATCACGCGCTCATGCCGGAGCGCGGTCCCGTCACGCTGCAGCGCCCGCGCCATGCCTTCGAGCACCGGGTTCACCATCTCGAGGTGGCTCGGATTGGGTACGAGCACGATGCCGATCGTCTCGCCGCCAGGAAGGGTGCGCGTTCCCTGCGCGCCGAGGTGGTATTTGACGTCACCGGTCCCACTGTCCTCGTGCTTGCCCTCGAACTCATCGAAGATCGATGCGTAGGGCTTGCTCAGGATGTGCGCAAGCACGTTGAGCCGCCCGCGGTGCGCCATCGCGATCGCCACCGTGCGCGCGCCAGCCGCCGCCCCCTCGGTGATCGTCGCGTCGAGCATCGGCACCAGTGCGTCGGTGCCTTCGATCGAGAATCGCTTGGCGTTTGGGTACGCCCGGCCAATGAACCGCTCCAGCCCGTCGACCTCGGTCAGTCGCACCAGAACCGCCTGCTTCTCATCCGGCGTGAGCGGCCGGGTCAGCGCCTCCGCGGTCAGCAACTGCCGGAACCACTTGCGCTCCTCTTCCGCCGCGAGGTGCGTCACCTCAATGCCCAGTGCCGTCGAATACCGGAACCGCAGCCGCCGGATGACATCGGCCGCCGTGGCCATGTGCGGGAACCCGAGCGCGCTCCCCGGTACCAGGTCGAGATCCCCCTCGTTGATGCCGTGGAATTCGGGCGTCAGCTCCGGTGCGCCAAGCGGCGGAGTCCCCAGCGGGTCGAGCTGCACGGCGAAATGGCCGTACGACCGGGTCGCCTGCATGAGCGCCGCGGCGCCGGCGGCTTTCCTGAGCAGCACCGGGTCGGCGGGTCCGCCGCCGGAGGCAGCTGGAGCGCCGCTGTCCGCAAAGCGCTGCGCCACATCGAAGAACTGGCGCCACGAGTCGTCCACCGACGCGGGATCGCGGCGATATGCCTCGAACAGCTCCGCGATGTACGCGTCGTTGAATGTGGTGGTAACGGGGCCGGAATTCATGGACGCGAAATCTAAGGGATGGCGGTACGAGCGGGGTTACGCCACGCCCCGCACCAGCTCCACGGGAATCCCGCCATTGGTCGTGCGAATCTCGGCATCGAGCGGCAACCGCGTCTGACGGGTGAGCATGCGGTTCCCGGAGACCAGGGCGACAGTCCAGCCCGGGCACTTGGCGCGCGCGACCTGCCCGAGTTGCGCGTACAGATTCCGAAGACGGTCTCGGTCGCCCACGCGTACCCCGTACGGTGGATTGGTCACCAGCCAGCCCGGCCCGGGCGGGGGCTCGATGGCCGAAATCGGGCAGGTCGTGAAATGGATGTCGTCCTGCACCCCGGCCCGGGTCGCATTCCCGAGCGAGGCCGCCATCGCCCCTGCATCCCGGTCCGACCCGTGCACCGCGACCGGCGCCGCCGCGCGCTCCTGGTCCCGGGCGGCCGCTATGATCGCGTCCCACGCCGGGGCGTCAAACTGCGGCCACTGCATAAAGGCGAACGGCCGGGAAAGTCCCGGCGCCCGCCGGCGGGCGAGGAGTGCGCCCTCGATCACTATCGTGCCCGAACCACACAACGGATCGAGGAGCGGGCCCTGCCCCTCCCAACCGCTGGCCATGAGGACCGCCGCGGCCAGCGTCTCACGGAGTGGAGCCTTTGCCGTCTCCTGCCGGTATCCGCGCCGATGGAGCAGCGCACCTGACGAGTCCATGCTCACGGTGCATTCGTCGCGAAAGAACCGCACAACGACGAGTTGTCCGGACGAGTCCTCAGTCGCAGGCCCGGTCACGGGGGCACGGTCCGGCTCCAGCGCAGGCACGCCCCCCGCGCGGCGGACCGCTCCCGCGATCCGCTCGGCGACCGCATCAGAATGGTAGAGACGTGATTTGCGGCAGGTCACCCGGATGCGGACCGGCATGCCCGCCGTGATGTACTGGTCCCACCCGACGCGCCGGGCGTGCCGTTCGAGCTCGGCGAAGGATTCCGCCCGGAATGACGCCACACGGATGACCACCCGCGTCGCCGTGCGAAGCCAGAGGTTGGCGGCATACACCTCGGCCGGCGATGCGCTGAAGCTGACGCCCTCGGCAGCGACCGCCTGTGGCGTGATTCCGATCGCCCGCAACTCGCGTCCGGCAAGTGGCGCGAGACCTGGCGCGGTTACCGCCAGACACGGGAGACGGTCAGGCATCGTGCACACCGAATGGGGGGACGGCCCGAACGCGCCGCGGGCCAGGATTGCTGGGCCAGACGCGACACCGGCACCGCGCCGGGAATATACGCCGGGGCGTCTGCCGATCTCGCGGCACCAGTAGCGGCGCGTCCCTCCTTCCCTGCACTTTCTTCCCTGCACCTTCTCCGGCGAATCCTGACGTCTGGCGGATCGATGCGCCCACTCAACGTGCTCGACTGGGAGTACTACCACAACACGGTCCGTGACTGGCTCGTAGCACTGGCCATTCTCGCGTGCGTGTTCGTGCTGCTGTCGATCGTCCGCAAAGTCGCGCACCGGCGGATGGTGCGCAAAGGAACGCCGCTGGTCCCGGGTGCACGCGCCACCGAAGCGCTGATCGCGATGGTGATCCGGCGCACCAGGTATTTCTTCCTGTTCGCGATGGGACTGAGTATCGCATCGCTCAGCCTCACGCTTCCGCCGCGCTGGGACGAGACCGTCCACGGCATCGCGATCGTGGCGTTCCTCCTTCAGATCGCGATCTGGGGCGACGGCATCATCGGCGTGGTGCTGAACTACTACATCTCCGGCCGTTCGACGCCGAGTGGCGACGACTCGGGGGATGGCGGTAAGGCCAGCCGCACGACGGTGGCCGCACTGGGTGTCGTCGCCCGGATCGTGCTGTGGTTGCTGATCGCGCTCATCGCGCTCGACAGCCTCGGGGTCCACATCACGACCCTGATCGCCGGCCTTGGCGTCACCGGCATCGCGCTCGCCCTCGCCGTGCAGAACATCCTGGGTGATCTGTTCGCCGCGCTGTCGATCGTGCTGGACAAGCCCTTCGTGGTCGGCGACCCCATCGCCGTCGATACACTCGGCGGCACGGTCGAGCGGATCGGGCTCAAGACGACCCGCGTCCGCTCCAACTCCGGCGAGCAGATCATCTTTTCGAATGGCGATCTGCTCAAGAGCCGGATCAAGAACTACCGCCGGCTGCGCGAGCGCACGATCACGCTCACGATCACGCTCGACCAGACCGCCCCCGCCAAGGCGATCGCCAGCGTGCCGCCGCTGATCCGGGAGATCGTGGAGGCGCAACGCGGGGTCCGGATCGCGAGATCGCACGTCACCGTGCCCACCAACCAGGGCATCGCGGTCGAGACGGTATACGTGGTCGAGTCGCCGGACTACACCGCGTATATGGATGCACAGCAGGCCATTACCATCGGAATCCTGAGCCGTCTCCGCGAGACCGGCGCGTCGCTGGCGGCCGCGAGCGGCGTCACGATCATCCGTGAACAGGCCAATGCGGGCCGGCCGGTGGACACCGGGCCACCGGCGAAACCTTCAGCGGCGGGCGAAAGTTGACGCGGCATCACGGGGGCTGGTGATGGCGCTCTCGGTCGTCACTCGCATCCTCCGATTCAACCAAGGCCGGGAACCCGAGCGGCTCGCCCTCAAGTACGCCGCAATGCGACGGAGCCCGTTCGGATTCTTCCGCGGCACCGCGCACCTCTTCTACCGCGACTGGCCCGCGAGCTCCCCGCTCGACACGTCGCCGCTGGCGTGGGCATGCGGGGACCTGCATCTGGAGAACTTCGGGAGCTACAAAGGCGAGAATGGCCTCGCCTATTTCGACATCAACGACTTCGACGAGGCGGCCCTCGCCCCCGGGGGCCGTGATCTGGCGCGTTTTGCCACCAGCACGCTGCTCGCCATCACGGACCTCGGGGTATCGGCGGCCGAGGCGCGCATGTTCAGCCATCAGGCGCACCTGGCGTATACCCACGCCCTCCGTGTGGGCAAACCCCTGTGGGTCGAGCGGGCCACGGCGCGCGGTCTCGTCAAGCAGCTGTTGCGCCGCGTCAAGCGACGCACGCAGAAGGACCTGCTCGCCGAGCGCACGACCGTGGCCGACGGTCGTCGCCGCCTGCGCATCGACGGCCGCCGCGCACTCGCAATGTCGCGGGAGGACAAGCAGCGTGTCGTGCGCGCCCTGGCGCACGCGCACGTCTCACGCGAGGCGCCGGAGTTCTACCGGGTGATCAATGTCGCGCGGCGGATCGCGGGGACTGGAAGCCTCGGCCTCCAGCGCGCCACCATCCTGGTCCACGGAGCGGGTGGCCCCTACGGCAATGTGGTGCTCGACCTCAAGGAGGCCGCACCGTCGGCGCTCGCGCCGACCGTCCCTGTCCGGCAGCCCCGGTGGACATCGGAAGCTGGCCGCGTGGTCTCGATTCAGCGGCGCGTCCAGGCCGTCTCGCCTGCACTCCTCCAGCCGCTGCGTCTTGGCCGCACATCCTACATTCTTCGCGAGCTGCAGCCTTCCGAAGACCGGCTGTCGTTCGCGCGCGTGCGCGACGAGCGCGCACGTCTCGACGTCGCCCACCGCGTCATGGCCAACGTCATCGCGTGGGGGCAGCTCCGCAGCAGCGGCCACCAGGGTTCGGCGACCGCCGACGAATGGATCGAGTTCGGACACCAGCGCTCCTGGACGCACCCACTGTCCGACTTCATGCGGTGGTACGCGGACATCGTCCGCGGCTACTGGAAGGAGTTCAGTGAGGCGTACGACGATGGCGCGTTCGAGACCCAGCTCTCCGGGATGCGCCGCGGGGCACGCCGCGCGACGGGCTAAGGCCGCGCCACTGCCCTCGTTTGCCGATATCCGGCGACGATCGCCTCGATCTCGGCGACCGCCACCTCGACCCCATGCTCCGCCCGAAGCGCCATGCCCAGATCGGCGGCGCGAGCGCGCATTGCGCCATCGGTGGTCGCGGTCTGGATGGCCTGTGCCAGCCAGCTCGCAGTCAGCCGCCGCCGCGAGATCGGCCGGGGTCCTACACCCAACGCATACACCCGGCGGCCCCAGAACGGCTGATCGAATCCCAGCGGAACGACGATCGACGGCACCCCCGCGCGAAGCGCAGCACCGGTCGTACCCGCTCCGCCGTGATGGACAATGGCCCGCATCCGCGGCAGCAGCCATTCGTGCGGCACGTCGCGCACCGCGATGACGGTGGACGGCAGGTCGCCCTCGCCAAACGCGCCCCACCCCCGAGCAGCACACCCCGCTGGCCGGCCGCGGCCAACGCATCCACGGCGATCGCCGTCAGACGGCCCGCGCGCGCCGGTGTCATGCTGCCGAATCCAATGTACACGGGCGCCGGGCCGGCTCCGAGAAATGCGTCGAGCGCTGGGGGCGGACGCCACGCGGGATCAGGAGGGAGCACCCAGTACCCCGTAAGCCGGATCAATGCGTTCCAGTCCGGAGGTTTGGGCACGACGAGCGGGCTGAATGCGTACAGCACCGGGAGTGACGCGGCCTCGCGCGTCTGGCCCAACGGCCCCGGATCCCGCGCCGCCGGAAGTCCCAGCGTATCCCGCCGCCACGCATTGATCTGACGGCGAATGGGAAGCCACATGGACTGCTGCGTCAGCAGGTGCGTCGCCACGTTGAACACACTGCCCAGATTCGCCGTGCTTGGCACGCCGGCCGCTGCGAAATGGCGCGTGCAATGCAGCGGCTGCAGATACGCGGCAATGCCCGGAATGCCGAGACGCTCGGCCACGCTCCAGGCCGGAGTCGCGACCGGCGAGTACACGAGGACATCACTGCCCTGCGCCACGCGCCAGAAATCCGAGAGCCACGCGTCCAGCACTGGGCGCACCCGGCGGAACAGATCGCGGACGACAGGCAGGATGTCCCGGTTCCGGCCGCTCGCGATCCAGCGATCCGCGGCGGCGACCATGGCACGAGGGTCGCCCGCCAGCGTCGCGAACCCGAGCCCGTGCGAGGTCACGAACTCGCGAAAGGTTTCGTGCGTGGCCATCGTCACCTGGTGGCAGGCGGCGCGCAGCCCGCGGCCGAGCGCGACGTATGGCTGCACGTCGCCGCGCGAGCCGGCCGCAATGATCGTCACACGCATTGGTACCCACCCGGCCGGGTGGTCATATTGCGGTATGGCCGATGAGACATCTCCCCCGGTGCCGCCGTCCGTAGCCCGCACACTCCAGTATTTCCGCGGGCTCTCCCGTGAAGAGAAGATGCAGGCACTCGTGCAGTACTCCAAAAAGCTCGAGCCACTGCCCGAGCGATTCCGCAATCTCGATCGTGCTGATTTCGCGATCCCCGAGTGCCAGACGCAGGTCGATCTGTATCCTGACGTGCGGCCCGATGGGACGCTGCACTTCTACGCCGAAGTCAATGCGCGCCGATCGCCGACGATCGCCGCATTTCTCGCCATCCTGCTGGCGGCGGTGAATGACCAGCCGCCCAATACCGCGCTGGGCATTCCCGGCGATTTTGCGCGCCAGATGATGGACAGCATCGGACTCGGTGCCCGGGAGGCGGGCCTCAACGCGATGCTGGCACGCGTCAAGCGGTATGCGGCGCAGGCGGCCCAGGGCGCCGTTCCCGTCATCCCTCCCGTGCGGTCGTAGGCGTTCTCTCTCCTCTAACCCCCCTCGCATGCCGATCACCATCGTTGTCAAAGCGAACGGACCATACAAGATCCTCGGTGACGATGTCGCCCAGGTGCAGATCGTCGACGAAGCTGGGCAGCCGCTGGTCTCCGCGAAGGGCTCCGGCAAATCGATTGCCCTGTGCCGCTGCGGCGCATCCGTGACGAAGCCCTTTTGCGACGGGACGCACAGCCGGATCGGCTTTCAGGGAGCCGAGGCCGCGCAGCAGGCCGCGGACGCTTCCCCAAAGAGCTGACGCTGGCGCCCGCACCGTCGCCCGTCCGGATCGCCGTCACCGGCGCATCCGGGTTCATCGGCTCGGCCCTCGTCTCGGCGCTGCGCGCCGCGGGCCATCCGGTCGTCCGTCTGACGCGGACCGCGGCGGCGGCCGGCGAGTCCGTCATCTGGGACCCGGCACGGGGCCAACTCGACGCGGCCGCACTCGCCGGCGTGGGGGCGGTCGTGCATCTCGGCCGGCGCACCGGTCGACGAGCGCTGGACGGCGGAGCGAAAACGTCAGATTCGCTCTAGCCGGGTCGACAGCACCGCGCTGCTGGCTCGCGCGATCGCCGGGTTGCGGCCCGCACCGGCCGTCTTCCTGTCGGCATCCGCCATCGGCTTCTACGGAGATCGCGGCGACGACCCCGTCGATGAAACCGCGGGCGCCGGTTCCGGATTTCTCGCCCAGGTCACGCGTGAATGGGAGGACGCGGCCGCGCCCGCACGCGACGCCGGGATCCGCACCGTGCATCCCCGCTTCGGCGTTGTGCTCGGGCATGGTGGCGGCGCGCTGGCCAAATTGATCCCGGTGTTCGAGATCGGCGGCGGCGGCAAGATCGGCACCGGGAATCAGTGGATGAGCTGGGTCGCTCGGGAAGATGTGGTCCGCGCCCTCTGCTTTCTGCTCACCGCGAAGACCGTGCACGGACCGGCCAACATCACCGCGCCGTACCCCGTGCGGAACGCCGAATTCGCCAAGGTCCTGGGCCACGTGCTCCACCGCCCCGCGGTCGCGACCGTCCCGGCGTTTGCGGTGCGTCTCCTCTACGGCGAGCTCGCCGACGAGGCGCTGCTCGCCGGCCAGCAGGTGTTTCCGCGCGTGCTCGAGGAGGCGGGATTCTCATTCGACTATCCGCACCTCGAAGGGGCGTTTCGCCACGAGCTCGGACGCAACTGACACCGTATTATCTTTGGGGTGATGCCAGTCGTCCCGTTCGCCTCGCTGCCGAGCTCCGCCCGCGTGTGGATTTTCTCCGCCGGGCAGCCGCTGACTGGTGCGCCGGCGGCGCAGCTCCTGGCCCACGTGGATGAGTATCTGGCGCAATGGCAGGCACACGGCCACGCCCTGACGTGCGCGCGCGACTGGCGGCATGACCAGTTTCTCGCGGTCGCCGTCGACCAGACGGATGCGTTCGCGTCAGGCTGCTCGATCAATGGGCTTTTTCGCGTGCTTCAGTCCCTGCAACAGTCGCTCGGCACGACGCTGGTCGGAGGATCGCGGGTGTATTATCGCGATGCGTCCGGCGCGATTCAGTCGGCGACGCGGGACGAGTTCAGCAAACTGGGGACAGCGGGTGTCGTGGGCGACCACACGCCGGTGTTCGACTCCACCGTCGCGACCGCGGGCGACTGGCGAGACCGGTTCGAGACGGAGCTCGGCCGGGCGTGGCACCGGGAGCTGGTCAGAAGCGACTAGCCGCCCTCGGTGGCGCCAGCGATCGCTTCCTCGATCGCGTCTCCGAGCGATCCCGCATCGTAGTCGCCGTCGTATTTCTTGCCGTTGATGAAGAAGGCCGGTGTGCCGTTCACGCCGCTGCGCACGCCACTCATGAAATCGTCCTTTACCCGTGGCGCATACGTGTGGGCCGCCAACGCGTGCGTGATCACCGAAGGATCGATCCCCAGGTCCGCGGCGTAGCCGGCCAGGTCGTGATCGGTCATCGCATCCTGATGCTCGAAGATCGCGCCGTACATCTCCCAGAACTTGCCCGCGTGAGCCGCCGCTTCCGCCGCCTCCGCCGCATGCTCGGCGTGCGGATGCACCTGCGTCAGAGGAAAATTCCGGAAAATGAATCGCAGCCGGTCACCGAACCGCCGCTCGAGCGCCCGCACGACCGGATAGGTGGTGCCACAGTGCGGACATTCGTAGTCGCCGTATTCGACCAGTGTCGCCGGTGCATCTGCCGGGCCACGCGCATGGTCGCGCGCGCCGGGCGGCGGCATGAGACGGCTCATCGCGTGCAGACCCTCTAGGTTCGCGCGGGGCGCGCCGCAGCCCGGCCCGCCGCAGCCCGGCCCGCCGCGCCCAGGGATTCGAGCGCCGTGAGAATGCCATCGGCTCCCGGGTTGACGCCGATCGGCGAGAGGTAGCTCCAGCGGATCGTGCCCGTGCCGTCAAGGACGAACAAGGCGCGCCCGCTCCAGCCAGCGGATGGCATGTAGGTGCCGTACGTCTTCGCCACCGCTCCTTTGGGCTCGAAGTCCGCGAGCAGCGGAAACCGCAGGTTGCGCGACTTGGCGTAGGCAGCGTGGCACCAGACGCCATCCACCGATATGCCGATCAGCTGGGCGTTGTGCCGCTCGAACTCCGGGAGGACTTCGTTGTACAGCGCGAGCTGATCACCACACGTGGGACTCCAATCCGCCGGATAGAACGCGAGGATCACCGGCCGCCCTCGGAACTCGCTCAGCGTGACGCTTTTGTCCGGCGTGCTCCGGAGCGTGAAATCCGGCGCCTTCCTTCCGGGCGGCAAGAGGTGCGGGCTGACCGCTCGCGCGGTAACCGCCCGGGCCGTGACCCCTCGGGACTTTGTGGCGCCACGCGGCGACGAGGCCTTGGCCGAAGAGGCCTTGGGCCCGGTCGTGGTTTTGGTGGTGCGGCGCGCGGATTTCTTGGAAGCCATCGTTCGTCCTCTCTCGGAGAATACGCCACGCCCTCGGGCGCCGTGGGCGCCGGCGTCTCAGTCTTCCGGTGCGCCGGCCGGTGTGCGCTTACGCAGAATGGCGTCCAGACTGTAAGGGCCGCCGCCCGCGAAGGCGAGGTAGAAGAACACGAAGCAGAACATCACGACGATCTCGCCGTGATTGAGAATCGGGAAGATCGAGCGGGGGTGATGCACCTTGAAGTACGCGACCATCATCTCGCCCGACGCAATGAATGCCGCGGCCTGGGTAAACAATCCGAGACAGATCAACGCCCCGCCAAAAGTCTCAATGCACCCGGCAAGCCCGAACAGCGACATGAGTTGTACGGTTCCATGCGCAGCCGGACCCGCGTCGGCCGGCACTCCGAACAACTTCTGCGTGCCGTGAATGAAAAAGAGCAATCCCGCGACAAACCGCAGTAGGGAAAGGACAGCGTCTCGCTGTTTTTGGCTGGCCGGGTGGAGCAATGAAAACGAGGACATGGATCGGCGTACTCCCGGTGGGTGTCGGTGGAATAGCGCAAAGCGCCCGCCCGCTGCGTTGGCCCCCACCACTCCGAGGGTCCCCGCGTGCCCCTAATATCGCACCCCTGAAAGTGAATGTTGGTGGCGGGGTGCGGAATGGGACGAGCGGGATGGCCAGTGACGGGATGATTCCCCCGAGCCCGGGCGTGCCCTGCGCCGCTCTCCCGTAGTGTCTCTCGTAGGTGTAGATTACCCGCGTGATCGAGGTCAGCGGACTCACCAAGCTGTACGGCGACGTTGTCGCCGTGGACGACCTGTCGTTTCGCGTCGCACCGGGTGAGGTCATGGGACTGGTGGGCCCAAACGGGGCCGGCAAAACCACCACGCTGCGGTGTCTGTCCGGCATCATCATCCCGACCCGCGGGGCGATTCGGATCGCCGGGGCCGACTTGGCCACGGCACCTCGGGAGGCCAAGTCCGCCCTGGCGTTCATCCCCGACGAACCCCAGCTCTTCGAGTACCTCACGGTCGATGAACACCTGCAGTTCATCGCCCGCCTGTATCAGGTGGCGGACGCGCCGGCGCGGTCCGGCCCGCTGCTCGCGGAACTCGAGCTCCTCGACAAACGCAACGCCCTGCCCGCGGAGCTGTCGCGAGGCATGCGGCAAAAGCTGGCCATCGCCTGTGGGTTACTGCATTCCCCATCTGCGCTGATTCTCGACGAGCCGCTTACGGGACTGGATCCCGCCGGGATCCGGAAGATGAAGGCGACGATCGCCCAACGGGCTCGCGATGGGGCGGCGGTCGTCCTCAGCTCGCATCTGCTGCATCTCGTCGAGGAGCTCTGTACGCACATTCTCGTGCTCGTGCGCGGGCATCGGGTCGCCTACGGCTCGATGGCGTCCATCATGGCCGAGCGGCCGGAACTCGCGGGGCGGAGCCTCGAGGATGTCTTCCTGGCGTTAACGGGAGACACGCCGGCCTCGTGACAGGCGGTGACACGCGCCGGACCGGGCCATCCGCCGCGTTGTCGTTTCTCGCATCGCGGACTGTGCGCAACCGGTTGCGGGCGCAAGCACGACGCCTGCGCTCACCGCGCTATCTGGTCGCGGTCGCGGTCGCGATCCTGTACCTCGTCTTCCTCATCTATCGCCCAGGCGGCCAGACGGGTGGCGTTGGCGCCGTCCTGCCACGGTCGGCTGATCCGAGGACGCTCCCCGCGGTGACGGCGCTGACCGCCTTCGGGTTCGCGCTCCTCGTCGCGAAATGGTGGCTGGTCGGCAGCGCCAATACGGCGCTCGCGTTCTCCAACGCGGAGCTGCAGTTCCTCTTCCCGGCGCCGATGTCGCGCCGCCAGCTGGTGCTCTACAAGGTCTGGCGCCTCCAGATCGGGCTGCTGGCCAGCGCGTTCTTCATCGCGGTCATCGTGCACGGCGCTGGCGCGAGCCTGCCTTCGCCACTTCGCATGGTGTCACTCTGGGTGTTTTTCTCCGTCCTCGCCCTGCACCAGATGGCGGCCGGCCTGGTGCGCGAAGGCGCGATGCAGCGCGGACGCGGCCTCCGGCGCAACGTCATTCCGCTGGTCGTCGTCGGAGGCCGGCACGCTGATCCTGCTGGTGACGGCGCTCCGAGCATGGCCGGGCGCGCCAACGCTTGGCGACGTGCCACCGGCCCTGATTCATGTGGGGACCGCCCTCGGCGCACCGCTCCCCGCCGCGGTGCTGTGGCCGTTTCGCACCGTACTCGCGGCGTCCTATGCCACCACGCCGCGCGCATGGCTGTCCGCGCTGTGGCCCGCAATCATTCTGATGGCGCTGCATATCGTGTGGGTGTTGCGCGCCGAATGCGGTGTTCGAGGACGCCGCCGTCGAAGCGTCCGCCCGGCGCGCCATGCGGCTCGCTGCGCGTCGCGGGCGCGGTGCGGGGGCGGCATATCCGACGACCAGTGTCGTCGGCACCCTTGGCGACTCGATCGCAAAGGTCAGCGGCTCATTTGCCGCGATCAGCGGCACCCGGCCGCGGTTCGTGCGGACGGGACCGGCACCCATACGCCGCTTCGTCCTGCCCCTCGCCGCGCTGGGCGATCCGTCAGTCGCGGTCCTGTGGAAGAACACGCTGGCGCTGGCGCGTGGGACGCGCTTTCGGACGATCTTCGTCACCGTCATCGCGCTCGGCGTCATCATCAGCATCTTCTGGCAAGCAGGCCTCCTCGGGGACGCCGACATTCACAACGCCACCGCGTTGCTGGCCACACTCGCCATCATGGCGACCGGCTTCCTCGTCATCATGGGACCGCTCACCGTCCGCAACGACCTGCGGCAGGATCTGCTCCACCTCGATGTGCTGCGCACACTGCCGCTGACCGGTACGTCGCTCGTCTTCGCGGAGATCGCGTCGTCAGCGCTGGCCCTCACGTGCGGCCAGTGGCTGCTGCTCATCGGGGCATACTCACTGCTCGCCTGGAACGGCAGTGCGGCCAGTGGCGCCGCGGACCCGTCATCACACTACATGTTCTCGATCACTCGCGACGCGAAGTTCCTGGTCGCGTTCGTGGCGCTGCCGTTCATCAACTGCGCAAGTCTCTTCGTGCAGAACACCGCGGCGCTTCTGTTTCCGGCCTGGATCCGCCTTGGTGGCACGGGAACCGGCGGACTCGAGGTATTCGGCCAACGGATCCTGACCGTCGGTGCGTCACTCCTCGGTCTCGCCGTGCTGCTCACGCCTCCGATATTCGCCGCGTTCGCCGTGCTCATCCCCATGACGGGCGATGGGCCCAATTCGGCCGCCGCCGTCGCCGCACTGATTGCCTCGGTCACCGTCGCCGCGATCGAGCTCTCGGCTGGCATCCGCTGGCTCGGACGGTGGTTCGAGACCACCGACCCGTCCGCGGTGTTCCCCCAGCCATAATTCCCGCGCCGTTCATGGCGACTCGCAGCGCACGCGCGTCACAGTCACGGGGATCGCACCTCCGATACCGGCGCTGACAGAATCGGCCATCGGCACGGCAGTCGCGGCGCCGGGATTCGTCAGCGACACGACGGCCGAATCGGCGCCTGCCGGAATCCACCAGCCATCGAGATTGCCCTGACCACTGGTCGCGGCCACCACGAATCCGCGACCCGGAGCACTATGCGGCGCTGAATCGAGCCGGACGGTCGTCGGATGCGCAGGCGCACGCAGCACTCTCGCCAGCACCTCGCCAGCACTCTCGCCAGCACTCGCGCCGGCGGACTGGGAGACCGTCACGACTTGGCCGACGCAGCGGCGGTAGGCGGCATTCGACGCCAGCCGCCGTAGGGTGAAGGCCCCGGCCACGCTGGCGGACACCGTCGAGTCGGCCGATCCCGGCCGCGGCCGATTGCCGCCCACACTGGACGGTGCCGCCTTGGCGGCGAATGCGGACGTCATCGCCGACGGCGCCGCGGCTGGTGGCGAATCTCGCGGGGCCGGCGCACGGCTTGCCCCCCGAATACCCCGCCCGCGCCACGGCGGATCGCTGCCTGCGTCGTCCAGCGCCGCTGCTTTCTTGTTCTCGCGCTGCTGGGCCTGTAGCTCTTTCTGTGGCTGCATCTGCTGCTGCTGGTTTTGCTGCCGTGTTGCTGCTCGTGTTGCTGCTCTGTTGCGGACTTTGCGCGTGTTGCGTGGGCGCCGGCACGGCTGTGCGCGGTGTCGTGCGCGCCGGAGACGCCGCCGGCGGGGATCGGGACCGCGGCGGGCGGCGCCACTTCACTGTCCGCGCCCGCATGCCGGGCAGGCAATGTCGTAGACGGCTGTCGCGAAACCGCGCGCTCCTCGCGGAGTTGGCCCAGACGGCCGCCCGCATCGCTCAGCACCGCCGCGGCGCCGAGCGCGACGACCACCACGGCCGCTGCCGCGCGCACCTGCCAGACGCGCGGTCGGGTCCGCGACTTGCGGCACGACCCGCGCGGGGACGCCATCCAGACCGCGTCAGGATGCGCGACGATGCCGCGATGAATCCGCGCGCTTCCGCGACGATCGCCGCGCACGGCCGCACACCCGGCGATGTGTGCCTCGATACGCGCCGCATTCGGCGCCGGAAAGCTGCCCGTCGAGCCACGCGTGCACGACTCCTTCGTCGACGATGCTCGCCGTTCATCCGGCCGTCCTCAGGATCTGCCATATGTCCCTCGCCGCGCCTCCCGCGCGTCAGCCGCGCGCTGCATCGCCTCGTAGGTCTCGGCCAGCCGCCGGCGCGCCCGCGCCAGTGTCGTGCCGATCGATCCCACCGATAGCCCGAGCGCCTCCGCGATCTCAGGATAGTCCAATCCCTCCTCACGCATCAGCAAGGCCAGCCGGTCCCGCTCGGCCAGAGACTCCACCGCACGCCGCGCCAGCGCCGCTTCCTGCGCACGCTCCACTCACGTGACCGGCTGCTCTGCGACGGAGTCCCGCTCTTCCTCGGCCAGCAGCGCCAGGTGCCGCCGCCGGCGAGCCTGCGTACGCGCTTCATCGCGAACGAGATTGGTCGCCACCGCGAACAGCCACGCCCGTTCGTTCACGATCGTCTCCTGGCGCAGGGCCCGCAGAAATGTCTCCTGCGCCACTTCTTCGGCCCAATCACGGTCCCCAAGCCGCCGCGTGAGGTATCGCACGAGCGGAGCGTGGTACGTGTGAAACAGCCGGTCGGCGTCCGCCATGAGGCGACTCTACCACCCGGCGTGCACGGCCGCCACTTCTGCATCGGCAAGCGTGGCCACACCGGACGGTGTCACCTCGACGGCAATCGACCGGCCCAGCGACCAGCACGCGATCGCCAGCCGCGAACGCGTCCCGGAGATCCGGCACCGCCCGGCGAGTGCGAAATACGCGTCGGAGAATGCCTGCACGCGCACCACGCGCAGCCCCGCGGCGGGCTTGTACCGCGTGTCGGTCCACACGCTGTCGCGCATCACGAACGTCCGGTCGCCGGCGCGCCGCGTGTCGTTCGTGCGCGCCCAAGCCGCCTCCGGCTCGCGCCGCGTTGGCCGGAGCGCCCAGCATGTCCGGGTGCCTGCGGCACTGTCGGCGCTCGCAAGATTGACGACCGCTCGCTGCGCCGACGCCTGCTTGGCGTCGAGGTACGCCTCCCGCTCGCGGACGACGGTCTGTCCGGCAGTGCCGGCGGAGGCCGCCTTGCGCTGGAACATCATGGGTGAGGGCGACGGTGCTGATGCCCGCCGTCGTCATCGGCTCGCGGACGAGATACGACGTCAGCTCCGTCGGGATCCCGTAACGCTCGCCGAGGCTGGCTAGCTCCGCGTCCAGCTCTGCGGAGGGTCCGGTGCGGTGCCGCTCGGCCTCGAGATATCCGATCTGCTGCGTCGCCCACAGCCGCGCGACGAATGGATTGGCGCGCTCGCGCTCGGGGAAGGTGACCGACGCCGACCAGGAGACAGGCCCGGTGGCCGTGCGTCCGGTAAAGCGAAGCTGTGACGGTCCGCTTCCCTGATACCGGGCCAGCAATATGAGATCCTGCCCGGCGAACAGGTCGGCGGGCAGGGCCGGAAGAAGGTGCGTCAGGCGCACGCCGTCGGTGGACAGCGAGACATCGGTGATCACCGGATTGGTGAGGCGGCTCGCCACGAGCGATACCGCCCGCTCCACTGATTCATCGGGACGGACGAACTGCGCGGTTCCATGGCCTTGCAGGGCGAGCTGTTCGAGGAGCGAGCTGTTCACGTCAGCACCGAGCCCGAATGTGAAGAGGCGGGTATGTCCCAGCGCCGCGACGGCCTGCGCCACGAGCGCGGGCGCGCTCCGCTCGCCGATCGTGGGCTCGCCGTCCGTGATGAAGAGCGTGAGTGGAAGCCGCGAGTCGCCTCCGTGCTCGTCACCGTTACCGTCGCCTGGTCCGGAGTAGCGCGGCGCGGAGCGCCGCCTCAATGTTCGTCGATCCATCCGCCTCGAGCTGGTCGAGGTATCGCTCGGCCGCCGCGATGTGCTCGGGCGTGGCGGTCTCGTAGTGATCGGAGAACGTGCGCACATCGGTGGAGAAATCGATGAGCCGGAACCGGTCCCGCGGTGTGAGCGTCGCGAGCACCTGCCGTCCGGCCGCCCGGGCCTGCTCGATCTTGCGTCCGCTCATCGAGCCCGAGACGTCGAGCACGAAGGTGAGATCCCGCGGCGTCGGCACGACGTGCACCGCAGGGGGTGACGACCGTGATGAGTGCGAAACCCGGTCCGTCGCCCGCCGCATACGGAAGCATCGTCACGGCCGCCGCCGAGCTGTGGCTGACGGGCAGCAGGATCGTAATGTCGTGCGCGGCGCCGTCGATGCGGATCGTCCGGCGATCGCCGTCGCGTTCCGTACGCGAGGGTGTGTGTCGGTGAGTAGGCGGTGCCGAATTCGTCGGCCGGCGTGGTAGGCGAAAGCGTGAAGAACGTCGGCGGGGCGGCAACGGATGCCAACGCTGTCGTTTCTGCCGATCGCGTGGCGATAGGTCGGCACGGGGATCGTGTGGGCCTCGCCCCGGCATAGTCCACGCGGATCGCGTCGCCTTCCCGTTGCGCGACGGTCTGAAAACGCACCACGACTTTCTTCACCTCGTTCGGCGCGATCGGAAAGATCCGGGCGCGCAACATCCCGTCGCCCATCCACTCCACGAGCGCGGGATCGCGCAGGCGGCGCACGATCTCCTCATAGACGCCGCGTGCCTCGGTGGCATTGAGCGCCTCGCCCGCGACGAGCTGCCCATTGATCGAGAGCTGCAGATCCTGAAACGCCGCGCCCGCGGGAAGTGGAAACACGTAGTCCGCCTCGGCCAACCGCGGTCCGAAGTTGGCGAATGTCTCCGTGACTTCGTAGTGAACCACCCGGTCGGCAAGAGTGGCGACGACCTGGCTACTCGTCCGCTCGACCGCCGGGGCGGCCATCACCGGGCAAAACAGCCGTTGCCCGGACAGGCGCCACGCCAGACACGGCATACCGCGCGGAATCAGCATTCCCTGCGCCAGACGCCCGGGCTTCGGGAACCGCGCTCAAGGCCACAGCCAGCCAGCAGGCCACGGCCGCGGCCGAATCGGATCGTGCGGGACAGCATCGTCGTCTCCCCCGGATACGGCGGCCTTCACGGGCGGCTGGCCTGTCCTCCGCCAACGTGGCCTGAGTGACCTGTTTGATGGGGAGACGCCGGGCGGGGCAGTGTCACTTGCACACGCGCGAGATCGACCGGCGATCCGCGCGCGGGCCCATAACCTGGGCAGCCGACGGCGGAATCGGTCACCGTGGCCGCTCCGATGGGCGCCCGTCCGGATTGCCGCGGCGATCCGAGCGCACGATCCGCCCAGCGCCCCTTGCCGGGCGCGTGCGCGCAGCTATTCTACCGGCATCACCTTCCGTGCTGGCGCCCGACGCGCCGGCTGTGACTCCTACCAGCTTGGATGCGATGCCCTCTCCCGACACGGACCTCAGGCAAATCAACGAACGGATCGCCGGACTCCAGCGCGCGGTCTACTATTTGATCTGGAAGCGGACAGGGTTCGGCGAACAGTGCATTCACTGTGGACACGCCTACCCGAATCACGACAACACCTGCAAAGCGGCCGAAGTCGAAGCATTGGTCCGATAGCCTGGCGGCGGTCGTGCCGCTGTTGGCGCAGTTGCAGCTGATGGCGTAGTCAATGACGATGTCGCGGGGGGCACGCGGCGGCGCGCGCTCCCTGCTCGGTCTGTTTCTGTGGGGCAGGCTCAGGGCCTTGCACTTGCAGTGTGGTCGACCTCCCGGGCGCGGGAGGAGGTAGCGCCGCCCCCCACTCGTTTGGAGGAACCGCGCTCATGCCCGGTCGCAATTTCCTGTTTGTTCCCGGCCCGTCGAACGTCCCGGATCGCATTCTCCGGGCAATGCACCGGCCGATGGAGGACCACCGGTCCTCGAGCTTCCCCGGACTCGTACGGCCCATCCTCGAAGACCTGAAAACGGTCTTCGGTACCACGTCCGGCCAGGCATTCGTGTTTCCCGCCACCGGCACCGGCATGTGGGAGACCGCCCTCGCCAATACGCTCTCGCCCGGCGACCGTGTGCTCGCCCCGCGCTACGGCCAGTTCAGCCATCTGTTCATCGACTGCGCGCAACGACTCGGCCTTGTCGTGGATGTCATCCAGACCCCGTGGGGTGAAGGTGCGCCGCTCGACCAGATCGAGGCGGCACTCAAGGCCGATCACAAGCACGAGATCAAAGGCGTGCTCGTCGTGCACAACGAAACGTCGACTGGCGTGACCAGCGACATCGCCGGCGTCCGCAAAGCGCTCGATGCCGCCCGCCACCCCGCCCTCCTCTACGTGGACAGCGTCAGTGGGCTTGGCAGCCTCCCGTTTGCGATGGACGCATGGGGCGTGGATGCCGCGATCACCGGCTCGCAAAAAGGGTTCATGCTCCCGGCGGGACTCGGCATTCTCGGGATGAGCCAACGCGCCCTCGCGAAGCGCGAACAGGCTAAGTGCGCGCGCGTGTTCTTCGATCTCGGCGACATGATCAAGGCCAACGCCACGGGATACTTCCCGTACACGCCGTCCATCCCGCTGCTCTACGGCTTGCGCGAATCGCTGGACATGCTGTCCGAGGAAGGACTGGACCACGTGTACGCCCGGCACCACCGCCTCGCGGAAGGCTGCCGGAAAGCCGTCGCGGCATGGGGACTCACGGTCTGCGCCAAACAACCGAAGTGGAACTCCGACACCGTGACTGCGGTCATGGTGCCGCCCGGCATCAACGGCGCCGACGTCATCGACGTGGCGTTCCGGCGCTATGACCTCGCCCTCGGCGCGGGACTCAGCGAGATGGCGGGGAAGCTGTTCCGCATCGGACACCTCGGCGATCTGAATGAGCTCATGCTGCTCGGCGCGCTGGCCGGCGCGGAGATGGCGATGCGCGACACGGGCATTCCCGTCACGCTCGGCGCTGGCGTGGGCGCCGCGCAGGAGTACTACCGCTCGACTGCCGCACCGCTGGCCGCCCGCGCCGGCGCGGCGCCCCCGGAAACCCGGGCGGCGCAGGGTGGCAAGGGACCCAGGGAGGACAAGCCAGCGGCACGCACGGCCGCGATTGGCGCATGAGTGATCGCTGAACGCGACCGGAGCGTCTCATGAGCTTCACTCGAATCGAACCCGCTCGCCAACGTCTGCAGCGCAGCGAGCTGGCAGTGCCCGCCTCCCGCCCCGAGTTGTTCGGCAAGGCGCTGCATGGGGATGCCGACTACATCTTCCTCGACCTCGAAGACTCCGTCGCACCGGGCGAGAAGGAAGTGGCGCGCGGACACGCGGTCAAAGCACTCCGCGATTACGATTGGCGCGGGCGGGGCAAGACGGTGTCCCTCCGCATCAACGGGCTCGACACGCACTTCATGTATCGCGATGTCATCGACATCGTGGAGCTCGCGGGTGATCGGCTCGATACGATCCTGATCCCCAAGGTCGGCACGCCGTCGGACGTGTACATGGTGGATGCGCTCCTGACGCAGATCGAGGAGGCACGGGCCCTCCCCCACCGGATCGGCATCGAAGTGCTCATCGAGACGGCCCTCGGCATGGCGAACGTGGAGGCCATCGCGCAATCGAGCCGCCGGGTCGAAGCGATGCATTTCGGCGTCGCGGATTTCGCGGCGAGCGTCCGCGCCCGCACGACCAGCATCGGCGGGCTGAATCCCGACTATCCCGGCGACCAGTGGCATTTCGCCCTGTCGCGAATGGTCGTCGCCTGCCGGGCCTATGGTCTGCGCCCGATCGACGGACCGTTCGGCGACTTCAAGGATCCGGACGCCTATCTCGCCGCCGCACGCCGCGCTGCCGCGCTCGGCGTCGAGGGGAAATGGGCGATCCACCCGACGCAGATCCCCATGGCCAATGAAGTGTTCACGCCGGGCCCGGCCGAGGTGGAGCGGGCACGCCGCATCCTCGCCGCGGTCGAGGAGGCAGCCGCCGTGGGACGCGGAGCCGCGCAACTCGATGGGAAGATGATCGATGCCGCCTCGGCCCGTCTCGCCCAGAATATCGTCAACACCGCCGACTCGATCACCGCGCGGCGCGCGCCATCCCTGACGCTGGTGCCAGCGGGGAGCTGAGCGCCATGGACATCCACGAGTACCAGGCCAAAGAGTTACTCTCGAACTTCGGGGTGCCGATTCCGAGAGGCATCGTCGCGTACACCCCGGATCAGGCGGTCTACTGCGCGCGCGAGATCGGCGGCACCCGATGGGTCATCAAGGCCCAGATCCACTCTGGAGGCCGCGGCCAGGCAGGTGGCGTGCGGATCGCCGGCAGCGAGCACGAAGTCCACGCGGCCGCCGCGGATCTCCTCGGCCGGCGCCTGGTCACCAAGCAGACGGGCCCTCAGGGCAAGCTCGTGCAACGCCTCTACATCGAGGCCGCGGTACCCATCGCCAGAGAGCTGTACGTCGGGTTTGTCCTCGACCGGCGCGCCGAACGGATCTGCGTCGTCGCGACACCGGAAGGTGGCATGGAGATCGAGGAGATCGCCGCGCACTCACCCGACACGCTGCTCCGTGTGGTCATCGAGCCCGCCGTCGGAATGCAGGGATTCCAGGCGCGCGAATTGTGCTTCGGCCTCGGGCTCGACGCGGCACAGATTCCGGATGCGACTCGCGCCGTGATGGGCGCGTACCGCGCCTTCCGCGACCTCGACGCGACGATGGTCGAGATCAATCCGCTGGCCGTGACCGCCGACGGACGCGTCCTGGCGCTCGACGCCAAGATGACGTTCGACGATAACGCGCTCTTCCGGCGCCCCAATGTCCGCGAGCTCCGCGACTACACCGAGGAGGATCCGCGGGAAGCGGACGCGTCGAAGTTCGGGCTCAATTACGTCGGCCTCGATGGACAGATCGGCTGCATCGTCAACGGCGCCGGACTCGCGATGGCGACGATGGACATGATCAAGCTCGCCGGCGCGGAGCCCGCGAATTTCCTCGACGTTGGGGGCGGTGCGTCGCCCGAGCGCGTCGCGGCCGCCTTTCGCCTCGTCCTGTCGGATCCCCGCGTGAAAGTCGTGCTGGTGAACATCTTCGCCGGCATCAACCGCTGCGACTGGATTGCCCAGGGCGTCATTCAGGCCGCGCGGGATCAGCATATCAGCGTTCCGATCGTTGCGCGCCTCGCGGGCACCAACGTGGAGGAAGGCCGGCGCATCCTCAGCGAGAGTGGCCTGGCGATCATCGCCGCGGATTCGCTCGCCGATGCCGCCGGCAAAGCCGTCGCCGCGCTCCATCGAGAATTGGGGCATGCCGAGGCAGCACATGCCCAGACAGGCGCTGGCGCTGGACCGGCGAAGGGGGCGTCGTGAGCATTCTCATCGACGAGCACACCCGGATCATCCTCCAGGGATTCACCGGCGACAAAGCGACGTTCCACGCGAAGGAAATGATCGCTTACGGCGCCGTCGGTCGTCGGCGGCGTCACACCGGGCAAAGGGGGCACGACACACCTCGGGCTCCCGGTATTCAATACGGTGAAGGAAGCCGTCCGGGCGACGGGCGCCACCGCCAGCGGCATCTTCGTCCCTGGTCCTTTCACCGCCGACGCGATCATGGAGGCCGCCGACGGCGGGATCCGTCTCGTCGTCGCGATCACGGACGGAATCCCCGCGCAGGACATGATGCGCGTCAAACGATATCTGCGCCGGTATCCGCGCGAGAAGCGAACGACGCTCATCGGCCCCAACTGTGCCGGTGTCATCAGCCCGGGCAAGTCGATGATCGGCATCATGCCGGGACACATCTATCAGCGCGGCCGCGTTGGCGTCGTCACACGCTCCGGTACGCTCGGCTATGAGGCCGCCGCGCAGATGGCGGCCCTCGGCATTGGCATCACCACCAGCGTCGGGATTGGTGGAGATCCCATCAATGGCTCATCGTTTCTCGATATGCTGCAGCTGTTCGACGAGGACCCCGAGACCGACGCCGTGCTGATGATCGGCGAGATCGGCGGCCCGCAGGAAGCGGAAGCCGCGGTCTGGGTCAAAGCCAATACATCGAAACCCGTGGTCGGCTATGTCGCTGGTCTCTCGGCGCCGGCCGGCCGCCGCATGGGCCACGCCGGTGCGATCATTTCCGCGTTCGGTGACAGTGCAGCCGAGAAGGCGGAAATCATGCGAAATTCCGGCCTGGAGGTCGCGACCAGCCCGTCTGAGCTGGGCGCGACAATGCAGCGTGTCCTCGCACGCGCCACACCTCGGTCCGCCGCGCCAGCTCCGGGCCAGCCGGCTGCCAGTACACCAGGCACCAGGAACTACCCGATGAGCAACTCCACTCCGCGACCGATCGTGATCATCACGCGCCAGCTCCCCGAAGCGGTCGAGCGTCACGCCGCTGAGCTGTTCGATGCGCGGCTCAACCCGACGGACACAGCCTTCACGACCGAACAGCTCGCCGATGCGATGCGCTCGGCGGACGCGCTGCTGCCGACGGTGAGCGATGCGATCACCAGCGCCGTGCTCAGCGTCTCGCCGCGCCGCGCGAAGATCGTTGCCAATTTCGGCGTCGGCTACAACAACATCGACGTCGCGGCGGCCCGGTCACTGGGGATCGTCGTCACCAATACCCCCGGTGTGCTGACGGATGACACCGCGGACCTCGCGATGACCTTGTTGCTCATGGCCGCGCGCCGCGCGGGCGAGGGTGAGCGGCATGTCCGCGCCGGCGACTGGACTGGCTGGGGTCCCACCCACATGCTCGGCACTAGCGTGTCCGGGAAGACGCTCGGCATCCTCGGACTGGGCAGGATCGGGCGCGCCGTCGCGCGCCGCGCGGCCGAAGGGTTCGGCATGCGTGTGATCTACTTCGATCCCCCGGTGCCGATCGGCGAAGCCAGAGCCTACGGCGCATCTCCCCGGGAATCCATCGAGGACGTGTTGCGAGAGAGCGACTTCGTGTCACTCCACATGCCGGCGAGTCCGGAGAACCGGCACCTCATCAATGCCGAGCGTCTCGCCCTCATGCCTGGTCACGCGATCCTGATCAACACCGCGCGGGGGGACGTCGTCGATGAAGCCGCACTGGCCGCCGCGCTCAAGTCTGGCGTGATCCGGGCAGCGGGCTCAATGTCTACGAGCGAGAGCCAGCCGTCGAACCGGCACTCCTCACGCTGGAAAACGTCGTGTTGCTCCCCCATCTCGGCAGCGCGACGACGGAGACCCGCGTAGCAATGGGAGAAAGAGCCCTCTCGAACCTCGCGGCATTCTTCGCCAACGCGCCGCCGCGCGATCGGGTCGCCTGAGCCCGCCGCACCGAAGCTCGCAGCAGTCGCTGCAATGGCTCGTGCAGGGCCAGATTATGCACAGAGTTTGGCGGAGCGGCGCGGCGTTCGCAGGCGGCGCCTTTGGGGATGTATTTGCTACACCGACTGAAGATTATCCCGAGAACACCTGACGTCTCTGTGTACGGATTGCGTAATACAAGGACTACATATCAATGAGTTAGGTTCAGCGCCGAAGTTGCTCCGCGATTCGTGGCCTAAACGTTTTATTTTCCACATTCTGCTCACCCTCAGTTACCAGGAGCCCTCAATAGCGATCTCTACTGTAATGAGTTTACCTCCCTCCATTGGAGCACGCCCCATGGTTGCCCGATCGGTCGCCGC
>CAVWTI010000025.1:0-104745 GCA_963757855.1 uncultured Gemmatimonadales bacterium
CCGGCTGAGTAGTGCGGGGGCGGCCCTGTCGCATGAGATGGGGACGGGGTTATGCCGGCATCCGGAGGGGCGGGTCACGACCGGCCCCTCCCAGGGACGAATCCGTCGCGTCCCCGAGGACGAATTCGTCGGGTCCGGCCAGGGACGACTCCGGTTGCTTCCGGCTAGCTTACCAATGTGTCGCGAGCATTCGTCAACGAAGACGCCGGCGGAAAGCCCAAGGCCCGCTCGCCCGTCGGTCTCCCGGCGCGTGACGATCCGGGCTACGACGCCGCGGCAGCCGAAGCACTCCTCGAGGGCGCGCGCGCCGGCGATACCGGCAACGCCGAAGAAGCCACCGGCTACTACTGGGGCGAACGCCGCCTCCGCCCCTATGTTGAACAAATCCTCGCTCGTGCTCGCACCGGCGGCGACGAACGCCTGATCCAGCTCGCCGAGCGGTATCTGGGCTAGGGGCGCCGCCGGCCTGGCCACCAGTTCCACTCACCTGCCAGCCGCAATAGCGCCGGCCCCACCGCCATCCGCACCAGCGTCGCATCGATCAGGATTGCCGCGGCCAGCGTAAAGCCGAGAATCTTGATCAGCAGGAAATCACTGAGCGCAAAGGCCGCGAACACGACGATCATGATCGCAGCCGCGCTCGTGATGACGCCGCCGGTGCGCGCGACGCCGTCGGCGACCGCCGCCTCCTCGCTCTCGCCGCGCGCGGCGGCCTCGGCGACTCGCGAGACCAGGAAGACCTCGTAGTCCATACTGAATCCGAACACGAAGCAGAACACGATCAGCGGCACCGCGGGAAAGAGTCCGTCGATCGGCCCGTTGAGGCCGAGCAATCGGACACCGTAGCCGTCCTGGAAGACGAGGACCGATGCGCCGAACGCCGCCGCGACCGAGACCAGGTTGAGGACGATCGCCTTGATCGGTACCAGCACCGACCGGAATCCGATCAGCAGCGTCACGAACGATCCCGCCACCACCAGCCAGATGATCGTCGCCATGTGCGCGTGTACCTGGTCCTGATACTCGGCATTGAACGCCGGGAGCCCACCCACCAGCACGTGCGCGCCCGGCAATCCCGTCAACGCCTGGGACCCGCCACCGGATCTCGCGCGCCAGACTCACCCCAGCGCTGATCGGCACGCCTTCCCGCGGCACGACCTCGAAAATCGTCTCCCGCCCATCCCGGCTCGCGAACGCGCGCAGCACATCAGCGGGCAGCAGGTTGATGAAAGTCGGGCTGGGATGCACGGCGCCGGTCACGGACGGCAGCGAGCGCACGTACGCGATGCGCGGATCGGCCGCCAGTGTCGTCGTCGCATGCCGCACCGCGTCCCACCCTGCGGGCGTCAGCACACCTGATCCAGCCGGAAGCTCGATGATGATGCGCAGAGTCTGAATCAGCCCGCTCTTGCCCATCTGGCCGAGTGATTCCAGCGCCTCGGTCGATTCGGAGTGGCGTGGTAGCCAATCCCCGCTGGGCAGTTTGGCGTTGAGCCGCGTCGCCTGGAGTCCGAGGGCGACCAGCGGGATGCCGCCAAGCGCGAGCACCGGCCACGGATGCGCCGACGCCCACACGCCCCACGCCCGCCACTGCCGGTTCGGTTGCGACCGCAGCGCCGCGCCACTCTGCCACGGCAACGGGATTCGCAACGCATTGATCCGTGGTCCGAGCCACGCCAGCAGTCCAGGCAAGAGCGTGGTCGCCAGCAGCGACGACACGCCGACCACCAGCAGCCCGCCCGTCGCGATGGACCGCAGCTCCGCCGCCGGCACGATCAGCATCGCGGCAAAGCTGATCACGACGGCGGTCGCCGACAGCAGCACCGTGTGGCCCGCATGGGTGAGCGCACTCTCGGCCGCCTCCGCCGACGTCTCACCCGCCGCGAGCGCTTCCCTGAACCGGCTCACCACGAGCAGCGCGTAGTCGATCCCTGCACCAAGTCCGAGCATCGACACCGTGTTGCGCAGCACGATCGAGAGCGGCCAGTGCGCGTACGCGAGCAACACCGCCAGGCCCAGGCTCATCATGATGCCAAGCCCGGCGACGACCAGCGGCACCGACGCCGCGACGATCGTTCCGAACACCAACAGCAACAGCACCAGCGTGAGCGGCACGATGCGGCGCTCGGCACGCGTGGCATCGTCTGTCGTCGCGGCGCGCACATCGTAGTTCAGCGCGGCATTGCCGGTCCACGATAACGTCGCACCGGGATACCGCGTCCTGAGCCGTACCTGCAGCGCGCGTGTGACGCTGCGCATCTCGGCGATCCAGTCATCTGCCATCTGCCGCGGCGCATTGAGCCCCACGACGATCAGCGTCCCGTGCGGGCTGAGCAGCGCGGTGTCGCGGGTCGAGAGATACGACGCGGTGCGTCCCACGCCAGGCATGCTGTCGACCGTGGCCTTGATCTCGAATAGTGCGGCGCGTCCGTCCGCCGAATCGGGGGAGGGGATGCCGGTGATGACGAGGAGCGCGTAGCGGGCGAAGGGTGATGCGAAATCGGACGCGAGTCTCCGCTCCACTTCGGCCGCCGGGCTCGCACCGGTGCGGTTGCCTGCGACGTCGAGCGCATCACCGGCCCGGCGGGCGAAGGGGGCGAGGACCACGGCGGCCACTACCCAGACCAGAGCGATCCAGCGCCGGCCGCGTACGATCGTACGGGCGAGCGTTCGCGTGCGGGTGGCGCCGGCGGGATTGGGCGTCCCGGGCTCGCCGTCGTTGGGAGTGTTAGCCGGATTCACGAGGCCAGAGGATAACGATTCGCGCACCGAGGTGGGGGTTGAAGCCCGTGGGACGCGGCCAAGGGGCGTGGCCAAGGGGCGTTGCGGTGGTGAGACCGGCTCCCAGGAAGCTGGCCCTGCTGGGGGGGCACCCCTAACTTCGTACTGTACTCACAGCGGACGGCACCCGGGTGGCGCGATCGGAGGGGCTGGACCAGCTCCAGGCAGCAATCGGCACGCAGTACACACTGGAGCAGGAGATTGGCCGAGGCGGCATGGCGACCGTCTATCGGGCCCAGGACACGAAGCATGGCCGTCCGGTCGCCATCAAAGTGCTGCACGCGGAGCTGGCGGCCAGTCTTGGCCCGCAGCGGTTCCGGCGTGAGATCGGCGTCGCCGCGCGGCTGCAGCATCCGCACATCCTGTCGGTGCTGGATTCGGGTGAGACCGCCTCCGGCCAGCTCTGGTTCACGATGATGTACGTGGATGGGGAGAGCCTGCGTGACCGGCTCCGGCGCGAGCATCAGTTGCCGCTCGATGAAGCCGTACGTATCACGCGCGAAATGGCGTCCGCGTTGCAATACGCGCATGAGCACGGGATCGTGCACCGTGACATCGAGCCCGAGAACGTGCTGCTTACCGCTGACGGCAGCACACTCGTCGCCGACTTCGGGATCGCGCGTGCGCTCGACGTGCCACTGAGTGATACCGGCGAGCGGCTCACCGGGCGCGGGATGGTGGTCGGGACGCCGCAGTACATGAGTCCCGAACAGGCGGCGGGCGAGCGAGACATCGGGCCACGCTCCGATGTGTACAGCCTGGGGGCCGTCGCGTACGAGATGCTGGCGGGGGAGCCGCCGTTTAGCGGGCCGACGGCGCAGGCGGCGATCGCCAAGATGATGAGTGGGCAGGCGCCGTCGGTCCGCCGGTCGCGGCCGGCCGTGCCCGAGGCCGTGGACGTGGTGCTGCAGCGCGCGCTGGCGCCGGTGCCCGCGGACCGCTTCGGCTCAGCGCTCGAGTTTGCGCGCGCGCTCGAGTCATCCGAGCGAAGTGCACTCAGCACCGTCACTGCGGCGTCCGCGCCAGCGCGGCCCGAGCGGCGGGTACCGAGTGGAGCGCTGGTGCTCGTGCTGGGGTTACTCGTCGGGGCGGGTGCTCTCTTCGCGTGGCGGAGGCAGGAGGATCGGTGCCCGCCGCCACGGCGGCGGGACCGGTTGGTCTTGCCGTGTTGCCGTTCGACACCGAGGGCGACACCGCGAACGGGTACTTCGCCGACGGGATCACGAACGAGATTCGGGCAAGCTGTCGGCGCTACCCGCGCTGCAGGTCATCGCGCGAACCAGCTCCAATGAGTATCGGCACACGACCAAGCCGCCCGAGGAGATCGGGCGTGAGCTGGGCGTGCAGTACCTGCTCACCGGCACCATTCATTCGGAGCAGAGCGCCGGCGGTGCGCGGCGCGTGCGGGTTAGTCCCAGCTGATTCAGGTGGCAGAGGGCCACAGCGCGGTGACCAAGTGGCAGCAGTCGTTCGACACGACGGTGGCCGACGTCTTCGACGTGCAGGCGGCCGTCGCGAGCCGGGTGGCGGACAAGCTGGGGGTGGTGCTCTCGCCACCGGCACAGTCGCAGGTGGCATCTCGGCCGACGCAGAACATCGCGGCCTACGACGCCTATTTGCGGAGCCTGGCGCTCGCCGGCAACGACCCGCCGACACTCAGGCGCGCGTTGGCGTCAGCCCAGCAGGCGGTCGCGCTCGATTCGGGCTTCGCGGCGGCCTGGGCTCAGATCTCCAAGACCGAGTCGCTGCTCTACAACAACTCGACGCCTACACCTGCCGATGCCGAAGCGGCGCACATTGCGGCCGATCGCGCTGTCGCACTCGCGCCCACCAGCGCCGACGGATACGTGGCGCGCGGCCTCTACAACCTGGCTGTCGCCAACGACATCCCGGGATCGGTCGCGGCGTACGACACCGCGGCGCGGCTGGCGCCGTCGTCTGCGGATGCCATGTCGGGCTTGGCCCAAGGTGACGCCGCGGCGGGGCACTTTGAGACGGCGCTTGTCCACGCGCGCCAGGCAGTCGTTCTGGATCCGCGATCTGCGTCGACGCTCGACCGGCTGTGCCGCCTGTTGCTCTGGCTCCGCCGGTATCCAGAAGCACGCTCCGTATCCATCCGAGGGCTCGCGACCGACCCGACCATCCTCTCGCTGATCGAAGATCGAGCCACAAGCCTGTTGGGTGAGGGAGACCTGCCGGGCGCCCAGTCCGCGTTGCGCGACGCGGCTCCTACGCTCGACCGCGCCGCTCTGGACGCGTACGTGGCGAACTACTGGGACCTCTATTGGGTGCTCGACAGCGCTGACCGCTCGCTGGTGTTGACCCTCCAGCCCTCGGCCTATGACGGTGATCGCGGCACATGGGCCAACATTCGCGCGCAGGTCTACTGGATGATGGGTGACACGGTCGCCGCCCGACGCTGGGCTGATACCGCAAAGACAGAATTCGAATCCCAGCTTCGCGCAGCGCCGAATGACTACCAGCGGCTTGTCTTCCGTGCGCTGTCGTTGGCATATCTGGGCGCCCGTGCGGCGGCGGTCCGCGAGGGCGAACACGCGTGTGCGCTGGCGGAGGCCACCGGCGACCAGTCCGGCAACATTCCGTATTGCAGGCACGTGTTGGCCCGCGTGTACGTTGCCGTCGGGGACCATCAACACGCACTCGCCCAACTCGATTCGCTGCTTGCCAGGCCGTACATGGTTTCGCCCGCGTGGCTCACGATCGATCCCGCGTGGGCCCCGCTCAAGGGCGACCCGCACTTCGAGAGGCTGATCGCGCAGTCAGCGGCAGCGCCCAAGGCGTGAGCGCTGGCCTGGGGCACGCGCCACCCGTAACTTCGTAGCGTACTCTTAGCGGGACGGCTCTTGGCACCATCGGAGGCGCTGGACCAGCTCCAGGCTGCGATCGGATCGCAGTACACGCTGGAGCGGGAGATCGGCCGGGGCGGGATGGCGACCGTCTATCGGGCCCAGGACGTGAAGCACGGCCGCCCCGTTGCCATCAAAGTGCTCCACACGGAGCTGGCCGCGACGATGGGCCCCGAGCGCTTTCGCCGCGAGATCGGCGTCGCGGCGCGGCTCCAGCATCCGCACATCCTCTCCGTCCTCGATTCGGGCGAGACCGCCGCCGGCCAGCTCTGGTTCACGATGATGTACGTGGACGGCGAAAGTTTGCGCGACCGGCTGCGGCGCGAGCATCAGTTGCGGCTCGATGATGCTGTGCGGATCACGCGCGAAGTGGCCACCGCGCTGCAGTACGCGCACGAGCACGGGATCGTGCATCGCGACATCAAGCCCGAGAACGTGCTGCTCACGCGTGATGGGAGCACACTCGTCGCGGACTTCGGGATCGCGCGGGCGCTCGATGTGCCGCTGAACGACACCGGCGAGCGGCTCACGGGCCGCGGGATGGTGGTCGGCACCCCGCAGTACATGAGTCCCGAGCAGGCGGCGGGGGAGCGCGATGTGGGGCCGCGCTCCGACGTGTACAGCCTGGGTGCGGTCGCGTACGAGATGCTGGCGGGGGAGCCGCCGTTCAGCGGGCCGACGGCACAGGCGGCAATCGCCAAGATGATGAGCGGGCAGGCGCCGTCGGTTCGCCGCTCGCGGCCGGCGGTGCCGGAAGCGGCCGATCTCGTGATCCAGCAGGCGCTCGCACCCGTGCCGGCGGACCGTTTCGGCTCGGCGCTCGAGTTCGCACGCGCGCTGGAAGCATCGGCGCGGAGTGGCGTCACCACCGTCACTGCCGCGGCCGCGGTGACGCGGCCCGAGCGGCGGGTGCCGAGTGGCGCGCTGCTGCTGGTGCTGGGATTGCTCGTGGGAGCTGGGGCGCTGTTCGCGTGGCGGAGGCAGGGGGACCGGGTCCCGGCGGCTGCCGCATCCGGCCCGATTGGCGTGGCGGTGCTTCCGTTCGACGCCGAGGGGGATACGGCGAACGCGTATCTCGCCGACGGGATCACGGATGAGATCCGGAGCAAGCTGTCCGCGCTGCCGGCGCTTCAGATCATTGCGCGGGCGAGCTCGAACGAGTACCGGCACGCGACCAAACGACCCGAAGAGATCGGGCGCGAGCTGGGGGTGCAGTATCTCCTTACGGGCACCGTACACTCGGAGCAACGAGCCGGAGGGGTCCGGCGCGTGCGGGTCCGTCCGGAGCTGATCCAGGTGTCCGAGGGGCGGAGTGCGGTGACCAAATGGGAACAGTCCTTCGACACGACCCTGGCCGATGTGTTCGACGTGCAGACCGCCGTTGCGAGCCGGGTGGCGGACAAGCTGGGCGTCGTGCTCTCGCCACCGGCCCAGGCGCAGATCGCCGACCGGCCCACGCAGAACATCGCGGCCTACGACGCGTACCTGCGAGCGCAAACCATCACCGGCGACGATCCTGCGACTCTCCGGCGAGCGATCGCGGGCTACGAACAAGCGATCGCTCTCGACTCGGGCTTCGGAGAAGCCTGGGCGCGGTTGGCGGGGGTAGAGTCCGCACTGTACGCCAATTCGACGCCGTCGCCTGCCCTCGCCGAGGCGGCACGTTTCGCGGCCGATCGTGCCGTCGCACTCAAACCCACCAGCGAGCTCTCGTACGAGTCCCGCGCGGCGTATGTCCGAAGCGTTCTCAAAGACCTTACGGCGGCACGTGCCGACCTGAATACGGCCGTACACCTTTCACCATCATCGTCGCGTGCGATCAATCTCCTGTCCGCGGGCGAGGCGGCGGATGGACAGTTCGATTCTGCATTGACCTACGCTCGCCAGGCGGCCGTCCTCGACCCTCGGTCGCCCCAGAGCGCCGATAATATGTGCGAGGCTCTCCTGTGGCTGCGCCGTTATCAGGAGTGTCGCGCGCCGGTCGCCAGGGGGCTGGCGATCGATCCGAACAATCTCGCGATCATCCAGGATCGCGCGATGGCATTGCTCGGTGTTGGCGATCTCTCTGGCGCGCGCGCGTCACTTCGCGACACGCCGCCGACCCTCGATCGCGCGGCGATCGCGGCATACATGGCGAATTACTGGGATATCTACTGGGCGCTCGACAGCGCCGACCGCGCACTGGCCCTGACATTGCCCCCGCCGGCGTTCGACGACGACCGCGGCACATGGTCGATCGTCCGGGCACAACTGTACTGGTTGATCGGTGATACCGCACGCGCACGCCAATGGGCTGATACAGCACGCGTCCAGTTTGCACTCCAGCTTCGCGGCGCCCCGAAGGACTTTCAGCGTCATGCATTCCATGCGTTGGCGCTAGCGTATCTGGGGCAGCGCGCGCCCGCGATTCAGGAGGGCAAACAGGCGTGTGAGCTGGCGGACGCGACCGGTGATCAACGCGCTGGCATACCCTATTGCGAACACATACTTGCTCGCATTTACGTCGCCGTTGGTGATCATTCCGATGCGGTGGCCGAACTCCAGCGAATGCTCGCCAGGCCGTATTTCGTCTCACGCAAGTGGCTGGCGATCGATCCCGCGTGGGATCCGTTGCGGAACGACCCGCAGTTTCAGCAGCTCATGGCACGGCCGGAATCACCGCCGGCATCCTGAGGCGTACGTCCCATTGCCGCATGAGATGGCGGCGGCGTGGGGGCGGCATCCGTAGGGGCGGGTCATGACCCGCCGCTACAACAACAATCCGATCACAGGTCCAGTGTTGGTTCTCCGGCGTATGACAGGCGGCCGTCGATGATCCTTGCTGCCGACGTATACGGGTGCGGTGCCGGCGTCCCGCTTGCGCCGACGTGCAGGACCTCGTGTCCGGCGGCCTTGAGATAATCCGCGATCAGGCCGCGGTGGCAGCGCCACCATACGGCCTCCGCGCACATCACCGCGGTCCGCTCCGCGCGTGCCATGCCGAGCAGGTGCTCGACCGCCGTCCGAAACTCCGGCGTCTCCATGTAGTCCGCGTACCCACGGAAGGACGCGTTGCGCCACGCGAGATTCGTGGAATCGGGGCGTGGGTCGCGGCGGCCACCGAGGGCCGGGAACGGCTCGTACCGGATGCCGGCGGTGCCGAGGGCGGCGTTGAGCGCATTGGCGCCGAACTGCGGGTGGCGGCGCGAGCCGGGGAATCGCCGCACGTCGGCGACCACCGCGATCCCGTTCGCGGAGAGCAACGGGATGAACTCTTCGATCGGGAGCGTGGAGTGCCCGATGGTCCACACCGTGACAGGGGTCGCCGTGGATGGCATACTGTGCGAAGGATACCCGGACGTACCGATCCGGCCACTCGCCTGAGGGAGTGATGGCACCACTGTCCCGCGCCGCCGTGCTTGTCGCTGCGATGATCGCCGCTGCATTCGGCATTCCGACCCGCGCCGCCGCCCAGTGGAACGACGCCGACACGCATACCCACGCGTCGTTCCGGGGACTGAGTGTCGCGCCGGACGGTACCGTGTGGGCGGGCGGCACCGAAGGCACCGTGATGCGCTCGACCGACGCCGGCGACACGTGGCACACGGATACCGTGCCCGGTGCGGCCAGTTTCGATTTCAGGGGCGTCGCCGCGATCGATGCCCGCACGGCGTTCGTCGTCGTCTCGGCGCAGGATACGGCGCGGATCTACCGCACGACCGACGCCGGCGCAACATGGACGCTGCAGCTCAATCTCATGCAGCACGGCGTCTTCCTCGACGGCATCGGATGCTGGTCTCGCCCGCCGGTGTCTCGCGGCCGGCGATCCCATCGACGGACATTTTTTCACGGTGATCACGACGGACGGCGGCCTGCATTGGCGCACGCAGCCTCCTGCCGCGAGCCCAACGGCCAAGAATGGGGAAGCGGCGTTCGCCGCCAGCAATACGTCGGTCATTACCGGCCCGCACGGTCACGCCTGGATCGGCACTGGCGGCGGCCCCATCGCTCACGTCTGGCGCACCGCGGACTACGGGGCCTCATGGAAAGTCGCCGCCACCCCGATCTCCGCCGGCCTCACCACGGCCGGCATCTTCTCGGTCGCGTTCTGCGACGGGCGCCATGGGGTGGCCGTCGGCGGTGATTACGCCAAGCCAGCCGGACATGGCGCGCACGTCGCCGTCACGTCCGATGGCGGCGCGACGTGGGCCGCCGCCGACACCAGCCACGAGACGCCCTTCCTGTCGGCCGCCACCTGCGTAGCATCGAGCGGCACGCGCATCGTCAGCGTCGGTCCCGCCGGCACGTTCACCTCCGGCGACGGCGGCATCACCTGGACCTCGCTCGGCGACACCGGCTATAACAGCGTCGTCGCCGACCGAGATGTCCTCGTCGCGGTCGGTCCGAAGGGCACCGCCGGGGCCGCGCCCGCGGCGGCGTTCGCCGCTCCGTAAGGAGCAGAGGGCGAGCTAGAAGGCCGGCGAGGAAGCCGGCGGCGGGCCGATCGACAGCGGCGGTGGCCACCGCGAGCCCTGCATCACGCCGTGCGCGGTCACGATGTCGTAGTCCACTTGCCGGCGCTGCCCCAGATCCCACGCCGCTTGCGCGTGCAGGTTCGCGACCTCGTTGATGCCGGCGCACGTCGCCTCACGGACGCCTTCCAGCGTCTGCAGAATGCCTACTGCCGTGTGCAACGCGATGTTCCGGTGTCCGCGCTCGTGGATCAGCGTGGCGTTCATGAAACGCTTCCACTCCTGCTGCAGCGAATCCGGTGTGCCCGCGGGCGGCAACCACTGCGGCAGGCTCGTCACGATGTGCATGTACACCGCGATCTGCACCAGCCGGCAGCCGCTGTCGCTCTGTAGCGGGCGGAATTGCCACTGTACCTGCGTCCCCGTCAATCCGATGTAGTCGGAGTCGCTCGCGCTCTCTCGCCCGACGCCTGATTGCTGCGCCCCCACATTGGACGGAGGACCCACGACGGGATAGAGCGTCGTGTCGTTGGTGATGAACACGCCCGCGGGGAGGTCCGGCACGGACTTGGAGAGTGACAGCACGGCTCGCCCCTCCTCATTCGTCGCGGGCTCGGGCGACGGCACGGGCTCCGTCATGTGCGGCGCCTGGCGCGCACGCGCACGCCAGTGATGCCACCACGAGCCAGCCCCAGCCGGTATGAGCCACGGGGTAGTATTCCACCGGGGCCGCTAGCCGTCCAGCAGTGTCGCGCGATCTCCTCGCTCAAGGAGCCGAGAGGCCCCCGGCATCGCATCCTCGCGAAACCGCCGAAGCTCCCGCCGTAACACCGCGCGGGCGCGCGTCAGCCGCACTCTGACCGCCGCCTCGCTGACGCCTTCCTGCTGTGCGATCTCGCTCACACCGAGCCCGCTCACGATCCCCAGCACCACCGCGCGCAACGACGCCGAGCATGCCGCGTGCGCCACGCGGATGACGGCGCGCGCCAGCTCATCGTATTCGACGCCGCCGCCCACCACCTCCGGCGACGCCACTGCCTGCGCTTCAAAAGCGGGCGCATGCCGCCCCGCGGCCCGCGCCGACCGGCGATGCTCATTGCGCACGACGTTGCGCGCGATCGTGACGACCCACTGCCCGGCGCGCTCCGGCACGATGCGCCGATACTCGCGCGCCAGGATCAGGAGCGCCCGCTGCGCCAGATCGTCCGCCGCGGCGGCCTCGACCCGCCGGCAGAAGTAGCCGAACAACACGGGCCGCATCGCCGCAAGCAGCGCCTCGAGATCGCGAGACGACCCGGCCTGCGCCTCCCGCACCAGGCTCGCCGCCGTCTCACACGCCAGCCACCCCCGGCTGCCACTCCGATCGGCCCGCGTCGCACCACCCGTCACACGCTCGCTGGTCACCCGCGCACGATCTCGCGCAGCCGTCAGCCAGGAGTCATGGCGAGGC
This sequence comes from uncultured Gemmatimonadales bacterium, assembly GCA_963757855.1. Classification (GTDB taxonomy): domain Bacteria; phylum Gemmatimonadota; class Gemmatimonadetes; order Gemmatimonadales; family Gemmatimonadaceae; genus Palsa-1248. The sequence continues at coordinate 11,550 of CAVWTI010000025.1, forward strand.
AAGGCCCGTCGCGTCTCCGACCGGTGCCGCCGTCATCTCCACCCGCACCCAGCACGACGGTGGCGCCCGCACCGCGCGCGCAATTGATTCACTCACCGTATGGCGAATCGGCCCCTCGAGCCCACCCTCGGTGACCTGCCGCCGGCGGAATTCGCCGCGGCGGGCCACGCCCTCATCGACTGGATCGCGCGATACCTCGCGGACACGGAGCAGTATCCGGTCCTCTCCCGCGCCCAGCCCGGCGACGTCCGCGCCGCCCTCCCGAGCGCCGCCCCCGAGCTCGGCCAGCCATTCGCGGCCCTGATGGCGGATGTCGACCGCATCATCATCGCCCGGCGTCACGCACTGGAATCACCCCGGATTCTTCGCCTATTTCGCGATCTCCGGATCGGCGCCCGGTATACTGGCCGAGCTGCTGACCGCGGCGCTCAACATCAACGGGATGCTCTGGCGCACGAGCCCCGCCGCGACGGAGCTCGAGCAGCACACGCTCGACTGGCTCCGCCAGTTGCTGGGGCTCGCGCCCGGATGGTTCGGGATGATCACCGACACGGCGTCGATCTCGACCCTGCTCGCGCTGGCCGCCGCGCGCGAGGCGCTGCCGCACCTCGCGATCCGGTCCCGCGGGACTCGCGGGCCGAGCGGATCTCCCGCCGCTCCGGATCTACACCTCGGCCGAATCACACTCCTCGGTCGATCGCGCCGCCATCACGCTGGGATTCGGCCATGACAACGTCGTGCACGTCCCTGCCGATCACGAATACCGCATGCGCGCGGATGCGCTGTCCGATCTGATCGCGCAGGACCGCGCCCGGGGCTGCATCCCGGTGGCGGCGGTCGCCACGGTGGGCACCACCGGGTCCGGAAGCATCGACCCCGTACCCGCGATCGCCGCGGTGTGCGAGCGAGAGCACGTGTGGCTGCACGTCGATGGCGCGTACGGCGGCACCGCCGCCGTCGTCCCGGAGTTCCGGAGCCTCCTCGCGGGCGTGGACCGCGCCGACTCCCTCGTCGTCAACCCGCACAAGTGGCTATTCACGCCCATCGATTGCTCGGCCCTCTACACCCGCCGCCCGGATGTTTTGCGGCGCGCGTTCTCGCTCGTGCCGGAGTACCTCACCACGACGGCGCCGGACGACGTCGTGAACTTCATGGACTACGGAGTCCAGCTCGGCCACCGGTTCCGCGCGCTCAAACTGTGGGCGGTCATCCGCGTCTTCGGCGCGCTCGGACTCGCCGATCGCATCCGGAATCACTGCACACTCGCGCGGGAGTTCGCGGGGTGGGTGGACGCCACGCCGGGTTGGAAGCGGGTTGCGCCCGTCCACTTCTCACTCGTGTGCGTTCGCTACGATCCCGGCGGCCCGGAGATGGATGCGGAGCAGACCGATGCGCTCAACGCGGCGATTCTGGAGCGCGTGAACGCCAGTGGTACGGTCTATCTCTCGCACACCAAGCTGGGAGGCCGCTACACGATCCGCGTTGCCATCGGCAATCTGCGCACGGAACGGCGTCACGTCGCCGCCGCCTGGCGGCTGTTGCAGGACGCCGCAGCCGCACTGCATCCCCGGACCGCTTAGCGGCAAGTCCGAGCGGCGCGCGCTACCGGGCGCCGATGTACTTGTCCAGAAACGCGATGGTCTTGCCGCGGAGCGCGTCCGCGTCGGCCCCTTCGATGACGTGGTTCTGGCCGTAGAACACCTCGAGGTCCGCCGGCGCCTGCACGGCCTGGCATATCGCCCGGATCCGGTACGCTTCCATGAGCGGGACCGCGCGATCCTTGTCACCATGCATGATCAGCACCGGCGGCATCCGCTGCACCAGTGATGCGGCCCGGGCGGGGATCGCCGCTCCGTATTCCGCGACGGCCTTGATGCGTGAATCGGTCGCCCCCGCCGTCAACGCGAGCGTCCCCCCGAGCCCGGTCCCCACGACGGCGATCCGGCCGGTATCGACGCCCGGCGACCGCGCCAGATCCGAGACCGCATCGCGCACCGTCCCCGCCCACTCGCGAAAATGTGCCCGGCGATCTTCGCCATCGGCGGTCGTCATCGATGACCGGTCCAGGTAGTGCACGATTTCGACTTCGTACCCGCGCTGCACGAGTACCGTTGCGAGTTCGTGCAGAAATGCCGACTCCTGCGCGAGTCCCTGGGCATTGTGGAGCAGGATCACTCCGGGCCGCCGCATCGCACTACCACTCGCACCGCCAGCCGGCACGATTCGGTCGAATGCGACCGCAGCACCGCCACTCTGGAAACTCCCCGCGCTGGTGACCGGCGCGGCGAACACCGTGCGCCCGGGCAGCACCGAAGCCGGGTGCGGATGCGCGGGCGGGATGATCGTATCCGCCGTCGCGGTGGCCGTCACTCGCGGCGGCACCGGCGACCGATGCGCGACCGGCACGGTGACGGACGCCGTGACGGGGGCTGCGACCGACGCGGCAACGACCTGCGGTGTTGCGGTGTCCACAGGACTCGCGTTCGCCAAGCCGCCACGCCACACGACGGCGGGATCGTCGGACCCCACGATCGCGACGTGCACCATCCAGCCAAAGACCTGGTGGTAGAACACGCCGCCCAGCGCGGCGCAGGCATCCCGCGTCGTCACGGGGCTCCGCGGCCCGTACTGCGGCGATCCCTCGTGCATCGCCAGCCACTGTGCTCCGGATCCCGTGCCCGGCGTACACCAGTTCACGTGCCAATGCCATCGCGCGAAGCTGACCGGAATCCGCTGATCCAGCTCCTCGACTGACGCCGACGCGGGCGCGGTGTACATCGCGCCGGCGAGGTGGAGCGTGCCGTCCGCATCTTCGCGATACAGCAGGGATGCCCGGCTTGGCGGGGTTGAACCGGCGGCTCTCGGCACTCGCCCACGCCCAGTTGGACAAATGGTGGATGCTGTGCTTCCCCTCCGGACCGGGCAGCTCTTCAAACCCGTCAGCCGCTGCCACCCGCACGTCGCCGTATTTCCGCAGCGCGTCGCGCACGTCGAATGAGGAGCATGTCGGCCCGCGTCGAATCGTCCGCGGTCGCCGCCCGCGCGGGACTGAGTTGCAGATGCAGCTCGGTGTCCGGCTGCGGGTCCGTACCCAGCATGTCCATCGCATCCACCGCGGCGGCCAATGCGCCGTGATCCGCATCGCTCATCGTCGCGTGTGGACTGTCCAGCGACACCGCACCGCGGGTCCCGGTATTCCCCCGGCACGCCACACCGAGGGCAATGGCCGCAAAGAGGGCCCAAAGGCCTCTACATGCACCGGGTGCGGCGATCCGTTCGCGTATCACACTCATTACACGCGACGCCGCCCCTTCTGGTCACGATCCGGCCGGACGCCGGTGGTGGTGCCGGTTATGCCGCCGGTAACACCCCGCCCATGACCGCGCAGTAGTCGTCCACCAGGGCGTCCCACACCCGGTCCCACGTACACTGGCGGGCAAACCCCAGGGCATTGCGTCCCAGGCTCGCCCGCCGGGCCGCATCCGGCACCAGCTCCAGCATCCGCCGCGCGAAATCCGCCGCGTCACCCGGTACGAACGTGACGCCATTGCGCCCGGCCAGCAGCTCGCGCGTCGGGCCCACATCCGCACCCACCACCGGCAGCCCTGACGCCATCGCTTCCAGCAACACGTTGCCGAAGGTGTCGGTCGCCGATGGGAACATGAACACGTCGGCCGACGCATAGAACTCGCTCAATGCATCGCCGGTGCGCCGGCCCATGAACACCGTCCCCTCCGGCGCCATCGCCCGCGCCTCATCCGCGTACGGCCCATCACCCGCGATCGCGCAGCGCACGCGCCCCGGCGCGGCCGCCATCGCCTCCCGCATACCCTGCAGTGCAATGCCCAGCCCCTTCTCGGCACCGAGGCGCCCAACATAAATCGCCAGCACCATGTCATCGGTCACGCCCAGCCGCGCGCGCAACGCTGCCGAGCGAAACGACGGATTGAAACGGGCACTGTCCACGCCGCGGCTCCACAGCGACATGTGCTGGAAACCGCGCGCTGCCAGCTCGTCCTGGACGGCCTGCGTCGGGCAGTACGTGCGCTCGCCACCGTTGTGGAACCAGCGCAGGTAGTGCCACGCCGTCCCGCGCAGTGCCCCCATCTCGATAGAAGCTGCTGTAGGCGCTCCAGTTGGTGTGGTACGATGTCACGAACGGCACGCCGAGTGCCCGCGCCGCCGCGCGCGCCGCGAGACCCATCCCGAACGGACTCGCCGCATGCACCAGCGTGGGCCGCCACGCCAGCAGCTCGCGACGCACCCGCGGCTGGGTTGGGAGCGCCAGCCGATGCTCCGGATACGCCCAGAACGCCACGCTCGGCCAGCGCCGGACATCATCCGCCTCGGCGCCCGCTGGATCGCTCGTCGTGTAGACCCGCACCGTCGCGCCCCGTGCGCGCACCGCGTCCACGAGGCGGCCGAGGAGGAGCGCAACGCCGTTGAGTTGCGGGGTGAAGCTGTCGGTGAAGAGCGCCAGCCGCAGGGATCGCGGATCCGCATGCTGGGCCGGAGCCCGGCGCCGCTCCAGCACCATCGTGCTCACGGCCGTAGCCCCCACACGAACAGGTGAGGCTGGCGGCGCGGGTCTCCTCCGTCTACCGTTTCCCCAGTCCCCTTCGCTCGCCTTGCCGCGCGCATTCGGTCGCCCGCCATGTTCACACTACTCGCCTGCCTGTTCGTCCTCCTCGCGCTCGACGGCGTATTTCGCGGACGCACGCTGTACGATGATTCGTGGCGCGCCGGCGACGAGGGAGGGGAAGCCCCCGCCATCACACTCGCGCCTGCGCGCGGTGCTGTGGGGCGCCCTGGCGATTCTCTGTCTCGTGATTGCATCGCAATACGAGTGGTGAGTCATCCCGCGCCGGCACTGGCGCGCCGGAGTAGACTCTCAAGCGCCAGCAACGGCATCGCGCCACTTTGTCGCTCCACTTCCCGTCCGCCGCGGAACACGATGACCGTCGGAATCCCCCGGATCTGAAACTCGCCTGCCGTCCGTGGCGCGCGATCGGTGTCGAGTTTTCCGACCAGGGCTCGCCCGCGATACATGGCGGCCAGCGAGTCCACGGCGGGCGCCATCTGCTTGCACGGCCCGCACCAGTCGGCGTAGAAGTCCACCAACACCGGGATGTCGCTCGCGTCGATCGTCCGGCGAAAGGTGTCGTCGGACAGCGGGACCGGCCGGTCGAGGAGCATCGGCTTCGCGCACTTCCCGCACTTCGGCCGTTCCGCCGCCCGAGTCGCGTCGACCCGATTCCATGTCTCGCAGAACTGGCAGCGGACCGTGAGATGTTGCGCCGGATGTGGCGCATCGGGATGGGGCGCGCCGGGATGGGGCGCGGCGGGTCCGGAATCCTTCGTGTGATCGAGTTCAGGCATCGTTCGGAGCCGGAAGTCTCTGTTTACTCCCCGCGCATGGACCGGAGGGGGCCGCGCGGAACGCTATGCCGTAAAGTAGCGCTGGCGGTGCCCGGGCCGGCCGCCTCCCATCAATCTGTGCCGGTGTAGCGCATCTCGTTGGTCGCCACGAACCCCAGTTTCTCATAGAGGGGGCGGCCGCTGGCCGAGGCGTGCAGCACCACGCGGACGAGCCCCCGGACGCGAGACCATTCCAGCAGGTGGCGCATCAGCAACTCGGCCACCCCTCGCCGCCGCCACGCCTCCTCGGTATACACGTTGAGGACGATACCCTCGGGGCCATCCGTGAGTTCCGTGCCGGTCTCGTTGGGACGCGGGAGCATCACCCGCACCTGCACACCGGCGCCCGCAATGGGCACATCGCGCCCATCGCTCCCGGCCGCCGTCGCGATCCATCCCGCATACTCGCCCGCCGGGATCGCCCGCGTGAAATACGCCGCTGATGCAGCCACCAGTGGACCGTACGTCGCGGCATTGCACCGCCCCATGTCGCGGAACATGTCCGCGCGGTGCCGAGCGAGGAGCGCGGCGTCTGCTGCCGTCGCCAGCCGGATGCGCGGCGCGGTATCTGGATTCGCGCGCGGCGTGACAGAGTCAGAATGATTCATGGGAGGTCTCACAGAATATTGTCCCGGGGAACGGGATGGTATCGCGATTCGACTTCGGCTTCCCTAGATTCGGGAGTCTCTCTCGTCGGAGGGCGCGTAGCTATCTCTCGGGAAGTGGCGTAGCACCGTGACGCCTCGCAGGGTACCCAACGCACCACAGTTGGCGATGCTCGGCCGCCAGTTCAACCTGGCCACGGAACGGGCGCATGCCGTCGTCGCCGCACTGTCGCCTGATGCACTGGTCCGCCTGGCCACCGATGTCTGGTCACCCGCGGAATGCCTTACGCATCTCAGTCTGACGGCCCACATCTTCAAGCCGCTGCTCGATCAGGCGATCGACGCCGCCCGCGCCCACGGACTCCGCAGCGCCGGGCCCTACCGCATGGACCCGCTCGGCCGCGTCATGCGCTGGATTATGGAACCGCCCTACCGCTACAAGACGAAAAGCGCGCCGACGGTCGCGCCCACCAATGTCGGGCCGCCTGCGCAGGTGTTGCCGGCGTTCATGGCCGCGCAGGACGTGCTCATGGAATCACTCCACGCTGCCGACGGCGTCGCGCTCGACCGCGCCACGATCATCTCGCCCTTCAATCGGCGGCTGCGGTATAACCTGCTCTCGATGTTCGCGATCCTCGCGGCACACGAGCGGCGGCATCTGTGGCAGGCCGAGCGCGCGTCCGGGGGACGGGAGGGGCTAGGGATTAGCGTGACGCGATAAGATCGGGCGGCGGAGCTCAGGGTCCTTTCGTGTCGCTGCCGCCGCTCGTCCGATGGCGCCGCTTCACACGGAGACGCCACAGGCGGCGATCCGCCAGCCACATGAGCGGCACGCACAGGGCGCCATACGCGGCCGATCCGAGCACCACCCAGAGCGTCCACCGGAACACACTGCCCACGCTCGGCGGCTCAGTCCACGACATCATCGCCACCAGCGCCTCCACCGCCCCCAGCGCGCCTGACGCCCCCATCGCCACCATCACCCGCCGCTGCCACTGCCGTCCCCCAAACCGATGCCGATACCATGCGGCGCCGATCCACATCGTCAGAAACAGCGGGACGATCGCGATCTCATCGGCCAGGGCACCCCAATCCGGCGCCGTTGCGATCCCCACCAGCGACACCGCGACGGCGGCGCTCGTGATGATGACGAAGGCGACTTTGGCCTGGGTGCGGCTGGACCGAAAGAGGGACACGGCCGCGGGCTAGCTGGCCTTCACCGGATCCGCTGCGTCGAGCATCTCACTCAGATCCGCGCGGCATTGCGACTCCAGCCCGCGCTCCACGGCGGGATCGGCCGCAATGAGCCGCGCGCGCGAATCCACCGCGATGTACGCGGCGCCCCCCGCGGCCGACGCGAGCCACGGCGCGCGATGCACACCGCGGCCGAGCAACGCCACCCCGGCCGGGGGAACGACTGGCGTGCCCTCGGTGGGCTCCTCGATCACGTCCTCGAGGAGCCGCTTGCCCACGGCGCCGAGGACGCCGGCACCGAGCAATTCGCCGTGGGCACCGATCAGGAGCGCGACCGCCGATCCATTGGACGCCAGAAACGGCGCGACATGAAGGCCGCCAGCGAGTACCGGCTCGTTGGTGGCAGGCTTCGCCGGTGAGCTCACGGCCGCGTTGGCCGGTGCACTCGCAGCTGCTCCTTCAGGATTCCCCAAAGACCCTCCAGCCGGGATTGGCGACCGAAAGATCACATCGCGCGCGCGGTCCGCGCAGGAGGCGGACCGCGGGGATACAGAGGAGCCGGCTGAGGAGCCGGAGCTGGAATCAGCCGGGGTTCGCGACCTTGACGTCGAGTCCCGTCGGCACGGTCAAGCCACGCGTCTGCAGCCACTCGAGCGGCCACCGGAGAAACTCGGGCAACGCCTCGCTCGGCGACGGCACGATCGCGGACGCGGCGGCGGACGATGTGACACCGACGACGAGCGCCGCCAGCGGCTCGGACAGGTGTGGCAGCAATGGAGCGCCGGCCACGCCAGCCGCCACCGCGCCCATCACCCACACCAGCTGATCGAGTGCTTCCGATGCGGTGTCCGCGGATTTGCGCGCTCGCGCTTCACCAGCGAGGCGCGACACCTGCGCCGCGCGATCCGCATCCACGATGCCGGTGCGCATTGCATTGAGCACCGCGAAGTACGCTTTCTTGGCGCGGCGTTCGAGTGCGTGCACCGCACGCGCGCCCGCCCCAGCGAGTGGGGGTAACGGCAAATGAAATACGACGGTCGCATCAGAACTACTCGGTACGCGACCCTCCACGCGAAGCATTGGTGCCTTTGCGGCGGTTCGCGGACGGCATGCCTCGCGTATCCTCTCGTGCATGGCGCCTCCGGTAAGCCAGTAAAGGTGTGACGCGCAGGCCGCGTCGATGCGACGGCAAGGTATCGTTCGTACCGGTCCGCCACCAGTAACAGCGCAAAAACGACTCGAAATTCGCCGGCGGATTTCTACACTGAGACGACGATCAGCCCGGCGATAGGCCACGGGCGACCTCTACCATAAAGCCCCGAAAAACACCCGTTCCTTCAATCGTTCACGCCTGTTCAACGACCACCGCCGTGCCATAACATAAGACCTCGGTCGCGCCCTGTATGACTTCCGTGGCGTCGTACCGTACACCGACCACCGCGTTGGCCCCCGCGCCGTCGGCGTGCTGGCACATCAGATCGAACGCCTCGGTCCTCGCCCGCTCGCACAGCTCCGACAGGATCGTGATGTTCCCGCCGAACATCGTCTGAATCGCCGCGCCGAAGTTCCCCACCACGGACCGCGACCGCACGGTGATTCCTCGTACCACGCCCAGGGAGCGTGTCACCCGGTAGCCATCGAGCGTGAACGTGGTCGTAGTCATGTCGGAGCGCATGGGGTCCTCTGGCGGGGAGTGGGCTCGCGGGGACGTGGCGAGGGGAAGGCTGGGCGTTCTAGTCGGCACGATAATACGCTTCGATCGCCCAGTGCACGACCCGGCGGAGCAGGGCACTGGCGTCCGATTTCGGCGTACCCGGCCGCCGGCGGAGCGCATCGCCCACCCGCTCCTTGACTGCGATCAGCGCCCGCTCCGGCGCGTCGCCGGCGTCCCGCCGCGACTGGGCGAACGCCCGTACCGCCTCCCGCAGCGATCCCGCGTCGGTCGCTCCCGTCGCGGCGGCAGCCCGCAATGCGGCCGCAAATCGCTCGGCCGCCTGCGCCGGCGGCACCGAAACCCGCTCGGGGATCTCGACGGGGGCCCGCACCGCCGCGGGGCCCGCCTGAGGCGGCTCGGATTCGTCAGCATGAGCGTCCGCTGGGCACATGGCCAGCCCTTCCCCAAAGACCGTTCGGCGGCCGGACGAGCGTGGCGGTCCGGATATTCCGGGACCGCGGTAGCCTCCAGGCTTTGCGCCCCCGGCTTTCGCCGGGTTTGCCGTTGTCGTGGCCTCCCACATCCGGGGTAGGCCCTCGAGACCAATGCGTCATGCACCATAGGCACGGGCCCCGCCACCACGCAAGAGACAAATATTCTTGCTCGCGCCCTTCGGCGCGGCCATGCTTCCTCGGTGTCTCCCGAAGAACTGATCGCCACGCGCCTCCGCCTCGGTCTCACGCCCGACGCGATGGCGGCCGAGCTGAATCTCACGCCCGCCGTCGTCAACGCGTGGGAGCGAGGGCGCATCCAACCCGCGCGCCGCGTCGTCCAATGGCTCACCTGGCGCGCCGGGATGCTCGACCGCGATGCCGCGCTCGCCGCCAGCGGCCTGCCGGAATGCGCCGACCTGCACGCACTCCACGCCCGCTCGCGTACCGAGGATGAATCCCCGCGCGAGCGCCGGACCCGCATGGACGCCGTTCTCGCCCACCTCGGCCAGTGCCCCGCCTGCATTGCCCGCCGCCGCTACATTGAGGAGCGTTTCCCCCCGATGCCGCGGCCGCCGATGGCGGCATCGGTCCGGATTCTGGTCTGGGTCTTCGACCGAATGACGCGTGCGCGCGCCTGGGTCCGCAACAAGTTTGCAGGAAGCGCCTAAGCGTGCGTGTTGGCTTTTTTCTACTTTCTACTTCCTCGTTTTTCGCTCTTCTGCCCCGGAGCCATACCGCCATGATCGCTCGAACGACCCGAGTCGCCGCCGCCGTCTTCGCGATCGCCGCCCTCGCCGCATTCTCGCCGCTCCGCAATCACGCCACGTCGCAGCCCGCGACAATGCGTGCCGGCATCGAAGCCGCGCTCGCCCGCTCAGTCACCGGGTGGAACTCGGGCAACCTCACCGACTTCATGGCCGTGTACCTGGATGCGGATCGCACATTGTACGCGACGAAGACAGCGTACCTCCACGGCCGAGCGGCGATCGCGGGCCGCTACACGGCAGATTTCGCGCCTGGCGCCACGCGCAATACGCTGCGTCTCGAACGGATCGAAGTGGACTCACTCGCGCCGACGGTCGCGGAAGTGATGGCGTTCTACGTGCTCACGGTGCACGATTCCACGATCGGGCACGGCCCGACATCGTTGGTCATGGAGCGCGTGGGCGGAACCTGGTACATCGTCCACGACCACTCAGGCTGACCCGCTCGCGCCGGATCGATGGACTCAGCCGGGCGCGACGGATGGAACGGCCTGTCAGGTCGTGCAGGACGGCGGGTTCTGGACGCAGCTCACGGTGATCTGCAGCAGTGCCGCGACCATCGGGACCGCACCTGCCGTCGCGTGCGCCAGCGCCGCCAGCGGACCATGCTCGGTCAACGTCGGCGTCACCCAGGGACGGGGCAGGGAAAGTGCAGCGGCTTGAGCAGTCATCGACAACATCCTCGTCAGCAGGCGATGGAACATATGCTACGGCGTCCAATCGCGCACTAGCCAGACGAATCGCCATTCCCCCCGTCACGTTTCGCCGAGTCGCGCGTAGTGTGCGAGGGGTGGTCCGAGATTAGCGATTACTCATGCACTTCGAAATCCGTACGACAGCGCGACAAGTTCCGCCGTCGTACTACCGTGACCCGATAGCGATCGAGGGAGTCCGTCGTGACTAACGTGTCAGAACCCGTGGGGCAGGTCGAGATCTCCGGCGAAACGCAGCCGGATGCGGCGCGAGTCCTCACGCCCGAAGCACTGGCGTTCGTGGCGCGCCTGCACCGCGCGTTCAATCCCACCCGTCTGCGCCTCCTCGAGGCGCGTGCCAGCCGCCAGGCCGCCCTCGATGCCGGTGCCCGTCCAGGCCTCCTCGCGGAAACGGCGGAGGTCCGGTCGCGCGACTGGACCGTGGCCGCGCCGCCGCCGGCGCTCGCCGAACGCCACGTCGAGATCACGGGCCCGGCGGATCGCAAGATGATGATCAACGCGCTCAACTCGGGCGCGTCCGGCTTCATGGCCGACCTCGAGGACTCGCTCTCGCCCACCTGGCCCAACATCGTCCGCGCCCACGCGAACCTGATCGACGCGGTCGCAGGGCACGCTGTCGTACGAGAATCCTGACGGGCGCACGTACCGTCTCGGACCGAAGCTCGCCACGCTCCTCATGCGCCCGCGCGGCTGGCACCTCACCGAGTCGCACATGCGCGTCGATGGCCAGCCCGTCTCGGCCAGCCTCTTCGACTTCGGGATGTTCTTCTTCCACAACGCCCGCGCACTCGCCGCGCGCGGCGCAGGGCCGTCCTTCTATCTCCCGAAGATGGAGAGCCACCGCGAGGCCCGGCTCTGGAACAATGTCTTCGTGGCCGCACAGGGCACCCTTGGCATCCCCCGCGGAACGATTCGCGCCACCGTGCTGATCGAAACCATCCTTGCGGCGTTCGAGATGGAAGAGATTCTGTACGAGCTGCGCGAGCATGGCGCGGCGCTCAACGCGGGACGCTGGGATTACATTTTCAGCATCATCAAGAAATTCCGCACCGACCCCGCGTTCGTCCTGCCCGACCGGTCGCTCGTCACCATGGCCGTGCCGTTCATGCAGGCCTACGCGGAACGCCTCGCGCGCACCTGCCACTGGCGCGGCGCGCAAGCCATCGGCGGCATGGCGGCGTTCATCCCCAGCCGCCGCGACGAGGCGGTCAACCGCACCGCGTTCGCCAAAGTGCGCGAGGACAAGATGCGCGAAGCGACTCGTGGCTTCGACGGCACCTGGATCGCGCACCCCGACCTGGTGCCCGTCGCACGCGAAGCGTTCGCGTCCCATGTGAGCCATGCTGGCACCCGGTCCACGACGCCGCCCGGCGACGACACCGCCGCGCTCCTCGACGTGCGCATTCCAGGTGGTGCGGTCACCGCCGCCGGCGTCCATACCAACATCCGCGTCGCGCTCGAATACCTTGCCGCGTGGCTCGATGGCTCCGGCGCCGTCGGCATCGACAATCTCATGGAGGACACGGCGACGGCCGAGATCTCGCGGGCGCAGCTCTGGCAATGGCGCCGGCATCATGTCCCCATCGACGGCGGCGGCCCACTGACCGACGAGATGTATGTGAAGGAGCGCGATGCAGCGTTGTCCGTGCTCCGTGCGCGGGGCGCGGCCGCGGGACGCCTCTCCGACGCCGCCGCGCTGCTCGACCAACTGGTACTTGGGGAAACGTTCGCGGAGTTCCTGACACTCGCCGGCGCGTCCGCGCTCGATCGCGAACCCCAAGGATGACGCACCGGGGAGGATCACCCGTGCGTCCGGCGGAGGTGGACCGTGCGTCCCGAGCCGCTCCCAGTCCGGTGGTGACCGGCCCGGGAACGCAGCGATCATCTATGCCTGCACACCTGTGCCCCTCTATACGGCACTCGGCGGGCCAGTGTTTCGGCAGAGGCCGGTGACCACGCCCGCCATGACCGCTAGATTCACGACATCGCACGGCGCGGCTCGCTGTGAGACAGTGCATCCCGAGATTGTGCACTACGAGACGGTTCCCGACGAGGCCACTCGGGCCCTGCGGCAACGGGTGCCGCGCGCCCAGTGTCCAAGGCCCGAGAGATGAATCCAATGCCAGTTGAGCAACCGACGCCCGCCGAGCGGGGTGCACCATCCAGCACCGCCCGGCGCGGCGTGTGGCGCACCCGGACCCTCTGGGGCACCCTCGCAGTTCTCGCCGTCGTCGCCGGGACCGCACGCAGCGCCCCAGCCGCGCTGCGCCACTCCGGCGTCGAGCTGTTCGACGCGGTCTTCCACGAAGTCGCCGCACACTCCGTTGACTCGCTCTCCGAAGACGCGCTCTACGAGAATGCGGCTCGCGGACTGATCAAGGAGCTGAAGGACCCGTACGCCGATCTGTATTCGCCTGCCGAGCTGGCCGGATTCCTCCGCAACTCGATCGGGAACGGGTACGGTGGGCTGGGGATGGGCATCGAGCAGTCCGGCGATGAAGTCAGCGTCACCGCGGTGTTCTCGGGATTCCCGGCCGCACTCGCCGGCGTGCAGATCGGCGACCGTATCACCGCGGTTGACGGCGAGTCCACCAAAGGCTGGACGCCCGACCGCGTCTCGGCGCGCACCACGGGGGCCGTCGGCACACCAGTCGAGGTCACGTTCGAGCGCGCCGGCGTCGCCACCCCGATCAAGGATCGCATGATCCGGTCGCGCGTCCACGTGCCGTCGGTCCCTTACGCGGTCATGCTCGACGCCCACACCGGGTACGTCCCTCTCCAGCACTTCAGCGAGACCGCGGCTGATGAAGCCGCGCAGGCCGTCGCGCGGCTCCGGACACGGGGCGCGTCCTCGTTCGTGCTCGATCTCCGTGGCAACGGCGGCGGTGATCTCGACGCCGCCCTCGCGGTCACCAACATCTTCCTCCACGTCAACCAGCCCATCGTCAGCGTTCGCTATCGCGGCCAATCACCGCAGCTGCTCAAGACGCGCGACCAGGGTGACGAAACCATCCACCCCCTGGCGGTCCTGATCGACGGCGGTACCGCCTCCGCCTCCGAGATCGTCGCGGGCGCACTCCAGGACCACGACCGCGCGGTTCTCGTCGGCACGCCGTCCTTCGGCAAGGGCCTCGTGCAGACAATGTTCCCGCTCGACGGCGGCTGGGCGGTGAAGATGACGACCGGCCGGTGGTTCACACCGTCGGGCCGCTCCATCCACCGCAATCGTTCGCTCGTCAACAACCGCCTGGTGGATGACGACACGACGCCCGCGCCGACCTCGCTCGTCGCCGCCCGCGCGGGGCGTCCCACCTATCGCTCCAATGCGGGGCGCACGCTCTACGGCGGCGGTGGGATCACGCCTAATGTCTTCGTAGTCGCGGACACGTTTCCGGCCACGACTCGCCCGATGCTCCGCGTTCTGGCCGAACACGGCACCAATGCGCGCCGCGCCCTCGACAATGTCGCCCTTCAGATCACGCCCGCCGTCTTGGCCACCCACCGCGCCGGTTACACGGACGATCCCGCCTGGCGCGACGCGTTCTACGCCAAGCTGCTCGCCTACGGCGTCAAAGTGGACCGGCCGGTCTTCAACGCCGGCGCCCCCGTCGTCGATCGTCTGATCGATCGCGAAGTCGCGCGTCGCGCTTTCGGCGACTCGACGGTGTTCCGCCGCGGGATCCAGGATGACGCCCCGCTTCGCGCTGCCGTCGGTCTTCTGCACGGCGCGGCCACCGAGCAACAGGTCCTCGCCGCGGCCGCCCTCATTCCGGGCTGACCGAACCCGCCAGCACGCGCCGGCGGCGGATTCGGTCCCGGTCAGTACACCCGGCGGTACACGAGCGTATATCGGAGCAGCGCCGGCAGCCGTTCCGCGGTCAGGATGACGTGCAGCGCCACTTTCGCGCCGTCATTCAGAAACACGAACACGTTCTCCCGCTGGCCATCGTCGGTCTTGATCACCTGGCGCAGGGTATCGCCCCCCAGCTCGACGTGGACCTGGTACCACTCGTGGGTGCCGCCTCGCTTCCACGGCGTCGAATCGCCATTCAACGGGGTGATGATCGGGTTCATCGCATCGAACGTCACCGCCAGCGAGTCTGGCTGCACATCGAACTCCAGGTGTTCGGCCGGCCGGTTGGCCTTGGTCAGGCGCCGCCGAGCGATTGGGCGTATGATGAAGTTCATGTGGGCCACCGAGAGATCGATCGCGGACCGGATGTCATCGCTTTCATCCGAAACCAGCGCGTACAGGTGGCTCCCCACGACGCCCAGCGCGCCCGGCATCAGCGAGAGGCCCAGCGTCCGCGCACTATCGGCGGCGCGTCGCTCGCCGTCGCGAGCGCCAGCGCTGTCGCTCATCACCAATGCGCTGTCGGGCGTCCCCTGCGCGGCAGCGGTGGCATGTGCCGTCGCAATGCCCACACAGATCGCGAGCGGGCGGATGGAATGGCTGATGGCATGCGTGATGGCATGCGTGATGGCATGCCGGTGTGACCGCGTTGATGTCATGGATGCCGATCCATACCCTCGCCGCGGCGCATCGTTCGGCCGGGTTCGGTGGCACAACATCACAGCGCTGGCCAATGACATCATCCACGAGCGACGCGTGGCGCGCGGGCGTTGTCACCGTTGTCACCAGGTGGTGACAGCGTCATGAGTGCCGGACGGCTCGTCCTCGCGACGCTGCTGGCCGTCGTCGTGCTGGCCACCGCGGGCGCGACCGTCGCGTATCGCGCGTGGCACGCCACCGAAGTGATCGAGCAGGCCGTCGTGAGTCCTGACTCCACGCACGTCGCGCGCGTGGTCACCGTGCGCGAGCCTGGAGCGAGAGGGCGACGTTACACGGTCGTGCGGGTCGGCCGCGACAGCGGCGGCACGGCGATCGGCGGCGATTCGGGGACCGTCTGGATCGAAAATGCGCGCGCCGTCGGCGTCCAGTGGACCGCGCCCAAGCAACTCGCCATACAGTACGTGGGCTCCGTCTTTGTCGAAGGCAAAGTCCCTCGCATCGGCGACGTGCGGGTTACCTACCTTGCCGTAGACACCATACGGACGCTACCGAATGGCGGCGGCGAGAGGTGGCGCGAAGACTAAGGGACCAGGGGCGTTAGCGCTGGTTCAGAAAGTCGCGGATGTGGGTGTTGAGAAATGCGCGATCCGCGGGCGCCTGGCCCGCGCCCGCGGGGTGTCCCCACAGTGACGGGACCGGCACGAACTGTACGTGCGCGATGAATTGCTTCTCGTACTGCGCATCCCCCAGCGGAAAGTACAGATCGGTCGCCGACGGCATGTAGAGCACCGGCACCGTGATCGATCGCAGAGCGCGCTCGACGTTGCCGTCGAACCCTTTCGTCGTGCCCACGTCGTGCTGCTCCCAGGTTCGCGCCTGCAGGATGTAGTTGTTCGCGTCGGCGCCCTCGAAACCGTTGACGATCGCCGCCATCGCGTCGGCCGGCGACGTGGCTTTGGGCATGATCGAGCGCCACAACTCGCGACGCCACCACTCCTGCGAGTACAGCCAGCCCGCCCACACGGCGCCGAATGCACGGATGCCACGCGCCGGCTCCTCGGTGTAGTCTCCGCCCTTGAAGTCTCCATCCGCCTCGAGCGCCGCGATCTGCCCCTCCAGACGGACGAAGCCATGCCCGTAGCACTTGGCGGTGCCCGACGTCGCGACGATCCGGTCCATGAAAGTGGGGTAACTCACCGCCCATTGAAACGCCTGCTGCGCACCCATCGAAAATCCGATGACCGCCCGCAGATGCGTGATCCCCAGCTCCTGCGTCAACAACCGGTGTACCGCTTCGACGTTGTCGCGAATCGTCGTCACTGGAAACCGCGGGCCATGGAACGGCTCGGGCGTGTTGCTCGGCGACGAGGAATGCCCGTTGCCGAACATCTCGGTCGCGATCAGGAAGTACTTCGTGGTGTCGAGTGCCAGATCCGGCCCGATCAACCAGCCGTAGCCGT
This sequence comes from uncultured Gemmatimonadales bacterium, assembly GCA_963757855.1. Taxonomy (GTDB): domain Bacteria; phylum Gemmatimonadota; class Gemmatimonadetes; order Gemmatimonadales; family Gemmatimonadaceae; genus Palsa-1248. The sequence goes on from CAVWTI010000025.1 coordinate 28,365, forward strand.
GATGATCGGCCATGTAGTGTGACGGCAGCAGGATCGCGTTGTCGTGTCGCGCGTTCAAATGACCGTAGGTCCCGTACACCAGCCGGGCCTGCGGAATCGTCGCGCCACTCTCAAGGGTGAACGCCCCGAGGTCGTAGACGTGCGCGGCGTGGTCCGTCGTATCCTGCGCCCGCGCGCCCGCCGGCATCACGACCAGCAACGCCGCCACCAATGATGCCGCGCAGCCCGCGCCCAGACCTCGTGTCTCTCGCATTCTGCCTCTCGATAATGGGGAGTGGTTGCGGGCCGGTTGCATCCCGCGGGAGCGTCTCATAAACTTGCCCCCCCCCGCCAACCGCCCAGGAGGCCTCATGCCGGCCAACGCCGCCGCGACGTCCCGCGGCCGTTTCGTCTGGTTCGATCTCGTCACGACCGACCCCGCCGCCGCGATCTCGTTCTATACGAAGCTCACCGGCTGGGAAACCGAGGTCTGGCCCGGCGCCGTGCCCTACACGATGTGGGTCGCCAACAAAGCGCCACTGGGCGGCGTCGTCGCCTTACCGGGCGATGCGGCCAAGTCCGGCGCGGCTCCCCACTGGTTCGCTCACATCACCACACCCGACGTCAATGCGGCCGTCGCTACCGCGACGAGCCTCGGCGGCAAGGTGCTTGTTCCCGCAATGGACATCCCGACTATCGGCCGTTATGCCATTCTCGCGGACCCCCAGGGCGCCACATTCTCCGCGTTCACGCCCGAAAACGTGGCCGCCGAAGCCGAAGGCCCGCCGCCCGTCGGCCGGTTCATGTGGCAGGAGCTCATCACATCCGACGCGGTCGCCGCCTTCAACTTCTACCACACCCTGTTCGGCTGGGAGCACACCAGCGAGATGGACATGGGCAAGGACGGCAAGTACTACATGTACGGACTCAAGCAGGGCGGGGACACCCTGGGTGGTATGTACTCGGGCGCTGCCGCGGGGAGCCAGAAGCCATCCTGGCTTCACTACATCCGCGTCACCGATGTCGACCGCTCGGCGCTGCAGATCCCCAAGCTCGGCGGCAAGGTCGTTCGTCCGCCCATGGACGTCCCCGGTGGGTCACGTATCCTCGTGGGTGTAGACCCCCAGGGCGCCACGTTTGCCCTGGTGTCAGTGACATAGCCCACCCAAAGCCTTCACGGCCGGCGGCCGCCTCGCTCGGCCGCCGATCGGCCCTCCCAATGGGCCCTGCCCAATGGGCCCGTGGCCCGCCGAATGGGCCTGCCGATGGGCCCGCCAATGGGCCCTGCCCGAATGGGCCCTGCCCGAATGGGACCGGGCCGAGGGGTCCAACCGTTGGCTACGGGCGCCTGGCGACGCAGATTGCGGGACCGGGTCACGGAACCCTCGAGCCCGCATCACGGTATTGCCTTCGTGGTCGCCTCCCGCCGGAGCCGGCTGCGAAACGCAGTGCACCCGGGGCGGCGCATTCCCGCCGCCCGGACAGGCGCCCACCGCTAGCCGGTACCGCATGAGCACGGGGACGAACACCGACGGACTCGCACTCCAGGATGAGCTGCTCCCGGGCGTGTCACGCACGTTCGCGCTGACCATCCCCCAACTCCCGGAAGGCCTCCGGCCAGCGGTCACCAACGCTTACCTGCTTTGCCGCACCGCCGACACCATCGAGGACGAAGTCTCCCTCGACCCTGGCCAGAAGAAGCACTTCAGCGACCGGTTCGTCGCCGTCGTCGCCGGCCAGGACTCGGCCGCGGCCTTCGCCGCCGCGCTCACCCCTCTTCTCTCATCCGCCACGACGGACGCGGAGCGTACGCTCGTCGACGAGATGCCGCGCGTGATCGGCGTCACGCACAACCTCGGCACCCGCCAGCGTGCCGCCATCGAACGCTGCGTCCGCATCATGTGCGACGGCATGCCCGCCTTCCAGCGGCACGCCCGTCTGAGTGGCCTCGCCGACGTGGGCGAGCTCGATCGCTACTGCTACTACGTCGCGGGAGTCGTCGGTGAGATGCTGACGGATCTCTTCTGCGCGTACTCCCCGAGATCGATGCCCGCCGCGCGCGCCTCGCATCACTCTCGACGTCGTTCGGCCAGGGCCTCCAAATGACCAACATCCTCAAGGACACCTGGGAAGACCGGCGACGCGGAGTGTGCTGGCTCCCGCGCAATGTTTTCTGCCGCGCCGGCCTCGAGCTGGAGACCCTGACCGCCGGACGCGAATGGCGCCGCCCTCGGCGCCGCCATCGATGAGCTCATCGGCATCGCACACGCACACCTCCGCGACGCGCTCGCCTACACGCTCACCATCCCCGCACAGGAAACCGGCATTCGCCGTTTCTGCCTCTGGGCGCTCGGTCTCGCCGTGCTCACACTCCGGAAAATCCACCACAATCCCGATTTCCTCGCCGGCCGCCAGGTCAAAGTCTCGCGCCGCACCGTGCGCGCGACCGTCATCACGACGTCACTCGCCGCGCGCGGCGACTGGATCCTCTCCCGCCTGTTCGATCAATCGGCGGCGCCACTCCCGCTAGCCACGCTCTGAGACGCGGTGACCTCCTCCCAGCGCGTGGCTAGATTGTACTCCGACTCACCCTGAGCCGTATCGTCCGACTGTTCATGAGGCCCACACTCCTGACCACTCCCTCCACCGGCGTCTCCGCGCCGGCGTCCCAGCCCCTCACTGAGGGCTCGCCGGCCGGCGCGCCCGTGCACGGGGCATCGGCCACGATCGACCCCCACGCGCTCGGTCCCGCGATCGCGCGGGCCGCCGCACGCCTCACGCAGCTGCAGGATGCCGACGGGTTCTGGTGCTTCCATCTGGAGGCCAATGCCAGCATCACGGCCGAATACATCCTGATGATGCACTTCATGGACGAGATCGAGGAGCCGCTGCAGCAGCAACTCGCCCGATCGCTTCGCGCCACGCAGACCGCGACCGGTGGCTGGTGTCTCTTCCCCGGCGGGGCTCTCGACCTGAGTTGCTCGGTCAAGGCCTACTACGCGCTCAAGCTCGCGGGCGACGACGAGAACGCGCCGCACATGGCGGCGGCCCGCGACGCGATCCTCAGCCGAGGGGGTGCCGCCCGCGCCAATGTCTTCACGCGGATCACGCTCGCCCTCTTCGAGCAGATCCCGTGGCGCGGCGTGCCGTTCTTGCCGGTCGAGATCGTGCTCTTGCCGCGCTGGTTCCCGTTCCACCTGCACAAAGTCTCCTACTGGTCGCGCACGGTGATGGTGCCGCTCGCGATCCTGTGCAGTCTCAAGGAGCGCGCGCGCAATCCCCAGCGCATCGGCATCCCGGAACTGTTCGTCACGCATCCCGATGAGGAGCGCGACTACTTTCCGATCCGGTCGCATCTCCAGCGCGCCTTCACGCATCTCGACGCCCTCGGCAGACGCAGCGAGCCCAAGATCCCGGCGCGCGGCCGGCGCGCGGCGCTCCTTCGTGCCGCCCGGTGGTTCATCGCCCGCCTCAATGGCATCGATGGACTCGGCGGCATCTTCCCGGCGATGGTCAACGCGTACGAGGCGCTCGCCGCGCTGGGGTACGATCGCGACCACCCGTACCGCCAGCAGACGCGCACCGCACTCCGGCGGCTGGTCGTGCAGGACCCCGATGCGGCCTGGTGCCAGCCCTGCGTCTCGCCGGTCTGGGATACGGTGCTCGCCGTGCTTGCGATGCAGGAGGTCGCGGACGGCGCGCCCTCGGAGCAGGTTGACCGCGCGCTCGAGTGGCTCATCTCACGGCAGTTGCCCGATCGCGCGCCCGGCGACTGGCGTGCCGCGCGGCCCGATGTCCGCGGCGGTGGGTGGCCGTTCCAGTTCGCCAATGCACACTACCCGGACCTGGATGACACGGCCGCCGTCGTGTGGGCGCTCAGCCGCGCACCCCGCACCGAGCGTCGCGCCCAATCGCTCGCCAGCGCCATCGACTGGATCGCCGGCATGCAGAGCCGCAACGGCGGGTTCGGCGCATTCGATGCCGACAACACGTTCCGGTACCTGAACGAAATTCCGTTCGCCGACCACGGCGCGCTGCTCGATCCGCCGACGAGCGATGTCAGTGGCCAATGCGCCGTCGCACTCGCCCGCGCCGATCGCGCCCGCGACCGCGCCGCACTCGCCAACTGTCTCACGTTCATCCGCCGCGAGCAGGAAGACAATGGCGCATGGTTCGGCCGGTGGGGCACGAATTACATCTACGGCACGTGGTCGGTGCTCGCCGCCCTGACGCTCACCAATCGCGACGAAGACGCCCCCCGCATCGCCCGCGCTGCGGCATGGCTCAAGAGTCGCCAGAACCCCGACGGCGGCTGGGGCGAGGGATGCGAGAGCTACTGGGACGCGGCCCCGGTCCCGCGCTCGAGCCCCAGCACCGCCTGCCAGACGGCGTGGGCGCTCCTTGGCCTCATGGACAGTGGCGAAGTCCACGCCCCGGAAGTACGGCGCGGCATCCAGTATCTGCTGCGCCGCCAGCTGAGCGATGGCGACTGGAACGATCCGTGGTTCAATGCGCCGGGTTTCCCGCGCGTGTTCTTCCTCAAGTACCACGGCTACGCGAAATACTTTCCGCTGTGGGCGCTCGCGCGCTATCGCAATCTCACGCGCGCCGGCGATCCGGCGTGACCGCACGCGGCGCGTCCCAGGCGGACCGCGCTAATGTGATACCCGGTGCACTCACCACGGTGGGGATTGTTGCGGCATTGCCCGCTGAGATCCGGTGCCTCGTGCATGCGGACGCACCGGTCGGCGCCACGCGAGCCGTGAACGCCCTCGTCCTCGCGCAAGCCGGTGGCATCGGCGCGGCGGCAGCGCGACGCGCTGCCGCGTCGCTCATCGCTGATGGCGTGGGCGCCCTTGTGAGCTGGGGGTTCGCCGCGGGACTCGACCCCGCACTCGCCGCGGGCACACTCATCATCAGCCAGCAGCTGGAGCCCGCGCTGTCCGCCACACCCGCCGCGCCGGACTCGGGCCCCTGGGCCGAACGCCTCGCGGCCCGCCTCCGCGACCGCGTCCCACTCCGCCGTGGCACGATCGCCTGCCCGAACCACGTCGTCCGCACCGCTGAAGAGAAACGCGCGCTCGGCGCGTCCGGCGCCGTCGCCGCTGACATGGAATCCGCCGCGGTCGCCGCAGCCGCCGCCAATGCGGGCATTCCGTGGCTCGCCCTCCGCGTACTGATCGACACCGTTGACATCATTGTGCCGGAGAGCGTGGCGGCCGCCATCGATGCTCAGGGGCGCTTCGAGATGACGCGCTTTCTCCGCGCGGTGATCCGTCACCCGATGGACCTCGCGCGCCTGCCCGCGCTTTCGTCCGCGTACCGCCGCGCCATGCGCACGCTGGAGACGGTGGCGCGCACGGCCGCGGACGGTCTGCTCTTTTCGGCCAGCCACGAGGGGCGCGCCCGATGACGGTCCTGCAATGACGATCCTGGTCACTGGCGCGACCGGATTTGTCGGGGCGGCCGTGGCGCGCCGGCTGCTCGCCGCTGGCGCCGAGGTCCGAGTGCTCGTGCGCGAGGGCAGCGATCGCCGCAACATCGAAGGCCTCGCCGTCACGGCGGTCATCGGAGACCTCGCCAATCCGGCGTCACTCGATCGCGTGGTGTCGGGGTGCCGCGGTGTCTATCACGTCGCCGCCGACTACCGGCTCTGGGTGAGAGACCCCGCCGCGATGTACCGTGCGAATGTCGATGGCACTCGTGCGCTACTGCTGGCCGCCCGCCGCGCCGGCGTCGAGCGCGTCGTGTACACCAGCAGCGTCGCCACGCTGGGGACCCATGCGGATGGCACGCCAGCCGATGAGACCACCACGGCGACGCTGGATGACATGATCGGCCACTACAAGCGCTCGAAGTTCATGGCCGAGCAGGAAGTGGATGCACTCGCGGCCGACGGACTTCCGGTGGTCATCGTCAACCCATCCACACCTGTTGGCCCCGGGGATGTCAAACCGACACCGACCGGCCGGTTGATCGTGGATGCACTGACGGGGCGCATGCCTGCCTATGTCGATACGGGCCTCAACATCGTGCACGTCGACGACGTCGCGGACGGCCATCTGCTTGCCTACCAACGCGGGACGGTTGGCCGGCGTTATGTACTGGGCGGCAATGACATGAGCCTGCGGGAGATCCTCACCGAATGTGCCCACATTGCCGGCCGTCCCGCACCGCGGGTGCGGCTCCCGCACGGGGTGGTGCTGCCGATCGCGTATCTGGCCGAGGGCTGGGCACGTATGACGGGAGGGACTCCCCGCACGACGGTGGACGGAGTACGATTGTCGCGGAAGCGAATGTATTTCTCGAGCGCGCGCGCCGAGTCGGAGCTCGGCTACCGCTCGCGTGGTGGGCGGGTGGCCATCCGCGATGCGGCCGGGTGGTTCAAGTCGAACGGTTATCTGCAATAGGCGGCGCACACGATGCCATCAGTGCCAACTGACGTACGATCGCTGGACTTGATGCTCGCGCAGCCCCGCGGATTCTGCGCCGGGGTCGTGCGCGCCGTCGAGATCGTCGAGCGCGCGCTCAACGTCCATGGAGCGCCGGTCTTCGTGCTGCACGAGATCGTGCACAACCGGCGCGTGGTCGAAGATCTGGAGCGTCGCGGCGCCGTATTCGTCGAAGAGCTGGCCGATGTACCGCCGGGCGCGATTGTGATCTTCAGTGCCCATGGCGTTGCGCGGCGCGTCGAATCCGGCGCGGCGGAGCGTGGACTTCGCGTCATTGACGCGACGTGTCCACTAGTCACCAAAGTGCACCGGCAGGCACAGCGCTACGCGAGTGAGGGCAGGGAAGTCATCATCGTCGGGCACGCCGGTCACGTCGAAGTGTCGGGCACGCTGGGCCAGGTGGACGGCCCCGTGCACGTCCTGTGCACGGTGGGGGAAGTGGAGCGTCTCGTCGTGCGCGACCCCGCGCGACTCGCCTACGTGACGCAGACGACGCTCAGCCTCGATGACACCCGCGAGGTGATCGCCGCGCTCCGCCGGCGTTTTCCGGACATCACGGGCCCGGGGCTGGACGACATCTGCTACGCCACCCAGAACCGGCAGAACGCCGCGCGGGCGCTGGCCGCGGACGCCGACGTCCTGCTCGTCGTCGGCGCCCAGAACAGCTCCAATTCCAACCGTCTCCGGGAAGTGGGCGCCCAGATGGGTATCCCGTCGTACCTCATCGAGGGTGCGGACGACATCGACCCGGCGTGGCTTCCGCGGGGGGGCGGGTCGCCTTGACCGCTGGGGCGTCTACTCCAGAGGTGCTGGTCGACCTCGCTATCGAGCGATTGCGTAATTTAGGGGTGACCACGGTCGCGACGGCGCCCGGGGTCGAAGAGACGACTACATTCAAGCTGCCGGCCGAGTTGGGCGGGCAGCCAGCGCGCTGACGACGAGAGGATTCAATCGATGGGCATCCCACTCTACCAGCAGTACCGGATCGGCCGTTACGTCGTGGGCAAGAAGCTCCGCGGCGAGCGCCGCTACCCCCTCGTGCTCATGCTGGAGCCGCTTTTCCAGTGCAACCTCGAGTGCGCGGGCTGCGGCAAGATCGCCTACGAGAAAGACATCCTGAAGCAGCGGCTCACCGTGGACGAGTGTCTGGCCGCGGTCGATGAGTGCGGCGCGCCCGTCGTCTCGATCCCTGGTGGCGAGCCGCTGATCCACACCGATATGCCGAAGATCGTCGCCGGCATTGTCGCCCGGAAAAAGTTCGTGTACCTGTGCACGAACGCCATCCTGCTCGCCAAGCGTCTCGACGAGTTCACGCCGTCGAAGTATCTGACATTCTCGGTCCACCTCGACGGCCTGCAGGAGCGGCATGACAAGTCCGTTTGCCGCGATGGCGTCTTCGAGAAAGCGGTCACCGCGATCCGTATGGCCCGGCACCGCGGGTTCCGGGTGTCAATCAACTGCACGCTGTTCAACGGCGAGAATCCGGAGGACGTCGCGAAGTTCTTCGACTTCGTCGAAACCCTTGGTGTCGAAGGTATCACGGTCTCGCCCGGCTTCACCTACGAGCGCGCGCCGCGGCACGACGTGTTCCTGGGCCGGACGGAGAGCAAGAATCTCTTCCGCGAGATCTTCAAGCGCGGCAAGGGCAAGAAATGGCCGCTGAGCCAGTCGTCGCTCTTCCAGGATTTCCTGGCCGGCAACCAGACGTACGAGTGCACGCCGTGGAGCACGCCGACCCGCAACGTGTTTGGCTGGCAGAAGCCCTGCTACCTGCTCGTCACCGAAGGGTACGCGCCGTCGTTCAAGGCGCTGATGGACGACACGGAGTGGGAGTCGTACGGCACGGGACGCAATCCGAAATGTGACAACTGCATGGCGCATTGCGGCTACGAAGGTACCGCCGTCAACGACGCCTTCGCGCACCCGATCAAAGCCATGACCGTGGCGCTCCGTGGCCCGCGCACGAGCGGCCCGATGGCGCCGGAGCTGCCGATCCGGTACGCGAGAGAGAAGACCGGGGTGCCGCTCACGGTCCTCACTGGTAACAGTTCGACGCCACTCCGCAAGTCGAGCTGATCCCACCCCGCGCGCGGGTGGCTTGGCCACGCCGCGCGCGGCACCTTTCGCGGTACGCCTCTCATGGTCATCACCGCGCTGGCGACGGCTGCCGCTGTCCTGTGGACCGGCGTCCTCATTGCGCCATGGCTCGCCTGGAGCACTCGCGAGCGCCTCGACGCGGACCCCTCTGACCCGGGCAGTAGTACCGCGGATTGTTCGGCCGTCACCGCGCTCATCCCCGCGCGCGACGAAGTGTCCGTAATCGGGCGGACGCTTGCCGCGCTTCGGGCGCAGGGCAGGGGACTCGAGATCGTGGTGATCGATGACCAGTCCAGCGACGGGACTGGTGATGTCGTCCGCGCGGCCGGTGGCCCCGCGTGCCGCGTGATCGCGGGGACGCCGATGCCGGCCGGGTGGGTCGGGAAAATGTGGGCGCTGGAGCAAGGACGCCTTCATGTCCGCACGCCGCTGACACTGCTTCTCGACGCCGACATCGAGCTGCGGCCCGGCATCCTCAGCGCGCTGTTGGCGCGCCGCCGGCTCGACGGGCGACAGCTGCTCTCGCTCATGGCCGTGCTCGAGATGGACACCGTGTGGGACAAGATGCTCGTCCCGGCGTTCGTCTACTTCTTCAAGCTCCTGTATCCGTTCCGGGTGTCGAACTCGCGCAGCCGGCTGGTCGCCGCCGCGGCCGGCGGCTGCGTGCTCGCCGACACGGAACTGCTGGAACGCATCGGCGGCTTCGGCGCGATCCGGGGCGAGCTGATCGACGATTGCGCGCTGGCGCGGCGAGTGAAAACCGTTGGCGGGCGCACCTGGATCGGCATGACGCACTCCGCGATCAGCCGCCGCCGGCTCGGCACACTGCGCGCCAGCTGGCGCATGGTCGCGCGCTCCGCATTCGCCCAGCTCCGCTTCTCGACACTGCTCCTCGCCTGCTGCGTCGCACTCCTCGCCATCGCATTCTGGGCCGCACCCGCTGCCTGGATCGCGGGCCCCGCGCGAGCCCGCTGGCTCGCCACGCTCGCCGTGACGGCAATGGTCGCGAGCTACATCCCGGTGCTCCGCTTCTACGGCCGCTCCCCACTCTGGGCACTGGCATTGCCCTTCACGGGCACATTGTACATGCTGATGACGGTGAGCTCCGCCGTGCGCTCATGGCGCGGAGCAGGCGCAGCCTGGAAAGGCCGCACTTACGGAGACCTGAGTCCAAATCCGTAGGCCGGGCGAGCAGTTTCCGCTTTCTACTTTCTACTCTCTAGCGCGTAGCGCTAGTGGTGCGGAGAAGAGCCTCCACCACCGCCGTGATCGACGCAATGCCCTTCAGCCTCCGGATGCGGCTCCGAACGCGGCTCGGGAGATTCGCTCCCCGCGGGCGCCGTCCGGCCCGCGCCCGCCACGCCTGCCGGCGCGACGCGGTTATAGAGCGGGCCCGGATTGGGCAAAGGACGCGGCAAACCCCAGCCCGGATAACCCCACGGGCCTACGCCCCATGGCCCTAACCACCACGGCCCATCCGGATCGTCGGGAGGCGGTGGGGGTGGCGGCGGGCCACTCGGCGCTCCGCTCGTCGCGGCAATGTCCCGCCCGCCCGCCAGATCAATGTGGTACTGCACGAGATCGTAATCGAATCGCGCCGTTGCCAGCCGCTGGACCAGTGCCGTCAGATCCCCTTCGGCATCGCGCACCGCCAGCACGTGCGGGATCTGGCGGTAATCCCAGTGCGTGCTGAGCGTGACCGGGTCGAAGTGGTACGGCTTCTTCGACACCACGGCATACCACGTACCCGACCCCGACGAATCGTCGACAATGAACGCGTCGCGGTCGCCGCGCGAGCGGATCTCGATCGTGCTGTCGGCGTGCACGAAATCGCTGTCCGCCGGATCCACCGGAAACACGATCTGCACGTGACCATCTGGCTCGGCATGCAGGACCAGGAGATACGCATCGGCACCGAGCCGCACCGTCACATGCCCGTGATCGCCGGGCGCGTACCAGCGCCGGTCGAGACTAAGGCGCACGGCAACCGGCGCATTGGCGTCCAGCGATTGCGCGCGCGCCAACCTCGCGGACAATCCCGCACCGGCCAGAGCCACGACAGCCACCCACGGTGCACCACGCATGACGCCTATCCCCGGTCCGCGATCTCGCTCCGGCACCACCCGCTGGCCGCGAGCCTCAAGTGACTGCCATCCCACACTTTACCGCAGTCGCCCGGAAATCGTTCCCGCAGCGTTCCGCGACCCCCGGAATCCAGCGCCAACCCTCGCTCACGGGCGCGCCTTAACATCGGCCACCGTGCGGCGTCCCACCAGTGTACGAAATGCAGTACGGGGTGTAGCACCGGATGCAGATCGGATTCACGGAGTTTTTGGCAAGCTTCAGGAGGATGTATGGTCCGCAAGACACTCATGGCGCTGGCGATCGGCGCCGCCCTTATGGCAGCAGTGGGAACCCGCGCTTCGGCGCAGGTCGTGTCGGCTCGGGTGGTGGTGAGTGCGCCGGTGGTATACGCCGGCGTGGTGATCCCCGCGCCAGGTCCCGGCTACGAATGGGTGCCCGCCTACCACCGGTGGTTCTACCGTGGTCCGGGTTGGGGTCCTCGCTTCTACCGCCCCGTGCCGGTCCGCGTGCTCCCCCGGCCGTACTACCGGCCCCGAGTCCTGTATCACCGCGGCTGGTAAATCATCGCGCCGCGTGATGGGATAAATGTGACGGAGGCCGGGCGATCCACTGCCCGGCCTCCGCTGCATCGTGGCAAGTAACCCGGGGACTAGGGACCAGATAGCAGAGACCGCACGGCTGACTCCTCAGCCGCTGCCTGGTGGCCCGATGACGACGTCAGTATGTGATCTGCAAATCCGTCGTGAGCAACCGGTCTGTCGTCTTGAATCCCACTGGCGGCAGATTCGAGTAGTGGATCCCGTATCCCACCTTGATCGCGAGATGCTTGGATAGCGGCGCGACGACATTGGTCTGCGAGTTGATCCGGTAGTCCTGCGTCGTCTTCAGGTCCTCGATCCCCTCCACGAACTCCTGCAGGTACGTGTTCGCGATGAACGTGTGCCGGTAGGTGATCGCACCGCGCGCCGCCGCGTGATTGTCCGCCGAGTCGGGGATCGTCTGCTGCTCGACGAATGAGAACCCGGCGTCGATCTCGAGGTTGTTCGGCACGCTGTCGAGCGGGATGAACGCGATGCCCGCGCCTTCCTCGAACCGTTGGTTGACACCGGCAAAGGTGTTGCGGTCGAACTGGCCCAGCGCGTACAAGCCGATGTGCGGCGTGAACGTGAACTCGTCCTTGAGCGACGCATCCCAGATGGACGTCGCAACCCGATTGTTCTGCGTGCCGTACACCAACGCGAATGTCTGCAGGACCTGGTTGTCCGACGCGGTACGCAGCATCAGCTATCGGTGGCGTTCAAGGTCGACACGTTGGTGTTACCGTCGTATTCACATATCCGATGTCGCCGCTCACGGTCACCCGCGGCGGTGGGGGTGGTGGGGGCGGAGTGGCCGGGCGTGCAGGGACACGCCGCGCCGGCGTTTGCGCCAAAGCGCTCGTGGCGCCAGTGACTGCGAGTATAAGCAAGCTCACGACGAACGCACATCGTGTTCGGTTCATCCGCAACTCCAGGAGAGTAGAGAGTAGTAAGTAGAGGTAGAAGAAGATAAAAAGGAGCAAGGAGAAAGGAGAACAAACAGCAGCAGGAAATCCCGCCGGTGCGCGCTATCGGGTCCGCTCGAGTGCGAACAGCTCGCGGGCGCGCTCGCGACCGGTGTAGCATTGCAATCCGATTGCGACGAGCCCAGCTCGCCGGAATGCCTGCTCGGCCCACGCCCTCGTGTACCAGCGCCAGCCGCGGAAATCGCCTTCGACGGGATCCCCTCGCGTAAACAGCTCGACGTGCGCTATTCCACCGAGTTGTCCGGCGAGCTGCCGCAGACCGCGGGTGACGTCGGCCGGGCCCAGGTAGTTGAGCATCGCGCAGCACAGCACGAGGTCGTATGGTCCGTCGAGCGGCAGCGCGTCCAGCGCACCAATCGTGCCGCACAGGATATGCCGGCGTGCGCCGTACTGGCGTACGACATACGGGCTCGGATCTACTCCGGTGTATCGGACGCGCGGCCGCAGTCGCTTGATCGCCGGTGCCCAGTGCCCTCGCCGCTTCCGACGTCGAGGACAGACCGCAACGGCCGGTCCAGCACGTACTCCGCAGCCGCGACCGCCCACGCCGCCCGGCGCGCCAGCGGGGCGGGCGAGATCACGCGGCGTCTTGGATCCCGGTACCACCGATCGAAGTACGCGCGATCGTACTGCTTGGGCTGTCCGCTCACCGGATGCCGGATCGGAGCCGCAGGATCTCAGCTCGCCTCGACGGGTAGTGACGGAATGCGACGCGTCCCCAATCGTCACCCGCTGCTGTCCCAATGTAATGAGCACCACCGCGGCGACAATGCGGCCCGCCGCGACGAGCATCCGCGCCGTCAGCGCCTCGCCAGCGACAGCCCATCCCAGCACGACTGCCACGACGGGATTCACGTAGGCGTGAGTCGCGACGCGCGACGGTACCGACACGCGCAGGAGCCACAGATACGTCGTGAACGCGACGAGAGATCCAACGATCGCGAGAAATGCGACCGCAATCCAGGCCACCGCTGGAACGCGAGCGATATCCACGTTGGCGTTCTCGCCGAGCAGGAGGCCGGCCGGAATGCACAGCAGTCCGCCCATCATCATCTGCATGCCCGTGCCGAGCGTGGCGGACTCTGGTAGCGCCACATGCCGCGAATACAGTGACCCGGCCGCCCACAGAATCGCTGACAGCACCAGTACCGCCGCGGCGCCCACCGCACGGCCGCTAGCCGCGCTGTCGCTGAACGGATTCGTCAGTACCAAGAGCCCGATCAGGCCGAGTCCGACCCCGGCTGCCACGAGCCCATGCGGCCGTTGTCCCCTGGGCGCGATCCACTCGAGGAGCACGATCCACAGCGGTACCGTGGCGCAGAGCAAGGACGTGAGGCCTGAGGGCACCACCTGTTCCGCCCAGCAGACCGTCGCGGTCCCACCTACCACGAGGAGTGCCCCGGCGATCGTGGCCGAGCGCCACTGCGCCCATGCCGGGTTCGGAGCGCCGCGCCACCACGCGTACAGACACAGGATGCCGCCCGCGAACATGAAGCGGGCCCCTGTGGTCAGTACGGGTGGCAGCGACCGCACGGCGTACGCGATCGCGAGATACGTGGAGCCCCAGACGATGTAGATCACCGCGTAGCCTGCAGCCACCTGCAGGCGCGACGCGTGCGGCTGGTCCAGGCGATCCGGTCGGGGGTTGGCGCTCTCGCGCGGCGTCACGGCGGGCATCAGGCCGCGCAATCTATCAGCCCCGGTTGCCCCGCGCCGGGCGCGCGCGGCTGGCAGCACAGCGTACCGTATGCGATCATCCGCCGGCACACATACACGGCGGAGGCGGCGGACGATGCGATTGGACGGACGGGTCGCGCTCATCACGGGTGGTACATCGGGCATCGGCAAGGCGACTGCGCTGCTGTTCGCGCGCGAAGGCGCGCGGATCGCGATTACGGGACGCGACCGATCACGGGGCCAGGCCGTCGCCGACGAGATCGCGCGGAGTGGCGGCGCGGCGATCTTCGTGGCTGCCGACGTGCGCATCGCAGGCGATTGCCAGCGGGCCGTGGACGCGACGGTGAAGGCGTTCGGCCGGATCGACGTCCTTTTCAACAACGCTGGCGTCTTTTTTCCGAAGACAGTCCCGGATTGCACGGAACAGGAATGGGATGACACGATCGACGTCAGCCTCAAGGGCGCGTTCCTGATGTCGAAGTACGCGATCCCGGTCATGATCGCGCAGCACCGCGGGGTCGTCATTCACAACAGCTCGGGGTGGGGGATCGTTGGCGGCGCGCTCGGTGCCGCCTACTGCGCCGCCAAGGGCGGTCTGATCGTGATGGCCAAGGCGATGGCGATCGACCATGCGAAGCAGGGTATCCGTGTGAATTGCATCTGCCCGGGCGATGTGGACACGCCAATGCTGCCGGACGACGCGAAGCAGCGGGGAATGGACCTCGATGCCTATCTCGCGGGCTGCGCCGAGCGCCCAATGGGCCGCATTGGAACGCCGGACGAAATCGCGAAATCGGTGCTCTTTCTCGCCTCGGACGATTCATCGTTCATGACCGGTGCCGCGCTCGTGGTGGACGGCGGTGGGGTCGCGGATTGACCCAAAGCGGCGCCCGTCACGGACGGGCGCCCGGCGGCCCACAATCTGCACTTGTATAGGGCGTGTACTTGAGGCCGTGTTCCGGCAGCACGCTTGGTTGTCACAACTGGAGAGTAGGACAATGCTTGCTACGTCATCGTTAGGCCGCGTTCGCTCGGACTGTAGCCACCTGCGCTCGCACGGATCCCGGCACCGGCGTGCCTGGGTAGCGGCGATCGGGGCGGTACTCCTGGCCGTATCGGCGTGTAGTTCCACGTCACCCAAGCCCAAGATTGCGTTCTCCCCGTCCAGCATCACCCTGAGCGCCGTGGCTGGGGGGACTGCCTCAGGGTCCGTCAGCGTCAGCAACAGCGGTGGTGGCACGCTCGACGGTTTGGGCGCGGCGGTCGGCGCCTATTCAACCGGCGCCTCGGGCTGGCTCACGGCGACTCTAGCCACCGGCACTGCGCCGACCGCGCTGAACCTCGTGGCCGACGCCACCAACCTCCCAGCGGGCAGCTACTCCGCCGTCGTCAACGTGAGTGACGCTGCCGCGAGCCCACCCACGGAAACCCTGACGGTGAATCTGACGGTGACGCAATAACCTCCGCTCCGATCCACTCAAGCAGGGCGCGCTGCTGACCCCCGCCGGAGAGCGATGGCGATATCTTGCCGCGAGCGGACATTAGACCACCCCGGCGAGAGCACGACCCATGGCCATGACGTACCCGCACACCGAGATCGCGGACGCGGACGTCCCGCGCGCGGCGCTGCCCATCACGCAGCACCTTCTCGATACCTACGCCAGCGAGACGAACAAAGTCGCCGCCATCTGGCACGCGTTCACCGATGCGGATCTCACGTTCCGCCCACACGAACGCGCCAGCACCGTGGGCGACATCCTCAAACACCAGATCCTCTCTGAGCGCCGGTTCTTCGCGGAATTCCTCGGCGCCCCCGAGCCGCCCGCGACTGAGCTGCTCCCTCCCACGCTCTCGATCGGTGAGGTCACCGCACGGTACGTGCACCTTGCCCGCGCGCGCCTTCCGACGCTCGCCACCGCCACGGAATCGTGGTGGCTCGAACGCGTCCCGTTCTTCGACGTTGAGCGCGAACGGATCTGGGTGTTCTGGCGCCGAGTGCTGCACACCGCACATCACCGCACCCAGCTCTCGGTGTATCTCCGCCTAATGAACCGCCGGGTTCCTCCGACATACGGCCCGACCGCCAATGTCACCTGGCAGGGCGCCGACCCTACACGGTCCGTGGAGGCGGCGGCGCGCCGGTAGCAGTTCCACCAGGCCGGACCCGCCGCGCCGCGTTGCGCCGCCGCACCAGCACGACCACCACCGCGATCACGCCCACGAGCACCACGAACAGCGCGAGACCCTCCGCGATGAGTACGCGAATGCTGTTGATCATGACATACGGGCCACTGCGCGTATAGAACCCGTTGAACGACTCGGCAGCAGCCGGCAGCGCGAGCAGATCGGCCTTGGTCATCGCCAGCGCATGCTCGCCCGGATGGTAGTGGAGCCCCACGAAAACGTCTCGCCCGTGGTGTCGAGCTCAATGTGGCCGCCGAGCACGGCGCGGACGGGCCGGTCCCTGACAAAGGCCGCCACCCGATCCGCGGTCGCTCGCTCTGCCGCTGCATCGTCGATCAGCAACCGCGCCGGCATCATGAAATCTCCGGAGAAGAACAGCGTCGAGTTCCGGTCGTAAAACGAGACATGCGTCTCGTTGTGGCCCGGCGTCGGAATCACATCGACAGTCCGCCCGCCCAGCTCGACCTGGGCGACTCCGTTCGGCCAATCGGTGAAGTGATAGAAGTGCCTGACGCTCGCCGTGTCGTAGCCCACGACTTCGACGTTTGGCATGTGCACGAATTGGGTGTCACCCGCCCAATGGTCGAGATGCCGGTGGGTGTGCACGACGAGCAATGGAAGCCGGGATGAGTTGGTCCCGGGTAGCAGGCCAAGAACAGTTTGCACGAGCGGCACCTGCGCCGCGTCCGCTACGTCGCCATCGTCGATCAACATGGCGCGAGCCGAGCCGATCAGCAGATACATGAACGGCGCCTCGGACGTCGCGCACAGACTCTCACGCAGGACGTACGTCCCTAGGCCGATCGCGTGAACCTCGAGCGGGGCAGGGGGATTCGCTTTGCAATCCGCAGCTCCCTCGTTCCAGCGTGCCGCCAGTGAATCCGTTGGCGTCTGCGATCGGCCCGCGACGGACGTCACCAGCAAACCCACGCCAACGACGAACCCGCGTGGACGGATGCGCACTTTACTATGGGGCCGAGTGCGGCCGCTTGGCGCGGAATGCCCCGGACGCGACCGCCATTTGGATCATCTCCTCGACCACGCGCAGCCGCTCGTCGTCCGACATCGTGAGCGCACGAGCGCGGCGCAATTTCGCCGATGCCTCCCACCCCGCGCTCTCACCCCAGCCGTCCGATCCCGCCGCCTGCCGTCCCGGGTCGGTCACCCCGACTGGCCCTCGGCTTTCGCGTCGCGCCGGATCGCCTCCAGCTCGGTCACGTCCACGAGGTCCTGAGGGCGAGCCGCAGTCCGCTTGATGCGGATGAGGTCATCGAGTGAGGCCACGCGTACAGATCCTCCCTCGAGGGAGCGCACTTCTGATCGCGTCCAGAGACCCTCGAAATCGATCGGCGCGCGCGCGAACAGGTCGACCACGACCGGATTCTGCTCGCTGTACAGTGAGAACACGATCATCCCCCGGTCGCGTGCCCACGTCTCCCGCGTCGATTGATTCGCAAAATCCTTCGCGCGCACCGGCGCCTGCGGTTGATACCCGATCTTCTCCAGCTCCTCGATCGCGCGCCGGGCGCTGGCCTCGTCCAGATCGATCACGACGTCGACATCGGTCGTGCCACGGACATACCCGTGAAGGATCGTGGCGACGCCACCCACCACGACGTAGCGGGTGCCTGACCGGTTGAGCGCGTCGAAGACCGGGGCAAAGAGCGGCATGGTGTCGAATATATGACCGCCCTCGCCCGCCGCGCGAACTGGCGCGCGAACTTGCGTGGGCACTGGAGCGCCAGTACCTTCGCCTCTACAACTGAATCGCGAACGGGGTTCCGGAAGTCCGGTATTATGCCGGCGCGGCCCCGCCACTGTATGAGGCTCGGAGGGAATGTACCACGCAGGCGCCGCGACGCCCACGTGAGCGCCCCCACCGAACCGGCGTGCTCAGGTTCTGCCACTGGTACTCGGCCCATGCCGAGTGCCGGGAAGGCGAGCACTGCTGCCTCGAGCCAGGAGACGTGCTCCGCTCGCACCCGCGCAGATACACCCTCGAGGGAGGGGTGCGGGGCGACGCACCGGAGCAACGGCCCATCCACCGTGAGATGGGCATCTGCTGGGTGTCTTCGCCCGTCGCCTTCCTTTGGGAAGGAGACGGGCTTTGTGCTCTTGTGGCGTAGATAAACCAGCAGTCGCGCGACGCACCCGGCCGCCCGCCCGGCAATGCCTCGCGCTACTCGCGCTCATCTGCGCCGTCGCACGCCCTGCCGCCGCCCAGGTACCGAGCGAGATCGGCGGGCACGTTACCTCCCACACCGACGGACACGGGATCCAGGGCGCCCGCATTCGACGACACTGGCGGCGACGCCGCGACGGCGACCGATGCAGACGGCGCGTTCACGCTGCGCGGACTCACGCCCGGCATCCACGACCTCCGCATCTCGGCGATCGGCTACCGCACCACGCACGTAGCAGCCGCCGCCGACAATGGCCGCATCACCACCGCTGACGTCATCCTCGACGCACTACCCGCACAGCTCGCGACGGTCGCAGTCCACGGCACCGCGGACACGGCGGGCGATGCCTCCATAATCTCACGCGCCGAGATCGCTGCCTCCGGGCAACAGGACATCGCGCCACTGCTGGCGCAGGTCCCCGGCGTGCTCATCACCCGGCAAGGCGGTCCCGGCGCACCCGCCTCCATCTCGATCCGCGGCTCCAACTCCAACGAAGTCCTGGTCATCGTCGATGGCCAGCCCATCAACTCCGCGCTCACCGGTGAGGCCGACCTCTCCCGGATCCCGCTCGCCGATGTCGAACAGATCACCGTCGTCCGCGGCGCCGCGTCCGCGCGCTACGGCCCTGGCGCGCTCGCCGGCGTCGTGCTCATCACCACCCGGCGGCCCTCCGGCACCGAGCTGTCCGCATCGGCGACCGCCGCCTCATTCGGCGAACGCAATGCATCCGTCTCCGCGGGATTCGACGCGCCTCGTGCCGCCAGCGGGATCGTTACTGTCACCCGCAACGCCACGCACGGCGACTTCTCCTATGTCGTCCCGGCCGAGCGCGGCGGGGGCACCGCCATCCGCGACAACGATGATGCGGTCCTGACGTCGATTTCCACGGCGGCCGATACGCATGGCACGATCGCCCTCTCGGCACACGGCTCCGCCACCGCAGGCGGTCGCGGCCTTCCGGGCTCGGTATCCGCTCCCGACTGCTGCGCGCACGACGGCGATACCCGCGTCGCGGGAGGCCTGAGTGCGCACGAAGACCAGAGTCTCATCGCCTGGTCCGTCGCGCTCGACGCGGACCACGAGCGCACGCGCTACGTGGACACCGAACCCTCGATTCCGCCTCCGTATGACGACCGTGCCACCACCACTGGCGTGATCGGCACCGCGACCGCCACGATCGGCGGACCCGCCGCCAACATCGCGGCCGGTGCCGACATCCGGTCCCTCGCGATCGCGGCGACGGATCTCACCGCGGCCGCTCCCTCTGTCGAGCGCGATGATGGTGGCTGGGCACAGGGCCGGCTCTCCCACTCGCTCGGTGCCGGCTTCACCGGCTCGCTCGACGGCACACTCCGCGCCGAGTGGAACTCGATCGTACACGGGACCGTCGCGTCGCCACATGGCAGTGCCTCGATCGGCCGCGGGCCGCTCCTGCTGTCGGTCTCCGGCGGCCAATCCTACAACCCGCCGTCGCTCTCCGACCAGTACTTCCGCGAAGGCGTGCTCGTACGCCCCAATCCCGACCTCCGCCCCGAACGCGTGCGGGACGAGATCGAAGTGCGATTCGCCGTCCGCGATGTCGTACTCGGACCCGCTCACCTCACCGGCGAAGCCGCGGTGTACCGCGCCGATATCGACGGGATGATCCTCTGGTTCCCGAACTTCCAGTTCATTCTGGAGCCCGGACAACTACAACGTCCACCGCTCCGGCTGGGACACGAGCACGCAGCTCACCATTCCCAGCCTGGGGCTCTTCGCGCGCGCGACGATCAGCGCTATCTCGGCCGACTACGCGGGTCCCGTACTGGGCGGCCAGATCGCTTATCAGCCCCGCGTCACCGGCTCAATCTCCGCTGGGATCACCCGCGGCCGCGTCACCGCCAGTCTGACGACGCTCTACGCCGGCGCCCGCCGCACGGTCGAGGGATCGGCCCTCAACTCCCTCGCGCCGTACTGGATCACCAACGCGCAGGCCGCGGTGCGCGTCGCCAATGGCCCGTGGCCGCTCGACGCGGTGATCGGTGCCGATGACGTGTTCGACGACCGCGCCGCGCTGCTCTTCGACTACCCGTACCCCGGCCGCACACTGCGGCTTGGTCTCCGCATCCGCCACACCTCCGCTGGCTGACGCTTCCACCCTAATCCGCCGGACTTCACTCTCAGGAGATCATCATGCTTCGCCGCTCGCTTCGCCGATCCGCAGCCTTCTTCATCCTCGCCATCACCGCCGCATGCTCGAGCGACAAGACCAACGGCCCCGCCGTCAGCACGTTCCTCAAGGGGACGTCGTCGAATCACCAGATCGGCGTCGTCGTCAACTCCACGGGCCACGCGCTGACACTCTTCCAGCTCGGCGATCCCACGAATACGAAGCAGGTCGCTCTCGGCGCCTCGACCGCGGTCACGCCCGTTGGTCTCAGCGTCAACGGCATCAACGCCGCGGTACCGCTCGGCGACGCCTCCAGCGTCGCGCTCGTCAATCTCAATACGCTCGCCATCACCCACTTCTTCCTGTTCGCGGCGGGCAACACGACGGGGCAGGCGTTTGCGGATGACACGACGATTTTCGCCGCCAACTCCGACAGCGGCTACGTCGGACGCTTCACCGCCGGGCAGAAGTCGGACACGATCAGCGACACGGTCCATGTCGCTCCGTCGCCCACCGACATCGAAGTATCGGGGTCGACCGTCTTCGTGATCTCCGCCAACCTCAACTCCAACTTCGAGCCCAACGGCAACGGCATCGTCACTGCCATCAACGCCAAGACGCTGGCCGTGATCGGCACGGTCGCGACCGGCGGTACGAACTCGACCGCGGGCGCTATCGGCCCCGATGGCAACCTCTACGTCGTCAACACCGGTGACTACGTCGATCCGGGCAGCATGACGATCATCAATCCGTCGACGCTGCAAGTGATCAGCACCGTCACCAATGTCGGCGTCGGGCCGGGCGCCATCGCGATCGACAGCAAAGGCCTGGTCTACGTCTCGGGCTTTACGACGGGTACGGTGATCTGGAACATCGGCACCCAGGCATTTGTCCGCGGCCCCGACAACCCGCTCTGTGCACCGGTCAGCGGCGGCGCGTGCCGCGGCGCATTCGATGCCCGCCCCGATACGGCGGGCAATGTATATCAGGTGTTCTTCGGCAGCCCGAGCCAGAACCAGAATCCGTACGTGTTCGTGTACCAGGCCGGATCCTACGTGCTCACCGACAGCATCGCCGTCGGTCCCGGCCCATCCGCGCTTCGCATCGCGTCGTTCTGACCGTGCAGCGCGGGTGCAGGAACGTCCACCGCCGGCAACCATTGCCGGCGCTCGGTGATCCAATCGAGAGGGGCAGGCGAGTGCCGGTCCCTCTCGTCATTCACATGTTGTTGCCGCTGGTGTCGCGGCTGCGACTGCTACCGGGACAGCCACCATGCGCAATGCCAGCCGGTCTCTGATCCTCGGGGCATCCCTGGCCGTCGCGGCGATTACGCCACTCCACCGGCGCGTGCACTCCCCGCGTGTAAGCGGTGCGCTGCCATCGCCCACCGCCACGTTTCCCTTCGACTACGACGACGGCCGCGTGTTCGTGCCGGTCCGGCTGGGACACGACACGACGCAGCAATGGTTTATCCTCGACACGGGCGCCCCGGAAACCACGTCGACGTGGGCACGGCCGCCCGCTTTGGTCTCGCCACGACGGATGCGGGCATGGTGTCGGGCGCCGGCGCACAGGAATGCGCTCTGGCCGCGCCGCTCCGATCGCGGTCTCAGTGGGAGGCGTTCCGATCGCCGCACCGTTCATCGAAGCCGATCCGATCGACTCACTGCTCTTCCCGTACTCGGGGATCCACGCCCCCGGTGTGATCGGCGCGCAGTTCTTCAGGGAGCATGTGGTCGAGTTGGACTTCGACGCGCACGTGGTACGCGTCTACGACCCCGTCACGTATGGGTACCACGGGCCTGGCGCGGTCCTGCCACTGACATTCGCGGGCACCGCGCCACTCGTCACCGGGTCGCTGACGCTTCCGAGCGGCGTGCGTACGCCCATGCGCATGATCGCCGACCTCGGCGCCAAAGCCAACCTGCTCGTGACAGAGCCGTTCATTCGTGCCAACGGGCTGCGAGACGCATTCCCCCGCCGAATGCGAACAGTCCTGGGCTCAGGCGTCGGCGGCGAGACCCGGTACGACTTCGTGCGTGTACCTGCGCTCACCGTCGGCACGCCTCCACAGGCAGCGATCCATGACTTCGTCGCCGGCCTCTCCGCTGAAGGCACACTCAAGTCCGAGTACTACGACGGCCTGCTCGGTGCGGAGTTCTTCAGCCACTACCTGCTGATCTTCGACTATTCGCGCCAGCAGCTGATTCTCGCGCCGCGACTGGTCACGCCGCCTCCCGCCGAAGCCGACATGAGCGGGATCTACCTCAAACGCATCGGTGGTGACCCCGGGCAGGTCATCGTTCACTACGTCGTACCGGACTCACCCGCCGATCGCGCCGGCCTTCGCGCCGGCGACATAGTCGAACGCGTCAACGGCGCCGCGTCCGCCGGAACGTCACTCTGGCCGTGGCGAGCCGCGCTCCGGAGCGGTGACGGCGACACGGTGACGGTCACGATCGAACGCGACGGGGACCATCGCACCACCAGGTTCGCGCTGCACAAACTCGTCTAACCACACTGCACCCAATTGGGTGCCAAGGTGGGACTATTGCGTCCCACCTTGCGGGAAACAATCGCGGAGCATCCCCGCCCTCCGTAGGTTCTCCGGATGCTGTTGCCCGAGGAGTTCCCGCGCAGATTTGACGCGACGGCGCGACTGCAGCATCAGGCGTTTTTCGAAGTGCTCCAGCATGGCGAAGGCACGCGCGACTGGATCGCCGCGCGTGCGGGGCTGATCGTGCTGCGATACGTGATGGCGCGCATCGAATCCGACGGAGAGCCGGGTGCGCTCGCCGCCGAAGAGAGCAAGGTGGCCGCCGCCGTCGATGCGCTTCCCGCGGACGATGCCGAGCGCGCAGCGCTGCACGCGGTGCTGAATACAATGCTCGCCGCCCCCCAGGCCAGCACGCCGGAACTCGCGCAGCCCGACGCGAGACGCAATCCGCGCACGCTCGAGCCGGTCGCCGATGCCCTCATTGGATACGGCAATGTGCTGGCCGCACGCTCTGCGTGGGCACTCGCGGCCGAAGTGTACGCAACGGTGTGGGACACCCGCGCGGCACCGAACGTACGATTCGGCGAAGGGATCGATCCGCGCGACGTCGAGGAGAGTCTGGCGGAATCGGGTGGCGCCGACACGGGGGGCCTGAACCGCCAGATCGCCCCAGCGACCGCGTGGGCCGCGCTGAGACTCGCGAACTGCTACCGCACACTCGGGCGCCGCGATGATGCGCAGGTCGCGCTCGAGGCAGCGCGCGCGGCCGCGCTCCAGTGTCGTGACGCCGCTATCGGGCAATACATCAGTTTCCGGTCACGATTGAGCGCCACGCTCATGCTGCTCAATGCGGGAAGGACGGCTGAGGGAGAGCAAGAGCTCGCCGCGCTCGTGTCGGAGAGCGCGTCAAACCCTGGGCTCCGCAATGGGCACGCCCGGGCGAAGCACGCCCAAGCCGTGGCCGCCTATCGCCGCCAGCGCGGTCCCCGATAACGATCGCTCGCTTTTCCCGTTGACCCCGCCGTTCACCCCGCGCGAGGCCGGCTGTGGCCGACACGCGAACCCCTCGCACGCCCGTGCTCCACTCCTAGATTATGGGCCTGCGGACTCGAAGCTCCGGCGAGCCGCACTCGCGTGTCGCACTCGCGTGTCGCACTCGCGTGTCGCACTCGCGCGTCGCGTGCCGGCCCGGTGGCGCGGCGAGTCGTACCGGGCCGGTCGCGACCGGCCCCTACCAGGGACGTTCCATGTGTCCGATCAGCCTGAGATTCTGAGGGAGATGTCGTTCATGCGCGTTGCTCTCGCCGGCATGACCACGTCCGGGACCATACCCCGAGTGACGTCGCGCGCCATCGCCATTCTGGCGGTGCTCGTGCTCTCGTCGCACGCAACGGCCGCGCAGGCGCCCGCGGGCGATGACGCCGCCGCGCTCTCGCGGCCGCTCAAGGTGCTCGACCCGGCGTACATGGACACCACGGTCAAGGCATGCACCGATTTCTTCGGATATGCCAATGGCCACTGGCTCGCAACCGACGTCATCCCCGCTGCCTACGCATCGGATGGCGTCGGCCGCGACATGTCGGACCGAAATGAGCTGGCCGTCCGCTCGGTGCTCGACGACGCGATGTCCAAACGCCTCACCGCGCCCGCGGGCAGCACGGAGCGCAAGCTCGGCACGTACTACGCGACGTGTATGGATTCCACCCGTGCCGAATCCAATGGCGTGAAGCCATTGACCCCCATGCTCGACACGATCGCGGCGATCCGCACGCGCGCGGCGCTCGTTCAGACGATCGCGGCCCTGCACGAACGCGGGGTCCGCGCCGCCTTCGCCTATGGCCCGACTCCGGATTATCACGACACGTACCACTACATCGCGGCCATCCAGCAGAGTGGCCTTGGCATGCCGGACCGCGACTACTACACCGACACCGGTCACGTCGCCGACTCCCTTCGCGCGGCGTACGTCCACCATGTGGACCGCTTGCTCGCACTGAGTGGCGTGCCGGAGGCTGCGGCCGAATCTGTCGCGCAGCATGTGATGGCGCTCGAGACGGCTCTCGCTCGGGCCTCGTTGACCCGCGTCGCCCAGCGCGAGCCGCGGAACATCGATCACCCGATGTCGCTCGATTCGCTGGACGTCCTCGTGCCGAATATTGACTGGACGGGCTACTTCCGGCGGAGCGGGCTCACGCGCGCGCCGGCGCGGATTAATGTTGCCGAGCCGGGCTACATCGAGCGTGTGAATGTGCTCATGGATAGCGTACCGCTCGCCGATTGGCGTGCGTATCTCCGCTACCACCTGCTCGCCCAGGCCGCGCCGTGGCTGAGCGCACCGTTCGTGCAGGAGGATTTCGCCTACACCTCGCTCTTTACCGGGGCGACGGCGCTCCTGCCGCGGTGGAAGCGCTGCCTCCAGTCGGCCGACCGCCAGATCGGCGAGGCCCTTGGCGAAGCGTACGTTGCGAAGACGTTCTCGGCGGCCGCAAAGGCCCGCGCGCGCCAGATCATTGATGATGTGCGCGCGGCGTTCCGCGAACGGCTGCTGCACCTCACGTGGATGTCGGATTCGACGCGCGCGCATGCGCTCGACAAGCTCGCCAAGATGGGGGAGAAAGTCGGGTACCCGGATAAGTGGCGCGACTATTCCCATCTCGTCATCACCAACGGCCCGTTCGTCCTGAACTCCGAGCGCGCCAGCATCTTCGAATGGCAGCGCACCGCCAACCGTCCCGGGATGCCGGTCGACATGACGGAATGGAGCATGACCGTGCCCACCGTCAACGCGTACAACAACTCGACCAAGAACGAGATGGTTTTCCCAGCGGGCGCGCTCGAGCCTCAGACGTTCGACGTGAACGCCGACGATGGCGCGAACTACGGATCACTCGCCGGGAGCTGGGCGGGCCACGAGCTGACGCACGGCTTTGACGACCAGGGGCGCCACTTCGATGCCCACGGCAATCTGCGTGACTGGTGGACCCCCTCCGACTCGGCCGCCTTCACCCGGCCAGGCTGACTTGATGGTGCAACAGTACAACGGCTACGTGCAGGTGGACTCGCTCCACGTCAACGGCCGCCTCACACTGGGCGAAAACATCGCCGACTTCGGTGGCGTGCTCACGGGATACGACGCACTCGAGGCAGCACTCGCCCGCGACGGCCGTCCAGGCCTGATTGATGGCTTTACCCCCGAGCAGCGATTTTTCATCGCGTTCGCGCAGAGCTGGCGCGATAAGGACCGCCCGGCGGCGCTCCGCGCACGGGTGACGACAGATCCGCACTCGCCGGATCGGTGGCGTACCATCGGGCCTCTCTCCAACGACCCGGAATTCGCGAAGACGTTTGGGTGCAAGCCGGGCGACCCTATGGTGCGGCCGGCCGACGAGGTCCCGCATATCTGGTAGTGTCCTGACACGCCCACCGCCAACTGAATACGCCGGTGACGAGTATAGGGATTTCCGCCAGAGCCCAGCGCAAGCCGTCGCCTTACCAAACTATTGCATAGTAAGGTGCAGAGAGTATATTTGTTCCCATGACGGCCATCAAGGTCACGACCAAGCGGCAGGCAACGCTCCCAGCCGCCCTTTGCGAGGAACTCGGGATCGGACCTGGCGATACGATCGACGTCGACCGGCGCACCGTCGGCGGAGAGACCGTGTGGGTGCTTCGGGGCCGGAAGCCGGATTGGTCGTGGCTCGGTGCCGCGCGCCACTACGCGAAGGGAAAATCCCACGACTGGGCGGCGATCGAGCGGTCAATCGCCCGAGGGTGGGCGGACGAGGAGCGGTAGGACCGAATGGCCATCCTTGGTCTGGACACGACCATCGTCATCCGCCTGCTAGTGGGGCTACCGGCGGGACAGTTTGCCGTCGCGCGGCGAAGACTGGCGCGAGCGGTAGACGCGGGCGATACCGTACTCGTGTCTGACGTGGTGGCGGCCGAGGCGTACTTTGCGTTACAGCACCACTATGAGGTGCCCAAAGCTGAGGCCAGGGCGTTGCTCCGGCAATTTCTTCACTCTGGCACCGTGCAGCTGGATCCGACGGGCGCGCTGGAGGCGTTCGATGGGGCGCCGGGGGCGGGCCTGGTCGACCGCCTGATTCATGGCAGGTACCGGTCACTCGGCGCGAGCACTTTGACATTTGAGCGAAAACAGGGCGGCTTGCCGGCCGCGGAGCGGCTCAGCGAGTCGTAATATCATCACGCCACCGTTTAACCTGTCGTCCGGAGCGCCGAGCTCAGTTTCCCGCACCGTGCAGAATTACATTCCGTGGCGTCGAACCGGAGGATGACCAGTGGAAGACAACGTTCTGGCTCGTTTCGCCCAGGCCCTCGCCTCGGGTTCGATCCGGGTCATCGATTTGAGCCAGCCGCTGACGGCCGATACGGCAGTGATCCAGTTGCCGCCGGAGTTCGGCAAGTCATGGCCGTTCGAGATCGAGGAGATCTCGCACTACGATAGCCGAGGACCGGCCTGGTACTGGAACAACTTCTCGTGCGGTGAACACACCGGGACGCATTTCGATGCGCCGGTCCACTGGGTGAGCGGCAAAGACTACCCGCGTAATGCGACCGACAGCATCCCGGTGGAGAAGTTCGTCGCGCCCGCGTGCGTGATCGATGTTTCGCGCGAGGTGGCAGCAGATGCCGACTTTCTCCTGACACCCAAACGTGTCGAGGAGTGGGAGCGCCAGCACGGACGCATCCCCGCGGGCTCCTGGGTCCTGATGCGCACCGATTGGTCCAAACGCACCGATGCCGCGGCGTTTCTCAACATGAAGGACGACGGCTCACACGTCCCGGGGCCTCATCCGGATCTCGTGCCGTTCCTGGCCAAGGAACGCAATGTCATTGGCTGGGGATCCGAAGGCGTCGGCACCGACGCGGGGCAGGCGTTCCGCTTCGAGCCGCCATTCCCGTGCCACAGCATCATGCATGGGAGCAATAAATTCGGGCTCGCGAGCCTCACGAATCTCGACAAGCTGCCAGCGACCGGCGCGATCCTCATCACGCCGCCGCTCAAGATCGTCAACGGGTCCGGCAGTCCGTGCCGAGTGCTGGCGTTGATTCAGGGGTGAGGCCGCGATTCCGGATGGCATGACGGGATGGCGGCAGTGCCACCGAAACATCCATGGGCCGGTCAGGACCGGCCCCTACAAGGGCAAGCGCGTACTCTAATGATGTATGGCGTTTCGTTGACGTATGAAGTATTTAGATATGAATAACTCCTGCCTCCGTTCGGCGAGCGTCTGACACCAACACGCCGCCCCACGAAGGCCAGTCGCGCGTAACGGCCACCCGGGGCGGCTGTGGCAGAACGGACGTTCACGACGGAAGTGCAGAAGCTGCGGCTCGGCGACGGCGCGGTCTTCCACGGCGAAGGCATCCTCGCCGTCACCAAGGCACTCCTCCAGGCCGGTGTGTCCTACGTCGCCGGGTATCAGGGCGCGCCCATCTCGCACCTGATGGACGTCCTCACCGATGCCAACGACATCCTCGAAGACCTGGGCGTCCACTTCGAGCACAGCGCATCCGAGGCCACCGCCGCCGCGACGCTCGCCGCGTCCGTCAATTACCCGTTACGCGGCGCCGTCACGTTCAAGTCCACGGTCGGCACCAACGTCGCATCCGATGCGCTGGCCAATCTCGCCTCCGGCGGTGTCGAAGGCGGCGCGCTCATCATCGTTGGCGAAGACTACGGCGACGGATCGAGCATCATGCAGGAACGCTCCCACGCGTTCGCGATGAAATCCCAGATGTGGCTCCTCGACCCGCGGCCCAATCTCCCGTCGATCGTGCGCGCGGTGGAGCAAGGGTTTGCGCTCTCGGAAGCGAGCCACACGCCTGTGATGCTCGAGTTGCGGATCCGCGCCTGCCATGTCCACGGCCGCTTCGTCGCCAAGGACAACGTCCGCCCCACGTACACGCTCAAGAACGCGATGGAAGCCCCGCGGCGCGACACGAGCCGCATCGTCCTCCCGCCATCGAGCTTCCTGCACGAACAGGAGAAGATCCACCAGCGCTGGCCTGCCGCGCAGGCGTTCATCCAGCAGCACGGGCTCAATGAGCTGTTCGCCGAAGGCTCACGGGATATCGGCATCATCATGCAAGGCGGGATGTACAACACCGCCATCCGCTCGCTCGAATTGCTCGGCCTCGCGAACGCGTTCGGCGACGCCACGATCCCGCTCTACGTGCTCAATGTCACGTACCCGCTGATCAATGCCGAAGTCGAGCGGTTCTGCGCGGGGAAACGCGCGATCCTCGTGATCGAGGAAGGGCAGCCCGATTTCATCGAGCAGAACCTCCACGCCATCCTCCGGAAAGCCGATATCCCCACCCGGATCCACGGCAAGGACGTTCTCCCCATGGCGGGCGAGTATACGGCGACGACGATGATCACCGGCATCCGCCGGTTCGTCGAGCGCTACCTGCCCGACGCAATCGGCCACTCGCTCCCGTCAGCCAGCTTACCGGCGCCAGCTCCGGCGCCAGCGTCCGCCCCCGCCGCCGAAATCCATCCGCGGCCACCATCGTTTTGTACGGGTTGCCCGGAGCGGCCGATCTTCACGGCGATGAAGCTGGTCGAGCGCGAGCTGGGCCAGCACCACGTGAGCTGTGACATCGGCTGCCACCTCTTCTCCATCCTGCCGCCGTTCAACATTGGCGCAACCACGATGGGCTATGGCCTCGGCTGGGCCGGCGCCGCCGCGTTCAACACTCGCGAGACGAACGCGCGCACGATCAGCATCATGGGAGACGGTGGCTTCTGGCACAACGGCCTCACGAGCGGCGTCGGCAACGCGGTATTCAATCAGAGCGACAGCGTGCTCGTCGTGGTGGACAACAGCTACACTGCTGCCACCGGCGGCCAGGACATCCTCTCCTCCGCCGCGTCCAACCCGATCCGCACGACCAAACTGTCGATCGCGGACGCGGTCCGCGGCGTCGGCGTCAAGTGGGTGCGCACGGTCACGCGCACGTACAATGTGGCAGGGATGCGCGATGTGCTCAAGGAAGCGCTCACCACTCCTACCCGCGGCCCCAAGGTCATCGTCGCCCAGAGTGAATGTGAGCTGAACAAGCAGCGCCGCATCAAACCGCAGTTGGCACAACTCGCGCAATCCGGCGGCCGCGTGGTGCGGGAACGCTTCGGCGTCGATGCCGATGCCTGCACGGGCGACCACTCGTGCATCCGCCTCTCCGGCTGCCCGTCTCTGACGATCAAAGACAATCCCGACCCGCTCCGCACGGATCCGGTCGCGACGGTCATCGATAGCTGCGTGGGGTGCGGCCTGTGCGGCGAGGTCGCCCACGCCGCCGTCCTCTGCCCGTCGTTCTACCGCATCGCCCTGGTCACGAACCCGTCAGCGCTCGAGCGCATCGCCGCGCGAATCCGGCACGCGGTCATCAGCTTCCTGCAGCGAGGCATCGACCGCCGCCTCGCCTCCATCCTCGGCTGACGTGCCCGATCCGGCCCTAACGCACTCGCGTGCTTCCGACGCCACCGCGGACGGCGCGATGACCCGCCCACCACGCGCGATCACGATCGCCATCCTCGCCATGGGTGGCGAAGGCGGCGGCGTCCTCGCCGACTGGATCGTGGACATGGCAGAGCACAACGGCTACCTCGCGCAGACGACATCGGTCCCCGGCGTGGCCCAGCGCACCGGCGCCACGATCTACTACGTCGAGCTGTTCCCGGAAGCGGCCGCCGTCGCGGCGGGGAAGGACCCCGTCCTGGCTCTCATGCCCGTACCCGGCGAGGTCGACATCGTCATCGCCTCGGAATTGATGGAGGCGGGCCGAGCGGTTCAGCGCGGGCTCGTTACTCCCGGGCGCACGACACTGATCGCTTCCACGCACCGCGTCTACTCGATGATCGAGAAGACGCACGCCGCCGACGGCCGTATCGACAACGCCACGCTGGTCGCCTCCGGCGCCGCCGCGGCCCGCGTCTTCGTCGCGCGTGATTTCGCCCGCGTCGCCGCTGACACCGGAAGTGTGATCAGTGCGCCGCTACTCGGCGCTCTCGCCACGAGCGGCGCGCTGCCGTTCGATCGCGCGCAGTTCGAGGACGCCATCCGCCGCGCCGGTGTCGGTGTCACCGCAAGCCTCGCCGCGTTCGCGGCCGGGATCGCCGCCAGCACTGCTCCCGCTCCAGCCACGAATGGCAAGCGCCGCCCGCTTCCGGTCGTGACGGCTCCCGCCAGTCCCGACGCCGCACCGCCGGCCGATGCCGGCCCTCCATCGATCGGTCCGCGCGTACGGTTTCTCGCGGAGCGCGCCGAGCACATGTTCCCGGCCCCGAGCCACGCTGTGCTCCTGCCGCTGTGCCCCGGCTCGCCGACTACCAGGACGTGCAATACGCCGCCGAATATCTCGACCGGCTCAATGCGCTGCGAGAGCTGGATACGCGCTACGGGACCGGTGACTACGTCCTCCTCACGGAAACCGCCCGGCAGCTCGCGCTCTGGATGTCATACGAGGACGCGATCCGCGTCGCGGATCTCAAGGTCCGCCGGCCGCGTTTCGACCGCGTGCAGGCGGAATCTCACGCGACGGACAAGCAGGTTCTTCACATCGACGAGTTCCTGCATCCTCAGGTGGACCAGATCGCCGAGATACTGCCCGTAGGAGTGGGCCGCTGGTTGCTTGGCAGCGGCAGGCCCGCGCCATCGTCGGGCGCATGACACGCAAGGGCAAGATCCTCCGCACCACGTCGCTCTTCGGGTTTCTGCAGCTGTACGTGATGGCCGCGCTCCGCCCCACCCGCCGGCGCGCGCTCCGTTTCCAGCAGGAGCAGGCCCGGATCCGCGAATGGCTGGACCGCGTCGCGGTGCTCGCCGCCGAAGATTACGCGCTCGCTCTATCAGTCGCCTCGGCCCCACGCCTGGTCAAAGGGTACGGCGACACCCGGGAGCGCGGAAACAGAAACTACGATATCGTGATGGCCGCGCTTCCCTCGCTCCGCGAGGGGCCGGACGCCGCGGCGCGCTTCCGCGCGCTCTGCCAGGCCGCGCTGGCCGACGACACCGGCGAGAAGCTCGCCGCGGCTCTCCAGATGAGAACGGCATGAGAATCGCTTGCCTGGGCGGCGGCCCCGCCGGTCTGTACTTCTCGATCCTCATCAAGAAGGCACACCCGACGTGGGACGTCACGGTGATCGAGCGGAACAGCCCAAACGACACGTTCGGGTGGGGCGTCGTCTTCTCCGACAAGACGATGGATGGCTTCCGGTCCGCTGACCCGGAGACGCACGCCGCCATCACCGGCGCGTTCCGGCACTGGGATGACATCGAGGTCCACTTCAAGGACCGCACGTTCGTCTCCGGCGGCCATGGCTTCTGCGGTATCGGCCGCCTCAGACTGCTCCAGATCTTCCACGCGCGCGCGAAGGAGCTTGGGGTGTCGCTCGTGTTCCAGCGCGAGGTGTCGGATCCCCATCCCTACGCGGCGGAATACGATCTCGTGGTCGCCTCCGACGGCGCGGCATCCGCCACGCGGAAGCGGTACGAAGATGTCTTCCGTCCCAACATCCAGCCGCGCGCCAATCGCTTCATCTGGCTCGGCGGGCGCGTCAAGCTCGACGCGTTCACGTTTGATTTCCGCGAGACGGAATGGGGCTGGTTCAATCTCCATGCCTACCGCTTTGATGACGACTGGTCGACGTTTATCGTCGAGACCCCGGAGCGCAACTGGCGCGCCGCGGGCATCGAGGCGATGGACACCCCGCAATCGGTGGCGCTCTGCGAGCGACTGTTCGCCGATCGCCTCGGCGGCCAACCCCTCGTTTCCAACGCCCACCACCGCCGGGGATCGTCCGCGTGGCTCACCTTCAACCGCGTGCTCTGTGAGCAGTGGCACTACCGCAACATCGTCTTGATCGGCGACGCCGCCCACACGGCGCACTTCAGTATCGGCTCCGGTACGAAGCTCGCCATGGAGGACGCGATCGCGCTCGCCGCCGTCCTCTCCGAACACCCGGGTGAGTTACCGAAGGCCGAGGTCCCGGCCGCGCTGCAGCGCTACCAGGATGTCCGCGAGGTCGAGGCCCTCAAGCTCCAGAGTGCCGCCCGCAATCGCATGGAATGGTTCGAGCAGGTCGAACGCTACACGACCCTCGAGCCCGAACAGTTCACATACAGCCTCCTGACCGGCAGCCAGCGCATCGGCCACGACAACCTCAAGGTCCGCAATGCACGGTACGTCGCGGAGGTCGAACGGTGGTTTGCCACGCGCAGCGGCGCGGACGAGCCCCGCCCGCCAATGTTCACTCCCTTCTCGGCCCGCGGTGTCACTCTCAAGAATCGCGTCGTCGTCTCTCCAATGGCGATGTACAGCGCCGTCGACGGGATGCCCAATGACTTCCATCTCGTCCACCTCGGCGCCCGCGCGCTCGGCGGCGCCGCAATGGTCTTCACGGGAATGACCTGCGTCTCGCCCGATGCCCGCATCACCCCGGATGCCTCGGCCTCTGGAATGACCAGCAGCTCCGCGGCTGGACGCGCATCGTCGAATGTCATCCACGCGCAGTCGGACGCCCGCGTCGCACTCCAGCTCGGCCACGCAGGACGCAAAGGGTCCACCCGCATCGGCTGGGAAGGGATGGACCAGCCGCTGGAGACGGGCAACTGGCCACTCGTGTCGGCGTCGCCGATCCCGTACGCCGAGGGCCTGTCGCAAACGCCGCGCGAGGCGACGTGTGAGGATCTGGTCCGGATTCAGGCAGACTTCGTGGACGCCGCGCGCCGCGGAGTGGCCGCGGGCTTCGACTGGCTCGAGCTTCACTGCGCTCACGGCTACCTGCTCTCGAGTTTCATCTCGCCGCTCACGAATCACCGCACGGATGCGTACGGCGGCTCACTCGCCAACCGGTGCCGCTTTCCGCTGGAAGTCTTCCGCGCCATCCGCGACGTCTGGCCCGCGGATAAACCCATGAGCGTCCGCATCTCGGCACATGACTGGGTACCCGGCGGTGTCTCGCCCGATGATGCCGTCGAGATCGCACGCCTGTTCAAGGCCGCCGGTGCCAATGTGATCGACTGCTCCTCCGGGCAGGTCAGCAAGGAAGAGCGGCCGGTGTACGGACGGATGTTTCAGGTCCCGCTCTCGGATCGCATCCGCAACGAAGCGGGCATCCCAACGATCGCGGTCGGCAACATCTACGAAGGGGATCACATCAACACCATCATTGCCGCGGGGCGCGCGGATCTCTGCGCCGTGGCCCGCCCCCATCTGGCCGACCCGGCATGGACGCTGCACGAGGCGGCGAAGCAGGGCTACGCCGAGATCTGGTGGCCCGCCCCATACCTCGGTGGCAAGATCCAGCTCGAGCGCAATCTGGCGCGCGCGGCGCAGCTCGCCCTTCAGGTATGACCGCCACGCAGCAGGCAGCCGATCCGAAGCGGCCGCTGGCCGGACGCCACGCCCTCGTGACCGGCGGCGCGCGCGGCATCGGCGAGGCCACCGCGCGCGCACTACTTGCTCACGGCGCCCGCGTCACGATCCTCGGCCGGGACGCCAATGCGCTGTCGCGCGCAGTCGGTGCACTCCGCCCATCTGGCGAGATCGGCTCGGTCCGCGCCGACGTCTCGGACGCCGGGGCGGTGGCGACCGCCTTCGCGGATGCCCGGCGCCAATCCGGACCGATCGGCATCCTGATCAACAATGCTGGCGCGGCGGACTCCGCACCGTTTCGTAAGACCGACGCCACGCTCTGGCGCCGCATGATGGCGGTCAATCTCGACGGGACATTCTATTGCATCCGAGAGGTACTTCCCGCGATGACCGAGGTTGGCTGGGGGCGGATCGTCAACGTCGTCAGCACGGCGGGCCTCGTCGGGTACCGCTACGTCTCCGCGTACTGCGCGGCGAAACATGGCGTCGTCGGCCTCACCCGCGCCCTCGCCCTCGAGACCGCGACGCTCGGCGTCACCGTCAATGCAGTCTGCCCCGGCTACACGGATACCGACATGACCACCCGGACGATCCAGAACATCGTCGCGCGCACGGGAGCGGCACCGGACGAGGTGCTGGCGACGCTCACGGCCCAGAATCCGCAGAAACGGCTGCTGACCCCCGACGAA
This sequence comes from uncultured Gemmatimonadales bacterium, assembly GCA_963757855.1. Lineage (GTDB taxonomy): Bacteria > Gemmatimonadota > Gemmatimonadetes > Gemmatimonadales > Gemmatimonadaceae > Palsa-1248. The sequence goes on from CAVWTI010000025.1 coordinate 63,324, forward strand.
GTGGCGCACACCGTCGTGTGGCTCTGCACACCCGGGAGCGAGTCCATCACGGGGCAGGCGATCGCCGTCGCGGGCGGAGAGGTCACATGAACACGCTCACGAACGGAGCCGCGACGACTGTCCCGCTGTCCGCGATGGCCAGTCTGGTCATGGACACGCCCGCGACGGCATTCATGGATCTCGAGACGCGGACGACGGTGGATGATCACCAGGACCTGCGTCTATGGCTCCGGCTCCTGGCCTGCACGATCCGCGTCGAACACCAAGTGCGCGACCGCCTACGCCGTGAGTTCGAGACCACGCTCCCGCGATTCGATTTAATGGCGCAGCTCGAACGCCACCCCGGTGGCCTCCGGATGTCGGAGCTTTCCCGGCGGCTCATGGTTTCTGGTGGCAACGTCACCGGCATCACGGACCAGCTGGAGCGCGAGCGCCTCGTGGTCCGCATCTTCGACCCTTCGGACCGGCGGGTGGTCGCGGTGAAGCTTACCGCCGCTGGCCTGGCGCGCTTTCGCGAGATGGCGGCTTGCCATGAGCAATGGATCATCGAGCTGCTCGCGGGCCTCGATCAGACGGACAAGCTCGGAATGTTCGAGATCCTGCGGAAACTCAAAGCACACGTCACGACCGTCGCCGCCGCGCCGCCGTCCGACAGCGCTGGTTCCTAGTCCACCTCGCGGAGACCCATGCGCCATCTCGCTGGAGAGCCTCACCAATTGCCCGGCACGCAGCCGCTGTCGGGCTACGCCGCCCGCCACTTCCTGTTCGCGGTGGACAAGGGGGTCGCGACGATCACGCTGAACAGGCCCGAGCGCAAGAACCCGCTGACGTTCGAATCGTATACCGAGCTTCGGGACCTCTTTCGCGCGCTGGTCCACGCGCCGGATGTCACGGTGATCGTCATCACGGGCGCCGGTGACAATTTTTGTTCCGGCGGGGATGTCCACGAGATCATCGGGCCGCTCACGAAGCTCGACATGCCGGGCCTGCTGGCGTTTACGCGCCTGACCGGTGACCTGGTCAAGGCCATGCGAGCCTGCCCGCAGCCTGTTGTCGCGGCGATCAATGGCATTTGCGCTGGCGCGGGGGCGCTGCTCGCTCTCGCCTCGGACTTCCGGTACGGCACGGCGCGCAGCAAGACGGTTTTTCTGTTCACGCGCGTCGGTCTCGCCGGTTGCGACATGGGGGCCTGCGCGCTCCTTCCGCGGGTGATCGGCCAGGGGCGGGCTGCGGAGCTGCTGTACACAGGCCGCAGCCTGGGTGGGGAGGAGGCCGAGCGCTGGGGCTTTTTCAATCGCCTTTGCGAACCGGGGACGCTTCTGGCGGACGCCCGCGCGCTCGCGGCGGAGCTGGCCGCCGGGCCGACATTCGCCCACGGCATGACGAAGCGCATGCTGCACCAGGAATGGAACATGGGTGTTGACGAGGCGATCGAGGCCGAGGCGGAGGCACAGGCGATCTGCATGGCCACGAACGATTTTCACAGGGCCTATCACGCCTTCGTGGACAAGCGCAAACCCGTCTTCGAGGGCAACTGACGGTGGCCGACCGCGAGTACCTGGATTGGCCCTTTCTGGAGCCGAGGCACCGCGCGCTCGCGATCGGGCTGGATACCTGGGCGCACGAGCACCTGCGCGATGCCCACGCGGCGGATGTGGACGCGGAATGCCGCGCGCTCGTGCGGTCGCTTGGTGAAGGGGGATGGCTTGCGCACGCGATCGGTGGCACCGCGTACGGCGGGGTGACCGACCGGATCGATACCCGGGCGATCTGTCTGATTCGCGAGACGCTGGCGCGTCACTCCGCGCTGGCGGATTTCGCGTTCGCAATGCAGGGCCTCGGCTCGGGCGCGATCTCGCTCTTCGGTAGCGATGCGCAGAAAGCACGCTATCTCCCGCGCGTCGGCCGCGGCACGGCCATATCTGCGTTCTCGCTGTCGGAGCCTGATGCAGGCTCTGATGTCGCGGCCCTGGGCTGCGCCGCGGCCGCCGATGGCGACGGCTATGTGCTCGACGGTGACAAGACCTGGGTGTCGAACGGCGGGATAGCCGATTTCTACGTGGTGTTCGCCCGGACGGGCGAGGCCGCTGGCGCGCGCGGGATCACGGCCTTTATCGTTGACGCGGAGACCCCAGGGTTCAGCATCGCCGAGCGGATCGAGGTGATCGCGCCACATCCGCTGGCCCGGCTGCGCTTCACGGGTTGCCGGATCCCCGCGACACAGCGGATCGGCGACGCTGGCGGCGGCTTCAAGGTCGCCATGGCGACGCTCGACGTGTTTCGCACATCGGTCGCCGCGGCCGCCCTGGGGTTTGCCCGGCGCGCGCTGGACGAAGCCCTGCGCCGTGCGACGACGCGGCAAATGTTCGGGCAGGCGCTCTCCGATTTCCAGCTCACCCAGGCCAAGCTTGCGACAATGGCGACTGGCATCGATGCGGCCGCGCTGCTCACGTATCGAGCCGCGTGGCTTCGCGACCGCGGGCAACCGGTGACGGTGGAAGCCGCGATGGCCAAGATGACGGCGACGGAGACGGCCCAGCAAGTCATCGACGCCGCCATGCAGATTTTCGGCGGCCTCGGGGTCGTGGCGGGCGAGACGGTCGCGCGACTCTACTCCGAGATCCGCCCGCTCCGCATCTACGAGGGCGCGACGGAGGTGCAGCAGTTGATCGTCGCGCGTGGCATCATTAAGTCCTTTCGGGAGCACGAGGCACTGCATGGCTGAATCCGATATCGTTGAGTCCCGCCGGCCGCGGCTGCGGGGGCGATTTCACCGCGCGCGTATCGCGGGACGATCCTGATCCGGTTCGCGCACTGCGACCCCGCTGGCATCGTCTTTTTTCCGCGTTACCTCGAGATGTTCAACAACCTGATCGAGGACTGGTGCCGCGAGGAGCTCGGGGTGTCGTTCGCCGAGATCCACGAGGGCCGGGGCTGGGGCATCCCGACGGTGCACCTCGACGTGGATTTCGCCGCGCCGAGCATGCTAGGCGAGGTGTTGGCGGCGTCGCTCGTCGTGCGCCGGATCGGCACCTCGTCGATCACGTCCGAGATTCAGTTTCGCGGGCCTGATGGAAGCGAGCGTGTTCGCGGCACCTCAGTCGTCGTGCTGATCGATGCCAAATCGAGGCGCGCCGTCACTATCCCCGACGACCTTCGGGCCCGTATCGCGAGGTTTCAGGATGCCACCTGATTCGGAGCCACGCCTGCTCCATCCCGCGGGGTGGGCCAGGCCACACGGCTACGCCTATGGCGTCGCGGCGACCGGACGCTTGGTACACGTCAGCGGCATGATCGGGTGCGATGCACAGGGCCGGCTCACGGCGAAGGACTTCATCGGCCAAGTCCGGCAGACACTCCACAACATTGTGGCGGTCCTCGCCGAGGGCGGCGCCCGGCCGGAGCACATCGTTCGCATGACCTGGTATGTGACCGACAAGCAGGAGTACATCGGCGCGCGCAAGGAGATGGGTGCCGCGTACCGTGAGATCATCGGCCGGCACTACCCAGCCATGACGGCGGTGCAGGTCGTGGGTCTGGTCGAAGACGCGGCGCGTGTCGAGATCGAAGTCACGGCCGTCGTACCCGAGTAGGTCTCAGGACCCACGCAGGACCCATGAAGTGCCCGTGCAGGACCACCTTTCATTCCAGAGTGAGGAGATCGCATGTCCGCCGCCACCGCCACCGCGCATTCGAGTGAGTCGAAGAACGAACACCTCGTACGCGGAGATGGTCGACTGCTACTGCACCATGAGCGCGGACAGGCTGCTGCCGTTGCTCCATTCCCAGGCCAAGCACTCCGCACCCGGATCGGATTTCGGCGCGGATCTCGAGGGAAGCCAGACGATCGCGGACTATTTCCGCACCAATGTCTTCTCGTCGTTCCACGGAGTGCAGTTCGATGTCGTGCACCTGTATGAGGATCGCCCGAAGTCGGTGGTCGTCGTCGAATGGCGCAGCCACCTCAAGCCCAAGACGGGCAAGAACTACAGCAACACCGGCGTCTTCGTCATCGAGATCAAGGACGACAGGATCTACTGGGTCCGTGAGTATTTCGACACGGAAAAAGCTCACCAGCACGTCTAGGAGATCCGGCCATGGCAAATGGGGATCTCAAGGGGCAGACGGCCATCGTGACCGGCGCGGCCCGTGGCCTGGGCCTCGTCATCGCGACGGACCTCGCCCGTGAAGGCGTACGCGTCGCGGGTGTCGATCTCAAGTCCGACGAGCTGTCGGGCCGCATGCGCGACATCGGCGAGAAGTACGGGGTGGACACGCTCGCCTTTGCCGCCGATGTCGGCGACGAGAAGGCGGTGACGAGTCTCACCGCGGATGTCATCCGCCGGTGGGGACGGCTCGATATCCTCGTCAACAACGCGGGCATTCGGCAGGTCGCGCCGGTCTGGGAGACGTCCACGGCGATGTGGGACAGGGTCCACGACGCGAACCTCAAGGGGCACTTCCTGTGCACCCGGGAGGCGCTCTCTCAGTACATGATCTCCCACGGGGAAGGGGTGATCATCTTCATCTCCTCGGGCTCCGGCAAGAAGGGTGAGGAGGACAGCTCGGCCTATTGCGCCTCGAAATGGGGCATCATCGGGTTCGCCGAGTCGGTCGCGAAGGATCTCAAGAAGACCCGGATCCGCGTCACGACGCTCACGCCGGGGATGATCCTGACGCCAATGGCCGAGGAGTCGGAGGTGTGGCACCTGGGTCTGGACTGGCTCGATCCGGCACCTGTCTCGCAGGCCGTCGTCTTCTGCATCAAGCAGGACTCGAACACGATCATCCCGGAGTTTCGCATCTACCACCGGGCGCAGGTCTAGCTGGCGACGCGGGAGTGCGCGGCAGGCGCTCCCGCGACCAGGGCCTCTCCCTTTATCCGTCTGCGCCTGCTTTGGCGGTTTCGTGCCAGAGCATGGCGCACAGTCCCACGAAGAACAGCAGCGCCCACCCGCTCGACTGGAGCAGCCCCGGCCCGGCACGGCGGCCAATATCGAATCGGTCGAGCACGCCGAAGCTCGACGCGACGGCAATCGCGATCGCGCTCATCGCGCCCCCCGCGATCAAGCCTGAGCTGTACAGCATTCCCGGCTGAAAGGCATCGGTGTCCGCTGGCACACGTTTCCGCGTCGCCCAGTGGCTGATCAGAGCCCCCGCCAGAATGGTCGCGGTAGCCGACAGCGGGAGATACATCCCCACCGCGAACGGCAGCGCGCGCACGCCGAGGAGCTCGATGATGACTGCGACGACCGCGCCGGCGAGCAGTAACCGCCACCGCATGCGGTGCGTCAGGAGCCCCTCGACCAGGATTGCCATCACCTGGGCCTGCGGAGCCGGCAGTTGTGGGGAGCCAATGCGCTGTGACTCGCGGTATGCGATGTGATGATCGGTGGGTGACGCGAGATACCGTCCGGGCGCCATCCCGCCCGCGGCGCCGACGGCGTACACGTCGTAACTGTTTCCCTGGACGACGACACCCGATTGCACGAGCCGGCTTTCCGCGGGCAACGGCGCCGCCGCCACGGCTACCGGCGCGCCGGATCCGCCGTTGAGCCATGTCAGCGTGAAGCCGATGGCGAGCACCGAAGTGACCACGCCGATCAGCAGGCCCATTTGCTGCAGCCGCGGCGACGCCCCTACGAGATAGCCCGTCTTGAGGTCTTGCGCGGTCGTGCCGGCATTTGACGCGGCCACGCACACCACCGCGCCAATACTCACGGCAATGATCTCGTACGTCCCGCCCACCCATCCCACGAGCACGAACAACAGGCAGGTCAGCATGACGACGGCAATGGTGATGCCGGAGATGGGGTTCGCCGATGACCCCATGAGACCCGTGATCCGCGCCGACACGACGACGAAGAAGAACCCGAACAGCGCGACGAGCGCCACGGACAGGAGGTTGGCCGAGCCGTGCGGGTTGATCTTCCAGGCGAGCAAGCCGTACAGACAGCCGAGCATGAGGATCGTCCCGCCGATGACATAACTCAGTGGCAGATCCTGCTCTGTGGCCGCCCGCATCCCCGCGTCTCGCCTGGCGGCCGCCCGGAGCCCGCCCACGCTCGCGCGCACTGAGGCGTAGACAGTGGGCAGCGTGTCGCCCAGCAGGAGCGCGCCGCCCGCAATCACGGCGCCCGCCCCAATGTATCGCAGGTAGCTCGACCAGATGTCGCCCGGAGTCATCTGGCCGATCGGGACCGTCGCGGGATAGATCGCGACCGGGAGCTGCTCGCCGAAGAAGTAGATGAGCGGGATGAACACGATCCCCGCCATCGCGGATCCCGCGAAGATCACGCGTGCCACGGGGAGACCGATCAGTGCGCCGATGCCGAGGAGCTCGGGCGAGAGGTCGATACTCACGACCGCGCCTCGCAATCCGGTCACGCCCCACTCGACCGATGACCGCCACACCCGGAGACCGTTGGTGAGCAGTTTGTACACGGCCCCGGCGCCCAGGCCGAGGAACACCTGGCGCGCGAACGCACCACCTTTCTCCCCCGAGATCAGGATGTCGGCGCACGCTTTCCCCTCGGGGTAGATCAGTTTTCCGTGCTCCTTGACGATCAGATGCGCGCGGAGGGGGACCATGAACAGCACGCCGATCACGCCGCCCACGAGCGCGAGCCAGAAGATGCGCCACAGCTCCAGCTGGTAACCGAGGAAGAGGAGCGCGGGCATCGTGTAGACGACGCCGGCCGCGATGGACTCGCCTGCGGAGCCGACCGTCTGCACGATGTTCTGCTCCAGGACCGAGCTCCGTCCCAACCGCTTGAACACCGTGATGCCAAGAACGGCGATCGGGATTGACGCGCTGAAATTGAGGCCGACCTCGAGCGCGATGTACACCGTCACGAGCCCGAATACGATCCCCAGGATCGACCCGATGATCACGGCCCGCAGCGTAAACTCGGCCGGCGCTCGCTCCGTCGCTGGCTTCCGATCTGGCGCGATCGTGGCCTCAGGCACGGACTCGGCTCACGCGATCCCGCCAGCCGGGGTAGTTGGCCCGCTTGCGCCGGCAGGTCCCGCGGCGGCAAGTCTCATCCGCCGCCAGGCGACAATGAAATAGATAACCGTGAGCAGGGCGAGCCATGGCACTCCCGCTTCGAGCGTGACGCGCATGCCCTCGACCCACCACGTCGTGACCATGATCGCGACGATCGCGAGGATGCCGAGCCACGAGGTGTAGGGGTACCCGATCATGCGGACGGGCAGGCGGGGACGGCCGAGCGATTCCCACTGGGGGCGGAAGTACAAGTGCGTGATGAAGATGATGAGCCACGCGAACAATCCGCCGAAGAGAGAGATCCCGAAGAGATAGACATAGGCGCTTTCGGGAAAACTGAGTGACACGGCGAGCGCGACGCCGAGTCCGGCGGCGGAGACGAGGAGGGCGTTGAGGGGAGCGCCCCGGCGAGTGAGCTTGCCGAGTATGGCTGGAGCATAGCCCCCACGCGCGAGGGAGAACATCATGCGGCTCGTCAGGTAGAGATTGCAGTTCATGCTCGACGCGGCGGCCGTGATGACGACGAGATTGACGACGTGCGCGGCCGCGGGGATGCCGATCAACCGGAAGACCCGGACGAAGGGACTGGCCGTGATGTCCGAGCCAGGCTGGATCGCCGTCCACGGGACGATACCGATCAGGACGGTGATCGCGCCCAGGTAGAACAGGATCAGCCGCCCGACCATCCAGCGCATCGCGCGCGGAACCGCGGTGGAGGGGTCCTTCGCCTCGCCTGCAGTGACAGCGATGACCTCGGTGCCCATGAAGCTGAAGATCACGAACACCATCGCCAGCCAGACCCCGCGCCAACCAGTGGCCAGAAAGCCACCGTGAGCCGTGAAGTTCTTGAAGCCAATCGCGGGCGCGGATCCGACGCCGGCGATCACGCAGAACCCGAGCACGATGAACAGGACGATGGCGATCACCTTGGCCATCGAGAACCAGTACTCGAAGCTGCCGAAACTCCCGACACTGCGCGCGTTGATGTAGACGAGACCGATCGAGAAGCCCAAGATCCACACCCAGCTCGGCACGGCGGGGAACCACCACTGGCAGTAGATGGCGATGGCGGTCGCCTCGCCGCCGATCGCGATGCATTGCGCGGCCCAGTACGTATATCGGACGACGAACCCTGCCCACGGGCTTACATACAGCTCGGCGTACACGCCGAATGAGCCAGCAGTGGGATGCGCGACCGCGAGCTCGGACAGCGCCCCCATGAACAGCAACGCAATCGTTGCTCCGATCAGGTAGCTGACGATCACCCCGGGCCCCGCGGTCCGCACGGCCAGCGCACTGCCCAGGAACAACCCCGTGCCGATCGCCCCACCAATGGCGATCATGCCGAGCTGGCCGGCGGTGAGCTGGCGAGAGAGTTGCTCGCCCTGCTCGACGCCGGCAGACACGGGGTCAGGTGTCTTCATATGCGGCGGCGGGACTCCCCGATGGATGGAACACACCCAGCAGCCGGATCGGATCCGGGCCCGGGTTCTCGACGCAGTGCACGACGCCGACGGGGAAGTACACCCCGCTCCCTGGTCCGAGCTCGGGCGCCGACGCCTCGCCCTTGATGTGCAGGATGGCGCGACCCTCGAGGATGCAGATCCCTTCTTCGTACATGTGCCGGTGGAAGGGGGCCTTGCTCGCGGGGATCCAACCGATGAACTGAGTCACCTGTTTGCATCCGACATCGGTATTCACGAGCAGCCGGAACTCGCGGTCGCGGCCTGCGCGCATGGCCTCCCGATCCGCTTCCTCCACCATCAATTTGGGGGCCGTTCCGCTCTTCACGGCGGGCGGCGCAGGCAGGACGTGGCGCTCAGCATCCTCGGGACAACACGCGCTGATGATCCGGAGCGCACTGCGGCCGGGGTTTTCGACCCAGTATGCCGATCCCGGCGGCACGAACAGCGCCGAGCCTTGCCGCACATCGTAGCGATAGCCGTCAATGTAACACACGCCGGTTCCCGTCGCCACGTAGTGCACTTCCTCACCAGTGGGGTTGGCCGTCGCCGCGGAGATCCCGGACCTGTAATCGTTGATCGCCTGGGTGATGAGCGGCGCACCCGTGCTTTTGGACATGACGGTGCGCGATGTCCAGTTGCCGCGCGACGTCACGGCTCCATCGTCCGCCCCATAGACGCGGCACCCGCCGGCGAGGACCTTCATACGCGCACCATCACGTCGCGCATCGTCTCGAGCGCGGCGAGAGTTGTCTCGACGTCGGTGAGTGTGTTGTAGACGTGGAACGCGAACCGTACCCCGTCACGTCTGGTGGACACCACGATCCCCCGGGCAGTGAGTTTAGCCAGTGCCGCCGCCGGGTCGTTCGATCGCAGGACGACAAGGGGGCCGACGCTGTCTGCCGGCGTTTTCGACGCGATGCCCAGCCGGGCGACGCCCGCCAGAAAAGCCCTGGTCAGACGCTCGATCTGTGACGCGACATTCGCCAGCCCGAGCTCCGAGAGCAGATCGAGCGCCGGACGCGCGAGGTAAAGGCTGGGGATGGGTGGCGCGCCGTTTTCGAACCGGCGGGCCGCGGGTGAGAGATCGAGGTGCTTGGTGTCGAACGCGAAGATCTCCCGCTGCGAGAACCAGCTCGTCATCGTCGGCGATAGCGTCTCGATCAACTCTCGCCGAACGTAGAGGAATGCGAGACCCGGAGGGCCAAGCAGGTACTTCAACGTGCCGGTCACGAAGAAGTCGACGTCCAGCGCCTTGACGTCGATCGGGCGGGTGCCGCAGTCCTGATACCCGTCGAGAAAGACGAGCGCGCCATTCGCGTGCGCGATGCGGGTGATGGCCGGCACGTCGGAGCGATGGCCGGTCACGAACGACACCTGAGTCAGCGGGACGATTTTCGTGCTCCGGCCGATTGCCTGCTCATACCGTTCGGTCGGGATCGCGTAGCCGACGCCATCGAGGAACTGGACCTGTGCTCCGCGCGCTTGCTGGGCGAGCCAGATCTGCCCCATCGTCGGGAACTCATACTCGCCCATGACGACACCGGCGCGGTCGTTGAACTGCAGCGCATTCGCGATCGGGTTGATCCCGGCGGACGCACTCGACACGATTGCCACCTCATCGGGTGACGCGTTGATGAATCGCGCGAACGTCCCGCGGAGGGACTCGTACACTTCCATCCAGTCGTCCCAGGGTGCCGAGGAGGTGCGCCAGCTCGTCGCGAACGCGCGCATCCCGTCCTCCACGGCATCCGACAGCGCGCCCTGGGAGCAGTTGTACAGGTACGTCTTCTCCTGGAGGATCGGGAAGTGCGTACGCAATTCCGCGATCCGTGCGTCGGTCAACATGGTGTCCCGTGCGTAGTCGTGTGATCCCGCCAGGCCGTCATTTCTCGCTCATCAGCTTTTCGATATCCGCCACTTCGATGGGGAGATCCGCCGACAGAATCGTGTGACCCTGCTCGGTGACCAGAATCATGTCCTCGACGTGGATAGTGATGCTCTTCTCGTTGTCGATGATCCCTGGCTCGACGGTCAGGATCTCGCCCGGCTCGAGCGGCACCTCGTAGTTGCCCGGATCGTGGCCATCCATGCCGATGAAGTGGCTCGTCCCAAAGGTGAAGTATTGGTCCAGACCACGCTTTCGCAATTCCTCCACGGCGGCGTTGTGGACGGCCTGAATCGTGGCTCCGGGCCGGATGGCCGCGATCGCGGCGTGATGGGCCGCCAGGACGGCCTCGTAGAGCTTCCGCTGCTCGGGGGTGAACTTCCCGGACACCGGGACCATCCGACTGAGGTCGCTGGCGTAGTGGTGGTATTCGTCCCCCGCGTCCAGCATGACCAGGTCCCCGGACTGCATCTGGTGGATGGCCGACTGGGGTTCGCTGCTGCGCCCCAGTTCGGCGGCTGACAGCGCCTTCACGGGGCGTCCAAACGGCGAGATGAAAGTCAGCGGTGGGTAGGCCTGCCGGCTCGCCCCGTCGTGCTTGAACGATCCCTCGGCGACCGCGTCCACCTGGTAGTCGAACGCCCCCGGCTTGCACGCTTTCATCGCGTTGAGCAGGCCCTCGCTGCCGATGCGCACCGCCGTGGCGATCTGCTCCATGTCGGCCTTGTCGTGGTGGGACCGCAAGTTGGTCAGGAGCGGCGTCGCGTTCCTGATTTCGACCTCGGGTGAATAGAACTGCAGGCGCTGCGGCAGTTGCAGGCGGGCGGGCGGGTCGCCTGCGATGTTCACGAAGCGAGGATAGCCGAAGAAGAACGTCTTGCGCGGTCCCAGTGAGAGCACGCGTGAGACCTCGGTGGATACGAGTTTGTGCCGGCGCTCGGTCACGCGCTTGAGCGAGTAGTCCGTGAGCGCCTCCGACAACACGTCCATCAGCTTCGTGTCCGGCAGCACCGTCTTGATGCCCGTCCGCGCCTGCGCGCGCTCCACGTCTCCCGCGGGAACGAACAGCAGCTCCGGATACAGCGTTGATTGCGGAAGCAGTATCAGCGTCGCGCTGGTGGAGTCGAGTCCGGTCAGGTACAGGAAGTCGTGGTTGTCGCTATGGTCGATGAAATACTCCGTGATGCCGGTCTGGTTGAGCGACACGCTCTGGATGACGACGACACCTTCCTTGGCCAGTTGCGCCAGGCGGCCCCGCCGTTCGTGATACGCCTCGGGCGCGATTGGCGCCGCGGGTGCTGGTGCGGCTGTGGAGACGCCTCCCTGCGCGGCGGCCCGCTGGCCGCCCAGCACTGACAGTGCGAGGAGCATCGAAGCCAGACCGGCGCGACCACGAGTCGTACCTGGAGCTCTACCTGATGGAGGGGACTGCATGCCATATCTCCTGAGTCAGCGTGGGGGATGATCGACAGTCAATTCGAATGCGGGCCGGCCGTGCGTTCGACCTCTCGCAGAAACCGCAGCACCTCGGCGTTGTACAACTCGGGCTCGATGAGATTCACCAGGTGCCCACCGCCCCGCACGACCGCTTCGTGCGCGCCGGGGATCAGGAACGTGAGCGCGTCGGCCGTGATCCGGAAAAACGGCAGGTCCTCGCCGCCGACCATGACAAGTGCTGGCACCTTGATTTCCCGGAGCCGGTAGATCGCGGCCACGTGGCCGGGCGGTGGCTTCGGCGTCTCCTGCAGCACATCGGCGCCCGAGTACTGGCCGACGATGCTGGCGATCAGTGCCGCCACCTCAGGCTTCCCATCGGGCACGTGGTTGATGGGATGCGCCAGCCACCGTTCCCGGAAGGCGGCCATCCCCTTGTCGTGCATCAGGATCCGGACGGAGTCGTGCTCCGCGAACGGTCCGGTCTCCGGCAGCACGAATCCGTCGAGACCGGAGCCGTGCAGGATCAGTGCGTCGACCTGATCGGGATGGTCGAGCGTGAACTGCGTGGCCACGGAGCCGCCCTGAGAATGGCCGAGGATATAGGCGTGCCGGATCTTCAGATATCGCAGGAGCGCGGCGAGATCCTCCGGGTCGTGCTCCGCCGAGGATTCGTGCCACGGAGTTCCGGGCGAGCGGCCGAACCCGCGGCGGTCGTACCGGATCACGCGATAGTGCGCCTTGAGCACACGCACCTGCTCGTCCCACATGCGGGCGCTCATCGGCCACCCGTGGATCAGCACCAGCGGGTGCCCGGTCCCCTCATCCTCGTAGTACAACTTCGTGCCGTTGACTTCGGCGTACTGTCCCTGCGCGGCGAGAACGCGGGGGGCGACGCTGGCGGCGAGCATCGCGCCGGCCAGGAGGAGATGCGTGACAGCGAGATGCGTGATCGCGCGTCGCGAGCTGCTGAGCATGGAGACTCCCGCCTGGCGAAATGATGGGCCACTGGCTCCGCAGAATGCGCGCGGGACACGCACGTACTCATTCCACGTGCGGATGCATCGCGCGCGCGCGAGCCACCGGCGCCGCAATATGTGAATGGCTGTCGCTCGTGGCAACGCCACAGCCTCGCGCGCACGCGTACGCGCGCGCGCGAGCGCGCGCGTGCCGCCTCGCACCGGCGTGCGTCACGCGGGTGCGACGATTGTTGCGAGCCACACTGGCGCGCCATACGTTGTGCTCCTATGCCTCTCTCACTGTCGTCTGCTGCGCGGCAGCTCGCGCGCTGCGCCGCGATCGCGTCGGTCGCGGTCCCGCTGTCACTGCGGGCCCAGGAACTGGGTCCCGATGTCCGGGCGTTCGTGCGGGTCGATGCTCCCACGGTGGCGCTCACGCATGTCCGCGTGGTGGACGGCACGGGAAGCCCGGCGCGCGAGGACCAGACCATCGTGATCGCAAACGGCAAGATCGCGAGTGTGGGCGCCGCCGGCACCGCGATCCCGGCCGGTGCGCAGGTCCTCGACCTGCCCGGTTATACGATCATCCCCGGGCTCGTCGGGATGCACGATCACATGTTCTACACGTCGTCGCTCGATCGTGACAGCACCGGCCGGTCGCCTGCGCCCGGCCAGCTCGCGGGCCAGGAAGGCTTTTCCTTCCCCCGATTGTATCTCGCGGCTGGCGTCACGACCGTCCGCACGACGGGGAGCATGGAGCCGTACATGGATCTGAATCTCAAGATGCAGATCGATGACGGGCGCGCGCCCGGCCCCCGCATGTACATCTCGGCACCGTACCTCGAGGGCAAAGGCACGCCGTTCCCGCAGATGCACGAGCTGACGGGCCCTGAAGACGCGCGCAAGTTCGTGGATTACTGGGCCGATCAGGGCGCCACCTCGTTCAAGGGGTACACGCATCTCACGCGCGCGGAGCTCGGCGCCGCGATCACCGAAGCGCACAAGCGTGGTACGACCCTCACTGCCCACCTGTGCTCGATCGGCTACCACGAGGCCGTGGCGTTGGGGATCGACGACCTGGAACACGGGCCGGTGGGCACCGATGCGGATTACGTGCCCGGCAAGAAGCCCGACGTGTGTCCCGCGGCGCCGGCGATCTTCGCGAGCTGGGTGGATGTCCCGGTGCCGGGTCCCGCCGTGGACAGCCTGATACACGAGCTGGTCTCTCACCACGTTGCGATCACATCAACGCTCCCGGTGTACGAGCTGTCCATCCCCGACCGCCCGCCGCTGCAGAAGCGGATGCTGGACGCGATGTCGCCGGAGTCCCGGGTGAGCTATCTGACCATGCGGGCGCGCGGCGGCGCGATGTGGCACGGGCGGCCGCTCCCCTGGGGCGCGCTCATGGCCAAGGAGATGGCGTTCGAACTCGAATTCGTGCGCGCGGGTGGGCTGCTGTTGACGGGGCCCGACCCGACGGGCATCGGCGGCGTGCTCGCCGGATTCGGCGACCAACGCGGCGTCGAGCTTCTCGTCGAGGGCGGATTCACGCCACTCGAAGCGATCCACATCGCGACCGCGAACGGGTCTCAGTTTCTGGGAGCCTCTACCAATTTTGGCACGATCGCGTCCGGCAAGCAGGCGGATCTCGTTGTCATCAAGGGAGATCCATCGACGCGCATCGCCGACATCGAGAACGTGGAGATCGTGTTCAAGGGCGGCATCGGGTACGATTCCGCGAAATTGATTCAGTCCGTGCGCGGCGTTGTCGGCATTCGATGAGCGTGATTTGTGACAAGTGCATTGCGCGACTGAAAAGAAATTGTTATATGGATCGCTCGTGAGACCGGCGCCGACCGCGTCCTCACGCACGTGGTGAGTCCATTTGCCGCGGTGACGATCGAACGGTGACCGTGGCTCCGGCCGGCGGCGCCACGTGCGGCTGGAATGGACTTCTTGAGGGGCGCCGCGATGCTGAGAGCGAAACGCACTGACCGCGCCCAGACCGCCGGCCGTGGCGCAGATCCCGATGGCGGCGTCGCTGGGGATCGCGAGAATGGCACTCCCTGCCGATCAGGATACCGAGCGGCTGGCTGTCGCCCTCGCCGGTGGCGACGCCACCGCACTCGACGAGATCCTTCGCCGCTACTGGCCGAACATGGTGCGGTTTGCGACGCGGATCCAGGGTGCCCGCGACGTCGCCGAGGACATCGCGCAGGACGCATTCGTGCAGCTCTGGAACAGCCGCGCGGCCTTCGCGCGTGGAGGTTCGATCACGGCGTTCCTGTATCGGGTCGTCCGGAACCTCGCGCTCAACGAAGTGCGCCACCGTGAGGTTCGCGATCGCTTTGGCGCGGGCGAGCGCGATGTCGAGACCCCGGTGGCGCTTGCGCCTGACGAGGCCCTCGACGTCCAGGGTCTCGAGGCGACGGTTGCGCGCGCGGTCGCCGAGCTTCCGAAGCGGCAGCGGACCGTGTTCGTCCTGGCCCGCTACGAGGGGCTCACGCACGCCGAGATCTCCAAGATCCTCGGCACCTCGCCGCAAACGGTGGCGAATCAGATGACCGCGGCGCTGACCCACCTCCGCAACGCGCTTGCTTCGCGGCGCGACGTCATGCCAATCGCGTCGGACGGCCGGCCGGAGCGCCGTTCGGCTGGCTGTGGCCAGTAAGCGCGAGCCGGCCGGCAGGGACGGACCGGTAGGCAGGGCGGCGCGGCACGTTTCGGAAACGAAAATCCCGGACTAGTAGTTCGCGGAGGGTGGCGTGTCTCATGACGTATGCCCCCTTACGAGCCGCCCGATCAGCCCGACCCGGAGCAGACCCCGGCACCCGCGCGTAGCGGGAGCATTGGTGAGCTGATTGTCCGCTGGCTCCAGGGGCAGGCGACTCCGGAGGAAGAGGAGTCGCTCCGCGAGTGGCGCCGTTCCTCGCCGACGCGCGACCAGTATTGCCGAGATCTCGAGCGCACCTGGCAGCTCGTGGCGGCCCCGCCGCAGCAGGAAGAGTTTCCAGTTGGTCCACCGCCGCTGGCGGCGTCGATCATCGCGCGCGCGAACGCGGCCCGCCTGGCCGGCTGACGCGCCGCGTTCGCGCCGGTGGATACCGTGGATTGGCCTCGCGGCCGCCGCGATCATCCTGGGGTTCGTCGGGCTCCGCGTGGTGCGCGGACGTGCCGAGGATGCGACATACGCGGCACAGACACTGACGACCGGGCCTTCCGACCTGTCGACCGTCTCGCTGCTCGACGGCACGGTCGTCCGGCTCGGCCCTGGCAGCTCGCTTCGTATCGCGCGCGACCCCGCGGCGCGCGTCGTGTTCCTCACCGGCCGCGCGTACTTCGCGGTCGCGCACCGTGATGGCGCGGCATTCCGGGTGCGGACGGACGCCGGCGACGTCGTAGTCACTGGGACACGATTCGCGGTCGAGGCGCAGGGGCGCTCCATGCGCACACTGGTCCTGCAGGGGACGGTTGCCGCAATTGCCGGCGGACGCCGGGCACTGGTGCACGCCGGCCAGGCGGGCGAAGTCACTGACGGCCATACCCCGCAGGTCGGCGCGATCGGGGACGCCTTCGGCGACATCGATGGCTGGGTGGGCGATCTGATCTCGTTTGAGGGGACACCACTCGACGAAGTGGCGCTGGAGCTTGGGCGGCACTACCACATGCGCGTGACGCTCACCGATACGGCGCTCGCGCAGCGCACGGTGACAGCGTCGTTCACCGGGTGGACACTGCCCGCGGTCCTCGCATCGATCTGCGAAGTGGCCAATGTCAGCTGCACGACCGGACCGAATGGGGTGGCAATCTCGCCACGCGACAGCCCAGCAGGGCCGGCCTCCGCCGGTGGACATTCGCACTCCCGTAGGCAACACCGGCAGCCTTCCTAAACGAGGGTACCTCGCGTGATTCCTCGCCTCAGTCTGAATCTGTTGTGGCTTCTCACCATCCCGCTTGCCAGTGCACGTCCGGCGCCGGCGCAATCGCCATCGGCCGAGCCGTGGGCAGGGCAGCGGCTGGCGTTGTCCGTAAATCCCACAGTTCCGCAGACCGATGCGCACGCTGAGGCGACTGTGCTCGCCTCTCCCGCGCGACTGGTCGTCGATGACATGGCGCTGGAGCCTGCGCTCCGGCAGCTCGCCGCGGCGTCCGGCGTCCAGCTCGACTTCAGCCCCAGTGCGTTACCGGCTCACTCACACGTCCGCTGTGACTGCGTGCATGCGACGGTTGGCGAGGCACTCAGCCGCCTGCTCGCGGGCACCGGCCTCCGATACAGTGCGCTTGGGCAGCACGTTCTGATCACGCACACGGGACGCGACGCCGCCTCACAGGAACAACAGGAGCACCAGGACCGAACGCTCACCGGGCACGTGCTCGAGAACGAGACCGGCCAGCCCCTGGGCTCAGCCTCCGTGATCATCAAGGGAACGACGCTGGGCACGCACACCAAACCGGACGGCACATTCAGCCTTCCTGTGCCCGACACGGCGTTCACGCTGCAGGTGCGGCTCATTGGGTATCTCGTGGCCGAAGCCCGGATCGATCGCAGCCAAGGGACCGCGGACTTCCATCTCGTCGCGTGACGTCCTGCACCTCGACGAGATCGTCGTCACCAGCCAGGCGACGAGCGTGGCCCGGAGCAACGCGGCCAACGCCGTCGCGACGGTCAACGCCGATGAGCTCACGCAGGCGCCATCACAGAGCGTCGATCTGGCGCTCCAGGGCAAAGTGACCGGTGCCGACATCGAATCCAATACGGGCGCGCCTGGCGGTGGGATGCAGATCCGTCTCCGTGGGATCACATCGGTGATCGGGTCGGCGACCCCGTTGTACGTGGTCGACGGCGTGATCGTCAGCGATGCCTCGATCGAGCCTGCGACAAACCTTCTGACCATGGCATCGCCGAGGCAGGGCATCGCCGGCAACGAAGACAATCCGACCAACCGCATCGCGGATCTCGATCCCGCGGACATCGAGACCATCGAAGTACTCAAGGGCGCGTCGGCGGCAGCGGTGTACGGCGCCAAGGCGTCCAACGGCGTGATCGTGATCACCACCAAGCGGGGCAAGGCTGGTGCGCCCCGGTACACGATCAGGCAGAACTTCGGCGTTTCCGAGATCAACCGCGAGCTCGGGTCGCGGACCTTTGCCAACGTGCAGGAGGCCGACTCGGCGTTTGGACCGACGGCATCGCAATATTTCGTGCCCGGGAAAACCTACGATAACGAGGCCGCCCTGGCCGGCCACAAACCACTGTCGACGGAAACAACCATTAGCGCAGCGGGTGGGAGCGAGACGACACAGTTCTACGCATCGGGTATCCTCAACCGCGATCCCGGGATCATTCAGAACACGTTCTACAACAAGAGCGGCGGCCGGCTGAACCTCGACCAGTCGGTTGGGAAGAAACTGAAGCTCACCCTGGGCGATCAGGTGATCCACTCCAACACCGGGCGTGGACTGAGCAACAACGACAACGTGGGCGCGGTGTTCTACGCCGTGCTGCCGTTCACGCCGAGTTTCTTCAATCTCCGCCCGCAGAATGGTGCGTACCCCACCAATCCCTTTGCCCCGAGCAACCCACTGCAGACGGCCGCGCTGCTGCACAACTACGAAGAAGTGTGGCGCAACGTGGTATCCCTGACCGCTGACTACAGCGTCTTCCAGACCTCGACGCAGGCACTCAAAATCGTCGGCACAGGCGGCGCCGACATGTTCAGCCAGCAGAACACCGTCTACGCGCCGCCCGGCTCTGCAGTTCGAGGCGAACAACGGGCTTCCCGGCTTCGACGCGCTGTCGAAGAGCCAGAATACCAATGCCAACGCCGGCGTGTACGCGATCCACACCTTCACACCGCAGAGTGGAGCATTCGGGACGACGACTACCATCGGGATGCAGGATGAGACCACGGCCCTCGACGTCGGCCGCACGCTCGCCCAGAATCTGATTGGCGGCTTGCCGAACGCCGGGACCGGAACGGCCGTGCAGGTGAACGAAGACATCGAGAACGTCCAGGACATCGGACTCTTCGGCCAGGAAGAAGTACTGACCCTGAACAACAAGCTGCTGCTGACGGCTGGCGCGCGCGCCGACCAGAGCAGTGCGAACTCGGATACGAGGCACCTGTACTTCTTCCCGAAAGCGGCCGCGTCCTATCGCTTCACGACCCTCCTCCCCGGGGTCGTCGACGAGCTCAAACTCCGCGCGGCGTACGGCGAGTCCGGCAACCAGCCGCTTTACGGCCAGAAGTACACCCTGCTGGGGTCCGAGAACATCCAGGGGCTCCCTGGACTGGCGCCCACCGTGAATACGTCGGCCCCGTCGCTCCAGCCGGAGCGGCAACAGGAAATCGAACTGGGGTTCGACGCGCAGCTCCTCCACAGCAAGGCGACATTCGAGGCCACGGTTTACCAGAAGGAAATCACCGATCTCCTGCTCCAGCGCACGCTGTCCCCGTCGAGCGGCTATCTGACCCAGTTCTTCAACGGCGGCACGATGCAGGATCGCGGCGTCGAAGTCGGACTGACCATCGCGGCCTTCCAGAGCCGGCGATTCGACTGGACCATTCACGCGACCGTTTATCACGACGGCAGCGTGATCCAGAAATTGCCGGTGCCGGCGTTCGTTGGCCTGGGATTCGGCACCGACGTGGGCACCAACGAGATCCAGCAGGGCAAGTCGGCCACGCAGATCGTCGGCAACCTCACGCAGGCCAACGGGACCGTGGTGGTCGGCCAGGTCGGCGATTTCAATCCCCGTGCGATCACGTCGCTCCAGAACTCCTTCCGCTATCGCGACCTGCATCTGGGTACGCTGTTCAGCTGGAAGGACGGCGGTGACAACATCAACGTGACCAAGCTGACATACGACGAGGCGCAGACGACTCCGGACTACGCCGACAAGATCGTCGTGAACGGCGTCACCTGGGACAAAGGCGCCTACCGCCTCGCCCAATTCCCCGGGCATACCGGGATCTACGTCGAGGACGCGTCGTACGTGAAGCTGCGCGAGCTGAATCTCACGTACGATCTGCCCGCGAAATTCGCGGCAACACTTCTGCGTGGCGCACGAACGCTATCGCTGACACTGAGTGGCCGGAACCTGATCACCTTCACACACTACGATGGGACGGATCCCGAGGTCAGCCACTTCGGGAATCAGCCGATCGCCCGCAACTTCGAGCTCTTCGCATTCCCCTCGAGCCGCAGCGTGTGGCTCGGCGTACAAGCGGGGTTTTGAGCCATGCCTACTCAAGGACACATGACACGGTCCGTGACACGTGTTTTGCGCGCCGGCCCGCTCGCCTGGGCCGCTCTCGCCATTGCGGCGATCGGATGCACCACGCTTGACGGCCCGGACCAGAATGCGTCGACGCAACAGTCGGTGACGGGGACGCCCAACGCGGCCTCCGTCATTGCCCTCGCGCAGGGGCTGATGTTCGGCACGCGGACCGAGATGCCCAACTTCATCTTCATGGAAGGCACATTGGGCCGGGAGGGGTATTGCCTCTGCGCCAACGAGCCGCGCTTCATCAGCGAGCTGTTGATCGGCCCGATCGACCCGGGCAGCCTGGGCGCGGACATTTTTCTCTGGCGGAATCCCTACAAGAACATCCGTTCCGCGAATCTGTTGCTGGCCGCCATCGCGACCGTACCCGGTTTCACGGACGCGGAGCGCTCCGCGACGGCGGGGTTCGCGGAGACGATTCAGGCGCGTGATTTCCTCAACGTGCTCGGCGCTCGCGACTCCAGCGGCATTCCAATGGCGGTCAATGGTGATCCGGCGGGTACGCCAGCGCCGATCAAGCTGCTGCCGGACGCACTCGACAGCATCGCCAAGCTACTGGACGACGCGAATACCAAGCTCGCCGCCGGTGGGGCGTCGTTCCCATTCGGGCTCACGACGGGGTTTACCGGGTTCAACACACCGAGCACGTTTGCCCAGGTCAACCGGGCATTGCGGGCTCGGGTCGCGGTGTACCAGAAAGATTACCCGACCGCGCTCACCGCTTTGGCCGCCTCGTTCCTCTCGACCTCGGCCCCGCTGACACTCGGAGCCTACGACGTGTTCTCGACCAATCCGGGTGACGCGCTCAACATCCTGTACGACCCGGGGGCGACGCAGTACTTCGCCCACCCATCATTCGTGACTGATGCGCAGACCCGTGCCGATGGCTCGCCGGACCTGCGCGTCGCCGAAAAAGTCACTGTTGTGGCGCCCCATACCCTCGAGGGCGTGACGTCGAATCTCTCGATCACCGTCTACAACAGTCCCACTGCGCCGATTCCCATTATCCGGAACGCGGAGTTGATTCTCCTGCGCGCCGAGGCCAATATCGGCATGGGCAATGGGGCTGCGGCCATACCTGACATCAACGTCATACGCACCGAGGATGGTGGTCTGGCGCCCATCGACAACTCGTTCAGCGGAAGCCTGCTGGACGAAGTGCTGTACGAGAAACGCTACTCGCTGTTCTGGGAGGGTGGACACCGATGGATCGACTGGCGCCTGTACGGAAAGCTGCTCGAGTTGCCGCGCGACTTGCCGACCTTCAAGATCATCTCACGGTTTCCGCTCCCACAGGCGGAATGTCTGCCGCGGAATCCGGTGCCTGCGGGCTGCGCGCCCGTGTACGGCCAGTGACTCTGATGCGTGTGATGACACGGGTTGCTACACTCATCGCGACTGCAGCCGGGGCGTCGGCGGCATTCGCGCAGCCGCCGGTCGCCGTGGCTGACAGTGGCAGTCCGATCTTCACGATCAACACGCCCAACGTCCACCTGCTCTCCCATATCCCGCTCGGCCGCTCAGAGACCATCGCCGGCCTGACCATGGAGCAGGAGCTCAGCCGCCCCTATGTCTATGTCTCGCGGATGCAGGATCCGTCCACGCCGGCCGGCTTCTCGCTGATCAGCGTCAAGGATCCCGCGCACGCCAAGGTTATTTACCGATACAACATCGCCAACCCAGACCTGCACCAGGGGTTCGGCGGCATGGAAGGCAAGACATTCAAGTACAAGGGCCGCTACTACTATGTGCAGGCCTTCCAGTTCAATCAGGGATCGCCCGACGCCGACCTCGGCGCCATCGTCTTCGACGTCACCGGTCTGCCTGACACGACGAAGATCAGGGAAGTCGGACGCATTCTCGCGCCCAATTCCGCGGTATCACTCGGAACCCCAGCCCAGTGCGGCGGCCACCAGGGCTGCTCACTTCCTGGCGGGTTCCATAACGTCTTCCCGTATCGCCATTCGGATGGCCGCGTGATCATGTTCGCGACCACGCTGACGGGCACGTACGCGAGCGTGTTCGACATGGGCAAGTTCCTCGCGGGCGACCCGGACAAGGGCTTCATTGGCCACGTCCCCGTTCCCGGTGCGACCGGCCGCTACCACGATTTCGTCGTGCAGTATGACCCCATCACGCACCAGGACAAGTTCTACGGCGGCGCTCAGCCCGGCGGCTACTTCGTCTTTGACGTTTCCAAGCCGGAGACGCCCAAGCTGCTCACGTCCGTCACGGTCGAACCGGGTGCGGTGTATTCGTCCTTCGGACGCGGCCACACGATCACCCCGACTCCCGACGGACGATACATTGTCACGGAATCGGAGTTTCAGTACGCCCCCCTCCGCATCTTCGACCTGAGGCCCGGCCTCAATGGCACGGTGCCTACGATCTCCCAGTCGATCGGCGCGTGGACAGCCAACTGGAAGCACCTCCCGCACAACCACGAGATCCGCTGGCCTTATGTCTTCGTGTCGGCGTACGAGGACGGGCTCCAGATCTTCAATATGCTCGACCCCACCAACCCGATTACGGTCGGCTTCTATCGCACCTATGACGGCCCCACGGAATCCGGCGTGACGCAGGTTGCACGTCCCGACACCGCCGAGGTCAGCCAGCGGAAGGGCACCGGCAGTGTCCTCAACGGCGCATGGGGTGTCGCCGTCCGTAACGCCGATGGCCTCGTCGTGATCAGCGACATGACGACCGGCTTCTGGGCCCTCCACATGGATGGCTTCGACGGATGGAACGGACACGATTGGGGAATGCCCAATGTCTCCACCGCCCAGAACTGGGAAACCGGACCGGAGGGTGCACCGAAACCCGTTGTCGCCAGGCCAGCCGCGACCGCGGCGATCGCCAGAGCCACGCACACCGCACGTAGCGGAGCACACTAGTCGTGCGCGCAGGCGTGGGCGCAGGCGTGGGCGCGATGGTCCTCCTGGGCGCAGCGAGTGCGGCGGCATTCCGCGCGCCACCACCCCGTTTCCGCCTCGCTCCGACCTATCGCGCGCGCCTTGCGGCCGGCTCCGTCGTCCTGACACCCTCGGCGTCGCCCTTCGTTCTCGCGGCCTCGCGTGACGGCACGTTCAATTACGATCTCCAGATCCAGGCCGACGACCTTCCGCCAGCTTCGTCGATGGGCGCGTACTCCACGTACGAAGCGTGGATCGCCACGCCCAAACTCGACAGTGTCCACGACCTTGGCGCGATCGAGAACGGCAAGGTCCTCCGCGCGAAGGCCGCCTGGAACAAGTTCACGGTGTTCGTGACCGCGGAAGCCCCGCCAATCGGCAAGAAGTGGAGCGGCGCCGTCGTGCTCGTGGGGCGGTCGCCCAGCTCGCTCATGCAATCGTTTGCCGGGCACCCGTTCTACAACACTGGCCAGGCACCCTTCTGAGATCGGTGGTGTCGCCGATCGCCAGGCGGGCGGCATTCGGAGTGGTGATATCGCTTCTGGCCGCGGCAAGTGGCCTCGCCGCACAGCGCCCGGACAGCAGCATGCGCCCGGGTGCGGCGGGTGCGGCGGGTGCGGTGCGGCGGGTGCGCGGGACAGCGCGGCCGGCCAATCGATGGCGGGCATGTCCGGTATGGCGGGTATGCCGGGAATGGACGGAACGCCAGTGGATTCGACGGAGGCGCCAAGTGGCCGGATGATTGTGCCGATGATCAAGACCCCGATGATTCCGGGGCTCGAGGGCGTCCGTCCCTCGGTCGGATTGATCGCGCCCGGCGCGGAGCACCGGGGGCGCGAGCTGCCAGTCGCCACCCCCAGCACCGCTATTCAGGTCAAGGATGGCGACACGCTCTCCATTGTCGCCGGTCTCGTCCGGCGTACGGTCGCGGGGCGCACGCTCACGATGTACGCCTTCAACGGCCAGGCGCCTGGCCCGCTCATCCGAGCGCGCCAGGGCTCGACGTTCTTCGTGCGGCTCCGTAATGACCTCGACCGGCCGATGACGGTACACTGGCACGGCGTGCGGCTGGATAACCCGTTCGATGGTTCGCCGGGGCTGACACAGGCGCCGATCGCGCCCGGCGCCACGTTCGTCTACGCCGTGCATTGCCCCGACGCCGGCATCTTCTGGTACCACGACCACGTCCGCGAAGACATTGGCCAGCCAATGGGCCTCTTCGGCAACCTGCTCGTCGAGCCGGCCTCCATGCCTTCGGCACCGACTGGACGCCGGGAGCTGCCGCTCATCCTGAGCGATCTCCTCGTCGATGGCGACAGCGTGGTCCCATTCGGACGAGAGGTCCCGAATTTCGCGCTGATGGGCCGTTTCGGCAACGTGCTTCTCGTCAACGGCCAACCCAATTGGCACCTAGACGCTGCACCTGGTGAAGTCGTGCGTCTCCTCCTCACCAACGCGGCCAGCGCCCGCACATTTAACATCAGCTTCGGCGACGCGCCGATCAAACTGATCGCGGCCGACCAGGGCCCGTTCGCCCGCGAGACAATGGTCTCGAGCATCGTGATCGCTCCCGGCGAGCGGTATGTCGCGGACGTGCGCTTCGGCAAGTCAGGTACGGTCGCCATGGTCAATGAAGTCCAGACGATCGATCATTTCCTCGGTGAGATGTACCTCGACGCCGATACCATGGGCCACGTCGCCGTCTCCGGCCCGCCCGCCGCCCCGGATCCATCGTTCGCGACGCTGCACGACGACAGCACAGTCGTCCGCGACATCGCGCGTTTTCGTCCGGCGTTCGACAAGGCACCCGATGAAGAGATCGTGCTCACGACGGTGATTCAGGGGCTGCCGATCCCGATGATGCAGTTCATGAGTATCGATACCCTTTATCGGCCGCCGCTCGAGTGGGCCGACGGTATGTCGGACATGAATTGGCTCGCGACCAGCAACGAAGTCCGGTGGGTGATACGCGACACTCGAAGCGGCGCCGAAAACATGAACCTCGGCTGGCACTTCAAGAAAGGCGACATTGTCAAGATCCGTGTCTTCAACGACCCGCGGTCGATGCATCCGATGAATCATCCGCTGCACTTGCATGGGCAGCGCTTTCTGGTAACCTCGATCGACGGTCACCCCAATCCGTACCTGGTCTGGAAGGACACGGCCATCATCCCTGTCGGCTCGACCGTCGACCTGGTGGTGGACATGTCGAATCCGGGTACGTGGATGCTGCATTGCCACATTAGCGAGCACGTCGAATCGGGCATGATGGCGCCCATCACAGTCAGCGCGAACTAACGGGCTGTACCTGAGCGGACGATACAATGACGTCACCACGACAGAGGAAGGGAACCCGAATGGACATACCACGCGAGATCGGACGGTGGACACGCCGCGCGCTCGTCGTCGCGACGTGCGCGACAGCGCCCCTCGTCACCGCCGGCGCGCAAGCGCGTCATGCCGCGCCCGGCCAGGAGGGAACGCCCAACCTCCACCTGGTCGCGCACGTCCCGTTGGCGGGATACCTCCACGTCACCGACGTCGATGTCGAGCAGGAGCTGAGCCGGCCCTACGCGTACGTGTCGCGAGGCATCTCGCCGCCATCCGGCTTCGACATCATCAGCATCAAGGATGTCGGCAAGGGCGAAAAGGCCCACGTCATTGACCACTGGGATATCGAGAACCCCGAGCTGCACACAGGACTCGGCGCCCTCCGCGGCCGGTACTTCAAGACGCACGGGCGCTACTACTACGTGCAGGCGGTCCAGTTCAGCCAGGGCGCCCCCGACGCCGACCTCGGCGCCATCGTCTTCGACGTCACGGGCCTCCCGGATTCGTCCAAGGTCAAGGAAGTCGCGCGCATTTACGCCAAGGACGCCCCCGGTGGATTCCACAACGTGTATACGTATAAGCACTCCGATGGACGCGTGCTGCTCTTCACATCGACATTGGCGCGTGGCTACGCGCAGATCTTCGATCTGGATAAGCTGCTGGCCGGTGCCCCCAACCAGGGACTCGTCGGCAAGATCAACAATCCCGACCCGCGCGCGGCTACCAGCCGCAGCATTGTCGGTTCATTCCACGACTACTGGGTCGGCTACGACCCCGCCACGCACCAGGACAAGTTCTACGGGGCGGGGATTGGTGGCTACTACGTGTTCGACATCACGAAGCCCGAGGACCCCAAACTGATCACATTGATCACTGGCGTGATGGGCGTGTTGTCGGGGCACACGATCACGCCGTCCTCGGATGGCCGCTACGTGGTGACCGAGACCGAGTACCAGTACGCGCCGCTGCGGATTTTCGACCTCAAGCCGGGGCTGGACAAGAAGGTCCAGACCATTCCGCAGCCGATCGGGGCGTGGACCGCGGATTGGCGCGACCTGGCGCACAACCATGAAGTGCGG
Source organism: uncultured Gemmatimonadales bacterium (assembly GCA_963757855.1). GTDB lineage: Bacteria > Gemmatimonadota > Gemmatimonadetes > Gemmatimonadales > Gemmatimonadaceae > Palsa-1248. The sequence continues at coordinate 89,687 of CAVWTI010000025.1, forward strand.
TGGCCGCTGGTGTTCGTGTCAGCGTACGAAGACGGGCTGCAGGTGTTCAACATGATGGATCCGGCCGAGCCGTACACGGTCGCGTACTACAACACCTTCGGTGGCCAGCACCTTGCCGGCTGCTGCTCCAACGCCTACATCGCGGACCAATCGCAGGATCCGCGGGGCCTCGACGTCGACAATGGGGCGTTTGGCGTGCAGGTGCGGGACGCGGATGGGCTCATCGTCGTGAGCGACATGTCGACCGGGTTCTGGGCCTTCTATATGGATGGCTTCTCGGGCTGGAACGGCCACGACTGGGGCATGCCGAACAACTCGACCGCGCAGCACTGGGACACCGGGCCGGATGGGGCACCGCAGCAGGCGGTGGCCGTCAGCGTTCCGGCGGTACCGGCGCAGAAGGACAAGGGGGCCAAGTCCAAATAGTGCGGGACAGCGCGGGCGTGGCGTAGCAGCGGATCGCGGCGCCACGGTGGACGGACGCGACATTCTCAGCGAACACACTGGCCAGCGGCGCGACATGCGGCGCTGGCCGGTTCCTTTTCGCGAGCGTGCGTTGAGTGCTACCGCGCGAGCTCGCTCGAGTCGTAGTGCTGCACGAGCTCAGGCCGCGTGAGCAGGTACCGATCGTCCTCCGGGAAGTATCGCGCGCGTTCGATGTCCTTGCCGGCAAACGCCTCGATCGACCCCTTGTCCTTCCACCAGCTCAGAGTCACGATCTCAGTGCGGTCCCCATTGATGTCGCGGACGGCGACTACGGCGCCGAGGTTTCCAGGCGTGCGCCGGTAGCTCGCGATGCCGGTCGTGACGACATAGTCGACGTACTCTTTCTTGAGATCGCGGCGAATCTCAGCGCGCCATTCGCGAAGGACGCTCATAACCAGTCGCTCCGGGGGGTCTGGATCTATGATGATAATACCGAGGGGTGGCGCACCGAAGCTTCTGGTCTTGTTGGCCGCCTTGGCCTGCACGCACCAGTCGTAGCCCGCGCACCCGGGCCCCAATCCGGGTCAAATGGAAGCCCTACGCGACCTGGTGACCGACCACGAAAGTGCGGGAATGAAGGCCCTCATTGCCGGGGATACCGTCTCGTTCAACGCCTCGATCGCTGACGACGCCCTCTTCGTCGATTCTCATGGGCCGGCGAGCAAGGCCGAAGTGATTTCCCACACCGGAGACTTTCACCTCCGAGATTTCAGTATGGCGGATGTGCGAGTCATCTCCCTGGCGCCCGAAGCGGCGCTGATCGTCCACACTCCGCCAGGACGTGCTGAGCTCGATGGCACTTGAAATGATGTAGCGCATTATGTAGATTAGATCGTCTACATTGGGAGCTACGATGGGCGTTACAACTACCATCCGGGTCTCGAATGCCGACCGCGCGCTCCTTCAGGAGATCGCGGAATCTCTCGGCCGTTCGCAGCAGGACATTGTGCACGATGCGCTCGAGTACTTCAGGCGCGCACAGCTCCTGCGCGCTATGAACGCCGCTTTCGCCGCATTGCACGTTGAGCCCGATCAGTGGGCCAATGTCCTGGAAGAGCGCGCGGAATGGGATGCGGTCATTGATGATGTCGCGCTCGGCGACCGAGCATGACCGGCGCGCGCCCGTCGAAATCGTCGCCCGCTCCCTCGCCGTCACGCCCACGGCCCTCACGCGGCGAAATCTGGCAGGTCGATCTCAATCCAGGAGCCGGCCGTGAGACCAACAAAGTGCGTCCTGCGCTCGTCCTCTCGGTCAATGCCCTCAATCACGGGCCTGCCGAACTCGTGATCGTCGCACCAGTGTCAACGGTTGACAAGCGCATCCCGACTCACGTTCGCATCCCCGTCGGCGAGGGCGGCCAAACGGAGGAGGGGTTCATCAAATGCGAAGAGGTGAAGTCGGTCTCCACCATGCGATGCGTCCGCAAACGCGGCGTTGCCCATCCGGCGACCGTCGAGCGCGCACTCGGCATCATCAAGGTCCTGTTAGGTATTCACTGACGCCGATTCGCGGGATCTGCCCTCACGCGATTGCCCCGCTCTCCCCGGCGATCCGCCGCAAGATCCCGAGCTGCCCGGAGTGATACGCCTGATGGAACATCACGACCGCCAGGAGCGAACCCACCGTTTCTTCGGGGTTACCCGTCGGCCCGTCCGGCACCAGCATCTTCGAGCCCCTGCGGTGGCAGTGCCGCGAGTCCCGCGTCGAACCGCACGCACGCCTCATCCCACGCGTGCACCAGATCGCCGAGTTGGGCCGCCTCGGACGCACGGGTCAGGGCCGGTGAGCCGCGTGCGTAGCGATTGAGGTCGCCGGCGGAGTCCACCGGTTCCTGCCCCAGTAGCGGCAACACCTTGTTGTAGACCGTCACCAAATGCCCGATGACCCAGTTGGAGCAGTTGCCACCCGGTTTCGGCTGCATCAGGCTCTGCTCGTGCGAAATGCCCTCCAGATTCATTCGCACCACGTCGCGCGTGAGCCGCGCCTGTTGCCGCATTCCCGCGATCTCGCTCATGCTTTTCCCCTGGTGAATAGCGCTTCAAGATTGTCGAGAGAGCTGGACCACCCGCCAAGGTGACCGTCCCGGCTCGGCATTGAGTCGAACCCGCTCTGTGTCAGGACCAGTCGCGTGCCCGTGCCCTCAGCGCGAAACTCGACCGTCAACATAGTCTCCGGAGTCGTGACCGTTCCCCCATCGAGATGCCACGCGTGCGTATACACCAGCCGCGTGTTCCGCACGATCTCCCGGTACGTCCCGAACCCCTCCCGTGTCTGCCCGTGCTGGTCGCGGATCACGACGCGCCAACGCCCACCCACCCGGAGATCGGTGTCCCCATTGTCGATGGACATGCCCTCCGGGCACGACCACTGCTGGAGCAGCTCGCCCTGCGTCCACGCGGCAAACACGCGCTCGGGCGCTGCCGGAATCAGCCGCTCCAGTCGCAGCGCCAGCGGCTCGGCCTGAGTCGTCATCGGCTCCTCTCCTTCTCAAAGTGTCGGGCAAGCCTGTCCATTCTGGTCGTCCCAGAACATTCCGGTAATCCTCCATCAGCGCCCACGCATCCCGCATCGGCCTCCCATCAAACCGGCACCGGTTCACTCGGCCCTCTGGTACCCGATGCAACAAACCGGCGCGCTCGAGGACATTGAGGTGTTTGGAGATGGCCGGACGCGACATGGCAAACGGCTCCGCCAGCTCGCCGACAGTGGCCTCGCCGCGTGCCAACCGCGCGAGAATTGCGCGGCGGGTGGGATCGGCCAGGGCGCCGAACACGTGATCGAGGGCTTTTGCCCGGACAGTACTGGTAACCATCTGGTTACCAGTATAATCGCCATCACCCGAACGGCAAGGCCCTGCGGAAGGCGACTAGCGCGCGGCCAAGCTGTCCCGGACCATCCCGCGCCCGTGCACCCAGACCATCGAGATGCTGTCGTACGCGTCGACGCTCTCCAGTGGCGACCGCCGGAGCAGCACCAGATTAGCCACCTTGCCGGGCTCGATCGTCCCGTACGCGCTGTCGATCTTGAACTCCCGTGCGTTGCTGATCGTCGCCGCTCTGAAGATCTGCGCGAGCGACAGACCCGCCTCGTGCAGCTGCCGCATCTCCCAGGTATCCGTTCAAACCCGGCAGATTGCCATACGTGGGACTCGACGGCGTATCCGTGCCGAACAGAAAGTTGGCGTCCCGCTTCGCGAGGTACGCCAGTACCAACCGTTCGCGCCGCCGGAGCCCCAGGTCAAAGATCTCGCGCTCCGCGGAGTCCGACAACCCGCTGCCGGCAAGCTCACGCTTGTACCACGCCCCGGCCGGCGACTTGAACCACGCCAGCATCGACGGCGGAATCACCTTGGGGATCTCGGGGTTCGCCAGGTACTGTGAATCGAAGTACACCCGAAGCCCCCAGATCACCTGCATCGTCGGCTGGTACCCCGTCCGATTGGCCACGATCCGGTCGAGGAGCGTCGAGATCTCATTGGGCAGATCCTGCCGCCGGTCGAATTGTCCCCAGTTCCACATTCCGTGCGCGATCACCTCGGCGCCGCCGTCGACCGCGAACTTCTGCGCGTCATAGGTGTTGGCGTGCACCATGAGCACGAGACCCGCGTCAGTCGCCGCGCGGCGCACGTCCCTGAACATGGCCGAGGTCATCACGGGGAGATTTCTGTCGCGGCCGAACCCGTGCTCGTAATACGTCTTGATGCAGATGCCGCCCTGCTGCTTCACCCGCGCCACATCGGCCGCCGGCGTGTGGTCTTCGGGACGATATTGCGCCGGGATGCTCGACGCCTGGCTCGAGTCGTAGATGAAGTTCGGAAAGACCGTGAAGCGCAGGGCAGGGGGCACGAATGACATTGGGTAGCCGTTCGCGACCGGCAGCGACTCGCCGCAATCGTAAAGATCCGGGTGCAGTGGCGCCGTCCGGAAATCAGTGAGCACCTCCGGCTCGACCACCGCCAGATCGACGAGCGTCGTGTATCCGAAGTAGAGGTACGATCGTGGCATCTGCGCCAGATACGCTTTGACGATCGCTGCCTCCGCCGTCTCCTGACCGAACTCCATCCCCGGGATCGACGCCAGGTGCACGTGCGAATCGATCAGCCCTGGGATCAGGTACTGGCCGTGCGCCGAGACGACGGTCGCGCCCGCTGGTGCTCGTGCCGCTCCACTCCGTTCCACGCGGGTGATGCGGCCGTTCTCTATGAGCACGCTCCCGCGCTGGATGTGATCGAGCCGCTCGGGCGAAATGATCGTGACATTGGAAATCCAGGTCGCGCCCGGGTCCTGCGCACGGGCGGGGAGCGGCAACCACGCGATTGTGGCGCTCGCAATCGCTAGTACCGTCATCGGTTTCATCGCGATCGCCGGGGTTGGGGACTATGGGCCAGGGCTAGGGACTGGCACCCGACACAATCGGCCATGATAAGTCCTACGGAGCCCCCGCGCACGCCGTTTCACCGCGGACTCCACGATCGGGGGTTCGTTCGCTGCAACCGTCCCTACGCCGGGCGTGACCATCTCTCTGTGCATACAACTCGATGGGCCCCATTCGGCGCTGCCGCGCTGGCCAGCTCCCTGGCCGCCGCAGCGCTCGGTCAGGACGCACCGATGTTCCGCGGTAACCTGGCGCATACCGGGGTCTATGACGCGCCGCCGGTTGCAACGCTGCCGGGAGTGAAATGGAGGTTCCACACGGATGGGCGAGTGATCTCCTCACCCGCTGTCGTTGGTGGGACGGTCTATGCCGGGAGCACCGACGGCCACCTCTATGCGGTCAATGTCGCGACTGGCAGAGTGCGGTGGAAGTTCGCGACCACATCCCGCATTACATTGTCGCCTGCCGTTGACGGCGGGGGCGTGTTCTTCGCGAGCTACGACGGCAACGTGTATCGCGTCGATTCGGCCACCGGCAAAGTGCAGTGGACGTTCGCGACCGCGGGCGAGCGGCGGTTCGCGGGTAAGCACCTTCATGGCTTCCTGCCTGCTGGTGAGACGATGCCCGATCCCTTTGACGTCTTTCTCTCCTCACCTGCCGTCTCGAACGGCATCGTCTATATCGGCAGCGGCGACGGGAACGTCTACGCGATCAACGAGCGATCCGGCCAGCGCGTCTGGGCGTTCCACACTGGCAACGTGGTGCACGCCTCCCCGGCCGTCGTCAATGGCATCGTCTATATCGGGAGCTGGGACACGTATTTCTACGCCCTGGACGCCGCCTCGGGTGCGATGAAATGGCGCTTCAAGACCGGCGAGGATTCCGTCATCAGCAACCAGACCGGCATCCAGTCCTCGGCCGCCGTCGCCAACGGCGTGGTCTACTTTGGGTGCCGAGACGCGAAGCTCTACGCCCTCGATGCGCAGACCGGGACACAGAAGTGGTCCTTCGACAACAAAGGGTCATGGGTGGCCAGCTCGCCCGCCATCCGTAATGGCGTCGTCTACTTCGTGACGTCGGATTCGCGGATGCTGCACGCCCTCGATGCCACGACTGGCAAGCCGGTCTTCGCGCTCCAGATGACCTGGTTTCTGTTCGGCTCGCCGGCGATCGCGGGTGACATGCTGTACGTCGGGAGCTGGGACGGCACGCTGAGCGCGGTGGACCTCAAGACCCACGCACTTGCCTGGACATTTCTGTCCGACGCGGCCAAGCTGCATCGCGCCCAACTCACCACCGCTGATGGCGGCGTCAATTACAAGGCGATCGGCGGGTCATCGTTTTACGACGATCTCCCGATCTCGATCAGCAAGATGTATTCGGCTGGCGCGATACTCTCCTCGCCTGCGATCGTCCCGCAGGGCATCATCGTCGGCAGCGCCAATGGCAACATCTACGCGCTCGACTGATCCCGCAGATCAATCGCTCCGCAGTGCTACCTCCGCAGTGCTACCTTCGTAGCGCAAACAGGAACGGCATCCGCACCAGCTCGCGCACCTTGCGCCCGTTGTACTCTGCCGGAATGAATCGCATGTCGGGCAGGATGTCCCTGCACGCCAGTGCGAATTGCGGATCAGTGTCCGCCAGCAGCTGCACGGACCCCATCTCCACGCGGCCCGCCGTATCGATCATGAATTGCAGCGTGGCGCCTCCGCCCACTCCCTGGCGCCGGAGCGGGAAGGGGTACATGGGGTGCACCCTATCGACCTCGCGAGCCTGCTTGAAGAGAGGCCGCCAGGCGCTGTCAGCGACGTTGAGCGCCAGCACGTCCCCGGTATCCGGCAGAATCGGATACGGCCACGGTCCCTTTGGCGGGGTTTTGGGCGCGATCGAGAATGCGACGTGCCCGCTGTCGGCGACCAGTATCGTGTCCGTCCGTAGCGCCTCGAGGACCTCCGGCGATTGCGCGCCCAGATCTTCGATGTCGCCCCATGCCCCGTTGAATACCGCCAGCGATAATACGGACCCGGCGCGGTTGGCCACACGCACGAGCCGCATCCGTGCGCCGCTGTCCCCCTCGGCACGCAGCTCCCACACCTTGCGAGTTGGCTTTGCTTTGACGCCTGGCTGGGGCGGGTCAGGAACTGTCGCGGCGGAATCCGCCCACTGGGCCACGGCGCTGGAGTCCGCGACGAGCGAGAACGTCCCGCTGTCCGTGCGCACATAGAGGTAGACCTGCTTGCCCCGCTGGCGCGCGACCGTCACGCGCACGCCGCCGAACTTCACGATCACGCGGTGTACGACCAGCTCCGGACGAACCTCGGTCGTGGGGTCCGCATTCGGCTGCGCCGCGAGGTCGCGGGCCGCACCAGATAGCGCGAGCGCCCCGAACACGGCACCCGTCACCGTAGCCCCCCACCATCGGAGGCCCATCCGCCGGATGGCTACCGTCGCTGCGCCCGGCAGGCCGACGGTTGTGAACGCTGCGGATTGCATTGCCCCTGTGCTCCCGGTGCGAACGCGCCGCTCTGACTCCCGCGGCAAAATGCAGCAGAGGCGAACGACAGTCAACGGCGGGAGACGAGGCCATTAGGGACTAGGGACCAGAGACCCTCTCGCCAGCTCAACTGCCGGTCATTTCGCCGGTCCTTTGAGCGTGAACTCGCATGGGAAGCTGACGGCCTCGGACACTTTCCGCCCATCGATCTGCGCTGGCAGAAACACGGTATGCAGCAAATTGTCTCGGCACGACCGTGCGAACGCGGGGTGGCTGGGCGTCAGCACTTCGATCGATGGTATCTCCACGCGACCTGTCGAATCCACCACGAAACCCAGGTACACGGCTCCCGTCACGCCTGCGTGGAACAGGTCTGGTGGATACGTCAGCGGTGGCGGCTGCGCCGACGATCGCAGGACGTGCCGCGAGCCATGTCCGCAGGTCTTGCCCATCACGACCGTCGTCATGACACGCAGTGAATCGCGGCGATCGCATGGCCGCTGCTGTTGCCAGATGCGATCGGTCTCGTAGGCGACGTGCGCACTGTCCGCCGGGTATATCGAATCACCGCGAAGCGCCGCGAGCACTTCCTGCGTTTGGGGTCCGAGGTAGTCCACGATGCCCCACGCGCCATTGAACAGTGCGACCGCGACATCTGCGCCGTGGGTCGTGGAGAGCCGGGCGAGGCGGATGTGTGCGCCGCTGTCACCGAGGGCGGAGATGCCCCAGTATTTGAACGACGTGTGCTGACTATCCGGCGTGGTTGCCGGCAGGGGCGATGCCGCGAGTGAGTCGGCCAGGATCGCGAAGGTTGCCGAATCGTGGAGGGCGTTGAACGTCCCGCTATCCGTTCGGACTGAGAGCGTCACCGGCCGTCCCGTGGGCCGAGTGAACGTGTACCGCGCCGATGGTGTGGTGATGATGACGCGCCGGACGACGAGCCCCGAGTCGGGCGCCTTCGTATCGAAGGCCTCTTGTTGCCCGCGGGCATCGCGGGCGCCGAAAGCCAACGCCAGCGAGACGCATAGCGCCCGCGAAAGTCTGCCTGACGCTCTACTACGCATTACTTCCCTCGCTGCCAGCCAGGACGCCGGTCTCCGCTCCGGCAATTCGACGAACGGCGCGCGCTGCCGCTCACGGCATGCCGGGGTGGTCCCGTAATATGGGGTCCTGCAAATGTGCGCTGCAATCATTAGATGGTGGCTCAAGCCAGATTTCCATTGGCCCATCTCCGGTCTGTCAGGTCGTGCCGTCGTGTGGGCTGTTGGTGGTGGTGTTCCAGAGGAACAGCTTGCGTTGCCCGTACCACCAGGCTCCCCAACTGCCGGTGACGAGTAGAAGACAAACGGCAAACGCGGCCTGAAACAGAAGCGGCAGCTGCCGAGTGGCGGTGGGCAGCGTGACCAGCGGGGCGATCATCGCTGCGGCGAGCAGGATGAAGCCGCCCCGCCATGCCCATGGGCGGCGGTACCAGATGCCAATCGCGAGGACGAGGTCCAGAATCGCGAACGTGATGTACGTGGTGTGCCAGGGAGGTGGCAAGAGGTGCGGTGTGCTGACAGCCGCGATGCCCGACATCATGGCGGCGGCCGCCAGAAAGAGAGCGACGGCGTGCAGCACCCATGCTGCACTTGATGCACCTGGTGGATTGGCCGAGGGTACCGGTGGCGTTTTGTCGCCTGGCGTGGTGAGTGCGCGCGTCATGACATCGGAGAGCCAGGCGACGTCATTGCGTGCGAACCATTTTCCCAGAACGATCAAACCGACCCCTCCGATGGGGATCAGCACCGCGATGAGTGGCGGCCATGCGGGGATCCCGTTGGCCGAGTGAAGGTCGCCTGCCAGGAGGGCCACCGTGAACAGCATCGCCATCACGAGCCAGATCACCATGAAGATTCTGGCGGCCAATGCCATTGCGAAGTGACCGGTGAGGACCGTGTGGCCCTCGCGCATCTCGAAGTGTCCGGTGAAAAACGGTTTGAACGAGTTTCTCACCATGGGAATGACGCGTTGCAGGCGCACCTTATCGGGCGACACTTTGCCGACGGCCTGCGTTTGGCTCACCGACAGGCCCCACCGGCTTGTGACGGCGGCGAGGCGTTGGACTGATGCGGCGATGCTGTAGTCGCTGCGGAACTCTGCGGGCGTCGATTCGAACAGCAGGTTTGTCAGCCAGCGCAGCATGTTCGCGTCTCATGTGAGGGTGAACTCGTAGGCGGAGCCGCCGGCATTCAGCGCGGGATATCGCGGCGATCGAACGCCGCGCGGCGGTCCTGGAAGCTGCGGACGCTCTTCGCCACCCAGAGCCACAGTGGTGCGACATTGTCGAGCATGGCGGAGCCGAGGGGGGTCATGTCGTATTCGACGCGCGGTGGGACCTCGGCAAAGACCTGGCGCGTGACGAGCCCGTCGCGCTCGAGGCCGCGGAGCGTCTTGGTCAGGGATTTCTGGCTGATGCCGTCCACCTGCTCCATGATGCGTGAGAAGCGCATTGGTGCGCCAGATTCGGCGATCACGCTCATCGTCCAGAGCGACCATTTGTCCGAGATCCGGGAGACCATCTCCACGAGTGAGCGCATCCTCGGCCTCGGTGAGCGTCTCGCAGAACGTCTTGATGTCCTCCCAGCCGAAACGGGATTTCGCGGGCCTAGGCATTAGTTACCTCATGGTCAGTACAGCACAATCAGGTGCCTTATTGCCAAAGGATACTATTGGAATGATACTCCGTCCATGACGACACAATGGACGACCGCACGCATGCCCTCGCAGGAGGGGCGCCGGGCAGTGATCACCGGTGCGAACAGTGGGATCGGGTTCGAGACCGGGCTCGCGCTCGCGCGCGCGGGGGGCGAGCTGATATTGGCCGCCCGGACGCAGGCCAAGGCTGACGGTGCGGCGGCGCGCATCCGGGAGCACGTGCCGAATGCCAGGTTGCATCCGGAGATACTGGATCTCGCCGAGCAGAGGTCCGTTCGCGCGTTCGCGCAGCGTGTGATCCAGCGATTTCCCGGGGAATCCCTCGACCTCGTGATCAACAACGCCGGCGTGATGGCGCTGCCGAAGAGGGAAGTCACGGTGGACGGGTGGGAGCGGCAATTCGCGACGAACTATCTCGGACCTTTCGCGCTGACCGGGTTACTGCTGCCATCGATCAGGCAGACGGCGGGCTCGCGTGTCGTCACCGTGTCCAGCTCAGCGAGTAAGCAGGGCAGGATCGTGTTCGACAATCTGCAGAGCGAACGGGTGTACCGGCCGATGGCGCAGGCGTATGCGCAATCCAAGCTGGCCGATCTCATGTTCGCCCTGGAATTGCAGCGGCGCCTTACGGCGGCAGGTTCGCCGGTGTTCAGCACAGCGGCGCATCCCGGGTACGCCGTGACAAACCTGCAGGCGGATCATTTGCCGTGGGGGTTGAAGATCCTGATCGCGACAATGACGCCGTTCTTTTCGCAGGACGCGGCGCACGGCGCGCTGCCGACATTGTATGCGGCGGCTGCGCCGGAGGTGGTGGGTGGCGGGTACTACGGCCCGGACGGCATCGCGGAGCTCACGGGCCATCCGACGGCGGTGCCCATTCCGAAACGCGCGCTGGATTTGGCGGTTGCGCAGCGGCTGTGGATGGAGTCCGAGCGCCTGACGCGCGTCAGTTTCGGTGTCCTCTCCAAAGCCGCGTAATTGCTGCTGATATTGCTGGGCCACTGAGCCTACCGTCTCGCGTCGTACGCCGTGACATGTCCGTCGTCGGCGTAATCGAGAATTGCCTCGTCGCATGTTGCGAGTACGGCGCCGCGTCTTCGGGCACCTGCGACGATGAACCGGTCGTTGGGATCGCGATGCGGCTTGTTATCGCGCCGCCGGATCCAGGGCGGGAGCACTGTCACATCGATCGCGAGGGTTGGTGTGATAGTGAGAAGACGGACACCTGGTGTTTCTTGCTGTTGGGCAACCCAGGCGTGTAAGTCAGTACCGGCCATCAATTCGCCGCTCGCGGACTTGAGGGCGATCTCCCACACTGATGCAGCCGACGCCAGGAGGCGGCCATCTTGCGCTGCTTCCTCGAGTGCTTCGATCGTGCCGGTGGAGACTCGGGTGTTGTCGTTGGAGGCCATCCACACCCAGATATGCGTATCCATTAGCACGGGTGCATTCCGGGGAATGAGTCCCGTGTCGGTGATCCTCATGGCGGCGCGGACACTAGAGGTCCTCGCCCACGTTCCAATCAGCATTGACTGGCGCGAGCGGGTCGCCGACGAAACGCATCTGACCCTGCGAACGCCCGGCGAAACGGCGAGGCTGCGCAGCTGTGCGAGTGGACACGAGTTTGGCCACCGGGCGATTGTGTTTCGTGATGATGATTTCTTCGCCCGTCCGATCAACGCGATCCATGAGTGCGAGGCACTGCGCCTTGAAGACGGCTGCGGCGACCGTTGCGCGTGGCGCTTGGGGCGGCTGCGCTGATACGCGGCGATTACGGGCTGGACGCTTCGGGTTTCGTGGCGTGGGCATGGATCCTCCAGTAATGACCAGTGTACCTGATAATATGACCACTCTGGTCATTGAAATCAAATCGATTTCCAGCGTCCCGCGCGGGAGTTCCGGGTCGTCCTGGGCATCGACCGGGGGGGATGGTGTTATCGGGCAAAGGTTTAGCAATCCGTCGCGGCGCCTGGCCTGGGGAACTGATCGGGTAAGGTGCACTTATCCGCTAAGTGCAATTATGGAGCATTTGAGATTGCACTTAGCCGATAAGTGCAATCATTGGGGCTGCTTTCGGGGGGTTTCGCACCTTGCGCTGAGGTATTTAGTTAGCGAAAATGTAGTGACGATAGATTAGTATTGAAAAGCTGCCTTTTCGATAACTACTAATTTGATGGACGATATGTGCGATAAGCTGGCAGACGAACCCGCGATCTGTCTCAATCCCCAGTCCCGAAATGGTGACGGTTGGGCCGATCGTGCCGGTGGTCAATCGGCCGGCGTCGTACCCGTGCCGATCCCTGGCATCATCGTCAGCCAGGCGGACCAGAATCCTGCGCTCGTATATCTGGCGTCGCTGGGCCCGAGCTCGCGCCGGACAATGCGATCGGCGCGCTGCGATACATCGCCCGGTTGGTATCAGGTGGGAAGCAACAGCGGAAACATTGCCCTGGCACACACTTCGCCGGCAGCATACCGCTGCGGTGCGTGCAGCGTTGGCAAGCCGATACGGTGTGCGGACAGCGAACCGGATGTTCGCCGCGCTGCGCGGCGTGTTGCGGGAAAGCGGGAGCTGGGATTGATGGACGCGGAGAGTTTTCAGCGCGCGTCGCGGATCAAGACGATTCGTGGGAAACCTGCGCCGGCGGGACGCGCGCTCGAGCGCGAAGAGTTGCGTGCGTTGTTCGCGAGCTGCGCCGGTGGTGACGCATCGGCATCGATTAATGTGCGTGACGCCGCGCTGTTGGCGGTACTCTACGGCGCGGGGTTACGGCGTGCTGAAGTCGTGCAGCTCGACGTCAGCGATCTCGCAATGGAGTCCGGCGCACTCGTCGTGCACGGCAAAGGAAACAAAGTGCGACTGGCGTATTTGCCGGAGATCCGGGCGGCCGTTGCTGGCGGCGTGGGTTTCACGGCGCGGTGCCGATGCGGGGCCGCTGTTTCTGCCGGTGCAGAAGGACGGCGTGATCGTCTCGCGGCGGTTGACCGAGGGAGCGATCTACAAGATCCTGGAGCGTCGAGCGCGCATCGCTGGAGTGCCCCATTTCTCGCCGCACGATTGCCGACGGACGTTCATCGGCGATCTACTCAATGCCGGGGCAGACATGAGCACAGTCAAAGAACTCGCCGGTCATGCTAGCATCGAGACGACCGCGCGGTATGATCGCCGCGGCGAGCGAGCGAAAGCGCACAGCAGCTGACTTACTCCAGCTCCAAGCGAATAGTGTTCAATGATCAGTGCGTCGGCGAGGACGCTCCGGCCGGTCTCAAGAGATCCAGAAGGCGTGTCCGAAACGTGAGCACATCTGCACGTTCCCACTCACTGACTGGGACATCCGATCTTATTTTGACGAGCCAATTGGCCTTAGAGTACGAACCAGTCCGAGACGACAACCGCCAGCCGAGTCTTTTTCGACGACAGCAATTCTACGACCAACGATCCGCCTGTCTGCTAGGTCGACGGTGTCAGCCGCGTCAACTGCAACCTTATACAGATCGAACCAGCCAGCCCGCCTTTCATATACAAGGTTGGCCACAAACTCCTTTGCAGCCTTACCGATTTCTACCGATCTAGCTTCTGCGGCGCCGACGGTGTCTTCCCTCGGGTAAATGAATGCATCTACCACATGACCATCGGGTGCAACAAAGCGATACCTCACACCGAGAAGCAGATTCTCGTACGAGCGAGTCTCCCGCAGTCGATATGAGGCTATCACCGGCGGAACTATCGGCACAATTATGCCCGCTACTCGCGGATGGATGAGCCACGGGAGATTAACCTTGCTGGCGTATGCGATCGCCACGATTAGCATGATGACGTGAGTCGTATTTCTACCGATCACTAGCTTCCCTTGAGATTTTTTTTAGGCAGCCATCGTCACTGAGGCTACACGCACCGAGAAAGCGATTATGCGGGCGCCAAGCCGTAAATCCAATGGCCACACGGCACCTGTCCCGCACGGATTGAGCTTCCACGACTGAATCAGCACCGGCGTACGGCGCACCGAGTCGCAGTTGATCGTTCAAACCCGGGGGAGTCCACTGCAGTGAAGCTGGATTGTTGACATTACCTGGGGGACCGGTGAGCCCCGGACATTGCCGTGGTGATCCAAAATGTGCGGTCAATACGTGGGCCGGAGTCAAAGCGCGCGTGAGTTCCGCCAAGCGTCACCCCCGTCGCAAGTATGCGGAATGTGCAGGCGTCGTATCCCGGAATACAAAATCCCCTGGTGCAGCTCCTTTTTGTTGCTCCATGCAGCCATTGAACACGCTGGTATGAAGTTCGCCTGGAACTGCCATTGGCATGCAATGGTATGGCACGGCTACAGAGGCGGTGAACGACATGATGCTGTCCTCAGCCCCAATCACGAGGTATTGCGGCGTGCGCCAGTCCGTCTCGGGCCGCTGCGCGGCCCCGCAACCCTCTGCCGCTATTAGCCATACAACGGCAAATCCAACCGATCTCCCGCGCAAGTACCAACGTTCTGGCACGTGAGGACAGCTAGTCGCTTGCCACTGACAGGACGCTATTTCGCTGGATGTTAGCCACAGCATACGCGCTCCGCGGGTTAAATAGGCAACCAACTTAGCTCCAGGTGACTCTCATGGCTATCGTACGCACGGCAATGCGCGATTTGTTTAGGGATCGTTGCCGCCGTGACTAGCCTGGAACGACGAGACACAGCCAGGGCTCCTGCACCTGCAGCTGGATTCTTAGAAATGTCACCAGTATCAGTCGCAGTGCTCGCACCATACGACATCCTCTCATTTGACCGCGCCGCTGCGGAGCATCACACACACCTGCTATGCGCTACGCCACGCTCCGATCGGCGAGCACGATCTGCTCATCGCCGCGATCGCTCTCGCCAACCGGCTGGTGGTTGTGACACACAATGTTCATTCACAGCCGAGTGCCCGATCTCGTCGTCGAAGACTGGGCCCGCGCGAGTCATGCGCTGGAATGACAATCGCCTGGCGAAGATCCGACCGCGAATCTGGTGATAC
>CAVWTI010000026.1:0-4605 GCA_963757855.1 uncultured Gemmatimonadales bacterium
GCCAGCTGATACACCGCGTCCCCCGCACTCGACACCGCAATCACCGACTTCGCCGCATCAATCACCCGATACCACAACACCGCGTTCACCTTGATCGTCACGCTGTCCCGCGTGATCGTCTCCTGCTGCTCCGCTGATACCGTCCGCGTGCGGATGTCGATTATCCGCGTCGATTCGATCCCAAACGGCATGATCCAGAACAGCCCGGGGCCCTTGAGCCCCTGATACCTGCCCAGCCGGAACAGCACCCCCCGTTGATACTCCTGCGCGATGCGAAGCCCGGAGAGCAGCACGACCACGGCAGCGACGATGAGCACGAGAGTCACGGGAGTAGCTCCGGAAAGGGAGTCGCGACCTCCGCGAGACGTCCTGGCCCCCGCGCTCGCGTCGGATACCAGCACTTATTCCATTACTTCTACCAGCGCTTAACGTTGCCCCACGAATGTCCCGCCCGCGAGAGCCTGGACACACTCGGCCACCCAGGCAACTCTCCGGGACAGCCGTTCACCTAATCACCCATGAACAGCATCCGGACTCTCATGAAGGCGCCGGGCTTCACCATCGCGGCGCTCCTGTCCCTCACCATCGGGATCGGCGCTACCAGCGCGATCTTCGGCGTCGCGAACGCCCTGCTGCTCAGTCCGCTGCCGTACCCCCACGCCGACCGCCTCGCCATGCTCTGGCAACGCTCCCCCGGCCTCGGCGTCCCCCGCGACTGGCTCTCACTCGGCCAATACCTCGACATCAAATCAGAAAACACGGTTTTCGACCACGTCGCCGCCGCAATCGGCGCCAGCTATAACCTGACCAGCACCGGCACCCCCGAACGCGTCGATGGCGTCCGTATGACCTCCGAGCTCCTCCCCATGCTCGGCGCCCACGCCATGCTCGGCCACCTCTTCACCGCCGAAGACGACCAGCCGGCAGGCCACAGAAGGTCGTGCTGACGTACGGATTCTGGCAGCGGCACCTCGGGGCCGATCCCAGTGTCATCGACAAAACGCTGATCCTGAACGGGACGAGCATGGCGATCGCCGGCGTCCTCTCCCCCGACTTCGTGTTCGACAAGGACGTGATGCCCGCGGTCAACAGCGTCCAACGCATCGAGCTCATTTTCCCGCTCCCCATACCACCAAGCTCCCGCGCCAACCGCAACGGCGAAGACTTCAACGTCTTCGCGTCCCTCAAGCCCAATGTCTCCCGCACGTTCGCGCAGGCCGAGATGCAAACGGTCGCGAAGCGGATGCAACAGGACTATCCCGCGTTCTACCCGACAACCAGCGGTCTCACGATCAGCGTCGTCCCACTCATCGACCAGGTCGTCGGCGATACCCGCCAGGCCCTCTACGTCCTGCTCGGCGCCGTGGCGCTCCTGCTCGCGATCGCATGCAGCAACGTCGCGGGCCTCCTCGTCTCGCGCGCCGTCGTCCGCGAGAAGGAACTCGCCATCCGCGCCGCGATCGGCGCCGACCGCCGGCGCCTGATCCGCCAGCTCGCTGCCGAAAACCTCACTCTCGCACTCGCCAGCGGCATACTCGGACTGGGCGTCGCGCTGGCAGCGTCTGGCTCCTCCGCCACGCCGGTCCCGCCGGCATCCCGCGACTCAACGCCATCCACATCGACGCCACGGTCCTCGCCTTCACGTTCGCGGTCTCCGTCCTCAGCACGCTCGTCTTCGGCCTCGCACCGGCGTTACGCGCTGCCGAGGTGAATGCCAGCACGGTGCTCAAGGAAGGGAACCGCGGATCAACGATGGGCCGCTCACCACACGCAACACGCTCATCACCTGCGAAGTCGCGCTCTCACTCGTCCTCCTGATCGGTGCCGGACTCCTGGTCCGCAGCTACACGCGCATCCTCCGCGCCGATCCCGGATTCGACCCGCGGAACGCGTTGTCATTCCGCCTGTCGCTCCCGCAGTCGAAGTACGCGACACCGGAGTCGGTGACGAAATTCTATCGCGCCCTCGACCAGAAACTCGCAGCGCTCCCCGGCGTCGAATACGTCGGCAGCAACTATCAACTGCCCCTGAGTACCGTCTCACTCGCCTGGGAGGACGTGAGGATCGAAGGCTTCGTCCCGAAGGCCGCGGGCGGCGACATCGTCATCACCAGCAGCGGATACGTCAGCCCGGACTATTTCCAGGCGATGGGCATCCCACTCGCGCGGGGCCGAGCGTTCAACGCGCAGGATAACATGCAATCACCGCCCGTCGTGATCGTCGATGAGGCGCTGGCCACGAAGTTCTGGCCGGACGGCGCGATCGGCAAACGCCTGCGCCAGGGTCCCGATGGCCCATGGCGCACCGTGGTCGCGTCGTCCGCGACAAACGCGAGTACCAGGCCGACGCCGCCCCACAGATCACGGCGTATTTCCCGGTCGAGCAGTACACGATCGCGAGCCGCTTCGTCGTCGTGCGCACACACGCGGCCCTCGCCGACGTATCGCACCTCACCACCACCGCGCTCGCGGCGGTGCACGACCTGGATCCGGACCTGCCGGCGCACGACGTGAGCACCATGGAGCAGCGCCTCACCGACTCACTCGCCCGCCGCCGCCTCTCAATGCTGCTCCTCGCCACGTTCGCGATCGCCGCGCTGATCCTCGCCGCGGTCGGCGTCTACGGCACCATCGCCTACTGGGTCAGCCAGCGCCGCCGAGAGATCGGCATCCGCATGGCACTTGGCGCCACCCGCACCACGATCGTCGGTCTGATCGCCCAGGAGTTCGGGCGCACGGTAGGCGTAGGCTCGTCGCCGGCCTCCTCGTCGCGTTCGCACTGACCCGGCTGATGGCGAGTCTCCTGTTCGGCGTCAACTCAACCGACGCCACGACATTCAGCCTGGTGCCACTGTTGATGGCGCTGATCGCCGCCGCGGCCGTCTATGTGCCGGTGCGAAGAGCAATGCGTGGAGCGGTCATCGAAGCCCTGCGCGCGGAGTAGTAGTCCCTAGTGCCTAATCCCCAACCTTCACCTTCCGCCGCCGCTCCCTCACCAACTCGCTCGGCGACATGCCGGTGATCGCCCGGCATTCGCGGATGAGATGCGGCTGATCGTCATCACCGGCACCAAGGGCCACCCGCGCCCATTCGACCGGTGCACCCTCCGGCAGCCGATCGACGGCAGTCACCGCGTTCACGAGCCGTAGTAATCGCGCATACAGTTTGAGCGGGATACCAGAATCCCGTCGCGCCTGACGCCGTAGCTGCCGGAGTGACACACCGTCATCGACGCGATTCGCTCGACGCGCATCCGTCCGCCGGCGCCACGCACCAGATCGAACGCCCGGGCGGCGCCGACCGGCTTGTGGTGCACCCGCTGCCGAGTCGCCTCGTCAACTCCGGTCGCGAGCAACTCGAGGGCCCGTTCGACCAATGGCGATTCCGCCAACACCTCGAGCAACCGCCGCGCAACGCCGGATGGATGTCGGACAGATCGTGCGCCGCGCCAAGGTGGTCGGTCGCCACGATGCCCAGCATCGGCGCCGCCCATTCGACCTTGAGTTTCACCGCGGCGATCTCCGACCCGGCGTGTACCGCGACATCACCGGCTCGAGCTTCGGCCCCAGCACCATCAGCCTGGGGGCACGCGGGATCCCATTTGGGTCCCGCGTATAGCAATACGCGACGCTCACGGCCGGATCGGGCAGGACGCGATGCATCGACTCATGGCGGCAGGCGCGCGATACGTCCATATCGCCTCGACCCACCGCGACAACGCCTTCGGCGCCTCGTACTCGCGATACCCCCCAAGCCAATGCCGCAGCACAAATCCGGCAGCGTGGGGCGCACGAGCGTCCCCGTGCACCAGCCGAAGGGAAGGCGCGGCAGGGGTCGCGCGCGATCGCCTGGTCAGAATGTCAGCCAGATGCCCACCAGAGAATGACATCCCGCACCCCCTCTATGGTTGCACCGAAAGCCGTCCCAGGTCCGAAACATCCAATCCCGGAAGCGTCCTCTACCGCATGGTGTGACGCTGCGCCTACCACCCACCATTCCGGACGAGGGACCACGCATGCCCGCCATCCGCTCCACCCTGACGGCCGTCATCCTGCTTACTGCCTCAATTCGCCTTGCCGCTCAGGACGCACAGGGGCCGGAAACGCGGATTCCCATGACGCCAGACCGGTGGACCACGATCCACGACACCGCGCCGGGCGCGGCCGAGGAAGACCCTCAGTTCGAGAAACGCTTCGGCCGCCCGAGCCTTCTCCTCCCCGACGGCTTCGCGTACGCCAATGGAGTGGATTTCAAGAACGGCACACTCGACGCTGACGTAGCTGTCTATCCGAACAGCGCATTCTTCGGCGTCGCCTTCCACGTCCAGTCGCCCGACAAGTACGAGTTGGTCTTCTTCCGGCCCGGTTCGACGACCGAGACCGTGCAGTACACGCCGTCGTTCATGAACATGAATGAGTGGCGCCTCTTTTCCGGTCCTGAGTACACCGCGTCGCCCCCGATCCCGCAGGACCAATGGGTTCACGTGCGCATCGTGGTGAAAGGACTTGTGGCATCGGTCTACCTGGATCGTGATCCGGCGCCGGTGATCGAGGTCCACGACCTGACGCTGGGAAGTGTCGGCGGCGCCGTCTGATTCTGGGCCCGC
>CAVWTI010000027.1:0-66934 GCA_963757855.1 uncultured Gemmatimonadales bacterium
CATGGGGTCGAGTGTCGAAGACGGATACAAGGTGTTGCTGCTACTGGCGGTCGTGCTTGCAGCTCATTCCCTATCTCTACATCTTCCTGGCACTCATCCGGCTGGCCGCTCGGCCGGATTTCGTGCGAGCGCGGTATTCGCGAGCAGGCGTTGTGGGCGGCAGGCATTCCAGGTCTGGTGGTGACCGCAATTGGCGTGATTCTGGCCTTCGTCCCGCCGGAGAATGGCGAGCCCGCGGGGCGGTTCGAGGCAAAGATGGTCGGCGGGACGTTGTTCTTCCTGTTGATGGCGGCATTTTTCTTCTTCGTCTATTCGCGCCGGCCCTCGGCGCGCCAGTACGCGATACCGCCACTGTGTAAGAATCTGTCCGGAGCACCGTGCAATCATGATCATCCGCCAGGCGACTGTCGCTGATTCGGCCTCGTGGCACCCCTGTACGATGCGTACCGGCAGTTCTACACGCAGCCGCCGGATCTTGCCGCCGCGCAGGCGTTCATCGGCGAACGGATCAGACGCGGAGAGTCCACGGTGTTTCTCGCGCTAAGGATGATGGCGCGACTGCCCTCGGCTTCACGCAGCTGTACCCGGCGTTTTGCTCCGTGGCGGCTAAACCCTATTACGTGCTGTATGATCTCTATGTCGCGAGCGGTGCTCGGCGACGCGGCGTGGCGCAGCAGCTCATGGAGCGCGCGCGGGCGTTTGCAACGGCGACAGGCGCGTTTCGGCTGGAGTTGCAGACGGCCAGGAACAACATCCCCGCACAGGCGTTATATGAGTCGCTCGGCTGGGTGCGGGATCAGCAGTATTTCGTGTATACGCTGAAGACGGGATAAAGCAAACCGAACGACGAGATTCCGGGTCTGATTCTTACACAATCCGCGACCGGGTGGCCAATGCGCTGCATCGCTCTGTGTCTCGTAGCCCTGTGTACCGCACGCGCGGGGTCTGCCCAGCCGTCGCAGCACACGCTGTCACCTGCGCTGCGAATGACAGCCGCGGTGAGTCCGGCCCCGCCGGCGATGCGCGCCGGGGCGACGGTGATGGACTATGACAGCAGCGGAAAGCTCGTCGTTGTGCGCGAGGGCACGGGCCTGCTCATCTGCCTCGCTGACAACCCGGCCGCGAAGTCGTTCCATGTCGCGTGTTATGACCGCGAGCTGGAGCCGTTCATGGCACGCGGGCGGGCGTTGCGGGCGCAGCACGTACCGAACGACGAGACCGACAGCATCCGGGCCAAGGAGATACGTGGCGGGACGCTGGCAATGCCTCGGCATCCGACAGCGCTCTATCAGTACTACGCCCCGCGGGACAGCGTCGATGGCCCAGCTGGGGTCATCCACGGAGCCAGCTATCTGTACATCGTCTATATGCCGTTCGCGACGCCGGAAACGACCGGATTCCCGGCGCAGCCGCTGTCGGACGGCGGCCCGTGGATCATGTATCCGGGCAAGCCGTGGGCGCACCTCATGATTGGCCCGCCAAAGGCGGCGACGGTGACGCTCGGCAAGTAGAAGCTCGCGGGCAAGGCATCCAAACCAGCTCCCCCATCTGACTGTCATACCGGGACCGAGATCCCGGGGGAATGATGCAGGATGTCCGCTATGCCTGGCGGAGGCTGGTTGCGACGCCAGTAGTGAGTACCGTCGCGATCCTGACCATGGCGCTTGGCATTGGGACGGCGACGACCGTGTTCAGTGTCGCCGACGGGGTGTTGCTCAAGCCCCTGCCCTACAAGGATCCCGGCCGGCTGGTGATGATCTGGAATCACTGGACCGGCTGGCCAGCGACGTGGATCTCGAGTTCCGAGCTGCTCGACTACCAGGAGAACACCCAGCTGTTTGCGGCTGCTGGCGGGTTCTACGACGACAGCCGTAACCTGACTGGTGGCCAGACGCCCGACCGGGTGCATACCGGCGTCGCGTCCGCGGGGGTGTTTCGGACGCTCGGTGTCGCGCCGGAATTGGGCCGGGTGTATACGGACGACGAGGATCACGCGGGTGGGCCGCGCGTGGCGGTGATCAGCGACGCACTCTGGCGGCGGCGATTCAACAGCGATCCGCACGTGCTGGGGCAGCCGATCCTGCTCAATGACAGCAGTACTGTGGTCATCGGCGTCATGCCACCCGGATACCAGCTCCCGCTCGAGTTCACCGGGAATCCGGTCGACCTCTGGGTCCCGCTCGCACTCGGCAACGTGGACCGGACCCTGCGGGGCGGGCACTATCTCAACCTTGTCGCGCGGCTTCGCGCTGGTGTGACCGCGCACGCGGCGGACCAGGGCGTACAGGCAATGGCGCGGCACATGGTCGCTGAATACCCGACGGGATATCCGCCGGACTTCGCTGCATTCACCCGCTCGGTGACGAGCCAGGTGCTGGGTGATGTGCGGCCGACCGTGGTGGTCCTCACGACAGCGGTGGGATTCGTGCTGCTGATCGCGTGCGCCAACGTCGCCAATCTCTTGCTCGCGCGCGCGTTCGCGCGCCAGCGGGAGATGGCCGTGCGTGCCTCGCTCGGGGCAAGCCAGTGGCAGATCATGCGGCAGCTCCTCACCGAGGCGGGCGTCCTGGCTGGGCTCAGCGGATCGGCGGGCATCCTGTTCGCGGTGCTGGGGGTGCATCTCGTGGCTGCCGACGCGCCGCGCACCGTGCCACGCATTGCGGGGATCAGCGTGGACGTGCCGGTGCTGCTGTTCGCGCTGCTGGTCACGATCGCGACGGGCCTCATGTGCGGCATCCTTCCGGCCCTGCATGCCGCGCGCACGGATCTGCACACGGCGTTCAAGGAGACCCTCCGCGGCGCGGCGGCGAACCGCTGGGGCGAGCGGGCCCGGCGAGCGCTGATCGTAGCGGAAGTGGCAATGTCGGTGATGCTGCTCGTGGGCGCGGGGTTGCTGACGCGGAGCTTCGCGCGACTGCTGTCCGTGGACCCTGGCTTCGATCCGGCGGACGTGGTGACGGCACACATGTCGCTGCCGGTGGCGAAGTATCCGACGAATGAAACGGTGCGGGCGTTCTACCGGGACGTCGCCGACCGCGCGCGGGCACTGCCGGGTGTGGCGTCGGCGGCGATGGTGCGAGTGCTGCCCATGACCACCGTGATGGGCGACTGGTCGTTCCGCATCGAGGGGCGGCCCGTCGTTCCTGGACAGCAGGATGGCGCGGGCGACTGGCAGGTGGTATCGCCGGATTACTTCCGCGTCATGCGGATCCGCCTCATGGGCGGACGGCTGCTGAGTGCGACCGATGACGAGCGTGCGCCCGGTGCGGTGCTGGTAAATCAAGCGCTGGCGAGCCGGGCGTGGCCGGACGGATCGCCGATCGGCCAGCGGATCCGGATGGGGGGAATGGATACGAGCTGGCGCACCGTCGTGGGTGTCATCGCAAACGTGCGGCATCGCGGGCTGGACGCCGATCCGCGGCCCGAGGTGTATATGCCACACGCACAGTGGACGAACGGCGGCGGGGCGATTCGCGACATGTACGTCGTGCTGCGGTGCACCCGGGACCCGGCGCACGTCGCCGCGGATCTCCAGCGGACAATCCGCGCGATCGACCCGAATCTGCCGGTGTCGAGTGTGCGAACAATGGACGACGTGTTGAGCGACGCGGTCGCGGCGCGGCGGGTGAGTTTCATCGTCGTCGCGGTGATCGCGGGCGCCGCGGCAATGATCGCCGCAGTCGGGTTGTACGGCGTGGTGAGCTACGCCGTCGAGCAGCGGACGCCGGAGATCGGGATCCGGCGCGCGCTGGGTGCGACGGCGAAGTCGGTCGTCGTGCTGGTGGCACGTGAGGGCGCGCGGGCGGTCGTGCCGGGCGTCGCGCTCGGATTGCTCGGCGCGGTGGTGCTGGGCCGATTCATGGCATCCTTGCTGTTCGAAGTGCGGACTACCGATGCGCTGACGTTCGTGGTAGTGCCAGCGCTCGTGGGCATCATCGCGGTAATTGCGACCGGCGTTCCGGCCCGGCGGGCGGCGGCCGTGGATCCGTTGACCGCGGTGCGGGCGGACTGAACTAATGGTGAGGGGATTGGGCACTAGGGACTAGTCACGGCGGCGGCGGTAGTTTCCCGGACGTATGGGGACCACCAACACGGATTTAGCCGAGACGGACATACCAGCGCGGTTGGACCGATTGCCGTGGAGCCAGTTTCATACGCTGATCGTCGTGGCGCTCGGCATCACGTGGATCCTCGACGGGCTGGAAGTGACGCTGGCGGGCTCTCTGTCTGGGGCGCTGCAGGATAGTCCAGTGATGCACCTGACCGCGCCGCAGATCGGAGCGGCGGCGAGTGCGTACCTGATCGGCGTGGTCGGTGGCGCGATCGGGTTCGGGTGGCTGACCGATCGCTGGGGACGGAAGCGGCTGTTCACGATCACGCTCGGCCTGTATCTCATCGCGACGGCCGCGACCGCGTGCTCGTGGAGCTTCTGGAGCTACGCGGCGTTCCGGATGCTGACCGGCGCGGGGATTGGCGGCGAGGGAACCGCGATCAACTCCGCGATCCAGGAGCTGATGCCGGCGCGGTACCGCGGGCGTGCTGATCTCGCCATCAATGGCAGCTTCTGGGTGGGCGCGGCGATGGCCGCGGCGACGACACTCGTGCTGTTGCACCCCGGGCGGCTGTCGCCTGACGTGGGGTGGCGGGTGGCGTTCGGGCTCGGGGCGGTGCTCGGGCTGGGCATCCTCGTGCTGCGACGGCACGTGCCGGAGAGTCCCCGGTGGCTGATGGTGCATGGGCGGATCGGCGAAGCGACGCAGATCATGGACGAGATCGAGGCGCGAATCACCGCCGCGACCGGGCGCCCGCTGGCGCCCGTGCACGGCACGCTGCGGCTGATTGCGCGTGGACACACCTCCCTGCGTGAAGTCGCGCGAACGCTGATCAGGCGCTATCCGCAGCGCACGGTCCTCGGCATCGTGCTCATCGCGTCGCAGGCGTTTTTCTACAACGCGATCTTCTTCACGTACGCACTCGTCCTGCGGCGGTTCTACGGGATCGGCGCGGCGAGCGTTGGCTGGTATCTGCTGCCCTTTGCGCTCGGCAACTTCACGGGGCCATTGCTGCTCGGGCACTGGTTCGACACGATCGGGCGGCGGCCGATGATCGCGGGGACGTACGCGCTATCGGGTGTGTTGCTGGCGGTCGTAGCGGCAATGTTCGGGGCCGGGATGCTGGATGCGACGACGCAGACCGTGGCGTGGTCGGTGATCTTCTTCTTCGCGTCGGCAGCCGCGAGTGCGGCGTATCTCACCATCAGCGAGTCGTTCCCGCTCGAAGTGCGGGCGATTGCCATCGCACTGTTCTATGCCAGCGGGACATTGCTGGGCGGCGTCGCGGCACCGTGGCTGTTCGGGCACCTCATCGCGAGCGGGGAGCGGCGGCAGGTGGTCTGGGGATATCTGCTCGGCGCGGTGCTCATGGTGGGGGCGGCCTTGGCGGAGTTGGTGCTGGGCATCGCGGCGGAGCGGAAGCCGCTCGAGACCATCGCGGCGCCGTTGTCGAGCGTGGGGTGAGTAGCTGGCGGTGACGCCCTGGCACCCGTTCGATCGGTCCAAATACCGATCCCATACCCACAGATACCCGAGAATACCCACAGATACGCAATAATCCTGGAAGGTTCGCGGTACCCGTTACTCCCGTTCTTCACGCACCGCGATCCGCGTCGCATGTTTCACATCCTGGGATTCCGGGTGAATCCGGGTGCGGCGCCATGACTCGACTGGAGAACGACCTATGGTGGGGACCTTTCGTGTGACCGCGGCTGCGTCACGGATCGTGCGGGCGGTTTCAGTGCTCGGGCTGCTGCTCGACGCGACGGTCGTCGCGGCGCAGACCGGCGGGAGTGGGGCAAGTGGGTCCCCCGCCCTGACGGTCTCCGAGATCATGACCGGGGCGGAGTTCCGGGCGCGGGTGCCGGGCGATTTGCGGTGGCTCGCGACCCCCGGGCCCGCGGCGTACAGCGCGGTCGAGCCGTCGAGTGATTCGTCCGGCTCGGACATCGTGCGGTACGACGCGGCGACCGGGGCGCGCTCGGTACTCGTCACCGCGCATCAGCTCACCCCTCCCGGTGGGACGAAGGGATTGGCGATCGCCGACTATGCCTGGTCGCCCGACAGCAAGCGGCTGCTGATCTTCACCAACACGGCCAGGGTGTGGCGCGACAACACCCGTGGTGACTACTGGGTGTTCGACCGGACGTCCGGGACGCTCGCCCGGCTCGGTGGGCCGGATGCGAAGCCCTCCACACTCATGTTCGCCAAGTTCTCGCCCGACGGGGGGCGTATCGCCTACGTCCGCGACAACGACCTGTACGTCGAGGACGCCGGCGCGCTGTCGAGCGGCCACCCTGCCCCACCAGTCCGGCTCACGACCGATGGCTCACGCACGACCATCAATGGGACGTCGGACTGGGTGTACGAGGAAGAGCTGCACATCCGCGACTGCTTCCGGTGGTCGCCGGATGGGAGGAAGATCGCGTACTGGCAGTTCGACGTGTCCGGCGTGCGTGACTTCGATCTCATCGACGACACGGACTCGCTCTACTCGTTCGTGGTGCCAGTACAGTATCCGAAGGCGGGGACGACCAACTCCGCGGTGCGCGGCGGGATCGTCGCCAGCACCGGCGGCCCGACGACGTGGATCCAGCTGGCGGGCGATCCGCGCAACAACTATCTCGCGCGGCTCGATTGGGCGAACAACTCCTCAGAGCTGGTGCTCCAGCGGCTGAATCGCCTGCAGGATACCGACGCCGTGATGATCGCCGATGCGCAGACCGGCGCGGCCCACACCGTGCTCACGGAGCACGATAGCGCGTGGGTCGATGTCGTGAACGATCTCACGTGGTTGCATGGCGGGACGGAGTTTCTGTGGGTGAGCGAGCGCGATGGCTGGCGGCATGTGTACCGGATATCACGCGATGGCAGCCGCGTCACGCTCATCACGCCAGGGGCGTTCGACATCCTCAACATCCAGCGCGTCGTCGAGAGCCCGGCCAATTCCGGGAATGGGTGGGTGTACTACATGGCGTCGCCGGACAACGCGACTCGGCGGGCGCTGTACCGGATGCGGCTCAATGGCAAGGGAGCCGCAGAACGCGTGACACCGGCGAGCGAGCCGGGGACGCACACGTACACCATCTCGAACAATGGACTGTGGGCGCAGCACGGGTATTCCGCGATCGACAAGCCGTGGTCCTACGACATCGTGAAGCTGCCCACTCACACCGTCGTGCGGACCACGGAGGCGAATACCGCGCTCCAGGCGGCGGTGGCGCCGCTGGTATCGGGCCGGACGACCGAGTTTTTCAAGGCCGATATTGGCAACGGCGTGACGCTCGACGGGTACATGATCAAGCCGCGCGACTTCAATGCGGCGAAGCGGTATCCGATGCTGGTCTTCGTGTATGGGGAAGTCGCGGCGCAGACCGTGGTGGACCGGTGGGGCGATCGCCAGCAGCTGTGGTTCCGGTGGCTGGCGGACCATGGCTATGTCGTCGTGAGCATGGACAACCGCGGGACGCCGGCACCGAAAGGGCGCGCGTGGCGGAAGATCGTCTACGGGACGGTCGGCGAGATGTCATCCGCCGATCAGGCGGCCGCGGTGCGGAACCTCACACGAACGCGGTCATACCTCGACTCGGCGCGGGTCGGGATCTGGGGCTGGAGCGGCGGCGGATCGAACACGCTGAACTGCATGTTCCGCTATCCGGACGTGTTCTCAGTGGGGATGGCGGTGGCGCCGGTGCCGGATGAGCGGCTCTACGACTCGATCTACGAAGAGCGCTACATGGGATTACCCCAGGACAACGCCGACGGATACCGGCGTGGCTCTCCGATCAATTTTGCCGAGGGTCTCCGTGGTCACCTGCTGATCGTGCACGGCTCGGGCGACGACAATGTCCACTACCAGGGCACGGAGCGCCTCGTGAACAAGCTCGTGGCGCTCGGAAAGCCGTTCGATCTGATGGTGTACCCGAATCGGACCCACGCCATCCGCGAGGGACCCGGCACGACTGTCCACCTCTATTCGCTCCTGACGCGCTATCTCACCGATCACCTGCCGGCCGGCGGCGAATAAACAGTTTGCCCTGGTAGGGGCGGGTCATGACCCGCCCTCTCGCCGCCGAAGCTCTGCCCGTGCTGCGCTATAAAACCGGCGCGTCCCCCGCGATGAAAAACGTCACCGCGAACATAAGGATCGTCGACACAATGGCGCCAACGACGACAATGGCGGCCACGGCGACCTGGAGGACGCCGCTCACGACGTACCGCTTGGTCGCGTCCACCGACTGCATCCGGTTCACTGCCGCACGTCCCTGCTCCGCCAACCCCCACGCGCCGTAGAGTGCCACGAGCAGGAGCGGCAGCGACAGCACCCAATGACGTCGCGCCGCAATGAGAATCGCCGCCGTGGCAGCTGCTCCCGCGATGCAGAGCACGGCCAGGACCGGGATGGGAGTGGCCCGGCCGGCGGCTGCCAGCGTGCCCCCGAGTGACTCGGACGATGGAGCCGGAGTGTGCGCCGACGAGATGACCATGCGGCCCTCCTCAAGCGGCTATCTGAATGACATCGCCTCCGAGATCGTACGCGTCTGAGGGATTCCGGTCAACAGGATTCCGCCGCGTTCGGATCGACCGGGGTTGGCGAGGGCCCTGGAGATGGGCTGATCAGAACAGCTTTAGCCTGGAAAGCATCGCGCGCAGCAGTGTAGCAGTCTTTGAAGCGGACATATTGGCGGACATATTATACGTTGAATAAACCGTAACTAGCTGTTATATTGGAGGTTAGTCTAATACATAGAGCGGACATGTAAGCGGACATTTTGGCGGACATAATGGTCGATGTAAACCCGGTCCCTGACTGCGGCGAGAGACCAGCGCTGATGGAACCCATGGTCATCAGCGCAGACTCTCGTCACCGAGGGGCTCTGACAGACCTCGCACTGGAACTCGCCCAAAAATCGAGCGGCTTTCGGCATAGCCTGCCCCAAAGCCTGCTCGAGTCTCTGGCTGATCTGGTGCGGGCGATGAACTGCTACTACAGCAATCTCATCGAGGGGCATGACACGCACCCGGTCGATATCGAGCGTGCGCTACGGAACGACTACAGCAAGGATCCGCGAAAACGCGACCTCCAGCTCGAAGCGAGAGCCCACATCGCGGTGCAGAAATGGATCGACAGCGGCGGACTGGTCGGGCGATCGGTCACGCTCGATGGCATTCTGCGAAATCCACCGGCGTTTCTGCGCTGAGCTGCCTCCAGACTTGCTGATGATAGACGATCCTGTAACTCGGGAGAAAGTTCGTGTCGTTCCTGGTGAGTTGCGCAGACGAGATGTCAAAGTCGGCTATCACGTCGCCGTCAGTCCCGGTGCAGTCCCGCGCTTTATGGGACGTTTTGAGGATGTGTATGCCAACCTGACCAGGACCGAGTCGATCCTGGGCGTGGCGGCGGCCCACCATCGCTTGCTCTGGATCCACCCGTTCCTCGACGGCAATGGCCGGGTCGCCCGGCTGATGTCGCACGCCACAATGCTCGACACACTCGAAACAGGCGCGATTTGGTCCGTAGCGAGGGGACTGGCGCGCAATGTCAATGAGTACAAGCGGCATCTGGCGGCCTGCGACGCAGAGCGCCACAACGATTTCGACGGCCGCGGACATTCTGAGTGAGGAGGCTCTCACCCGCTTTTCAGATTTCTTTCTGCGGACGTGTCTCGACCAGGTGACCTTCATGCAAAGGCTGATGCAGCCCGATCAGCTCCGTGCGCGTATCCTGACGTGGGCCGAGGAAGAGATCAGGCTGGACGCCCTGCCGCCAAAATCGGGCAGCATTCTCGAATCGGTGCTGTACCGCGGTGAATTGCCCCGCGCCGACGTTGCCGCCGTGGTCAACGTCGGCGACCGCCAAGCACGCCGCATCGTTGCTGTACTCAGCGAGCGCGGTGTGCTGACGTCAGATAGCCCGCGCTCACCGCTGCGGCTTGTGTTCCCGGCTGCTCTCGCGTCGCGCTGGATGCCCGGGCTCTTTCCGGAGAAGACTGACTAGCGGCTACCGCAGGTCAGCGCGCCCAGCTCAGTGCAGCCAGCTCGCCGTTACTGAGTTGCCACCAGTCGGGCGGATAGGTGCGCACGCGACGGATGGCAGCAGCAGACATGAAGACCAGGGACCAGCATCCGTCCTGGAGGTGTTCAGTCACCTTCCACCAGACACCCGTCGGCTCGGCGTACACGCGCTCGATGCCATTCGAGGAGCTGTGGAATGCGAGTGAGCTCGACACAGCGCCTGGCCCGTGAGGACCGCTCAGGTGTTTCGCTTCCCAGGCGAGGGCCTGGAGCGACGGATCGGTGTGGCTTGGAACTCGTGCCGAGAGTTCGCTGACTGGCGTCATGATACGCGGCACCATTTCGACAAAGGGGTAGAGCAAGGATGGTGTGCCCGGTGCATACAGCGTTGCGCTCGTGCTGCAACACCTTGGATTTTGGCGACGGTGTCGTTACAAGAGCATGAAGAGTGTATGACATCTTTGTCATGCTGCGTGCGGCTTGGCGAAGCGCAGTGGTTGTCTGCCTGGAGAATTCGGTCGGGCAGCGTTACATCGCAGCGCGTCTCGTCGTTGCACCGTCATCGATGTAGTTGCCTATTGCTGGGTATGCTGTGAGTCAGGCAGAAAAAAAATGAGCCGGCAATCCCTAAATGAGGACAGTGGCGTAGATGAAAGAGCGTGTCGGGATGGACAACCAGAACCCGCGACCGAAAGCGAGAGGGGTGCAGGCGCTCGTAGCCCTGGTGGGCATCGTCGCCGTGGCGGCAGCCAGTGCGCCCACAGGGCACACGGCAGCACACGCCGTGGTGATCGCCACGCCAGGTGTTATCGGGCATATGATCGCCAAGCCGCCCACCGTCGGTCATGTGTTCACCCTCGTCCTCGAGAACGAGTCGTTCCAGCGGTCGTTCGGGCCCAGCTCCAAGGCTCCCTACCTCGCCAGCACGCTGCCGGCACAGGGGGCGCTCCTCACGCACTACTACGGAATCGGGCACAACAGCCTCGACAATTACATCGCGATGATCAGCGGGCAGGCGCCGAATGAGGCGACTCAGCGTGACTGCTCGATCTTCAGCGAATTCGCGCTCGCACAGCCCGCGCTCGATGCCCATGGGCAGGCGATCGGTACCGGGTGTGTGTATCCGGCGATAGTGAAAACCATCGCCGATCAACTCGAGGCGTCGGGGCGCACGTGGCGCGGCTACATGGAGGACATGGGGAACGACCCCGCGAAAGAACACGCGACGTGCGGGCACCCCCCGATCGGCAGCACGGACAACACGACCAAGCGCGAGCCCGGCGATCAGTACGCGACGAAGCACGACCCGTTCGTGTACTTCCACACGGTGCTCGACAATCCGGCGCGGTGCAATGCGCATGTCGTGAATCTCCGGCAACTCAAGACCGATCTCGCGACCGTGGCCACCACTCCGAACTACGTGTTCATCACGCCGAACCTGTGCAACGACGGACATGACGGTCCGTGCATCGACCACGCGCCGGGTGGGCTGGTACAAATCGATCAGTTTCTGCGCACGTGGGTGCCAGCGATCACGGCATCGCCGGCGTTCGCGCGGGATGGCGTGCTGATCATCACGTTCGACGAGGCGTCAGGCCCGCCGGGACAGGATTCATCCGCGTGCTGTGGTGAGCTCCCGCTGCCGGGTCAGCATCAGCCCCCGGGCGGTGATGGACCGGGCGGCGGCCGCGTGGGCGCGGTGATCATCTCACCGTTCGTGAAGGGCGGCACGGTGAGTGACCAGCCGTACAACCACTACTCAATGCTCCGCTGGGTCGAAGATCAGTTCGGCCTCCCCCACCTCGGCTACGCCGCGTCGCCCGGACTCGCGGTGTTCGGTACCGACGTGTTCAACCAGAAGCCCATAGCCCATAGCCCCTAGCTCCTAATCCCTGGTCCCTGAGGGCCGCCGGTTCGCTTCCTCAGCGTCGACCAGGTCCCGCACTCGGCGGCGGGCGTCTTCGGCCTGGCGCTCGACATCGCTCACGTGCGTCTCCAGCTCGCCGAACTCAGTCGGCCAGCGCTTGAGACGCTCGGAAAGCATCGGGATCGAGAGGCCGGCGAGCAGCCGGGGGTTGATGGGCACGGGCGCGTCGCCAGTACGGCGCTGGCTCGCGGGCACCGGCATGGGGTTCTGGGAATCAGGGATCGACGCGTCGCGCGGGCGTGATGCGGTATCCGCAGTGCGGGCGTGCGCCATACGCGCGGCGAGCTCCGCCTCCTCGCGCGCGATCGTTTCGCGCCAGGTGTCGGCTGCAGCAGGCGTCACTCCCCCGCCCCGCCGTTTGCGCCGCGTGGACGAGCGCGCGAGCGCGGCGGTGTAGTCAGCGGTGGCGTCGGCGGCGATTACCTGAATCAGCGCGCGAATGTGCTCGAGAAACGCCTCGGGGTCTTGGCGGACCGCGCGGGCGCGCCACGCGACACGGTAGGTGACCGACGTGCCGCGCGCATTGCGGCCGGGGACAAACGTGACGGCACCCGGCTCGGCGGGCGTGCGGCCGCGACGGTGTGCGGGCGGCAGTGCGTCGCCCGATGATTGGTAGCGATTTGATTCTTTATCCGGGCCTGTATCGGCGGCATCATTCGCCGCGCCCCCTATCGGAATAGTGACATCTATTTCGTCGCTATCCGCTCCTAAATATTCCTCGGACAGTGATGATGCCGCGAGCATCATCACGCCGCGGCGGAAGGCGTCGGCGTCCATGGTGGCGGACTTGAGGGCGCGGAGCGCGCGGTGCGTGACGCGCTCGGAGCGGCGGGCGTGCTCGCGCTCACCCTCGCTCAGCCCGGCGAGGAGCATACCGATGCCGACGAGCTCTGAGACGCGCCCCGCGCTGAATCCGGTGGTGCGCTGCACGGAGTCGCGCGTCAGTCCCTGAGCGAGAAGCGTGAGGACGTAGGACACCTGGTCGATGACGTGCATCGACGCGCGGACCTCGTTGGCCATGGCCTGGATGGCGAGCGCGCGATCCGGGGTGATGCGCCCAAGGTTGATCGCGGGGACAGGTATGGCCAGCCGGAGGGCGGCCTCGAGACGGTGGGTGCCATCGACCAGAACGTACTCGACCTCGCCGGGCGGGCCTTCGACGCGGACGAGGATGGGGACGTGGATCGTGCGGCCGGATTCCTCGATCGCCGCGACCAGCTCCTGGAAGCGGTGGTCATCGGTAAACGGCCGGACATAGCGCCCCCGGCGGACGACGCGCCGGGCGTCGAGGACGAGCGCATTGTCGGCGCGAGCGACGCCGGACTCGTAGTGATCGCGAACCGGGTGGGCCCCTTCCCCGCGGCTGCTGGGCCGATCGCCCGCTTCGCCGGGTGGCGGGGTCGTCGAGAGCGGGACGCCGAGCATACCCGCGATCGCGGCACTTTGAACGCGCGATTTGGGTTTGGCCATTAGAGCTTCCCTCCCGGCACGGCGGCCGGAACGTGGTCAGTCGTGTTGACGCCGCCGAGCGCCAGGCGATCGTTGAGCGCGTCGGCGAGCTGGCGGAAGATTCGGGCTTCCTTGCTCCAGCGGGCCGCGAACTCCACGGGGACACCGTTTGTGGCGGCGTCACTGATGCCGGAGAAATCCGGGATGGGCGGCTCGAGGAACGCGTCCGGGAACGCGGCGCGGTAGGCCTCGAGGAAGGCGTGGGGGTTGGCGCGGCGGGCCTTCATGGCATTGACCACGAAGCCATCGAGGACGAGATCCGGGTTGAGGCGCGCGTCCTCGCGGATGCGGCGCGCCGTTTCCTGGATCATCTGCACGCCTTCGGCGCTATATCGCTCGCATTGGGCGACGACGATGTAGCCATCAGCGACCGTGAGCGCCGTTTGCAGCCAGAGACCGCCAGCGGGCGGCGTGTCGATGAGCACCACATCAAACGCATGTTCGTGGGAGCCATCGTCCCAGCGCAGGCCGCTGCGGAGAACCTCACGGAAGCGCAGCGCGGTGCTGTTCCAGTCACGGATCTCCGGCTCCCAGCTGGTGAGCCCTCGCGTGCCGGGGACCACATAGAGCTCCGCGCGCGGCGCGAAACCCGTATGGATCATCGCGTCCGAAAGCGGCACCGATTCACGCAGCACCGATTCGATCGTAGGGCCCTGCTCCGGCGCGATTCCCAGCAACCCGACGGTCGCATTCCGCTGGCCGTCGAAATCCAGCACCAGTACACGGAGACCGAGTCCACCGGCCATCGCGGCGGCGAGATTCGTCGCGAGCGTAGTCTTCCCTACGCCGCCCTTTTGCATGCCGATCGCGATCCATCGCGCCAAGAGATCCTCGCCGGAAGTGCGCGGCGAATAGTAGCGATTCGCGGGCCGCCATGTAAACGTGGCGGACGTGCCTTGGCTTCTGTGCTATTCAACCGTTGAAATACGTCTCTGGTACGGTCCGGTCGCGACCGGCCCCTCCGGATCTCGCCCGTCTCTCCGCACCATCTCATGCTCTGGTCTCAGACGTTTCAACCGTTGAAATCCAATGGCAGGCGCAGCTCCCTGCCTGACGCTTCAACCGTTGAAACTCACAGAGCGCCCTGGAGATAGGCGTTGACGCGAACGCCGTGGGTCGGCCAGAATGCCTTTGCCTACGTCTACGCGGATCAGTCCGTCCAGCATCGAGGCGCCGATGCCGGCTCCGTTCAGGAGGCGGCCTTCGCGGGTCCAGTTGTTCCGGTCGCCGGCCCAGCCGAGGTCGTAGAACAGGATTGGGCGGACGAACATGTCGCGGGTGGCGATCTCGAGGTGGCTCATCCAGTAGGCGTCGCCGGATTCTGTGCCGGGGGCGAGGCCGCGGATGGTGCGGAGTCCGCCCAGGTACCACTCGCGTTGCGGGGGGACTTCGCCCGCTGATGTGCCTCCGCCGGCGGTCAGCGCGGCGACGAGGAGGTGCGTCACCGGGTGTGTCAGGGTCAGATCGGTGGCGCCGCGGACGTAGGTGTAGCTGCCGCCTGCGCCCTCGCCGCGCATGTCGGCCGCCAATTGGAAGCCATTTGGGTCGAGGCCCCAGACGGGGCGAGAGCGAAAGGAGAGGCCGGTGATGGTCCCGGACGGCGTGCCGATGTTCCGGAGCGGCATGGTCGCGCCGCCGAAGAGGCCGGTGAGATCGAAGTGTGTGGCGACGCTGGCGCCCCACTCGTGCTCTGTGAAGAGGCGCCAGGAGAAGGGCAGTGGGCCTTCGATTTCTGTGCCGGAGAGCTCCGCGCCCCACGAACGGTAGTAGAACCCTTCGTCATCTCCGACCAGGAGATTCCAGATCGAGCTTCCGAAGCTGAGCGCATCGCCCCAATCGTTGGCGGAATTGAGGCGCCGATAGGCGCCGAATGTGACTGTACCCCAGGGACTCGTGCGGGTGAGGCTCGCCCCGGCGTTTGGTTCCAGATCCGCTAGCCCAAACCGGAGTTCCGCGCGCGCTGAGAGCCCTAGACCGAGCTCGTCCGTTCCCGCGATACCGCCGGACGGCCCTTCTATTCGGTTATAACGGATGAGTCCGTCTCGAGGGCCCCAGAGGAGCGCGATCGGGCGAGGGTCCCAATCCGGTACTGCGTTGCTACGTAACGCTTTAAGCAGGTCCG
This sequence comes from uncultured Gemmatimonadales bacterium, assembly GCA_963757855.1. Taxonomy (GTDB): domain Bacteria; phylum Gemmatimonadota; class Gemmatimonadetes; order Gemmatimonadales; family Gemmatimonadaceae; genus Palsa-1248. Next base: position 15,626 of record CAVWTI010000027.1, read on the forward strand.
TCTCACTGAGTTCACCAAGGCCGGCCGCCTCATCGTAAATGGTGGGAGGCAAGTCGGGTGAGCGCGACAGGGCAGCGGTATCACACGGGGTGCTGACCAGCACTCGGGCTGCGCCGCCATCGTGGACTTCGACCCGCTGCCAGGTGGGTTGCTGGGCGCATTGGATCTCGCGCGAGTGGCGGCGTGCCGAGTCAGAGTCGTCGGGTTTGCTCATGCCGGATCGCATCGCCAGTTCCTGGTGGCCTGATGCGGCGGGCGCTGCCAATGGTGATGGAGCGGCGGGTGTTGCGGGTGAGGTCGCGGCGGCGGACAATGCGACTGCGGGGGATTTCGAGGCGGTATCGACCAGCTCGGGGAGCCGCGGGAGGGTGTCGGGACCGTTGATCGAGGTGTAGCGGTAGTGGACCTCCCATCGGACGGGCAGGTGCATCGCGCTGACGCGTGCTTCGCCGTCGGCGTATCGCGACACGGGCAGCCAGTATCTTGCCCTCGAGCAGCCGGTAGTCGAGCGTCACCACGGAGATGTTCGCGGTCATCGGCATGATGAGTGGCTTTACCCAGAAGGGCACGTCATCGAACGTGTGCGGGTCGCCGTCCTTGGCGACGGCCACGATGTCCATCGGAGCGGAGAAGCGATAAATCGCGCGCACGAGAATGGCCGGTCGATGCATCGAACCAGAGCGATCCGGTGCCCAGGTTCCAGAGTGGCCGGCGCGCGTGGAGCTGGATCTCGCGCAGGTGGATGATGAGCTGGCCGCCGCCGCGCGCCGGTGTGCGGATTGTTTCGGAGTCACCCGCGGAGTAGCGGTAGTAGGCTTCGGCACCCGGCGCAAGCGGATCGACGACGTCATCGACATTGGTGTAGGCGGTGGTGTCGTCGCTCCGTTCGCCGCCGAGTGAGAGCGTGCGGCGGCCGGGGACATAGGGGAGGGCGATGGATTCATCGTCGCTGAAGTCCACGTCCGCGCCGCGCGGGAGGATCGGCATGGCGGTCCGCGAGCCCGAGACGCTGACGATCGCACCCAGCCCACGCTGCCACTGCACATGCTCGGCACGCTGCTGCCGGAGGAGGAGCCGGTCGCGGGCGAAGGATCCAATCGCCAGCTTCACGCTGAGCTGCTCGGTGGAGACGGCGTCGTAGCGGCGAAGGGATGAGTCGTCGGCGAAGCGTGCCGACCTGGCGAGCGCGATGAGGGAGCGGGCGACGTCGCCATCGTAGGCTGAGGCGAGCAGGGTGGGGGTGACCGGGATTTCCCGTTCGGCGCGGAGGGTGTCGTGGCGCGCGCGGCGCGCGGCGCGCGCGGAGTCGCCATGGGCAGCGTCGCCATGCGCAGCGTCGCCATGCGCAGCGTCGCCATGCGCGGCCGCGGTGACGGGCTGCGTATCCGGACGAGGAGAGGCTTGTGGGGATCCAGCCGCCGGGCCCGGTGAGCCGCCCTGCGCGATCAGCAGAAACAGGACGGACCAGATGTGCAGAAGGTGCCTCTCTTGGGGAGGGGACTGGTCTAGGCTAGTACGGGCGAGGACGGGACGGTGTTTCGGATGGTGCGGACAGGCGCCAACTGGTGTGTGCTAGCGGGTGTCGAAATGAAGTGGCAGGTTTGGTCACGGTGGATTGGTCCTGATCGGGTGGCGCTGCGATCCATCGGCGTCGCTGGCATCGGATGGACAGGTGATCCATCGGCACCGGGAGCATCGGAATTGATCCGTTGCGTAGCGCGGCGGCCATCGGATCGCTAACGGTCCTTGCTGCTTCGGCCAAGCTTTCGTGACAGGCGATTGGAGTGGCGCATACGGTGTCCTTCATTCGTGTAATACTTTAAGTACATGGCGCATCACTGGGCTGATAATGGCGTGCTGGTGGCTTTATAAATGATCACGCTGGGTGGGTTAATGTGGTTCATTGAAGTCGGATTTCCGGCGCATCCGCGACGTTTGGTGCGGCCGGATTCAGCACGGGGGGAGATCCGGTGACGGCGCCGGGCCCAGGACCAGGTGTCCGCAGGCCGACGCCAGCGGAGGGCATCCGCCGAGTGAACGCCGGCGGCCGCGGGACCGTCTTGGGCGGTAGAACCCATGCGAGTCCGCCAGTTGAATCCGGATGTCCTCATTGCCGAGGACTTGAGCCTCGGCCCAAGGGTGATGGGCGTGGCGTTGGTGGCGCTGGGCGTGGCTGCCGTGTACTACCTGCCGGCTGCCGACGGCATCGTGGGCGAGTCGCGGGGCGCCTGGGTCGCGGTGTTGCTGGCGATCATGGGGATCGGCGTGTTCCGCGCCGCGGGTAGCCGGAGCGTGATGTTCGACCGGGCGGCGGGACTCGTCCGGGTGCACATCCGAGCGTTGCTAGGCACGGCCGCGTTCGAGTATCGCCTGCCCGAGATCGCCAATGCCATCATCGAGCTGCAACCCGCCGGAGATGGCACGAACATCTATACCGCCGCGTTCGTCATGCGGGATGGGACGCACCGGGCCTGGGCGACGTACGCGGCCGGGTACCCGGCGAATGACGTCCCCGTGGTGCAGGCGGTTCGCCAGTTCCTCGGTACAGCCGTGTCGCCGGTCGCGCCTGACGGGTCGCCGGCGATCCCCGGGCCCCCAGGACCCCGCCCGCTTCCCTAGTCCCTGGTCTCTAGTCCCGGTCCCTAGTCGCGCGCGCCGTACGCGCCAATGAACCTCCGCACCGTCCGGCGACACTTTCTGGTCGCGATCGCGACCGTCGTGGGCGCTGTCATTCTGGTCGAAGGGAGTGCGCTGCTGCTGACGCACCTCGTCGCGCCGTTGATGCTCACGCACTACGACCACAATCCGGCGCTCACCAGTGTGCCCAAACGGACTCGGACCCGCCGCGGCGTCGAAGCGGATCCCGTTAACGTGGCGCTGGTGGGGACGGACTCCGAGGTCGCGACAGCGTTCGCGCGGGCAGGGTGGTCGCGTGCGGATTCACTGAGCCGCGCGAGCAATGTCGCGATCGCGAAGAGCGTGCTGCTGCGTCGCCCCGATTCCACCGCGCCGGTGAGCTCGCTCTTTCTCTTCGACCGCCGCCAGGACGTGGCGTACGAACGTGAGGTGGGGCGGAGCGCCAGCCGACGCCACCACGTGCGGCTGTGGTTGGTGGAGGGAGTGACCGACCACGGGCGGCCCATGTGGATCGGGGATGCGGCGTACGATCTGCACGCGGGCGTGAGCCGTCGCGCGCCAATGCCGACTTCGTCAGCATCGAGGCGGATGTGGATCGGGAGCGGGACACGCTCTTTGCCGATCTGCAGAACGCCGGACAACTCAGCGTGCGCTACGACGTGACGGGACTTGGCCCGCGGATCGAATGCGCGGAACGCCGAAGGCGACCGGTTCGACACCGACGGGGACCTCTACGTCGGCGTGATCTCGCCGGACAACGCCCCCCGCGTCGCCCCCATTGTCCTCAACGACCCGATTCTGGTCCGCTGGAACAGCGCCCTGTTCGAGTGGTCGCACGCGCTCACGCACCATTTATGGCCCGAGCGGCGCCCGTAGCTCTGCCGTAGACGCGCCCGGACGAGGCAGCCCCAGACCCACAAACTGAGATAGGCGCGCGGGTACCGCGGCGGTTGGCGCGCGCCATATTCCGTCGCGACCATGCCGTCCTCCCCCACCTACGATGTGATCGTCGCCGGACTCGGCGCGATGGGCAGCTCGACTCTGTACCAGCTCGCGCGCCGCGGGCAGCAGGTGCTGGGGCTCGACCGGTACGATCCACCACACGGGATGGGATCGACCCACGGACACTCGCGGATCATCCGCACGGCGTACTGGAACGATCCCTCCTATGTGCCGCTCGTCGGCCGCGCACACGAGGCGTGGCACGAGCTGGAGGAGGCGAGCGGCGAGCGTCTGTATTTCCCAACGGGACAGCTCTACCTCGGTGCGCGCGACAGCTGGCTGGTGAGCGGCGCGCGCGACAGCCTGCGCCTCAATAGGATTCCGTACGAGGAGATATCAGGCGCCGCGCTGGCGAAGCGGGCACCCGCCCTCCGCGCACCGGCTGAGACCGTGGCAATCTGGGAGCCACATGCGGGTGTGCTCAAGCCGGAGCTCGCAGTGACCACGTTTCTCCGGCTCGCGAGACGCGCGGGCGCGGAGATCCAGACCGAAGAGCCGATAACTGGCTGGGATACCGGCGGCGATGGCGTGTCAGTCACGACCCCACGCGGGACGTATCACGCGGACCGGTTGGTGCTGGCCCTCGGCGCGTGGACATCCAAGCTCGTCCCGGATCTGGACGTCCCGATCCTGGCCGAGCGACAGGTCCAGCACTGGTTTCTCCCAAAGCCGGGGACGCCGGGGATGGGGCCGGAACGCGTCGGGACTTTCATGTGGGAATGGAAGCCCGGCCACATCTCGGTACGCCGTGCCGGATATGGGTGACGGGTTCAAGGCAGGAATTCACCACGACGGCGACGTCTCCGATCCCGATCTCGTTGAGCGCCGCGTCTCGGCACACGACATCGAGCGCGTCACCGCGCGGATCCGCGAGATGGTGCCGGATGCCATCCCGGCTCCGGTTGCATCGACGGTCTGTTTCTACTCCAACACGCCGGACAGCCAGTTCATCATCGATACGCATCCGCGGAGCAAGGCGGTGCTCGTCGCGAGCACGTGCTCCGGACATGGATTCAAGTTCGCGAGCGTGATGGGTGAAATCCTGGCCGATCTCTCGATGACCGGGAAGACGACGGCGGATCTGTCGTTGTTCACACTGGAGCGCCATCACGCCGGCGCACGGGCAGCCCAAGGATGAAAGCCGCGATCGTACGTGAAGCGGGGCACGCTCCCGTGTACGGGGACTTCGCCGACCCGGTCGCTGCGCCAGGTAAACGCATCATCCGTGTCGCGGCCGCGTCGATCAGCCACGTGACGAAAGGCCGCGCGTCGGGCGCGCATTACAGCGCTCGCGACTCGCTGCCGTTCATTCCGGGGATCGACGGCACCGGCGTCATGGAGGATGGCCAGCGGGTGTACTTCCTCATCCCGGAGACGCCGTACGGTGCGATGGCCGAGCGGACCATCGTGGCGGATGGACACTGGTTCGCACTACCGGATGCGCTGGGCGCGGAGCTGGCGGCCGCGATGGCGAACCCCGGGATGTCATCGTGGGCGGCGCTGCGCGAGCGGGCGAAGCTGCGGGCGGGAGAGACCGTTCTCATTAACGGTGCGACCGGAATCTCAGGCCGGCTCGCGATCCAGATCGCCAGGCATTCTCGGTGCCAGCAAAGTGATCGCGACGGGGCGGCAGACCGCGGCATTCGGCGATCTCCGGCGGCTTGGCGCCGACGTGACCATTCCGCTGGTACAGGAGCGCGACACGCTCGAGCAAGCGTTCATGAAGGAGTTCGAGCAGGGCGTCGGCGTCGTGCTCGATTATCTGTGGGGAGAGAGTGCCGAGGCGTTGTTGATCGCCGCCGCGAAGGCGGGCCCGGAGGCTGTTCCGATCCGCTTCGTACAGATTGGCTCGATGAGCGGCGGAAATATCAAGCTGCCGAGCGCGGTGTTGCGGTCGTCAGCGCTGGAACTCATGGGCAGCGGGATCGGGAGCGTTCCGTTCTCCGGATTGCTGAACGCGATCCATGGCGTGCTGGATGCTGCACCAATCGCAGGCTTCACGGTCGCGACCGAACCATTGCCGCTAGCGGATGTCACCAGTGCGTGGGCCCGTGCCGGCGCGGGCGCACGAATCGTGTTGGTCCCCTGACCGTCACCGAAAGCGGCTTGATGACCCCTCGCCCCTAGTCCCCAACGCCTGTTGGTCAGCGCTTGGGTTGGCCGGTTGGCTCGCCTGGCCGGTAGGTAATGACGCGGACCCGCTCGAGCGTGATGAGGCCTCCGCCGAGCATTTTATCGAGCTCCGGGAGGATCGCGTCGATTTTCTCCTCAGTCTCAACGCATTCGAGCACGATCGGCAGGTCGAGCGACATCACCTCGAAGCGATCGGAGTGCATCTTGGAACTGGCGCCGAATCCCATGATGGCGCGGACCACCGTGCAGCCTGCGTAGTGTTTGGCGCGCAGCATCTGGGTGATCGCCTGATAGAGCGGCTCGCCATCCCATTTGTCGCGTTCGCCAATGTGGATGCGCATCAGCACGCGCTCACCTGTGAACGTCTGCATAGTGGGTTGGGGCTAGAGACGAGGAACTAGAAACGAGGAACTAGAAGCTGGGAACTACGGATGAGAGGCTAGGGACTAAGGTCGCTCTGAACCATCACATTACGCTCAGAAATGTTCGCGCCAGGTGATCAACTCTCGCGCGAGGATAAAACCCAGGAACGTGCTCGCGATGGCGGCGACGACGCTGCCGAGCGCATAAATCGTCGCTCGCCGATATTCGCCGTCCTCCATGAGCATGGCAGTCTCGTAGCTGTATGTCGAGAAGGTGGTATAGCCTCCGCAGAATCCGGTGGTGAGGAGCGCGCGGAACTCAATGCTCCATGTTTGCGTCGTGAGCGCGTAGCGCAGGAGGAAACCGAGTATCAGGCTGCCGGTGACATTGATGACCAGCGTTCCGTAGGGGAAGGTGGCTCCAGTCTCGGCCTGGACGAACGCGCCCAGGTAATACCGGCATACGCCGCCTGCCGCGGCACCGATCGCAATGGCCCAGAACATTTTCACCGTACCCTCCGTGCAACGGGACACGCAGCGGGACACATCGGTTGCTGGGCGCGGGCAACAAAAAAGCTCCCACGCTTAGCCTCGCGTAGGAGCCATTAGCCTTCCCCAAAGAAACCGGGGGGGCGGTTCGGGTGAGCTCCATCACCCTGGATCTGACTTTTCAATCCTACCAGCGAGCGGCCAGGCGGTCAACCACGGCCAGCCGCTTCCATTCATCCGACGGTCATCGCTCGGCCTGAGTCACGAAGACGGTGAGCTTGGGTGTGGTCAGGCGCCGTGCCGCGACGAGGGCGTCCTGGGACGTCGGGAATCGTCCCACGCGCACGACGTATGGTCTGGCGACGCCCACGACGCGGGCCTCATAGCCGTGCTCACACAGGGATTGCTGCATCGATTGCGCGTCCTGGAGACTTTCGAACGACGCGACCTGTACGGTCCACTGGTGGGTCTTGGCCCTTGGCTTGCCAGCGACATCGCCGGCTGACGAGACGGTGACGCGGCCGGGTGTCGTGCGTTGGGCGGCGGCCGCGGGCGCGACACAGGTAGCGGATGCCTGGGGGGCCGCGGGCGCTGGCGTCATGCTGCGTGACTGCGCCTGGAGACCGGTGGCTGCCCAGCATAGTGACACGCACGCGCCGATCATCGATCTGCCGAAGCGAGATCGCGAACCTTGTGCGTTCTGACGCCCGGCCATGCATGCTCCCCGCGGATGCCCTGATTGAAACATGCATCGGTTCGGAGCAATCCTGAAAGGCGCCCTAGGCAGCCGGGGGCTTAGGGCGGCGGAAGTGGCGCCAGGTCAGGAAGGCCACGGCGGCGGCGGCGCAGGCGATCAGGGCGACGAGGCTGACGTCGCCGACTCGGTCTTCCAGGCGTGGCAGGTCGCGCGCAAACTCGAAGCCCAGCACACCAAAGAGCACGGACCAGACGATGCCGGCGATCGCGTTGTAGACCGTAAATCGCGCGAATGGCATGTTGGAGATGCCCGCGACGACGCTGGCGAGGATCCGGACGATGGGGATGAAGCGTCCGGCCATGACAGCGCGAGCACCGTAGCGAGCGAAGAACTGCCGCGTGTGATCCAGCCGCTCCGGAGTGACGCCGATCCAGCGGCCGTAACGCAGGACCACTGCCTGGCCGGCGCTGTGACCGATCCAGTACCCGCCCGAACCGCCACCGATGATGCCGGCGACTGAGGCGATGATGACACCGGCGATCGAGAGATGCCCGCGACCGGCGAATGCGGCCGCTGTCAGCAGTACCGTCTCACCTGGGAGTGGCACGCCGACGCTTTCTCCACCCACGAAAAGCGCGACAATGGCGTAGCCATACCGCGCGATCAGGTGATGGAGATGAAATGAGACGTGCCACGAAACCGGCATCCGGCAAAGCTATGCGTTCCGGGACTGGCTCACGCTGGCCTGTCCGGCGACACGAGGCCAGAGCGCGGCGAGCAGAATCGCCAGCACGACCGGCACAATGAACGCCACGTAGACCAGCCAGTTGCGTTCCGTGATGAGAAACGCGGAGCCGGGAGAGGCGGGATCGTAGTACGCCGTGATGGTGTCGCCGGCATGGAATCGCGCGGCGACATCCTTCGCCCAGTGACCTGACCGCGACGCCTCGCGCAGTGTCACCCGATCGGTACTGTAGTGCACACTGTCCACCTGATACGAGTACATCACAATGGGCTGCTCGAGCGTGTGCCCCTGGGCGTCCTTGTGCGCGACGACATCGCTCCGAATGATCTTCGCGGTGACCGGCAGCACTCCTTTGAGTGGCGCCTCTTGCGACTGCACGAGGCGCCAGCCCACGAGTGCAAAGAGCACGCACGCGGCGACCAGGCCCCAGTACACAATCGTCAGCCAGATCCGCTCGCCGCGGGTAAGCGGGCGTGTGGGACCGCCGGATCCGGTCGTCATGCTAGCGTCGGTCGCGCCGGTAGCGTGCCGGCTACTTCGCTGGTCATGCCACCATCCATGTCATGAGTCCGCCCATCATTGCGTGACAGGCGCGGGCAGAGCAGGCGCGGGGACGGGGACGAAGAGGAAATCCTGGAAATCGAAGCTGAAATCCGCGAGGGGTGAGACAGCGGCCATCTTCATGCTCTCCACGGTGCCCTGTGGCGTGAGCGCGAACGTGACGAACGCATCTTCGACGTGCTTGGCGCGCCAGTGTGCGACGAAGGTGTCGTACTGCCAGTGGTCGAGATCGCCCGTGAACGCAGGCGAGTGGCTGAATCGCAGCACCAGATGGCCGTTCTCTTCGGTGATCGTGGCATCGCCGTACATTGCGTCCGTGTAGTGGCCAGTGTATTTCGCGAGGGGCAGTGACGGCTTCGAATCGGCGGCACGGGCAGCGCTCTGTGCGTGCTCCTCCGCTCGGCCCACCGAATCTCGGTGCCGTTCGTAGGCGGCCAGCGCCGCAGCCCAGTCGGTGGGCGGGGCACCAATGTACGCGTCGACGACACGCTGGCAGATCGCGTCGGAGAGCGTGGACTCCATGTTGGTGAGCACGACGACACCGAGCTTCTCACTGGGTACCAATTCGGTGTGCAATGTCATGCCCGCGAGACCACCGCTGTGCGAGACTGTCTTGTAGCCGCGGTAGTCGCGGAGATCCCAGCCCAGGCCGTACATCGCGAAGTTCGGCGTCAGGCCATTGAGGACGCCGGGTAGCGGCTGGATCGGCAGAATGGTTTGTCCCGACCACATCTCGCGGGTGCGCTCAGCGGACCACAACCGGCGATTCCCCATGCGCCCGGAATCGAGCTGCACGATCATCCATTTCGCGAGGTCGGTGACGTTGGCGTTGATGCCGCCAGCGGGGGCTGTGGCATCTACGGAATCGACGGGGACGATTTCGACGTGCCCGTCCGCGGCGCGTCCGTGCGGAGTCGCGGCGTTGGCCCCAATGGGTACTGCTTCGACGCCGGTGTGTGCCTCGGTCATACCGAGTGGCGTCAGAATCTGCTGCTGGATGAAATCTTCCCACTTGAGACCGGTGATCGCTGGAAAGATCTCGCCTGCGGCGATGTACATGACGTTGTCATACGCATACGCGGCCCGGAACCCTGAAACGAACTTCGCGGCACGAATGCGCTGCACCACCTCGTGCCGGGAATAATTGGAGTGGAACCAGAGCAAGTCGCCCGCGCCGAGTCCGAGGCCGCTGCGGTGGGTCAGCATGTCACGGACGGTAAACTCTCGCGTCACGTACGGGTCCGACAGCGCGAAGTCGGGGATGAACTGCGTGACGCGGTCATCCCATTGCAGCTTGCCCTGGTCGATGAGGATGCCGAGTCCCGCAGCAGTAAAGGCTTTGGTATTCGACGCGATCTGGAACAGCGTGTGCGCGTCGATCGGCGTGGGGTCGCCGAGGCGCTTGACGCCGTATCCTTTGGCCAGGACGACGTGGCCATCTTTCACGATGGCGATCGCGAGGCCGGGCGTGTCGAACTCCTTCAGCGCGTGCTCGACATAGGCATCGAAGTTGGCGGGGAGCACCGGCTTCTGCGCCATCACCTGCGCCGGAGCGAGAGCGGCGGCGGCAACGCTGGCGAGTCCCAGCAATCGGTACCAGAGGGGAGCGTGTGGGATGCGGCGATGGCTCACGTGTACCTCAAGGAGCGGTGTCAACGACGAGAGGGCGACGGCGCAATGATCCCGGGCTCGTCGTCCGGATGCAAGGGCCAGAGACCCATCTGTTGCAGCTCTTCCTCGAGCAGCCGCATATGGCGCGGCCATGAGGAGGACGAATAGCGAAAGAAGTTGCGCAGGGCAATCGGATCCGAAGCCAGGAAGACGGCAAGGCGTTTGGCGCCTTTGCGGGTGTTGCAATCGCGACAGGCGGTGACGAGGTTGCCGCCGGAGCGGTCGCCGCTTCGTACCCGGGGCTGGATGTGGTCCACCGTCAGCTCGTCCGCCTCGAAGACGTTCCCGCAGTAGACACATCGATTGTGATCGCGGGCAAAAATTGCCTGGCGTTGCATCAAATGAATCCGGATATTCGAAACGAATGACTAACTGGATTCACGCGGGTCCAACAGTCGTTGCCGCCTTTCTCGCCTCGCTGGTGGAATTCGTCGAGGCGTTCACGATCGTGCTGGCCGCGGGCACCGTACGCGGGTGGCGTGGCGCGTGGGCTGGCGTCGTGGTGGCAATCGGCGCACTCGTTCTGATCGTACTGGCGGGTGGCTCTGTCCTGGAGCGATTTCCGCTCGGCCAGCTACGGTTCGGTGTGGGCGTTCTGCTCTTGCTGTTCGGCATGCGGTGGCTGCGGAAATCCACGCTGCGGGCCGCGGGAATCATCGCGTTGCATGACGAGTCGGCCGCGTATTCTTCGGAAGCCGCCGCGCTACGTACCAACGCCAATCATACGGGCGGATTCGATATCATTGCCGCGGTGACGGCATTCAATGGTGTGCTTATCGAGGGAATTGAGGTCGTCTTCATCATCATCGCGACCGGAGCCGCCAATCATTCATCATTCCCGCTTCGGCAGGGGCGGCTGCTGCTGGCGTCGTCGTACTCTCAATGGGATTCCTGCTTCGGACACCACTGACACACGTACCCGAGAACTGGCTCAAGTTTGCCGTGGGTGTGCTACTCAGTGCATTCGGCACGTTGTGGATCGGTGAAAGCGCGGGGATTCCGTGGTCTCGGGGAGACGCATCCATCGCGTGGATCGCCGCGCTGTACCTGTGCTCTGCATTCGCTGCGGTCTCGTGGGCCCGGAGAAGCCGCGCGTGAGCATAATCAGCCATCGAATCCGATTACTGGCGCGATGGGCCGTCGGATTCTTCGTTGACGACGGCGTTAACGCCCTTCTGACCATCGCATGGATCGGGATCGTTCTCGCGATCACGCGAGTCATACCTGCTCGAGCGTGGCAGGGAGTCCTGCTCACGGTCGGTCTGAATGCGCTCTTTGCCATCTCCATCATGCTGCGAGTGCGCCACACGCGCGGTCGCACACCTGTGCGAGACGACATCACCGAGGAAGCCCTGAGAGTTACCGCCGAGGAGTGATTTTAAGCTCGGATCCTACCTGATATTGCATCTCCCCATTTGGCCCTACCGTCATTCTGAATCTCGGTGCCGACGGGAACACGGAGTACCAGGCCTCCGATTTCCACCGCCATTGTGCTTGTACCCGCAACGTTCGGAGCTGGTGAAGTCTTGGCCAGGACAGGTCCTGGAACACGCGCGGGGACAGTGTCTTCACTCGAAGTCTGCTGGGCTAGCACTTCCTCAGGCATGAGGGCCGGCCCACGTCCCAGTGCCCATGATGAGAGACGATAGTCATGGCCGCGACCGAGATGACCGGCACGCTCCAGCACTCCAAACTCGAGCAGCTGCGACACACCTCGTTGCGCCATCCCCAGCGAGTACGCCGCACGTACCGCCAGCCGATCATACGTCAGACGAGTCCATTCCCACGGTACCACAACCAAATCCAACACAACACGGAGCAGGAGGATGGCAGCACCATGTCCAGCAATTTTCGGAATCACCACCTGCCAGTCGATATACTGATCCGCTCCCACAGGTTGCATGACTGCAGATGAGAGTCTGAACCACTGAGCTGGGTCATCCACAGAATGCTCGAGCACTCGTGCCTCGAGCAATCGCGCCATTCCTCGGCTCAGTCGCTGATTCGACAGACCGGTGAGCGACCCAACCCGGTCATTGACGGCGACAGCTAGCAATTGATTCTCGGCGCTGCCATGAAGAGCTTCACCTGATGCCCGAGAGCTGACGTCAAGCAAAAACGCGATCAGCCTGGCGTCTCGCATCTCCTCCGCACTAAGTGGAGATCGTGCAAACGTAGACCCAATGAGTCGGACGACTGCGTCATCCGAGATACCCCGCGGGGCGCTGTCCACATCATGCAGCTGCCTGCCATACGGCTCTCTATCAGTCAGAGAAACGTTCACCAGACCTCATAGCTTAGGCCTCTTCCAGCCGACTCAACTTACTCCGGAGAACGTACGCCAAACCTCATACCAATACAATCACCGAACCATTCAAAGACCCGTCCAGAAGATTATCCATAGGATCTCTGGTATACCATATCTCGTAAGTGGTGTATTCACAACATATTAGCAGCCACAATATCATCCTGGCACAACGGTAGATACAGGCCAACTCCCTACGGTACAAGTGTCTGGCAGTCCGGAGCTAAAGGATACCAGCTCCGGTAGTCAACTTAGGAAGCTCACTCATAAGGACCCACTCAGCCTACTGTTGGCTGCTGGATGGTCTTGGTCTGAGGGCTGACGTACAACACGCACCAGTGCCGATCGGCCTGCTGTCTGTACCATGTGCTATATGACGGTTGGCGACCGAGTCTGTGAGGGCGAAGTCACCTACAAGATCATCTACAACAGACCGCATACCACGACAGATAATAGAGTTAGCCACATTATCAACACTAGCAAGCAAGATCGCTGGTAGTTCGGTAGCTGTATCATAGAAGAAAACACCAACAGCCAACTGATCTCACGGATGATGTGTGTGTTGTTGATAAGGTCGAGCTGGAGTGATTTGAGATGTGTGGTGGCAGTTGGGATTCGATTACCAGGGTAACGGATATGTCGGCATGTAGATAAGTTGTGGCCCCTATGCAACTAAGCCAGACGGGTGGATCTGTGGATATTCCATGGGAGGATTTGCTCCTCGGTGATCACCAGGGTAGCGGTGTGTACCCGATCGCTCTTCAACTGGTAGACCTGCCAATTATCCGCGCGGTTCAAAAGCTTGAGGCACTGGATAGCACCACAAATCGATTGCCGGTTTGTGCATATCGGGCTGAGTTATCTGGACAAAGGCCGGACGGATCTTCTTATAGAGTCGTGGTCAAAGGCGACGACCACTATGGTCTTCCGTATGGGGCGGACGGGGACATCTTCTTCGCTCTCTTCAAAGTTGCGGATGAACTAGCTGAACCAGCCCGCGGGAAGCTTTTTAGTAGCGGGGAATTTCCGGATCCGACGGTTGGAATGATTGCGCGCGCCATGCAGCGGCCAATGAACGGTGAGACAAGCCGCCGGATCCGCGAAGCGCTTCATCGTCTATCGCACCTCCGAATCGAGATGCATCTAAGCCAGACCGCACACGACATCGGCCTGGCACTCCTTACAGGTTCAACGGGTCAAGTAACCGTTGGTGACAGGAGCTCCGCTGCTGATTCGGTTGGCCCTGTAGCCATCAAGCCACGAGAGCCAGATGGTGCGCCGGTGCCGCGCACTAAAAGAGGTGCGGACACGATTGGCGTATTGCATGTGCTCGAATACGCGGTGAAGCGGACCTATGATAGACGTGAGGAAGGCGAAGACTGGATTGCGCATCTACAGATCAATCCTGTGTGGCTCCGTGAACTTGCCGGGGGGTGGGCTGCCTGGATTAATGTCGAGCGGTATGTCGCTCTCCGGAGCCCGATCGCGAAACGGCTGTACCAACTATTTGCTGGCGAAGCAGCTCGAGGTGTCTCGGCTCCATGGGTCGTGGAGCTGACCGACCTTCAAGCGCGGTGTGGGATGATTGGTTTGGCCAGACGTCCCGCGGCCGTTCGATTTTCCATTCGAAGAAGCTGCCGCGGAGCTCGTGAACTCCGATGTGCTCGAGAGTGTAGAGTGCAAGAAGCTGAGTCGCGGGCGGTATGCGTTCACGTTTGTGCCTGGTCTGCAGCTCCGGATGGCAGCATTGCTTCGAGGGGTAGGCGCGCTTGACGTGCGCGAACTCCGGGTTCAGCGAATGCTCCTCCGGCACTTTGGCGTGACTCGCGAAAACGCTGACCGGATGCTCTCCGAGCGGCCGAGCCGAGTGTATGAGGCGCTACAGTATCTGCTGTATGTGCGAGACATTGATCATGCGCGGGTGAAGCGCAGTTGGTCGGCGTACCTGATCAAACTCGTCGATGGTGAGGCCAATTTTGCTGGCGACGTCAAATACCAGCAGTGGCTTGGACGCCACCGCCGTGGGATCACCAGTGGGCCAGGGAGTGGCGGCGGTTCAGTGATACGGCTGGATCATGGGAAGATGGCCGATGATGTGAGCCAGGCCCCACCGCTTCCACGCGTGCCTGTGATCGATGCCGCGCGGACGGCGGCAATTTCGTCCGAAGCGGTTGATCTGTGGCATTCTGTGCGGCCGACTGCTGCGGCGCGATATTCGTCCGCGCATGCCGCGTATGTCGAGGACCTCGCTCCATTCAATCTCGAGGACGACACACTGACATGTGTGACCGCGACGGCGTTCACGCTTCAGATGCTTGAGCGGGCCGGCCTGCTGCCCATCGAGCGCGAGCTGTCTGACAAGACAGGGAGCCGGGTTTCGAAACTACGCCTCGAAATCTTTGATCCTGTTCGTCATACGTCGCGGGTGTAATCGCCACGATACCAGCACTTCAATGCTAAAACCCCCCGGCGCCAGTGCGGCACCGGGGGGTTTCTGTCTCGCCATGTTCGGCCAGAGCTTTACTGCTTCTTGAAACCGAACCCCGCGATGGTGTCACCGTGCTCGGTGAGAATTCCCGCGATGCTGTCCCGGGTGACGTAGTTACCGGTGAATACCACGACCTCGGAGTCCGAGAAACTCATCGTCAGAGCGAGAGATGGCGGGTTCGACGTACCGGTCAGGTTGCACGTGAGAATGATCGAACCACTTGTGCTACAGGTTCCGCTCACCGCGGACCCTGTCTGCGACGTCACAGTGGTAATGGTGAGACTCGATGAGTCCACATTGACCGTTCCACTCCATGTGCCGGTGAATACATCCTTAGGCGCCGAGCTGCTGCTGCATGCCGCGAGGATAACAGCCGAACCGAGAATGACAAACCGCTTCATGCGTACTCCAATGTTTGGTGTCCGTGTCGTGTCCGGAGTTGCCGATGCCGGCCTGCGGGCTTTGGCAGCGTTGGGAGTAGACGCTCCGGGAGGACAATCGGTCACAATGACTCTGGCTTAGCCGTTTCGACCGGGCGCGATAGCCGCCGAGACATTGCAGCGACCACGATCCCGGCCAGAAGCACCGCTCCGCCCAGGAAGGTCGCCCCAGATGGCGTCTCACGGATCCCTGGCAGAAGCGCCGCAAGCGCGGTGGCGCCAATCGGCTCGCCGAGCACGGTCAGAATAACCAGATAAGCAGGCAGGTACTTCAGTGCCCAGTTGAGACCCGTGTGACCGAGCAGCATCGGCCCAAGCGCCAGTCCCGCGAAGATCGCAAGCTCACGGGGCGGCTGGTGCAGGAGCGGAGTCGAGGTGGCGATCGCGATCGTGACGAGTGTCAGGAAACAGACGCTGTACACGAGCGCGACGTACGGCCAGAGATCGAGCGTGGCGCGGAGACGCCGGCCCGCGACGTAGTCAGATGGCGACCGCAATGCCGCCCAGGAGGGCAAGACCGTCGCCGAGTAACGCGTGACTCCCAGCAGTAGCCGGATCGGTGGACCGAGCGAAGTCGCCCCATCCGACGAATGCAGGCGCCGATCACGGCGAGCGTGATCCCGATCCATTGCCGGCTGGTTGGCATTTCCTTGAGCCATACCGCCGACAGTAGCGCGACAATGATCGGCTGCGTGTTGACGAGGACGACTGACGCCGCAACGCTGGTGTAGAAGATCGACGCGTTCCATGACCAGAAATGCAGCGCGAGCATCACGCCGGCGACAACGGCGACCAGCACATCGTTTCGGGACAGTCGCGACCACTGGCGCCATCCGCGATCGCTGGCGAGAAACGGGAAGATGACGAGGAGCGAGAAACCCAGGCGCCAGACCGCGATCGTGAGTGCTGGGTCGTGCGACAGCCGGATCATCGGTGCGGCGATCGCAATGCCGAGGAGCGCGATCGCGAGCACCGCGAGCGGGGATCGTGGAGCCGATCTGCTGGCCATTGCCCTAATCTGTCTCACCCCGGGCATTCACGTCACTGGCGGCGTATTTTAGTCCATGGCTGAAATCACCCTTGATTTGCGTGCACGCCCAAAGGGCGAAGCCTACCGCGAGCTGGCGGAGCACGTCGACGCAGTGCTCAATGGTGTCAGCGATCCAATCGCGGGGATGGCGACGATCAGTGCGCTGGTACACCATGCGTTCGGGTATCTGTGGACAGGGTTCTATCGTGTCGTCGAACCGGACCGTCTGCTGCGCGTGGGACCGTACCAGGGCATGCTCGGCTGTCTCAAGATCGCGTTTGGCAGTGGCGTGTGCGGCACCGCCGCCGCTGAGCGCCGGACCGTGATCGTTCCTGACGTGCAGCTCTTTCCCGGGCACATCACGTGTGATGCGCGTGCTCGGTCGGAGATCGTCGTGCCGGTGATGGATTCGCATGGCGCCCTGCTCGCTGTACTGGATGTCGATGCGGAACATCCTGGGGCATTCGGGCCGCGTGATGCCGAGGGGCTCGAGCGGATTGTCGCGTGGTTTGCGAGGAGTGGCGCCGCGGCGAGCGGATAAGCACGCAGGTCAGGTCCAGCGGCAGTTCCAGATCCACTGGTCATTCTCACCGAGATTCCAGCGAGTCGTCATGCCCCCTGATACGATCCGGGCTCAGTTCCCGGCACTCACGCGCGGCCATCTTGGCCGCCCTGTCGCGTACTTCAATGGACCGGGTGGAACACAGGTTCCGTCGCCGGTCGTCGACGCAATGACCGACTATCTCTCGAATCACAACGCCAATACGGATTGGGCATACCCGACGAGCATCGAGACCGACGCGATCATCACGGGTGCGCGGTCAGCGTTCGCGGATCTGTTCGGGAACGGGTCAGCTGAGGAGATCGTGTTCGGGCTGAACATGACGACTCTCACGTTTCATGTGGCGCGGGCGCTGGGACGCGGGTGGGGTCCTGGTGATGAAGTAGTGGTGACTCAGCTGGATCACCAGGCGAATGTCGCGCCCTGGCGAGCACTGGCGCGCGAGCGCGGCATCACGATACGCCTGGTGCATTTCGATCCGGCGACGGGTGAGCTGGATCTGCGCGAGCTGGCAGAGAGCATTGGGCCGCGTACGCGGCTCGTGGCGATCGGCGCGGCGTCGAACGCGCTGGGCACGATCAACGACATCCCGCGGATCGTGGCGATGGCGCATGCCGCGGGCGCGCTGGCTTTCGTGGATGCCGTGCATTACGCCGCCCACGGCCTGATGGATGTCCGCGGCTGGGCGTGTGATCTCGCCGTCTGCTCGGCGTACAAACTCTACGGGCCCCATATCGGCGTGCTGTATGGGCGGCGGGATCTGCTGGCGGAGCTGGACGTGCCGAAAGTGGATCCGGCGCCGGACGAGCCGCCGGAGCGGATCGAGACCGGGACGCAGAATCACGAGGGAATCGCGGGCGCCGGCGCGGCAGTGGATTTCCTGGCGTCGCTGTCGCCCGCGGGGCCGGGCGTGACGGCGCGGCGGGCGCGCCTCGAGGCAGCGTTCGGGATGTTGCACCGGCAGGGCGAGGCACTCGTGACGCGGCTCTGGGACGGGTTGTCCGCAATCCCGTCGGTCCGATTGTATGGCCCGCGCCCGGGGCGGCCGAGGACGCCGACCGTGGTGTTTACGGTGCGGGACCTGCCGGCTCGGGCGGTGGCGGAACAACTGGCGCGAGCGGCGGTATTCGTATCACATGGTGACTTTTACGCATTGACGGTGATCGAGCGGCTCGGGGTCACCGAACGCGGGCTCGTGCGGGCGGGGTGTGCCTGTTACACCACGCCTGATGATGTAGACCGGCTGATCGACGCGGTGGCGCAGATCGGCGATTAGGCGCTCCGCTGGGGGTATAGCCAGCGGCGGCGAGCGGCACAGCGATCGGGGTGACGGGGACGTACGAATCGAGGGCGCGCCGCGGGGTGCCGGGGACGAATGGCGTGTGCGGTTGCGCCAGGGAAATCGTCTTTCACATGGCCCCGCCAGGGTGTTCCGACTGCAGACCGGCCGGTAACCTACATGCAACCCCTATCAACCTGCATCAGCGGCTGACGGACCCCCGATCGGAATCCCGATCACGAACACCCCGATCACGAACACCCCGATCACGAACACCCCGATCACGAATACCCTGATCACGGACAATCTCATGCGGCTCGACCGCCGGATATATCGCCTTGGTGCGCTCTTCGTCCTCGCGGGATTGGTGGGGACGCGGGCGCGCGCGCAGGCACCGCACATCACCGAGCATGGCGATCCTTCGATCGCCGACGACACCATCTACCGGCTGGCAGTCGACAGCGCCGCGTATCCAGAGCAGGCGACCGTGCTATTGCTGGACGATGGTGTCATCCGCATGGACGCGGATGGCCGCGGGACCGAGACGTTCCGGCAGGTGACGCAGGTGTTGCAGGAGCGGGCGGTCAAGGGGTTCGAGGAGCGGCAGTTCGGATACGATCCGGATCACCAGCAGCTCACGATCAATTGGATCCGGGTGCTATCGCGGACCGGCCAGGTGATCAGCGCCAAGCCGTCACAGACCCAGTTGTCCGACGTTCCAGCGGCGATGGCAAATCCAGTGTACGTGCATCGCAAAGTGCTGCACACGTCACTCAGTGGCGTCGCCGTCGGTACGCTGGTAGACATCAGCTATACCATTGAAGAGCGCCAGCCCTACCGGCAGGGTGATTTTTTCGAGTCGTGGTCGGTCAATGCCGCGACGACTGTCCGGCGGTCACGCCTGCTGATCGACGTGCCGAAAGACTTGGCACTTCGCCTCGACGAGCGGAACCTGAACTTCCAGAAGACCGAAACCGTCGTTGGCAATCGCAAGGTGTACGAGTGGGCCACCAGGGATGTCGCGTGGAACCGGCCCGAGATGTACGAGCCAGGCGCCGACTCGGACCACGTGAGTATGTGGCTGTCGGTGTCCGCACCCGGTTCGTGGTCGGATATTGGGCACTGGTACGCGGGTCTCGCCCACGCACAACTGTCGTCCGGATCGCAGATCCAGGATACGGTGCGGCGGATCACGGCGCATGCGGCGACTCTCGAAGACTCGATCCGCGCGATCCATCGCTGGGTCGCGCAGGACGTGCGGTACGTCTCGGTATCGCTGGGCATCGGCGGTTATCAGCCGCGGGCGCCAGCGACCGTCGTCTCGACGGGCTTCGGTGATTGCAAAGACAAAGCGACGCTGTTCATTGCGGCGCTGAGCGACATCGGCGTGCAAGCTTTTCCGGTGCTCCTCAATGCCGGTGGCCGTCCCGATCGGATGGTGCCCACCATTGGCGCGTTCGATCACGAGATCGCGGCGATCAAGCGGCCCAGCGGCTATCAGTTCGTCGATCTGACATTGGAGCTTTCGCGCTTCGGCACGCTGCCGTATGGCGACGAGGACGAATTCGCGCTGATCGTGCATCCAGATGGCACGACAGAGGAAGTGACGACGCCGCGCGACCAGGCCGCCGAGAACAAGACCACCTCATTGCTGGCCGGAACGCTCTCCACCGAGGGCAAGTTCAACGGCCGGGTGGAGATCACGGGGACGGGGATTTCGGAACTCGGCTTGCGGTCAATGATGCGGACCCCGATGGATTCCGCGCAGCGCGCGGATCTGCAGCGCAGAATGGCCGCGGCGATTTTCCCCAACGCGAAGGGCGACAGCCTGACGACGTTCGATGGAAAGGATTTCCATGCGACGCCACGGATCTCGTTTCTGGTGCGGGACGGCGATGCGACGCAGCAGTCAGGAGAGACGGACATCCTGACTCTGCGGTCAGCGGCGGCTCACTGGGGGCAGATCGCGGACCAACTCGAGGCGCACGGCCCGCGCAAGATGCCGATCGATGCGGCGCAGGTCGTCGGGCCGACGACGGTCGTGGATGAGATGCGCATTACGCTGCCCGACGGGTGGCACGCGCATTTACCGGCCAACGTGACGGCGAAGAGCGCTTTCGGTCTGTACGAATCCGAATACAAGCAGGACGGCCGCGAGCTCGTGGTCTTGCATTGCATGAGTGGGGCGGAGGGTATCCTGCCCAAGGAGCGCGTCGGGGATCTGATCGCGTGGCTCCGGTCGATCGCGAAGGACCGCGTGTCGTTCATTGTGATCGACCACACCACTCCGGCGACGGCAGGGGCCGCGAAGGCGTAAAAGCGGAACGCGAAGTCGGGCGATTTGTCCGTTGCCCGGTATCCCTTCGCTCCTACATTCGTATACGCGATAGAATAGCCGCTGCCTTGAGTAGCGGGGGGTGCCCGTTCCTGGGTGCCCGCGAGAACGGCAGACCCGGCGAAAGCCGGCTGACGCAAAGCTCTGGAGGCTACCGTGGACCAGCTTGCCGGTCCGCTACGCCAGTCCGGCTGCCGAACGGGTCCTGGGAGGCATTGTCCATGCGGTGGTTTTCGCCGGTCGCTCGATGCCGTGCTTGCAGCCAGCCCGGCCATCGTGTGTGCAGCGGCCGGACTCACCGTGACACTCGTGGCCGGACTCGCGGGTGCCACGGTGGCGTCAGCCCAGCAAGGCGCCGGCATCGCGTCGAAGCAGGGCCGGGAACAAAGCCGCGAGCAATACCACGACAAGGAAACCGCGGAGCTGCACTGGGGCGCGACGGTCGTGTGGTTCCGTGCGACCGACTCGGGCAGCGTGCAGGTGTTCGCGTCGCCGGGCTTCCGCAATCCGTTCGCGCATCCAGTCACGGTGAGTGCCGAGGACATGGACCGGTGGGCGGAGTTCGCGCAGCGGCTGGTGGTGCTGTCGGGTGCCGCGTCGGCGGCGAATCCCGATAGCACGCCCCCGGCTGCCGATACCGCGCGCGTGATACTCGGCGCCGGAGACGTCACCATTGAGACGGCATTGGATCAGGAAGGGGTGGCGCTTCGGATGAACATCGGCGCGAACCGGCAGGATGGGCAGACCGCGATGCTATTCGCCGATGGCGCGCCGGCAGCGGCAGCCGCGCTGCATGATGCGGCGCGCATCGCGCGAAGCCTGCATATCGCAGCAGCGGCCGCGGCCCAGGCCCAGGCACAAGCTCAGGCACAGGCGCCCGCCACCGCTGCGGCGAACGCCGCGAGTGTGCACAACGCCTCGCACGCGACGACGCGCGGGATGGCCCCCGTAGTCGTATCGGCGACCGCGACGCCGGTCGGGAAGGGCGGAAGTGATCCCGCGCCAGCGGGCGTGGACGACGCCACGGTCCGGAACCTGGTGAAGCAGTGGCAGCCCGAGCTGCTCTACTGCTATACCGAGTACGGGTTGCGGGCGCATCCGGATCTGTCGGGCACCGCTGTCGTGCGCGTGGCGCTGGCGCAAGATGGCGTGGTCGGATACGTCGGGATCGTGCGCCACTCGTGGTCCGGCGAAGGGTCCGAGGATGTGGAGAATTGCATTCGCACGAAGGTCGCGGCATGGCGGTTTCCGCCAGCGGCGGCAGCCAGTGCGCACGAGTTTCCGCTGAGTTTTTCGCGGTAGGCTGACTCGCCGCACCGGCACAGGGCGATGGCGCTCGCCACGCGGGCATCGTCGTTCGAGACAATTCCCGGGCTGGGCTGGCTAGCAGGGAGCGCCGGAGGCCGCCACATCGCGGGGGAGAGAGGGGCGACATTGTGCGTACACCTCATTCGTACCCAACAATGCCAATACCGTCATTTCGCCAATCGGGCAACAAATCGTGCTCGTATCGTCGCCCTCGCAATGCTGGCGGCCGGTCTATCGGCCACCCATATCGCTCAGGCCCAGGACGTCCCGGTGCCGCCGGAGGATCGTGCGCAGCCCGTCGCGGATCCGCCTGGCAGGGTAGGGCGGCTGACGGCGCTGCTGGGGACCGTTTCGTTCGAGCCGGCAAGTGATACCGAGTGGGGCGCGGCTGAGCCGAATCGTCCGGTGACGACGGGTGACCGGCTGTGGTCGGACACGGCAGGCCGCGCGGAGATCGAGATGGGGACCGCGGCCGTGCGCGTGTGGCACGAGACGGAGCTGGACGTCACGAGACTCGACGACAATTCGCTGCAGCTCCGGATCCCGCAGGGAACCGTGACGGTGCAGCTGAGCACATTGACCTCGGGTGAGACGGCGGAGATCGACGCGCCCAACGCGGCGGTCACACTCAACGCGACGGGCGAGTATCGCGTTGAGGTGTCGCCGGACGGCGCGACGACGACCGTCACCGTCCGTTCGGGATCGGCGGAGGCGACATCCGCGGGGTCATCGTTTGCGCTCGTCGCCCATCAGGTCGCGACCGTGCAGGGCGACAGCGCGCCGACGTACAACGTCGCGGAAGAAGGGCAGCCCGACGATTTCGATCAGTGGGTGAACTCGCGGGACGAAGTCGCGGACGGCGCACCCAGACGGTACGTGCCGGCCGACATGCCGGGCGTCGAGGACCTCGACAACAATGGGTCGTGGGACAACGACGCGGATTACGGACCGGTGTGGTACCCGACGACCGTCGAAGCGGGGTGGGCGCCGTACCACACGGGTCACTGGGCGTGGATCGGTCCGTGGGGATGGACGTGGGTGGATGATGCGTCGTGGGGCTGGGCGCCGTTCCACTATGGGCGGTGGGCCTATGTGCACGACCGGTGGGGCTGGTGCCCGGGACGGGTGATCGCGCCCGCCGTGTACGCCCCGGGCCTCGTGGTGTTTGCCGGCGGCGCGGGATGGGGCGCATCGGCGGCGTTCGGGCCGGGCGGTGGTGTGGGGTGGTTTCCGCTGGGTCCGGACGAGGTGTACCGGCCAGCGTATCACGTGAGCGACGCCTACGTCCGCCGCGTGAACATCACCAACGTCACGAACATCACGGTCATCAACAACGTCAACGTGACGAACGTGACATACCGCAATCGCGATGTGCCGAACGCATTCATGGCGGTTCCGCGGCAATCGTTCATCTCGGCGGCGCCGGTGGCACGCGTGGCGGTGCGACTGCCACCCGACCAGATCCGGTCCGTGGGGATCGTGGGTACCGCGCCGGAGGTCGTGCCGACGCACGCGAGCCTGATCGCCGACGGCGGGGGCCGGGCGTTCTCGCGTCCACCGGTGAACGTCGCGCGCCGGGCGGTCGTGGCGGTGCATGCTCCGCCACCCCGGCCCGTACCATTCACGGCGCAAGAGCACGCGCTGGCGTCCACCGGTGGCAGGCCCCTGGCCGCGTCGCAGCTCGCGACGCTCCGGCACACGACGCCGGTTCCGGGTGGACAGCCATCGCGTACGACGCTCGTGCGATCGGCGGCAGCGCAGCCCGCGCAAGGGGCGGCGCTCAAGCCGGCGCGGGCGGGATTGCCGGCGGCGCATCCGGCATTTCAAACTGGCGTCGTCTCACGTCCCATGACGCCGCCGCCGTCGGCTGGTGCGCACGCGGCACTGGCGCAGCCGCCGCGCGAGCAGGTCACGGCGCGGGCGCCAGAGCAGTCCCCACCGCCGGCCGCACCACAGGCCGCACCACAGGCCGCACCGTCGGCCGCATCCAACCCGGCGACGGCCACGCGAGTGGCGGCGTCTCCAGCAATGGCGTCTCGGGCGCCCGCGGCGAGACCGCCAGTTAGGTCGGCGTCGCCGTCACTCGACGCGTCGTATGCCGCGGAGCGGACCCAGATGGAGGCCCGCCACACGCAGCAGTTCGCGAAACCGCCAGCCGGCGTTTCACCGGACGCGCTGGCGGAACGGCAACAGACGGAGCACAACGATCTCAATGCGCAGTACCATCAAGCCGCCGCGGCCGGCAAGCCCACTATGCCGCCCGCAAAACCCTCGGCTCGTCCTGCGCCAGCGGCTCGTCCGGCGCCAGCCCCAGCGCCGAGGAAGAAGTAGGGACTTCGTATGAGGGAGTGGGGATCAGCTGCCAGGGGAGTGGCCCCTGGTCCCCAGTCCCTACCAGGCTGGGTCTTCGCGCAGTAACTGCTCCAGGGCAGAAACCTCGACTGCGCGGGAGAACAGGAACCCCTGCCCATAGGTGCACCCGAGGGCGCGGAGCTGGCGGAGTTGCTCCTCGGCGTCCACGCCTTCGCCGACCGTTTCGAGGTGGAGACTTTGCGCGAGTGTCACCATCGCCTGGACGAATTGCACCGCGCGTGATTCGCGGCCCAGCGTCTGGACGAAGGCGCGGTCGATCTTCACGCCATCGAGCGGAAACCGGTCGAGCACCGCGAGCGACGAATATCCGGTTCCGAAATCATCGAGGTGCACTTTCACGCCGAGCTGGCGGACCGCGGTGAGCGTGGCGAGGACCACCTCGGGGCGTTCGATGACGACACTCTCGGTCAGCTCGATGGTGAGGAACTCCGGCGTGAGCGAGGCCTCGCGCAACGCGCGGCTGACTGTGTCGGGGAAATCCGGGCGGAGGAGCTGGCGGACCGACACGTTGACGGCGACCGACAGCGATGCCCACTGGGGGAACGCGACGTGCCAGGCGCGCAACTGGCGGCACGCCTCGGTCAGGACCCAGCGGCCAACGGGAATGATCACGCCGGTCGCTTCGGCAGCGGCGATGAACGCCGCGGGTGCGACAAGGCCGCGCTCTTCGTGATCCCAGCGGACGAGCGCCTCGACGGAGACGATGTGGCCGGTCGCCAGTGAGATGATCGGCTGGTAGTGCAGCACGAACGCTTCCCGCTCGGCAGCGCGCCGCAGCTCCGTCTCGAGCTGGAGGCGTGCGAGCGCCTCCGAGTGCATGACGCGGTCGAAAACTACGAATCGCGAGCGGCCGGCGCGCTTAGCGCTGCCCAGGGCGAGGTCGGCGCTTCGCAGCAGATGTTCGGGCTCGCCGGCGCTGCCCGCTTCGAGCGCGATGCCGAAACTGGCCGACGTGAACACCTCGTAGCCCTGCACATCGATCGGCGAGGCGAGGGCAGCCTGGATGCGTTCCGCGAGGCGGGCCGCGTCGGCGGCGTGGGTGACGCGATGGATGAGCAGCGCGAACTCATCGGCGCCCAGGCGCGCGACGGTATCCCCGGCGCGCGAACAATCCACTAGCCGCTGGCCGACCGACACGAGTAGCGTGTCACCCGCACTGTGGCCCAGGCTTTCGTTGATGGTGCGAAAGTGATCGAGATCGAGGAGGATGACGGCGAATGGCGCGGCCTCGCGACGATTGCGTGCGATCGCCTGCGCGAGGCGCTCCATGAAGAGCACGCGATTGGGGAGTCCAGTGAGCGGATCCTGGAGCCATTCGCGGCGCGTACGTCCCGCGTCGCGGTCCGGATTGTCGGGCCGGCGGCGGAGGGCGAGTGCGGGCGCGGTCGCGGCGGCGTGCTCGCCGAGGAGGGCGATCTCGTCGGCGGACCATTGGCGGGGCGCGGGAGCGAAGACGCAGAAGACGCCGGCGGGGCGGCCGGTAGCGGCGCGCGGGAGGGGCGCGATCATGTAGGCGGGAACCCCCGCCATCGCGGCGCCCGCGCTCCCGCCTGGCGCCATGGTGTTCTCGGCCGCGACGAGCTCACCGCTCTCCAGGACACCGGCGCAGGCGCGCGACCGGATCAACGCGCCGGGGTCGCGCGTCAACCAGGCCGGTGGTGCCGAGCCGCCGACAAAACAACGGCGGTCGTCGCCGATGAGCGCGATGGCAGCGGCCGATGCGCCGAACGCAGCCGCGGCGCGGCTGGCGACGCGTTCGAGATAGAGGGCGAGGGTGCCATCCAGCGCGGGGTCGCCGGGCGGGTGGCCAGCGCCAAGGGCGTGGCGGAGTTGGGGGGTGCCGACCTGGGGGCGAGGGGCCTCATCGGACGCGGCGGATGCGGGGCGCGCTTCCCCATTCGAATGGGGATGGTCTCCATTTCCCGCCTGATCACCCATGATCTATAGACGGGCCGGCGACAGACGGGTTACGGTAGTCTATCCAACCAGGCCGACGGCCATCAGGTCATTCCGGCGAGTGCCGGAGCGTGACCGGGCCGTTTTCCGTTTCGGCGTCGAGCCCCGCGCCATCCCAACGTGCCCCTTCGAGCGCGACGTCCAGCGGGCCGTTCTCGGCACGGGCGCGGACATCGCCGCCCACACGGTCGAGCGACAGCGGTCCGTTGACCGTCTTGAGCACCATGTGCCCGGTGATGCCCTCCACCGACATCGGTCCATTGATGGTTTCGACGGACAGGTCGCTATGGCGCGGCATGAAGATGCGATAACTCACGGACCATCCCTGACAAATGACCGCCAACCAGTGTACCGCGCGGGTCCGGACGGACATCAGCGCCTCCATCGGGCGTGGGTGTTGTCCGTTAAATGCCGGATGTCACACAATGGTTTGGCCAGGGGAGCTTGTCCGGGCGGGCGGCCCTTCGCATGTTGTGCCGCTGTTGTGCCGCTGTTGTGCCCGCGCGCGACTTGTCATTCCGACCCCGCCATTCGGCTCCAGCCATTCAGTCTTCACCCCTGCCGGCTGCCCACCATCATGATCCAGCGCTCTGGAGATTACGCCGCGACGGGTTCCTCACCATCGGGTAGTGAGGCGACGCGGGCGTTCCTGCGCCACACGCTCGCGACCGTCGCGTACCGAGGATCGAAATGCATTCGGGGCGCGCCGCCATCGTTTGCGACTTTCCGGGTGAGCGACGGCGGCCGCACGCCCGTGGAGATCCTCGCGCACATGGGTGATCTCTTCGAGTGGGCGCTATGGATGGCAAAAGGGAAAAACGTATGGCGGAACGCCGCGCCATTGCCGTGGGATCAGGAAGCGCAGCGCTTTTTCACGAGTTTGCAGCAGCTCGACGCGCATCTCGCGTCCGGGGCGCCGCTCGAGCGGCCTGCCGAGCAGCTGTTTCAGGCGCCGATCGCGGATGCGCTCACACATATCGGGCAGCTCGCGATGCTGCGGCGTCTGGCGGGTGCGCCGATCCGCGGTGAGAACTATGCAATGGCCGATATCGCGATCGGCGTGTTGGGAGCGGATCAGCCGCCGCCGCGCCGCGAATTCGATTGAGCCCTATTTGCGGTTCGTGAAGGGGCAGCGGGTCACGGGCGGGCTGTTGTCATCGGGCACGAAGTACTGCTTCCATTCGCGGTTCGAGGTCGTGCCGAAGTGGGCCAGCTCGGGATAGGGCGGGATCGGATCGTAGGCCGAGAGTTTCTGGCGGATCAGCGCACGCGCGCGGCGGCCTTGTGGGGTGTCACCCGCTACGATGTCGAAACCATCGCGGGTCTGGACCAGCAGGAGATAGGCACCGGCCATCCGGCGGCTTCGGCGCTGGTGGTGCGCGGGCGTCTTGAAGTTCACGAACAGCGGGACGCCGCCGAAGCAGTACGACCATGCCGGGTCGTCGGGATCGCGCGGCACTCGCGCCGGCCAGGGCGCCGGGTCGTGCTCGTGCAGCCATTGCAACAGCGACCAGCCGTATTCAAAATACTCCGCGATCGTGTGCACTGCGGCGGGCGGCGGGAGGAAGATCGCGAGCGGGTGGAGCGATGCGGCCACCGGATCGAGCGCCCGCATGCGATCCGTGTATTCCACGAACCGCTCTCGGAGCTCCTGGCGCAGCGTGACCGGATCCTGCGTGGAGACAAACGCCGAGAGGAGATCGCCTTTTCGGAGCGCGACCGTACCAAACGTGCAGGGGAACGCGGGGTCTTCGACCTTGGCGACGAGCTCACGGTAGGCGGCATCCGCCCAGGGTGCGAGCGCCTGGCGGCCGCGGAGTGATTCAACTTCGGCGGGGGCCAGGAGGTGCGGCGTAACGACCGGATCAGTCGCCATTCGGAGTCGCCATTCGGAGTAGCCGTCAGCCGCGTTTGGCGAGGCGGTCGCGGAGACTTTGGCGGACGGCGGGCCATTCCTCTTCGATGACGCTGAAGTAGACCGTATCTCGTGAGCGGCCGCTGCTGGTGATCATGTGGCGGCGGAAGATTCCTTCCTGGACGGCGCCGAGCCGGGCGATCGCGGTGCGGGATTGAGAATTGAGGGCGTCGGTCTTGAGCTCGACGCGTTTACAGCCCATGGTGCCGAAGGCGTAGGTGAAGAGGAGAAATTTCGCCTCGGTGTTGATGGCAGTGCGTTGCCAGGCGCGTCCGATCCAGGTCCAGCCGATTTCAGCGCGGCGGTGCGTGCGGTCGATGTTGGCGAGACGCGTGGTGCCGACGACGCGGTTGGTGGCGGCGTCGATCTGGGCAAACGGAATGGCGCGACCGGCGTCGCGTTCCGCGAGTGCTTCTGTCACGAACGCGCGCATGCCGTCAACGGTCTCCACGTTGGTTGGCACCCAGCGCCACAGCTCTGGATCGAGGCCAACCTCGCACAGGGCGCTCACGTGATCGCGTGAGAGCGGGACCAGGTGCACGTGAGTGCCGGTGAGAGTTGGGTATTCCATTAGATAGGCGGGGCCCGAGTCTGGGAGGCGTAAAGATTCTTAATGTCCGATCCGGATTGTATTGCCAACCATATATCTGAATCCCGCTCGGTTGTATTGCCGTCCGCATAAATCTGGGCCGCGTCATATTGTCATCAATACAAATGCACCGCGATCTGCAACCGGTCATGCGATCTGCTGTACCCAAACGCGACCAGGGTTCAGTGGACACTATTGTAAGCTGTTGTCCCTCTGTGGGTTAGGGTGTCCCAAAAGGCATGGCAGAGGCCGGTCCGGGCCTTGCCTTACCAGGGTGTGGAACTGAAGGACCCCAAACCTGAACGGCCCGCCGGCAACCCGCTGACGGTTGCCGACCTAACACCAGAGGGCACGACTATGCAGCGCATGCGGAAGGGCTTCACCTTGATCGAGTTGCTGATCGTGGTTGTCATTATCGGTATTCTGGCCGCGATCGCGATTCCGAAGTTCGCGAATACGAAGCAGCAGGCGTATCTGGCGACCTTGAAGGAAGACCTCCGCAACCTCGTGACTGCGGAAGAGGCGTACTTCTCGGACTATACCACCTACACGGGCACGCTGACCACGACTCAGTACAACCCGTCGGCTGGTGTGACGTACACGGTTTCGAGCGCGACTGGGACGGGCTGGTCGGCAACTGCGACGCACACCGGGCTGGTTGGTGCGTCGATCCCGGGCTGTCACGTGGCGCTTGGCGCGGCTGAGACGACCTCGAGCGAGAACGAAGGTACCCCGTACTGCCCGTAATTCGCGGGTAGGGTACCAGAAGCGGTGTGGGGGCCGGCTGGCAGGATTGCAGCCGGTCTTCGCATTTCTGGCCCCGGCGTGGTCTGGGCTGGGTCTAGAGCTGGGGCGGCACCACGAGGTTCCAGCGGGCGGCAAAGCGGCCGCTGACACGCTGGGAGCGCGAGAGGTAATGAGGACTGCGAGGCCGCATTCGTTCCAGGCGGCAGAGGATCAGGGCCGTGACATTGAGCTGGTCGCGGCGCCGTTCCAGAAACCAGCCAGTCTTGGCGGCAGTGGTGGCGTTACCGAGGCATCCAACGTAGTACACGACGCGATCGAGATCGAGCGCGGGAATGGCATCGAGCACCTGGAGTATCGCCGGCCAGTCGCCGGTGAGGCGTGGCCGATCCATCACATCCACGAACGCGCGCTCGATCGTGGACACGCGCATGCAGCCACCGGCGCGGGCGTCCACGAGCGTCGTCTCCACAAACTCCCTCCCTTCGCGCAGAAGCGGGACGGGGTGTGAGATGCGCTGCATCCGCTTCCCACGCCACACCGGTCCGCGTCCCCCGTCGTCCAGACGCGTGAAGTAGATACAGCACTCGGCCCGGGGCGCGATCACGCCGTGTACCTCGAGCGCGGTGCAGAGCCCCAACACCGCGTCCGGTGCCAGCCACGATGCGACGCTGTACGGATCCGGCGCGCAGTCCGGGCGGCCGCGGGCGTACAGGCCGCGCTGGATCCGTACCAGCTCGCCCGTGGCGCACAGGGCCGCGAGCGCGCGATTGCGCGTCCGCAGACGATGCTTGCCGGCAGGCGCACCGCAGGATCGCAGGAATGCATCGGCATCCTCGGTCGTGAGCAGCGCACGCGTGGCGACGAGATCGCGGAGTACGGACACATACGTTAGATGCATTGCGTGCCACGAATGCCGGCAACCGCGCGCATCGTGTACAGTCCTCTAACGTTTGCACGTGCTGGTGCAAGAGCCAGGGACTAACGACTAGAGACAACAGATGACGTAAGTGCCAAGGCGCGGCTGCGGTGTGTTGCAGCCGGCCTCGTAGGGGTTGGGGACTAGGGACTGGAACCATACCCCGCGACTCGATCCTAAGGGTTCTCGTTCAGGCATCCATGGAAGTTGGGGTTGTTGGCCTCGTCCTCCGAGATCTGGAAGACGGTGGCCGTCCCGTATGGAACACCGTTGATCGCGTTCCCGATCGGGTACACGGTGTTGATCGCCCGCCCGTATTGGCGCACCAGCCGGCGGAGATCCCCTTCCCGGTGTCCGGTCAGATACATCCAGAACGCGCGTTCGTGGAAGAGCAAGCGCTGCGCGCCATCGGCATCCGCGGGTGGGGTAGTGAGCGGCGCGAGTCCCGGGAACGTGGCCCGGAGCGCGTTCAGATCACCGAAGTACGGCCCACCGGGCCCGCCAGTCCGAAGATCGTGTTCGGCTTTGATCAGCCCGGCCTCGATTCCGGTCGCGAGCGGAATGGACGTCGACTGCGTGGTGTAGATCTGCTGCTGAATGAACGGTCCCAAACCGCTGACACCCGCGCCGCCGGTATTCATCGCTGGCACCCGGGGATCATTGGCACTCAGAAACGGGGGTCCATTCATTCCTTCACTGTCGGAGACGCTGAATCCGAATTCGTTGAACGTGTATTCCCAGATGCCGTTGTTCTCGACGGCCGAGTTGGTGGACGCTCCGATATTGTACGCAAAGCTCACTGGAACAGTGGCCACGGCTGCCGCAGCATCCGCGTCATTGTTACTATCGAGCAGCGCGCGGCCCAATCCGACCCTCGCCATGTTGAGCGTGGCCGAATCGCCGTTTGCCGACGCGACCGTAATGGCGGAGTCGAAGCGTGCGACCGCGATCGTGAGCAGGTCTTCGCGGGTCAGCGGCTGGCCATAGGTGATCGTGCCGTTGTTGTTGAGCGTACTGACCGGCACTCCCTCGCAATACAGCTCGGCGAACATAATGTAGGTATAGCCGCCAAGTGCGAGCACGACGCCATGACCAACCGAATCGGCGCCGAAGGTGTCGTATGCGACGTCCGCCTTGTCGGCGATGGCGCGTGCCGACGTGAGGTCGATGAAATACCCCTTGAGCGACGCGTTGGCTGCCGTCGCGATCCGGTCGTCGACCGCGATGCGCGTCGGAAACGTCTCTTCGTCCTGTAGCTCATCGGTGAAGAGACCCACAAAATTGATGAACCCTTCGTGTCCGCCGTTCCCCTCATCCCCCGCGCCGCTGAACGCGATCTGAAATGCGCTCTGGGTGCCGGCCTCCAGCACCGGGAGCACGGCGGGCGAATTGAGGGACGTGGACGGCAGGTTGTCGGGCTGCGGTACCCGGAGAACCGATCCGGGATTGCAGGCGACCGCACCGGCGAGCAGACTCGCCAGTGCGGCACACGCTGTCCGGACCGAACGCCCCCGTGGCGCCTGCGCCGTGACCGCTCGCGCACGAGCGGGTAGTACGTCGTAGTTCGGCATGGGAGGCATGGTCAGAATGTGATGTCGAAGCGGCCGGTCCACGTGCGGATCAGCCCCTGGGTGAAGAACTCGGCCTGCTGCAGTGAATTGAGGCCGGTCGGTGTGGAGTTGATTTCCGGATCCACGCCCTGATATCTCGTCCAGGTGCGGAGGTTCCGGCCCGCGACCGTGAAGCTCAGGGCCGAGACGTGCGCGCGCTGCAGAATCATCCTCGGGCGCCGAGAAACGCACCGACAGCTCGCGCCATTTCCAGAACGAACCGATCCTCGAGGTACCCAGCGTCGGTTCCGTCCGCATCGGCAGCGACCGCCGACTGATTCCGGAGCGTTGTATGCTCGGCGGATCGTTTTGGTCGCTCCACCGGCGGCAGCGCCTTGCCGCTCACGCGCGGAGAGCCCGGCGAAAAACACGCCGAAGGTTACCCTCGCTCACGCGTCAAACGTTGCCGACGGCGTAATCGGCAAAATCCTTGCCGATCGTGTTCCAACCGACCCACTCCGTCACCGCCTCGGCCGGAATTGATGTCGGTGCAAATTGTGCGGATTGATGATTTCGAAAAGTTGGCTGCTGGCGTTGTAGGCCAAGACCATGTAGAAGTGATTCGAAACGAAGCCTGGGTCGGGCGGCGTGTCTTTCGACAGCGGCATAGCGCCTTGCCGGAATTGAAGATTCCGGCGAGAGTCGTCGTGATCGAGGCCGAGGGGCCGTTGATCGCCGTTTCGCTCGCCGATTTTCCGGTGATCTGGCTCCAGGCCGTCGATGCCTAGCCGATGCCGATGCCGGCGTAAGTGTTCGTGTTGTCTTGTCCGATCCAGCCCGATTCGTTGATCTGAGCATAGGCCTTTTCGGCCAGCGCGACCACAGTTCGTTGCCGGAGTTGTTGAACATATTCTTGACGACGGTCGTCGAGGGTTCGGTGAAACCCCAGCCGGCGAAGAAGGCGGTGCCGCTATTGGTCACGACCGGTAGCTCGCCGTTTACGGTGACAAATGCTTCCGAGCTGCCGTTGTAGAAACGGACGGAGTAGGTGCCGTCGCCGTTCACGATGAACATATTGGTCAGCGACTGCGGCGAATCCGTGGCCGCCTCGCCGAGCACCGCCATGAAGTAGCAATCGTCGACCGAGCCTTGATCAACGTCGTAATAGTTGACGCCGTTGACGAACAAGCTGCCGCTGACCTGCTGATAGGCTACCGCCGTCGTGCCGGTGTTGCCAATCGCAGGCAGATCCGTTCCCTCGAACCATTTGTCGACCAATTTGTTCAATTGCGTCGCGCTGCTGCCAGATTTTAGATTTCCCAACGCGCCGCCCTGATAATGGGCATTGGCCGTATTGCCATCGACGACCTGGGTAAACAAGTAATTCACATCGGCCGGCTTTTGCAGAATCGTGCCGGCCAGTTTTTGCAGATCGGAAAACTCGTTCGCGCTCACCGTGCCATCCTGCGCCACTTCGTTGAATAGATTCAAGGCGTCGCCGCGATCGAAGAGCATGTCGCGGTATTCCACCCGCGCCAGCGAGCGAACCGTCGGATCGGCCAGATTGCGATCGAACCAATCGAAATTCTCCGGGTTGTCGACGACGCCCTCGGTCGGGCCGTAGTCTTGAAAGAGCTTGTTGGTGCCGGTGTAGTCGATGAGCACGTCGGTGCCGGCTTCGCCGAACGCGAAGCCACCGGTTCCTTCGGCGTAAGGTTATCGTTCCCGTTTCCGCCGAACATATAATCTTTGCCGCCCGCGGCGCCGTACAGCGCGTCGCTGCCGTCGTCGCCGAACAGCATGTCGGTGCCGACGCCGGCGATCAGGATGTCGTCGCCGGCTCGGCCGTCGATGTAGTCGTTGCCGGCGCCGGATCCTCCGTACAAGACATCGCCGCCGCTGCCGCCGAGAATCACGTCGTTCCGGCGCCGCCGTCGGCAAACATGGTGATCGACGTTTGGTTGTCGACATAGTCGTCGCCGCCGTAAGTTTGCACGTTAAGATGATTGACGCTGGCCAAGGCGAATTCGTAGGTCAGCGGCAGCCCTGCATTTGAAATGTCGACTTTGACCATGTCGTCGGCGGTCGAGGCGGTGCCCTTCGTGTCGATCGAGATGGTCACGGTGTCGTTGGTGGAGTCGGTTCCTTGGACGTAAACCGTCCCGGACGGATCGAGCCAAGCGGTTCCCTTGGAAAAGAAGGGATTGATTCCGACCTGATTGATCGGACCAACCAACGACGACGATTTCAATGCGACGGTGTTGACGGGCGAAACCGTGGCAGCGAACCGCTGGCCGACGAGGCGACGATCGCGGCCGACGAGATCGAGCCCGCCGTCGGAGCTTTCACCAATTCGTTTTGGGCGATGAGCGTGCCCATCTGCGGGCTGACTGACAGCATCCGACGATCGTCCAATTGCTCGAAGCAAGGCACGTTTATTGATGGGGCGTCTCATGGCTCGATGGTTTGTTAGGGTTCCCGATCACAGACAATTCGATGCGCTAATTTGCTAAGCGGAAAGCGCGGCGAAGTGTTACGCCGAAATTGTCGCTGCGAAAAAAAATCGGGGTGCAGCCCGCACGTTTTGCCCGGTGAGCGGCAAGGCATAGCCGCCGGTGCGATCGGCATCGGTTCGGCCGATGAGATGGCAATCCATGCCTGACGGGCGGAGAGCGCCGGTCGGCCCACCGGCGGCTCACCGCCTTGCCGCTCACGGTGCTAGCGCCGCGGCCTTGTGGGCATCTATTCGGGATGGGCAGTCGCCGCTCGGCGGGATGCGCGTCGCTAGAATGCGATCGATCCGTTGCCCGTGCATACCGAGCACTTCCAGACGCAGGCCATTCCACTGCGTCGAATCGCCGACGACGGGGATGCGGCCGAGGCCGTCCAAAACAAGGCCGGACACGGTGCTGTAGCCGCGCGGCTCGGCGTTGTCAACGTCGCGGATGTCCAATCGCTCGATCAAATCGGCGACGCTCAGCATCCCATCGACGAGCCAACTGTTTTCGTCCCGCTTGACCAACAACTCGACTTTTTCGCGGCGATGCTCGTCGCGAATTTCGCCGACCAATTCTTCGAGCACGTCTTCCAGCGTGACCATTCCCTCCGTGCCGCCGAATTCGTCCAGCACGATCGCCAGTTGATTGTGCTGCTCTTGGAACAACTCCAGCAGGCGGTCGAGCGGCAGCGACTCGGGCACCGACAACGCCGGGTGCAACATCTTTCGCAACTGGATCGGCCGGCCGAGATACTGTTGCAAGAACAGGTCTTTGATATGCACGAAACCGATGATGTGGTCGAGATCGCGCTCGTAGACCGGCAATCGCGAGAAGCCGGCCATCGCCATCGCGCCGTTCACTTCCTCGACCGGCGTGTCGGCATCCAGGGCGTCGAGATCGATTCGCGGCCGCATGATGTCGCGCACCGTGCCGCTCGCCAAGCCGCAACGCCTCGACGCGACTTTCATTTCGACCGACTCGACGACGCCCTCGGCCTTGCCGGTGTCGATCATGTGCTCGATGTCGTCGACCGACACGCTTGGGCCGGAGCGGGTTTCGGAATTGACCAGCGTCAGCAAAGCATTGGTCGCCGAGCTCATCAGCCAGACCGCCGGGCCGGCCAACCGCGACAAGCCGTTCATCAACGGAGCGACGAATCGGGCCAGTTGCTCGGCCCGATGCAGCGCCAGCCGCTTGGGGACCAATTCGCCCAAGATCAGCGTGGCGACGGTGATCGACAGGCCGACGACGACGAGGGCCGCGGCATGAGCGTTGGGTTGCCGACAGCGGCACCGGCAGCTCGGCCAGCCAACCGGCAAGTTCGCCGACCAGATTGGCTCCGCCGAAAACGGCGGTGAACGTGCCGATCAGCGTGATGCCGATCTGTCCGGTGGCGAGAAAGCGGCTCGGGTCGCGAATCAATTCCAGCGCCACCTTCGCCCGCCGATCCCCTTCCTCGGCAAGCTGCTGCAGCCGGCCGCGGCGCGCCGCGATAATCGCCATCTCGGCCGCGCTGAAGAATCCATTGGCCAGGATCAGCACCAGGATAATCAGGATTTCAGCGACGTAGGCAGGCATTGGGGAAAGGGGACAGGGGTCAGGGACCAGGGGTTAGAGGACGAAGAGACGAATGACTAATTAAGCGCTAAGCCGCAAGGGAGTTGCCAACCGTTACGTGTCCGACGGCTCTTTTCCGTGACCCCTGGCCCCAATTCCCTGACTCCTGAATGCCGCGTCAACGTAATCTTGCGGGAGACGTTCTTGCTCGAGCCGCATATTATGGCTGAGACATTCGCGAAACGCCGCGCGTTCTTCGTCGGTCAGATTCGGCGGCTCGCTGCACACGGCTCCGTTTCCTTCCGCCACGAGTTGCGAGTGATCGCGCAAGACGCCATCGGTCATGAGAATGCTCCGCACGCATGGAAAAATGCTTCGCAAGGTCGACAGGATCTGAAAACCCTCAACGTCGATATCGCCCCAGTAAAGTGCATAGTTATCGGCTAACCACGCGAGCCGGGCAAGGCGCGTGACGGCCTTGCCTTCGCCGCGAATTGCTATTCCGCGAATCATCGGCGGCAAAGTCAATAGATTCAAGCGGTTCTCGACGATGACGACCGTCGCGCGCCGCACGGAAAGCGTCGCCAGATGCCATAGCGACAAGGAAAGCTCGTCGAACGGCAAGCCGAGTTCGGCCTGCAATTCCGGGTCGAGCGTGCGGATCGTGGTGTGCGGCTGGCCGTCGCGTAGTCCGAATCGCAAGGCGAATTTCGTCTCGCCTGGCTGGATCGCGGAGGATGGTAGCAATGCGTCAAGCCATTGGCGAAGCACCGATTGATGCCGCTCGACAAATTTGGTGTCGGTCGCGACCGGTAATTGGCGGGCGTAACAATCGGGCCAGGGATTGTCGAGAAAAAACCGCGCGACCTGAATTAGGCTGTCGAGCGGTTCCGCGATTTCGGCAATTTCTCGAATGTGGTCGGTGATCCATCGGTCAGTCCCGGCAATTGTTCCCGAAGGCGCTCGGCCGCGCGGCAACTGGCGGCGAAGTGTTTTTGCTTTCCGCAGAGCGACAAGAGATCGTCGAGCGTCTCGATCGCAATTTGGTCGGGAACGAGATTGTTTCCGAAGTTCGCGAACGGGTTTGCTTCCACTGGATCGAAAAGCCCGAGCCGCATTGCGCTTTCGATTTGGCGCGAAGCCGATCAACGGCGGCGATGGTCGCCGGCAGATCGCTCCGCCACGAGCGAGAGATTCGCCGGAAGACGCATGGGAAAGAGAGAATCGATGTCGCCCGCGGCCCAGGCGGAGAGAATTCGAGGATAGGCTCTCTCGGCCTTTTGACGGATTTCCTCGGGCGTGATCATGATGCGTCGGTTCCGTTGGAGTTCAGCCTTTACCCTGTCGCCCGCAGCCTAAATGCTGAACTCCAACTTTCTATTTTGCGGCCGTCCGGGATTTGCCCGCTTTGCCGTTGCTCGGAAAGCTTTTGAGAACTTCTTCGTACTCGAGCGCGGTCATGCTGTGAACCACCGAATGATGGGTCGCCTCGTCTTTCACGGCAAGCAAATAGCAATCGACGAACGACTCCGTCACGCGCGCCTTGGCATCGAGCGGCGCCACGATCAGAAGCTGCAGGCCGAACTGCTGGAAAAGTTTTAATGCATACTGTGCGTTTTGATCGTCGACTTTCGAAAACATTTCGTCGACGACGACGAAATGAAATTTTCCCGGCGTCTGGCCTCGCGGATCGAGGTCGTATTGGTAGGCAATGGCGGCGACCAGGATCGTAAAGGCGAGCTTGGCTTTTTCGCCGCCCGACTGGCCGGCGCTGTCTTCGTAGAAGCTGCGTGTCTTGCCGTCTTCTTTTTGCACTTCCTCGGCAGCGAAATCGAACCAATATCGCACGTCGATGACCTTTTCGCGCCAGCGCGTGTTTTCCTTGTCGGCCAATCGCTCGACAAGTTTCTTGATTCGCAGAAACCGCGCTTCGTTGGCCTCGGCGGTGTTCTCCAGCGATTCGTCGAGGCATTCCAAAAGCGAGCGGCGGAAATCGGCGATGTC
The DNA here is from genome assembly GCA_963757855.1 of uncultured Gemmatimonadales bacterium. Lineage (GTDB taxonomy): Bacteria > Gemmatimonadota > Gemmatimonadetes > Gemmatimonadales > Gemmatimonadaceae > Palsa-1248. Next base: position 53,775 of record CAVWTI010000027.1, read on the forward strand.
GCGATCCTTGACATCGCGCGGCGCGAGCCGCATGAACGTGCCGGGTTGATACGGGATCGCCGCCAGCGCAACATTCAATTCGGCGATCTTCCCTTCGATCTGCTTCCGTTCTTGCCGTAGCTCGAGATTCAATCGTCCGATTTCGTGGCTCACTTTTTCGTTCAGCCGGTCTTTGAATTTCTTTTCATGCCGCGGCAAATCCTCCTGCCGGATTTGTTCGAGCAGTCGCATGAAACTATCGAGCGATTTCACGCTGGCATCCAGATCGCTCTGCTCCTCCTTGAATTCGCGGAGAAATCTGCTCATTGTCTCGACCAGACGTTCACCGAGCGGCTGAATGGCTTTGAGCAACCGGTCGATCTCTTGCCGCGTTTCCTTGGGCCAGCGATCCCTTCGAATAACAAGATTCTCCGCCGACAGGACCGGCGTGCCCAACAACGCAACGATCGCAGCGAACTCGCCGGCGTGCAGATCGTAGGAACGATCTGCTTTAGCGCGGGCGATGAACCTGCGGGCTTCGTCGATGATTTTGCTATCGCGGGCAATTTCTTCCGACAGCGATTGCTCGCGCTTGAGCGTGTTGTCGCGCACCTCGCTCAGTTGAGAGGCTAGTTGCTCTTCCCGCTCCAACGTTTTCCTCAGCGATCGGACGGCATCGTTGGACGATTCGATGCGCCGCTTTTTGCGCTCAAGCTCGGCGATCGCGGTGGAATGCCTGCGGACGTTGATGGCATCGAAGTCGGTCGTTTCGAGCGCAGATTTGGCGGCGTCTCTTTGCCCTCGAAGCGCGTCGAGCGTCGCGGATTGCGCGACGACGCTCTGTTCGACGCCAGCCATTTCGGCTTGCAACATGCCAATCAGTTCGGCGATCAGCCGCCGTTTCTCGGCATTGTTCCAACCTAACACATAATGGCGGGGCTCGACCGCTCGGGGCCGATCGTCCTTTTCGTGGCGGTCGGCCCCGAATTTCACGTGCCGGTTTTCGGTCATTCCGAGCCGATCGACTTCGTTGAACTGCTCGATCGAATCGCAGCAGCGAAAATCGAATCGCCGCAGAACTTCCCCTCGCACCCACGGCGCGAGATCGTGGCCCGAGCGAAACTTCAGCTTCCGCAACATCGATTGCGGATGCAGCCGATCGCCGGGCGCGGCGTCGGACGCCGTCTTGCCGACTCGCAAGTAAACGAGGCGCTGCCCCTCCCCCTTCTCGTTCGCCATCTTGGTCTGTTCGACATAGGCGCGGATGCGCGAATATAACCTTTCAGGAACCAGCAGGCTGAGCGAAAACGATCGCAGCACCATTTCGATCGAGGCCTCCCAGCGGCGCTCTTCCGGAACCACGGAAATCAATTCCGCCGCGTACGGCAACGAGCCTTCCTCCAGGCGCAGATCTTCACAAATCCGATTCCGCATCGTGGTCAATTGCGAAGGGAAGGTTGGTCTGCCGCTGCGCGCAGAATCCGCAATTCTTCTTGTTCCTTGCAAATATCGCGATGAAGAATTCCACGACGAACAAGCAATTCATCGTATTGTCGCTCCATCGTCCGAAGCGTTTGCCGGGTGGCTTCCTGATGCCGTTCGAGCCGTTGCCGGAGGGCCGCGAATGCCGGCCGGCTATCGGCGACTTCCTCGATTTCGCATTTGCGAAGCTGATCGTGATACCGCCCTGACGCCTGCCGCTTCGACGTCAAGAAAGGCGGTTTCCCGTTCGATGAGCGCGGGAATATCGCGAAGTCTTTGGCCGCCGGCCAGTTCGATATCGTTTTTGAGCTTGCGGATGGCTTCGGCTGCCATTCGCAGTTCGTCCCCCAAGCGATCCTTGCTGGCAATCACGGCCGTCAGTTCCTCTTTGCGCTGCGCCAGCGCGGGCTCGCAGAGACGTTCGGTCTCGACGGCAAAAAACGTGTCCGCCGCATCCAGCCGACGCTCGAGCGATTGCAAGGTGGCCGATTGCTCGGCATATCGCTTGCCCAGCTTTTCGATCGGCACGAGCAATTCTTCCGCCAGCCGGGCGCGGACCAGTTCTTGATGGGCCATGCTCAAATCGTTGAAATGCGTCAGCAAGCCCTGCACTTTTTCTCGCCAATCGTGCGGCTCAAGCATGTGTTCGCGAATGAACTTGTTGAGGCTGTGGATGTCTTTGACGGCGACCGTCTGATTGAACATGTCCATCGCCTTGCCGCGCATGCCCGTTCGCTTGGCGATCCAGCCGTCGTATTCGACGAACGTTTTCGTGGTCCGATAACCGAGGCGGCGGAAGTGGGGCACGATCGAGTCGGAGCTTTGCAGGCCGGCCAGATCGTGCCGGAGATCGCGCATTTCGTCGGCCAGGGCGAAGACTTTGTCGCACGAGCCGTCGGCCGTCTCGTGGAGCACCTGGCAGATCGTGAACGCCCGATCGAGTTGCTCATCGCGAAACACGGCCAGCAGCGCGGTAAGATGGTTGCCCTTGGGGCGCAGGTATTTGATCACGGTCGACTGGGCGTCGTCGCTCGATCGGCCGTATGCCCCGCGGACGTAGCTTTTCTCGTTGCGTTCGGTTTTTTTGCGCCGGCGGCGACGTTGTAGTTGCGAATGTGCGACGGAACCAGCAGCGTCAGAATCGCGTCGACCAATGTCGATTTGCCCGAGCCGTTGCATCCCACGAGCAACGACGTGCGCCCTCGGGCTCGAATCGATAAATATGCCCCGACGTGCTATCGAACGTTCCCCAGTTGAAAACCTCCAACCGGTGCAGGCGATAGCCCGGGCCGCTCCGGACGAATGTCGAATAGATGATCCGCTGTCATGCTGGCTTCCCCTGCTCGGCGGCCAGAAGTCGATCGCGGAGGTTTTCGAGATCTTCCAGCGGCAGCCTCGCTTTCAGAATCTTGCGGACTTCCCATTCTTCGTTTTCGGAGTCGAACTTGACCACGAATTTCAAATCTTCCAAACGTTTGAGCGAGGCGTGCAGCCGTTTGCGAAGCTGAATCTCATCGGCTTCGGGCGGGAAGAACGATTTCCACGCGTCGAACAGCGTGTCGAGATCGACGACGCAGGCGCGCGTTGTCGAGGTCTTCGTCCTCGAAGCGGCGGTATTCGTCGCGCAGCAGCACACAGAGCAACGTCGCCTCGTAACCGAGCGGGGTTCGGCGAAACAGACGCGGCAGCCGTTCGTAGCCGGCCATGCGTTCATCGTCGCCGAGTTGTCGAAGATACGCCAGCCCTTCTCCCCGATCGATCACGACCACAAGGCCGACTTTTCGGAAAGTAATCGGTGAGCTCCGACTCGTTCGAAAGCAGGATTTCCCAGGCGGATTCCTCGTCGGCGTAGAGCACGCCTTGCAGCAGCCGCACGGCCGCCACGCCCATCTCGCGAAACTCCGGCAAGTCGTGGTCCAGCGCAACGTCCGTCATGGATTATCTCCCGCTTGAAGACCGTGTACGAGACTCTTGAGCCGATCGCTGAGGAACACGACACCTGGCAGTTCGTAAGCTCTCGGAAGAGAGCCGAATCGTTTCGGTGACCCGATCGTCGATTTCATGGCCGCCGTCGTGAGCGATCTGCACATAGCCGAGGATCTCGACGGCTCCGCCGTGCGGCGGATGCGCCGCCAATAGGTCGGCAAGCGGCAAGACGAGGGGCCTCGCGGAGCATGTTCGCGATATTTCGCTTCATCGCGTCCCAGTCGAGCCGTTGCAAGCCTGCGAAATGGCGGAAGGCGGTTTGACGATCGTCGGCGTCGGATTGATGCTCGCTCAATGCCGGTGCTTCGAACCGCGCGGGTGCCGTCCAAAACGGTGCGCTCCGAAATGTTGAGCAAGTCAAGTTCGCTGAGAATCTCGATGCCGACGGTGTCGCGCGGTGGATCTTCGGCGAGACGAACCGCGGCGCCGCGAATCTCTCGCAGCACCGCCGCCAGCCGCAATCGGGCCGATTTGACCCGCGAATCGAGCAGCCGCCGCAACGTCGAGCTCAAGCGGCGGGTCGTGCCGAGCACTTTTTGGGCTTCGTCCGAAAGGCTGCCAATCATGCCGCGAATCCGCCGCATCCCTTCGACTTGCTCGACCAACACTTCAATCTCGTCGAGCCGGGCGACAATCGTCTCGAATTGATCCTGCTTGCTCGGCGATAGCACCAATCGCACGAATTCATCGAAGCTGACGCCTTGATCCTGTTGCTTCAAACTGTCTTCCGCGGCCAGGGCAAACCCGAGGATGTCGCCTCGCGAGCCGTCGACTTCGGCCTGTTTTTTTTGGACGTTCTCGCGTGATCGTTTTGAAACACTCTTCGACGGCGCGAAAATCTCCTTGCAGCGAGGCGAGATCGGAAACGGCCTCCGCAAAGCGCTCGCGAATTGCGGTCGAGCTGTAGGTCGAAACTGCCGCGCCCGATTCGATCTCGGAAATCTCGCGGTCGAGCAATTCTCGTTCGGCGACAGATGATCCAGTCGCCGGGAGCGATCCGACGAGCCGCGAACGACAATGTCCGACAAAGTTTCGATGATTCGCTTCAGTCTCGATTCCGTGCCGACGAATCCGAGATTTCGATCGAGCGATTCTCCGAGGAATTTCAATACGTCTTCGCTATGCGGCGTCAATTCGTAGACCGCCTCGGAGTGCATGGCGTCGGAAAACCTTCGCAGCCAGCGGCTATCGCCCGACGACCAATCGGCGAGATACAGTCTCCGGGCGATCCTTCAAATACGTCTGGATCAGTTTCATGGACATTGTCGAGGAATTCCGAGAGTCTTTGCAGAAGACGGGAATGGGGCAACGTGATCTTGCCCGACTCTTTGAACTGGCAGTGCAGGAAAAAAACAATTTGGGCGGCATTCGGCGAGCGCATCAGCTTCGCCGAAGGACTGGTCGAAAAAAACGAGCGTAGACGATCGAGCTTCACGGTTGTGGTCGGAAAGAGAGTTTGCGCGCTGCCGGGGATGAATGATTGAACACCAACCATTCCATGCTATGCGATCGGCTCGAGAAAATCACTCTAGCTAGCGGCCTGGATCGACACAAATCGCTTCCCGCCCGGCCGCCGATGCACCAAGATTCCGATCAGGCAATTCTTACGGTCCCAAGCCTCTCTTTCCCCGGCCCCCTGGCCCCCTGCACCCCTGGCCCCTTGCCAAATGATCTCGATGAATCACTTCATCATGCGGGCAGTGGCCGAGGGCGGTGGCGATTTGGTCGGTTTTCAGGCCTTTGATGCGCTGGATTTCTTCGGCCGCGTAGTTCGACAGTCCGCGGGCAAATTCCTGGCCGTGGCTATCGTTGAGCGACACGACGTCGCCTTTGCGAAACGTGCCTTCGACGCTGACGATGCCGATCGCCAGCAGGCTGCGGCCTTGATGCTCGATGGCGCGGCGGGCTCCGTCGTCGACGACCAATCGGCCGCGCGGTTGGGCCGTCAGGCCGAGCCAGCGCTTCCACGAGGAATACGATTCGCCTTGGGCGACGAACAGCGTGCCGACCGATTCGCCGGCCAAGATTCGGGCCAGCGTGCCCGGCTGCTTGCCGCTGGCGATGATGACGTTTTCGCCGGCGGTCACGGCCATCGTCGGCGGCTTTGAGCTTGCTGGCCATTCCGCCTTTGCTCAATCCGGTGGCCCGATCGCGCACCAAGGCCCAGGTCGATTCGTCCAAATTGCGTGACCGTCGGAATGACTTTTGAACCCGGATCGGCCGGATCGCCGTCGTACAGGCCTTCGACATCGGAAAGGAGCACCAGCAGCGGCGCGCGGATCAAGTTCGTGACCATCGCGGCCAGGCGGTCGTTGTCGCCAAACGTGGTTTGCAATTCCTCGACGCTGACGGTGTCGTTTTCATTGATGATCGGCACGGCGCCGAGTTCGAACAGCGTCAGCAGCGTGTTGCGGATGTTGAGATACCGCGTGCGGTTGTCGAGATCATCGGCGATGAGCAGCACTTGCGCGGCATGATGGCCGTGCGAGCGGAGATTGCGATCGTAGGCTTCGACCAGGGCGCTTTGCCCAACGGCGGCGACGGCCTGAAGCTGCGCCAAATCGCTGGGGCGGCGTTTGATCCCGAGCCGGCCCATCCCCGCTCCGACGGCTCCGGAACTAACCAGCGCCACCTTTCGGCCCGACGCGATCACCTGGTGCAATTCTTCCGCCAGCGCGGCGACGCGCTGTTGATCGAGCAGGCCATCGGAGCCGGTGAGGATCCGAGTGCCGACTTTCACGACTAGCGTGTGAGCCGCGGTGGCGATTTCTTGACGCAGCAGATCGGTCATGGGGTCCGACGCGGTTTGTTGCAATTGCGACACGATGCGGCGCGATCCGCGCTAAGCCCAGGGATGGCGGCCAACGATCTTCGGCGACAAGAAACGCGTTGCCCGCCTTCCCTGGGTTTTGGCGTTTCGCGAGCAATGTAAACGTTTAGATAGGATACCTTTCCGGCGCGTTCGACCAACACCCTTGTCCGCCGGCCTTATCGCCGACTCGTTGTGAATCAGGGCCTCTCCGCGTAGAATGGTCTGCCGGGCCAAATTCACCTTGTCCCGCCATCCATCACCCCGCCCTGCCTGCACCCCGCGGCGAGTTTCGGCGATGAGCGAATTGAAGCATGAATGCGGCATCGTGGCGGTTTATCACCTGCCCGGCCGCGAAGTTAGCCCGCTTTGTCCCGAACAGGGGCCGGAAGAGGTCTCCCGGCTTGTGCCGCGGATGCTGCTGGACATCCAAAATCGAGGCCAGCTTTCGGCCGGCATGACCTCGTTCAATCCGCTGCGAAACCAGTTGATCAGCACCTACAAGGATGTAGGCAGCGTCAGCGAAGTGTTTCGGATGAACCACGTCGGCAAGTACGAAAGCGTGATGAAGGACTGCCTCGGCCGGGCCGCCATCGGGCATGTCCGCTATGCCACCTGCGGCGCCGAAGACCACAACTATGCCCAGCCGTTCGAGCGGCAGCATCTGCAAAAGCACAAGTGGTTCAGTTTCGGTTTCAACGGCCAATTGGCCAATTATCAGGAACTTCGCGAAGCCGTGCTGGCCGACGACGATAATCACCTCGCCCGCGACAACGACACCGAAATCATCCTCCACTGCATCAGTCAAGAGCTTTCCGGCGATCGCCGGCCGACGATGGTCGAAGTGCTGCGGAATATCAGTCGGCGGTTCGATGGGGCTTATAATCTGGTCATTCTCAACGCGCTCGGCGATTTGGTCGTGGCCCGCGATCCGCTGGGGATTCGCCCGCTCTGCTACGCCAAGGAAGGGCCACTGTTGGCCGCCGCCAGCGAAAGTGTCGCGCTGCTGAACCTCGGATTTGCGTCGGAGAGCATCAAAAGCTTGCTGCCGGGCCAGGCGATCATCGTCACCGACGGCCGGATGGAGATGCACACGTTTGCCCGCAGTCCGCGGAAGGCGCATTGCTTTTTCGAGTGGATTTATTTCGCCAACGTGGCCAGCACGATGGACGGCCGCAGCGTCTATCTGTCGCGCAAGCGGCTCGGCGAGGAGATGGCCCGGCTGGAAACGCTCGTATCGACGCCGACACGATCATCGTCCCCGTGCCCGACACGAGCAAAGCCGCCGCCGACGCGATGGCCTACAAGCTCAAGGTTCCGTCGCTCGAAGGGCTAATCCGCAATCGCTACAGCGGGCGGACGTTCATCGAAGGGGGCGGCAATCGCAAACGAAAAGCCGAAACCAAATACACGCCGCTCCGCGAAGTGCTCGAAGGAAAACGCGTGCTGCTGGTCGAAGATTCGATCGTCCGCTCGACGACAATGCCCGTGCTGGTGAAACGGATTCGCGAAATGGGCCTGGCGCGCGAGATTCACGTCCGCGTGGCCTGCCCGCCGATCATCGCCCCTGCTTTTACGGGATCGATTTTTCGACCGTCGATGAACTGTTTGCCCCGAAATACATGAACGGCGGGCCGTTGACCGACGAAATTCAGGCCGAGATGGCGGCGAAACTCGGCGCCGATTCGCTCCGCTATTTGCCGGTCGAGTCGATTTGCCGGGCGATCGGCTTCGATAGCGACCAACTTTGCCAGGCTTGCATCACCGGCAAGTATCCGACTCCATGCGGACATGAGTTGTATCAGGTGGCGCTTGGCAACTGGGGCGGAGCGCCGGGCGAGCGGACTTATGAATTGAAGGCGACGTAGGCCACAGGCTTGAGGCTTGAGGTACGAAGAGACTCGCTGATTGCCAACCATGCACTATTTCCGAATCGTGCCGGCCTGCCTTCTTCTCGCATTTCTTTTTTCCGCGACGTTTTCCGCTGCCGCCACGCCCGGTGCCGACGATGCGGCACTGTTTGAAAACAAGATTCGGCCGCTGCTTGCTGATACTTGCTATAAATGTCACGGCGGCTAAAAAGCAGGAATCGGGGTTGCGGCTTGATTCGCTGGCGACGATGATGCAAGGCGGCGATCGGGGGCCGGCGATCGTGCCGGGTGCGCCGGAAAAGAGCTTGCTGATCAATGCCGTCGCGCGGCATGGAGAAGTGAAGATGCCGCCCGACGCCACGCTCAAGGCCGATGATGTCGCGCTGTTGAGCACTTGGGTCAAGCGTCGCGCACCGTGGCCGAGCGATTCGCACAGTGCTTCACAGGGCAATTCACATTCGCCCGCCATTCGCAGCGGCGGCCCGACGGCCGAGGAACGCCGCTTCTGGTCGTTTCAGCCGATTCCGCCCCGGCAATTCCCAAGGTTCGCAATGCCGCGTGGTGTAAGAATGATGTCGATGCATTCATTCTGGCAAGGCAGGAGTCGAGCCACGTCGTTGCCGTCAAGCCGGCCGACAAGCGGACGCTGATCCGCCGCGCGACGTTCGATCTGACCGGCTTGCCGCCGACGCCCGGCGAAGTCGCGGCGTTTCTTGCGGATGCGTCGCCCGACGCCTTTGCCCGCGTCGTCGATCGACTGTTAGCCTCGTCCGCTTATGGCGAGCGCTGGGGACGCCACTGGCTCGACGTGGTGCGCTACGCCGACACGGCCGGCGAAACTGCCGATTTTCCCGTGCGCGAGGCCTACAAATATCGCAACTACGTGATCAACTCGTTCACTCAAGACAAGCCCTACGACGAATTCCTGCGCGAGCAGATTGCTGGCGATATTCTGGCCGCCGCCGGCCCGCGCGACAAATTCGCCGAGCGCGTCACGGCGACCGGTTTCATCGCCATTTCGCGGCGATTCGGCTTCGACCCGCAGAATTATCAGCATCTCACGATCCAAGACACGATCGACACGATCGGCCAATCGATGCTCGGCCTGACGATCGGCTGCGCCCGCTGCCACGATCATAAATTCGATCCGATCTCGAGCCGCGACTATTACGCTCTCTACGGCATTTTCGCCAGCACGAACTATTCTTTCGCCGGCTCGGAGGAAAAGAACCGCCCGCGCGACATGGTTCCGCTCGTTCCGCCGCCGAAAGCCGCCGCCGCGAAGAAGGCATTCGACGAAAAACTGGCCCCGCTGGCCGACAAAGTGAAGAAGAACGACGCGGATCAGGCCGCTGTGAATCGCGATTTGAAGGCGGCCGCTGCGAAGCCCGACGGTGTAAAGCCCGACGAGGCGGCCAAGTTGAACGCCCGCCTGGCCGAGCTGCGAACCGCAGCGGTCCGACATCGACCGCCGCCGCGGACTGCACTCGTCGAAGCGGGGCCTTACGAACAAGCCTACGGCGCTTTCGAGGGAACCGGCAAAAATGCGCAATATCCAAAAACGCGGCGAGCCGACGAAATTGGGCGATGAAGTTCCCCGGCGGTTTCTCGAAATACTCGGCGGCGATCCGTTGCCGGCGAAATCATCCGGCAGCGGGCGGCTGGAATTGGCCGGCTGGCTGACTCGGCCGCAAAATCCACTCACCGCCCGCGTGATGGTCAACCGCATCTGGCAGCATCATTTCGGCTACGGAATCGTCCATAGCGAAAATGATTTCGGCGCCCGCGGCAGCCGGCCGACGCATCCCGAGTTGCTCGATTATCTGGCCACGAAATTCGTCGCCGGCCAGTGGTCCGTCAAGGCGATGCATCGGCTGATCATGCTGTCGCAAACCTATCAACTCTCGGCCGACGACGATCCGCGCGATACCGAGATCGACCCGCCGAACGATCTTCTCTGGCATTTCAATCGCGCGCGTCTCGACGCCGAATCGATCCGCGATGCCATGCTCGCGCTCGGCGGCAATTTGGACCCGACAATGGGCGCGGCGCATCCGTTTCCGCCGGTCGAAAGCTGGAATTTCACGCAGCACAATCCGTTCAACGCCGAATACGACACCAATCGCCGTAGCGTCTATCTGATGACGATGCGATTGCGGCGGCATCCGTATCTGGCGCTGTTCGACGGCGCCGATCCCAATGCCACGACCGCCCGTCGATTGCCGACGATCGTGCCGACGCAAGCTTTATTCCTGATGAACTCGCCGTTTGTTTTCGCGCAGTCGAACGGACTGGCGGCGCGATTGATTCGAGAACGATCGGACGATCCGTCCCGAATTGATTTGGGCTATGAACTGGCGCTATCCCGGCCGCCGAGCGAACAGCAGCGCCGAATCGTTGGCATTTTTGCAAGAGTACCGCGAGCAACTGGCGAAATCGGGCGTGCCGGAAAACCAGCGCCTGCGCGAGCCTGGCCGCTTTCGCGCGCACTTTGATGGTCAGCAACGAATTTTTGTACGTCGAATAATCCTGTCAGAGCCTTACCGGAAACTATAGTATGAACCCTCAACAGTTTTCGCGCCGGGCGATGCTTCAGCGCGCCGCGGGCGGGTTCGGAGCGTTGCGCTCAGCGGCATGATGGCCGATTTGGCCGCCGGCGCCGTTTCGTCAAAACCGTCGGACCCATTGGCGCCAAAGCCGCCGATGTTCCCCGCGCGGGCGAAATGCGTCATCTTCCTTTACATGACCGGCGGCGTGTCGCATGTCGATTCGTTCGACTTCAAGCCAAAGCTCTTCGCCGACGCCGGCAAGCCGATCTCGATCGACAATTGGCAGGGCAAGATCGGCAAGTTCACGCGGTATCTGAAAAAGCCGAACTGGGAGTTCCGGCCCGGCGGCCAATGCGGCACGCGGGTCAGCGACTTGTTTCCGAATGTCCGCTCGATCGTCGACGATATATGCCTGATCCATTCGATGGAGTCGGATCATACGAATCACTATGAAGCCACGCTCGGCATGCACACCGGCTCGTTCACGTTCGCCCGGCCCAGCGCCGGCGCCTGGGTGAGCTACGGGCTGGGAACCGAGAACCAGAATCTGCCGTCGTTTGTGGCGATCGCTCCGCATGTCCCTTATGCCGGCCAGCAAACTTGGGGCAGCGACTTTTTGCCCGGCTGTTATCAGGGCACACACGTCGTTCCCGGCCCGACGCCGATCCCGAATCTCTTCCGCCAGACCGCGCCGAGTTGCAGCAATTGGAACTGGATCGCGTGGCCCAAATGAATCGCCGGCACGCGGCCGATCGGCCCGGCGACGCGGTGCTTGAGGCCCAAATCAAATCGTTCGAAACGGCCTTCGGGATGCAGCGCGAGGCGCCGCTCGTGTTCGACCTCACCGGCGAAACCGATGCGACGCTGAAGCTGTATGGCCTCGAGCGCGGCCGGACCGACGGCTTCGCCTGGCAATGCCTGATCGCCCGGCGGCTGGCCGAGCGCGGCGTGCGGTTCATCGAATTGATCGACACCGGTTCGTCGAACAATTGGGATTCGCACGCCAACATGAACGACCATCTGCCGGTGGCCAGGAACGTCGATCAACCGATCGCCGGGCTAATCAAGGACCTGAAATCTCGCGGCATGTTGGACGAAACGCTGGTCGTGTGGACCACCGAATTCGGCCGCACGCCGTATCACGAGCAAGCCAATCATCCGGGCCGAGAACATCATCACCAGTGCTTTTCATCGTGGATGGCGGGCGGCGGCGTCAAAGGCGGGATCATCCACGGCTCGTCCGACGACTACGGCATCGCCGTCGCTGAAAACCGCGTTCACGTCCACGATTTCCACGCCACGATCCTGCATCTGCTGGGCCTCGACCACGGCGCCTCACCTACCGCCACGCCGGCCGCGATTATCGGTTGACGGATGTCAGCGGGCAGGTGGTGAAGCAGATTATCGCATAGGACGCCGTCGGTAACTAAAGCAATGGAGTGATCATGCGACAACTTTTTGCGAACCGTTTGCCGGCCGTTATCTGCCTCATCCTATCGACGTGTCTGGCGAGCACAGCGCGGGCCGAGTGGCCGGCGGGTGTTCGCTCCGTACATGTACATCGGCTCGGGCGATCATTTCAAGCTGACCGACTGCGACGATGCCTGCGGACTGAAGCATTACACGCTGGCGTTCATCATTGCCGACAAGCAGGGCAATCCGGCATGGGATGGCCGCACGCCGATGGAGAAGAATCTGTACCACGATCAGATCGATGCGATCCGCAAGCGCGGCGGCGACGTGCTGATTTCATTCGGCGGCGCGGGAGGCAAGGATTTGGCGCTGGTGGAAACCGATTTGGGAAAGCTGGAAGCCAAGTATCGGTCGGTCGTCGATCGGTATCAATTCACCTGGCTCGATTTTGACATCGAAGGCAAGCAACTTGAAGACGACGCGGCCAACCAGCGGCGAAACACCGTGCTGGCGGCGCTGCAAAAAAAGAGCCCAGGCTTGCTGATTTCGTTTACTTTGCCGGTCGATCCCAACGGGATTTCCAAGCATTCGCAAGAGATGTTGAAAGACGCCGCGGCGAAAGGCGTGAAGGTCAAATCGGCCAACGTGATGACGATGTATTTTGGCCCGCATTTTTTCAAAGACCGAACGATGAGCGAATTGTGCATTGCCAGCGTGAGAAAGCCCACGAGCAGTGCCACGCGATCGATCCGGCAATGCAGATCGGCATAACGCCGATGATCGGCAAAGGGGGCAACAAGGGCGCGGAATTGTTTTCCCTCGCCGATGCCAAAACGATTCGCGATTGGGCCAAGCAAAAGCCCTGGGTGTGCAGCATCGGATTCTGGTCCGTGAATCGCGACAGCGGCAAACCCGGCCGGGGCGGCGGCAACACCGCCAGCGGCATTCAACAGCAACCGTTCGATTATTCGAAGGTGCTCGATGAATTCACGTCGAAGTGATTGGGCCTTTTGAACACCGCCGCGAAAAATTCACTCAATTCCGGCGAGATTCGGCGGCGGATCGGATATA